>NZ_CP065511.1:3427500-4772500 GCF_022811925.1 Cytobacillus oceanisediminis | reverse complement strand
ACAAGCAGAGGGTCGGCGGTTCGATCCCGTCATCCTCCACCATTAATTTAAATATTCAAGCTGCCGGTGTAGCTCAATTGGTAGAGCAACTGACTTGTAATCAGTAGGTTGGGGGTTCAAGTCCTCTCGCCGGCACCACTTCAACGAGCCATTAGCTCAGTCGGTAGAGCAGATTGCAGCACCAGTGAATCACTTCACCCGAATAGCAATCTGTGACAAAGCGTTTAGCTTTGGAACATCTGACTGCACATAACAGGCTTTAGGAAGTCTCATAAAACTATGAGCCATTAGCTCAGTCGGTAGAGCATCTGACTTTTAATCAGAGGGTCGAAGGTTCGAGTCCTTCATGGCTCACCATTTTAATTTCATATTGCGGGTGTGGCGGAATTGGCAGACGCACCAGACTTAGGATCTGGCGCCGCAAGGCGTGGGGGTTCGACTCCCTTCACCCGCACCATTCTTTATGCGGAAGTAGTTCAGTGGTAGAACATCACCTTGCCAAGGTGGGGGTCGCGGGTTCGAATCCCGTCTTCCGCTCCATTTATTGCCGGGGTGGCGGAACTGGCAGACGCACAGGACTTAAAATCCTGCGGTAGGTGACTACCGTACCGGTTCGATTCCGGTCCTCGGCACCAGTAGAATTTAATCATGCGCCCGTAGCTCAATTGGATAGAGCGTTTGACTACGGATCAAAAGGTTAGGGGTTCGACTCCTCTCGGGCGCGCCATTATTAACGGGGAGTAGCTCAGCTTGGTAGAGCACTTGGTTTGGGACCAAGGGGTCGCAGGTTCGAATCCTGTCTTCCCGACCATTTATTATTGGGGCCTTAGCTCAGCTGGGAGAGCGCCTGCTTTGCACGCAGGAGGTCAGCGGTTCGATCCCGCTAGGCTCCACCATAAATATTTTAGCATTTCGGCGGTGTAGCTCAGCTGGCTAGAGCGTACGGTTCATACCCGTGAGGTCGGGGGTTCGATCCCCTCCGCCGCTACCATTTAATTAATCAATGCTGGACCTTTAGCTCAGCTGGTTAGAGCAGACGGCTCATAACCGTCCGGTCGTAGGTTCGAGTCCTACAAGGTCCACCACTTTCATTTATACGGAGGAATACCCAAGTCCGGCTGAAGGGATCGGTCTTGAAAACCGACAGGCGGGTCAAACCGCGCAGGGGTTCGAATCCCCTTTCCTCCTCCATATTTTAATAATACTATCGCGGGGTGGAGCAGTCCGGTAGCTCGTCGGGCTCATAACCCGAAGGTCGCAGGTTCAAATCCTGCCCCCGCAATCTGGTCCGGTAGTTCAGTTGGTTAGAATGCCTGCCTGTCACGCAGGAGGTCGCGGGTTCGAGTCCCGTCCGGACCGCCATTTTTACAAAATAAACAATATGTGGCTCAGTAGCTCAGTCGGTAGAGCAAAGGACTGAAAATCCTTGTGTCGGCGGTTCGATTCCGTCCTGAGCCACCATTTTTAATCTTAACGCGGGTGTAGTTTAGTGGTAAAACCTCAGCCTTCCAAGCTGATGATGAGGGTTCGATTCCCTTCACCCGCTCCAAAATGGGCCTATAGCTCAGCTGGTTAGAGCGCACGCCTGATAAGCGTGAGGTCGATGGTTCGAGTCCATTTAGGCCCACCATTTTATATTATTGTTCCGCAGTAGCTCAGTGGTAGAGCATTCGGCTGTTAACCGAACGGTCGTAGGTTCGAATCCTACCTGCGGAGCCATATATGGGGAAGTACTCAAGTGGCTGAAGAGGCGCCCCTGCTAAGGGTGTAGGTCGGGTAACCGGCGCGAGGGTTCAAATCCCTCCTTCTCCGCCATATTGGCCCCTTGGTCAAGCGGTTAAGACACCGCCCTTTCACGGCGGTAACACGGGTTCGAATCCCGTAGGGGTCATACAAAAAAGCTGTCAACAATTTGTTGGCAGCTTTTTTGTTGTCTTTTCTGTTCTGTTCCAGCTTCCCTCAGTTAGTTACTTCCCTGTTTTTTAATCAAACTTCTCTTCTTCCTTGCTTAATTTATTGCCTGGATTATTCAAATCGATTTCGGAAGATATTCCCGTATAGGGGCCTCTAAACATATCGCCAGTGGCCATAATCTTTCCATCCGGTGCTTCAAATAATGGAATTCTTGTTTCATTTTTTGATGCCTCATTCAATAAAAATTCCTCTTCTTTATTGCTCAAAATATTATTCTCCTTTCATTTTTTGCTTGCATACTTTGTTTTATTTTGTCTAAGTTTACCGGAGATTATGTCGAAGGCTGTTAAATTGGGCAGAATGCTATCGGTTTTTAGCGGGATTTGAACATTGTTGTCATAAAATTAAAAAAACTTTTACAAGGATTTTTCTCACGTTCGCCGAATATAACAGGAAAGTCAAAAGAAACGAGACTGGGTGGGGAGAAGGATGGTAGTGGATACTTTGTTTCCAACCGATTATCAGCTGCATTTGTTCCATGAAGGGACATATTACGAGAGTCACCAGTTATTTGGTGCACATGTAGTTTCCAATGGCGGAGAAGTGCTTACCCGTTTTTGTGTGTGGGCACCGAATGCTGAAATTATCAGATTAGTCGGTGATTTTAATGATTGGAATGGAGAAGGCTATACCTTACATAGAGTGAATAATGAAGGTGTCTGGTTTATTCAGCTGGATGGAAACATGGAAGGTGCCTTGTATAAGTATGAAATTGAAACAAAGAAAGGAGATGTGTTATTAAAGGCTGATCCTTATAGCTTTTTTTCAGAAGTAAGGCCCAATACAGCATCTAAAGTATATTCGCTGGATGGGTATCAGTGGAATGACAGCAAATGGATCCAAAAAAAAGAAATGAAGTCTATTTATACGGAGCCTGCAGTCATTTATGAAGTCCATTTGGGCTCGTGGAAGCAAAAAGAATCTGGAAGTCTGTATACATACAGGGAGCTTGCAGATGAGCTAATTCCTTATGTGGTCGAACATGGGTTTACGCATATAGAATTGCTTCCTCTAATTGAGCATCCGCTCGACGCTTCCTGGGGCTATCAGGGAACAGGTTATTACTCTGTTACAAGCCGTTATGGCAGCCCGCATGATTTTATGTATTTTGTTGATCAGTGCCACCAGCACGGTGTTGGGGTCATTCTGGACTGGGTGCCGGGGCATTTCTGCAAGGATGCCCATGGCCTTTACCAGTTTGATGGTTCGTATTTGTATGAGTATGAAACAGAAGGCGACAGAGAGAACAGAGTATGGGGCACTGCCAATTTTGACCACGGCAAAAAAGAAGTTCAAAGCTTTCTTATTTCCAACGCTGTTTTTTGGATGGAAAAATATCATATTGATGGCTTCCGGGTTGATGCAGTCGCTAATATTATCTATTGGCCTAACCGGGATGGGAAGACAGAAAATCCATTCGGCACCTGTTTTCTGCAGAACTTAAATAAAGTTGTTTCTCAATATGACTCTTCCTTTCTCATGATGGCAGAGGATTCAACAGACTGGCCGCAAGTGACTGCACCAGTCCATTATGGAGGGCTGGGTTTTCATTACAAGTGGAATATGGGCTGGATGAATGACGTTCTTACATATATGGAAACAGCTCCTGAGAGGCGATCTGGTGCTCATGGAAAGATGACATTTTCGCTTTTGTATGCTTTTACAGAAAACTTCATACTGCCTTTTTCACATGATGAAGTTGTCCATGGGAAAAAATCGCTGCTTGATAAAATGCCGGGAGATTACTGGCAAAAATTTGCCCAATTCAGGCTCCTGCTTGGCTACATGATTGCCCACCCCGGCAAGAAGCTTCTTTTCATGGGGAGCGAACTTGGGCAGTTTTCCGAATGGAAAGACAAAGAACAGCTTGATTGGCATCTGCTTGATTACGAGATGCATAAAAAAGCAAATGATTATGTGAAAGATTTAATAAAGGTTTATAAACGTTCAAAGGCTCTTTTTGAGCTTGATCACCTTCAGGATGGTTTTGAATGGATTGATTGTCATAATGCAGACCAATCCATCTTTTCTTTTATCAGGAAAGGCTCTAAAGTGGATGATTTTCTTGTGATTGTCTGCAATTTCACACCTGCTTTCTACCCTGATTACCGTATTGGAGTTCCAAAGGCGGGGTCTTATCGGGAAATACTCAACAGTGACAGTGATAGCTTTGGAGGATCAAATTGCATCAACAAGAGGATCCTTAAGACTGAGGAAAAAGAGTTTCATGGCAAGCCGTTCAGTTTGGAAATGTCTATTCCGCCATTTGGCATTTCAATTTTACGCCCTGTAAAACATCGGAAGGAGAGGAAGGGAAATGGGAAAGAAAAAGTGCGTCGCAATGTTATTAGCAGGAGGGAAAGGGAGCAGGCTTAGTTCTCTGACAAAAAGCCTGGCGAAACCTGCCGTTCCGTTTGGAGGGAAATACCGGATTATTGATTTCACATTGAGCAATTGCACCAATTCCGGAATTGATACAGTCGGTGTTCTTACCCAATACCAGCCGCTGGTCCTGAATTCGTATATTGGCATAGGCAGCGCATGGGATCTTGATAGAAAGAACGGCGGTGTGACAGTGCTGCCCCCTTACAGCGAATCATCGGAAGTCAAGTGGTATACGGGAACAGCGAGTGCTATTTATCAGAACCTCAATTATCTAAAGCAGTATGATCCTGAATATGTCCTGATTTTATCCGGTGATCATATTTATAAAATGAATTATGAGCTGATGCTGAATTATCATATTGAAAAAGGCGCGGATGCCACTATTTCTGTAATTGAAGTGCCTTGGCCGGAGGCAAGCAGGTTCGGAATCATGAACACGGATGAGGAGATGCGGGTCGCAGAATTTGAGGAAAAACCAGCATATCCAAAAAATAATCTGGCCTCCATGGGAATATATATTTTTAATTGGTCTGTTTTAAAGGAATATCTGGAAATGGATGACCGCAATCCGGAATCAAGTCATGACTTTGGGAAGGATATTATCCCACTAATGCTTGATGAAAATAAAAAGCTGTTCGCTTACCCGTTCAATGGCTATTGGAAGGATGTCGGTACAGTAAAGAGCCTGTGGGAAGCAAATATGGATTTATTGGATGATGAATGCGAGCTGAATCTTTTTGATCATGATTGGCGGATCTATTCGGTGAATCCGAATCATCCTCCACAGTTTATTTCAACTCAAGCAGAGGTTGCAGAGTCTTTGATAAATGAAGGCTGTACAATTGAAGGGGAAGTTGAAAAGTCAGTGCTATTTCAAGGGGTTCTGGTTGGGAAGAATACTGTCATCCGTGAATCGGTCATCATGCCTGATGCTGTAATTGGTGAAAATGTCTATATTGAAAAGGCTATTGTGCCAAGCGGAATGAACATACCTGATGGCGTTGTGATTAGTGCTTCCGAAGAAGATGATGAAATTATTCTGATAACACAGGAAATGATACAGGGAATTTGTTCTTAATTTACAGCCTGGATGCCAAAACGGCGCCTGGCCAATAAAACGGGAGGGAATGTCATGAAGAAGAGAATGCTTGGTGTGATAGACGCAACAACCTACCATGAAGATTTAGAGGAATTGACAGTACACAGGTCGCTCGCAGCTGTTCCGTTTGCAGGCCGCTATAGGCTAATCGATTTTGTTCTCTCCAATATGGTCAACTCGGATATTGAAAGTGTTGCCATATTTCCGAAGTATCAATACCGCTCTTTAATGGATCATCTTGGTTCGGGGAAAAACTGGGACCTAAACAGAAAAAGGGATGGGCTATTCTTTTTCCCATCTCCTTTGCTGGATAGTCCAAGTAAAGGAATTGGATCTTTCAATCACTTTGCTGCTAATTTGGATTATTTTTATCGCAGCAAACAGGAGTATGCATTGATCTCAAACTGTTTTACCGTTTTTAATATGGATTTCAGGCCTGTTCTGGATAGACATATTATGACGGGGTGTGATATTACAGTTGTTCGGCAGGATGGGCGCTCCCTTGAAATGTACCTTGTAAAAACTTCGCTGCTCATTAGCTTAATAGAAAATAGAAACGAAACTGGATACACATGCATGAGTGATGTCGTTACAGACATCCATCATTCCTACACGATATGCAATTATGAATATGCCGGTTTGGCCGTCATGATTGATTCCATTGAAAATTACTTTGCTGCCAGCATGGGCCTATTGGAATCGGAGGCATGGAAAAATATTTTTCTGCGCAGCCAGCCGATTTATACAAAAGTAAAGGATGAACCGCCAACCCGTTATATGAAAGGTGCGAGTGCAAAGAATTCAATGATTGCGAATGGATGCATGATTGAAGGGACAGTCGAGAACAGCATTATCTCCCGCGGGGTAAAAATTGGCAAAGGCTCAGTCGTGAAAAACTGCATAATTATGCAAAAAACCCAAATTGGAGAAAACTGTGTTTTAGACTCCGTTATTTTAGATAAAGATGTTAAGGTAGAATCCGGTGCCAGGATTGAGGGAAGACATGAAATGCCTCTGGTTATTCGCAAAGGTACCGTACAAGGAGCGCTGATGAACTCGTGAAAGTATTGTTTGCTGTTTCTGAATGTGTTCCATTCATTAAATCCGGAGGTCTTGCTGACGTAGCTGGTTCTCTCCCGAAAGAACTTGCAAAGCAGGGGACTGACGTACGGGTTATCCTTCCTAAGTATGGTTCCATATCAGATGATTTAAAAAAGAAAATGTCTAAAAAGTGCGAGTTTACAGTTCAGGTAGGCTGGAGAAACCAGTATTGCGGAATTGAAGAACTTGAGTATCAGGGAATCCTATTCTATTTTGTTGATAATGAATACTACTTCAACCGTGAAAAATTATATGGGTATTATGATGATGGAGAGAGGTTTGCCTATTTTAACCGGGCCGTGCTGGATGCTCTTCAGCATATTGATTACTATCCAGATGTCATTCACAGCCATGATTGGCATACCGGGATGATTCCTTTTCTGCTGAGGGTTGAGTATCGTGCGAAAAAGGGGTATGAGTTCATTCGGACAGTCTTTACCATTCATAATCTTCAGTTTCAGGGAATCATGCCGGGGAGTGCTTTAGGGGATCTATTAGGGCTTGACTATAGCCACTTTCATCCAGATAAGCTTGAATTCTTCGGAAATATCAATTTTATGAAAGGCGGACTTGTCGCTGCTGATAAGATTACAACAGTCAGCCCTACCTATAAAGATGAAATTCAAACGAAATATTACGGAGAGAAACTGCATGATTTGCTGAAGCGCAGAGCTTATGATCTGGAAGGCATCTTAAATGGGATTGATGATGAGTTTTATAATCCTGAGAAGGATCCATTTATAAAAGAGAACTATGCCGTTGAAAAGCTTCAGATTAAAAAAGAGAATAAGATGCATCTTCAGAAAAAATTCAGCCTGCCGGTTAAGGAAGAGGTTCCTCTGATAGCCATGGTTACGAGGCTGACAAAACAAAAGGGCCTAGACCTGGTTAAATGTGTGTTCCATGAGCTTATGCAGGATGATATTCAAGTCCTTGTTTTGGGGACTGGGGATCCTGAGTTTGAGCAATTTTTCAGGGAGATGGAAGCGGGCTACCCCGATAAATGCAAAGCATATATTGGGTTTGATGAAGGGCTTGCACATGAGTTCTATGCAGGGTCCGATTTATTCTTAATGCCTTCACAATTTGAGCCATGCGGTTTAGGGCAGATGATTGCAATGAGATATGGATCAATTCCCATCGTCAGGGAAACAGGCGGATTAAATGATACTGTTCATTCTTATAATGAAGACACAGGAGAAGGCAACGGTTTTTCCTTCAGCCATTTTAATGCCCATGATATGCTGTACACTATTAGAAGAGCAATAAGCTTTTACGGTGACAGCAAAATATGGGAGCAAATTATGAAAAATGCAATGGGAATGGATAACAGCTGGGCGCAATCTGCTTTCAAATACAATCAGCTATATGCAGGCCTTGTTTCAAGGAGTGAAAGCCATGTTTTCTGATCGCGATGAGTTCAAAGAGGAATTCCTGAAGAAACTGGAGATGACATGCGGTAAAAGCTTTGGTGAAAGCACAGAAAGAGATCATTACTTCACGCTCGGAAATATGATCAGGGAACATGTGAGTACAGAGTGGATTAATACAAATGAACGGTACCGCATCGACCGAGAAAAGCAGGTATATTACTTATCCATCGAGTTTTTATTGGGGCGCCTGCTTCATCATAATCTGATAAATCTGGGAATTGAGCAGGTTGTCCAGGAAGGCCTGGCAGATCTGGGAATTGACTTGAACCGCCTTGAAGAAATCGAGGCAGATGCAGGGCTTGGAAACGGCGGGCTGGGACGTCTGGCAGCTTGCTTTATGGATTCACTGGCTTCCTTAAATCTTCCAGGCCATGGCTGTGGAATTCGCTATAAGCATGGCCTATTTGAGCAGAAAATTGTGGATGGCTATCAGGTGGAGCTTCCGGAGCAGTGGCTGCGGAACGGCCATGTCTGGGAAGTAAGAAAAGCAGACCTGGCAATTGAAGTTCCTTTTTGGGGCAAAGTCGAAACGGCAGAGGACAACGGCAGGCTTGTGTTCCGCCATGTGAATGCTGAGACAATTTCGGCTGTTCCTTACGATATGCCTGTCGCTGGCTATAAAACAGATACGATTAACACTCTAAGGCTTTGGAATGCTGAACCGTCTCCATATCCTGTAAATCATGATATTTTAAAATATAAACGGGAAACCGAATCGGTTTCGGAGTTTCTATATCCTGATGATACCCATGATGAGGGGAAGATTCTGAGGCTTAAGCAGCAATACTTTCTTGTTTCGGCCAGTATCCGTTCCATTGTGCGTTCCTATCGAAAGCAGCATAATAGTTTAAGAGATTTCCATGAATATGTGAGCATTCATATTAATGATACACATCCGGTCCTTGCCATTCCTGAACTTATGAGAATCCTGCTGGATGAAGAGGGAATGGACTGGGAGGAAGCCTGGGACATTACGGTCCGGACGATTGCCTATACGAATCATACAACTCTTTCAGAGGCTTTGGAGAAATGGCCTGTCCGCATTTTCCAGCCTTTACTGCCGCGGATTTACATGATAGTGAATGAAATCAATGAACGATTTTGCCGAGGGCTTTGGGAGAGATACCCGGGTGACTGGAAGCGGATTGAGGATATGGCGATCATCGCACATGACCAGGTTAAGATGGCACACCTTGCCCTTGTCGGCAGTTCAAGCGTCAATGGTGTTGCCGCGCTTCATACAGAAATCTTAAAGAAGCGGGAAATGAATCAGTTTTATGATATTTTTCCTGAGAAGTTTAATAATAAAACCAATGGGATCACACACAGAAGATGGATGCTGAAAGCCAATCCGCTTTTATCTGGTCTTATTAATGAAAGCATTGGGGCTGGCTGGATTCGGGAACCGGAAAAGCTTCACGAACTGGCAGATTTTAAGAATGATAGAGTTTTCCTTGATCAGCTGCATAAGGTTAAGCAATTGAACAAGGAAAGATTGGCGAAGCGCATCCAGGAGCAGCAGGGCATAATTGTTGATACGTCTTCAATTTTTGACATTCAGGTTAAGCGTCTGCATGCTTATAAGCGCCAGCTGTTAAATATTCTTCATGTTATGCATTTATATAATAGGCTGAAGGAAGATTCCAATTTCCGGATGCATCCCCGGACATTTATTTTCGGGGCTAAAGCTTCGCCAGGCTATTACTATGCAAAGAAGATCATTAAACTAATTAATACCGTGGCTGAAAAGGTGAACAATGACCCGCAGATAAAAGATGTTCTAAAGGTTATCTTCCTGGAGAATTACCGGGTTTCGCTGGCGGAGGAAATTTTCCCGGCTGCAGATATCAGCGAGCAAATTTCAACAGCAAGCAAGGAAGCTTCCGGTACAGGCAATATGAAATTCATGATGAATGGCGCTTTGACAGTGGGTACGCTGGATGGAGCCAATATTGAGATAAAAGAAAAAGCAGGAGATGACAATATTTTCATCTTTGGCCTAACGGCCGATGAGGTGCTCAGCTATTATCAAAATGGCGGATATAATTCCAGAGAGTATTATCATCATGATAAGCGAATTCGCCAGGTTGCCGACCAGCTCGTGAATGGATTCTTCCCGGATGCCGATGATGAGTTCGAGCCCATTTTCGATTCACTGCTGATGGAAAATGACCAATACTTTGTGTTGAGGGATTTTGCTTCCTATGTCAATATCCAGAAAGAAGCTGGGAAAGCATATGAGGATCGGGAACATTGGCTGAAAATGAGCTTAATGAATATTGCCGGTTCAGGCTATTTTTCAAGCGACCGCACAATCAGCGAATATGCGCGGGAAATTTGGAAAATCAAGCCCGCTGGCGTTGAGATGATAAAATAAGTAAAAAGGAGAACAGCCCTTCCAGTGAGAAGAGGCTGTTTTTTGTTGATTAGTGCGAATAATGCCCAAAAACCAAAGTGCTCAAGAGAAAATGGGAGTTAATCAGGGGGAATAACGCCAAAAATGAAAGTACTCAAGAGAAAAAGGGAGTTAATCAGGGGGAATAACGCCCAAAAAGAAGGTGCTCAAGAGAAAAAGGGAGTTAACCACGAGGGTTAATTTCCAAACTGTATATGCCCAAGAGAAAACAGTAGCTAATCACAAAAAGGCGGTTTCTAAGAGAATCTATAATCATTATTCCAGTTCATTGAGGCAGGAGATCTACCCTTTACTGCGCCTAACCGGCATCGTGCAGCAGCGGAAGGCACCTCCGGATTTGATAATTTCAGTAATGTCTACCTCAATGACTTCATAGCCCCTGGACCTGAGCTCTTTATTGACATTCTTATTAATGGGAAGGCTGAAGATTTTTTTATTGCCGATAGAGAGGACATTGGTTCCGAGCGTGAATTGCTCCTCTTCCGACACTTTTATTAAATCATAGCGTGATTCCAGCATTTTAACTTTTTCCCCGTGGATCTCTCCTGGAAAGATAAGAGCTTCCTCAGGAGAAATAATATTGAATACACAATCAAGATGCAGATATGTATCTGTGAAAGGGATGGATACGACATCATAATCGGGCATAAGGCTGCGAAGATGCTCGATCGCTTCTTCGTGGGTACGGCTGCTCACTCCAGCATATATGGTTTGGCCATCTATCAGGACGTCTCCTCCCTCTATGAGGTCTCCCGTAAGATTGTAAAATGGAACCTGGTTTGCTTCCAGCCATTGTTTCAGAACATTTTCTTCTCCTTGCCGAATATCTGCTGCCATTTCTGCAACATAAACCTTTTCTCCAAGTGTAAATCCGATATCACGGGTAAAAACCTGCTCTGGATATTTTTCAAGCGGGGACAGCAAAACCACATTGATTCCCTGATCCTTTAATGCACTGACAAAATGTCTGTGCTGTTTCATTGCTGCGTCTATATTAATTCCTTCTTTTTCATAATGCTTTTGTGTTTCATTAATTGTATCTACAATCGTCATGTACTTCGGTTCACATACCACTACTTGTTCAAGTTTGTCATATTCTGAAAAGCATGCTGCTTTTATTTGTCCGGACATAATGAACCTCCCAGCTAGTTATTCTTAAAATAATATTGCCTATGAGAAGCAGTTTTACTCTGCAAAGTAAATTTATTAACAATAATTGCCACTTCAAAAAAGGTTTAAAAACCCTGATAATGAAATCATTAGATATAAAGGGGGTAGCTGTTAAATGTACCAAATCGAGAGAGGATCGATGGAAGAAGTTTTGCTGCATCTTCAAAATATTGGACTGCAACTAAATGAATTCGAGAAAACAAATGATTCTATTCCGGTGAAAAATTATAAAGAACTGCTGGAATTCAGCATCTCCATTGCCCGCCGCACAAACGATGTTTCTGATACGATTGATGAGATTATTCAGGATATCGAATCCAAACTATAAATATATAAGGGTATCTTATTTTGCCATTTGACATAAAAAAGCGATGCAGCCGCATCGCTTTTACTTTAATCCTTATCTTCATCCACATAGCCGTCAGTCTGATGATACGGCACATCACCATAAGGTGCTTCGATATCATTCTCATCCAGCATCGCTTCATACTCTTCCTGTTTCTTGGAAGGATAGACTTTTCTCCCCTTGCCTTCAAGGTCATTTCCGATAAACGTCTCATAATCTTCTGTGAAACCTTCGTCATCATGCCCTTCATTATAAAGGGAGTTATAATCTTCATAGTCCCCTCTTAAGTCTGAGGGTGTCTCAGAAGTGCCAAAACGGGCAACTTCCTGGAAGCTGTCTTCGTTATCCACGACTTCTCTGAATTGATGATGCTGAAAGGTATTCCCGTGCGCAGGTTCAAGTACATCCTCTTCGACAGGACGGTCTCCCGGCACATTTTGTTCAGGACTGTGTTCCTTGCAGTAAAGGGTTGCTGGAATCACTTCGAGTCGCTCATATGGAATTTCAGCACCGCACTCCTTGCATTTGCCATATGAACCATTTTCAATTGCCTGCAACGCTGCATTCACTTTATTTAACTCAGAGTCGTGATGCTCTTCTAAAGCAAAATCCTTTTCACGTTCATAAAGTTCAGAGCCCATATCAGCTGGATGGTTATCATACATGGAAAGCTCACCCACTGTATCTCTGGCGCTTGCACCTTCCAGGCTTCCTTCTTTATTGCCCTGTAGCTGGGATTCCAGTGATTTTTTTTCATCATTCAATTCTTTTTTTAAATGGCTGATTTGTTCATTGGTCAACATATTATGTCACATCCTTGGGTTTGATAAATTTTATAAAAGGCTTGCTGATACAAGCCCATAATAAAGCCGAGCTCTGCCGCTCTTGCTCTGCCGAGTATTAAGAATCTTAGTCCATATGGGTTTAGTATGGACGTATTTGGCAAAATCATAACGGAAGAAATAATTTTAGGGTCAAGCATCTTCCTTAAGTAAAAAATACCCGTTAAATATGGGATGAAACCAAGATGGTGCTTTCTGCTGTTTTTTTCCAAACAAAAAACCCCTGCTATGAAAGCAGAGGTTCCTTTAAATTATAAAAGATATCCGATAAACAGGCCTACTGATAAAAGAAAGCCAAAGATTGTATTTGTCTGGGCTGTGGCTTTCATCGCAGGCATCATTTGCATAGGCAGTGTTTTTCCGATGAAGCCTTTTGTTGCTTTGATGGCCTTAGGCGCACTAAGGATAACGATAGCAAGCCATGGTGTTATGATATTCATGGCGATTAATATGAAAACCCATGCATACGAAACGATAAACATTGCGGCAAGCAGCTTGATTGCTCCTTTTTTCCCTAATAGAATGGCCAATGTTTTGCGGCCGAATTCCTTGTCGCCGTCCAGGTCTCTGATATTATTGGCCAGCAGGATGGCGCCAACAAGAATCAATATAGGGAAGGAAACCAGAACGCTTGTTGCTGTTACGGTTCCTGCCTGTATATAGAAAGAAATTAGGATGATCAGCATGCCCATGAAAAAACCTGCAAATAATTCACCAAATGGTGTGTAGGCAATCGGAAGCGGACCGCCAGTATATAAATATCCAACAGCCATGGAGGCCAGTCCAATTGCTGCAATCCACCAGCTTGTGTTCATGCAAATATAGAATCCAAGCAATATCGAAATCCCATAAAGGCCAAAAGCCAGGTTCAGAACCGTTTTTGGTTTGATTCCTTCCCGGACAATAGCTCCGCCAATTCCGACAGAGTCTTCCGTATCAAGCCCTCTTTTGAAGTCGTAGTATTCGTTAAACATATTAGTGGCAGCCTGAATCAGCAAGCTTGCTGCCAGCATGGCAAAAAACAGGCCAAAATTTATTTCAGTAAGTTCCATTGCAAGAGCTGTTCCAAGCAGAACCGGCACAAAGGCAGCAGTAAGAGTATGTGGCCTGGTCAGCTGCCACCAGACCCTCCAGTTCTTTGAGTTGGAAGCAGGCGGAAAATTGGTCTGTGCTTGTGGTTGCATGATAACTCTCCCCTTATTTATCTATTCTGTAATGATATCATTCATTGCATCATTCAAACTTGTTTATTTTAACCGATTACCAGGGTATTGTCAAAGTAAACCGCTATACGGCTATATCCAAACACCTTAAGTTTAGGTAAATAATGAAAGAGTGTCAACGTATTATTGCCGTAAATAGAACCGGTATTTTCCATAGTTAAGGAAACTTTAAAGCAGCACATTCCGGAATTAACAGCGCTATTTGCTGAATTGAGTTCAATTCATATTATAGATGCCTAAAGTAAGCTATAATATAATATGGATGCAAAAAGGAATGGCGTGATTGACATCATTGACATTCCCTGAATCACAGGTGTATCTTAGAATAAGTTTAAAGTAGGATAACGGCAATCTAAGCTGTTATTGGAGGGATTTTTTTGGTTACGATACAAGATACGGAACTAAAAGAAGGGATCCAAGAGGCGATTGAGAGGGCAAAAGCCTTGTCAAAGCCTGTTTTAGTGAGCGAAGTTCAAAAAATAAATCATATAGACCCCCTTTCTTTTTATGCGGCAGGAAAGAGCCGTTTTTTTGGTGAACGCTTTTTCTGGAAGGATCCTTCTGGTGAAACTTATATAATCGGGCTTGGGATTTGCAAGCAAATCCAGTCAGATCAAAGTACAGGCAGATTTAATCGTGTTGAAAAGGAATGGAAGCGTTTTATTAATAACAGCATTATTTTTAACCCTTATGATAAAAATGCTACAGGGCCCGTGATGTTTGGCGGCTTTTCTTTCGATCCGCTAAAGAAGAAAACAAAGCTTTGGTCGAAGTATTCCGATTCCCTTTTTCATGTGCCGACTTATATGTACAGTGAAATGAATGGACAGGCGTATTTGACAACAAATGTTGTCTGCACTCAGCATGATGGTGATTCTCTTTTTGAAAAGATAGTGGCCGAACGAGGCATGCTAATGGCTTCAATCAAAGATTATCATCCTGAGAGTGCAAACACTCTTCAGAAGGAAGCGGATATCAATCCGGAAAAATGGATGGAGACGGTAGATGCGGTTGTAGATGAACTTAAATCCGGATCTTTAAAAAAGGTTGTGCTTGCCCGGGAATCCAGGCTCATTTATGATAAGCCGATTGAGATTGAAAGAGTTCTCTGGAATCTGATGCACATGCAGAGAGAAAGCTTTATCTTTGCTTTTGAATCGAACGGTGACTGCTTTATTGGAGCCTCACCTGAACGGCTTATAAAGAAATATGGAGAAAATGTTTTTACAACTTGTCTGGCAGGTTCCATCCCAAGAGGCAAAACGGAAGAAGATGATCATATCCTTGGCGATGCTTTATTGCATGATCAGAAAAATTTAACCGAACATCAATATGTGGTTGATATGATTAAAGAAGCAATGGAGGAATCCTGCTCAGAAGTTGAACTGCCGGATGAGCCGCAGCTGATGAAGATGAGAGATATTCAGCACTTGTATACTCCTGTAATAGGAAAAACCAAGGGAGATGCTTCCCTTCTTGCTTTAGTTGACCGTCTGCATCCGACTCCTGCTCTTGGGGGTCTGCCTAAAAAAGAAGCAGTGGAAAAAATAAGAGAAGCAGAAGAACTGGATCGGGGCTTTTATGCTGCTCCATTAGGATGGATGGACTTCAGAGGAAATGGCGAATATGCTGTTGCAATCAGATCTGGACTTATTCAGGGAAATGAAGCATCCTTATTTGCAGGCTGCGGAGTGGTGCAGGATTCAAATGCCGAAAGCGAGTACCAGGAAACAAAGATTAAATTCCGGCCAATGCTTACGGCTCTTGGGGGTTATGAAAAGTGAATCATCAGGAAGCTTTAACTTCATATATAGCCGCATTTGTGGCTGAATTAGTAAAAAACGGGATAGAGGATGTCGTGGTCAGTCCCGGCTCCCGTTCTACCCCAATGGCTATGGTAATGGCAGAGCATCCGGAGCTTCGTGTACATATCCATGTGGACGAGCGCTCGGCTGCCTTTTTTGCGTTGGGGATTGCTAAGGCATCCCAAAAACCAGCAGCTTTGCTGTGTACATCTGGAACGGCTGCAGCCAATTACTATCCTGCCATTGTGGAAGCCCGGTATTCCAGAGTGCCGCTAATTGTACTTACTGCGGACCGGCCTCATGAACTAAGAGATGTGGGTGCTCCACAGGCGATCGATCAGATCCATTTATATGGTAAAAATGCAAAGTGGTTTGTTGAGATGGCTCCTCCTGAGAATACAGCAGAAATGCTTCGTTATGCCCGCACAGTATGTGCAAGAGCAGCCTCTGCTGCCCAGGGCTCGCCGGCAGGACCTGTTCATCTTAACTTTCCTTTCCGTGAGCCGCTGGTTCCACAGCTCGATCGTGCTGATTTATTTGAGCTTCATGAGCGCACCGAAGGTTATGTAAATATTCAGGGTGGCCAGTTTGGGTTGCATAACGAACAGTACAAGGAAATGGCACAGATATTAAACTCTGCACAAAAAGGGATTATTGTCTGCGGTCCTTTGGAGAAATCTGACTTCCCTGCAGCCGTGATTAAGCTGGCGGAAAAGCTGAAATATCCGATCATTGCCGATCCATTATCCCAGCTAAGAAGCGGGCTTCACGAAGGAAGCTGCATTATTGATGCATATGATAGCTTTTTGAAAACTGAGGATGCGAAAAAGGAACTCAAGCCGGATGTCATTATACGCTTCGGGGCAATGCCTGTATCGAAGCCATTGACCATTTTTATGAAAGAAAATAGCACTGCCCGCCAAATTATTGTTGATGGAGGCGGCGGATGGCGGGATCCTGCACTGCTCTCGACCGAAATGATTCATTGCGATGAGCTGCTATTCTGCGAGTCTGTCTACCCATATTTAAACACTCCCGAGAATGATGAATTCATTGCTCTATGGAAGAAAATCAATGATCTTACCAGATCAAGGCTTGCGGATATTAATGCAGTGGACGAACTGAGCGAGGGGAAATTATTTTTCCAGCTGGCGGAATTGCTGCCGGAAGGCTCAACCCTATTTGTAGGAAATAGTATGCCTATACGGGACCTGGATACATTCTTCCACTATAATCAAAAGGGCATTAGAGTAATGGCCAACAGGGGAGCAAATGGCATTGATGGCACCGTTTCAACTGCTCTTGGTGCTGGGATGGCCTCACAGCCGCTTTATCTAGTGCTTGGTGATTTAACCTTTTTCCATGACTTAAATGGCTTAATTGCCTCTAAACAGTATGAGATTGATATCAATATATTGCTGATTAATAATAATGGAGGCGGAATCTTCTCATTCCTTCCGCAGGCCAATCACCCCCGGAACTTTGAAAAACTGTTTGGAACACCGCTTGATCTGGATTTCAGCCATGCCATTAAGATGTTTGGCGGCCAATATGATTTAATCAAAGATTGGGAGCATTTTATTTCCGTCTTCAAACAGAACATGGACAGATCAGGCATAAAGGTAATGGAAATTACGACAAATCGGGACAGAAATTTAACCGAGCATCGAGAATTGTGGGAATCTGTTTCCCGGGAAATAAGTCGATTGCTGGAAGGGTGAATGCCGATGAAATATGTCATTAATGGAGTTCGATATCATGTCGATACATGGGGGGCGGGATTTCCGCTTCTGCTTCTACATGGCTTCACAGGAAATAGTGAAGGTTGGAAAGAGTTCGCTCCCTTCTGGAAGGATCATTCGAAGACAATAGCTTTGGACATCATCGGCCATGGAGAGTCTGGATCACCACCTGATATTGGCCATTATCAAATAGAAGAGTCGGCCGCAGTGATTAACAGTCTATTAGAAAAGATGGGAATCGGGAAGATCGATGTTCTTGGATATTCTATGGGAGGGCGCCTTGCGCTAACTTTTGCGGTTAAATATCCTGAAAAGGTCCGCATGTTGATTTTGGAAAGTGCTTCTCCTGGGCTTAGGACGGAAAAGGAGCGGCATGACAGAAGGATTCAGGATACAAAATTGTCTAAAAGAATCCGGCAGGAAGGCATTAATAATTTTATTGACTATTGGGAGGACATCCCTTTATTCCAAAGTCAAAAAAGCCTTCCAGAAAAAATTCGCACAAGAATAAGAAGCCAGCGTTTGGCCAATTCTATTGATGGTCTGGCAAACAGCCTGAATGGCATGGGAACTGGCTCGCAGCCATCCTGGTGGGACGAGCTTGTTCAGCTCGAAATGCCAGTCTTTCTAATTACCGGAGAACTGGATCAAAAATTCTGCAGAATTGCAGAAGAGATGTCGAAAATTTTGCCAAATGTCCAGTGGAAGTCAATTGAAGATGCAGGACATGCAATTCATGTGGAGAAACCTGAATTATTTGGTACAATAGTAAGTGGGTTTTTGTCGCAAACAGGGGAGATTAATACAAAAGCAGCAAAGATTGAAGAATGATGTCAATGCTTGCGCAAAAGCTGTGCGGCAATTAACGCTTTTTAATACATATTAAGGAGGATTTATGTATGTCAGCTGTTGAATGGGTTGCAGGAAAACAGTACGAAGAAATCATGTATGAAACATACAATGGAATTGCGAAAATTACGATTAACAGACCGCAAGTCCATAATGCCTTTACTCCAAGAACGGTAATGGAATTAATTGATGCATTTGCGTACGCACGTGATGATGAAAATGTAGGTGTTATTGTCCTGACGGGTGCTGGAGACAAAGCATTTTGTTCAGGCGGGGACCAATCTGTCAGAGGACATGGCGGATATGTAGGCGATGACCAGATCCCTCGTTTAAATGTACTGGATCTGCAGCGCCTAATCCGTGTCATTCCTAAGCCGGTTATTGCAATGGTAAAAGGCTATGCAATTGGTGGAGGACATGTCCTTCATATCGTATGTGACTTAACGATTGCAGCAGATAACGCTGTATTCGGACAAACAGGACCTAAAGTAGGAAGCTTCGATGCTGGTTATGGTTCAGGATATCTTGCAAGAATCGTCGGCCATAAGAAAGCACGCGAAATTTGGTATCTGTGCCGCCAGTACGGCGCTCAGGAAGCTTTGGATATGGGGCTTGTCAATACGGTGGTGCCGCTTGAGAAAGTGGAAGAAGAAACAATTAAGTGGTGTGAAGAAATACTTGAGAAGAGCCCGACGGCTATCCGCTTCTTGAAGGCTGCCTTCAATGCCGATACTGATGGGCTTGCAGGAATCCAGCAATTCGCCGGAGATGCAACACTTCTATACTATACAACGGATGAAGCGAAAGAAGGCCGTGACGCATTTAAAGAAAAGCGCAAGCCTGACTTCGGCCAATTCCCGCGTTTCCCTTGATTGAATATTAATTTTTTCAGCTTGATGGCTTGCCATCAGGCTGTTTTTATATGAAAAATCGCATGAAATGAGGAGTATATGATGGAAGTGCAAATAGTGCCGAATTTTCTTCAAAAGCGGACTTTTTTAACCCCCGATCGCCCTGCCCTTTCCTTTTTGGGGAAAACCTATACATTTTCTGAAATATATGAGCGTGCATACACGATAGCAGGGCAGTTGCAGGCAGCTGGATGCATGAGAGGACAGTTTGCAGGTGTCCTTCTCCGAAATCATGAAGACACTGTTTTTATTCTGTTGGCCCTGCAGCTAATCGATGTAAAGGCCGTCATATTAAATAACAGGCTGACTGCTGAGGAATTGATTTGGCAAATGAATGATTCGAAGTCCGCTTTCCTTTTAACTGAGAATACTTTTAATGAAGTAAGCCAAAGGGTTGTAAACTCTTTAGGAGAAATTTCGGCAATCCATAAAGAAGATCTATTCAGGAAAGATCCTGATGAGCCGTCATTAGTAGAAGAAATAAGTCTTGATGAGGTTTGTACCGTCATGTATACATCCGGTACAACCGGCAATCCGAAAGGTGTACTGCAAACCTACGGAAATCATTGGTGGAGTGCTGTGGGGTCTGCATTGAATTTAGGGTTGAATGAAAACGACAGCTGGCTGTGTGCAGTCCCGATTTTTCATATTAGCGGCTATTCCATTTTAATGCGAAGCATTATCTACGGCATGAAAATGGTTCTTTTTGAATCTTTCAATGAAGAGAAAGCTATTGAGGCCATTTCCATCGAAAAAGTGACCATCATGTCTGTTGTAAGTACGATGCTGACCAGGATAGCAGATGCACTTAAAGGTGAAAAGCTGCCGGAGTATTTTAGATGTATGTTATTAGGGGGAGGGCCAGCAGCAAAATCTCTTCTTGAAGATTGCAGAGAGAAGGGAATTCCTGTTTACCAGACTTACGGAATGACAGAAACTTCGTCCCAGATTGTTACACTGGCTCCGGAATACAGTTTCAGCAAATTGGGTTCGGCCGGTAAGCCTTTATTTCCTTCCCAGCTGAAAGTTGATGCTCCAAATGGGAAGCATGCTAACCCCGGAGAAGCGGGCGAAATTCTTGTAAAAGGTCCAAATGTGACAAAAGGGTATTTAAACCGAAAAGAGGAAACAGCAGAAAAACTAAAGGGTGGCTGGCTTTCAACTGGAGATATTGGATATGTGGATAAGGAAGGATTTTTATATGTACTTGATCGGCGGTCAGATTTAATCATTTCAGGCGGAGAAAATATCTATCCAGCTGAAGTCGAGGGTGTACTTGTTTCACACTCCCAAATATCGGATGCAGGGGTTATTGGCATGAAGGACGACGTTTGGGGTGAAGTGCCTGTCGCTTTTATTGCCGGAGACGAGAATCTGGATGAAAAAGAAGTGATGCTGTACTGCTTAGAGAAGCTGGCAAAGTATAAAGCACCTAAAAAACTTATCATTATTAATGAAATTCCAAGGAACGCTTCTAAAAAGATTTTAAGAAGAAAGCTTCGGGAACTGCTTGAGGAAAGCGGGAATTAGCATGGAAATAAAGACAATTACTTTATATAAAATCACGATGCCTTTGAAAACGCCCTTTTCCACTCATTTAGGGACAGTGAATGACAGAGAGGGAATCATTGTTGAGGTAATCGATCAAGAAGGACGGAAAGGCTACGGGGAAGGAGTCGCTTTTTCTTCACCCTGGTATACGGAGGAAACGGTTGAAACAAGCTATCATATGCTTAAAGAATTCCTTATCCCAATAATGCGTAATGCGGATATAAAGCATCCTTCAGAAGCAGGCCGGGTTTTTGACGCCTTCAGAAGGAATCAAATGGCGAAAGCAGCGCTTGAGACGGCTTTATGGGACTTGGCAGCCAAAAAAGAAGATATTTCTTTATCGAAATATATAGGCGGCAAGCGGGAATTGATTCCATCCGGCGTGGTTGTTGGCGCTAAAACAAAGGAAGAAGTAAGAAGGCAAATTGAATACTATTTGGAGAGCGGTTATCAAAGGATCAAAGTAAAAATCAGCCCCGCGAATGATTATGAATTTATTTCAGAGATCCGCCGCTTTTACCCCGATCTGCCAATCATGGCAGATGCTAATTCAGCTTACTCATTAGACGATATTGAACATTTAAAAAGGCTTGATGATTTCGGGCTGCTGATGATTGAACAGCCGCTGGAATATGATGATATTGTTGATCATGCAAAGCTTCAGAAACAACTGAAAACACCGATTTGCCTGGACGAAAGTATTGTCACCTTTAATGATGCCAGGAGAGCGGTCGAGCTGGCAAGCTGTAAAGTAATCAATATTAAGATTGGCCGGGTTGGAGGTCTGGGGACAGCAAAGAAGATTCATGATTATTGCCTGGATAAAGGGATCCAGGTCTGGTGTGGAGGCATGCTGGAGTTCGGTATCTCCCGTGCACATAATATTGCTCTTGCCTCCATGGAGGGCTTTACCATTCCTGGTGATATTTCAGCATCGGGCAGGTATTGGGAAGAAGACATCATTCTGCCAGAAGTCACCGTGGAAAACGGGATGATAAAAGTTCCTGATAAGCCGGGGATCGGTTATGAAATTAATGAAAAAAGGCTGAATGAAGTTTCCACCTCAAAAGAAATCATTGCTTTATAAGGAAAAAACCGCAGTTCTGCTATTAGCAGAATTGCGGTTTTAGTTATATTTCAAAAAAAATAGACGCATTATCAGCGCCCTTTATTTATAAATTATTGTGTAATTTCGTCTTTAATAAATGAATCCTCTTTAATGGCAAAGGAGCTTAATCCAGCAGCAGCGGCAAAAGCAGCTCCAAGCAAAATGATGGTTGATAACATATGTATCACTCCTATAAGTTGTTGTTACTCTATACATTCCCGGTAAAAATCTTAATAAACTTATTTTTATTAAAAACACAAAAGCGATGCATAAAATGCACCGCTTTTGCAGAATCTCGCCTAATCAGCGAATGAAATGTAAGACCAGCAATCCGATAGCACCCGGAAGGTGATGTCACCCATTAAAGGTCATGAGGCTCGAATGTTTTACAGTCTGTTTCTTTGCTGTTGTCTGCAGTTTCGCCAGTATGGCTGACTACGTATATTTGGTCTGCACTGCATCGGTTCCCATTTTTCCAGAAAGTGCAGTTATTAACTTCACATAAAACGTCTTTTGCCATTTTCAAACACCCCTTATCAGAAAATTGTGACCACATGAAATTGACAAATTTCCGGAGCATGTCACTTTTTTATTTTCTGCAGTGCTTTTTTGTTCAGTCATGGCATTTGCAGGAATATCATGCAGGGTCTTTGGTTTGTTTTTGCCGCAGATATCGTTTGTCGTTCATAAAAAGGCTCCAAAAGTATATGAACCCGGGGAAAAGGATAAGGAATCCTGCAATATAGGTGGCAAATATGGCCCGGAATGAGCTCGGATCTGTAAATGCAGAAGCAATAGTCACTTCAGGGTATACGATATAGGGAAGATGGGCTTTTCCATATACATAGCTGGCAGCAAGGTATTGGAGGGTTATGGCAATAACCGCCAATCTGGGAATACCCCTAACTCCTTTTTTGTTTACGGATGGGAGGAACAGTGCAAGCCCTCCTATCAGAAACAATCCAAGAGACAGCAAAAGCAAAGGCAAATCATCTATCATCTTTTCATAAATCCAAAATGCTTCCCTTTTTAAAGTAAACATGATAAGAAATGCCATTATGATTGAAACTGGTCCAAGAATGATTGCATCCCTGCGGTATACTGAGTAAGCTTCCATCTCTTCCGAGGCTTTTGAGTAGTCGGCGAGGAGAAGGGAAGACAAAAACAATGTGCTGCTGATTGCAAAACCAATAAAAGCATATTCATTCGGGCTTGTAAAAAGATGCGCAAGGTCCAGAGATTGCCTGCCATCATTAAATTCAACATAATCTCCATGGGTGATAGGCAAAACGCTAATCAGCAATCCGGGGATAAGGATTCCGGATAGGCCAGAAATATAGGTGAGCGGCTTCCTGTATTCTTCCGCAATGTTGGAAAACACGAGGAATGCACTTCGGATCGCCAGTAATAGCAATATGATGCTGCCTGGTATTAGAAGTACAGTTCCCAGTGTATAGGCTGCAGTCGGAAATAGGCTATAAACTGCCACTACAATTGCGACGATAAAGGTGTTTGTCACTTCCCAGGTAGGCGACAAATAGCGGTTGGCTACATTTGTCGCCTTTATTTTAGGCCGATTGAAGTAAATCATGGACCAGAAACCTGCGCCAAAATCCATTGTCGCCATAACTGCATATATGAAGACGAATCCCCATAACACCGTGATGGCCAGTAATTCTTCCGCCATGAGATTCACTCCTTCATGTATTTGATCCGTATAGAGGAACGTTTTTCTGTTCGGCTCTACTTATATCATCTATGACGGTATTCTTTTTGAAGTAATATAGCATAACAAACACAACTGCTACTCCAAGCACTATATACACCAGGGCAAAAAGGATAAATAATATCCCCAGATTTTCAGCTGTCGTAACAGAATCAGCGGTGGACAGCACCCTGTAGATGGTCCAAGGCTGACGGCCGGTACAGGCAAACACCCAGCCGAATTCTATTCCAAGAACTGCAAGCGGGCCAGAGGCAACAAATGCCCACATGAGGAACCGCGGAAAATGATCTCTTTTCAGGAATTTATTCCATACGAATGCAATTAGTGATAATAATATGAGCAATGAGCCTATTCCGACCATCGCATTAAAGAGAGTATGAACAAAAAGCGGAGGCCATTCTTCTTCCGAAAAATCATTCAGACCCACTACAACGGTGTCAAAGCTGTTGCCCGCCAAAAAGCTTAGTGCCCATGGAATTTCGATTCCCCACTTAACCCTCTGTGTTTCACGGTCTGTAAATCCGCCAATTGAAAGGGGAGCATAGGATTGTGTTTCAAACAGCCCCTCTGCTGCTGCGAGTTTTTCGGGCTGATACTCATGCAGATATTGAGCCGATTCATGGCCGTTTAAAGCTGTTAGAAATGAAAAAATTCCGCCGACAATCAGGCTCAGCATAAGTGCTTTTTTATGAAAGTTATATACTCGTGTTCCAAATGGAGTTCTCAGCATTTTGAAAGCAGCAACTGATGCTACAACAAATGCACCTGTTGTATAAGCTGATAGTGCCACATGGCCAGCTGTAACGATAAAGCTTGGGTTAAAAAATGCAGCCCATGGATCCACATCGACAATTTCCCCATCGACAATCCTGAAGCCCTGCGGGGTTCCTTCAAATGCGTGAACATTGGTTATCAGAACAGCAGAGGCGAAAGCGCCAAGAGCAACCAGCACAAGGCTTGATATACGCATCCATGGAGGAATTCTTTCGGCAGCATACACATAAATTGACATAAATAAAGCTTCAATAAAGAAAGCGTAAATTTCAATCTGGAATGGCAATGCCATCACCTTGCCGATAACCTCCATAAAACCAGGCCAGAGTAGGGAAAGCTGCGTCCCTGCTATGGTTCCAGTCGGAATTCCTACTCCAAGAAGCACTGCAAATGCCTTGGTCCACCTTTTGGCCATAATGACGTAATCATGATCTTTCGTTTTCTGGTAAAGAAGTTCCGCTGTCAGCATCATCAGCGGCAAGCCAACTCCAATCGTTGCAAAAATAATATGAAAGCCCATTGTAGTCCCAAATAAAGACCTCGCAATCAATAAATCACTCATTGCATTTTCATCCCTTCAGTTTCTTCAATGGAAATAGTTTGTTCAAAAAACAGACAACTATGTAAATTTTTCCTGAATTAGCTATATTAAGAAACGAAAAAACCTCCCTATGTGGGAGGTTAGTGAGAACTTATTCATTTAGCGCTTTTTTCAATGAAGCCAGATTATCTTCCATAAGTGTAAAATATGTTTGATTTTCTGTTATATTTTCTTCCGTCAGGACCGATAAATTATGAAGCATTAACGGCTCTGCGCCGATTTCTTTTTGCAGAATTTCAGTCAGTTTTGAGCTGACATTCTGTTCAAAAAAGACATATTTCAAATCATGTTCTTTGGCTTCCGCGATGATTTTCTGCAGTTCTTTCTGAGTAGGCTCGCTGGAAGAATTTAAACCGGATACACTGATTTGATCCAAACCATATCGTTCTTCCCAATAACCATATGCTGCGTGTGAAACAATGAATTCCTTATGCCCAGCATTTTGAACTGTCTGCTCAAAGTTATTGTGGAGATTATCAAGCTCCTGGGCAAGCTCCAGATAATTCTGTTCAAACTGCTCCTTCTGCTCAGGCATCTGTTCCACTAAAGCATCTTTAATTGATTCAGCCAATTCTTTGGAGTATAAAGGATCCAGCCAAACATGGGGGTCGATATCTCCATGGTTATGATCATGGCCTTCTTCGGATTCTCCTTCATGATCATGGCCTTCTTCAGATTCAGCTCCGTGTTCATCTGCATGTTCTTCTTCGTGCTCTGCCTCTTCAGAGTGTCCTTCTTCTTCATGTGCAGGATCATGATTTTCATCTGAGTGAACAAACTCTATATTTTCTCCTGCTGCGACCATTTTAACTTTCTCATTTTTCAATGTTTCTTTTGCTTTTTCCACAAAGCCTTCAAGGCCGAGTCCTATAAAAATAAAAAGATCTGAATCAGCCAGCTTCATCATATCTTTTTGTGATGGTTCAAAAGTGTGTTCATCCGATCCGGGAGGATAGATGGTTTCAACTTCTAACGCATCCCCTCCGATCCGTTCAGTAAAGTATTGAAGCGGATATACCGTTGTATAAACTGTAGTTTTATTGCTGCTGTTTTCCTCTGTTTTTTCATCTGAGCAGCCTGATAGAACAAGAATTAGGCCTAGAATAAATACTAAAAATTTCTTTGTCATTTTTTCTCCTCCTTTTATAAAACGTAGTTATTACGATTTAAAGCACGGACTATATGTTAGATAATGTTTATTAGGGCAGTTAATTGCCGCAGTCAGCGTCCAAGTGATTAATAATACGTAATCATTACGATTTCACTTAGTTATCTTACAAAATATCCAGCTAAAAAGCAAGGATAAAAATTTGTTTGAAGCTCAAGCTTTATGTATCATAAATATAGATGCCTGTTAAAGGTCATCATTAGTATTGACATCTTTTAGTCAAGTATTGCAGCATTTATGTCTGCTCAAAGCAAAGGAATGCATAAAAGACAGGGAGTGGAACAATTGAAACTTTTAGAAGAAATCTTAAACCATAACCAGCAGTTTGTTGAAGAGAAAAAGTATGAAGAATTTGAAACAACGAAATTCCCTAATAAGAAAATGGTTATCTTGACTTGCATGGACACACGTTTAGTGGAGCTTCTGCCTAAAGCGCTCAATGTTAGAAACGGTGATGTGAAAATTATCAAAAATGCAGGAGCTTTAGTAACGCATCCGTTTGGAAGTATTATGAGAAGCATTTTAGTAGCTGTTTACCAGCTTCAGGCAAAAGAAGTGTTTGTTATTGGCCATCATGACTGCGGCATGAGCGGAATGAAAGCAGATACGGTTGTCAGCAGCATGAAGGAGAGAGGCATTACGGAGGATGCATTAGACACGGTGACATACTCAGGAATCGCTGCAGAAGACTGGCTGAAGGGTTTTGAAAACGTGGAGGATAGTGTGTCCCATAGCGTACATATGGTGAAAAAGCATCCATTGATGCCGGCAGATGTGCCTGTGCATGGGCTTGTTATTCATCCTGGCACAGGCAAGCTTGACCTGGTAGTGGACGGATACGAGGGTTAATTCTTTTTCTTTTTGGGCCATTCCTCCGGAACCAGGTCAACACCCCCTGGATGAAAGGGATGACATTTAAGGATCCTTTTTATAGTCAGCCATCCGCCCTTTAAGGTGCCGAATCGCTTAACAGACTCCAGCCCGTAATGGGAACATGTCGGATAAAACCGGCATGTTGGAGGCTTCAGCGGGGAAATCACAATTTGATAGAAACGAAATATCGAAATCAATATTTTTTTAAACATGACATTACCTTTCCTGGTTAAAACATATTTTCTTTTAAAATAACATATAATCGTGAAAACGTCATAATTTTCATATTAATTTGATGAATTTAGTCGGATATTACGTTATAATAAAAGGAAAACTTTAGGGGAGTGTTTTGAATGCCTTCAGTAGAAAGTTTCGAATTGGACCACAATGCTGTTAAAGCTCCATACGTGAGGCACTGCGGTGTGCATAAAGTGGGAAGTGACGGATTAGTTAACAAGTTTGATATCCGTTTCTGTCAGCCAAATAAGCAGGCGATGAAGCCGGATGTCATTCACACACTTGAGCATCTGCTTGCGTTTAATATCCGTACACATGCAGAGAAATATGATCATTTTGATATTATTGATATTTCCCCAATGGGCTGCCAGACAGGCTATTATTTAGTCGTTAGCGGAGAGCCGGCAATTGAAGAAATAATCGATCTGCTTGAAGCTACAATGCAAGATGCGGTTGAAATAACCGAGATTCCTGCTGCAAATGAGAAGCAATGCGGACAGGCAAAGCTTCATGACCTTGAAGGCGCAAAACGTCTTATGAGATTCTGGCTGGAACAATCGAAGGATGGCTTGAAACAGGTTTTTGCATAAAGAAAACGGGCTGACTTGAACTGACCTATCAATTTGAGACACCAGAAAAAAACACCTATGCTACCTGTTCCCTATATTCAATAGGAGACAGGTAGTTTAATTTTGCCTGGAGTCGTATTTGATTGTAATAATGGATGAAATTTTTTACTTTTTCCACTACAATAAGATTTGTAAGATACTCTCGTGGCTGAGAGTAGATTCTTCTGACTTTAAGGTAGAGTGGAAGGATTCAATGACGGCGTTATCCAAGCAATTGCCTTTCCGAGACATGCTTGTGATAATACATTACATTTTCAACGTTCCGATTCTGAACAGCGTCTTTTAGAGTATCCAATACAAGTGTAACGTCCTGGATCAAACTTATTCGATAAGCAATTATCTCATTATTATAAAGGTCCATAATGCTTGAAAGGTACATCATGGATTGTCCGAATGGAAGATATGTTATATCTGTAACCCATTTTTCATTTGGTTTAGATGCTTTAAAATTACGCTCCAAACGATTAGGGACAACAATATGGCTTTCTCCTGAGAATTTTACCTTCTTTTTGGGTTTTACTCGACATTGGAGACATAGTGATCAAGGTGCACAATACACGTCTAAAGCATTTCAAACGCTAGCAAAAGAAAAAGGTATATTTTTGCATTACCTTTTGAACAGTATTTCGATTGACTTCCACCTTATAATCTCTTTTAAGCCATGCCTTTACGGTTCGATGTCCTATTCGAAACTTATGTTTTACACAAATCTCTAAGATTTGCCGTTCTAATTCATTAGGTTTGCGAGGTCCTCTTTTTTTCCATCGATAATAAGTGGATCGTGGAACCCCTATAGCCTCACAAATAAGAGAAATGGAGTATTTTTCTTTTAAGACTTCTACAAGATCTAAGACAACCTCTGGTACCAACTCCTTTCGATCTCCTTGTACTTTTTTAATATCTCTAATTGAATCTGTAAATGCTGGTTTTCTCTTTTCAGCTGCTCAATCTCAGTCAGCCCCTCAGGTCCTTTTCCATAGCTATATTGCTTACCAGAAGGCTGTGCAAAACGATACATCTCTCCTTTTCTATACCACATCAGCCAAATCCTTATCTGAGAGTCATTAACAATCCCCAATTCCTCCATAATTTCACGATTGAAATATCGGCCCGACATTTTTCATCTCAATAGCTTTCATTTTTGTCTCATAAGAGTAGAAATTCTTTTTTCTCTCCATAAGAAAAACACCTCCTGCAAGTCATAATTATAATTACGACTTAAGGGGTGTTTTTTCCTTTGTCTCATTTAGCTAGGTCTCTTCAGACTAGTCAGCCCGTTTTATTATAAGATAAGTATAAAATTTTGAACGTCGAAAACTGTCTAGCTTCAGCGTCTACCCCCTCGAGGTTCGGGGGTGGGCAAGGCGCTTGCGCTTTTCTTATAATATTGGCGATAAGAGTCTTGAGACGGATTCTTTCAATTTGATTTTTAAGGCCCTATTTCTGTAATCTTCTGCAGTCAGGTTAGTTGATAGCTGGATATCTTCCTGAAAGCTCTCAGTCAGTTCTTTCGAAACGTCCTCATCATATATAAAGGCATTTACCTCAAAATTCAGCCTGAAGCTTCTTACATCTATATTCGCGGTTCCAACCGAAGAAACTTTCTCGTCAACAATCAAGGTTTTTGCATGGATGAAGCCATTCTCGTAAATAAAGATGTTCGCATTAGCTTTTAACATTTCCCCTATATAGGAGTAGGTTGCCCAATAAACAAACATATGGTCAGGCTTGTTCGGTACCATAATGTTCACTTCCACACCTGATAATGCGGCTATTTTCAATGCATCCAAAAGACTTGCGTCCGGAATGAAATATGGGGTCTGGATATAAATAGATTTACGGGCCGATGAAATCATTTTTATATACCCATTTTTAATCTGTTCCCATTCCGAATCAGGACCGCTGGTAACAATTTGCATCCCTACGCTATCGCGAGACTCGGCCAGCGGAAAATACTCAGGGGCATAGTAAATATCATGGCGGTGCGAAGCCTGGTTCCAGTCAAGGATAAAGCGAGTCTGCAGGGAATGGACAGCACTCCCTCTAATTCTTAAATGAGTATCACGCCAATACCCAAACTTTGGATTTAGCCCGAGATATTCATCCCCGACATTAAACCCGCCAACATATCCAATTTGGCCGTCAATAATGGCAATTTTACGATGGTTCCGGTAATTAATTCTCAAGTTGATAAAGTGCAGCCGGGAAGGGAAAAAGGCCTCAATTTCTCCTCCTGCCGCAATCAGCTCTTTAAACGCCCTTTTATGCAGGCTTCTTGAGCCCAGTTCATCATAGAGAAGCCTTACTTTTACGCCTTCCCTTGCCTTTTCCGTCAAAAGATTGATTAAGCTTTTCCCCAGATTATCTCTCTTGAAGATATAATATTGCAGATGGATGTGATCGGCTGCATTTTTGATATCCTCCACAAGCGAATTGAACTTCTCTTTCCCATCCGTAAAAATCCTGACCTCGTTGTCCTGTGTCAATACCGCATCATTGTTGACAAGATGCATATATATAAGGTCTTTGGAGTTTTTAATTATGTCATTTCGAAAATGGAAATCCTTTTCCTTGATTCCTCTGATTTGATTGTTCAGCAGTTCATCAATTCCAATCTTTTTGCGGTCTTCCCATTGGAACATCTTTCTTCTGGTTAAATTCTGCCCAAAGAAGAGGTACATGAAAAAACCAAGAAGAGGAATAAAAAACAAAACCATGAGCCATGCCCATGTGGCGCCTGCATCCCTTCGCTCCAGAAAGATAACAAATACAGCCAGGATAATATTTAATACTAAAAATACTGTAAGCATCATGGAGTATATATCCATCTCAATGTCCTCTCCACATGTATGTTATTTCCGTCCATTTAAAAGGAAAACCTCCGGCTGTACGGAGGCTGTATATATAATAGCGTATGCTTATGAACGGTTTTGGTTATCTTCTTGTTCTTCTTTAACCTCTTTTTGTCCCTGCTCGCTGTCAGGAAGCGGATCAACTGGGTCTACCGTATGCTTGAATTGGTAAGCTTTTGAAGTGGTAATGACGCTTAAAAGCAGTACCACGATCACAATGATAATCGATATGACTAATACCGTATACATGTTTCTCCCCCTTTTCTCTCAATATTTTACCATGAAAGCAGCTCTTTCATGAAAGATTTCGCTATGGCCAAGGCACAGGTTTGAATTTTGTTATTGTGGGTAATCTATTGTTGGGAGGATGATTTATATGAGTAAAGAATTAGTAAAAGCTGTTAACCAGCAAGTAGCAAACTGGACTGTTCTATATGTAAAGCTTCACAATTTCCATTGGTATATTAAAGGGAAAAACTTTTTTACCCTTCACGCAAAATTTGAAGAACTTTATAATGAAGCCAACGTACATGTAGATGAACTAGCTGAGAGAATCCTCGCTCTTGAGGCTAAGCCGGTTGCGACTATGAAGGAAGTTCTTGAGACCAGTTCTCTCGAAGAAGCGACAGGAAAAGAAAATGAAGAACAGATGGTCCAATCTGTCGTTGATGACTTCGAAAAAATGGTGGACGAGCTTCAGGAAGCAATTGAGCTTGCAGAAGAAGCCAAAGATGAAGGAACAGGCGACATGCTGATTGCTGTAAAGCAAAGCTTAAAGAAACATATTTGGATGCTAAAAGCATACCTTGGATAATAAACAAAGACTGGCTGGAAAGCTGGTCTTTTTATATGCAAAATAAAAGCGGCTTATCGCCGCCTTCAAATAATATGGATAGTTAATAATTCGGATATGTATAGTTTAGTGTATGTTCCGGTGATGAATGATCGGGCTTCTGCGCTGGCCGTAATTCTCACTGGCAAATTTCCCTTTTAAGCTCTCAATCAAATAAAGCCCCATTAAATCATATAATTCCTGATTATCGAGATCCTTGATAATATTCAGCAGGTCTTCTCTGTCCATTTCTTCTAAGAAGGCAAAAGCGAGCATATCGATATCCTCTTCATCACCTGTCAGCTTATTCCTGTAAAGTTCATATAGCTCATCAATCAGTTTCATGATAACACCTCCTTAAAAAATACTCCCGTTTTATATAGTATACTTAATTTAATACCCCTGATGCAGGAAAATATTCACCGCAGATAAATTGAGAAGCTGTTTCTCAATTATTTAACTTAGTATATGTAAGCTTATGAAGAATGATCGTAATTTCGTATAATTTTATCACAAATGTGGGATACGATAACTATAGAAATGAAAAAGTCATGATAAATAATGATAAAGTAACCGGTGTTGAAACTGCGTCACAGGAATGAACAAAAAAGGGGCTGACAGGATGGAAGGGAATAAAAAGACGTATTATATAACGCTTGGTTCTGGGGAGATTTCACAAAGTGCCACTGGCTCAACATGGAATTTTAAAATAGAGGCAACAGATGATGAAATCATTGCCTTAAGAGAATATTTTGACCAGAACTATTCAACTGAGTGGCAGAATTTTTTCAGAGCCCATGTTCCTTATGTTCAATACCATTATGACCGTGAAAATGATGCTTATGATGATACAATGAAGAAAATATATGGAATGATTTATGATCTTGGAGATGATGAAGCAAGAAAACATATTGAAAGCATGGGGATCCTTACTGAAGAGGAACATAAATAAAAAGCTGAGGCGAATGCCTCAGCTTTTCTTACATTTCCATTTCTACAGCTGTATCAAGAACTTCCTGCGGAACGGCTATAGCCTCTACCTTATTATAGTTTGCATATTGGCCGTTCATGTTCTGCTTCATGGAGATGGTCTGGCCTTCAGCCGTGATTTCCATTTCCATAATCATATTCAGCACGCTTGGATAAAAAGTTTCTTTATCAATCACGATTTCGTATTCCACGCCGTTAATTTTCATGTTATCAAGCATTTCTCCGTTGGCTGCCAGTTCAGGCGGAAGTGTTTCTGCTGCTGTTTCCTTCACAAAATCATTAAATTTTTCTCCATCGGCTTTCAGTTTTAGGATATAGCTTTTTGCATCCTGTTCAAACGTAAAGTCGTCCACGAACTCCTGCAATTTCTTTAGTTCTTCACCAGGATTAGTCTGCTGGCTGGACATTTGAAGCAAATCATCCGACATTTCTTTAGGGAACTTCATCCACTGCTCACCGGCTGCATCATATAGGAACATGCCTTCTTCAGTAAAATAGCTTTCAATATCATACGATTCTTCTGTGCCGTCCATCGACATAGTCATTTTTTGGTAGAAGGCCATCGGATCTGTTGTAACATCCATATCAATGACAGAATCGATATTCATATTTTCCCCTTCAGTGCCTGAACTCATTTCCTGGCTCATATCCATATTTACCGAGAAGCTTTTTAGCTCTTCTGAAGCCTCGGTAGATTTCGTTAAAACTTCCTCCAGTGTCAATTCTGAAGCTTCTTCTGTTTTTGTCTCTTCCTTGTCCGTGCCGCCAGCAGATTCATTTACAGGTTTGGCTGTTTCATTGCACGCAGCCAGCATTAGAATCATTAAGAAGCCAGTAATGATTGCAAGGGATTTTTTCAAGGTATACACTCCTCTATTTAGGTTAGTCAGCTAATTTTACGGGGAAAAAAGGAAAAAGTTTCAAAAATATGTAATTTGATACTTTAGCCCCAGAAGTTTTTAAATATATGATTAACCTTTATAATGATAACATCAGAATTTAATTATCGAGTGAGGGAAAAGTATGGAAACCTTTTTGGATGAGAACGGCGGGGAAGTACGATTTTCTTTTAATAAACGAGCTTTCGGAACCGAGCCAAAACATGTTCTGGTCATTTGCCGCTATGGCGATCAATGGCTGCTGACGAATCACAAAAAGCGGGGTTGGGAATTTCCGGGCGGTAAGAGAGAAAAGGGTGAGTCTCTTGAAGAGGCAGCCAGAAGAGAAGTTTATGAGGAAACAGGAGCAGACTTAAAGAATTTAAATTTTATTGGTGAATATGAAGTTAATTTGGGAACAGAGCGTTTTGTCAAAGCCATTTTTTTCGCAGAGGTGAAAAGCCTTAACAAAACGGATCAATATTTTGAAACAAACGGTCCCATTCTGACAGCGGGAAACTTGCTGGAAGACAGGTGGAGCAGTCAATACAGTTTTATCATGAAGGATAAAGTAGTTGAAAAGAGCCTCGAAAAAATCATGCAGGGAAAGTAAAAAAACGGCATTATCGCTGCCGTTTTTTATTATGACCCATTTTTTATCAGTTTTCGCTCGAGCAGTTCGACGAGCTGATACATCACTGTTGCAAAAACAGCAATTACCAGTAATGACAGCATGACAAGGGTAAAGTTGAATACTTGGAAGCCGTAAATAATCATGTATCCGAGACCTTTTGAGGATACAAGGAATTCGCCTACGATAACACCGACCCATGATAGCCCGACATTCACCTTTAAAGTGGAGATGATGGTCGGGAAGGAAGCAGGCAAAATGGCTTCCCTGAAGATTTGAAATCGATTTGCCCCAAAGGTCTGAAGCACTTTAATATAATTGGGGTCAACTTCTTTGAAAGATGTATACACGACAATGGTTGTGATGATGATGGAAATAATCGCGCCCATGGCTACGATTGAAGTAAAGCTGGGGCCTAATGCGACGATTAATATCGGACCAAGAGCAACCTTTGGCATTGAATTCAGGACAACCAAATAGGGATCCGCTATTTTTGAAAGCATCGGTGACCACCAGAGAATGGCTGCAAGCAATGTGCCTAGAAAAGTGCCCAAAATGAATCCAAATACGGTTTCTGACAAAGTGTAGCCTAAATCCACCATCAAGGTACCATCCTGGATTTTGGTTAAAAATAATCCCCATACTTTAGAAGGCGCACTGAAAATCAGCGGGTCAATCCATTGCTTTTGGCTTGCCAGCTCCCATCCGGAAAAAAACACGATAAAGATGACAGCCTGATAGAAGCGGACCCACTTTTTTTCACGGTTCAACGACTGGATATATTTCTGGTGGAGGAATTTAACGTTCTCCTGCGGGCTCAAGGGACTCCAGCTCCTTCCATATAGTTTGAAAAATCGCTGGATATGCTTCATGATTTCTTGCGTTAAAAGGGGTTTCATCTCTTAATTCTTTTGGTATTACAAACGTTTTATGAAGCTGTCCGGGCCTAGCGGAAAAGAGAAAAACGCGATCACTCATGCTGATTGCCTCACCAATATCATGGGTAACCAGTATGGCTGTTTTTCCGAAAGTTTTAAGCGTGTTAGAGACCAAATCCTCAAGCTTCAGTTTGGTTTGATAATCCAGCGCGGAAAAGGGTTCATCAAGCATGAGCAGCTTTGGTTCGGTTGCTAGTGTTCTTACAAGGGCAACGCGCTGGCGCATTCCGCCTGAAAGCTGCTTCGGAAACTGTGACTCTACACCTTTCAGTCCCATCTCCTGAAGGAGCTGCAGTGCATAAGCTTTTTTATCAGGAGTAAGGCTGTTCCCGATTTTCAGCCCCAGCTGGATATTTTCTTCAATCGTTTTCCAGGGAAAAAGATAATCCTGCTGCAGCATATAGCCAATTTCATTTTCTGCTGTTTTAACCCGCTTTCCTTCAAGTGTTACAGTGCCTTCAGTAGGTTCAAACAAGCCTGCTATGATGGAAAGCAAAGTCGTCTTGCCGCATCCGCTTGGGCCGAGGAAGGAAACAAATTCTCCTTCCTCCACTTCAAGCGAAATATTGGAGAGGGCCGTTACAGCAGAGGTTTTCGTAAAATAAGTGTGGTGGACAGCATCTACTTTTAGAAAATTCATGTCGGCCTCCTCTTTCGTTTATTTACTTCATTACACCTTCAGCGATATCTGTGTTGACAAGTGTGTCATGCTCTATGCGATTAGGGAGCTCTCCTGCTTCGTCCATGATGTTCTGCAGGTTTTCCCATTCTTCAGTGTCCAGGATAGGGTCTTTTGCAAATGACCCCTGACTCTTGTAGCGGTCTACTACCATCTCAATGACGTCAAGTTCAGTATTGTCAAAATATCCTTGAATGGCTTCAGCCGTTTCTTTCGCGCTGTGTGTCTCAACCCATTGCTGTGCTTTATAGATCGCTCTTGTAAACTTCTCAACTGTTTCCTTATTTTTATCAATATAGCTTTGTTTCGTCATGAATGTGGTATATGGTACATGTCCGGATTCGGTTCCAAAAGAAGCAACAATGTATCCTTTTCCTTCTTTTTCAAATACACTTGCAGTAGGTTCAAACAGCTGGACAAATTCACCGGTTCCCGAAGCGAAGGCGGGGGCAATATTGGCAAAATCGATATTTTGGATTAAATCCAGATCCTGGTGCGGGTCAATGCCATGCTTTTTCAAAACAAACTCGCCAACCATCTGCGGCATGCCGCCTTTGCGCTGACCCAGGAATGTTTTGCCTTCTAGCATATCCCATGAAAAGTTATCTATTTTATTGCGGGAAACAAGAAATGTTCCATCCGTTTGAGTGAGCTGTGCAAAGTTAATGACCGGATCATTGGAGCCCTGAGCCGAAACGTAAATGGAAGTTTCGGAACCTACAAGTGCAACATCAGCGCTATCCGACAGCAGAGCAGTCATCGTTTTATCTCCGCCGGCAGTTGTCGTAAGCTTTACTTTAAGCCCTTCTTCTTCAAAGAAACCTTTCTCAAGGGCTACATATTGCGGAGCATAGAAGATGGAACGTGTCACTTCGGCAATACGGACAGTTTGCATTTCATCCTTTCCGCAGGCTGCCAAAGGAACGATAAGTATCACCGCAAGCAAAAACAGCATGCTTACTTTCATCCATTTTTTCATAAGCCATAAGACCTCCCTTATGCTAAAAAAGTCAGATTTAAATGCCTAGGATATCGTATGAAAATCGAAAAAATGTGTGAATGCCCATGGAAACATTTTTAGGCGGAGGTCTTAAAGCTCATACTATTAGTCGTATCCAGAATACTTCAAGAGGGGAATGAGGACATGGATTTCAAAAATGGCCAAATGATAAATAAACAGAGATTTCCTTCGCCAAATCCGGCAATCGAATTATCTGTTGTCACATATCATGCAAATGGATTACATATAAAAGGCCTGCTGGCAGAGCCAAAGGGGGAGGGGCTATATGATGGATTCCTTTACCTGAGAGGAGGCATAAAAAATGTCGGGAAAGTAAGGCCTTCCCGGATTGTACAGTTTGCCTGTGAAGGTTTTATTGTATTCGCGCCTTTTTACAGAGGCAATCAAGGGGGAGACGGAAACGAAGATTTTGCAGGGGAGGACAGACAGGACGCGTTTGCCGCTTTTACTCTTCTTCAGGAGCATGCCCGGGTAAAAAGAGTCCATATATTTGGCTTTTCCCGCGGTGGCGTGATGGCATTGCTTACTGCAATCGAGTTTCCGGAAGCCGCGTCCATTGTAACATGGGGGGGGGTCAGTGATATGTTTCTCACCTATGTGGAGCGCAAGGATCTCCGGAGAATGATGAAACGTGTAATAGGCGGAACCCCGACTAAGTTTCCGGAACGGTATAAATATCGCACCCCGCTTTTTCAGCTGGAGCAGCTGCAGGCACCTGTCTTAATCATCCATGGAGAACAGGATCATAATGTTTCGGTGGAGCATTCCTATCGCCTGGAAAAAAGGCTTAAGGCTCTAAAAAAAGAAGTGGGCAGCTGGTATTTCCCTGAATATACCCACTACTTTCCGCCAGCCGTGAACCGGAAGACGGTAGAGGATTTAAGCGCGTGGATGAAAAGCAAAGGGCAGATGAAATTAAGGACTTTCAGAGCGCAATAAGGTGGGGTAAAATAGAGAAAAGGATATTAAGAATGAAGGAGAGATACCAATGGGTATGCCTTTAGAGCTGAACACAATGATCGTGACAAAGGGAAAGGAGACCAGACTTGATGAGAATTTCTTTTCACTTGTCAAAGACGGGTACAGATTATATCCGCTCGATATCCCGGTCGAGGTAAAAAGAACAATTGATGGCGACCTGAACGGTATGGGTGTCATCAGAAAAGTGGAATGGGAAAACAGCCGGACCCTCATTACTTACCAGCTTGTTTCCTTAAACTCAACAAACTAAAAGAGCGCCTGGACTAAGTCCGGCGTTTTTTCGTTCAAAATTTTTCTGCAAACTGCAAGTGGGAATAGTGCTTTTAAATTAAGGAAGAGAAAGAGAGATCGGCAATTATAAGCCCGTTTGCAGGAAACATATTCGTTCGAGAGGGCTGAATTACAAAATAAAATATCAAAAAAGGAATTGCCGCTTATACGGCAATTCCTTTTTTGATATTATGCGATTGGTCCGCCTTTTTCTTCGATTTCAGAAGAAACGCTTGTAAATTTCTTGAAGTTTTCACGGAATTTTGCAGCGAGTTCTTTTGCTTTTGCTTCATAAGCAGCCTGATCTGCCCATGTTTTATTTGGCTGAAGAACTTCGTCAGGCACACCAGTAACGTGCTGCGGAATTTCCAATCCGAAAATTTCGTCTTTGACTGTTTCTACGTTGTGCAGTTCGCCTTCAAGTGCAGCTTCCACCATAGCACGAGTGTAAGCAAGTTTCATGCGTTCACCGACTCCGTACTCTCCGCCAGTCCATCCTGTGTTTACCAGGAATACTTTTGCATTATGCTCATCGATCTTCTCGCCAAGCATTTCAGCATAACGGTTTGCAGGAAGCGGAAGGAAAGGTGATCCAAAGCAAGTTGAGAACGTTGCCTGCGGTGAAGTAATGCCGCGCTCAGTTCCTGCAAGCTTGGAAGTATAGCCGCTTAAGAAATGGTACATTGCCTGCTCTTTTGATAGTTTAGAGATTGGAGGCAATACGCCAAATGCGTCAGCTGTTAAAAATACGATTGTATTAGGATGTCCGGCAATGCTTGGGTCAACGATATTATCGATGGCCTGAAGCTGGTATGCCGCACGTGTATTTTCAGTTAAAGTGCTGTCATCGTAATCAGCAACCCGAGTTTCGCTGTTTACCACCACATTTTCCAATACAGCCCCAAAGCGGATAGCATCAAAAATTTGCGGTTCTTTCTCACGGGATAAGTTAATGCATTTCGCATAGCAGCCGCCTTCAATATTGAATACACCATTTGCAGACCAGCCATGCTCGTCATCACCAATCAGCTTGCGGTTAGGGTCTGCAGATAAGGTTGTTTTCCCTGTTCCGGATAAGCCGAAGAATAAAGCGACATCTCCTTCGCGGCCAACGTTCGCGGAGCAGTGCATCGGAAGAATCCCGTTTTCTGGAAGCATGTAGTTCATAACAGAGAAAATGGACTTTTTCATTTCGCCTGCATATTCAGTACCGCCGATTAAAACAGTGCGGCGCTCGAATGAAATGATGATGAATGTTTCGGACTTTGTGCCGTCAACTGCAGGGTCTGCTTTGAAATTAGGTGCAGAAATGACTGTGAACTCTGATTGATGATCCAATAGCTCGTCTTCTGCCGGACGAATGAATAACTGATGTGCGAAAAGATTGTGCCAGGCATATTCATTAATTACCTGGATTGGCATGCGGTGCTTTTTATCGGCACCTGCGAAGCCTTTGAAAACAAATACTTCTTCTTTTTCTTTTAAGTAGTTGATTACTTTATTATAAAGATTAGAGAATGCTTCTTCAGAAATAGGCTGGTTTACGCTGCCCCAGTCCATTTTATCTTTATTTGATGCTTCTTCAACAATGTATTTATCTTTAGGAGAACGTCCTGTATACTTTCCTGTAGTAGCGCGTACGGCACCAGTAGAGGTAAGGGACCCTTCATTGCGGTTTAATACTTTTTCCACAAGCTGAGGAACAGATAATTGCACTTGAATGTTGCTGCCATTTAGTAATTCGCTCAATTCGTTTGATATGCTTACAGAGTTCATCTGATGAATACCTTCCTTTTTCCCGATTTTTTTATGAAAGTGATTACATCTCGAAATTAGTATAACACATTAAAATGATTAGTCTATACTATTACGAAACTTTTTTATTCATGATATAAAAATGTCATAATTGGACAAGTAATCCACTTAAATCACCTTATAACTTGTATATGTTAATATAGAAGAAAGTGTTAATTTTAACATGGGACTGATCTAAAATGAAGACAATTGCCCTCTATGATGGAACTTGTTCCTTATGCAAGGAAACAAAGAAGATTTTTAAAAAACTCGATTGGCTGAATAAAGTGGAATGGATTTCTCTGCAGGAGTATGAAAAAATCCCGAATTCTCTCTCATTTTCAAGACATGATTTGCGCAGAGAGCTTCATATTATTACTCCATCGGGTGGCGTGAAAAAGGGTTATTCTGCAGTAAGGAGGCTGCTGTTCCTCTTTCCTGCATCCTTTTTAATTAGCCTCCTTTTATATCTCCCATTGACGCCAATACTGGGCGATCCGATCTACAAATGGATTGCTAAAAACAGGCATAAATTTCTAAAGAAAAAATGTGATGACGGAAGCTGTTCGCTGTAAGTATGGAGCATAATTTTCAATGCTGAAATTTTACTCTGAAAAATAATGAAAACTTGTTGACATGATTCGCTAAAATACGGTATGATTCAACCTTGAACGGATACTCTCTTATCCCGAGCTGGTGGAGGGACAGGCCCTATGAAACCCAGCAACCTGCTAAAGGCAATTATCAGCAAAGGTGCTAACCTGACGCAAGGACGTAATTCCTTGAACGATAAGAGTGAAAGGCGCGAATCGATTTGCTTTCAACCTTTTCACTAATGAGAAGGTTTTTTATTTTGCAATGAAATGAACGGCTTTTGGAATGTACTATTTATGTGAGTTTTTAGCAGCTTGCAGAGATGCATAAGAAAAAATGGATGCCTGGCTTTCTGGCCAGCGCTGCCTATTTTTCTAATAAAAACTCCATGTTTATTTCATACTACTAAGGGAATGAGTTCCGTATCAAACAGAGATCCATGAAATGACAGGGAAAAGTATTTCCGCTTCCCCATTTCTTAATTCTCGCTCAATTTTCTATTTATAAGGAGGAAGCCAGATGTCAACAAAGCGTCGTTTGTTTACTTCTGAATCAGTTACTGAAGGTCATCCGGATAAAATCTGTGACCAAATTTCTGATGCAATCTTAGATGCGATTTTAGCTAAAGATGCGAATGCCCGTGTTGCTGCAGAGACTTCTGTAACAACTGGACTTGTATTAGTTGCAGGTGAAATCACAACATCTACATACGTAGATATTCCAAAAATCGTTCGTGAAACGGTAAAAGAAATCGGTTATACCCGTGCTAAATATGGTTTCGATTCCGAAACTTGTGCAGTATTAACTTCCATTGATGAGCAGTCTGCAGATATTGCAATGGGTGTTGACCAGGCCCTTGAAGCACGCGAAGGACAAATGAGCGATCAGGAAATCGAAGCAATTGGTGCAGGAGACCAGGGCTTAATGTTCGGTTTTGCCTGCAACGAAACGAAAGAGCTTATGCCTCTTCCGATTTCTTTAGCACATAAACTTTCCCGCCGCCTGACTGAAGTTCGTAAAGAAGAAATCCTTCCTTACCTTCGTCCAGACGGAAAAACTCAGGTAACGGTTGAGTATGATGAAAATGACAAGCCTGTCCGCATTGACACAATTGTTATTTCTACTCAGCATCACCCTGAGATCAGCCTGGAGCAAATCCAGCGCAACCTGAAGGAACATGTTATTAACCCGGTTGTTCCCAAAGAACTAATCGATGAGAATACTAAGTACTTCATCAACCCAACAGGACGTTTCGTTATCGGAGGACCTCAAGGGGATGCAGGCCTGACTGGACGCAAAATCATTGTTGATACTTACGGCGGATATGCCCGTCATGGCGGAGGCGCGTTCTCCGGTAAGGATCCTACAAAGGTTGACCGCTCTGCTGCTTATGCTGCTCGTTATGTAGCGAAGAACCTTGTAGCAGCCGGCTTAGCTGAAAAAGTTGAAGTTCAGCTTGCTTATGCGATCGGTGTGGCACAGCCTGTATCGATTTCTGTTGATACATTCGGAACAGGCAAAGTGGGCGAAGATGTACTAGTTGATCTAGTAAGAAAGCATTTTGATCTTCGTCCTGCAGGAATTATTAACATGCTTGGCCTTCGCCGCCCAATTTACAAGCAGACAGCTGCTTACGGACATTTCGGACGTACAGATGTTGATCTTCCTTGGGAGCGTACAGATAAGGCAGAAATTCTTCGTTCTGAAGCTGAATAGAAAAGCGGAAGCTCTTTGGCCATCCCCGATACTTTAAGGGGGAGACAATAATATAAAAAGCGGGAGTTGCATTAATCATGTAACTCCCGCTTTCTTTTTTGCGTCATTATACATATAGGATGTTTATTCACTTTTCGGTCTTTATGCTCTTTAGTCGTTTATAATTATATGTTATCGTTTAAACTTCGGATAATGGCTTAATTTTCCGCGCATATTTTTTTTATAATCCACGTGCTAATTATAAATGATTAGTGGTAGTATTATAGGGTATGTTTTCTAAGACAAAGAGCCGTTAAGGCTATATCTAAATATCGAGAAAAGAATGGAGTAGGTGACGTACATAATGTGTGGTTTTATTGGTTGTGTACATGAAAAAGCACAAAATTACCGTGACGCAGATAAAGAACAATTCCAAAATATGAATGATATCATCACCCATCGGGGTCCGGATGATTCAGGATACTATTTTGATGATCATATTCAATTCGGCTTCCGCCGGTTGAGCATTATCGATATTGAAAGCGGACACCAGCCGCTGACTTACGAGAATGAGCGTTATTGGATTATCTTTAATGGTGAAATCTATAACTATGTGGAACTTCGTGAAGAACTTCTCAAAGCAGGCTTAAGCTTTGAAACAAGCTCCGATACAGAAGTCATAATTGCCCTTTACAGCCATATGAAAGAAAAGGCTGTTGAAAAATTGCGCGGTATGTTTGCGTTTGTCATTTGGGATAAACAGGAGCAGTCCCTATATGGAGCCAGAGATCCGTTTGGGATTAAGCCTTTCTTTTATTACGATAAGGGGGACCGCACGTTCTTTGGATCAGAGAAGAAGAGCATTCTATTGGCGCTTCAGAATGATGTATTAAACTATGACTCCCTCCAGCATTATTTGACATATCAGTTTGTGCCTGAGCCAAACACCATGTCAGAGGGAATCCATAAGCTTGAGCCTGGTCATTATTTTACTAAAAAAATCGGAGCTCCGATGGATATTAAGCGTTATTGGAAAGCTGCTTTCCATCCAGTGCAGAAGTCAGAAGCCGATTTTACGAAAGAAATAAGAGATGTTTTATTCGACTCAGTCAAAATGCATATGCGTGCCGATGTTCCGGTAGGTTCATTCCTTTCAGGCGGAATCGATTCTTCCATCATTGCTTCCATTGCGAAAGAATTCCATCCTGCCATTAAAACATTCTCTGTTGGCTTCGAACGCAATGGCTTCAGCGAGGTGGATGTAGCGAAAGAAACAGCAGAAAAGCTGGGTGTCGAAAACATCAGCTACATCATTACTCCTGAGGAATACATGAATGAGATTCCGAGAATCATGTGGCATATGGACGATCCGCTTGCTGATCCAGCTTGTGTGCCCCTTTATTTTGTGGCAAGAGAAGCACGGAAGCATGTAACGGTTGTACTTTCAGGTGAGGGAGCCGATGAGCTATTTGGCGGCTATAATATTTACCGTGAACCACAATCCCTGGAAGTCTTCAATAAAATTCCTGCCATCGGCAAAAAGCTTCTTCGCATGATTGCAAATATGATGCCAGAGGGAATGAAGGGGAAAAGTTTTATCGAACGCGGTGTCACGCCAATGGAAGAGCGCTACATTGGAAACGCAAAAATGTTTACAGAGCAAGAGAAACGCGGCCTGCTTCATGTTTATAAAGACCGCTTAAATTATACGGATATCACTAAACCGCTATATGAAGAAAGCCACGGATATGATCCGGTTGACCGCATGCAGTATATCGACATTCATACTTGGATGCGCGGAGACATTCTATTGAAAGCGGACAAAATGACGATGGCTCATTCTCTCGAGCTTCGTGTTCCGTTCCTTGATAAAGAAGTGTTTGAAGTGGCTTCCAAAATTCCGACCAGCCTGAAAACGGCAAATGGCACTACGAAGTATATTCTTCGCAAAGCTGCTGAAGGAGTCGTTCCAGACCATGTGCTGAACCGTAAGAAGCTTGGATTCCCTGTGCCAATCCGCCACTGGCTGAAAGACGAGATGAATGAGTGGGCTAAAAATATTATCCGTGAAAGCAATGTGGATCACTTAATCAATAAAGATTATGTGTTAGGGCTTCTTGAAGACCATTGCCAGGATAAAGCAGATAACAGCCGCAAAATCTGGACAGTTCTTATGTTCATGGTTTGGCATCAGGTATATGTGGAGAAAAAGTATTCTTTTGAGAAAGAGTATTTGTTAAATAAAGACTTGCAGCCACTTAAAGGCTAAAATAAAAACGTCCATCAGGAGAAAACTGAACTGTACCCCCATTTACGGACAGTTTTAAAAAAGCGCCTATGCGGCTAGTAAGTGACCTCGGTATTGTACCGGGGTCATTTTATTTAAGCCCCATTGATAACGGTGATGATTATAATCTTCGATTACTCGCTCTACTTCCTTCGTTACCTCCTTTAAATTATCCAGTGATTTATACTCTGCCAGATCTTTAAAATGTCCAAAGAAGCTCTCCATTGGTGCGTTATCCCAACAGTTTCCCTTTCGGGACATTGATTGAGTTAAGCCAAGCTCTTTCACTTTGCTTTGGAATAGAGGATGAGTGTAGTGCATACCTTGGTCAGAATGTAATATGGCTTCAGGGTGAAAATAATTGCCAACAGCTGCCTCCAACTTTTTCAACGTCTTATAGACGATGTCCATATCTAATGACGTGGACAGGTGGTACGCAATAATTTCCCTTGTAGCTCCGTCCTTTACGCAGGATAAATATGCTCTTTGACCCTTCCATAATAGAGATATGTAATGTCAGTAAGCAGGACTTTCCCTGGTTCCTCCTGATTGAATTCTCGGTTAAGCAGGTTCGGGCAGGTTCGATGTTCCTGGGTTGCCTTGGCCATCTTTCGATAAGGGTTGGCTTTCCTTACTTTTGTTTCAAGATTATATTTTGCCATCAAACGCCTAATCTTTTTGTGGTTCATTACAGCTGAATAATTATTCTCCAGGATCATTTTAATCTGGAGGGCACCTACTTTTTCTTTTTTGCTTATAAATATTTCTTGAATCAACTCTATGTCCAGTTCATCCTGCTCATCACGTTGTGCCCGTAAATGTGCAGCCTTCAACCAATCATAGTAGCCACTTCTGCTAACACCTGCCAGCTCACACAAGTAGGCAACAGCTTTCTTTAACTGATGTATTCTGATGGTTTTCTCGATTAGAGAAAACTTTACAGCTGTCGTTAGAATCGTTTCTTCTTCAACGCCTGCCTTTCTAGTTCTTCCAGCTTTTTTAAGAAATCATTCTCTGCCTCAAGGAATTTAATCCTTGCCTCAGCCTTCCTTAGTTTCTCCTCAATGGAAAGTTGCTTTGAAGAAGGACGTCCAGTACTCCCTTTACCACGACGTTCCGTAAGGAGACCTTTCTCTCCATACCTTTCAAATGTTTCTCTCCAGCGCAGGCAACGTTTGGCTGTTCTTTGCCAATCATCTCAAGATCAAAGCCTTGTTCAATAAAGATTTGCGATGGTGGTTTTCCATTTTGTAATCCTTAACTGCTTTTAGCTTAAATCCCGGACTATAGGAGATTGACCTTTCAGAAGCGTTCAAAACATTGGGATTCTTCTCAAGCTCTTTAATTTGGAATTCATTATAAATATTCTTACTCATGATAATCCTCCGCCTATATTCATTAAATCTATTGAAACACAAAAAACCCCAGATAGGGGCACTTTTTTATCAGTGTCCGCTATCCGGGGTACAGTTCAAACCTGGTGGACGTTTTTAATTAATTATAAGAATGTATAAATTTCTTAAGTTAGATAATTGTCTAGCTCCAGCGCCTACCCCCTCGAGGTCACAAGCTTGTCTTGTTTCGGCTCCTAGGGACTCGGGGTCATAAGCCGATTCCTTTCAGAAGGAAAAACGCCTTCTTACAGGAACCGTCTTATGCCTGTCGTCCCTGGGCAGTCGCCTCCACATTTCGAGCAATCCTCCCAAAAAGGCAAAGGACGCCTTTCCGGAAGGCTCGTCTTGTGCTTGAGGCCCGCAGGATGCGGGTCATGCAGACGTTGCCACAGGACGTGGCGATCTTAGTCTGCGTTCCTTCGTGAGCAAGGCGCTTCCGCTTTTCTTATGGGAGATAAGTAATAGCCTGTTTGCCCATCTGCACCCATGCTTTTTCAAAATCGGTTATGGGTGCTTTTTTATTTTTCTCGCCTGTGAGCGGGTCGTTGAAATACATGTATTCCTGATCATAGCCTGTGAGCAGGACTGAATGCTCTTTATAGGTAACCTGGATTTTTCCGCTTGGCGTATGCCAGGTCTGGAAAAAGTCATCAGAAAGCTGTTTATAGGCTGTGTTGATAATAACCCAGACAGGTCTGCTGTCTGACAAATGGATTTTTAATTCTTCAAAATCGGATCCGGTAAGGTCTTCAATGGAGCCAGGCATGTACTTTTCCGCAAGCTCTTTTACGGGTTTATGATAAACGCCGAGACCTGGATTATCAAAGGAATACATATCGCCTATGAACCCGTCATTTGGGTGCCCGAAATAGATTTTTCCGTTTTCTATGCGATAAGGCTCAGGATTTTTCTTTATTTCTTTAGCAAGTGTCATTTTATCAGCCTGTATCCCTGCATGCTGAAGGAGCATGGATAAGCTCGTCACTTCGCATCCCCTGGGGAGCTCAGGAAACTGATTGACTGCGGGAGCATCTATAATTGTTTCTTCCTTGATCTTAATTACGGCAGTGTTGTGTCCAAGGAAAGAGCTGGCTTTCTCAGCAGGTTCAGACAGCCATGATTTAATTTGGTTTACGGCTGAAGCAGGCTGGCTTCCAAAAAGGTTGTCATAAACAAATGCTCCAGAAATCAGGATGAAGACAATTAAAAACATTGGTGCCGTTTTTAACATTGTTTTTCTGAATATCACTATTAAAAATAAGAAAAGAACAATAGCCGCAATATAAAAATTCAATTTCTTCACCCGCCCATTGGTATTGCCTTATGTTTATTATCGGCCTTTTTCCCCTTTTATTAATAAAAGGGGGCAGGAGAGTTATTCAGGCTTTTTCTGCAAAGACTTATAGTACTGCCCTTTTTCGGCGTATTCCCTGCTGATCCGTTCCATATCTTTGATATCTTCTGGCGTCAGCTCGCGGATCACTTTTGCAGGCCTGCCGAATGCAAGTGTATTGGGAGGAATTTTCTTTCCCTGTGGAACAAGGCTCCCTGCACCAATGAATGCTCCCTCTCCGATTTCAGCCTGATCTAATACAATCGAGCCCATCCCTATTAAAGCCTTTTTACGGATAGTGCAGCTATGAAGGATTACCTGATGGCCAACTGTCACTTCATCTTCCAATATCAGCGGGTTATTCGGGCTCTGATGCAGGACGGAATTGTCCTGGATATTGACTTTTTTGCCGATTATTGTTGGTGCTACATCTCCGCGTATAACGGAGTTGAACCAAACACTGGAATCCTCGCCAATTTCAACATCGCCGGTAATGGTAGTAAAATCTGCAATAAATGCGGATTCTGCAATTTTAGGTTCTTTATCTTTATATGGATAGATCACGTGGAACACTCCTATATGCAGTTTGATTATTTTGATTTTATCATAAGAGGCATGATAAACGTTATTCTGGCAAAAAGAATTCCAATTTTACAAAGGTTTGATTCATGAACAATTTTAGCATCTAGGCTATAATATATATACATAAGACAGTACGTAAAAAGGCTGGGAGGATTGACTATGTGGAAATGGGAAACTGAAGGAGATGCAAAGGGCGTTATTGTCATGGTGCATGGGGCAATGGAGCATCACCGCCGTTATGGCTGGCTGATTGAAATGTGGCGCTTGGCCGGTTTCCATGTCATTATGGGAGATCTTCCTGGCCAGGGGATGACTTCAAGATCCAGAAGAGGCCATATTGATTCCTTTGATGAATATATACTTGAAGTTCAGGATTGGGTACAGGCTGCCTATGAATTTGAATTGCCGGTCTTTCTTTTAGGACACAGCATGGGCGGACTGATTGCCATTCGCCTGCTGCAGGAGGAAAGAATGAATCTCGCTGGAGTGATTTTGTCATCTCCATGTTTAGGTTTGGTTCAACAGCCTTCGAAATTTCTGAACTTTTTATCGCTTGGACTCAATTCTGTGATGCCAGGCCTGAAAATGGATGCCGGATTATCCGTGGACATGGCGACGAGGAATCAGGATGTCCTTGATGCTGATTTAAATGATTCACTGTATGTGACAAAAGTGTCGGTCAGATGGTACAGGGAACTTGTTTCTGCTATAAAGCTTGCATTTGAGAATCTTGATAAAATCCAGGATGTACCTCTTCTCGTAATACAGGGCGGAGATGATAAGATCGTGAATAAAACAACTGTCAGAGAATGGTTTAATCTTGCCCCTTTCTCAGAGAAAAGGTTCAAAGAATGGCCTAAATGCTACCACGAAGTCTTTAATGAACCTGAACGTGAAGAAGTCTTTGAATATGCGAAGGATTTCGTGAACAGCCAATTAAAAGCACTTGGTTATGTGGTTTAAGGACTGGGTTTTAATTATGGAGGGTGCAGGCTTAACATAAGAAACGCTCACCTATCCCCTAAGCAAAAGGAGGTTTATCATGTCATGAGTGTCCCTTCCATGCCAATTAGCTTAATGTCACATGTCTACCGGAAGGTTCTGCCTGCTGTCCATAAGGAACTTGCATACTGGAGAAGCAGAGCCGAAGCAATTCCTGATCCGGAGTTAAGAAAGCAGGCTCTTGCCAGCATTGAGCATAAAACCTTCCACTGTGAAGGCGGAGCTATTATGTCATTAATGGCCAAGGAAAAATATGAACAAGCGATTAAGTTTATCGTTGCTTATCAGACAATCAGTGATTACTTGGACAATCTCTGCGACCGGAGCACCTCGCTTGATCCCCGGGACTTTGCGGCACTTCACGAGTCAATGGAGGATGCCCTCGATACGGATGCAGCAGAAAAAAATTATTATCGGCTGAGAAATGAACAGGATGATGGAAACTATCTTGCAGATTTAGCAGCAGCCTGCAGGGAAGTGCTGTCCAGTCTGGAGCATTACACACATATAAAAAGCCATCTGCTTGAATTATGCCGTTACTATTGTGATCTGCAAATACATAAGCATGTTGTGGTGGAAGAACGAGTTCCCCGTCTGCAAAACTGGTTTGACCAATATCGGTCTGATATTCCTGAGATGGAATGGTATGAGTTCTCTGCTTGCTCGGGATCGACTCTGGGAATTTTTTGCCTTGTTTCCTACGCACTGAGAGATGATTTTGAATCGGAGCATGCTGTAAATATACGAAATGGATATTTTCCATACATCCAGGGTCTCCACATTCTTCTTGATTATCTGATTGATCAAGAAGAGGACAAAGCCGGGGGAGACTTGAATTTTTGCTTTTACTATGAGAACGAAGAAAAACTGTTTTCGAGATTGAAACATTTTGTTGCCGAAGCAGATAAGCATACTGAAAAGCTGCCTCATAAACATTTCCATAAACTGATTAATCGCGGCTTGCTTGGGGTCTATCTATCCGATGAGAAGGTCCGGAAGCAGCGGAATGTCAGAAGATTAGCCAAAAGCATGATCAGAACAGGCGGAATGGTAAGCTATTTCTTTTATGTGAACGGAAGAGCTTACCGGACTTTGCAGAAGATGATGCCCGCTGGTTTTTCAATTGAAAAATAATTAAAAGCCTGCATTTTTCGCAGGCTTTTATCGTTTTTCAATTGCTACAATAAACGGCGGGTTATTTTTTTGATTAATAAACTGATACTGTAATACATGAACAAGGCCTTGATCCAGCTGCTTTACATATCTGAGCAGATAATCACGCTCAACAGCTCCCTCAATATGGCCGTGATAAATCACTAAAAGAATAATCCCTTCCGGAGCCATCAGTTCCAAAAGCTGATCGATGGCAGAAATGGTTGTCTGCGGACGGGTGACAATATCTTTATCACCGCCAGGGAGGTAACCTAAATTAAAAATGGCTGCAGTTATTTTTCCATGATGGACAGGCGGCACATTCTCAAGAATGAATTCATGTCCTGAATGGAAAAGGGTAGTTCTGTCTGACAGGTCATGATCAGCCAGGCGTGTTTTTGTATTCTGGACAGCCTCTTCCTGAATATCGAATCCATAAACTCTTCCATTAGGTCCTACCAGATCCGCCAGAAATATTGTATCATGTCCGTTGCCCAAAGTAGCATCAATAACGATATCTCCAGGTGATACTGCTTTCTCAAGCAGCTGTCTTGCATAAGGTAAGATTCTTTCAAGCTTCATGACAATGCCTCCATTTGGCTTGGGTTGTAAAATTTGCCTTGCCAGCCGTTTCTTAGCTTTAATTCCGCATCAATCCTATTGAGCACTTCCCACTTATTCACACTCCACATTGGCCCGATCATCAAATCGATTGGCCCATCGCCTGTTATGCGGTGGACAATCATTTTTGGAGGTAAAATCTCCAGCTGGTCACATACTAAGTTTACATACTCATCAAGAGACAGAAACTCAAGCATGCCTTTTTCAAATTGCTTAACCATTGGGGTTCCTTTTAATAAATGAAGGAGATGAATTTTAATGCCCTGCACATCCAGCTTCGCAACTTCCCGTGCGGTTTCCATCATCATTTCCGGTGTTTCAAGCGGAAGGCCGTTAATGATGTGTGAACAGATGCGGATGCCATGTTTGCGGAGCTTGTTTATTCCCTCCACATAGCATTGATAATCATGTGCCCGGTTAATTAAAAGGGCAGTCCGTTCATGTACAGTCTGTAACCCCAGTTCTACCCAGAGATAGGTTCGCTGATTAAGCTCTGCCAGATATTCAACTACATCATCAGGCAAACAGTCAGGGCGGGTCGCAATAGACAGCCCGACAACTCCGTCCTGCTCAAGCACCCTCTCATACATATCACGAAGCACTTCCACAGGGGCATGTGTATTCGTAAAGGCCTGAAAATAGGCCATATATTTTCCGTCTTTCCATTTATGATGCATTTTTGTTTTTATTGCATTAAACTGTGTTTCCAAATCATCAGCGCGGTTCCCGGCAAAGTCTCCCGAACCAGCGGCACTGCAGAATGTACATCCTCCATGTGCGACCGTGCCATCACGGTTTGGACAATCAAAACCGCCATCGAGTGCCACCTTGAAAACTTTATGGCCAAATTCATTACGCAAATGAAAATTCCATGTATGGTACCGTTTATTATCGGATGCATATGGAAAAGGATTTACTTTATCCATAATTATCCCTCCTTTTTCAAAGAGTAATCTATAAGGTAAAAATGAATATGAAGGATTTCATAAAATTAATCTTATCATGACCCAAAATCTTATCCAAGGGGAATTGGCAGGAAATAGAGTGGTAAGGATTACGGAAAAATGAACAAACTAATTAATGAAGCATGCAAGCTTCTAGACCCATTCTTTAAGGAGGGGAACAGATAATGGCAACCCGAGAATCGATGGATACACTCCTGCAGCAGTGTGAGGATGCAATCCGTTTTGCCCAGGAGCAGTTTGAATCAGGCAGGACGCAGGAGCATTACAATGATAATGAATACTCCAATGCACTTCAGTCTTTGGAAGCTGCTTATAACGATATAACCCAGATGGCGCACAGCGCCAACTCCCAGCAGCGGGAACAGCTTCACCGGATGAGGCTCCAGCTGCAGCAGCTCCAAAATCAGATGATAATACTTCCTCATTAAGGAGTGGTCCAAAGATGGTAAAAAAGCGCTCAAAACAACACAATCCGGAACAAAAGACCCGCAATGGCGCCAATAGCCAGGATGTTGAACTTGGCCGGGATTTTGATGCGGTAAAGCAGTCGAAAAAGAACTATGAGAAATCAGGGGGCCAGCCTGTAAAATCAAAATTTCACCCTGAGCCGGAACAATCATCATAAGAAAAGCGGAAGCGCCTTGCCCACCCCCGCCACCTCGAGGGGGTAGGCGCTGGAGCTAGACAGTTATCGACATTCAAACTCTAATTATTTTATGAAATATGGAAAGCCCCGATTACTCAAAATCGGGGCTTTATTTTTGTGCCGTTTAACGACTTATCCTCAATAGGTGCATTCCTTAAAAATCCACATTCAGCTCAAGTTTAAAAGAAGAAGTATTCTGTCTATTAAAATCGAATGAAAACCTATTGCAAGGACAGGAAAAACCAACTAAAATTATTTTGGATTTCGAAATAGTGCCGGGTGGTAATGTGCCGGCTAAACATAAAAAATATGAAAAAAGGGGCGTATTCTTATGCCGCGGAGCTTATGGCTTTTAATTATTGGGATGGCAGTGAATGTAACGGGATCTTCTTTTTTGTGGCCACTTAATACGATCTACATCCATGACCACTTAGGCAAATCCTTATCGGTAGCCGGCCTGGTTCTGATGGTGAACGCAGCTGCCAGCGTAGCAGGAAATTTAATAGGGGGAAGCCTATATGATAAAATAGGCGGCTATCGTTCGATTCTTCTTGGAATTGTCATCACGGTAATGGCACTCCTCGGTTTGACCTTTTGGCATGGATGGCCTGCATACGTGGTGTTCCTGACCTTTGTCGGATTTGGATCTGGAATTGTTTTTCCTTCTATGTTTGCGATGGCGGGATCTGTCTGGAAAGAAGGCGGCCGCAAAGCTTTCAATGCCATCTATGTAGCTCAGAATGCCGGTGTGGCCATTGGTGCTGCTCTCGGCGGTCTTGTGGCATCATACTCTTTTCAGTTAATTTTCCTTGCCAATACTGTCATGTATATCGTTTTTTTACTGATCGCTGTTTTTGGATACAGGGGAATAAATACTGTTACGGGTCAGCAGACCTCCATCCTTCAGGAAAATCGCAAGGTTAAAAATCATACCAAGCTTTACGCGCTGCTTATATTATGCGCGGGCTATTTATTGTGCTGGGTCGGATATGTGCAATGGCAATCGACTATCGCTGCTTACACACAGGAATTGAATATTTCTTTAAAGCAATACAGCCTGCTGTGGACAATTAACGGAGCATTGATTGTATTGGGTCAGCCTTTTATCAGTGCTCTGGTAAAATGGTTCAAAACGCTAAAGGTTCAGATGATTGCCGGCATGGTCATATTTATAGGATCGTTTGCTGCTGCAGCCAGTGCAGAACAGTTCTCAGCTTTTATTACTGCCATGGTTATTCTGACGATTGGTGAAATGCTTATATGGCCAGCAGTTCCGACCATTGCCAACCAGCTTGCTCCTAAAGGGCGGGAAGGTTTTTACCAGGGAATCGTAAACAGCACTGCTACAGGCGGAAGGATGATCGGGCCATTATTGGGGGGAATTCTGGTTGACCTTTACGGAATTTCCATGCTGTTTGCGGTATTAATGGTTCTATTTGTTTTTGCCATTCTGACAACTCTTGTTTATGACCGGAAATTGAAGGAGCCTAAAGAATTGGCGCATGTATCATAAGAAAGAAACCTGCAGTTTTGAGCTGCAGGTTTTTAAATTTTAGTTCTTAACCGGCGCCTTCGAAGTAATTTTCTTTTTGCTCAGCAGCAAATACAACTTCAGTGAAGAAGCTTTTCAAAATCAGCCATCTCGCTGGATAAGAATTGATAAAGTCTTCGAGAACCTCTTCTGAATAAAGAAGCAGGACATCCAGATCTGCCTTTTTTTGTTTCAAATCATACAAAAGGGCATGCGGAATGGTGTAATAGTCATTCAGCTGCCATTGATTTAGTTTCACTGTAAAAATATTATGCTCCTCAATATAGGTTTCCAGCGCCTGTTTTTGCGCTTGAGCACATTCCTGCTTTGATTTGTTACCAGATTGCCAGTGCGGATTAATTAAATAGATGCCTTTCAGCTGAAACACCTCCTATGTCTGCCGATTACTAATGTTATGGGCAGTAAAAGCAATAAGAATACCCATTGAAGTGAATTTGTTTTCAGAAAAATATGATAAAATAGTGATCATAATAGTAGATAGTCCTAAATGAGGGGATTCAAATGAAAAGTGCATTATTCGATTTGCCTGTGAAAATTGTTGAAACCATTGTTGAGAACGCCTTTGGATGGCTGGTAGTTGTGAATAAAGAAGGAACGATCATTTACATCAATAAAAATTATTGTGATTTTCTGGAAGTGGAGAGGGAACAGGTTCTGGGGAAGCATGTGTCCGAGGTTATTGAAAATTCACGTATGCATATTGTGGCTGAATCAGGCAAGGAAGAAATTGCAGATCTGCAATATATAAGAGGCAACTATATGATAGCAAACCGCATTCCCATTTTTTCTGATGGCGAAGTAATTGGCGCTTTCGGGACAGTCTTTTTTAGGGATACAAAAGAATGGATGCAGATGAACAGCCATGTAAAGAGCATGCTGACAAAAATCCAGAGCTATATCCAGGAAATTGATCCCAGTGTAAAATACAGCCTTGATGATATACTGGGAAACTCGAGCCAGATTCATAGCCTTAAAGAAAAGGTGAAAATGGTGGCAGCAAGTGATATTTCCGTTTTAATCCGCGGGGAAAGCGGGACTGGAAAAGAACTATTTGCCCATAGTATTCATCAGCTCAGCAACAGGAGCCATCAGCCGTTTGTAAAAATTAACTGCGGAGCCATACCTGAACATCTGCTGGAGTCTGAACTGTTTGGCTATGAAGAAGGAGCTTTTACAGGTGCGAAAAAGGGAGGCAAAAAGGGGAAATTTCAGCTTGCTGATGGAGGGACCTTATTTTTGGATGAGATCGGGGATATGGCGCTTAATATGCAGGTGAAGCTATTGCGTGCCCTGCAGGAAGGCGAGATTGAAAGCGTGGGTTCGACTTTTCCGGTTAAAGTAGATGTCCGGATTATCGCTGCAACTAACAGACCGCTCGAAAAAATGATGGAAGAAAAGCGCTTTAGGGAGGACTTATTCTATCGGATTAATGTGGTGCCGTTTATGGTTCCTTCTCTGCGCGACAGGATGGAAGATTTATCACTCTTAATCGATAGCTTTATCAAAAAAATAACGAAAAAATCGGGAAAGAGAATAAGTGCAATTGAAGATGAGGTAATAGAAAAGTTTCATCAATATAGCTGGCCCGGCAATATTAGAGAGCTTGAAAATGTAATAGAGGCATCCATTCATTTAACAAGCAATGAAAGTATCACTACAGAATCATTGCCGGATTATATGAAAGAATCTGCAGTTTATCCCGTTGGAAAAAAGAAATTGAAGGATATTCTGGAAGAAACAGAAAAGCGTATACTGACACAAAGCTTGAGTAAATATAACCATGACCGAATAGAAGCTGCAAAGGCTCTAGGAATCAGTAAATCTTCTATGTATGAAAAACTAAAGAAATATGGAATTGAATAAATATAAACAGTCCAGAAATCCGGAATACGTTCCAGGATTCTGGACTGTTTTCATTCTTGTAATTTTATGTACACTCAGTCCTACTCTTAGACGGAATTATCAGAAAACTAGTCTATTGTATCAGTGGACTTGTTCCCTATGCATTCCAGAATTCTGGAAAAATGATTCATTTATTGTTCACCATTCCCTTTACATACAAGCATTTCATGTTGGCACGCCTCTTGCATTATAATTTCTCAGCAAGTTATTTTTCTGTTATTTTTGCAAACGTTTTCAAAGAAGGGGGATTACAAGTTTTTTTCTTATTTTTAAAACAAAGGGGGAAATGAAATGCTAAGTATGATTGGATTAATAGGCGGGCTCGCCCTGCTGATTTACCTGACTATGCGGGGAATGAACCTGCTGGTTGTCGGGCCGTTATCTGCCTTGTTTGTAGCTCTTTTTAGCGGCATGCCATTGTTTCCGCAGCTGGCAGGTGAAGGAGAGGCAAATTTGGTCGGGAACTATATGTCCGGCTTTTCAGGGTTTGTTACATCATGGTACCTAATGTTTCTATTGGGTGCAATTTTTGGGAAGGTAATGGAAGACAGCGGTGCGGCCGACAGTGTATCCAAAATGGTAGTGGATAAGTTAGGAATGAAATATGCCGTTCTTGCCATTGTCGCTTCCTGTGCCATTTTAACTTATGGCGGTGTCAGTCTATTCGTTGTTGCTTTCTCTGTATATCCAATGGCATTAAGTTTATTTAAACAGGCAAATCTGCCAAGAAGGTTCATCCCTGCAGCACTTGCCTTTGGATCTGTAACTTTTACGATGACTTCTGCGGGTTCACCTGAAATTCAAAACTGGATTCCGATTGAATTTCTTGGAACGACTCCATATGCAGGCTGGGAAGTCAGCTTAATTGTCGCTGTGTTCATGATGATTTTTGGCTACTGGTGGCTGAAGCGCATGATCACAAAGGCTGTAAACAAAGGAGAAACCTTTGAATCCCGCAAGCAGGATCCTGTGACTGAAAATAAAGAATTACCGCACCCTATTATGGGGGTTCTTCCATTGGCTGTCGTTTTAATTATCTCATTCGTATTCCATGACTCTCTTGCACAATCTGCACTTATTCTTGCATTACTGGGCGGAGTTATTGCCACATATCTATTGAACAGAAAGTATTTCACAAATTTCTGGAATGCTGTGTCTGATGGAACATTAGGTGCATTGATTGCGATAGGGAATACGGCTGCTGTTGTAGGGTTTGGCGGTGTTGCAAAGGCAGTGCCGGCATTTGCCACAGCAGTAGATTGGATGACAAGTATTCCTGGAAGCCCGCTGATTGGCGGTGCCATTGCAGTAAGTGTTATTGCCGGCATGACCGGTTCAGCTTCTGGCGGTCAGGCGATCGCATTGCCGATTCTGGCCCCGCATTATATGGACATGGGCGTCAATGCGGAAGCCCTTCACAGAACAGTTGCCATATCATCTGGTGCCCTTGACTCTTTGCCGCATAATGGCTATGTCGTTACCACGGTACGGGCTATCTGCGGTGAAACCCACCAGGCTGCATATGGCGCTGTGGCTGCTGTTACAGTAATTGTTCCGCTAATTGGAGTTGCAATTGCTATTATCTTGTTCTCACTCGGACTAGGAATCTAATTTCGGCAGGGGCTCATAAAATAGAGCCCCGGCTTTGTTTTTGAAAGGAGCTTATTCATGGTACAAAATAAAGTAGTTTTTATAACCGGTGCAGCTCAGGGAATTGGCTATGAAATTGGCAAGAGATTTGCTGAACACGGCTCGAAAATTGTTCTGACAGATATTCAGGAAGATGCCGTGAAAAAAGCTGCAGAAAATTTGCAGGATGAAGGTTTTGAAGCGCTTGGGCTAAAATGTGATGTGACCTCAGAGTCTGATATACAAGCGGCCATCAATGAAACCGTCAGCCAATTCGGTGCTTTGGATGTGCTCATTAACAATGCAGGGCTGCAGCATGTTTCCTTTATTGAAGACTTTCCTACTGAGAAATTCGAGTTTCTGATCAAGGTGATGCTGACTGCACCATTCATGGCCATTAAACATGTCATGCCCGTTATGAAACAACAAAAATCCGGCCGTATCCTGAACATGGCATCCATTAACGGTCTTGTTGGATTCGCAGGTAAAGCAGCTTATAACAGTGCTAAGCATGGCGTTATAGGCCTTACTAAAGTCGCAGCATTGGAGGCTGCTGAAGATGGCATTACGGTTAATGCCATTTGCCCGGGCTATGTAGATACACCACTCGTAAGAAATCAGCTGAATGACCTTGCTAAAACAAGAAATGTACCTATTGAAAAAGCGCTGGAAGAAGTCATTTATCCTTTAGTGCCGCAGAAGAGGCTGCTGACGGTGGAAGAGATTGCAGATTATGCGATTTTTTTGGCTGGTGAAGGAGCTAAAGGAATTACAGGCCAGGCGGCAGTTATTGATGGAGGATATACTGTTCAGTAAATACAGGCACATTTTCGAAAAGCATTGCATATTCTAGATATTAAATTCCTGTCAGGATAAGCCTACTTGCATCCTGGCGGGAAATTTATTACAATAGTCATATTCTTATACTAAAATGCTTAGATAAGGAGCAGTAGTGGTGCAGCAGCCCGTTTTAGAGAGTTGACGGAAGGTGCAAGTCAGCCGGGCACATCATGAACTCGCCTTTGAGCAGCAAGTGTGAAGTACCAGTAATGCTTGCCGTTTTCCGCGTTAAGGATGAATGAAGCGAGTGACATGTTCACTAATGTGGGTGGTACCGCGGGAGATTTATACATAATCCTCTCGTCCCTTTTTTGGGATGAGAGGTTTTTTTATTGTATTAAAAAAATGAAGTACAAATTTTTGAAGTCAGAAAGTAGTCTAGCTCCGTGCGCCATCGGCTCTCGGCTAAGCCAATCCGTCAAAAAGGTTAAAGAACAACCTTTCCGCCGGCTCGTCTTATGCTTGTCGCCGATGAGCGGGCGCCCTGCGCTTTCTGATATTAGGAGGAAACAAAAATGAGTTTCAATCATCAGGAGATTGAAAAAAAGTGGCAAGGCTACTGGGAAGAAAATAAAACTTTCAAAACAACTGAAGATAAAGGCAAACGCAAATTTTATGCGCTTGATATGTTCCCTTACCCTTCAGGCGCAGGACTTCATGTCGGGCACCCGGAAGGATATACGGCAACAGACATCCTTTCCCGCATGAAGCGCATGCAGGGCTATAATGTCCTTCACCCAATGGGCTGGGATGCATTTGGGTTGCCTGCCGAGCAATATGCCCTTGATACAGGAAACGATCCTGCAGAATTCACAGAACAGAATATCAACACCTTCCGCCGCCAGATTAAGGCGTTAGGCTTTTCATATGACTGGGATCGTGAAGTAAACACAACAGACCCTGAATACTATAAATGGACTCAGTGGATATTCTTAAAGCTTTATGAAAAAGGACTTGCATATATCGATGAAGTAGCTGTTAACTGGTGTCCCGCACTTGGAACAGTGCTTGCAAATGAAGAGGTCATTGACGGAAAAAGTGAACGCGGAGGCCATCCGGTAGAACGCCGTCCAATGAGACAGTGGATGCTTAAAATTACAGCTTATGCGGATCGCCTGCTTGAAGATCTTGATTTATTGGATTGGCCAGAGAGCCTTAAGGATATGCAGCGAAACTGGATCGGCCGTTCTGAAGGAGCAGAAGTAACATTCAATATTGAAGGCCATGATGGCACGTTCACTGTTTTCACAACACGACCTGACACATTATATGGTGCAACATATGCTGTTCTTGCTCCAGAACACGCGCTTGTTGATAAAATCACAGCAGAAGGGCAGCGCGAGGCAGTTCAGGCTTACATTGACAAAGTAAAGAGCAAGAGCGACCTAGAGCGGACAGATCTTGCTAAAGAGAAAACAGGTGTCTTCACTGGTGCGTATGCGATTAACCCGGTCACTGGCGAAAAAATGCCAATCTGGATTGCAGATTATGTTTTAGTCAGCTATGGAACTGGGGCCATCATGGCGGTTCCAGCTCATGACGAGCGCGACTATGAGTTCGCCAAGCAATTTGATCTTCCTATTATAGAAGTTGTTGCCGGCGGAGATGTTGAAAAAGAAGCATACATTGGCGATGGCGAGCATGTGAACTCAGGCTTCCTTGATGGATTAAACAAAGAGGATGCGATTGAGAAAATGATCGCATGGCTTGAAGAGAAAGGCATTGGCACTAAGAAGGTTACTTATCGTCTTCGTGACTGGCTATTCAGCCGCCAGCGATATTGGGGCGAGCCGATTCCAGTGATCCACTGGGAAGATGGCACAATGACTGCCGTTCCGGAAGATCAGCTGCCATTAGTGCTTCCGAAAACAACGGAAATCAAACCATCCGGCACTGGAGAGTCACCATTAGCAAACATCGATGAGTGGGTTAATGTCGTGGATCCTGAAACAGGCAAAAAAGGCCGCAGGGAAACGAACACAATGCCGCAATGGGCAGGCAGCTGCTGGTACTATCTTCGCTATATTGATCCGAAAAACAGTGAAGCTCTTGCAGATCCTGAGAAATTAAAAGAATGGCTTCCGGTTGATATTTATATCGGAGGAGCCGAACATGCGGTTCTTCACCTTCTATATGCCCGCTTCTGGCACAAGGTCCTTTACGATGTGGGAGTTGTCCATACGAAGGAACCGTTCCAAAAGCTATTTAACCAAGGTATGATTCTTGGGGAAAATAATGAGAAAATGAGTAAATCAAAAGGCAATGTCGTTAATCCGGATGAAATTGTAGCAAGCCACGGTGCAGATACTCTTCGTCTATACGAAATGTTCATGGGTCCGCTTGAAGCTTCCATCGCATGGTCTACAAATGGATTGGATGGTTCAAGAAGATTCCTTGACCGCATCTGGCGTTTGTTTGTGGAAGAGACTGGTGAATTAAGCCCGAGAATTCAGGACATTGAAGAAGGCAGCAGCCTTGAAAAGGTTTACCACCAAACGGTGAAAAAAGTAACTGAAGACTACGAAGGGCTGCGTTTCAACACAGCTATTTCTCAAATGATGGTATTCATCAATGAAGCATATAAAGCAGATGTGCTTCCAAAGATCTTTGCAGAAGGCTTTGTAAAAATGCTTTCACCAATTGCTCCTCACATGTCCGAAGAGCTTTGGTCAAAATTAGGCCATGGTGAATCCATTGCTTATGAAGCTTGGCCTGCATATGATGAAGCCAAAATGACAGATGATGAAGTCGAAATCGTTATCCAGATCAACGGCAAAGTTAAAGCAAAGCTTATGGTTCCTGCTGATGCCAAAAAAGACCTATTGGAGCAAATCGCAATGGGCGATGACAAAGTAAAAGAACAAATTGACGGAAAAACCGTCCGTAAAGTCATCGCGGTGCCAGGTAAACTTGTAAATATCGTTGCAAATTAAGTTATATCAGATGAAACCACCTCTATTTGATCAGGGGTGGTTTTTGTATTTGTGTTATAGAAACTTCTCATTTATATTTTTCGTGCCATATAGGGTATTATAGGAGTGGCAGCAATATTAAATGTTAAGTGCTATTTAAAAAGCTTTCCAGAAAGGGTGTTAGGATTGGACCGTATTGAAGAGATTACAACAGAAGAATTGCAAAAAAAGCTTGAAGCAGGGGAGAAGCTTGAGCTTGTTGATGTAAGGGAAGATGAAGAGGTTGCATCCGGTATGATTCCAGGGACGAGACATATCCGTATGGGCACGATACCTGAGAATCTTGATAAATTTGATAAAGATACGGAGTACATTATTATTTGCCGTTCTGGCAATCGCAGCGGAAACGTATGCCACTATTTGCAGGACCAGGGATATAAAGTCCGCAATATGACCGGGGGCATGCTGAACTGGCAGGGGGAAACAAAATAAAGAAGAGCGGAGCCGCAGCAGGCTTCGTTTTTTTTTTTTTTATGTTTCGGTTTTAAAAATTCAGAAAATTGGCCAGGCTGATAAAAAACTATGAAAGGAAGTTTCCTGTGATTAAGGTAAAGTTATTTGATCATGAACATGAAAAAGACCTGGAAAAGGATATGAATCATTTTCTGGAGAAGCTTGAGGAAAAAAAGCTGCTGGATATAAAATATAATGTTGCCGCAGTGCAAGAGGATGAAGACGAACAAATTTATTGTTTCTCTGCCATGGTTATATATAGAGCCTGATGTCTGAGGAGCATCAGGCTCTATCTTTATTATACGATTCTAGCTGAAACTGCTGCGTTTAATCCGGCTAACCTGCCTGTTACAAGTGCGGATGTGATATTATACCCGCCTGTGTAGCCGTGGATGTCCAGGATTTCTCCGCAGAAGAAAAGTCCTTCCATCAATTTTGAAGCCATTGTTTGCGGTTCAATTTCTTTGACGGAGACCCCTCCGCCGGTAACAAAGGCTTTATCGAGAGGCAGCGTCCCATTTACTTTAAATTGAAAAGATTTGCAGGCTTTAACAAAACTTCTGATCTTTTCGTTTGAAATCGCAGCTCCCTGTGAGGACGGATCAATTCCGTTCTGCTCAAGAAGAAACAAAAGATATCTTTCGGGAAGCATCCCTTTTAAGAGATTTTTAATACTTTTCTTTGGATCTTCTTTAATCTTTTTGGACACTTCCTGAAAAAGAGGCTCTTCCTTTGTATCCGGGATAGCGTCCAAATTCATGACCACTTCTTTTAAATTCCACTTTTTCATCGCTTTCACAGCATATTGGCTGCAGCGCAAAACGGCCGGGCCGCTAATGCCAAAATGGGTAAAAATCATATCCATCCGATGGGCTATGAGCGCTTTTCCTTTAGGATTTAAAACACTAAGCGCCACACTCCGGAGCGACAATCCCTGCAGCATTTTTTCTTTAATAAAATTCTCAGAAGATGTCAGCGGAACCTCGGTTGGGAAAAGCTCTGTAATCGTATGGCCTGCTTTTTCCGCCCATGCATAGCCATCACCGGTTGAGCCGGTATGAGGGACTGATTTTCCTCCGACGGCTATCACAACTGAGTCTGCTTCATATACATCGCCTGTTTTTAATTCTATCGATTTCACCCTGCCATTTTCATAGTGAACATCCTGTATAGGGCTGTTCGTTTTGATATCGACTTTCAGCTCTTTCAGCCTTGAAATCAAGGCATCAACAACAGATTGTGCTTTGTCGGTAACAGGAAACATCCGCCCGTGATCTTCCTCTTTCAGCTTAATTCCTAAATTCTCAAAGAAGCGGATAATATCTTCATTGCTGAAAATGGAGAATGCGCTGTACAAAAACCGGCCATTGCCGGGAATATGCTTAATGATTTCTTCCACTGGAAGCCTGTTTGTGACATTGCACCGGCCTCCTCCGGAAATGGCAAGTTTCCTTCCAAGCTTGTTTCCTTTGTCAATCAGCAGGACTTTTGCCTTCTGTTCCGCTGCACCGATTGCTGCCATCAATCCCGAAGGACCACCGCCTATAACTATTACATCATATTTCATGTTTTCACCAACTTATCTTGATTCGCTAAAAAAGCAATAGCTCTATTATAAATCAAATATCCTATTTCTAAAAATAATGCCCCATTATACGGTATTGCAAGTGGAATTTCTTCAGCAAGAAGAGTACACTACAACTAGTGTGTCTAAAAAGATAGAAAAATGACGAACTTAGCTTGGGCATTCATATACTGTTATAGTTTGCATGCAGCAGTTTTTAAGGAAGGGATTATATGTCATCTAAGCTTTTAAGAGGTACTTTTATATTAACGCTGGGAACCTTTATTTCAAAGTTTCTCGGGTTGTTCTATGTTATTCCTTTTTATTCTATTGTTGGGAAGGAAGGAACACTCCTTTACCAATACTCTTACGTGCCTTATACCATTTTCATTAGCATTGCAACAGCAGGCGTACCGCTTGCAGTTTCTAAATTTATATCTAAATATAATGCTTTGGAAGAGTATGCTGTTGGCAGGAAGCTGTTTAAATCAGGTTTAATTATTATGCTGATTAGCGGATTCATCGCCTTTCTTGTCCTATTTTTTTCTGCTCCTATCCTTGCAGAGACGATTCGGGATGATGGAGGACCAGGATCAGCTGAAATAGTAACGGTTATTCGTGCTGTCAGTTTTGCGCTGATTATTATCCCTTTTATGAGTCTAATTCGCGGTTTTTTCCAGGGACATCAGTCTATGGGGCCATCCGCTGTTTCCCAGGTGGTAGAGCAGATTGTTCGTATTGTGTTTCTGCTTGCTGGTGCTTTCATTGTATTAAATGTTTTAAAGGGCAGTATGGTAACAGCCGTCAGTGTGGCTACTTTTGCAGCATTTGTTGGTGGATTGGGAAGCCTTGCTGTTTTATTCTGGTATTGGTACAAGAGAAAGCCCTACCTTGATGAGCTTCTTTTACAGGATAAAGGCACGATAAACATCTCGCTAAAAGAGATGTATAAAGAAATTTTAATTTACTCTATTCCGTTTATTTTAGTGGGTATAGCCAATCCTGTATTCCAATTCGTTGATTTGTTGACCTTTAATAGAGCGATGGTTTCTATAGGGATCCCTAGAAATTTGTCTGAAGAGGCTCTTTCTATTTTAAATTATCAAACCCATAAATTAGTCATCATTCCCGTTTCTTTGGCGACAGCTTTTTCACTAACACTTGTACCAAGCATCACAAAGGCATTTATAGAAGATGATCAATTGAGTCTGAACAAACAATTAAATCAGACATTTCAAGTGCTTATGTTTTTAACTTTACCGGCTGCTATTGGATTGGCAATATTATCTGAACCAATTTATACTCTTTTTTATGAGTATGACTTGCAGGGCAGTGAAGTGTTGAGGGCATATGCTCCAGTAGCAATATTGTTTGCTATATATTCAGTTACAGCAGCAATCCTTCAGGGAATTAACGAACAGCGTTTTACTGTTCTGAGCTTATTGGTTGGGATATTAATCAAATTAAGTTTGAATATCCCTTTAATAAAAGTAATGGAGACAAAGGGAGCTGTCCTGGCCACAGCTTTGGGGTATGGGTGTGCAATTTTAATTAATCTTTTTGTCATTAAGTATTTTTCAGGCTATAAATACAGTTTAGTGTTCAGAAGAGGATTATTAATTATTATTTTTACCTTATTAATGATGGTCGCAGCAGGTGTTATGTACAGGGTTACTACGATCTTTTTATCGCCGGAAACAAATGTGCAGGCGATGATTATTGTTGCCATTTGTGCAGCTGCAGGAGCGGGAGTCTATTTCTACTTAAGCTTCAGAACAAAATTAATCTATCACCTATTTGGATCAAGAGTCGATAGCATGCTGAAGAAATTAAGATTGAAGGCATAAAAATAGAAGGTCTCCGTGATGGGGGCCTTTTTAAAGCGGAGGTATGTTAAAGCCTTTCGCTCACTCAAAATTATTTTGGAGGAGGGGCAATCATGAGAATTGACAAAATGCTGGCCAATCTGGGCTACGGGAGCCGTAAGGATGTTAAAAAGCTACTAAAGGATGGAGCTGTAACCGTTAATGATGAAAAAGTAAAGGATCCCAAGCACCAGGTCGATCCTGAACAGGATGCTGTCATCATTAATGGGGAAAAGGTTGAATATAAGGAATTCATTTATTTGATGATGAACAAACCGCCAGGCGTCATTTCCGCAACAGAGGACTCTCAATTTGAAACTGTGGTGGACCTGCTCGAAATGGAAGACCTTGTTTTTTCTCCTTTTCCAGTAGGGCGTCTCGATAAGGATACAGAGGGGCTTTTGCTGCTGACCAATGACGGCCAGCTGGCACATCGGCTGCTTTCTCCAAAGAAGCATGTTCCTAAAACCTATTTTGCAGTCATAGACAGTGAAGTCACAGCTGATGATATTGCCGCATTTAAAAAAGGGGTTATATTGGATGACGGCTATGAAACCAAGCCTGGGGACCTGGAGATCCTTAAATCCGGCATGACATCCGATATTGAGTTAACCATCACGGAGGGAAAGTTTCATCAGGTGAAAAGAATGTTTGAGGCAGTGGGAAAGAGAGTCATCTATTTAAAGAGAATCTCAATGGGCCCGCTTGAACTGGATGAAACATTGGAATTGGGTGAATATCGGGAATTGACTGAGGAAGAGCTTGATAAGCTGATGAATTATGAAGTGAAATGAGACGGAAAAATCGCCCTGACAGCAGGGCGATTTTTTATTTATTAGGTTGGTTATGCTTTGCGTGTTAAGATGACATCTTTACTTTCTTTTGAGTTATGGTCCATTTGCCTCTGCTCGGACTCTTAACCAAGTCATTGTAGGCGAGGACATTTAAATCTCTTTGAATGGTGCGAGGAGTAATACCAAATTCCTCTACAAGCTCCTGAGTTGTTACAGTTCCGCGCTTACTTATAAACATGTAGACGGATTTTACACGGTTTAACATCCGGTTAGTTGAAGGTTTCAAAAAACCACTCCCTATCCTTTTTTCAAACCCCATGGCAATTTCCTGCAACCGACAGCTACATTGAAGGATTTTCCTTCAATCGTATGTAGTTTTCTTTTCCCCAGACAACCCCTTTTTATTCTTGTTTTAGTCAAGATGTCATACCTCTGACTATATTGTAACGCTATTATCTGATTATTTCTACTTTAAGGGTGCAATTTTACAAAATATTTATAATGCTGTTTGTGTTTTAGTCTTTACGTTCCCCTCCTTTTTAATGTATGTTTAATTCCCTAATTATTTGCGATTAAACCTCGATGGGAAAAGGGACTATTACTATACCTTATGGCAGAAGGGGCTTGTAATATGTACTGAAAATTCAAATAATAATTCAGGAAAGTTTCTATATCCTAAAATTTGTTTTTTGATTATAATCAATTGGTATATTTAAAAGAGATTGAAAGGAAGAAAGTGTTATGGAAGCTCACTCGCTGAGAGATCGCCTGGTATACCCGAAGGAAAATATTTATTTTGCATTCGTTGCTTTATTTAGTATTTTGTCTTATATTTTTCTCGCATTCTCTATTATTGGGATTGTCATTATTTTGGCATTAATCATTGTATCTCTTCTGTTCCATGGTATTATGATGGGCGGCATCAGAAGAAACGGAGTAAGAATAAGTGAGAAACAATTTCCGGAGATTTATGAAAAAGCAGTACTTACTGCGAAGGAAATGGGTCTGCAAGATCTGCCGGATATATACGTGATTGAGTCTGAAGGTGTCTTAAATGCCTTTGCGACCAGGTTTTTCAGAAGGAATATGGTTGTCTTATATTCTGGTATTTTTGAATTGACTGCTCGGGGAGCTGAAAAGGAAGTGCTGTTCGTCCTGGCCCATGAGTTCGCTCATTTAAAAAGAAAACATGTTATCATAAGCCTTCTACTGCTTCCTGCTATGTGGGTTCCATTCCTCGGGAATGCGTACCTAAGAGCATGCGAGTATACATGTGATCGTTATGCTGCCTATTATATAAAGTCGTTTGAAGCATCAAGAGATGCCTTGACCATGCTTGCCATTGGAAAAGAACTTTATCCTAAGGTCAATAAGCAGGCATACATGGAGCAGCTCCAAACGGAAACCGGATTTTTTGTCTGGCTGAATGAGAAACTTTCCACCCATCCTCACCTGCCAAAAAGAATTTATGCTTTATCAAAAGTTTTTGCTGAAGACTCTGCAGTTGAGTTAAAAGAACCCATGGGCAGGATATGGCTGGGGATAGCAGGATCAGTCCTAACGCTGACTATTCTTTCCGGCGGACTTTGGTTTGGTTTTAAATCACTTGAAAAAATGGATTTGTGGACTGAAACGGTTATGGGCATTGAAGGAGCTACCGCTCTTATGAATGCAGCGAGCGAAAATGATACTGAAATGATCCACACTTTACTTGCTGATGGAGCGAATATTGAGGAAATGGATGCAGATGGCACTACTGCCTTACATTGGGCTGTTTCTTATGGCCAGTATGACAGCGCTGCTCTTCTGCTGGAAAATGGCGCAGAGCCTAATACGGCAGATAACTATCAAACCACTCCTTTAATGAGTGCAGTATTTAATGAGGATACTGAAATGGCCATGCTTCTCCTGGAGTATGGTGCAGATCCCGATGTGAAGGATGCGGATGGCTATACAGCCTATGATTACGCTGCAGACTTTGAAAATACAGAATTAATGGATATCCTCCAGCCATAATTAAACTGCTCCTTTGAAGGGGCAGTTTTATTTAGGTTTAAAGAATATATGAAAAAGAGCAAACCTTTTCCAATTATATCCGTATGTATAGTCAGGAGGAGAGTAAATGAACTTATTAAACGCAGATATAGCATCAGCAGGCTATGAAAAAGAAAAACCGATCATACATAATATTCAATTTGAGTTAAAGGAAGGGGAATTGATCGGACTTATAGGTCCTAACGGGGCAGGAAAAAGCACAACGATTAAAACAATCCTGGGATTATTGGAACATAAAAAGGGGGAAGTGGAATTTAAGCAGGGAGTCAAATATTCCTATATTCCTGAACGCCCCATTTTTTATGAGGAGCTGACACTGTGGGAGCATCTTGATTTTACAGCAGCAGTGGAAGGAATGCCGGAAGTGCAATATAAGAAGAGAGCAGCAGAGCTCTTGAAGGAGTATAATCTGTCTGAACACGCTCATAAATTTCCCGGCACATATTCAAAGGGAATGCAGCAAAAGGCCATGCTGATTCTTGCGATGATTGCCAAGCCGGATGTCTATATTATTGATGAACCGTTTATTGGGCTGGATCCTAATGCTATGAAACTGTTTCTGGAATCAATTGAAAGAGAGAGGCAAAGGGGCGCAGGCATTCTTATGTCCACGCATGTTCTGGATACGGCAGAGAAAGTATGCAGCAGCTTTCTAATTGTGCATGATGGCAAGTTGAAGGCTTCCGGCTCATTAGACGATATCAGGCAGCAATGCGGTCTTTTGGCTGGTTCGCTTTATGATTGCTTTCATCAGATTGCAGAGGGAAATGACAATGAGAAGTAGTTCGCTCTTTCTTAGAAGGTTAATCAATAGCTGGAAGTATCAGTTTGGTATTTTCCGTTCCATTGCAGATTGGACCATCATGGTTTATCTCATTGTTCCCGGTGCTGTCATTTTTGGAATGATATATCGCTCCTGGTGGTTAGAAACGCCGGAATGGATTGCAAACTTGCCAATGTTTCTCCTTTTCTTCCTGCTTTATATTTTTTCATGGCTGGGAAACTTCCGCCCGTTTATACAAGAGGCTGATAAAGTATTTCTGGTGAAAAATAAGAGCCTCTATTTGGGAATGAGAAAATGGGGATTTGGCTATTCACTTTTCTATCAGGCGGTCAGTACAGGCGCGATGATAGCTCTTCTTCTTCCCTTTCTAAAGAACAGTTATTTTTTGCAATGGAGTCAAATCATTGCCCTGCTGATTTTTTTCATTACTCTGAAATGGGCGATTATGACAGTTTCCAATTACCTGAAAAGGATTGAAGGGAAGTTTAGAAGATATGTAATTGGCTTTCTGCTGTTTGTATTATTGAGCTGGTTCAGCCAGCTCGTCTATTCACTGTGGAATTCCGGTGCAGACTTTCCGGTTTACATGATATCGGCAGTGCTGCTTTCCGGCACCTTAACGAGAGTCTCCCAGATGCTGAAAAGGATATCGGCCGTAGACTTTGAAATTATGCTTGAGCAGGAGGAAAAAACAAAGTATATCAAATGGATATTTATGATGTCTCCTGAAATAGAAAAGCCTGCTATTTCAATGAGGACAAAACCTCTATTATTCAGAAACTCCAGACGGATCTTTAAAAAGAGAACACCCATTACGGGACTGATAGAATTATTTATAAAGATTTTCATACGGAATCCCTCATATATTTTCAGTTATTTTCAAATCATTTCCGTAAGCGCAGCGGGGATTATTTCCATTCCGCCACTATGGATAAAAGTAATTGTGTCGGGTGTCTTCCTTTTCTTAATGTATACATGGCTTTCCATCACCTGGGATAAAGCCATTATGTCCCATCCCTTTACGAAAAAATATAGTGAAAAAGATTTCTATTTCACTGCAAGGAATAGAACGGTCATGGCCTTATTCTTCCTCGCCATTTTAATCTTAGGCCTGATTGTAAGCGTCTTGACAATCATCTTGGCAAGGTTCAGCATTCTTGGTGCATAATAAAGGTATGTTTTTATTAAACAGTCCCATAAGCAAATTGCAGGTAAAATGGGTTATAATGGGTAAATCATAAATATTCAAATCAGGATAAGGAGGTAACTTTATGAACGTATTGGATTGGCAAAAAGAGGTTAATAACAGAAAAGACGCTTTAATTGAAGATACTCAAAAACTTTTGAGAATTAAAAGCCTGCTGGATGAAGAGAATGCAGCAGAGGATGCGCCCCTTGGTGAAGGTGTCAAGGAAGCGCTCGATTTCATGCTTGAACTTGGAGAAAAGGATGGATTCACTGTCAAAAATGTCGGCAGCCTGGCTGGTCATCTGGAATTTGGAGAGGGTGAAGAAATTGTTGGTGTACTTTGTCATGTCGACGTAGTTCCTGAAGGAGATGGATGGACTAGCGACCCATTTGGTGCAGAAATTCGCGATGGAAAGATTTTTGCCAGAGGTGCGATCGACGACAAAGGCCCAACGATGGCTGCTTATTATGCTATGAAGATTGTAAAGGAATTAGAGCTGCCATTAAGCAAACGGGTCCGAATGATTATTGGAACAGATGAAGAAAGTGACTGGCGCTGTGTAGAGCATTATTTTAAACACGAAGAAATGCCAGCAATGGGATTTGCACCTGATGCAGATTTCCCAATCATCTATGCAGAAAAGGGCCTCTCTGATTTTGATCTTGTCCAAATTGGCCATACCGAAGAAATAGACAGGGAAGTATTGGCAGAGGTCGTGCATTTCCAATCAGGAAGAAGATATAACATGGTTCCTGATTTTGCAAAAGCTAGTCTTGTAGTCCATCTTGAACACACTGAAGTGGTGCAAAGGTATATTGATTTCCTGAAAAAGACTGAGCTTGAAGGAAAGTATTACATAGATAACGGCGAACTGATTCTGGAGCTTCAGGGGGTATCGGCTCATGGGATGGAGCCTGATAATGGGAAAAATGCAGGTATTCTAATGGCATCATTCCTGGCATCCCTTCAGCTGGATGAGAAGGCATGCCAATATTTTCAGTTTGTATCACGATACTTATGTGATGATTCCAGAGGAAGAAAGCTTGGCATCGCCTGTACGGATGAGATTACCGGTGATTTAACCGTTAATGTAGGAAAACTTTCATATACGAAAGAAAATGGCGGCCGTTTAGGCCTTAATGTACGGTATCCCGTCACTAACAATATGGATGATACGAAAAATAAGCTTCAGTCATTGATTGAAGACGAACATTTCAGATTAGAGAATTTCACTGATGCCAAGCCGCATCATGTGGAAGAAGATGATTTTCTTATCCAAACCCTGAAAAAAGTGTATGAACAGCAGACTGGCGAAAAGGCAGAGCTTTTATCCATTGGCGGGGGCACATATGCACGTTCCTTGAAGTCTGGTGTGGCGTTTGGCCCGCTTTTCCCAGGCAGGGAAGACGTGGCCCATCAAAAAGATGAATATGTGTTTATTGAGGATTTAATAAAAGCTGCAGCTATTTATGCACAGGCGATTTATGAACTTGCGAAATAGCTCTGAAACCTGATATGATGGCTGAAAGATTTTACATAAACAGCTAATAGATTAGACAAAAAAACATATACAGGGAGTGGCAGGGAAATGGAATATGTTATTTTAAACGGAGACTTGATTGAACGATCAGAAGCGAAAGTAGATATCGAGGACCGGGGCTATCAATTTGGTGATGGCGTCTATGAAGTAATCCGCGTCTATAACGGAAAAATGTTTACGGCAGATGAGCACCTTGAAAGGCTTCTTGAGAGCGGAAGGAAAATAGAGCTCGATATCCCTTATTCTATAGGGCAGCTTAAACAGATGCTTGCAGAGATGATCGAAAGGAATAATCTTGAACTGGGAATCGTATATATGCAATTTTCCAGGGGGACTTCTCCAAGAAATCATGCTTATCCTGGTGCAGACGTTGCACCAGTGCTTACCGCCTATACCCGTGAAACCTCAAGACCTGTTGAGAGCATGAGAAATGGTGTTAAGGCTAGTTTGATTGAAGATATACGCTGGCTGCGCTGTGACATAAAGAGTCTGAACTTGCTTGGCAATATCATGGCAAAGCAAAAAGCAGCACAATCGGGCTGCTATGAAGCGATTCAGCATCGCGGGGATACGGTGACTGAAGGGAGTTCCTCCAATATTGCAATCGTAAAAGATGGGACACTATATACTCATCCAGCAACAAATCTGATCCTAAATGGCATTACCCGCCGTAAGATCAATGAGATCTGCAGGGAAAATGGAGTTGCACTTGAGGAATCTGCTTTTACAAAGGAAGATCTTCTGGACGCGGATGAAGTCTTTATGTCCAGTACATCAGCTGAAATTACTCCGATTACAGAGATTGAAGGAAAGCCGATTGGTAATGGAAGTCCTGGTCCCATCACAAATAAATTACAGAACCTTTTTGAAGAGGCAATTGAAAAACAGTGCGGCAGTTTGACGGTAAAAATTAGATAGTTCTAAAACGAAAGACCCCAGGAACAAGCCCTGGGGTCTTTTAACTTACTTATTCAAACTGAAACAGATCGCTTGAAAGATATCTTTCTCCAGTATCACACACAATAAATACGACAACATCATCCGGCTTTAACCTTTTTGCTACCTGGATGGCGGCATAGCAGGCTGCTCCTGAGGATGGACCGACTAATATCCCTTCTTCTCTTGCCATTCTGCGTGTCGTATCATATGCTTCTTCATCTTTGATTTGATGGATTTCATCATAAACATCCGTATTGAGAATTTCCGGAACAAATCCGGGACTTGTGCCGACAAGCTTGTGCCTGCCAGGCTTTCCGCCCGATAGGACAGGTGAGCCTTTTGGCTCTACAACATGCACTTCCAATCCAGTATAATGCTCTTTCAAAACTTCACCTGTACCGGTAATCGTGCCGCCCGTACCTGCTGTGGCAACGAAGGCAGAAAGTGGTTTGCCGATTTCCTTCATGCCCTCAATAATTTCGACTGCAGTTGAATGGCGGTGTGCATCAGGGTTAGCCCTATTTTCAAATTGCATCGGCACAAAGCTGTTAGGAATTTCCTCCGCCAGTTCATTTGCTTTTTTAATAGCACCGGGCATTTTGTCATCTCCAGGAGTCAGGAAAACTTCTGCTCCATATGCTTTCAAAAGGTTGATGCGCTCTGCCGTCATGGTATCAGGCATAACCAGAATGGCCTTATAGCCGCGTGCTGCTGCATTCATTGCAAGCCCGATGCCGGTGTTTCCGCTGGTTGGTTCAATAATGGTTGAACCTGGTTTCAATTTGCCTGCTTTCTCAGCTTCGACAATCATATTATATGCCGCACGGTCTTTTACACTGCGGCTTGGATTGTAGAATTCAAGCTTTGCATAAATACTTGCTCCATTTTCAGGGGCGAGCTTATTTAATTTAACAAGTGGAGTATCTCCAATTAAGTCCGCGAGATTGTTGACAACTTTCATCTGACTCTCCCTTTCGAATAAGACTGTAATAACAAGGAAGTTTAATACTTTGTTATTTTATGTCCATCTGTTTAATTTCATCCTAACAAAGGAAATCTATAACTATTCATATTATATCCATCATACTAAAACAGACTATTCCAATCAAATCAAAAGGAATTGGAAGAAATACTTAAAATGAGAGGACAAACAGAAAGTATCTGCCAATTTTAACTGATGTTTGTTAAAATAAGTGAAAATATGGAGGAATCTCAAGTGTCCAAACAATTGAATGATCATTTTTTCTTTGCGTTGAAATTACCGGATGAAATAAAGGGAAAATTGAAAGAATACTGCGGGAATTTAAGTTCAAAGCTGCCTTTTAGCCGCTGGGTCCATCATGAGGATTATCATATTACACTAGCATTTCTTGGGTCTGCCCCCCAAGAAAATCTGCAGAAAGCAGCCAAGCTTGTCGCTGACTCAATCAGAAACGAAAAAAGATTTCCCCTTCATATCTGCAAACTTGGCGTATTCGGAAAACAAGACGCGCCAAGAATTTTCTGGTGTGGAACACAGCAGGACAAACATCTCCAAGAATTAAGATCGAAAGTATATTCAGCATGTCAAGAAGCGGGCTTTGAATTGGAGACAAGACCATTTAAACCTCATATCACAATGGCAAGAAAATGGGCTGGCACTCATCCATTTCAGGAAAGTATGCTGGACGATAACAGTCCATTTATAGACGGGCTCCTTGAATTTAAGGCTTCAGAAGTAGTCCTATACCAGACCCATCTGGACAAAACACCGAAATATGAAAGCATTGCCATCTTTCCGCTTTTGGCGGAATAAAATAAATACATACTTTAACTGTAAATGATAGATAGAAAGTTATATACGAAAGCAGGGCTAGGAGAATGGGACAGTTAATTAAATTGCAGGATTATGTTTCACGTTACCAACAGGACATTTTTGTATATCCTTCCCGTTTTGTCAGGCTAAAAAAACAGCAGTGGGATAAATGGCATAAAGCATGGGAAACAAATGAATCCTTCAACCCCCAATCCGGGCAGCAATATACAGCCGGCACGGAAGACTGGCCTGAGGAAGAAAAAGAGCCGCTGATGGAAAAGCTAAAGGGGTTATTAAAGCAGGGGAAAAATGAAGAATTAGAGGAAAACAAGGCTGCCGGGAATGAGTTGAAAAAGGAGGAAGATGTGCTTGAATTTGAAGCCTCCTTTGCTGTGCGTCCAGAAACAATTGAGAATTTAAAACACCAGTTTCTAGACCAGCTTTACCGATTCCAGATGAAATGGGCAACCTCCACACTAACGGAAAAATCATTTCCCGATAAGCATTACTATTATGATGAGAAGCTAAAGTATTTTTTGCAAAGATATCCGGATACGTATCTTGTCATGTACAATCCGATCTTTTTACTGAAAAAGGCGCCGGTGGAAACAGAAATCATTGTTATAAGTCCGACAGAGGTATGGTGCATCAGCTTTTTGGAGGAAGAAGATTCAGCGGTATTCTCAGGTTCGAAGGATAGATTCTGGACAAAAAAGGGAAAAGGGGAAGAAAGGAAGGTCCTGAATCCGCTGCTTGCATTAAATAGAACTGAAAAGATTGTCCGTAAAATATTTGAAATTCATTCTATTGAATTGCCGATTAAAAAAGCTGTACTTACCCGAAATGGCTATATTGATTATCCAGCAGCTCCTATTGATGTTCAGCTAATCGAGAAAAGGAACTATGATCAATGGTTTCAGACAATGAGAAGCCAGCGTTCGCCTCTTAAGCATGTTCAATTAAAAGGGGCACAGGCACTGCTTCAATATTGCCAGACTGCATCAGTCAAAAGGCTGGAGTGGGAGAATCGGGATGAATCATGAAAATTCCCTCGAAGATAAAGCTCATAGCAGGGAAGAGCTTAAGTTCATTATTAACCCGCAGGCGAAAAATGGCTATTGTCTGAAAGTCTGGAAAAAAGTTGAGATGATGCTGAAAGAGGAAAATATCTCTTACTCTGCAGTTAGGACAGAATATCACGGCCATGCCAGGGAATTGGCGAAGATTTATGCAGAACAGGCAGGCGGGCAAAGATTGTATCTTGTTGCTGTGGGCGGAGACGGGACGGTTCATGAGATTATGAATGGCGCTGCGAGGCATCAGAATGTGACTGTCGGATTTATTCCGGGAGGATCTGGGAATGATTTTTCGCGGGGCTTTGGAGTTCCTAAAGACCCCGCAGAGTCTTTAAACTCAATCCTTAAGGGGATCAATCATTCTTCTGTGAAAGCTGATATCGGAATGATTAGACACATAGATGGGAAAAAAACATATTTTATTAATAATATGGGTGCTGGATTTGATGCACTGATTTCCCGGAAAGTAAACAGTTCAAGGATGAAAGGTATCTTGAATCAGTTATCTCTGGGCAAATTTGTATACGCTCTCTTTCTTGTAAAAGAGCTGTTTACCTATAAATGCTCTGATCTTGAAATCGTCATTGATGGCAAAAAACTCCATTTTAGCTCAGCCTGGTTTATTACTATTTCCAATCAGCCATTCTATGGAGGCGGTATGAAGATTTCCCCGGATGCAAATCCTTTTGATGGAATTCTAAATGTTACGGTCGTCCACAATATATCAAGAATTAAACTTTTGATTGTATTTGCCTCTGTCTTCAAGGGGCGTCATATAGGATTTAAAGAAGTCACAGTTCTTCAGGGCCAAAATATCAGCATTAGATCTTCACACCCCATCCCTGCTCACGCAGATGGCGAGGCCTTAGGCAGCACCCCGATTTCAGCCTCTGTTTGCCCCGAAGCCCTTCCTGTAATTATAGGCAATGGAAAAGATGGGTGATGATTTTAGGAGAGAGCTGATCTTAAATTACCGTCCGACTAAGTAAAGGAGATGAATTCGGAATGATAACGATTGAACGGGCTTTTAATGCATACTTAGACGAAATGCACATCATTACGATTATACTTCCTTTCAGCTATCATCAGGGACGTTCTTCCGGGTTCTCTCTCCTTACTGACTGGGAAGAAGATTTTCCTGTTGAAATATTGAAAAGCATGCCGATTGAGGATGCCGTTAAATATACATGCAGAATAGACCATGAAGTGGAATTCGGGAAACAATATTGGATAGTGGATGAATATGGGGGAAAAACAGATCTGCAAATTGGTGCTGTTATTCGAACAAGTGATTTTGATGAGAAATTCTATTATGACGGTCCGCTGGGGTTCTCGTACAGCAAAGAAAGGACGCATTTCAGGCTCTGGGCTCCGACAGCTGCAAAGGTAAAGCTGAAGCTTAAAAGAGCATTGGAGGAGGAAGCTGAGCTTATTCCGATGGGCAGAGAAGAGAGAGGAGTCTGGAGCTGTGAAGTAAAAGGCGACCTGGATCGTTTTCTTTATTCTTTCCTTATATGCATTAACCTGGAGTGGAAAGAAGCTGTTGATCCATACGCAGTATCTTCGGCTAGAAATGGGGAATATGGTGCGGTAGTCAATCTGGAAAATACAAAAATAAAGAAGCCGGAGCTTCCGCCGCTTCTTCAGCCGACAGATGCCATCATATATGAAACACATATTAGGGATTTTACCATTCATCCCGAGAGCGGGGCAGCACAGAAAGGCCTCTATTTAGGAGCGGGAGAGACAAACACTGTTGGCAGAGATGGGGAGCCGACATGCCTGTCATATGTCAAGCAGCTCGGTATTACTCATATTGAGTTTCTGCCTGTCCATGACTTTGAAGGTGTGGATGAAAAAAGTCCAAAAGAAGAATACAACTGGGGTTATAATCCGCTCCATTTTAATGTTCCGGAAGGAAGTTATTCTACTGATCCTCTAGATCCCTATTCGCGGATCAGAGAATTGAAAACCTTAATTCAGGCTATTCATTCCCAGGGACTTAGAGTCATTATGGACGTAGTCTATAATCATGTTTATATTCGCGAGCATTCTTCTTTTGAAAAAATCGTACCGGGCTATTTCTTCCGGCATGATGAATATGGAATGCCGTCAAATGGCACCGGAGTTGGAAATGACTTTGCCTCTGAACGCATGATGGCCCGGAAATTTATTGTTGATTCCGTATCATACTGGATGAAGGAATATCAAATTGATGGGTTCAGGTTTGATTTGATGGGTATCCTCGATATTGAAACGATGAATGAGGTTCGACAGAATGCGGAATCGATTGACCCATCCGTCATTATTATTGGTGAGGGCTGGGATTTGAATACCCCTATACCGGATGACCAAAAAGCAAGCATCCGCAATCAGGAAAAGATGCCGGGAATCGGCCAATTCAATGACTGGTTCAGAGATTCCATCAAAGGCAGTACGTTTAATTTATATGATAAAGGATATGCATTGGGGAATGATTATTACTATGATGCGGCAAAGCAGGTATTGGGTGGAAGCATTGGCCTCGAAAAAAAGGAAAAAGGTATTTTCCTTTCCCCGTCTCAATCTGTAAATTATGTGGAATCCCATGATAATCATACTCTATGGGATAAAATACAGGTTTGTTCTGAAAATGCGGATCCTCTTGTGCAGCAGCAAAAGCACCGCTTGGCAACCGCAATGGTACTCCTTTCCCAGGGAATTCCATTTCTGCATAGCGGACAGGAATTCTTTCGGACCAAAGAAGGAAATGGAAACAGCTACCGTGCCCCAGACTCCATTAATAATCTGGACTGGGAGAGGAAATCCCATTACTTAAATAATGTTAAATATATTAAAGGGATGATCAGCATTAGAAGGTCAATTCCTCTTTTCAGGCTTGCCAATGCAGAAATGATCCGGAATTCCATGCGGTTTCTGGATATTAAAAAACCGCTATTAGGTTATGTGTTAACAAGCAGTGATCAAAATGCAGAGTGCAGCCATGCCGCCGTTATAATCAATCCTTCAATGACAGAAGAAGAAATTTTTCTCCCGGAAGGGGATTGGGACCTTATTGCGGATGAACGTGAAGCCGGGATTTCCACTATTCGCAAGATTAACACCAGATTTGAAATGCCGCCATTATGTTCATATGTATTGGTTTGCAGAAGATAGAAGAAGTTTGAGAGGAATACGGGCTGTTCAGTACTATTTTCTGCAAACATTATCCTTAAATAGAAAATACTGATGAATTGACCAGAAAAATCTTCATTTTTTCAGATGATATTCCGTAAACCTAAATAGATGCACTTGACGAAAAAAGCCAGTAAGAATAAAATTTATAAAGATGGCTATTGTGAGGAACTTACATCAATAGCTCTTTTTTTATTTTAAGTTCCCAGTACATTGCTGGTTTTGTATTTGCCTGATTGACTTTGTGCTTTATAGGTGCTTTACTTGATTAACCTGATAAACAGCTATATTTGCGAAAAAGCAGTATAGTCGAATAGAACTCAACATAACTAAGCAAAGGCCATTTTATCGGCCATGGCAAAATAAGTCTTGCTGCAAAAAACAGGGCTTATTTTTCAACTTTTTATTATTTAACTTCGAGAATTGTCTAGCGCAAGCAGCCTACCCCCTCGAGGTCACAAGCCGATCCCCCCAAAAAGGCAAAGGACGCCTTTCCGGGAGGCCCGTCTTGTGCTTGTCGGGGGTGGGCAAGGCGCTTGCGCTTTTCTACAACCAATGGCTTACTAAATTGCAGGTGAACAATTTTGGAACATTTATTTGGACATGACTGGGAGATTGTTCCCGCCGGAGGGGCGACAGGGGAAGCCTTCTATGCAAAGCACGAAGAGCAGAGGCTTTTTCTTAAAAGAAATTCTTCTCCTTTCCTGGCGGTTCTGTCTGCGGAAGGAATCGTCCCGAAACTTATCTGGACAAAAAGAATGGAAAATGGGGACGTTATAACTGCCCAGCAATGGCTTAATGGAAGAGAGCTTAAAGCTTCTGACATGAACCAGGAAAGCGTAGCAAAGCTTTTGAGGAAAATTCATTCTTCAAAGCCGCTACTTGGTATGCTGACAAGAATGGGGAAGTCTCCGCTGCAGCCCGAAACCCTTTTGCGTTTGATTGAGGAAGAACTGGATTGTGACCTGAAGGAGCAGGCTGCTGTTATTCAGTCAGTCGATTTCCTGAAGAAAGAGGTCTCGCATATCCGCTGTGAGGAAAATACGGTGTGCCATTGCGATGTGAATCATAACAACTGGCTGCTTTCGGAAAACAACCAGCTGTACTTGATTGATTGGGATGGAGCCATGATAGCAGATCCGGCCATTGATCTGGGGATGCTATTGTATTGGTATATTCCTAAAGAAGAATGGCCAAATTGGCTTGAGCGGTACGGCATTCAATTGACAGATGATTTGCTGCTCCGCATGAAATGGTATGTGGTTGCACAGACTTTGACATCTATCCAATGGCATAAAAATAAATTCAGGTACCAGGAAATGGAAAAGTGGCTTTCCTATCTGGATGAGCTCCTTTAAGAATTACGAAAATTGATCTATATCCTGTACCCATTGTGATAATTCATTCTGATGGGATTCAATGTGATTATCCAATTGGGAAGAATTGATCCCGTGCTGACTGTATTCATAAATTTCTTCTAATACTGTTTTTACGTTTTGATTAATATTTCCGTTGATCATTAATGATTTTACCAAACGTTCCAATTGTTCACATTCTGAAATAGAGCCACAGCAATCTGTCTGATGATTGCTTAAAATATCTTTTAATAAATTTAATTGATCCTGGTGTCCAAGCGGCATGAAAAACATCCTTTCTATAGAACCTGAAAATAAAAACAAAAGGAATTCACTTTTAGGTTGTGGATTCCTTTTGTTTTTATTCATTGGCGATTGTAATTTAGGCGTTTGGATGCCATTGGGTTAAACTACAAACAAGGGATGAACCAATTCAGTAAATCCCCCTAAATTAAAGTTGCATCACTGTGATAGGCATGATATTGTTTGAACGATATTAATTTTTAGGAGTGTCATAATGCGACAGCGAAATAAACCTTGGGCGAAAGATAAACTAGCCGAATATCCGCAATATGTAATTTCAGAACCTGAAAAATTTAAAGGAAAGTGGAATGAAGCATTTGATAAAAATCAGCCCCTTCATATAGAAATTGGGACAGGAAAAGGCCGCTTCATAACTGGTATGGCAAAAGCAAACCCAAATATCAACTATATTGGAATTGAACTGGCTGAAAGCGTCATTGTCACTGCTCTCGATCGTATCATCGAGGATGAACTTCCAAATGTAAAGCTTCTCAATATGAATGCCAATGATCTTCGGGATTACTTTGAAAAAGGCGAAGTCAATCGTGTCTACCTCAATTTCTCAGATCCATGGCCAAAGAAACGCCATGCAAAACGCAGGCTGACTTATCGAAGCTTCCTGGAGATTTATGAAGATATCCTTGGAGATAAGGGAGAAATTCACTTTAAGACTGATAACCAGGGATTGTTTGAATCATCTCTTATGAGTTTCTCCGAGTACGGCATGCTTTTGACATTTGTCAGCCTGGACCTTCACAATAGCGATTATGAAGGAAACATCATGACCGAATATGAAGAGAAGTTTTCTTCAAGGGGGAGCCGTATATTCCGATGTGAAGCCCAATACAGATAAGCAAGTCTATCCGGATGGATAGGCTTTTTTTATTGATATTGCAATATTGGCTGTTTGCATGTACATGAAATAATCTAAATATTTCTACAAGTAAGCGCTTAAATGTTAATATGAGATATGGGGAAAGCGAGCGCTTGCTCAGAAAACTTAAATGGAGGAGATAATGATGGAAGCATTGGAGTTAAAGAACGTAAATCTGTACTGGCTTCGCGGAGGTGTCACACATCTTGATGGAGGAGCCATGTTTGGAGTAGTCCCTAAGCCTTTGTGGTCTAAAAGATATCCCTGCAATGAAAATAATCAGATCGAACTGAGAACAGATCCCATTCTTATTCAATATGACGGTAAAAATATTCTAGTCGAATCGGGTCTTGGAAACGGGAAGCTGAATGATAAACAGAAGAGGAATTTCGGAGCGCTTGAAGAGTCTTTTGTTGAACAGGATTTAGCCAAGCACGACTTGTCACCCGAGGACATTGATTATATCCTTATGACCCATCTTCATTTTGATCATGCCTGCGGACTGACAAAACCGGAAGAAGGAAAATTTTCTTCTGTATTTCCAAATGCCAGAATCATTGCATCACGAGTGGAATGGGAAGAAATGAGAAATCCTAATATCCGCTCAAGGAATACATATTGGAAAGAAAACTGGGAGTCCATTCAGGATCAGGTGGAAGTCTTTGAGGGAGAGTGGACGCTCGGCCCTATTAAAATGGTGCATACAGGCGGCCATAGTGATGGACATTCTATACTTGTTATAGAAGATGAGGATGAGACCGTCATTCATATGGCTGATATCATGCCAACTCATGCCCATGCGAATGTATTATGGGTTCTCGCTTACGATGACTACCCGATGGATTCCATAAGCGCCAAGGAAAAATGGATGGGATACGGGTTGAAAAAAAATGCATGGTTCACTTTTTACCATGATGCTTTTTACCGGTCAGTCAAGTGGGATGAATCAGGAAACATGCTTGAGAAAGTGGAAAAGAAACAAAGTTAAAAAATCCCCGTCCGGGGATTTTTTAATTCACTTTGAACGTCGATAACTGTCTAGCTCCAGCGGCTACCCCCTCGAGGTCACAAGCCGATCCTCCCAAAAAGGCAAAGGACGCCTTTCCGTGAGGCCCGTCTTGTGCTTGTCGGGGGTGGGCAAGGCTCTTGCGCTTTTCTTAATGCAGTGGAAAAACGTCCAAAATGGTTCCAGTCTCTGCGTCGGCAATGAATTCATACTGCTCGGCTTCTTCACCCGAAAACCTCGAAATGCCGCCCTTATAAACCTGATATTTTAAATGTCCTTTTTCATAAGGTTCAGCTTTCATATGAATCCATGATCCGCTTATCGGTCCTTCCTGTTTAAATGCATCCTTTGCATTTGCCAAAGCTTTCTCCGGGGAAACAGCAGTTTTTTGCGAGAGCAATTCCCTTGCTGCGTATCCGCTTGCCAAACCAACCCCAACACCTAACATAAATGACTTCCAATTCATAATTGCACCTCCCCAGGCTGATGATAAAAAAGTAGTTCATTTTTACATTTTTTTAGCTGTTTTCCAATTCTATCTTACCAAAAATAGGCTTAAACTAAAATAAATAATACACAGCCTAAATTTCGCCAATCGAAGTTTCATGTCTGAAATGGTGGAAAGACGTATGAAAGTTCTGTAAAATGAAATTATACATATTCTACATAGCCAATTTGGAAAGTGATAAAGGAGAAGAATAATGAACGAAAAAACATTGCAGCTTTTTAAAACATTGACAGAGTTGCCAGGGGCACCTGGAAACGAGCATTTAGTACGGAAATTCATGCGTGAACAAATCAGCCAGTATACAGAAGAAGTCGTTCAGGATAAGCTTGGAGGCATCTTCGGCGTAAAAAGAGGCGATCAAAGCGGCCCAACTGTAATGGTGGCAGGCCATATGGATGAAGTTGGATTCATGGTCACTTCCATAACTGATAATGGCATGATCCGTTTTCAGACACTGGGAGGCTGGTGGAGCCAGGTTTTGCTGGCACAAAGAGTCCAAATTATTACAGATAATGGACCTGTAACGGGAGTTATCGGTTCAATTCCTCCGCATCTTTTAGACGAAGCAAAGCGCAGCAAGCCGATGGAAATAAAGAATATGCTGATTGACATTGGTGCAGATGACCGTGAAGATGCAAAAAGAATAGGCATTAAGCCAGGACAGCAAATTCTGCCGATTTGTCCATTTACACCAATGGCAAATGAAAAGAAAATCCTGGCGAAAGCATGGGATAACCGTTATGGCTGCGGTTTGGCGGTGGAGCTTTTAGAAGAAGTCCAGAGTGAAGCACTTCCCAATATTCTCTATTCCGGAGCAACAGTTCAAGAAGAAGTTGGCTTAAGAGGTGCACAGACTGCAGCAAATATGATCAATCCTGATATTTTCTTTGCTTTGGATGCAAGCCCTGCCAACGATATGACCGGTGATAAAAATGAATTTGGCCATCTAGGCAAAGGAGCTCTTCTGCGCATACTGGACCGTTCAATGGTAACGCACCGCGGCATGAGGGAATTTGTTCTGGATACAGCCGAAACGAACAACATCCCATATCAGTATTTCGTCTCGCAAGGCGGAACAGACGCAGGTAAAGTTCATATATCCAACGAAGGTGTTCCAAGTGCCGTAATCGGCATTTGCTCCCGTTATATTCACACACATGCATCTATCGTACATGTCGATGATTATGCAGCGGCAAAAGAATTGCTTGTTAAACTTGTAAAAGCTTGTGACCGTTCAACGGTAGAAACGATCCGTCAAAACAGTTAAGCAGATGAGACAGCAGATGCTGTCTCTTTTTCCTGTAATATGAAAGGAGTTCTCATGAAAGTCATCATTGGTTCAAAGAATCCCGCAAAGATTTTGGCAGTACAAACTGCTTTTAGCCATTATGAAGCTGCTATTATATCCGAAGATGTGCCCTCAGGAGTAAACGACCAGCCATTCTCGGATGAAGAAACCATAAAAGGGGCCATCAATAGAGCCTATGGAGCCCTTGAAGCATCCGGCGGTCAAATTGGCATCGGCCTTGAAGGCGGTGTGCAAAAAACAGAATACGGGCTTTTTCTCTGTAACTGGGGAGCACTGGCGGAAAAAGGACAGCCTCCGATTATTGCAGGGGGAGCCAGGATTCCGCTTCTTGAGGAAATTTCAGCAAGGCTTCTTGCTGGCGAAGAATTGGGTCCTGTAATGGATGATTACGCAAATAAAGAAAACGTCCGCAAAAATGAAGGGGCAGTTGGAATTTTTACAAATGGGCAGGTAAATCGTGCTGACATGTTCTCACATGTCATGAAGCTTCTTATTGGGCAATATGAATATAGAAAAAGGGGCTAGCTAAGTGCTAACCCCCTTTTTCTATTCGGTTTCGAAGATGTACGACAAAACTTTCAAGGCCTGGTTGACCGTTTCAACTGTAACATTTGCTTTACTTGAAAGCTCCTTTAAAGGGTGATGCAGCTCATTGGGCCGGATGAGGATCAGCGGTTTTCCAAGTGCAGCAGCAGCACTTGCGTCCATGGCAGTGTTCCATTGCTTATACTTTTCACCAAACAAAGCAATCACGAGATCTGATTTTTGGATAAGAAGCTGTGTTCTTAAGTTATTGATGCTTGAAGCGGCTTCATCACGGAAGATTGTATCCGGCTGTTTCCCGAGAATTTCCTCTCCGATCATGTCAGAACGGTCATGGTTTTCCATAGGACCTGTAAAATGAACAGGCAGCTGAAGTGATTTAGCTTTCTCCTTTAATTCATTGCGCCAATTGGAATGTATTTCACCTGCTAAGTAGACGGTTATTTCCATTCTTTTTTCCTCCTTTATGCAATATTCTTATATTTTAACATTTCTTCTAAGAAGTAACGCAGTGAAAAGGCTCTCAATCCTGGTATGAAGGGTTGTCAGACTATTAAGAAGAAATGTATGATAGGGAAGGATATGAGATTCCATGCAAGGAGGGGACATTAGAATGCATAAAAAATTCACCGCAGCCTTGCTCTTATTTATTTCATTTATACTGCTCAGTGCCTGTTCAGCATCGTTGGAAGAAGAGCAAACTGCCGCAAAGAATGCTGCAGAGGAAGCATTTAGCCAATCACCTGAAAAGGCAAACCATGAGTTTGAAGATATAGAATATTATTTGCCTTTTGGCTACGAAGTAGAAGAGGAAAGTCCAAATAACATCATCTTAAAAAATGGCTCCAAACGGTATATCCTTTTTTACAACCAGCATGAAGGTCCGGACAGCAAGGTTGTATATGATGCTACTCTAAAGCAGAAAGATGTATATGAAGTTAAAGAGACGTTTACAAAAGATGGACATAACGGCTTCCTGTTAATCAACAGCGGAAAAAAAGATGAACATGAATTGGTAGTCGGGATTGGCGGAGTAAAATTATCTACGCAGGCTGCGACCAGGAATTTATCCTCTGAGGCCGCTGCGATGATGGAGATAGCTAATTCTGTCCAGGTGAAGAATTAAAGCGAAGGGCGATGTCCTTCGTTTTTATTTTACTTTTTTAAAAGAATTTTAATAAATATGATAGAAAACCCCTATTATAAAGAACAATAAGAATACAAAAGATTTTATATTACAAGTGTCTTTACATGTGTTATCTTATAGTTGCAGAACTTTTACATAGGGGGAAAATAATGAGAGCCTTTCTGAATAGAAAAGGGGTAACCCTTTCACCTAAAGTATATTTTATAGATGCACTGAGCAGCATGGCGCTTGGATTATTCGCTTCGCTGATTATTGGGCTGATTATTAAGACAATTGGCGAACAGACTGATTTCAAATACCTGCAGGATATGGGCAATTTGGCTATGGGGCTGATGGGCCCTGCAATTGGTGTTGCAGTTGCATACGGACTTAATGCACCGCCGCTGGTTATCTTTTCAGCCATTGCCAGCGGTGCTGCCGGCGCGGCTCTTGGCGGTCCAGCAGGGAGCTTCGCCGCAGCCCTTATTTCCACAGAGCTTGGAAAACTTGTCAGTAAGGAAACAAAGGTTGATATCATTGTAACTCCGCTTGTTACAATTGCGGCTGGTTATATCGTTTCAACATTAATTGGCCCGGGGATCGATTATGGAATGAAGAGCTTTGGAAGCCTGATTATGTGGGGGACTGAGCAAAGGCCAATCATCATGGGCATCATTGTGGCGGTATTAATGGGCCTTGCCTTGACGGCTCCCATTTCTTCAGCCGCCATTGCGCTTATGCTTGATCTGCACGGAGTTGCAGCAGGAGCTGCCACGATTGGCTGTGCAGCTCAAATGGTCGGCTTCGCAGTGAGCAGCTTCAGGGAAAATAAGATGGGAGGATTAGTAGCGATTGGAATTGGAACTTCCATGCTGCAGGTAGCTAATATTATTAGAAACCCGCGTATCCTGATTCCTCCTACTCTTGCAGGAGCGGTCCTGGCACCCTTCGGCACGACCGTCTGGCTAATGGAAAACAATGCTGCAGGAGCAGGCATGGGAACAAGCGGGCTTGTTGGCCAGATAATGACATTTACAACGATGGGCTTTGGTTCAGATGTTTGGATGAAGGTCATTATATTGCATTTTATTGGACCGGCTCTTATCAGCCTGATATTATCTGAATATATGAGGAAAAAAGGCTGGATCCAATATGGAGACATGCAAATCAGCACAGGGGGCGAAAGAAAATGAAAAAACTGGAATCAGCAGAGCAATTTAACGAGATGCGCAGCAATGGGAAACATATTTTCATGTTTTCAGCTGACTGGTGTCCGGATTGCCGGGTTATTGAACCGGTATTGCCTGAAATTGAAGCAAAATATAATGAATACACTTTTATTTATGTAGATCGTGATCAATTCATTGATCTTTGCATAGAGCTTGATATCTTTGGCATCCCAAGCTTCATTGGATACAGGGACGGCCAGGAACTCGGCCGCTTTGTCAGCAAAGACCGCAAAACCCAGGAAGAAATAGAGAATTTTATTCAAACTCTGGAAAACTAAGCCTGTTTACATTTAGTGTTCAAATTTTTACTTTGATAACTGTCTAGCGCAAGCAGCCTACCCCCTCGAGGTGTCGGGGGTGGGCAAGGCGCTTCCGCTTTTAGACCCTCCTGCATCTCTTTTGAGCAGGAGGGTTTATTAGTGTAAAATGATAGTCGGAAATCAATCCCCATAAGGAGGGGCTTATATATGAAAATGGATAGCAGAAAGATGAAAAATGAATTGGAGCAGCGCTTAGCAAAAGAGAATCGGACTTTCTCTTTTGACAGGGAAAAAGATCAGCTCAGAATTGAAAATAAAGACACGGGAAAAGGGATTACCGTCTCTCTTCCGGGCATTATTGCTAAATGGCAGGAGCAAAAGGAAAAGGCAATTGACGAAGTCGTTTATTATGTGGAGGAAGGGCTGGAAGCAATGGTGGATGATGTCCATTTGTCCGGACATGAAAAAAACATTTTTCCAGTCATCCGATCAACCTCCTTTCCAGCTGAATCACAGGAAGGAGTTCCTTTTTTAACAGATGAACACACGGCTGAAACCCGAATCTATTATGCGCTCGATCTCGGAAAAACGTATCGCCTTATTGATGCAAAGCTAATGGAAAGAGAGGGCTGGGATCCGGAAAGAATACGAGAAACGGCTCTCTTCAACGTAAGATCCTTGTCGACAGATATGAAATCGGATGCTGTTGCTGGCAATACTTTCTATTTCTTAAATAAGAATGATGGATATGATGCAAGCAGAATACTGAATGATTCCTTTATCAAAGAAATGGGCCGGAAAGTAGAAGGATCCATGGCCGTTGCAGTTCCGCATCAAGATGTATTGATCATTGCTGATATAAAAAATGAAACAGGCTATGACGTTCTCGCCCAGATGACTATGAGTTTCTTTGCGAGCGGCAGAGTGCCCATCACTTCCCTGTCATTCCTATATGAGAATGGAGAGTTTGAACCAATATTTATTTTGGGTAAGAATAAAAAGAAGTAATTTTTTTAGGGTCACAGCAATGTGGTCCTTTTTTGTTTACGCGCTGAAAACAAGGCAATAAACCCCCAGGAGAGAAGAATCATTACCGAATTATATAAAGATCAGTTATTTCAAATGAAATAAACAGTTCCGGGTAAAAAGTCAGATGTCTGTACATATGAACCTTTAATCACCCGCCTGAGTCGAAAGTATGTCTGTAACCTTTAGTTTGTTTGTAAATTTACCCATTCTGTCTTTATAAGGACTCATTCTCGGATTTCTTATTCAAAATCTGTGAATAACTGCTAAAATAATATTGATAGTCTAACAAAGTTTTTAATAGAAAGAGTTGATATAAATGAGCTGGATTAAAAAGCTGTTCCATATGTTTAAAAATGATGAAGAAGAATATGAGGAATTTGAAGAGCATGCAGATGAGCCTAACTATGAGAAACAGCCGCCTTCTAAAAATACGAAAGAAGGTTCAAGAGACATAGATGCTAAAGTAGTTTACCAATACCCCAAAGGCCAATTCCGCTTTCCGGTCATACCTGACCATGAAGCAGAACGGGAGACTAAGAGACAGCATAGACAGCATAGACAGGATCCTAATCGTGGGCAGACAGTTAAAAAAACTGAAAAACGGCAGTCAAGGGCAGGAGAAACGGAATGGCAGAGAAAGCCGGCGGATACTCCAATCCATGAAAAAAGGGCTCCTCGTTCTGCAGAAAGGGAGCGGCAAAGAAAGACTGTGCCACCACCTGCCAGTGAAGAAAAAGTACTGACCCGTAATGAAAGAGAGGCTGCCAGCAAGAAAAGGCCTTTCCAGCCAACAGAAATTCCATCGCCGATATATGGATTTAAGAGACCAAGGCCAAATGCCTCGAAAGATAAATCAGATAACGGGGAACAGGAAAATAACCACAGGGAACTTACATACGATGAGGTTATGCGCAAAATTCAGCAGACTCATCCTAATCGGCCGAAGATAACCGAAGCTGTTTCGGATGAAGAAAGAGAAACTGCCATTTCCGATAAACTGGAAGCTTTCCAGGCACAGGCTTCTGCATTGGAAACAGAGGAAGCTGCAGCAAAAAAATACAAAATAGGAGAAGCGTCTGAATTAATGTTTGAAGTTCCGGAAGATAACCAAGAAACAGAGCGTCATGAAGAGGAAGCAAATCCAACATGGCAAGATCAAAAGGAACCTGCCAGGCAGCTTGGATCTTCCAAGCCCGACGATGAATTTCCAAACAGTGAGGGTCGCATCGGTCATAAAAAAGAATCCGAAATCAGCAGATCACTCGCAAACTTGATTGAAGAGGCTCTGCATGAAGAAGAAAAAGAAGAATATACAGCTGAACTCTCAGGACAGAGCGAATTGAGCACTCATGCGATCCTTGAGATTGAAGCTGAAGAGGGTGCAGAAAAAAATGATTTCCATCACGATTTAGGGATTGATGCTAAAAGTGATTCGGAAGAGTTTATCCATATAAACTTAGAAAAGGGAAACTCACAAGCGGAAGGACCGGAGACGTTTGATAAAGCTGAATTAAGTTCTGATCCCGAAGATAGCGGGGAATTTACAGGCTTGTTCTCTTCTCAGGCTGAACTAATTTCTGAAATAAACAGGGCTGAGGTTGCAGGGCAAAATCAGACTGCAGATGCAAATGAATACTTAGAAACGAAAACAAAGTCTGCTGCGTCAAACCCGCAGCAGGCTGAAAATGTTCAAGAAGAGAAGAAGCCTTCATCCAGAGGGTCAATTCCATTTAATGTCATCATGCTGAACAATGACAGAAAAAAAATGAATCAGCAGGATAAAACGGCAAGACTGTCAGACGAAAAAAAAAATAATATCGCGATGTTTCCGTCTGAGAACATCCAGCAGTCTGCTGCTGCAGCAGAAAAGATCGAGGATCATCCAGCGGAGAACCATTTGCCTATGGAAGAACAGTCACCGCCTGCACTGGAATCGGTCCGAATTGAGGATAAACAGAATTATCTGGCGGATGAAGAAATTTTTTATTACCAATTCCCTTCCCAGACATTGCTGACACCGCCAGTAATCATGGAGGAAGCTTCCGATTGGCTTTACAAACAGGAACAGATGTTAAACTCCACACTGCAAAATTTCAATGTCAGGGCGAGGGTGGTTAATGTTACGCAAGGACCTTCTGTAACAAGGTTTGAAGTACAGCCTGAACCAGGTGTCAAGGTGAATAAAATCACGAACCTCTCAGATGATATAAAGCTGAGTCTGGCAGCAAGGGATATTCGGATCGAAGCGCCAATACCAGGAAAGCATACAATCGGCATTGAGGTTCCGAACCAGAGCAGCCGTCCGGTATTTATCAGTGAGATCATCAGCACCCCGGAGTTCCAGACTGGCCAATCCCCATTAACGGCTGTGCTGGGGCTTGATATCTCAGGGAAGCCGATTGTGACGGATTTACGGAAAATGCCGCACGGTTTGATTGCCGGTGCAACGGGATCAGGGAAGAGCGTCTGTATTAACACGATCCTGGTAAGCCTGCTGTACAAGGCGAGTCCCGATGAATTGAAGCTTCTTCTGATCGACCCAAAAATGGTCGAACTTGCACCATATAATCGAATTCCACATTTGGTCAGCCCGGTTATTACCGATGTAAAAGCAGCAACGGCTGCCTTGAAGTGGGCTGTCGAGGAGATGGAACGCAGATATGAATTGTTTGCCCATGCCGGTGTGAGGGATATAAACCGTTTTAATGAGCTGGCAGAAGAGCATCAGCAATATTCAGAGAAGCTGCCATTTATGGTCATTGTGATTGATGAGCTGGCAGACTTAATGATGATGTCGCCGGCCGATGTGGAAGAAGCCATTTGCCGGATTGCACAAAAAGCCCGTGCATGCGGAATTCATCTGATTATCGCAACCCAGCGTCCTTCCGTGGATGTTATTACCGGCCTAATCAAGGCGAATGTGCCTACAAGAATTGCATTCTCCGTGTCATCTCAAATCGATTCAAGAACAATTATTGATATAAGCGGAGCTGAAAAACTGCTTGGCCGGGGAGATATGCTTTTCCTTGAAAATGGATCCTCAAAGCCAGTGAGGCTGCAGGGGACATTTGTTTCAGATAAAGAAATTGATGATGTGGTAGCCCATGTACGCAGGGAACGCGATCCCGACTACTTATTTGAACAGGAAGAACTTCTGAAAAAAGCCCATGCCATAGAAGAAGAGGATGAATTGTTTTTTGAAGCATGCGAGTTTGTTGTTGATCAGGGGACGGCTTCCACTTCAAGCCTGCAAAGAAGATTCAAAATAGGCTATAATAGGGCAGCAAGGCTGATTGATATGATGGAAAAACAAGGGTTCATTTCTGAAAATAGAGGCAGCAGACCAAGGGATGTCCTCATTACAGAAGCTGATCTTGAATCCATACAAGACACTAGTACATTAAATTAATCCATGGTATTCTTTACTTGCATGTTTAAAATAATATGAATAACAACTATGATAAACGAAGAAAGCATTCTTAAGCTGGCGGGCTGCCGGCATAGAGGCCTGCTCCTTGCAAACCCAAGTCAGCAGGCGCACCTGCTTTCTTTAATGTTTCTAAGGAGCTTTAGGGATGAAGGAAATTGAAATGAAGGTTAAAGGAGAAATTAAACGTCTGACAAACCAGACTTTTAAATTCGATGAACGTGTAAGAGATGGCTGGTTTTCAGCGGTTTACTTCCTTAAGACAAGAGAGATTGTTAAGAAATATCATGAAGATAAAATCGTAACCATGCAGTTTTTCCAAAAGAATCATGCTGTTCTATGCGGTACGGATGAAGTCATTGCGCTATTAAAAACATTTGCGGACCGCCCGGATGATCTGGAAATCCATTCATTAAAAGACGGTGATAAGATTTCACCCTTTGAAACAGTATTAACCATTACAGGAAGATATCAGGATTTCGGATATCTCGAAGGAATAATTGACGGCATATTGGCCAGAAGAACTTCAGTTGCCACGAATGTCTATAATGTGGTAAAAGCGGCAGGTGTTTCTGGTGTTCAAAAGCAGGTCATCTTCATGGGGGACCGGGATGATCATTATATCACCCAGGCAGGAGATGGCTATGCAGCCTTTATTGGGGGTGCAACAGCCCAGGCCACGCATGCGATGAATGAATGGTGGGGCAAAAAAGGCATGGGAACAATGCCGCATGCATTGATCCAAATGTTCGAGGGAGATATCGTTGCATCTACTAAGGCTTATCAGGAGACGTTTCCTGAAGACGATTTAGTTGCTCTGGTAGACTACAACAATGATGCCATCACCGATTCCCTGAAAGTGGCAAGAGCCTTTGGCAAAGAGCTTAGAGGAGTCCGGGTTGACACATCAAGAACAATGATTGATCAATATTTCTTAAGAAATCAGCATTTGCTGGGAACGTTTGACCCGCGCGGGGTCAATGCAGAACTGATTTTTGCTTTAAGAAAAGCGCTGGATGATGAAGGTTTCCGACATGTGAAAATTGTGGTGAGCGGCGGTTTTACTGAATCCCGAATCCGCGAATTTGAAGAACAGGGTGTTCCGGTTGATACCTATGGAATTGGAAGCAGCCTGCTGAAGATCACCACAGGATTCACTGGAGACAATGTAATGATTGACGGTAAGCATGCAGCTAAGGCAGGAAGGCGTTATCGTCCAAACCCCCGCCTTGAAAAGGTTGAATAACAGAACGCTATTTACAAGAAAGTAAGGAGCATCCTAAATGGATATGGACGGCTCAATTCTGGATTTACATTCTTTCCGTAAAGCTAAACAGCTCCAGGGAGAGAATAATGCTCTGCGTTTATACACATTAAGCAAGGATTATACGGAACGGACAGCTAATATCAGAGAGAAAGTCCGGGCAAAGCATTTATTTCGGAAAACACTCGGTCTTGCTCCTGAAGCGGCTTTTTCGCCTATTCAGCAGGAAGTTTTTCAGGATTGGTTTCTCTTTGATTATAAAACCATTCAAGGCTCAACTATGTTTAGTCTGTTCATAAAAAACAATTCCCGGCAGCTTTCAGAATCAGATCTCATTCAGGGGGCTCTCTTTTTAACATCAGTCATGGAACCCATCAGGATTTTAGATGTAAGTCAAAAGGAAATCTCCGCCTCCGGTGCGGAAGATAACACTTCTTTTCTCTTAAGTCAGCACGGGGTGTTCCGGCCGGAACTGTCAATAGGGTGGTATTTTATTAGAAGGATACCAATCCAGATGTATGATCTGCCTATTGGACCATTTATCTCTATTCAAAGTAATGAAGCAGTTAACCGTTTAACGGAGGCCTTTTCGAAGTCAAAATTAAAAGTGCCTGACCTTACGTGGAGAGCCTTCCTGAAATCTAATGTTTTGTATTTTATTTTTGGGGAATAAATAGCTGGCAATACGTTACATAGTTTTTAGAATTGATTAATGATATAATGATTCAATACATTAAAGTGTAAGTATATAAAAGTGACAGCGGAAAAGCTTAGCAGCACAGTCATGGGAGCATGTCTTCTAAGGGGATATGCGCAAAACTAGATATATGTCATATACTGTTTTACAGATATACGATGGTTGGAGGTTCTTTATATGACTATTTACCATTTCGTAGGTATTAAGGGGTCTGGAATGAGTGCATTGGCACAAGTTCTGCATGATATGAATTATCAGGTTCAAGGCTCCGATTTTGAGAAACACTTTTTTACTCAGGTGGCACTTGAAAAATCCGGAATAAAGATCCTTCCCTTTCAAAAGGAAAACATACAGCCGGGCATGACGGTAATCGCCGGGAATGCATATCCGGATACACATGAAGAGATTGAGGAAGCAATGAAGCTTGGCTTGCCTGTTGTACGTTATCATCGCTTTTTAGGTGATTTCATGAAGAATTTCACGAGCATTGCAGTGACGGGAGCTCATGGGAAAACATCCACTACAGGCTTGCTTGCGCACGTAATGCGAGGCGCAAAACCAACTTCATTCCTTATTGGAGACGGTACGGGCAAAGGGGACAAGGAAGCGGAATATTTTGTTTTCGAAGCTTGTGAATACAGAAGGCATTTCCTTTCTTACTATCCTGATTATGCAATAATGACGAATATTGATTTTGACCACCCTGATTATTTTGCCAACATTGAAGATGTTTTCTCTGCTTTTCAGGAAATGTCATGGCAAGTGAATAAGGGGATTTTCGCATGCGGTGATGACGAGCAGCTGCAAAAAATCCAGGCTAAAGTGCCCGTGGTATTTTATGGTTTTGGAGAAGATAATGATTTTCAGGCACGCAATGTAGTTAAAACTACAGAAGGAACAACATTTGATGTATTTGTACGCAACACATTCTATGAGACTTTCTCTATTCCAGCCTATGGAGATCATAACGTCTTGAACTCTTTAGCTGTTATCGCTCTATGTCATTATGAAGAGATCGATGCGAAGATTGTTCAGGAACAGCTTCTTTCCTTTGAAGGGGTGAAAAGAAGATTTTCCGAGAAGAAAGTGGGCTCTCAGGTAATTATTGATGATTATGCCCACCATCCGACAGAAATTAAAGCGACTGTAGAAGCTGCCAGACAAAAGTATCCTGAGAAGGATGTTGTCGCAGTTTTCCAGCCGCATACATTTACAAGGACTCAGGCCTTTCTTGATGATTTTGCGTCAAGTCTTAATTTGGCTGACAAAGTGTACCTATGCGAAATCTTTGGCTCTGCCCGTGAAAACCATGGAAAACTCACGATTGATGACTTAAAGGCCAAAATTCCCAATGCACAAATTCTAAATGAAGAAGAAACGGCTGTACTAAGGAATCATGAAGATAGCGTAATTATGTTTATGGGTGCCGGGGATATCCAAAAATTCCAGCAGGCATACGAAAACCAAATATAAATCATAAAAAAGGATGCTCCGCTAAGGAAGCATCCTTTTTAAATATAATTTTAAACGTTGATAACTGCCTGGAGCTTTCTTATTACTTTAAATTCTCCGGATTTAATGCTTCAAGTTCACTATTGACAAATCGCCCGTCTTTACGGATTAATACATCATCAAAGTAGATTTCACCGCCGCCATAGTCAGGGCGCTGGATGTTAACCATATCCCAATGAATATTGGATTTATTGCCATTATAGGCTTCGTCATAGCATTGTCCAGGTGTGAAGTGGAAGCTTCCGTCAATTTTTTCATCGAACAGAATATCCTGCATCGGATGAAGAATGTAAGGGTTAACCCCGATAGCGAATTCACCTATATAGCGCGCACCCTCATCCGTATCAAAGATTTTATTGATGCGTTCGCTGTCATTCGCTTCCGCTTCAACAATTTTCCCATCTTTGAATGTCAGTTTTACATTTTCAAATGTAAAACCATGGTATGGAGATGGAGTGTTATAGGTGATGACGCCGTTGACAGACTCACGTACAGGGGCCGTATAGACCTCTCCATCTGGGATATTCATTTGGCCGGAGCATTTGATTGCCGGAATATCTTTAATCGAGAAGGATAGATCAGTACCGGGGCCAGTTATTTTGACTTTATCGGTTTTATTCATTAATTCCACAAGGCTGTCCATTGCTTTGTCCATTTTGCCGTAATCCAAATTGCAGACATCAAAATAGAAATCTTCAAATGCCTCTGTGCTCATTTTAGCCAGCTGGGCCATGGAAGCATTAGGATAACGCAAAACCACCCATTTCGTTTTTGGCACGCGGATTTCTCTATGCACTTTTTGTCCGATGGTTGATCCATGAATTTTCATTTTATCATCCGGCACGTCAGCCTGCTCGTTGATGTTGTCTCCGGAGCGCAGTCCTATGTATGCATCCATTTTGCTCATAACATTTGCTTCAAACTCAGCCATCATATTGAATTGATCTTCTTGTGCGCCTAAAAGCAGGGAACGATCAACCTGATGATCTTTTAAGGAAACAAACGGGTATCCTCCTGCTGCATATGCTTCCTTAACCAGCGCGGTCACTAATTCCTTTTGCAGTCCGAAATTTTCAATAAGGACCTTCTCACCCTTCTGAAGTCGGACTGAATAGTTAATCAAATTTTTTGCCAGTTTTGCAATACGGGGATCTTTCATGGATAAATACCTCCAGTAAATTTATTTTTCCGACAACTATTATTGTACCCGAAATGAAAGGTTTTGTTTAACCTTTTCCAATTGTGCTAAAATTTACTTTAACTGATGAAAATACCTGTTAGAGAAGGAATTTGGACTTCACAAGTGGAATCTATTAATGTACTCCTGGTTTAGAGGCAGTGCATCTGGGTAAAAAGTTAGTATACAGACAACCGGAGGTGTAAGAATTGGAAATTATTTTATACTTAAGTGTAGCAGTCATTGCTATAGCATTTCTTGTTTTGGTCATTTATCTGGCGAAAACGTTAAAATCCTTACAGGGGACATTAGATAATGTATCACACACATTGGCAGGCCTTGAAAGGCAATTAGATGGTGTCACGAAGGAAACAACTGTCCTGCTGCATAAAACCAATTCACTGGCTACAGACATTCAGCAGAAATCTGAGAACCTGAACAGTGTCGTAACTGCGGTAAAAGAAGTTGGTGACTCTGTCCGCAAATTTAATGGATCCATTCAGAAAATCACATCTTCTGTAAACACACAGCTTGAACAGAATAAAGATAAAATCTCACAGGTGGTACAGTGGAGCAATGTTCTCCTTGAAATTAAAGATAAGTGGAAAATGAGAAAAGAAGACCCTTATCAGTACAATGTCAGCGAGAAACAAATGCTTCCGCCCGAACGCCAGAGAGAAAGAGCAAAATACTAGATTAAAAGGAGGAAAAAAGAGAATGAATAGCCAAGACCGTACTCAATTTGATTCAAATCAGCCCAAAACCGATGAAAACATTAATACGAAAGATTTCATGATTGGTGCCTTAATCGGAGGCATGGTTGGCGCAGCTACCGCTCTGTTTCTGGCTCCTAAATCAGGCAAGGAGCTTCAGAGCGATTTAAGCGAAAAGGCTGCCCTATTAAAAGAAAAGTCAGGACAGTACCGTGAAACAGCTATGACAAAAGGTACCGAACTGGCTAATGCTGCAAAAGAAAAAACAAATGTGCTAACTCAAACGGTAACAAAACAATCCAATGAACTTGTAAATAAAGTGAAAAGCTTGAAAGACGCTCAAAATGGACAAGCTGCTGCAAACGGCGCAGCCGAAGAAAATGGAGAGGCCATCAATAACGAGACATTCCAGGCAGAAGGGAACGCACCCGTAAATGATGCGGAAATCCAAATGAAGCTGGAAGAGACGAAAAAAGCTTTTGACGAAACCGAGCAAAAGTATAATTAATATTATTTGTTTAAACAACGGTGAAGTGGTACGATTACTTCACCGTTATTTAATTTAAAGAGCGAGGCTTTGCCTGGCTTAGTTGGGGAGGCAAGAAAATGAAAAAATTTGATAGCCAAGAAGCATTTGATCAAGCAGTAGAAGCAGGAGAGCAGCTGCTGGTTTTAAAACACAGTTCCACTTGCCCGGTAAGCGGAGCAGCGTATGATGAATATGAAAGCTATGTGAAAGAGCATCAAGATGTAAATGCTTATTACCTAGTTGTTCAGGAAGATCGTCCTTTGTCAAATCACATTGCAGAAGCTTTTCATATCAAACATGAGTCACCTCAGGCCATCCTATTTAATAATGGAGATGTTGCCTGGCATGCATCACATTGGAAGATTACATATGATTCCCTGGTGAATGCTGTGAAGGAGAACAGATAAAAAAACCCATCCAATCGGATGGGTTTGCTATATATACTTCACATTTGAATTTTTATTATTTATGGCAGGCCACACAATTTTGAGGTGATCACCAGGCTCTACAGGTTCATGAAAAGATGTCTTTTCCCCATTCTTTAAGAGAATGAAGTTTCCGGAAGATGCTGCAGGCATATCTACACTAACATGGCTGAATACATCCTGAAAAATAAAGGGAGACATTGGTTTTTTCACGAGTGTAATCGCATCTCCAGCATGAATGGGATCATCTTCGGTGAGGACAGCTCCTTCTCTCTGAAATTCAAGTATTCCCCTGGAAAGCTCTAATTTCTTACCGTTAAACATGACCGGGATCCTCTGCTGAAGTGCCAGCTGCTTAATATCTGCTAATTCCTTTACTGTTAGTGTGCTTCTTTTTTCAATCCGCAGATTGTCACCATCGTCTACTATGCTATGATAATTCGCTTCAAGGCCGTTTTTAAAAAGCTTTCCGGTATGGCGGGGCAGAAATGTCTCTTTTTCATTAATGCTGATTCTAAAAGGCGTAAGCTCGTTTAATAAATCGTTTAGGTTTAAAATTCTTAAGATTCCTTCAAACGTTTCCGGAATCCTGCACTCCACCTTATCCCGATCAGCAATGATCTGCTCTAGCGAGGCAGCTTTTTCATTACAGGTAATGGCAGGCTGGATGGTGTACTGCTTTCCGTTAATAGTGATTGACTTTTCCGGAACCTCATCAATCAAATCTTTTATGCGGACTTCAGCAGGCAATCCGTCTCGTCCTCTTGAAACAGTAATGATATCCCCAGATTTGATTTCTTCATCCAAAGCACTTGTAAGGCTGTTGCGTTTGATGACAGGAGCTTCTCCATGGCTTCCCGGAATCGTAACGCTTTGCCCATTTAGTTTGACTATCATGGCGAGTCCGGGCTTCCCGTAAAGCTTATTCATTTTTATGCCTGCTGCCAGGAGACAATCCCCAACTGTCAGGTTCTTGACCTCGAATAGCCTGACAGGCTGATCGTTGACGTAAACTGTACAATATTGGACCGGAGCTTTTTTAGCAGCGATGGCAATTCCTATTGGGGTGACAAGTTCAGGGCCTCTGTCTGTAAAATCCGGTAAATTCAGCCCGCTTATGGCATCAATTCCCCTAATTGCGACTCTATTCGCTGGAAGGCCCAATCTTTGCGCTATCCTTTCAGGAAGTCCAGGTGTTAAGCTCCCGCCGCCTACCAGCATGACGGCTTTTGGTGGCCTGTTATTTAGCCGCAATATTTCATCGCAGATGGAATTTGTCAAACGTTCAAGCGCAGGAGAAATTTTTTCAATTGTTTCTTCCCTGCTGACTTCTGTCTGGAAGCCGAGAATATCCGTGACAGTGATTGTATCCGATAAATGCAAATCTCTCTTTGCCTTTTCGGCTAAAGGAAAGTCCAGCAGAAGCTGGTCACTGATTGCTTCAGTTATCTCATCGCCTGCTACAGGCACCATTCCATAAGCTGTAACTGTGCCCATATCTGTAATGGCAATATCGGATGTTCCGGCACCGATATCAACAAGAGCAACATTCAGCCTTCTCATCGAAGGAGGAATCAGCACATTAATAGCTGCGATTGGCTCAAGTGTCAAAGCTTCCATTTCCAGGCCAGCCCTTTGAAGAGCTGAGATTAGTGACTCCACTACAACCTTGGGCAGGAAAGTAGCAATGATTTCAACGGATGCTTCATCCCCCTGCTGATCAATCAGACTGCCGATTTCTTCTCTATCAAGACGATAGTATAAAACGGAATATCCAACACAATAGTAATAATAGCTTTTTTCAGTTTCATGCTTTTCAGCAGCCATTGCCTGTGCCTGCTGAACTGCACTTAATTCAAGGTGAAGTATATCCTGCTTTTGCATCATCGGTTTTCCTTTAATACTGATAACTGTTTCAGATCTTTCTATTTTTAAAGCCCTGCCTGCCGCTGCAACGCACACCTTTTTTAATGGGCCGTGTTTTGCTTCTAGTTCATCCCTGATTTCTGCTATAATTTTTGATACAGCCAGTACATCATGGATCTGTCCGTCGAGCATGGCCCTTTCTGCATGCTCCTTAATCACGATGTCTTTCACATGATATTGCCCGCCGTTTTCTTCGAGAATAATTCCGACCACCGTGCGGGTGCCGATATCCAGTGCAAAAAGCTTTTTTTGTTCGTCCAAAGCAGTACACCTTCTTTGTAAAATGTCATAGAATGCTTAAATAATGCCCTGAAATTGCTTTATCACTTAAAAGCGTTTAATTAATAAAGAAATTTTTCGTGACATGTCTGAATAATTCATATATAATAACCCTAATTATAAAAAATGTATCACATATCCAGAGGCCGTAAAAGAGAAAGATGGAAATGTTTAACGCTGTGCGCATTTAGATGCGCGCTATGTGCATACATCCTGAAACCAACACGGCTTAAATTCAGATTCGAAAGGAAGGGACAGGAAATGAGCAATAAAGAGCTAGATAAACTTCGCGGTCGAGTGGATGAGCTGAATCTCCAGCTTTTAGCTTTGATCAATGAAAGAGCAGAACTTGTTCAGGAAATCGGAAGAGTAAAGGAAACACAAGGGGTTTATCGTTATGATCCTGTCCGAGAACGCAAGATGCTGGACTTGATAAAAGAGCATAATGACGGTCCTTTTGAAAATTCAACAATTGAGCATATGTTCAAGGAAATTTTTAAAGCAGGTCTTGAACTTCAAAAAGATGATCATAGAAAGGCGCTTCTTGTTTCACGCAAAAAGAAGCCTGAAAATACGATTGTAGACTTAAAGGGTGAAAAAGTAGGGGACGGCAATCCTCATCTTGTTTTTGGCCCTTGTGCAGTTGAATCTTATGAGCAGGTGGCAACTGTTGCTGAAGCTGTAAAAGCAAAAGGACTTAAGCTCCTTCGCGGAGGCGCATATAAACCAAGAACATCGCCATATGATTTCCAGGGTCTTGGTCTTGAAGGTCTAAAAATCTTAAAAAGAGTGGCAGATGAATACGATCTGGCAGTTATTTCTGAAATCGTAAGCCCTAATGATATTGAAACGGCTGTAAATTATATTGATGTCATTCAAATCGGGGCAAGAAACATGCAAAACTTCGAGCTATTAAAAGCAGCGGGGGCTGTAAACAAACCAGTTCTTTTAAAGCGCGGGATTGCAGCTACAATTGAAGAATTCATCAATGCAGCGGAATATATCATGTCCCAGGGGAATGGACAGATCATCCTATGTGAGCGCGGAATCCGCACATACGAACGTGCAACACGCAATACGCTGGACATTTCGGCTGTGCCAATTCTTAAGCAGGAAACACATTTGCCAGTACTGGTTGACGTTACGCATTCAACAGGCCGCAGAGATTTGCTTCTTCCAGCAGCAAAAGCAGCGCTGGCTATCGGCGCAGATGGTGTAATGGCAGAAGTTCATCCAGACCCGGCTGTTGCCCTATCAGATTCAGCACAGCAAATGGACTTGAATCAATTTGATCAATTTATGGCTGAACTTCAATCTTCAGCATTGCTGAGAGTGTAGCCATCTAAATATGGAGAGCCTTCTGCCAGTTGCAGGAGGCTCTTTTTTGCATTTAAAGTGCAAATTTAAGTTTTTTTCAAAAATACAAGCCTTGACATTGCGGCAATTCCTGGACTGTCGTATGATTAAATACATAATTGTACATGTGTAACCACTCACAAATTAGGATAAAAAATGAGTAGGTTACGCCGTGTTGCTGTAAAATATAAAGTAATTGAAGTGACCGCTATTTAAAGAAGGAGTGTCAGTAATGAATGTAACAATATACGATGTGGCAAGAGAAGCGAATGTATCAATGGCAACGGTTTCTCGTGTTGTAAATGGCAACCCGAATGTTAAGCCTGCAACAAGAAAAAAAGTAATGGAAGTTATTGACCGGCTTGGGTACCGCCCCAACGCGGTTGCAAGAGGATTGGCAAGCAAAAAAACTACTACAGTCGGTGTGATCATTCCCGATATCTCCAGCACTTTTTTTGCAGAATTGGCAAGGGGCATAGAGGATATTGCGACAATGTATAAATACAATATCATTCTCAGCAACTCCGACCAAAATATTGAAAAAGAGCTGCACTTGCTCAATACTATGCTCGGGAAACAGGTGGATGGAATAGTCTTCATGGGCGGCAATATTACGTCCGAGCATGTTGAAGAGTTTGAAAAGTCACCAGTTCCGATCGTACTGGCTGGCTCTATTGAAGAAACAGGCAAAATCCCATCTGTAAATATTAATTATGAACAGGCAGCATTTGATGTGACCAAGTCATTTATTGAAAAAGGCCATAAAGATGCTGCTATCGTGGTGGGACCTCTCCGAGAGCCGATTAATCAGGAAAAAAAGCTTGCAGGCTATAAGCGGGCATTGGAAGAAGCTGAGGTGCCCTTCCGCGATGAATTGGTGGTTGAAGGAGATTATACGTACGATTCAGGTATAGAAGCCTTTGAAAAGCTGCTTGAGGCAGATCCGCGTCCAACAGCTATTTTTGCAGGATCTGATGAAATGGCATTGGGAATTGTCCACGGGGCGGAGGATAAAGGTTATAATATCCCGAAAGACTTTGAGGTCATCAGCTCTGACAATACCAGATTGGCATTAATGGTCCGTCCTCAGCTGACATCAGTCGTACAGCCTTTGTACGATATTGGTGCAGTTGCCATGAGATTGCTTACGAAACTTATGAATAAGGAATCAGTCGATGAGCAAATTGTTGTACTCCCTCACCGAATTGAAGAACGAAGCTCAACAAAATAATGGACTTGCCGATATAAAAGAAAAGCGGAAGCGCCTCGACCAGCCCCGACAAGCGCTGGAGGGCCAGAAGTTGAAGTCGTTCTTTGACTTCAGCATCTGGACCGAAGTGACTCGAGGGGCTAGGCACTGCAGCTAGACAAAGGGAAGAAAGAGAAGCGCCTTAATTAAAAGGCGTTTCTTTCTGCCAATTTTAGCAATCGTACCTGTTTTCGAGGACATAAATAAACCATTAGACAAAGGCAATTCGCAATGGATCAGGGAGAGAGAGTATGAGAAAGTTTGATATTTTAACACCGGCAGGGTTAATGGTGGGGCTTGCTATGCTGATTTTTGGAATCATGTGGAATGGAGGAGCTGATGGTTTTTTATCCTTTGTTGACCCTTCTTCAATTCTTATTGTTTTGGGCGGTTTAATAGCTGGGCTGCTTGTAAGTTTTCCCTTAAAAGATATCAGGCATATGGCCACCGTTTTTAAACAGGTTTTTTCCAGTGAAGAGCAAAGCGTTGGCGAGCTGATTGGAATTTTTGTCAAACTCTCTGAGCGTGCCCGGCGTGAAGGGCTGTTATCGCTTGAGGCTGAAATCGAGAAGGTGGAAGATCCTTTCATTCGGAAAGGCGTTTACCTGGCTGTGGATGGTATAGAACCAGATGTCATTACTGACATTATGAATGCCGAAATTATGGCGATGGAAGAGAGGCACAGAAAAGGGAGAAGCATTCTCGAAAGAGCCGGAGAGTACGCACCGGCATGGGGAATGATAGGGACCCTGATCGGACTGGTTCTGATGCTGAAGAATTTGAATGATCCTTCCACACTTGGGCCCAATATGGCTCTTGCCTTACTGACTACTTTATATGGCTCCCTGCTGGCCAATCTGATTTTTCTGCCGATGGCAGCAAAGCTGGCTTTAAAGACAGAGAAGGAAGTTTTTTTGAAGCAGATTATTATTGAAGGGGTTATCGGTGTTCAATCCGGACAGAATCCGAGAATATTGGAAGAAAAGCTGAGCGCCTTTTTATCCTCAGAAGAACGGAGAGATTTGGAGAAAGCTGTAAATGAGGGGGAGGCACTGGATTATGAAGCCTAGGAGAAGATCTCCGGAGCCTCCAAAAGGCGCCCCAAGATGGATGGTGACTTTCTCCGATCTCGTCACACTGATATTGGTATTTTTTATTCTGCTGTTTTCGATGTCACAGATTGATTTAATGAAGTTTCAGGCATTATCCGATTCTTTCCGGGACAGGCAGGTGCTGGATTTCCAGCCGTCTATCATTCCTGCAGAGAACCCGGGACAAAATGAAGAAATTAAAGAAAATGAAGACAGCGGGCAATCCGATTCGCTTGATGAGCTTCTGATGGAGATTCAGTCGTTTTTGGATAAGAATGGCTTAGAAAAAGTGATTGTGGCAAACAGGACGGAACGAGGGGTCGTTCTCGTTCTGCAGGAACAGGTTTTATTTGAATCCGGAGATGCAAGTCTGATAGACAGTTCATACTCTTTCCTGGATAAAGTAGGAACCCTTTTAGCAAACATGCCAAACCTTGTGAAGGTGGAAGGACATACTGATGACCGACCCATAACTACTTACAGATATCCGTCCAATTGGGAGTTATCTGCTGCCAGGGCAAGTACTGTAATCAGATATCTAACAGAAAAGCATAATCTTGACAGCCACAGGTTTATGGCTGTCGGCTACGGGGAAACCCGTCCTATCGTCCCTAATTCCGGACCGGAGAATTGGGAGAAAAACAGGCGTGTTGAAATCATTATTTCTGATCCGAAATTTAATGAAGATAACAATATTCATAATTGATAACAGGTCTGGTAATAGTCAGACCTGTTTATTTGTTTATGCAGAAATGAACAGCGGCCGGTAAAATGTTCCCGGCCGCTGTTCTTATAAAGATTCTGTCATTGATCTGTTCCGGATGGGATAAAGGACTTTGTCCACTGTCCGGGCATTTTTTTCAGTTATTTCGCTCTTACGGGGGATAGGCTTATATAAATCAGCCGGATCGTCCCATTCCAGGGGAAGAGGGACAGGGGCGTGTTCTTTCCACTTGTTTATCCATTCCTCCGGTATATTGCCGTAACAATTAGAGTTTTCAGTCATTTCAAGCCATATCATGGCCCATGCCCGGGGAACAACCCTCCAAATATCATAACCGCCGCCGCCGACGGCTATCCATTTCCCATTACAATATTCATGGGCAATTTCATGGGCCAGTTTCGGAATTTCCCTATAAATCTTTATAGTAGATGACAAATGGGTAAGAGGATCAAGATAATGTGCATCAGCACCATTTTGCGTCAGAATCACATCCGGTTTGAAAAATTCTGCAACCTCCCGAAGAGCTGTACGGTATGCGTGAAGCCAAGAATCGTCTTCAGTAAATGCATCCACGGGAATATTAAAAGAGAATCCATATCCTTTCCCTTGTCCTCGTTCATTTACATTTCCGGTTCCGGGGAAAAGGTATCTGCCTGTTTCATGAATAGATAAGGTGCATACATCCGGGTCATCATAAAATGACCATTGGACACCATCACCATGATGGGCATCTGTATCCACATACAGAATACGGGCTTTATACTTTTCCTGTATATATTTTATGGCTACGGAGCTATCGTTGTAGATGCAAAATCCAGAAGCTTTTCCCCGAAAACCGTGGTGAAGGCCGCCGCCAAGGTGAAGTGCGTGCTTAGCACGTCCGCTCATGACTGCATCAACGGCTGCCAGAGTGCCTCCTACTAAAAGGGAGCTTGCTTCGTGCATGTTTGGAAAAATAGGTGTGTCTTCTGTTCCGAGACCATAGTTTTCGCAGATATCCTCAGGAAGCTGTCCCCGGCCGGCAAGCTTGACAGCATTCACATAATTAGGATCATGAATCAAGTGAAGCTCTTCATCGGAAGCCTGGCGCGGGGGAATAATATGACAGTCATCGATGGCATTGATATTTTTGAGCAATTCGAGTGTCAGTTTCAGCCTTATCTGATTAAAAGGATGATTTTTGCTGAATTTATAGTTCAGCAGGTCTTCCGAAAAAACAAATACTGAATCATGTGTCATAGTGAAATCCCCGGCAGACTGGGCCATAAAACATGGTGGCCTGCTTTTTTTAAATCTTCAACTACAAGCGTAGGGTTCATAGTCTGTACCCTTATCACCAGTATTTTGTATTTATCATCCGTTTTGTCAGGGTAAACAAGGACACTCTGAATATTTGCTTTTCTTTTGCAGATGACTTCAGCGATTTCAAACAGCATGCCCGCCCTGTTTGGCACCTTCACTTCAATCTGCGAACCTGGCTGATGAGCTCCCGTCAATTGAACTAGCGTATGAAGCAAATCGGTTTCTGTGACAATTCCAACCAGCTTATTATCGTTTAATATTGGCAGGCAGCCAATCCGCTGTTCATAAAAAACCGCAGCAATTTCTTCAGCAAAATCAAGAGGGTGTCCCGTGATGATATCTGTCTTCATAATCATTTTTAATGGTCGCTGCAGATCTTCCTTAAATAGTTCTGTATGAAAAATAGATGGTGTGGCATCACGAATGTCCCTATCTGTTACAAGTCCCTGCAATCTGCCCGCTTCATCTATTATAGGCAAATGCCGTATTCTTTTTTCGTTCATAATTCTTATGGCGTCGGCAATGGTGTCTTCTTTTGACAAGGACGTGACATCCGTTTTCATAATTTCTTCAACAATCACTTTAAATGCCTCCTTATAAAATATATGGAGATACATTCATGCCGAAAAAATAGTCTGAATACAGGCATGAATTATGTATTGACGCTGTTAATAAGATTTAATACATAAAGCGATTCATAAAGCGCAAGCGGTCAAATTGCTGCACTGAATCCTGGTCCACTCTTTTTCCGATCCGGGCCATTAGGCAATTTGCAGGATGAGAACTGATTTCAGGGTCATCTGTGGCATACCATTCAAGACCGCCAGCATTCATCATCTTTTCCATGATTTTTCGATATTCCCATACATTCAGGCCAGTTCCTTTTAAATCCCAATGCCAATAATATTCAGTCGTTATCACGATATAGTCTTCCATTGCGTCATCCATCATGGATACTTTCAGCAGGTTCTTGCCTGTCCCTGAACCTCGGAAAGCAGGGATCACTTCTATTGCACCCAATTCGATTAAATTATCCATTTTCCCTTCAGACCAGCGCTCAAGAGGGTCTGGATACAAGTAAGTAACATAGCCGACAATGGTATGTCTGTCACGGGCCACTATAATTCTTCCCTCCGGCAATCCCGCAATTTCAACCAGGGCTTTATGCTGCTGAGCCGGAGGCCTGAAAGCAACAAGATCTTTATGAAACTCATAATCTGCCAATTTTTCAGATGAAATTGGCCCCTCAATGATTAATTTTCCTTTGGCTGTTTTTAATTCTTTTGCATTATACGTTTTTTTATGTTCCATTTATTCACCGCCATAGACATGATCAATGTAACTTCTATTATACATAAAAACACGGAGGATAAAGCGCTTTCACATAATTTTCTGTGTAATTTAAAAAAGTTTGTGACAATTTATTATTTGGTTCATAAGTAATTTTTTTCACTCTAAAATTTTAAAAATTGAGAAAATATAATGTTTATACTATAATAATATCAAATCTTAAATAAGGGGGATAACGATATATGAAAGTGGAAGCGCTGCCAGTAACACAAGGGGACTTCAATTTAAAAAGCTATGATGAGCTTTATGAAAATTTTAACTGGGCTGATGCGGAAAAAGAATTTTCCTGGAAAGAAACCGGCCGCATGAATATGGCCTATGAGGCCATTGACCGTCATGCGGAATCTTTCAGAAAAAATAAGGTTGCCCTTTATTATCGCGATGGACAGAGAAATGAGAAATATACATTCAAAGAAATGAAGGAACTATCCAATAAAGCGGGAAATGCATTAAAAGCATATGGGGATGTAGAGAAAGGAGACCGAGTTTTCATCTTTATGCCGCGCTCTCCTGAACTCTATTTTGCAGTATTGGGAGCTATTAAGCTGGGAGCCATTGTGGGTCCCCTGTTTGAAGCCTTTATGGAAGGAGCAGTCCGTGACAGACTTGATGACAGTGAAGCAAAAGTTCTGATTACAACACCTGAGCTTTTGGAACGTGTGCCTGTTGACCAGCTGCCTGACTTAAAGCATGTTTTCCTTGTTGGGGAAAATATTGAGGAAACAGGCCCATATGTGGACTTTAATAAAAGAATGGCTGAATCAAGCAGAAAGCTTCCAATTGAATGGGTTGACGGAAAAGATGGCCTTATTTTGCATTATACTTCCGGTTCTACAGGCAAGCCAAAGGGAGTTCTGCATGTACATAATGCAATGATTCAGCATTATCAGACGGCTAAATGGGTGCTCGACTTAAAAGAAGAAGATGTATATTGGTGCACTGCTGACCCTGGTTGGGTAACCGGTACTTCATATGGCATTTTCGGCCCGTGGCTGACAGGGACTTCAAACCTTATTGTCGGGGGCAGATTCAATCCGGAGACTTGGTATAAAATGATTGAGGAGTATGGCGTTTCGGTTTGGTATAGTGCTCCGACCGCTTTCCGCATGCTGATGGGGGCGGGCGATGAAGTTGTGAAAAAGTTTGATTTAAGCTCCCTCCGTCATGTCCTCAGTGTCGGGGAACCGCTAAATCCTGAAGTTGTCAGATGGGGTATAAAAGTATTCAATATGCGCATCCATGATACATGGTGGATGACAGAAACAGGTGCACAGCTCATCTGCAACTATCCTTGCCTGGAAATTAAGCCGGGATCCATGGGTAAGCCGATTCCGGGTGTTAAAGCAGCCATTGTCGATGATCAGGGAAATGAGCTGCCGCCAAACCGCATGGGGAACCTTGCGATTAAAAAAGGCTGGCCTTCCATGATGAATGCCATCTGGAATAACGAGCAAAAATATGAATCTTATTTTATGCCAGGTGACTGGTATGTTTCGGGAGATTCGGCATATATGGATGAAGATGGATATTTCTGGTTCCAGGGTCGTGTAGATGATGTTATCATGACATCTGGCGAACGTGTAGGGCCGTTTGAAGTAGAGAGCAAGCTGATCGAACATCCAGCTGTTGCAGAAGCTGGAGTTATCGGAAAGCCGGATCCTGTCCGTGGTGAAATAATAAAGGCATTTGTTGCTTTACGAGACGGACATGAACCTTCTGAAGAACTGGTGGAAGAAATCCGCCAATTCGTTAAGAAAGGCCTTGCTGCCCACGCTGCCCCGCGTGAAATTGAATTCCGCGACAAACTTCCAAAAACCCGAAGCGGCAAAATTATGCGCCGGGTGCTTAAAGCATGGGAACTGGACCTGCCAACTGGCGATTTGTCTACAATGGAAGATTAATAGAGGAGACCGCTGCATAAATGAGCAGCGGTTTTTGTTATTGTTTCAAGCCTGATAGTTATAAACTCTTTGATAATATTGTTTAGTAAAGTATCCAGAATATATTTTTGGCAATTGTTATTTCTATAAAGAAAAAGCAGAATCCCAAGCCCTGTTTGGGCCAATGGGATTCTGCTTTTCTTTAATTAGTTTCTTCACCTTCACTGGGTTCTGATGGTTTCTCAGCATCAGGCTTTTCCTCGGCTGGAGGAGGATCTTTAGGTTTTTCCTCTTTAGGTTTCTCCTCTTTCGGCTTTTCTTCTTTAGGCTTCTCTTCTTTCGGTTTTTCTTCTTCCGGCTTTTTGCCGATTTCTACTACATTGGAAGGAGCAGACTCTCTGCCGGCAATGTCAACGGCTGTTACATGGATCGAGCCGCTTCCAGCCTTAAAGCTAAGGGAGGAACCTGCTTTTATCGTACCAACTTTTTTGCCGCCGTTATAGACGCGGTATCCAATTACATCATTTTCAGGATGTGCACCCCAAGTAATAGTTTCGCCAGAAGCTTTTATGCCTGGGGATGCGGGTGCTTTACCGTTATCTTTGAGCTGGTCAGCGCTAGTCAGTATGCTCTTCCAGCGTTCTTTATTCGGAATAAGGTCGCTTGGATTCGCCTTAATTCCGAAGAGCTTTTCGATATAATCTGGATTCACAACCAATCCCGGCTCTGTAAATTCTTCAGGAGTTGAATCAAGCGCCATATATTTCTTGTTGCCGATTCTGACAAGTTTTCCATTGCCCAGGCTATCATCCACCTTTGTTGGAACAAACTTTGCATTAAATAAGTCTGTTTCAACCAGACCGGCTCTTGAGCAAGCTTCAGAAGGAAGCAGGCCTGAAATGGCACAGAATGAACGTCTTACGATTCCGCCCGGCATTTTAAAGCTTTCGCTCGGATCAACAAGATCAGGTGCGACGTCATATGCTGCATTCATCAAATCCGCCCAGAGATAGTTATTGCGCAAACTATAGCTTAGCGGTCCAGGGGCTTTTAATGATTTAGGCGTATCATATCCTGACCATATGCCGAAAGTGACATTCGGGTTGGATGCCACGAACCATGCATCTATGAATTCAGTACCAGTACCTGTTTTCCCTGCCCAATCAGAACTGAACTTCAATCTGCTCTTAATCGATGTGGCAGTTCCGCTGTTAATAACGTCTCTCATCATATCGATTGTAAGGTACGCTGTCTGTGGACTAAATACATCAACAGGCTCGGATTTATTCTGGAATATTATGTTCCCGTCTTTATCTGTGATTTTTTCAATCATATAGGCGTCAACAAACTTCCCGCCGTTGGCAAATGTAGTAAAGGCGTTCGTATTTTCTTCAACGGTTACCCCATATTCCAAAGAACCAATGGATGTAGACAAGTTTGTATAGTCAGGGCCGATCAGAGAGGTAAAGCCCATTTTTTCCAGATAAGCGGCAGGCCGCTGTCCGACTATATCCTTATAGAGCTTAACAGCTGGGACATTGTATGAATGCTTGAGTGCATGTCTGGCTGAGACGAGCCCGCTATAGGTATTCGTATAGTTCTTTGGCCAAGGCCTATTTAATCCTGGACTTAGGTATAGCGGCACATCAGGCAGAATAGTGCCGGGCGCTGCTTTTCCAAGTTCCATTGCAGGAGCATAGACTAAAAGCGGCTTCATGGTTGAACCATTTTGCCTTAGAGCGCTTGTAGCATGATTCAGCTGCTCGCGTTTGTGATCGCGTCCGCCGACAAAGCTGATGATTTTACCGGTTTTATTTTCAATCAATATGGCACCAACCTCTACGGGCTCCATGATTTGCTTATCTTCACCGGTTTCCGGGTCCTTAATCGTCTCAGGTTTGTCTGGCCCATAATAAGGGTAATTATTTTTCACCTGCTGCATTTTATCATAAATATCTTTGTTAATCGTCGTATGGATCTGGAAGCCATTCTGGCGGATCGTCCGGTCTGCCAGAGTCCTGTATTCCTCTCGGAGCTCGTCATCTTCTTTTAAGTCCTGCTCTTCGTATCCATCATTTTTTGCGAGAATCTTAGTCATGATGTTTACTGCACGTTCTTCAATTTCATACGTCAAATATGGATACTTTTCCAATGGGCTTTCTGAAGGCGTTGTGAAATCCTTGGTCAGGTCGTAAGCCAAAGCTTCCTCGTATTGCTTCTGGTCAATCTTTCCATCGTCATACATTCTTTTCAGAACGGTTTTCATCCTCGAGAAACCTGGTTCCAGATTCTCTTTGACCGTTCCTTCCCTTGTAAAAGGAGTGTAGCCGAATGGACTCTGAGGCAGCCCTGCTATGAATGCGGCCTGAGGCAAAGTTAATTCTTTAGCACTCACCCCAAAAATGCCTTTGGCAGCTGCTTCAACTCCGGCAACATTACGTCCGGATGCATTTCTTCCAAAGGTAGATACATTCAGGTAGGCTTCCAATATCTCTTTTTTATCAAAGAATTTCTCCAGTCGCAAAGCAAGCAGGATCTCTTTTGCTTTCCTTTCAAAAGAAACTTCATTCGTTAAGATTTGGTTCTTTATCAGCTGCTGTGTAAGTGTACTTCCGCCGGATTGAACAGATGAATTTGTTACTTCCTGGAACAGTGCGCGCATAATCGCTTTTGGCACCACTCCGTCATGCTCGTAGAAATATTCATCTTCAGTAGCGACAACTGCGTTAATTAAGTGTTCCGAAACATCATCAAGCTTAATTTCCTCACGTTCAAGGTCTGTTCTCAGCTTTCCTAAATATACGTTATTTGCAAAGTATATTTGCGATGTCTCTTCATAGTCATAAATATCTTTTTTCATGCTGGCATAGGATCGGATGGGTTCATCCTTTACCAGCGACGCGAAATAACCAGCTCCAAGTCCTCCCGCGAATGCACCGCCAACGACAGCCAGTATGATAAAGAGCAAAGTAAGATTCCAGATAACCTGGTACGTTATACTCGCTCCTTTAGCTGCTTTTTTATTCCCGAAAAGGCCCGGAGTTTGCCTTAATTTATCAAATAACATCTGAAACTTTTCTTTCATCATATCAATCCCCCTAAATCACATCTATTATAGCATATTGCGACATAGTAATATGACAAGGTTCGCCATTTATCTGAAATTTCCTTTTTTTGCACAGGCATTTGACATTTGGCTGATTTTTATGATAAAAATGTTTTATCTTAGACGTTAAAATATTTTACAGGCATTGATGGGAACCCAGTAATGCTTCTATCCCTGTTTCAGAAAGCCGGCGTTCGCTGCGAGCCGGTACAAATAGAAGGATGAATTACCTCCCTGAGCTTTCACTGTCAACCTGCACAGCAGTTATAGCAGTGGACGGATTATCCGTTATTCTGAAAGAGTGGAGGACAGCTGTCCTCAATTTGGGTGGTACCGCGCAAAAATGATCATGCGTCCCTGCATATTTGCAGGGGCGTTTTTTGTATGGGTGATACCCTGTTAATGCCTTGAAAATAGCCGTTAATTAGGAGGAGTTAAGATGAGTTTACTTGAAGATTTGCAATGGAGAGGGATTGTTTACCAGCAGACAGATGAAGAGGGCATTGAGAACACTCTCGGAAAAGAGGCAATCTCTTTATACTGCGGTGTAGACCCAACAGCTGACAGCATGCATATTGGGCATCTTCTGCCGTTTTTGACTTTAAGGCGCTTTCAAAAAGAAGGCCATCGTCCAATCGTTCTTGTAGGCGGAGCCACTGGCCTGATTGGAGATCCAAGCGGTAAAAGCGAAGAGCGGAAGCTGCAGACGCTGGAAACTGTACAGCATAATGTGGACTGCATAAAGAACCAGCTAAAAAGAATTTTTGATTTTGAAAGTGAAAATGGTGCAATCATGGTTAACAACTATGATTGGGCAGGCTCCATGGATATCGTTACTTTCCTGCGTGATTACGGGAAACATGTCGGAGTCAATTACATGCTCGCTAAAGACACCATTTCTTCCAGACTGGAAACGGGAATTTCCTTTACTGAATTCACTTACACCATCCTGCAGGCAATGGATTTCCTTCATTTATATGAGAACCATAACTGCAAAATGCAGATTGGCGGTAGCGACCAATGGGGGAATATCACAACCGGCCTTGAGCTCATCCGCAAAATGGCGCCTGAAGGGTCCAAGGCATATGGTCTGACCATCCCTCTGGTTACGAAAGCGGATGGAACTAAATTCGGCAAAACGGAAAGCGGAGCAATCTGGCTTGATCCGGAGAAAACATCTCCTTATGAGTTTTACCAGTTCTGGATTAACACAGCAGATGCGGATGTAATCAAATACCTTAAGTTCTTTACATTCTTATACCGTGAAGAAATTGAAGGCCTTGAAAAAGCTGTTCAGGAAGAACCGCATCTCCGCAAAGCCCAAAAAGCACTTGCTGAAGAAATGACACGCCTGATCCATGGGGATGAAGCATTGGAACAGGCTATTAAGATTACAGCAGCGTTATTCAGCGGAGAAATTAAAAACCTTTCGGCCTCAGAGATCAAACAAGGCTTTAAGGATGTTCCATCTTATGAGCATTCAGAAGGCGGAGAATTGGGGATCGTTGATTTGCTTGTTGCTGCCAAAATCTCTCCATCCAAACGCCAGGCACGTGAAGATGTGACGAATGGAGCTGTTTCAGTAAATGGAGAACGCATAACGGAGCTTGACTACACACTCTCTGATAAGGACAAGATTGAAGGCCAATTTACTGTCATTCGCCGCGGAAAGAAGAAATACTTTTTAATTAAATACTAAAATGTAAGCCCTCCTGTGACGGAGGGCTTTTTGCACAACCCAGGAATTTTCCAGACAGAAAAAAAACTGCCGAAATGTATTCGGCAGTTTTACTATTATTAACGAGAATAGAATTCAACGATTAGAGATTCGTTGATTTCAGCTGGAAGTTCAGAACGCTCAGGCATGCGAGTGAAAGTTCCTTCTAGCTTGTCTGCATCGAAAGATACGAAGTCAGGTACGAAGTTGTTTACTTCGATTGCTTCTTTAACGATGTCAAGGCTGCGAGATTTTTCGCGAAGTGTAATTGTTTGACCAGGTGCTACGCGGTATGATGGAATATCAACGCGAGATCCATCAACCATGATGTGACCATGGTTAACTAGCTGACGAGCTTGACGGCGAGTGCGTGCAAGACCTAAACGGTAAACCACGTTGTCAAGGCGTGATTCAAGAAGAATCATGAAGTTTTCACCGTGCTTACCAGGCATTTTGCCAGCTTTATCGAATAAATTGCGGAATTGACGCTCATTTACTCCGTACATATGACGAAGCTTTTGCTTCTCCTGCAATTGTAATCCGTATTCAGATAATTTTTTGCGCTGGTTTGGACCATGTTGTCCAGGAGCGTAAGGACGCTTTTCTAATTCTTTACCAGTTCCGCTTAGAGAGATTCCAAGACGACGGGATAATTTCCAGCTTGGACCAGTATAACGAGCCATTTAAGACTCCTCCTTTTGTGTTTTTATTTGGGTAAAATAAAAACAGAAACAGATGCGCACAACAATCATGTCCATTTTGTTTTCATGTACCTTCGCCCTAGCAGCAGAGGGTTACACAGTACCCCATCCCCAGAAAACTCTGGTTGAGGAACAAAATGAGTGCATCAAGGTGCTCACATAGGCTGCAATATTTTACACAAGGAGTATTATATAATTTTTAAAGGATAAAAGTCAAGATGATTTTATTTTTTACTCCTTCATATTTAAAGGATGTTTAAATTATAAGCGAAGTTTTTGTCCTTTGCCATATTTCACATGAAATTAGAAAACTTATAAAGAGTCCATTTGCAAGATATGATATAATAAAGAAAAAATTGGAATTGTTTAATTAAAGGAAGGCGGCTTCGTTTTTTTTATTTTAATGTGTATTTTTGTCGATTTCTTATCTTAAAAGATATGAATATAGGAAAGTTGAAACGAAATAGCCACATGTATGCTGAAAATATTAATTCTGGTCCGTTATAATATACCTTATTGGTTTAAAGATTCATGATCTGAGACATTTGATGGGTGATAATAAAGATGGATACACTTGAACGCCAAATCATACTTAATTTAAAAAGCCGATTTTTTGACATTATCGATACGGAGAACGGTTTCTTTCACTATGAAAAATTACTGAATGAAATGCTTTCTGCCATTAAAGCCCTTACCGGAGCTGATGAAATAACTCTGTACGTCTTTAATGAATGGAAGCAGGAGTTCTTTGCAGAAGCTGCCACGAACCCGGATGCTTTGCTTTCACCTGCTTTTTCAGGTGATTTAAAAAGATGGGCTAACAAAAACAGAGAATTGCAGAGTTTAGGCACTGAGATTAAGGAAGATCAAATCATGATTCCTCTTGTAAAGAGAGGCCAGCTGCTGGGATGCATGATTTTAACAGGTGAATCAGGCTGTTTTCATTCCTATCCAGAAAAAGTATTTCAGGAGCTTAGCGAAGAATGCGGGCAATTTCTTGATAAAGCCCAGGGTCTGGCCAAAATTGCATCTGAAGAAAAACGCTATAAACAGCTGTATCGAGTTACAGAGAAATTCCATTCCTCAATGGATATGGATATGGTGCTGGGGGAAATTATTTATACTTTACAGGAAATGTACCCCACTTTTACCTATTATCTTCTGCTGTCCCAGGATAACAATAATCATGGGGATTTGCCCATTAGAGACCTTGAATATGACAGCGAAAACATCGCGGCCATGCAGGCATATGTCACAGGGGCTGTTCAATTTGAAGATTCCCTGCAGGAAATGCGCTCTGTCTTATATGCTCCATTAAAAGGGAAACAGGGGGTTTATGGAGTGCTTCAGGTCATAGCTCCTAATACCATCATATTCCCTAAAAATGAAATTGAATTTATCACGCTTCTGGCCAATACTGCAGGCAGTGCACTGGAAAATGCGCAGCTTTATCAGCAATCCAAGCGATTGATAGCGGACCTTCAATTAATTAACGAAACATCCCACCGCCTGAATTCGAATTTGCGTCTGACAGAAACCATGAACTTCATGGCAGATCAGATTCTGCATTCCTTTGATGCTGAAGAAGCCGGTTTCATCTTGATATCTTCTGATAGTGCCGATGTGAATATAATCCAGGGCAGCACTGAATTTTTTCAAACCAAAGAGGCAGAAATCTATATTCAGTATATAAAGACAAAGATCATCAAAGAGAAAGAGTCTCTTTTTATTGGGGATTTTTCTTTACAGTTCGAGGGAACGGCCAGCTTTTACAAATCCATTATGGCTGTTCCAATGACCCAATCTGGAGCATTAAAGGGGTTTGCCCTGGTCATGCATAGTTCTCCTTATCATTTTTCATTTGAAACATTCAAGCTGCTCCAGTCTTTGATTCATCATTCCACACTTGCCTTTACCAATTCAATGCTGAGAGAAGAGCTTGAAAAGATGGTTGTAACGGATCACTTAACAAAGCTATATTCGCGAAGTTATCTGGATGATCGGATTCATCAGTCCATGAATGAAGATCATGAAGGAACATTTATGCTTGTAGATATAGATGATTTTAAATTGGTAAATGATACATACGGACATCAGGTTGGCGATGAAATCATTATTCAAGTTGCCAATTTAATAAACAGCAATATCCGCAGCACTGATATAGGTGCAAGATGGGGCGGAGAGGAGCTGGCTCTTTACCTGCCCGGTGTTTCATTGCCGGCGGGATCGCTCATTGCTGAACGGCTTGTCAGAAAGGTATGTCAAATCACAGATCCCCAAGTAACCATTTCATGCGGTGTTTCGTATTGGAGCAGGGGGAAAAATGATTCATATGCTGCGCTGTTTAAACGGGCTGACAGGGCATTATATACCGCCAAAAATACAGGGAAAAATAAAGTGATCATTGAGTCGGCTGCAGATTCATTTATCTAGGGACTGCCTTATGGAAAGGCAGTCTTTATTGATATTTTTCCAAAACAAAATACTTTCAAAAAATATACTATTATCATATGCTGAAAGAGAAGTTTATTATAGATAATAATGTAAGCGCTTGCAGTGAAAGGGAGAGGTAGAATGGATAGGAAACATCGGTTTAACTTCGAGACGCAGGTCATCCATGAAGGATACGATGCTGAAAGGTTCAAGGGGAGCCTCGCACCGCCAATATTCCAGACTTCAACTTTTACATTTGAGACAGCACAGCAGGGAGAAAAGCGTTTCTCCGGTGAGGAAGAAGGCTATATCTATTCCCGTCTGGGAAATCCAACAGTTAAGATGCTTGAAGAAAGAATGGCCGCTCTGGAAAAAGGAGAAGCAGCCCTTGCTTTTGGGTCTGGTATGGCTGCAGTTTCAGCTGTCCTGTTTGCTTTAACCAAAACAGGTGATCATATTTTATGTTCTCAGGGAGTTTATGGCTGTACATTTGGACTCCTGGAGATGATGGATGAAAAGTATAAAATCAGCCATGATTTTTCAGCTATGAAATCAAAGCAGCAGCTGCTTGATGAAATTAAACCGGAAACTGCCTGTATATATGTTGAAACTCCAATAAATCCAACAATGAAATTGGTGGATTTGAAAATCGTTGCAGAAGCAGCGAGAGAGAAAGGAATTCCAGTTGTAGTTGATAATACTTTCTGTTCGCCATATTTGCAGAATCCGATAGAACTGGGCTGTGATATTGTCATTCATAGTGCGACAAAATACATCGGGGGTCATGGTGACGTAGTTGCCGGGCTTGTAATTGGGTCTAAAGAATTTTTGGGTAAAGTCTCCATGACGACTCAAAAAGACATTGGAGGCATTATTTCACCTTTTGATGCCTGGCTGCTTCTACGTGGATTGAAAACACTTGCAGTCAGACTCGACAGGCATTGTGACAATGCGAAACAGCTTGCATCATACTTATTGGAGCATCCAAAGGTAGAAAAAGTTTATTTTCCAGGAGACAGCAATAATGCAGATTTTGAAATTGCACAAAAACAAATGAGGAGACCTGGCGGGATGATTTCTTTTACTCTAAAGGGGGATAAAGAGACTGCTCAGGAATTTATGAACCGGCTGAATCTAATTAAAATTGCCGTGAGCCTTGGAGATGCTGAGACATTGATTCAGCACCCTGCTACGATGACTCATGCAGTGGTTCCAAAGAAGTCACGTGAAAAGATGGGCATTGAAGATACTCTGCTGAGGCTTTCAGTTGGACTTGAATCGTGGGAAGATATCAGGGATGATCTGTCCCAGGCACTCGAAGGAGTCTAATACTAAAAGGAGATGGCCTCAGATACGGTCATCTCCTTTTTGCCATTCCGTTAAAGGAATGATACAAGCACTTCCGAGAAGTCTTCAAGGTATTTTTGGTCAAGTTCATCAAACCGGTTTTTTTCTGGAGAATCAATATCCAGCACACCAAGAAGATTGCCCTCTTTGACAAGCGGAATGACGATTTCAGACTGCGAAGCTGCGTCACAGGCGATATGGCCAGGGAATTGATGGACATCTTCTACACGGACTGTTTCCATTTGCCTGGCAGCTGTCCCGCAAACGCCTTTACCAAGGGGGATTCTTACACATGCCGGCAGACCCTGAAATGGCCCAAGAACCAGCTCGCCTTCTTCCATCAAGTAAAATCCTACCCAGTTTGTACGGTCCAGGAATTGATTAAGAAGTGCTGATGCATTGCTTAGATTGGCAATGCTGTTTGTTTCTCCTTCAAGAAGAGCAGAGAGCTGTTTAATCAATAATTGATAATTTTCTTCACGGGTTCCCTTGTATGATTCGACACTAAACATCACAATTCACCTTACTTCCTCAAAGATATATGAATTTCCTGGCAGAAGAACAGGAAATTAGATAGACATTGTCGAGAACTTTAAAAAGGATAAGACGATTTTAGCAAGAATGTTTAATTATCACAACAAATCCGTTTTTGAATAATGCCATAATTTATTATTCGCTCATATGTGCATGAACAGAGACTTTACAAAAGAAAGCGAGGCGGGAAAGATGAAAAAAAATTCAAAAGAGGCAATTGTGTCGGCCGCTATCTCCTTATTTAATACGAAAGGTTTCTCCGGGACTTCCATCCGTGATATTGCAGGCAAAGCACAGACAAATCCGGCGAATATCGCATACTATTTCGAAAACAAACACGGGCTGCTTGAATATTGCTTTACTGCATTTTTTGAAGGGTATATTCAGGAGATCGAGAGGGGGTTTTCATTTCTTGAGCAGGGGGCTGCTCTGAGCCTGAAAAAAATTGCGCAAAATATTATGGCTTATCAATTTGAACATAGCCATTTAACAAGATTGATCCTCCGGGAAATTTCTATAGATTCCCAAGTAGTAAGGGAAATCATGTCCACTTACTTAGCAAAGGAAAAGTTTTATTTTGGCAGGGTGCTGGAAAGGGGCATGAAAACAAAAGAGTTTCGTATCCATTCAGCCAATTATATGATTGTCCAGCTGAAAGGACTCCTGTCCATGCCATTTTTGAACACACATTATATGGCTGAAGTTCTGCATGTATTTCCTCATGAAAAATATTTCGCAGACAAATACACGAAGGAGATCTTCAATTGGGTTGATGGAGTCCTCTGCAATCATGCCGGAAAACCTTATGCTGCTGTACTCTAAAAGCATTTAAATGTGTTTCATTCTATCAAGGCCCTGACCCATTTCCTTTGCCTGATGAGAATCGGACCCATAAATCAGTGAAATGCCTTTTTGGGCCGCTGCTTCTGCTGCCCAATCGGGAGGATAGGACTCTTTGCATAACGGCTTAAAAAAACCGGCTCCGTTATAGTCAAGTTCATAGTCTTGATTCTGTACCTCATCAAGTATTTGGTTTATTTCCTCTCTAAATTCCCGATCAGCGGGATATTTTTTTTGGAACTTTTTAACCAGGGTGATATGCCCAATCCTTCTTGGTTTGAATGGTCCCAAATCTGCTTTTATAGATAAAAGCAGGGTGCGGAAATAATTCATATAAACAGCTTCAATTGAACCGTATTCTTCGATCATCTTTGCAAAAACATCGGGACTGTAGTCCAGGCATTCGTAGCGGCTCCCATGCTTTAGAAAGTGTACAGATAAAATAGAGTCATCCATATATTTCCCGTTCATATCGAGAAATTTTCGGATCTCCTGTTCAAAGCCTTCAATATAATCCACTTCAAGCCCCGCATTAATCCTGATTTTTCCTTGATAAGCAGCCTTCACTCTTGATATATCAGTAAAATACTTTTCAAGATGTTCCTTGCGCATCGCACTGTCGCAAGCAGGTGCGGGATCCTCAAAGCCCTCAGGTAGCGGAGCATGTTCAGTAAATGAAATTTCCTTAAAACCAAGATTTATTGCTTTTTCAACATAATCTTCCAATGCGTCCTTTGTCCCGTGTGGACAATAGGGGGTGTGGATGTGTCCGTCTTTTAGCATATGGAGGGCTTCCTTTCTGCAAATGTTTATAAATACAGTACTCAAGTCTCTTTTTAACATATCTCTTAAATAAAGAAGGAAATCTTTTATAAAAAGCGAATTGTTTGTATTTGAACAGCTCATATAGTTCAATAAAAAATACGGATGTTCCAGTTATTTTCCGAAAATAGCAATTTAGATAAGATATAAAAGAAGAAATTCATAAAAAAATGAAATAAATAGTCAAAAAATGTCGTTTACATGGTATCATAAAAGCATTGAAAATAACATGTGAAAATGAAGAAACGCCTGCGGGCATTTGTTATTTCTTAAATAAAGACTTTACATATACATATTGGCTCGGGAACAGAACAGGGGGCTTTAAAATGGAATACATAATTGGAGTTATAGTCATTCTTTTATGCCTATATCTCACGGGATATTTTTTTAAGAAAAAACATTATAAGGAAATTGACAGGCTGGAAACATGGAAGATGGACATAACGGACCGCCCTGTTCTAGATGAGATGTCAAGAGTTAAAAAGCTTAATATGACGGGGCAGACAGAAGAATTGTTTGAACGCTGGAGAAATGAATGGGATGAGATCGTAACATCACAGCTTCCGGATGTGGAGGAATTGTTATTTGATGCTGAAGAGAGCATCGATAAATACCGCTTTAAGAATTCCCTGGAAATCCAGCAGAGAATAGAGAAGAGATTAACTGAGATTGAAGAAAGCATAAAAAATCTGCTGAGTGAATTGAATGAGCTGGTAGGCAGTGAAGAGAAAAATAGAGCGGAAATTGAAGAATTGAAAGAAATGTATCGCCAATGCAAAAAGTCTCTGCTTGCACATCGCCATACATTCGGTAAATCAGAAATAATTCTTGAAGAACAGCTGGATGAAGCATTGGCCAAATTTGAAGAATTTGATGAGAAAACGGAGAAGGGCAATTACCTTGATGCTCGTGAAATCCTTCTTGTGATGAAAGCGCTGCTTGAGGATTCTCAGGCTAAAATGGAAGCTATCCCCAACCTGATGGTTGAGTGTCAATCCAAGATCCCTTCCCAGCTGGAAGAGTTAAGGGATGGGTACAAGGATATGCTGGATCAGGGGTATCTGCTTGATCATCTGCAAATAGATAAAGAAATTGAGAGACTTGAAGAACAAGTAACTGGATATGCAGGCTCTATTGATAAAGCGCAAATTGAGGAAGTTCAAAAAGGAGTCGAAGAGATTAAAGATAATATTGAACTTCTGTATGATCTGCTCGAAAAGGAAGTACATGCCAGACATTACTTAAGCCAGCAGGATGATGCAACAAGAAACATGCTTTATAATAATAAAGATATGAATAATCAGCTTAAGACAGAGATAACTGCTATCCGGCATAGCTATCATGTTCCAGACAAGGATCTGGAAATTCAAATCCACCTGGAGAAAAAAATAACCCAGCTCTTCAAAAAATTCGAAGTGCTGGAGCATAAAATTAATAGCGGGAGTACTCCCCATACTGTCTTGAGAGAAGAGCTTGCTGAAATCAAGGAACACATTGAGGAAATTTCAGATGAGCAGACAGCCTTTGCGGAAATGCTCCAGGCCTTAAGAAAAGACGAGATGTCTGCAAGGGAAAAAGTAAAAGAGTTAAGCAAGAAAGTGGCAGAAATGATAAGGCTTATCTCCAAAAACAATGTGCCTGGAGTTTCCCAGGAATATAAATATTTGATCCAGGATGCGAAAGAAAGCATAGATAATGTGCTGGCTAAACTCGATGAGAAACCATTGAATATTCCTGCGGTCCAGCAATATCTTGAAGTTGCGGTACTTACTGTTGATAAGGCTGCGGATTCAGTGAGTGATATGATTGAGACGATCCTTTTAGCTGAGAAAGTCATTCAATATGGAAATCGATACAGAAGCAGATATCCATCTATTGATAAAGGGTTAATGGAAGCAGAAGCTTCATTTAGAAGCTATGAATATAAAACAGCACTGGAGCAGGCTGCAGCTTCAATCGAAGAGGTCGAGCCGGGTGCGATCAAGAGAATAGAAGAAATGATAACTGAGCACTAAAAAACCAGATCCGATTGGATCTGGTTTTTTGTTGTCTAGGAATTTATAAAATATAACGGTATGAATAACTTTGATGAAAAATTATCTGCATCCAGCTCCAGCGCCTAGCCCCTCGGGTCATAAGCCAAATCACTCCAGAAATCAGGATTTCCTACGTGATTCGTCTTATGCCTGTCGGACTTGCACAGGATGTGCTGGCTTCAACTAAAAACCGCCACAGGACGTGGCGGTTTTTAGTTGAAGTTCATCTGATCAAGGCGCTTCCGCCTTTGTTCTTTAGTCATTTACAGCAATTGGCTTTTTAGCTTCTCCGAAAGCTATTGCCAGGAAGAAACCTATTACAGCTCCTGCAATGGCAGGCACAATCCAGCCGATTCCTTCAGCAAAGAATGGCAGGAATTGCAGTGAGTCTGTGATGACGGATACATCCATTCCAGCAGTTTTTAACCCATCCACAAAACTAATTAAGCCTGTGGGAATTAAAGCCCCTATATATACCGCAGAGTATCCATTAAAGGCATTGTGCATAAAGGAAAGCAGAATCAGCACGATGGCCAGAGGATAAATAATGATTAAGATTGGCAATGAAAGTTGAATCAGCTGAGTTAAACCAATGTTTGCAACCACCATGCTGAACAGCGAAAGAATGATGACAATGGTTTTATAAGGTACTTTTGGGAGCAGCTTATGAAAGTACTGCGCACAAGCGGAAACGAGTCCGATAGACGTTGTAAGGCATGCTACCGTAATGGCCAGCCCAAGGATCAATGCTCCCGCAGCTCCGAATAGATATTGAGAAGCGGCGGATAGGACAGCACCGCCATTATCAAGTTGACCTATAGCTTCCATACTTGATGCCCCAATATACGCAAGGGACAGGTATACTGCCGCAAGACCAGCAGCTGCTATAAGTCCGGCAGTAATGCATATTTTCATAAGTGAATGTTTATTTGTCACACCCATACCCTGTATTGAACCAATAACAATAATACCGAATACTAAAGCTGCAATTGTATCCATAGTCAGGTAGCCTTCAATGAAGCCTTTAAAGAACGGCCCCTCTGCATATGCCCCCATCGGTGCTTTTAATTCGCCCATTGGAGTAATGATGCTTTTAATAACCAGAACAGCAAGGATTATGAGGAGTGCAGGCGTGAAAATATTGCCGATCCTATCCACTAACTTAGATGGATTCAAAGAAAGCCATGCTGTAATGCAAAAGAAGACAATGGTATAAGCTAATAAAGTATAAGCGCTATTGGAAGCGGTTTCAGGCAAGAACGGAGTAATCCCTATTTCAAAAGCAACGGTTCCGGTACGCGGAATTCCGAAAAATGGTCCGATGGCTAAGTACATAATAATCGTAAAAATAATTCCATATAAAGGGTGTACACGGCTTGCAATCGTCTGTAAATCACCATTTTTGGCAATGGCAATAATGCCTAATAGCGGCAATCCGACCCCTGTAATTAAAAATCCGATAATAGCAGTCCATACATTCATTCCGGCAGATTGTCCCAGGAATGGAGGGAAAATCATATTCCCTGCCCCAAAAAATAGAGCAAACAACATGAGTCCGACGGCGAGAATTTGTTTTGGTGCTAATGTTTTATTCTCCATATATATCCTCCTGAAAATGGTTCCATATCTTAATGTTTAGAACATTTTCATATTAGCACAGGTGCTAAAAAAAATGTCGAAAAAATACGAAGTCTTAATATTTAGTATTTTATAATATCAGACTAGAGCTGTCCTTTACTCAAAGTGCAATATTATCAGCTTTCCACGGGGGCAGCATTTCATTCATTTTGATTAAACTGTACAAACTTGAATAATTTAATAGTAAAGAAATGAATATTTGACACAAAAGCTTCAATTACATTTCCAATCTTACGTGGTTATGATATGATTTACAGTTGGCAAAAGGGTTTTCGGAACGGAAAGGAGAAGTCCGTGATTTATTTAGATAACAGTGCAACGACAAAACCATATAAAGAAGTGCTTGAATCTTTTATAAAGGTTTCTTCAGAATACTTTGGGAATCCCTCTTCCCTGCACGAATTCGGCGGAAAGGCAGAGAGGCTGCTCATGCAGGCACGTGAGCAAATTGCTCAACTGCTGAATGTTAAGCATAATGAGGTGTATTTTACATCAGGAGGGACAGAGAGCAATAATCTTGCAATAAAAGGAACGGCTTTAATGCATAGGAAAAGAGGCCGCCATATTATCACAACTGGATTGGAACATGCTTCAGTGAAGGAAGCGATGGAGCAGCTGAAGGAATTGGGCTACCGCATTTCCATCATTGCACCGGATAAAGACGGTATTGTCCATGCTGAAGACATTGAAAAGGAAATTACACCGGAAACTATTTTAGTCTCAGTCATGCATGTAAATAATGAAATTGGTTCCATTCAGCCAATAAAAGAAATTGGAGAGATGCTGAAGAAGCATTCGCGAGTGATATTCCATGTAGATAACGTCCAGGGAATCGGAAAGGTTCCTCTTGATCTTTATCAAGCCAGCGTGGATCTGTGTACGATTTCAGCTCATAAATTCCACGGTTTAAAAGGGAATGGGGTTTTGTTCATTCGTGATGGCCTTCGTCTTTCACCGTTATTATCCGGGGGCAATCAGGAATGGAAAATGAGAAGCGGCACAGAAAATGTAGCTGGCATTGTAGCAATGGCAAAGGCGCTAAGGCTTACAATAAATAATATGGAAAGGCATTTGAGCCGGCTTATATCTATTAAAAGGTATATTTTTGAGGAAATGAATGAAATCGGGAATATTACTGTCCATACCCCCGAAAGAAACTCTGCTCCTCATATTGTGAATTTTTCCATAGAAGGATTCAAAGCAGAGGTATTTGTCCACGCTTTAGAAGAGCGCGGGATTTATATATCAACTACAAGTGCCTGCTCTTCAAAGAAAGCTGCTGCCAGCAGCACCTTGATGGCTATGGGAATCCCTGAAAAAGATGCGAAAAGTGCAGTCCGGGTCAGCTTATCTTATGATAATACAATGGAAGAGGCAGAGGTTTTTGCTGAGGCAGTAAAAGAGACCGTTATAAGGCTAAGAGAGGTTATGAAATCATGATAAATTATGATCGTATACTTATACGATATGGAGAAATCTCCACAAAAGGAAGAAACCGCAATAAGTTTGTGGATAAATTAAGAAAAAGCATATTGGATGTGCTCAATGAATTTCCCGGGATCAAGATTGAATCTACAAGAGACCGAATGTATGTTGTCTTGAATGGTGCAGATGGCAGAGAGGTTTCTGATCGCCTCAAGGGCATCTTTGGCATTCAGTCTTTCAGCCCTGCTGTTAAAACCACTAAAGATATCGAAGAAATGAAGACAGCCGCATTGGCGTTATTCTTAAAACATTTTGAAGAAGGAAAGACTTTCAAAATTACGGCTAAGAGAGCGGATAAAAGCTTTCCTTTAAATACAGACGAACTCAATCATGAATTTGGCGGACACCTGCTGAAGAATGTGCCGGGTCTAAAAGTGAACGTAAAAAAACCGGATATAAATCTGCAAATTGAAGTTCGCGAAGAGGCGGCTTACTTATCATGCGAAACCATTCAGGGTGCTGGCGGACTTCCTGCAGGTTCGAGCGGAAAAGCCATGCTTATGCTCTCTGGGGGAATTGACAGCCCGGTAGCAGGTTACTTGTCCATGAAGAGGGGATTGGAAATTGAAGCTGTCCATTTTCACAGCCCGCCTTTCACGAGTGAGCGCGCAAAGCAAAAAGTAATTGATTTAACTGAAAAACTTTCTAATATTGCTGGAACCGTTGTACTCCATATTGTCCCTTTTACAGAGATTCAGCAGCTGATCCATCAGCAGGTTCCGTCGAATTATACGATGACGGCTACAAGACGATTGATGCTCCGGATCACTGATGAAATACGCAATAAAAATGATGGTCTTGCCATCATCACGGGGGAAAGCCTTGGACAGGTAGCCAGCCAGACACTCGAGAGCATGTTTGCCATTAATGATGTGACAACAACACCTATCCTGCGGCCGCTTATCACAATGGATAAATCAGAAATCATCGAGATTGCCCAAAGCATCGATACCCACGATATATCCATCAGGCCATTCGAAGATTGCTGTACCGTATTTGTTCCATCATCCCCAAAAACAAAACCAAAGCGTGACAAAGTCCGCCGCTTTGAAAGCTTTGTTGATTTCGAACCTCTCATCGCAAAAGCAGTTGAGGATACCGAAAAGATGGTTATTAAACCTCAATCGCGCAATGAAGAGTCTTTTGGGGAGTTATTTTGATCTAAATGCAGGTTAATTGTTAAATTTAACTTCAAAAAATAATACAACAATTACCAATTAATTAGTGTATATGGCCATGTGATTCTACACATTCTATACTCACAAGGAGGTGAAAATCACATGGCAAACAACAACAGCTCAAACCAACTTCTAGTTCCTGGAGTACAACAAGCTCTTGACCAAATGAAGTACGAAATCGCTACTGAATTCGGTGTAAACCTTGGTGCTGAAACTACTTCCCGCGCTAACGGTTCTGTAGGTGGAGAAATCACTAAGCGTTTAGTTCAAATGGCTGAACAGCAATTAGGCGGTTTCCAAAGATAATTAAATAATATGGCTACAAGGAGCAGGAATCATTCCTGCTCCTTATTTTTGTGCGAAAATTATTTTTCAAAAAATAAATAATTTTAAATTTTATAATAATTTAGTATAATAATTTCTATAGATTACGCATCCAAGTTCAGACACCAGCAAATGAAATTGTCAGGGGGAGATTTGATGAAACGGGAAGACTTAATTGCACCGGAGAAATACAATCTCGTATCAGAAATGGAGCGGTTTGCCGGAGATAAGGACAAACTTGCAATAAAGTGGGAAAATGAGCAGGGAGAAAAGAAAGAGATTACATACAGTGAACTGATACTTAATGCAAATAGAATTGGAAACGTTTTCTTAGAAAATGGTCTGAATAAAGGGGATGTTATTCTGATCATTGTTCCAAGACTGATTGAAGCGTATCAGGTTTACATTGCATCATTAAAAGCGGGAATTGTCGTCATACCAAGTTCAGAAATGCTTCGGTCGAAAGATCTCCAATACCGCATTAATCATGGGGATGTTAAAGGTATTGTAAGTTATTATCCATATGTTGACCAATTTAAAGATATTAAGGAAGCAGCAGCCCTGCCGAAGTTTGTGATAGGCGGAAACGCAGAAGGCTGGATCGGGCTGGATGAGGAAATGAAAAAGGCTTCCGATGAACTTTCGTTGGCTGATACTTCCCGGGATGACATGGCGTTTCTTTCATATACATCAGGAACAACAGGAAATCCCAAAGGTGTAGTACATACACATGGCTGGGCATTTGCTCACCTAAAAACAGCAGCACCGAACTGGCTATGCATTAATGAAGGCGATACAGTATGGGCAACAGCAGGCCCTGGCTGGCAAAAGTGGATCTGGAGCCCATTCCTTTCTGTTTTGGGTTCTGGTGCAACTGGACTTGTCTACAATGGAAAGTTCGAGCCGAAGAAATATTTGCAGCTGTTAGAGGATTATCAGGTAAATGTCCTTTGCTGTACGCCGACTGAATACAGGCTGATGGCAAAGGCTGAAAATATTCATGAATACAAGCTGCCGGCGCTTCATAGTGCTGTTTCAGCCGGTGAACCGCTAAACCGCGAAGTGATTGATACATTCAAAAAGCATTTTAACGTAAATGTCCGTGACGGGTATGGGCAGACAGAAAATACCCTGCTTGTAGGCATTACGAAGGATATGGAGCTAAAAGCAGGTTCAATGGGCAAACCGACCCCTGGCAACAGAGTTGACATTATCAATGAAGAAGGTGAGGTATGTGCTGTTGGTGAGGTAGGAGATATCGCTGTCCATGTCGAAACTCCTGCGCTCTTCAAAAACTATTATAAAGATCCGGAAAGAACAGCTATGCAATTCCGCGGAGATTACTATATTACCGGAGATAAAGCAAAGAAAGATGAAGATGGCTATTTCTGGTTTGAAGGCCGCGGTGATGATATTATAATCAGTTCAGGCTATACCATTGGACCTTTCGAGGTGGAAGATGCGCTTGTAAAGCATCCATATGTAGCGGAATGTGCAGTTGTGGGGAGTCCGGATGAAGTGCGCGGATTGATCGTTAAAGCATTCGTTGTATTAAGGGAAGGTGTTGACCAAAGCGACCCTAACCTTGTTTCCCAGCTGCAGGAACATGTAAAAGAGCTGACGGCTCCTTATAAATACCCTCGGAAAATTGAATTTCTATCAGAGCTTCCTAAAACTACTTCAGGAAAAATTATGCGTGTGGAGTTACGGAAAAAAGAAGCGGAGACTGCTTCAGCGCAAAACTGAATGCTATGAAAAATGCAGGCGGGAATTCCGCCTGTATTTTTGTTATACTATGGTAAATGTGAACTTTTAGTATATTAAAGGAGAAAAGATTTATGGGAACGCTTTGGCATGGGGGCTCGATTTATACCCTTCAGCAGGAAGGTCATCAGATAGAGGCCGTTTTTACAGAAGGCAGCCGTATCATTGAAATTGGCGCCTTGAGAGAGTTAAGAAGCAAATATAAAGAAGAGGTTCAAAAAGAGATAGATCTGCAGGGAAGCACCATGCTGCCAGGATTTGTGGATAGCCATATGCATCTAATCGGGCATGGTGAAAGGCTAATAAGGCTCGACTTATCTAAGCACACATCAAAGCAGGAAGTTCTTATGGCTGTAAAGGAATTTTCAGAGACCATAGAAGAGGGAGAGTGGGTCATTGGGGAAGGCTGGAATGAAAATTTATGGGATCAGCCGGAACCTATTTATGCTTCAGAGCTTGATCAATTTGTTCCGAATCATCCTGTCATGCTGAAACGTGTGTGCAGACATGCCCTTACAGTGAACTCCCTTGGATTAGAAAAAGCAAATATTACTGAAGATACTGAATGTCCTCCAGGAGGAGTAATCGATAAAGATGAATATGGGAAACTAAATGGAATTTTGAAAGACCAGGCCCAGGAGCTTTTATTTAATGTGATGCCGGCTGTCTCAGAAAGCTATTTAAGGAAGGCACTTCATGCTGCCATTAAAGATGCCTATAAGCTTGGACTGACAGGGGGACATACTGAGGATCTCAATTATTATGGAGGATTCAGCCAAACTTATCAGGCTTTCAAACAGGTAATAGAGGAGGATGGTCTTCCTTTCCGTGCACATCTGCTTGTTCATCATGAAGTTGCAGATGAAATGAAGGAATCAGGCGGAGGGTTTCTAGAGGGAAGTAAACATATAGAGTTTGGGGCAATGAAGATATTCGCCGATGGAGCCCTGGGCGGAAGAACAGCTTTATTAAGCCATCCGTATGCAGATGACCCATCCACTTCGGGAGTTGCCATTTTTTCACAGGAGCAGCTTGATGGATTAGTGGAGAAAGCCCGCAAGCATGAATTGCCGGTTGCCGTCCATACGATTGGAGATTTGGCATTTGAAATGGCATTAAATGCGATAGAAAAGCACCCATTGGAAGGTTTGGGACGAGACAGGCTGATTCATGCACAAATATTGCGCAAAGAACTTATAGACAGGGCTAAAAAACTGCCATTAATCCTTGATATCCAGCCAAGATTTACAGCATCTGATTTTCCATGGGTGATTGACCGCATTGGTGAAGAACATATGGAGTACTGTTACGCTTGGAAGACACTTCTGAAAGAAGGGATACATTGTGCAGGAGGCTCTGATGCACCGATTGAGCCGGTCAATCCGTTTCTTGGAATTCATGCGGCTGTTACAAGAACAAATATAGATGATCCGCACAATACAGTCTATTATCCAAGTGAAGCGTTAACTGTTTATGAAGCAGTATGCTTATTCACAAAAGGCAGTGCATATGCTGGATCCCATGAAAATGATAGAGGTGTAATAAAAGAAGGGTATCTGGCAGATTTCACCATATTAAATGAAGATATCTTTAAAAAGCCAATAGGGCACATTGCCGCCATTTCAGTAAACAAAACCGTTATTGACGGAAAAATAGTATACGAAGCATAAGTGAAAGTGCCAGGCACCTATTCCAGCAGGTGCCTGGCATCGTTTTAGCAGGAAAAAATGATTGCAAACATTTTTATGGCAGATTTATAATATAAATATTTCGATACTAGAAAGAATTGAGGAAATGGCAATGAAAAATAATGAAGTGCAAACGGGAGCTCTATACGCAGGGTTTGCTTACTTTTTATGGGGCATTCTCCCGGTTTATTGGAAGTTTTTAGATCACGTCCAAGCAGATGAGATTTTGGCAAACAGGATTTTTTGGTCGTTTTTCTTTATGCTGGTGATTTTGCTGGCTTCAAAGAAATGGAATGCTTTTGCTGAAACGCTAAAAGGATTTAAAACAAATAGAAAACAGCTTTACGCCCTTGTAATTGCCTCCCTTTTGATCAGCACCAACTGGTTTTTATATATTTGGGCGGTCAATACCGATCAGATGATTGAGGCTAGTCTTGGCTATTATATTAATCCGCTCGTAAGTGTGATTCTGGGCATGGTGGTTTTTAAAGAGAAACTATCACCTGCGCAATACGTATCTTTTGGATTTGCGTTTGCAGGGGTTATGATTTTGACTGTCAGCTATGGGCGGTTTCCCTGGATAGCCATTGTCCTCGCTTTATCCTTTGGCCTTTATGGGCTAGCCAAAAAGCTCATAAAGGTAGATTCTGCAGTTGGTTTAACGCTTGAAACACTTGTAGTGACCCCGATCGCATTTATTTATATGATTATGCTTTTTATGGATGGCAAACAGGCATTTCTGCATGTTTCGCTAAGCTCCGACTTGCTCCTTATAGGAGCAGGCGCAGCCACAGCAGTGCCGCTATTGTACTTTGCCAAAGGGGCACAAAAGATACCGATGTCCATGCTTGGTTTTCTGCAGTATATTGCGCCGACCATTACGCTGATTCTGGGGATCTTCGTTTATCATGAGCACTTTACAAAACTTCACTTGCTTTCCTTTATGTTTATTTGGCTGGCCTTAACGATTTACTCTGTTTCAAGGACAAAACTCTTTGTCCATTGGGAAACAAAACTAAAGCGCGGAAAAGGTATTGGCATAGAGTAAAAAGAGTTTCGCACCATCATGCGAAACTCTTTTTTTATAAAAATGTCCTCTTAACCTTTTCCCAAAAGGAATTGTCTTTCAGTTTTACGGTTTTAATGATTTTGTCGCTAAGTTTAATATCAATCTTTTCTACATGCTGGATGCTGAGGGCTTCGTTGTCCATTCCCATTGTAGGATGGTCGTTGCCATCTTGAACCACCTTTAGGGTCAGCTTTCTGTTTCCGCTCAGGATAAAGGAAGAGCCGAGAGTGCGATAGCGATTAGTATTCAGTGAAGCGAGTTCGCTCACCTGCATGCAAGGAAGCAGCGGGTCAACAACAGCTCCATTTACAGATTTATTATAGGCTGTGCTTCCAGTTGGGGTGGCAACAATCATTCCGTCCCCGCGGAACGTTTCAAAATGAAAATTATCAATAAAGACATCGATTACAAAAGTTTTAATTATGGCAGAACGGATGCTGAATTCATTTAAGCACTGAAACGATGTCTGGTCATCAACCGTAACATCAATAGTGGGATAGCGTCTTACTTCTACTTGTTCATTTGTCATTGCCTCTACCATCTTGTCGGTATCATCGAGATGGAAATCACAGTACAGGCTCAGGCTGCCGGTAGTTGAAATCCCGGCATACAAACAATCATCCCTATAGCCAGTTTTGCGGACAGCCTGCAAAAACGTTCCGTCTCCCCCGATGCTTACAATGATATTGGCTTGTTTGAAGTCATTAACAATGGTAAAGGCATGCTCTTCAGCCAGGCTATAAAGCGGTGCTACTTTTTCCATCGTTGCTTCATCTTTTTTGTGATAAAAGTATATATTGCGTCTTTCAGGCATATTCATTCCTCCAAACAGTAATAAAGGTTGTGGAATTCCAGGGGGGAAAATGTCCTTGATGATTTTCTTTCCCAAATAATTCATATTTTGCTATGATTATGGTTGCCTGAGTTCAGTTTACCTTTTTTTGAAACATTTTAAAAGTTTATACGTATGAAGAATATGTGACGAATAGGTTTTCTGGGAATCATAATCATTCAAAAAGGCGGCTGGTTATGTTGAAGGAGAAAGCATATTAAAAGGAGGATTTCAAAATGAATGGAAAACGTTGGGCTGCACTGGGAATAGCAGCAGGTCTGTTTGTTTTTTCAGTTGTGCTGAACTTTGTGACTGCATTTGCATTTACAGATTTTGAAAGCTCGGTTAATGAACTGTTTGCAGGAAGCAATGAAGCATTTTTGGAAGAAGTCATTGAAGAGGGAAATGCACAGAAAAAGATAGCCGTGCTTGATGTAAATGGAGTGATTCAGGATACCGGAGATGCAGCTTCTTTATTTGCAAGCCCGGGATACAATCACAAAGGATTCATGGATAATCTTGAATATGTAAAAGAAGACAGCACAGTAAAGGCGATTGTCATTAAGGTTAATTCTCCAGGCGGAGGGGTAGTGGAAAGCGCCGAAATACATGATAAGATTATTGAAATTCAAAAAGAAACAAAGAAGCCGGTATACATATCAATGGGATCAATGGCTGCATCAGGAGGCTATTATATATCCGCTCCGGCTGACAAGATTTTTGCGAGCCCCGAGACATTGACCGGTTCGCTGGGTGTTATCATGCAGGGCTATAATTATGCTGGGCTTGCTGAAAAATATGGTGTCGAGTTTGTAACGATTAAGAGCGGGCCATATAAAGATATCATGAGCCCTACCAGGGATATGACAGATGAGGAAAGAAAAATCCTTCAATCCATGATTGATAATTCATATGCAGGGTTTGTTAAAGTCATCTCGGAAGGCCGCGGACTAACTGAGGCGCAGGTGAAGGAAATTGCGGATGGCCGTATTTATGACGGACGGCAGGCAAAAGAACTGAATCTGATCGACGGTTTTGGCTATGGCGATGATGTAATCGAACAATTAAAGAAAGACCATAAATTAAATGGTGCCCAGGTTGTAAAGTACTCTGAGAATTTTGGGTTCGGCTCCATGTTCAGCATGGGAGCGAGAAAAATCATGGGTGATGACCTGGAAATGGCGGGAATGATGAAATTGTTATCTCAGCCAAACTCACCGCGTTTAATGTATCTTTATGCTGAATAAGGAGGGGGAGAGAAGATGACCTCAAATGATCAGAATGAAAGAGAGCTTGCCCGTCCTGATTCATTGCAGGATGAGGGCAGGAATAAGTCATCCTTTGATGAAGCAGATCCTGCTGTTAACGAAACAATCACACAAGCAGAAACCCTCCCCATTCAAAAAGCTGCAGAACCAATCAGGTTTGCCGGGTTTTGGATGAGATTTTGGGCTTATCTTTTAGATTTAGTTGTAGTTGGCAGTGTTGACCGGATATTGGTTAATCCAATTTTTAGAGCACTGGATATTCCTTTGCATGAAAGCAATTTGTTTGCTCCGATTTCCATAGCTACTGCTATTACGTTTTATGCCTATTTTGTGCTGATGACCAAGTTTTTTGGCCAGACACTCGGGAAAATGGTATTTGGTTTAAGGGTAGTAAATCTTAAAGGAAAAAAACTGACATGGAGCACAATTTTGTTCCGTGAATGGATCGGCCGCTTTATATCAGCGACCATTTTTGTCGGATATGTAATTGTAGCATTCCTGCCGAAGAAACAGGGACTGCATGATCTTTTTGCAGATACCTCCGTTGTTCATGAAAGGCAAAATGAACAGGGCTATAATTGAGAAATGGAAGCCTGTCACCGCTTGGTGGCAGGTTTATTTTTTTAGAGTTGGGCATAATACAAAGCTGAAAGGGTGTGAAAAAAGTGAAGTGGCTTCTGATTGCCGTAATTGCTCTCATACTTCTTTTAATTCTAATCATGGCAACAAAACTGAAGATATATTTTCATTTTTACCATGGAAATGATAATGACCATGTGAAAATCCAATTCAAAGCCTGGTTCGGACTGATCAGGTACAAAATTGAAGTCCCTCTAATAAAAGTGGATGATAACTCGCCAACTATTGTTGTTAAGGAAAAGACGGCTGCTGGACCACAGGAGAATGCTCCTAAAAAAGATACAACGCAATACTCCGCAAAAGATCTTATTGATAGCTTGCATGATACAAAAGCAATGATAAATCATATCGTGTCTCTTCACAAAATAATACGGAAATTTCTCAAGCGTGTGACCATCCGGAATCTTGAATGGCATACATTTGCTGGTCTTGGGGATGCAGCCCATACGGGAATGCTTACTGGGGCTCTTTGGGCGATAAAAGGGAGCATTATTGGATTAATAAGTCATTATATGAAACTGAAAACGCCTCCCAGCATCACCGTAACTCCCCATTTCCAATTTTCCGTCTCACAAACGGCCATTTCATGTATGATTCATTTTCGTGTCGGGCATGCTATGTTAGCAGGAATTAAACTGATCAAATATTGGAAAGGCGGACGGCCGGATTTCAGGACAAAGCCGCTTTCTGCCTTATCTGATGATGGTACTAAAACTGTCTAAAAAAGGAGGAGCAAGAATGTCTGACCATCCTATTCAAGGGCTTATGACAACTGCCATGGAAAACCTGAAAGAGATGATTGATGTTAACACCATAATTGGGGATCCAGTAGAAACCCCTGATGGAAGTGTAATTTTAACCGTTTCAAAGGTGGGCTTTGGCTTTGCCGCAGGAGGAAGCGAGTTTATGCTTGATGGACAATCAGGCGAGGAAAAGGGCCACCCGTTTGGCGGCGGAAGCGGCGGCGGTGTCTCCATCACTCCAATCGCCTTTTTGATTGTCAATTCTCAAGGGGTGAAAATGGTTCATCTGGATGAAAGCACTCATTTATATGAGAAAATTCTTGACCTTGCTCCACAGGCCGTCGATAAAATTCAGCAAATGTTCAATAAGAAAGACGGAGGAACCGGCAATCAGCAAAGCCAGCCTCAGGATCAAAACAATGATGAGTACAGCGGCAAGAAACAAGACCTTGATATCTAAGAGAAGGAAGTTAACTTTCCCAGGGAGAGTTAACTTTTTTCTTGGAATGTATCCTTAATAATTGCAAAAAAGATTCTGAAAAGATATGATTTACACTGTACATAAGTGATTAAGGAGGACGATTTAAATGGCATCTATTACGTTCAAAGGAAATCCTGTAACATTGCTGGGCAATGAAGTAAAAGTTGGAGATAAAGCTCCTGAATTCAAGGTGCTGGCAAATGACCTTTCTGAAGTAACTCTTGCTGATTCAAAAGGGCAGGTGCGTCTAATCAGCGTAGTTCCTTCTATTGACACGGGAGTTTGTGATGCGCAGACACGCCGTTTTAATGAAGAAGCTTCCAAGCTCGACAATGTTAAGATTCTTACTGTAAGCGTGGATCTTCCATTTGCTCAAAAACGCTGGTGTGCAGCAGCAGGCATTGAAAATGTTCAAACCGTTTCCGATCACCGCGGCCTTTCTTTCGGTGAAGCTTATGGGGTTGCCATCCAGGAACTTCGCCTATTGGCTCGTGCCGTTTTTGTTGTCGATTCAAATGACACAGTTACATATGCGGAATATGTAAGTGAAGCAACAGATCATCCAAACTATGAAGCTGCAGTGGAAGCTGCTAAGCAAGCGAAATAATTATACGAATATTTAAAGCTCCGGATTTGTTCCGGAGCTTTATTATTTTACGTCCCTTCAGCACCAAACTTGTGAATAAAACAAAAGCCCGTTAAAATAGGAAAAAGAATAAGGACGGGAGGAATAAGCTGTGAAAATAACTCCAGTTGAGGATTTATTTACCATTTTAAACGAAACGGCTACTATTATGCAGGAAGAACTGCATTGTACATACTTGGAAGCTCTTGCAGAAACAGGAGAGAATCTATTCCATGAAAGCATTCTTCAGGATGAGCTCAGCGAATTAACAGTTAAAAGGCTTAGGAAGAGTTATGAATCCATTGACTTAAGCAGCTGCACAAAAGAAGAGATTAGAAAATCCTTTCAGCTTGCCATATTAAAAGGCATGAAAGAAAACGTCCAGCCTAATCATCAAATGACTCCAGATGCAGTGGGCATGCTGATGGGGTATCTGGTCGAAAAATTCATTCAGGAAAAAGGTTTCCGCCTGCTGGATCCTGCAGTAGGAACAGGAAATTTATTGACAACCGTTATGAATCACCAAAAGGATAAAACGGTTGAGGCAACTGGGATTGAGATTGACGACTTATTAATTAAGCTTGCTTATATAAATGCCAATTTACAGGAGCATCCCATTCAATTTTTTAACCAGGATAGCCTTGAGCCCCTGTTTATAGAAGCTGCTGATGCTGTAGTGAGTGATCTGCCTGTTGGCTATTATCCGAATGATGTCCGTTCAGCTGAGTATAAGTTAAAAGCAGATGAGGGACATTCTTATTCTCATCACTTATTTATTGAGCAGAGCATGAATCATGTGAAATCTGGAGGTTATCTATTTTTTATCATTCCAAATGGGCTGTTTGAAAGTGAGCAGGCACCAAAGCTGCATGAATTCCTTAAGGAGTATGCCTATATTCAAGGTTTGGTACAGCTGCCGCTTACCATGTTTAAAAATGAAAAAGCGGCCAAAAGCATATTTATCCTTCAGAAAAAAGGGGATGGAGTCACTCCGCCTAAGCAGGCCCTCCTGGTCAACTTGCCCAGCTTATCCAAAACAGCAGAAGCTGAAAAAATACTCAAGAAAATTGATGTCTGGTTTAAAGAAAGCAAATAAGGATAAACGAAAAGAAGCCGAGCATTTTGCCGGCTTCTTTTTTAAATGTATTAATATAGGGAAGTATCAGAAAATATTTAATTTATCATGAAAACGATACCATTGCAAGGTGCTTCTTGAAATGTATTGCTTACAGTGTTTAAATGGAAAATTGAGAGATATTAATTGTGGCCGATGCACAAAATAAAGTTGTATTACTTTTTGTGTCGTATCACACATTGTTATATAAAAGTATGGGTTTGGAGAGACAAGTCAGTCCCTTTGAACATCTTCTAAAGGAGCGGTAGCTTTATGGCAAAAATCATAGCAATCAATGCCGGCAGTTCTTCGTTAAAATTTCAATTATTTGACATGCCGAGTGAAGAAGTAATTACGAAAGGCTTAATCGAGCGTATTGGGCTGGATAACGCAGTCTTCAATATTTCTGTAAATGGCGAAAAAATTAAGGAAGTAACTGATATACCTGATCATTCAGTAGCGGTTAAAATCCTGCTTGATAAATTAACAAATCTTGGGATTATTAAATCTCTTGATGAAATAGATGGCATTGGCCATCGTGTAGTACACGGCGGTGAGGCATTCAACGATTCTGTAGTCATTACGGATGAAGTGCTTGCGAAAATAGATGAACTTTCTGAACTTGCACCCCTTCACAACCCGGCTAATATTACGGGAATTAAGGCATTCCAGCAGGTTCTTCCGAATGTGCCTGCAGTGGCAGTATTTGATACAGCCTTCCATCAGACGATGCCTGAAAGCTCATTCCTATATAGCTTGCCATATGAGTATTATGAAAAATATGGCATCCGCAAGTATGGGTTCCATGGCACTTCACATAAATATGTATCAGAGCGTGCTGCAGAAATGCTTGGCCGTCCGCTTGAACAGCTTCGCCTCATCTCCTGCCATTTAGGGAATGGAGCAAGTATTACAGCTATTGAAGGCGGAAAGTCAATTGATACTTCCATGGGATTCACTCCGTTAGCGGGTGTTACAATGGGTACCCGTTCAGGGAACATTGACCCTGCACTTATTCCATTCATTATGGAAAAGACGGGCAAGAATGCAGATGAAGTTCTTGACGTTCTTAATAAAAAGAGCGGTATGCTTGGTGTTTCCGGATTCTCTAGTGATCTTCGCGACATTGAAGTTCAAGCTGTTGAAGGAAATGAAAGAGCAGAATTGGCTCTTGAAGTATTCGCAAACAGAATCCACAAATATATTGGATCCTATGCATCCCGCATGTATGGCGTAGATGCGATCATCTTCACAGCCGGAATCGGTGAAAATAGTGATGTTATCCGTGATCGTGTTCTTCAGGGGCTGGAATTCATGGGCGTATACTGGGATCCTGCATTAAATAAAGTGCGCGGTGAAGAAGCGTTCATTAACTACCCTCATTCACCAGTTAAAGTCATGATTATCCCAACAAATGAGGAAGTCATGATTGCACGTGATGTTGTGAGAATGTCTAAATAACATTCATAACAAGGCAAGGGCTTAACGCTCTTGTCTTTTTTGTTTTTATCGAGATTTATTGCCCATCAGGCGGAAAGAGAATTCATCATCTGACTTATGCTATACTGAGTCCAAGAAAAAATGTTTTGGGAGGAATTGCGATGCCATTGAACGAAAGGGAAGAAAGTGTTTTGGCCGGTATTCAGGAGTGGGAAAACAAGCTGTTGAATTATGAGCCCAATGATTTGGAAATGGTTTATGATAAATCATTGGAAAGGTCTTTTTCACTATTGCCTGAAGAAGTTCAGCAGCAATTTTTTTCAGCAATGGATAGCTGGCTGTTTCATCTTCATGCGCTTATTCAAGGCTCACAGCTTCAAATGGATGCGAAAGAGCGCATTTTGACGGCAGGCCGTGTTTTTCATTCTGATATTGAGACGATTGAAGACCTTAAGCAATTGAATATCGACCAGCTTCAATACATAGCTCAACAGCAGATTGCCCGGCATCGCCTTTATTCTTTTGCACAAGGCGGCATTGCGGGTTCAGGCAGCTCACTCATGCTGGGTACAGATATTCCTGCTATGGCGGTTATTAATCTTCGTGCCGTCCAGCTGATTGCCATGACCTATGGTTTTGAGGTCAATACTCCATTCGAAATGATGAGCTCTCTTAAGGTTTTTCACGCAGCCACACTGCCGCCGCGCATGCAGGGCAGTGCTTGGGAAGAACTGATGAACGAGCTGAAGAATCAGGAAGAATTCTATTTTTATGAAGGAAAAGAAGAATTGACTGATATAACCTGGATTGAACAGCCAATGAAGCAGCTTTTTAAAGCAATGGCTATTTACTTTTTCCGCAGAAAGTCAGTACAGGGAATTCCGTTCATCAGCATGGCCATTGGAGCCGGGACAAATTATCAGCTGACAAGAAAAGTAACAGATTTCGCTCATAAATATTATCAAATGAGATATTTGCATAGAAAAAACATTCAGCAGTGAACTCCCGGATTACTATGAATTTAAGCAAAGGTGATGCCAAATGAGTACATTCGAGCATAAAAAAGAGGCCCCAAAAGAAGTTAGATGCAAAGTGGTCACCGTAAGTGATACGAGAAATAAAGAAACAGATAAAAGCGGAAAGCTGATGATCCGCCTGCTGGAAGAGGCGGGACATGTCATAGCTGACTATGAAATCGTCAAAGATGAAGGAAATCTCATTCGTGAGGCCGTATTAAAAGGGTGTGAAAACCCCGGCATTGATGCTGTCCTTACAAATGGAGGCACAGGAATTGCGTTAAGGGACGTGACTATTGAGACAGTAAGAGAATTATTTGATAAAGAAATTGACGGATTCGGCGAATTGTTCAGGATGCTAAGCTACACGGAAGATATCGGGTCTGCGGCCATTCTTTCACGAGCTGCTGCAGGCACAGTGCAAAATAAAGCAGTTTTCTCAACACCAGGATCATCCGGGGCTGTTCGCCTTGCGATGAATAAGCTGATTCTGCCTGAACTCGGGCATATCGTCAGGGAACTAAGAAAAGATTTATAAAGGGCAAAAAACCTTTCCGCCGCGGAAAGGTTTTTTTAAAATGATAGGGAAGTATAATTTTTAACTTCGAGAACTGTCTAGTGCAAGCAGCCTGGCCCCACGAGGTGTGGGGGCGCTTCCGCTTTTCTTTATGAATGCATTTTCCCTGTAATATCCTGATTCGTTCGATACCATAGCCACAGATCATTTATGACTGATGCCAGTTCTGAAATTTCACTGTTGAGTCTGCATGATCTTTCGAAATTGCCCTCATCTGATAGCTCAGCCTGTTTCCTGTTGATGTCCGCTTCAAGCTCGGCAATGCGGTCAGGAATCCTGCCTCTTATTTTTTCCCATTGAAACAGGATCATCTGCTGTGTTTTTGGTGAATATTCATCCCAATCCCGGTCAAAGGCGGGTATGGGAATGCCAAGACGGCCATTATGTGAAAAATGCTCCTCCATTATTAATCCCCCAAACGATAAATCTTGTTTTTATTTTACTATAAAGGTGTTTGCGGTGCATGAATGTTTTAGTATTCAATCTTTTTCTGCAGATACTACTATGGAACTAATGTAAAGATAAATGAACTTGGTTCACAAGTACTGATTTAATAGAAAGGCTAAGGTATTGGTTTACAGATTTAATAGATATCGAATAACATATTGACTATTAAGAATATTAAAACAATTAAAAGGGGGAGAATATGAAAAGGTTTATAACACATTTAACAGTTTTAGGCCTAGTGCTGGGTTTGCTTTTGCCTTACCCCGTTGCAGCCCTAGGAGAAGAATTGGGCAGAACAGGAAGCAGCAGCTCAGAAGAGCAAGTATTTAAACATAAAAAACCATTAGAATATCCAACCTTGTCAAAAGCAAAGCGCCCTGAGGATGCAGGCTTTTCTTCCAAAAAGCTAAGAGAGGTTGATAAGCTGATCGAGGGAGAAATAGAAAATGGTTTTCCAGGAGCAGCTTTAGTCGTAATTAAAGATGGCAAGATTGTTAAAAACTCCGCATATGGTTCAGCCAAAGTCTTTGATGAATCTGATCCGTTAAATCACCCGCAGAAAATGAAGACAAAAACCATGTTTGATTTAGCATCAAACACGAAAATGTATGCCGTTAACTTTTCACTGCAGCTTCTTGTCAGTGAAGGAAAGATCAATCTTGAAGAAAAAATTCAGCATTATTTTCCTGAATTTAAAGATTCAGCGGACGATGAAATAAAAGGGAAAGGTGAACTCCGGATAATCGACTTGCTCCACCATACTGCCGGATTTCCTTCAAGCATCCATTATCATAATCCTGAAAGGGCGGGAGAATTGTATTCCCAGGAACGCAGTAAAACGCTTTCCATGATTTTAAAAACACCCCTTCAGTATGAACCTGGCACCAAACAGGTTTACAGTGACATTGACTATATGCTGCTGGGATTTATTATTGAAAAAATAACGGGAGTGCAGCTTGACCATTATACTGAGAATCATATCTATAAGCCCTTAGGGTTAAAGCATACTTTATTTAATCCGCTTCGCAAGGGATTCAAAGAAAAAGATTTCGCAGCAACTGAATTACACGGCAACACCAGGGATGGGGTCATTTCCTTCCCTAATATCCGGACCTATACTCTTCAGGGAGAGGTTCATGATGAGAAGTCCTTTTATTCAATGGATGGAATATCCGGGCATGCAGGCCTCTTTTCCACAACTACAGATCTTGCTGTCCTGATGCAGGTGATGCTTAATGATGGAGGCTATGGAAATATAAAGTTATTTGATAAACGAACAATTGATGAGTTTGTAGAACCTTATGATATGAATCCTACATATGGGTTAGGATGGCGTTTGAACGGAGATCCAAGTATGGAGTGGATGTTCAGCAAGTATGCTGGGAAAGAAGTATTTGGGCATACAGGCTGGACAGGAACGGTAACGGTGATAGACAGAGAAAATAATTTAGCTATTGCTCTCCTGACAAATAAAAAACATTCTTCAGTCATCGATCCATTAAAAGATCCGCATAAGTTTCAAGGTGACACATACAGCATCAGTCAATATGGAAGTGTAATCTCAGCTGTTTATGAAGCATTAAATCACTAAACTATTGCAGGCAAAAGCCAAAACGGAGCTTTTGCCTTTTTTATTGGGAAATTATATTTATTTTTATACATTTTTAAGAATAAGTATTGATTTTTAAAGAAAAGGTTGTTAAAGTAAGAGAATAATAAATGAATAAAAACATAATTTGATTGTATATTTATACGTATAATCCAAGGAGGAAATATATATGTCTCAAAATAAAGTAGTTCTTGCATACTCAGGCGGTTTGGATACATCAGTTGCGGTTAAATGGCTGCAGGATCAAGGTTATGCAGTTGTTGCCTGCTGTCTTGACGTTGGTGAAGGAAAAGATCTCAACTTTATCCAGAAAAAAGCATTAACGGTTGGTGCTGTCCAATCCTATGTGATTGATGCAAAAGAAGAATTTGCTAATGAATATGCATTAATAGCGCTGCAGGCACATGCTTTATACGAAAATAAGTATCCATTGATCTCTGCTCTTTCACGTCCGCTGATCGCCAAGAAGCTTGTTGAAGTAGCAGAAAAAGAAGGTGCTGTAGCAGTCGCACATGGATGTACCGGCAAAGGAAATGACCAGGTTCGTTTTGAAGTGGCAATCCAGGCTCTAAACCCTGATCTTCAAGTGTTAGCTCCAGTTCGTGAGTGGAGCTGGTCACGTGAGGAAGAAATTGAATATGCAAAACAAAATAATATCCCCATCCCAATTAATCTGGATTCTCCTTACAGCATTGATCAAAACTTATGGGGCAGAAGCAATGAGTGCGGAGTCCTGGAAGATCCATGGGCAGCTCCTCCGGAAGATGCATACGATCTTACCGTTTCTCTTGAAAAAGCTCCTGATACACCTGATACCGTTGAAATCGGTTTTGAAAAGGGTGTGCCAGTCAGCTTGAATGGCAAAAGTATAAAGCTTTCCGAGCTTATTGCCGAACTGAATGAGGTTGCAGGCAAGCATGGAGTTGGGCGTATCGACCATGTGGAAAATCGGCTTGTCGGAATCAAATCCCGTGAAGTTTACGAGTGTCCGGGAGCGATGACACTTCTTAAAGCACATAAAGAGCTTGAGGACTTAACGATGGTAAAAGAATTGGCCCACTTTAAACCGGTTATTGAGAAAAAAGTGGCTGAGCTTATATACGAAGGATTGTGGTTCTCTCAGCTTAACAATGCATTAACAGCTTTCCTTAAAGAGACACAAACCTTTGTTACAGGAACAGTCAGAGTGAAGCTGTTTAAAGGCCATGCGATTGTTGAAGGAAGAAAATCTCCTTATTCCCTGTACGATGAAAAGTTAGCAACTTATACTTCCGATGATGAATTTGACCATAATGCGGCAGTTGGTTTTATTAAGCTTTGGGGATTGCCGACAAAGGTGCAGAGCATTGTTCAAAACAGCAAGAAGGTGACAGTGTGAAAAAGTTATGGGGAGGCAGATTCACAAAATCTGCTGAAGAATGGGTAGATGAATTCGGAGCGTCGATTTCATTTGACCAGGAATTGGTTATGGAAGATATTGAAGGGAGCATGGCCCACGTTGCCATGCTTTCTAAAACAGGAATCATCACTGAGGACGAAGCTCAAAAAATCAAAACAGGCCTTCAGCAGCTAAAAGAGAAAGCTGCCAAGGATGAACTGGATTACTCAGTAAAACTTGAAGATATTCATTTAAATCTTGAGAGTCATTTGACCGAACTGTCTGGGCCTGTCGGCGGTAAACTTCATACCGCAAGAAGCCGAAATGACCAGGTGGCAACAGACATGCATTTATACCTGCGCAAGCAGGTGGAGCAGATTGTTGAATTGATTCAGGAAATGCAGGAAGAGTTAATCATCCAGGCTGAAAATAATGTGGAAACCATCATGCCGGGCTATACGCATCTGCAGCGGGCACAGCCGATCTCTTTCGGTCATCATCTAATGGCTTATTTCTGGATGCTTGAGAGAGACAAAGAGCGATTTTCTGAAAGCTTAAAAAGAATCAACCTATCTCCGCTTGGAGCAGGGGCTCTCGCTGGAACCACTTTCCCAATCGACCGTGAGTATACCGCGGAACTTCTCGGATTTGAAGGCATCTATGAAAACAGCCTGGATGCAGTCAGTGACAGAGACTTTATTCTGGAGTTTCTATCCTCAAGCTCAATCCTGATGATGCATCTGTCACGTTTAAGTGAAGAATTCATCCTTTGGTCAAGCCAGGAGTTTCAATTCATTGAACTGGACGACAGCTTTGCAACTGGCAGCAGCATTATGCCGCAAAAGAAGAATCCGGATATGGCGGAACTCATCCGCGGTAAAACGGGACGTGTATACGGTAACCTTATGGGGCTGCTGACAGTACTAAAGGGTCTGCCGCTAGCCTATAATAAAGATATGCAGGAAGATAAAGAAGGGATGTTTGATACTGTAAAGACAGTCACAGGTTCACTGAAAATCTTTGCAGGAATGATCCGCACCATGAAGGTTAAAACAGAGCAGATGGAAAAGGCGACTAAAAATGATTTTTCCAATGCTACTGAATTGGCTGATTATCTATCTGATAAAGGCATTCCATTCAGAGAAGCACATGAGATTGTCGGGAAACTGGTCCTTGTCTGTGTACAAAAGGGATGCTTCCTTGGAGATTTGCCGCTTGAAGATTTCAAGAACGCCCATTCATTGTTTGAAGAAGATATTTATGAAGTACTGGATCCTTATACAGCTGTCAAAAGAAGAAATAGTGCAGGCGGAACAGGATTTAAACAAGTAAGCATCGCGATTGAAAAAGCGAAGAAATCTCTCGGCATTAAAGAGTATGTCAATAAAGAATAGAAAAATGGCGCTGCAGCAGGCAGCGCCATTTTTTCTATTCTTCATCTTCTTTATCCGTTCTGACAACGAGGACATCACAGCGGGCATAGCGGGTAATATGTTCAGATACACTGCCGATGATGAAACGTTCAACTGCGTTCATGCCTGTTGCACCGCAAATGATCAGGTCGACGTTGTGCTTTCTTGCAATATCTTTTGGAACCTTCACTTTTGGGGAACCATAATCGACTTCATATGTTACATTCTCGATGCCTGCATCCATTGCAGTTCTTTTGTATTTTTCCATTAATTCGGTTGCGAAACGGTCAGCTCTTTCAGCTATCGTGCGGTCATAGGCTTCAACCGTAGCAAAGGTGCGGGTATCAATGATATGTGCCAATACAAGAGAAGCATTATTGCGCTTCGCAATTTCAATTGCCTTTTTAAAAGCCCATTCTGCTTCCGTTGAACCATCTACAGCGACTAATATGTTTTTATACTTCATGCCCATTTGAATCTCCTCCTTTACCTATATTATACAGCTGTTAAATCTGAATATCTGTAACAAAAAATCGAACAATAGTAAGGCTGATGAAAATTTATTAAAGGAGCAGATGAAAATGGAAAAGAGAGAACCGAAAGCAGGGTCCGCGTATTTTTTTGATGAGCAGGGTACAAATGAAGTTAGCGCACAAATCATGAATGCTTATAACAGCGGTGTTATTGATCAGCCGAATGCAGAGTTTGACATGGAAGCTCACGAACGGAATGAAGGCAATCTGCAATAAGAAAGCAAGCTCTCATAAATTAATGAGAGCTGTTTTAATGAGGATTTGGCAATACCGGGTAATGATAAAAAATGGGCAAAGCTATTGTATACTTTTCCCTCAAATAGCCATATAAAGTTAATAGGTATATCACTTAAAATACGGAGGTATGCAGCATGCGTATCGGGGTTCCAAAGGAAGTAAAAAACAATGAAAACAGGGTTGCTATGACCCCTGCTGGTGTTATGAATCTCATCCAATTTGGACATGAAGTCTATATCGAAGCTGATGCCGGGACTGGTTCCGGTTTTTCGGATAACGACTATATGGGTGCGGGTGCACATATTGTTCAAACTGCAGAAGAGGCATGGTCAATGGATATGGTCATGAAAGTAAAAGAGCCGATTCCGGGCGAATATGTATATTTTCGGGAAGGGTTAATTCTCTTTACATATCTGCATTTGGCTGCTGAACCCGATTTGACAAGTGCTTTAATTGATAAGAAAGTAGCGGGCATCGCATATGAAACAGTCCAGCTTCCCAACCGGACTTTGCCTCTATTGACTCCTATGAGTGAAGTGGCCGGGAGAATGGCAGCTCAGGTAGGAGCTCAATTTTTAGAAAAAATACATGGAGGGAAAGGAATCCTGCTATCGGGGGTACCGGGGGTGCAGCGGGGAAATGTTACCATTATCGGCGGCGGGGTTGCTGGAACCAATGCGGCAAAAATGGCAATAGGCCTTGGGGCAAAGGTGACTATGATCGATTTGAATCCAGATCGCCTTAGGCAGCTTGATGATATCTTTGGAAAAGAAGTAACAACATTAATCTCAAATCCTTACAATATCGCTGAAGCTGTTAAGGATTCAGACCTCGTGATTGGAGCTGTACTGATTCCGGGTGCAAAAGCTCCTAAGCTTGTCACAGAGGAGATGATCAAAACGATGAGCCCTGGTTCTGTTATCGTGGATATCGCAATCGATCAGGGAGGGATTTTTGAAACAACTGATCGAATTACTACCCATGACAATCCCACATATGAAAAACATGGCGTAGTTCATTATGCGGTAGCTAATATGCCGGGAGCAGTTCCCAGAACATCAACTCTTGCACTGACCAACGTGACGGTGCCTTATGCAGTACAAATTGCGAATAAAGGCTACAAGCAGGCATGTCTGGATAATGAGGCTTTATTAAAGGGAGTTAATACATTAAATGGCTATGTGACATACAAGGCGGTAGCTGAAGCCCATAACCTTGACTATTCAGATACGGGAACACAATTGGAGCAGCAATAGGAAAAGCTGCAGGCGCCAGCTTATCGGATTATGACATCGAACCGATGGCGCCTGGAGCTAGACACTTATCTAAATTCAGAATTTATACACTTATTTCATAAAAAAATCCGGGGCTGGACAGCTCCGGATTTTCTGTGGAAATTTGTTCAAGTCTCTATTTAATAATCTGAAGTTCTTTCGGGAACTTGGTTAAAATTTCAACTCCGTCTGCTGTTACAGCAAGGTCATCTTCAATCCGCACTCCTGCAACACCTGGGACATAGATTCCCGGTTCGATGGTGAAGACCATTCCTTCTTCAAGCAAAAGTGAGTTTGTTTCTGTTAATGAAGGATATTCATGAACGCTCACACCCAGTCCATGGCCCAATCGATGCGGAAAATATTCGCCATAGCCGGCTTCTGCTATCAGATTTCTTGCTGTCAGGTCAATATCTGCGCAAGTGACTCCCGGCTTGCTCGCTTCCACAGCTGCAAGCTGAGCTTTTAAGACCGTATCATAAATTTCTTTTTGTTTATCATTGATATCACCGTAAGCCACAGTTCTAGTAATATCTGAGCAGTAGCCATTCCAGACAACTCCGAGGTCAAATAGGACTAAATCCCCTTTTTGAATCTTCGCCATTCCTGGTGTGCCATGAGGGGAAGCTCCGTTAGCCCCCGTCAGGACCATGGTAGAAAAAGACATTTCGTTAACGCCTTTTTTCTTTAGTGCATATTCTACAGCAGCTAGAACATCCAGTTCAGTTTTTCCTTCCTGGATCTCGGCACAGCCTGTTTCAATCGCAAAATCGGCCAGTGCGCATGCTTCGCGAATGATTTCCAATTCTTTGTCATCTTTCACCATACGAAGCTGCTGCAGCTTTTCTTCTGCCGAAACGAATGAAGCCCCGCCGAATAGTCCCGAGATCGCTTCATACCGCTCCACATTCATATGTTCTTTTTCAATGGCTGCTTTATTTACTTTTCCAATTCTTTTATGTATGGATGTCTGAATAAATTCCCAAGGGTTCTGAATATCGCTGTAGCCAATAATTTCATGGCTCCAGCCGGCTTTTTTTGCATCTTCTTTTTCCATGGCCGGACATACGAGGAAAGGCTCTTCTTCCTGGAAAACAGCCAATCCAAGCAAACGTTCATGAGGGTCGCTTAAAAAACCGCTTAAATAAAAAACATTATCCGGTGATGTTACAAAACTGACCTGGATATCATTTTCTTTCATCCACTGTGATAGTTTCTGCAATCTATTATTCATAGTGAACCTCCTTATGTACTGATACTTTGAGAGTAGCAACTAAATAAGAAAAAGTAAACTTTTTAAACATTGCCAATTCGGGTATATATTAAAAAGGGAGCAGGAATAACTTGATTTCCGTTGAAGTAACTTACATAACTTCTAAATTTGAAAGGAGAATAAAATTGAAAGTATCATTTCATGGCCATGCAGTAGTGAAAATCGAATCACAGGGAAAAACAATCTTAATAGATCCTTTTATTACCGGGAATGATTTAACTGATTTAAAAGCCGAAGACCAGAAACCTGATGTTATCATTGTCACACACGGACACGGTGATCATCTTGGGGATACGGTTGAATTGGCAAAGCGCAATGACTCACTTGTTATTGCAAACTTTGAGCTTGCCACCTATTTGGGCTGGCAGGGTGTCAATGCTCACGGGATGTCCATCGGCGGGGGTTATGACTTTGATTTTGGAAGAGTGAAGCTGACACCTGCCTTTCATGGGACAGGCCTTGAGACAGAAAATAAGGAAATTATCTACCTGGGAATGCCTGCGGGTGTGCTTATCACTTTAGAAGGAAAAACGATTTACCATGCAGGGGATACCGGGCTTTTCTCTGACATGAAGTTAATCGGTGACCGTCATCCAATCGATCTGGCATTTCTGCCAATCGGAGATAACTTTACCATGGGGCCGGATGATGCAGCATACGCAGCAGAACTCCTTGGCGCCAAAAAGGTGGTTCCGATTCACTTCAACACGTTCCCGCCAATCAAGCAGGATCCGCATAAATTCATCAGCATGCTGGAAACTGGAGTCGGCCAGGTGCTGGAAGCAGGAGAATCAATCGAATTATAATATGAAAACGCAGCTTCTAATGGAGGCTGCGTTTGTTAATGAGGAATGTATAAACCCTGAAGTTAGATAACTGTCTAGCTCCAGCGCCTACCCCCTCGAGGTCACAAGCCTGTCTAGTTGCGGCTCCTAGGGACTCGAGACATAAGTCAATCCCTTCCAGAAGGAAAGAACACCTTCTTGCAGGGCTCGTCTTATGCTTGTCGTCCCTGGGCAGTCGCCTCCACATTTCGGACAACCCTCCCAAAAAGGCAAAGAACGCCTTTCCGGGAGGCTCGTATTTGTGCTTGTCGGGGGTGGGCAAGGCGCTTCCGCTTTTCTTTAAAAACCAATCATTTTCCCAGCCTGTCCGCATACATTTTAGGGAGGATAGGATAAAGGAGGAAGCTAAATTGAATAAAAACCGATATTTGCTATGTTTGCTGCTGTGCGGCTTGATGCTTTATTATGCCGCTCCAAGAATGGGTGTGTTTAATGGAGGGACTGAAGGGATCTTTGCCATAAGCTGGCTGGCCCTTGCCCTTTTTGTCATTGCCGGAAACCTGACTGCATTGCTGTTTGCCCCGAAAAAAGCGGCTGCTTCGGGGAAGCAGGTACGCAAAATGGCAGACAGGAAGCGGGTGCGCTCCTTCGGCAGATAATCTAAGATTCCCGAAGTCAATTGTATCAAGGCCTCTTTACCCTTATAATGAAAAATAAGGAATAATTTGTAGAGGGTGAAAGTCTTGGCTACTAAGCATGAGCAAATATTACAATACATTGATGAACTGCCAATTGGAGAAAAAATATCGGTCAGACAGATCGCCAAGGCGCTCGCTGTGAGTGAAGGGACTGCATACAGAGCGATTAAGGATGCTGAAAATAAGGGATATGTCAGTACAATAGAACGTGTTGGGACAATAAGAATCGAGCGGAAAAAGAAAGAAAATATTGAGAAGCTTACTTTTGCAGAAGTTGTTAATATTGTTGACGGCCAGGTGCTTGGTGGAAGAGCCGGCCTCCATAAAACACTGAACAAGTTTGTTATTGGAGCGATGAAGCTTGAAGCGATGATGAGATACACTGATGCCGGAAACCTGCTGATTGTAGGAAACCGGACCCAGGCACACGAATTGGCATTGAAGGCTGGGGCTGCTGTGTTAATTACTGGGGGCTTTGATACAGAAGACCATGTCAAAAAGCTTGCTGACGACCTGCAGCTTCCTGTGATCTCAAGCAGCTATGACACCTTCACAGTGGCAACTATGATCAATAGGGCTATCTATGACCAGCTGATCAAAAAGGAGATTGTACTTGTTGAAGACATCCTGACTCCTCTGCAAGAAGCGATTTTCCTGAAAACAACCGATACAATTGCGGATTGGCTAACGTACAATCGTGAAACCGGCCATAGCCGATTCCCGGTTGTCGACAGTAATCTGAAGGTGCAGGGAGTTGTCACTTCCAAGGATATTATGGGACATGAAAAGGAAACGCTTATTGAAAAAATCATGACCAAAAATCCTATGACGGTTGGCGGAAAAACGAGTGTTGCTTCTTCCTCGCATATGATGGTATGGGAAGGAATCGAATTGCTTCCTGTGGTAGATGAAGCGAATAAACTCGAAGGGATTGTTAGCCGTCAGGATGTGCTGAAGGCGCTGCAGATGATCCAAAGGCAGCCGCAGGTGGGTGAAACAATTGACGATATAGTCACCAACCAGCTGGTTATGACACGGGGAAAAACAAAAGGGGATGACGTTTATCGCTGTGAGGTTACTCCGCAGATGACCAACCACCTTGGAACGATATCCTATGGAGTCTTTACAACCATTGTTTCGGAAGCTGCAAACAGAGTCTTAAGAAGCTATAAAAAAGGAGATCTCGTAGTTGAAAATATGACTGTCTACTTTATTAAGCCTGTTCAGATCGACAGTATGCTTGAAATCTATCCAAAAGTATTGGAAGTAGGACGGAAGTTCGGAAAAGTGGATGTTGAAGTTTTTAACGAAGGTGTCCTTGTAGGCAAGGCGATGATGATGTGCCAGCTTATTGACAGGCATTAATACAAGTAAAGTGGAAGCGCCTTGCCCACGAATGAACGCAGACTAAGAACGCCACGTCCTGTGGCAACGTATGCATGACCCCCATCCTGGGGCCTCACCTCGAGGGGGTAGGCGCTGGAGCTAGACAGTAATCCACGTTCAAGGTTATACTTTCTTACTAATAAACAAAAAGCCGTTCACATTTGAACGGCTTTTTTTGCAGGTCCCTTTGGGAAGTCCGGTTAAACTTAACTCTTCCTTGCTTCCTCAGCTTCTTTTGCTGCGTGAGGCATGTAAAACTTGTATGCTTTTATGCCGCCCCAAATGCTCAATCCCCCAATAAGGATAAACACAATTCCCACAATGAGAGCTGTTGTTGTATTGTATAAAAACAGCTGATTAAGGCCAAATATGGCGACGAATGAACCGAGCGCAATCCTGGACTTGGCTGATATCCATTGTCTTTCAGCCGGCTGTTTGCTTCTGAAGAATTTCACTTTATAGAAAATATAGAAAGAAAAAGAGAGAATAATCAGGATAACAAAGATAGGCATTTCATAACCTCCAAGTTTCGACAATCTCTTATTATTTTACCTTCATTATTAAAAAATTGCCATAAGCATGCAGTGTTTTCTTTTTCTTTTCATGGTGATATGGTAAAAATAAAGTAGTATTCAGAATAAAAGGAGCGCGCCATGAAACAAAAGATACTTGATGAAATCAAAAAATATGAAACAATCATTATTCATAGGCATGTCCGTCCTGATCCGGATGCATATGGTTCACAGGGAGGCCTTGCTGAAATCCTGAAGGCTTCTTTCCCTGAAAAATCGATCTTCACTGTCGGGAAGGAAGAAGAAACACTTCATTATATGAGAAGGCTTGATGAAGTATCTGATGATACATATAATGGGGCGCTGGTCATTGTCTGTGATACAGCAAATGCGGAACGGATATGTGATGATAGATATGGAACGGGTAATAAACTGATCAAAATTGACCATCACCCGAATATGGATCCGTATGGAGATATGATGTGGGTTGATACGGATGCAAGTTCTACCAGTGAAATGATTTATGAGTTTTATCTTTTCGGCAAAGATCAGGGCCTGAAAATGTCGGATGAAGCTGCAAGATTGTTATTTGCCGGAATAGTAGGGGACACCGGCCGATTCCTCTATCCAAGCACGACAGATAAGACGTTTGCGTATGCAGGTGAACTGATTCACTATAATTTTTCACGGCCGGGACTGTTTGATAAGATGTACGAGCTGGACGCAAATATTGTTAAATTGAAGGGCTATGTACTGCAGAACTTTGAAATGAGAGACAGCGGGGCTGCTGTTATGATCCTGAAAAAAGAATTGCTCGAAGAATTTCAGGCAGTACCTTCTAAAGCTTCCCTGCTTGTAAGCACTCTTGGCGATGTGAAGGGAATAAAAGCATGGGTTTTCTTTATTGAGGAAAGTGATCAAATCCGTGTGCGGTTCCGCTCGAAGGGTCCAATAATTAATGAAATTGCAAGGAAGTATAAAGGCGGAGGACATCCTCTTGCTGCCGGAGCTTCCATTTATTCATGGGAAGAGATGGAATCAGTTGTAAGAGATCTGGAGGATGTCTGCAAAGCTGACTAAAATATAATGCCCGGCAAAAGCCGGGCATTAATCCAGCATAATATTCAATTCAATTGAGACAGTTGTATAGATGACCAATTCTTTAACTTCCACCCGGTATCTCTTTTCGTTAACCCGATGTGTCTTATTTTCTATTATTTTCTTGATCAGTTCACTGCTTTTATAAACCGTATCGATGTCTTTGGCAATCATCATGCTAATATCCTCTTTTATTTCATCTTCCAGCTGAAAAACACTGAAGGAATCCAGTTTATATTTATCGCTGTTGACAATTTTAATGGATATATCCTGGACAGTCAGTTTTTTCTGGTTTTCTTTATTTAGTTTTTTGAATTCCTCCTGCCAGATTTCTTTATCTTTTTCCAATTCATAAATAGCATCCTTTTGAAGCTTGATTTCTTTGCTGTATCTCTCCTGCCATTGCCCAAAAACAAATAAAAAAATAAACCAGCTGATGATGCCCCCTATGGCCATTCCTGAAAAAAAGCGCTGCCAGGATGGCAATCGGTAGTAAGGCGGTATCCTCATGCTGAAATGTTCTCCTGAGTCAGCCAGTTAATGAGCATGGCGCCTGTCTGGGCCCCTCCGAGAGCAGAAAGAATCAGCATGAATTGTTTAAATATATCCTTTGTCTGTCCGTCCATGACACCTCTTTCAAAGCTGTAAACTGTATCAAAGGTTCCTCCGATTGCTGCAATAATGGCCCAAATGCGTATCATATTGGAAATCTGGAAGATTTGATTTAAAGGAGGCTTTCCTGTCAGAAAAGCAGCCATGCCTCCAATGATTGAACCTCCTATCAAAACACCGAAAGCAATAAAATAACTCTCAATTAAAGTGGAAAAAAAGGGCTGGGTATTCATATCATCCGTCCTCGCTGCAGGAATGGCCCTGCCAGAATTATCTTGATACTTCATCATATGGACAAACTTAGTAAAATATGTTTTTTAGCTGCCGTTAAAAAGAGAACATATTTTCTTTTTGGAAACGGGCGTTCTATAATAAAAAATAGCAGAGAAATTAAGGGTGTGAGAAACGTGTCATTTATTCACCTTCATGTATATAGCGCTTATAGCCTGCTGTCGAGCACGGCAAGAATAGAGCAGCTTGTGTCAGGCGCCAGGGAAAACAGGTTTCCTGCCCTGGCTTTAACGGACCGGAATGTCATGTACGGAGCCGTTGCCTTTTATAAAGAATGTCTTAAGCAGTCCATAAAGCCGATCCTGGGTCTCTCTGTGGATGTGTTAAGCGAGATATCCGAAGGCGAAGCTTATCCAATGGTCCTCTTGGCTAAAAGCCGGCAGGGGTTTCAGAATCTATTAAAAATCACAAGCACAGTCCAGACAAAATCGCCTGAAGGCATCCCTGTTAAATGGCTTAAGCACTATGCAGGTGGATTGTTTGCTTTAACTCCCGGCCTTGATGGGGAAATCGAACAATATCTTGAGGCAGGTGAATACGGCCAGGCAAAAAGAACAGCTGAACTTTTCAGCAGTCTTTTCGAGCCAAATTCATTCTTTTTCGCTATACAGGATCATGGGCTGCGTGAAGAGAAAAAAAACAATGAACTTCTGGTTCAGCTTTCTGGGGAAACAGGGATTGGCCTGGCTGCTTCAAATGGTGTCTGTTACATAAAGAAAGAAGATGCTTTTGCCCATGAGTGCCTGATGGCCATTAAAAATGGAGAGAAGCTTCAGGATGAAGAGAGAGAGCGGCTGAAGAGTGATGAGTATTATTTAAAATTATCCGGTGAAATGGCGGAATTGTTATCGGGTTATCCTGATGCTTTGGAGAATACGATTAAGATAGCAGAGCAATGCAATGTCATGCTTGAGCTAGATAAACAGAACCTTCCTAAATACCCTGCTGTAAGAGGCATGAGTGCCGATGAGCTATTGTCAGAAGTCTGCTGGCAGGGTTTTGCTGACAGATATCCGGATGCAGATGATGAGCATAGGGAACGTTTGCGGTATGAGCTGAACATAATTAGAAACATGAAGTTCAGCGATTATTTTCTAATCGTATGGGATTTTATGAAGTTTTCGAGAGAAAATGGAATTTTAACCGGCCCGGGGCGGGGATCTGCTGCCGGTTCAATGGTTGCTTATGTCTTATATATTACAGATGTGGATCCAATTGAGCATCAGTTATTATTCGAGCGATTCCTAAATCCAGAGAGAATCTCCATGCCTGATATTGATATCGATTTCCCGGATCACAGAAGGGATGAGGTGATTCGGTATGTATCCAGGAAATATGGAGAGCTCCATGTTGCCCAAATTCTTACGTTTGGAACACTGGCAGCCAAGGCTGCACTTCGGGATGTCGGCAGGGCATTTGGGCTTAATCCGAAAGAGCTGGACATGCTTTCAAGAAAAGTACCTTCCAAATTGGGCATCAGTCTCAAAGAGGCCTACAAAGAATCAGAGCCTCTAAGAAGATTCACCCAGGAATCCGATTTAAATCGGAGACTTTTTGAAACGGCTATCAAACTGGAAGGTCTGCCAAGACATACATCCACTCATGCTGCCGGTGTTGTAATCAGCGAGCACCCGCTGGTTGAGGCCATTCCTATTCAAAAGGGACATGAAAATGTTTATCTGACTCAATACTCGATGGAGCATCTTGAAGATGTCGGCCTATTAAAAATGGATTTTCTCGGTCTTAGGAACCTGACATTAATCGAGAATATCCTAAGCTCTATCCAGAGAAAAACAGGCACACAGATTGATATAAAAAACATTCCCCTAGATGATGAGGCAGTATACAGTCTATTGGGAAAAGGAGATACTACAGGCATTTTTCAGCTTGAATCTGAGGGGATGCGAAGTGTGCTGACAAGGCTTCAGCCAACACGCTTTGAAGATATTGTGGCTGTCAATGCCCTTTACCGCCCCGGTCCAATGGAAAATATCCCGCTGTTTATTGACAGGAAGCATGGGAGAAAGCCGATAAATTATCCTCATCCCGATTTGAAGCCTATTCTTGAAAACACGTATGGTGTCATCGTATATCAGGAACAAATTATGCAAATCGCTGCAAAAATGGCAGGATTTTCACTGGGGGAAGCCGATTTGCTTCGGAGAGCGGTCAGCAAGAAGCAAAAAGAAGTGCTGGACCGTGAGCGTGCCCATTTTGTAGGGGGGGCAGTGAAGAAAGGCTATAATGAACAAGCTGCTCATGAAATATATGATCTAATTGTCCGGTTTGCAAACTATGGATTCAACCGGAGCCATGCGGTTGCATACAGTTTCATAGCTTATCAGCTGGCATATTTAAAAACTCATTATCCGCTTCACTTTATGGCTTCCCTGCTGACTTCAGCCGTAGGAAATGAAGGAAGGATTGCCCAATATATTGGAGAACTGAGACAGATGGGTTTGCCGCTCAGCCCGCCTTCCATTAATAAAAGCGGCTATTCATTTCTGGTAGAAAAAGATTCAATCAGGTATAGTCTTGCAGCCATAAAAGGCGTAGGTGCTGCAGCTTTAAGGGATATTTTTCAGGCAAGGAAAAATAAGCGCTTTGAAGATCTGTTTGATTTTTGCATAAGGGTTTCAACAAAAGCTGTTAATCGCAAGATTCTCGAATCCCTGGTTCATTCAGGCAGCTTTGATGAATTTGGGGAAGATAGAGCTGTTCTTCTTGCCAGCCTGGATGTGGCTGCAGAACATGCCCAGCTTGTTATGCCGGAGGACGACCAAGCGGATTTCTTTGAGGATGATGAATTTTTTCCTAAGCCTAAATATACTGAAGTAGATCCGATCCGTTCCGAGGACAAGCTGAGATTTGAAAAAGAAGTGCTGGGCCTGTATTTATCGGATCATCCGGTTTCGATTTACGAATCATCTTTTCACCTGCTGGATGCTTGTCCGCTTCTTGAACTAGAAAGAACTGCAAATAAGGCAAAAACAGTTGCTTATTTATCCGAAGTGAAAAAGATTCGTACGAAAAAAGGCGAGCCAATGGCGTTTCTTTCCTTGAGCGATCAGTCGGGGGATATGGAGGCAGTTGTTTTTCCAAAGGTGTTTAACCGATTTTCAATGCTCTGCTCCCAGGGAAACATCGTCTTAGCGGAAGGAAGGATAGAGGAGCGGGATGGAAAGAAACAGCTGATTGTCCAGCATCTTGATGATGTGAAGGAAGCTATTGAAAAAATACAAAACAAAGATCCCGTTTTGTATTTAAGGATTACTGAGGATCGGGAAACATCGGAAAATCTTCGTTTTCTTAAAGAATTATTTAAAAAAAATGAAGGCCGGGTTCAGGTGGTTTTGTATTATGAAAGCTCCCGAAAAACCATTCGCCTGGGTGAAGAGGATCTAATCTCGCCATCAGAGGATTTCCTTAAATTGCTTATGAAAATGCTTGGACAGAATAACGTCATTTTAAAGTAATTACCCTTTACAACAATAACAATTATGGTATATTTGTAAGAAGAAAAATAAACTGGTCTGACCACTGAAGCGAAAAGATAAGCCCTGCACCATCTGTTAATTAAGCAGAAGTGCAGCAGATATTTGTTCGTCGATCTATGTTTATATATAAATTCTATTCGGAATATGAGGAGTGAAAATTTTGACCTTACGCGAAGAAGCACTGCATATGCATAGAGCTAATAAAGGGAAATTGGAATCTAAATCAAAAGTACAGGTGCGAAATGCCAAAGACTTAAGCCTTGCTTACTCCCCGGGGGTTGCTGAGCCCTGCAAGGAGATTTATGATAAGCCGGAAACTGTCTATGAATATACGATGAAAGGCAATATGGTCGCGGTTGTTTCCGATGGAACAGCAGTGCTGGGATTAGGAAATATCGGGCCGGAAGCCGCCCTGCCTGTAATGGAAGGGAAAGCTGTACTATTCAAAAGTTTTGCAGGAGTGGATGCATTTCCAATTTGCCTCAATACGACTGATGTAGATAAAATCGTTGAGACGGTAAAACTTCTTGAACCTACATTTGGGGGCGTAAACCTTGAGGATATTGCTGCTCCAAATTGCTTTTATGTAGAGGAGCGACTAAAGAAGGAAACAAATATTCCTGTTTTCCACGATGACCAGCATGGCACTGCCATTGTGACTGTTGCAGGTCTTGTGAATGCCTTGAAGCTTTCCGGAAAGAAAATGAATGAAATTAAGGTTGTGGCAAATGGTGCGGGTGCGGCCGGAATTGCCATCATTAAACTTCTTTACAGCTATGGTGTTCGCGATATTATTATGTGTGACACCAAGGGTGCCATCTATGAAGGCCGCCCGCAGGGAATGAATGAGATAAAAAATGAAGTAGCGAAGTATACGAATCGGGAAAATGCGAAGGGAAGCCTAGCTGATGTTATTAAAGGCGCAGACGTATTCATCGGGGTATCTGTGGCTGGAGCGTTAACGGCAGAGATGATTGGTACCATGAATCAGGATCCGATTATTTTCGCTATGGCCAATCCAACTCCTGAAATTATGCCTGAAGAAGCGAAAGCAGCTGGAGCGATGGTAGTTGGTACAGGAAGATCCGACTTTCCAAACCAGGTCAATAATGTGCTGGCTTTCCCTGGAATCTTCCGCGGAGCTCTGGATGTCCGTGCAACTCATATCAATGAGAAAATGAAAGTAGCTGCTGTAGAAGCCATTGCCAATTTGGTTCATCAGGATGAACTGAACGCAGATTATGTCATCCCGGGGCCATTCGATCCCCGTGTCGCACCTGCAGTTGCGGCTGCTGTGGCAAAGGCAGCTATGGAAACCGGTGTTGCCCGCATTAAAGTGGATCCTGAAGAAGTAAAGGAAAAAACGAAGCAACTTGCTGTCATTGGAAAAGGTGAGTGACTCCATACGTGAATTCACCTCAAAATAACACGAAGGTTTATATCGGCATTGTCAAACAGCTTAGGTCCATGATTGAACATGACGGACTTAAGCCTGGAGATCGATTGCCTTCCGAAAGAGAGCTGTCAGAGCGCCTGGGTGTCGGGCGCTCTTCCGTTCGGGAAGCATTAAGAGCCCTTGAACTTCTTGGCTTAATAGAGACAAGGAGAGGCGAGGGGACTTTTGTGAGAGATTTTAGAGGGCATCAGCTTGTACAGCTGCTTAGCACGTTTATTCTTCAGGATAAGAAATCCATAAGAGATGTTAAAGAAACCAAGTTTCTGATCGAACTGGATTGTTTATGGCTGATCATTCAAAAGGCTGGAGAAGATCAGCTTCTTAGGTTCAAAAAGTGGACTCTTGAAGCAGACTACTCAGATGATGACTTTTTCCTGGAAATCGTCACACTTGCAGATAATCATCTTTTCCTCCGTATCTGGATCATCCTTAAAGATTATTATAATTCTCTGGATCTGGAGACAATGATGGTAACCAAGGAACAATATGCAGAGCTGATTGAGACATTGATTTCCAGAAATGAATCCGAAGTTATTCGTGTATATAGAAATCTGAGGAAATTGTCGAAAAGCTAACGACAATTTTTTGCAGATTTTAAAGCTGATATCCTCTATATTTAAATAATCAGACAAGCATAAATGGAGCCTAGGAGAGTTAGGCATTCATTTTTAAATCGGTGGTCTGACCACTGTTGAAATTAATGGAAATGATTCAGCGATTATCAGGGAGGTTTCATCTTGCTTAAAGATATTTTTACTAAGACGAAGAAGAAGAAATATGCAACCATTCCATCGGAAACGGCAAAGCAGGATGTGCCGGAAGGAATCATGACAAAGTGTCCGAACTGCAAGAAGATCATGTATACAAAAGAATTGGTTAAGAACCTTAAAGTGTGTTTCCACTGTCAATACCACCACACCATGAATTCAAAAGAGCGTTTGGCAAGCTTTTTGGATGCCAATAGCTTTGAAGAAATTAACGCAAACATGATTTCTGAAAATCCTCTGAATTTCCCGGATTATATTGAAAAGCTTGAGAAGGATAGGGAAAAAACAAAGATTAATGAAGCGGTAGTGACTGGGACAGGCACTGTAAATGGCCAAAAACTTGCAGTGGCTGTTATGGATTCCACATTCAGAATGGGAAGCATGGGCTCAGTAGTCGGAGAAAAAATTACCCGTGCCATTGAAAAAGCAGATGAATTGGGAGTTCCTTTTATTATATTTACCGCTTCAGGCGGAGCAAGAATGCAGGAAGGCGTTTTGAGCCTGATGCAAATGGCTAAGACAAGTGTAGCCTTAAAAAGATTCAGTGATAATGGAGGCCTGATTATCTCCATCATGACTCATCCTACAACAGGAGGTGTGTCTGCAAGCTTTGCTTCACTGGGAGATTACAATCTGGCGGAACCTGGTGCTTTGATTGGCTTTGCGGGACGCAGAATCATAGAACAAACAATCCGAGAAGAATTGCCGGAAGACTTCCAGACAGCAGAATTCTTATTAAAACACGGTCAATTGGATGCAGTAATTCCCAGAACAGAGCTAAAGGACAAGATATCAGCCATTTTATCGATACATCAACCAGGAGGTGACTTCCAATGGCAGGAGAATTAGAATTTGAACGTCCGGTTATGGAACTGAAAAAAAAGATTGCTGAATTAAAAGAGTTTACAAAAACAGCCGATGTAGACCTATCCTCTGAGATAGAGAAGCTGGAAGCGCGCTTGGAAAAATTAGAAACCGATATATATGAAAATATGAAACCGTGGGATCGTGTGCAGGTTGCAAGACATCCCGCAAGGCCAACTACACAGGACTATATCTCCTATCTTTTTGAGGATTTTTTCGAGTGTCATGGAGATCGTGCTTTTGGGGATGACGAGGCAATTGTTGGAGGTATTGCAAAATTTAGGGGTCTTCCGGTTACCGTCATCGGGCATCAGCGCGGAAAAGACACAAAAGAGAATATCCGCAGAAATTTTGGAATGCCGCATCCCGAAGGTTACCGCAAAGCATTAAGGCTTATGAAGCAAGCTGATAAATTCCGAAGGCCGATTATTTGTTTCATTGATACAAAGGGTGCCTACCCTGGGAAAGCCGCAGAGGAACGCGGACAGAGTGAGGCAATTGCCAAAAACCTGTTTGAAATGGCCAGCCTTAGGGTTCCTGTTATCTGTATTGTCATCGGTGAAGGCGGAAGCGGCGGAGCGCTGGCTCTCGGTGTGGGAAACCATATTCATATGCTCGAAAACTCCACTTATTCGGTTATTTCTCCAGAAGGAGCGGCAGCCATTCTCTGGAAAGATGCCACGCAGGCTAAAAAGGCTGCAGAATCCATGAGAATTACTGCTCCGGATTTAAAAGAATTAGGTGTTGTGGATGAGATTATCGAAGAGGTAAAGGGTGGAGCCCACAAAGATGTAAAGGTTCAGGCTGCGGAAATCGGAGAGGTCCTTTATCAATCATTGAAGGATTTGATGGTCCTTTCTGAAGATCAGCTGATCGATCACCGATACAACAAGTTCAAATCCATTGGTGAATATTCGTTTTTAAAGGAATTTATTGGGGTAAAATAAAAGCGTGCTTTCGGGCACGCTTTTATTTTTTGCACATTCCATTGCACCCTGGTGTCGAATGGAAAGCCATCTTTGTCAGCGGGAGGCTTATATAAAAATCCCGCTTTGAAAGTAAAAAATGCAGGTTTTTCAATATAAAACGCTTTCAGTATCCCGACAATTCTGTATTTCCTTGAATTTGCCTGATTAAGTTGAGATGCTCCCTTCTTCATGGTATTTTAGAAATATTCAATAGCGTTTTGTTCAATAATAAGATAAGCAGACTATGCTCTGCTTTACATAAAGAGCCTATATTACTTACAAAATTCTTGGGCAGGCGTGTCCATGGTTTATAGGCTGTTAATAAACAGCGCAGCAGACAACACGCTTTCTTATTTTTATATAAATTCAATTCGGGGTGATTATTGTGAAGAAAATAGGAGTATTAACAAGCGGCGGCGATTCTCCTGGCATGAATGCAGCTGTACGTGCAGTTGTCCGTAAAGCGATCTATCATAATATTGAAGTGTATGGTGTTTATGGCGGATATTCCGGCTTAATGTCAGGGAATATTAAGAAGCTTGACCTTGGTTCGGTTGGTGACATCATCCATCGCGGCGGCACAGTCCTGCATTCGGCAAGAAGCGAAGAGTTCAAAACAAAAGAAGGCCAGCAAAAAGGCATTGAACAGATGAATAAGCACGGCATTGAAGGTCTTGTTGTAATTGGCGGGGACGGTTCATACCGTGGAGCAAAAGCTTTGACAGAGCAGGGCTTTCCTTGTGTTGGAGTACCTGGCACCATCGATAACGATATTCCGGGAACGCAATATACTATTGGCTTTGACACGGCTTTAAATACGGTTATTGATGCAATTGATAAAATCCGTGATACAGCTACTTCCCATGAAAGAACATTTATCATTGAAGTGATGGGAAGAGATGCAGGAGACATCGCTTTATGTGCAGGATTAGCAGGCGGTGCGGAAACAATCCTCATCCCGGAAGCAGGCTATAGCATGGATGAAATAGCAGAGAGACTTAAAAAGGGACATGAACGCGGCAAAAAACACAGTATCATTGTGGTTGCAGAAGGAGTCTGCAGCGGAGTGGAATTTGCCAAGCAGATCAAAGACACAACAAACTTTGATACACGGGTGTCTGTACTTGGCCATATGCAGAGGGGCGGATCTCCAACTGCATTCGACCGGGTGCTGGCAAGCCGCCTTGGAGCACATGCGGTAGAACTTCTCCTCGAAGACAAAGGCGGACGTGCAGTAGGAATTCAAAATAATAAACTTGTTGACCATGATATAATAGAAATATTGGATAGAGAGCATACACTTGACCTGGACCTATACAAACTTTCGAAAGAGCTGTCTATTTAATCTAATCAGATATAAGCCGGCACCAAGCGGCATTAAGCTGTCAGTGCTGGTATTCAAGCTGCATCAATTCAGGAGGTAAATTATAATGCGTAAAACGAAAATCGTTTGTACTATTGGACCTGCCAGTGAAAGTGTTGAAAAGTTAACACAGCTTATTGAAGCAGGGATGAATGTTGCCCGTTTAAATTTTTCCCATGGTGATTTCCAGGAGCATGGACAGCGAATTCAGAATATCCGTGTGGCTGCAGAAAAGACCGGCAAAACAGTAGCGATCCTTTTGGATACCAAAGGACCGGAAATCCGCACAAACAATATGCAGGATGGTGCGATTGAACTGAGAGCTGGGGAAAACATTATTATCTCCATGAACGAGGTTGAAGGAACAGCAGATAAGTTTTCCGTTACATATGCAGGGCTTATTGAAGATGTACACACAGGAAGCAAAATTCTGCTTGACGACGGTTTAATTGGACTTGAAGTGACAAAAATTGATAAAGCCAACAGTGAAATCCACACAAAAATATTAAACAGCGGAACACTTAAAAATAAAAAAGGAGTCAACGTTCCGGGAGTATCTGTGAATCTTCCTGGCATAACGGAGAAAGATGCTCAGGACATCATCTTCGGAATCGAACAGGGCGTCGATTTCATCGCCGCTTCTTTTGTCCGCAGAGCGTCTGATGTTTTGGAAATCAGACAGCTGCTTGAAGAGCACAATGCCTCTTATATCAACATCATTCCTAAGATTGAAAATCAGGAAGGTGTAGATAACATTGATGAAATTCTTGAAATTTCCGACGGTCTTATGGTAGCGCGCGGAGACCTTGGTGTTGAAATTCCAGCAGAAGAAGTTCCGCTCGTGCAAAAGAAATTAATTAAAAAGTGCAATGCACAGGGTAAACCTGTTATTACCGCAACACAAATGCTGGATTCCATGCAGCGCAACCCCCGCCCAACACGCGCAGAAGCGAGTGATGTAGCAAATGCCATTTTTGATGGTACTGATGCTATCATGTTATCCGGCGAAACGGCTGCGGGCTCTTATCCTGTCGAGGCTGTGCAGACGATGCACAACATCGCATCAAGAGCAGAATCTGCATTAGATCATAAAGAAATCCTATCAAATCGGAGCAAAGATAATGAACATAACATTACAGATGCCATTGGACAATCCGTGGCACATACAGCTCTAAACCTTGATGTTAACGCAATTATTACACCGACTGAGAGCGGCCATACAGCAAGAATGATTTCAAAGTACCGTCCAAAAGCTCCTATTGTTGCCGTTACATCAAATGACTATGTATCACGCCGTTTATCTTTAACATGGGGTGTTTATCCTCAAATTGGCCAAAAAGCGTCTACTACGGACGATATGCTTGATATTGCAGTTGAAGAAAGCGTGAACAGCGGAATTGTTGCATCAGGAGATTTAGTGGTTATTACAGCAGGAGTGCCTGTTGGTGAAGCAGGTACCACCAATTTAATGAAAATTCATGTGGTGGGGGATATCCTGGCTAAGGCGCAAGGAATAGGGCGCAAATCAGCCTTTGGAAAAGTCGTTGTGGCTAGAAATGCAGAGGAAGCATTGGCAAAAGTAACAGAAGGGTCTATTCTGGTTACAATCGGTTCTGACCGTGAAATGGTGCCTGCTATTGAAAAATGCAGTGCACTTATTACAGAAGAAGGCGGGCTTACAAGCCATGCGGCTGTTGTAGGCCTTAATATTGGCATACCTGTCATTGTAGGGGTTGAAAAAGCAACAACCCTTCTCAAAGATGGACAGGAAGTAACAGTCGATTCTCAGCGCGGCGTAATTTATAACGGCCATGCAAGTGTGCTATAATTAGGAATCACAAAAGGAAGGGGATGCCCTTCCTTTTTTTGATTCCTGGGAAAGACAAATTGTTATATTCTCAGTTCCATGTTTGATATAATGAAGATAAGTCTTATACAAAATAGAGGTGCTTGATGCGCTACATTTTCTTGCTGATGATAATCGTTCCTGCTGCTGAAATCGGTGTTTTACTTCTATCAGGGAACACAATTGGGCTATGGCCTACTCTTGCGATTATCTTGTTTACAGGCGTTCTCGGTGCTTATCTGGCTAAAAAACAGGGCCTTGAAACAATTAGAAAAATACAGGATCAGCTCCGCTGCGGGCAAATGCCTGGGGATGCCATTCTTGATGGGGTCAGCATCCTTATTGGAGGCACCTTGCTTCTTGCACCCGGATTCATTACAGATGCATTAGGATTTACATTGCTTCTTCCTTCTGCAAGAAAAGTATTTAAAAACATCCTGTATATAGGGCTGAAAAAATGGATGAACAAGGGAACGATCACGATAATCAGGTGAAAACAGCTATATATAAAGCCGCTCCTTTAAATGGGAGCGGCTTGTTTATTTTATTGGCATTTGTATTTTCTGACGTATTCACACCTTTTGGTCATGTAAAGTGCCAAATAGGTAATCCATTACATAGCCTGATTGAAAGCGATGCCCATATTTCAGGTTCTTCATCTTAATCTGCTTCTTCATTGCCTTTTATAAACATCCAGATATCCCGGAATACTCCAGCTTTATGAAGAGTGGTGATGAGTACAAGAGTAACCGGCCCGGCGATTAAGCCCAGAAATCCAATCAGTTTAAAACCGACAAATAAAGCAATCAGAGTAGCTAAAGGATCAAGTCCAATGCTTGATGAAAGAATTTTTGGCTCCATAATCTGGCGCTGCACCAATACGATGATATAAAGAATGCCAAGTCCGATTGCCCTGCTCATTTCTCCCCCAATTGCCTCATAGATGATCCATGGCACAAAAATCAGCCCTGTTCCGAGATAGGGAATTATATCGACAAGGCCAGTCACAAGTGCAATTGTAATAGCATAATCGACACGCAAAATCAGCAGTCCGGCAAGTATGATAACAGTCGTAATGGATACTAAGGTAGCCTGTGCTTTGACAAAGCCAAACAAGGCCTTCTGCAGATCGGCAAATACAGTTCTGCCGCTCTTTTTTGCACGGCTGGGCAGTATGCGGCTGAAGAGGCCTGACAGCCTATGCCAATCCTTGCTGATGAAAAAAGTGGCCAGCAGCGAGAAAATCAGGACAGTTGCTGCATTGGGAAACCAGGAAAGGATGTTTGGGATTTTCTCGAAAAATGCCTGGATAAAATCTCCCAGAGTGGAGCCAAATTGCTTCCCGACATTTTCTATGTTCGTCATTATGGTATCCTGCTGGCCTGTGCCAAGATTATTAAATAAACTTGCAAGCTGGTTATAAAGAGGAATGATTTGCCCAGCAAAGAACTGCTCAATAAAGTCAATTAAAGTATCGAGGTGCTGCGGCACTACTTTTGCCAAATAATCCGCACCTGATACGATCTCTGCCACCAGCAAGGTGATTAATCCAGCAAAAATGGCAAAGATAAGAATCAGAGCGATGAGGACTGCAAGAGCCCTGGGGATTTTCCATTTAACTTCCATCATGTTGACAAGGGGATTTATTAGAAAGGCAATAGCCAGTCCAATAATGAAAGGGTAAGTCACTTTGGATAAATATAAGAAAGCATAGAGACTTAAGATCACTACTCCAATGACAAAGAAAAATCTTACGGTCCGATAGATATATGCCGGGTTCAAGTAATAGCCTCCTTATTTAATTAGAACAGACTAAGTCATTGCAGCTGCCGCTTTTATGTAATGTTATTAGTCATATCATACATCATTTTTGATGGAGCTAAAAATAATTAGCTATTGTCTAGTAATACTTATTCTATTTATTAAAATGCGGTAAAGAACTCATAAATTATTAAATTAAATTAAATTATGTTACGATAATATAGAAAGCTGGCAGGTGAATTAGCAAATGTTTTCCCAATCGCTCATTTTTTTGTTTCTTTTGCTGGGTATAGGTGTAATAGCAAAAAATCAATCATTGATCATTGCTGTCTTTGTATTGATTGTCCTTAAAGCAGCCGGCCTCGATTCAAAAGCCTTTTCATTCCTGCAGTCCAAAGGGATTAACTGGGGTGTAACCATTATTACAATCGCTGTCCTGGCACCTATAGCAAGCGGTGAAATCGGCTTCCGGGATTTAGGCGGAGCATTCAAGTCCCCTTATGCATGGGTTGCCCTTGTCTCAGGGATTGCAGTTGCGCTTCTGGCAAAAGGCGGCATCGTTCTGCTGGCTGAAGACCCTCATATTACTACTGCTCTTGTTCTTGGGACCATTCTTGCTGTTTCCCTTTTTAAAGGTGTTGCCGTCGGTCCTCTGATAGGGGCAGGAATTGCGTATATGGCAATGAAAATCTTTGAGCTCTTTAAATGAATGATTAAAGTGCTCATGATAGATTTTTTGAAAAGAAGAAAGAAAACTTTGAATTTTGATATCTGTCTAGCGCAAGCAGCCTATCCCCTCGAGGTGTCGGGGATGGGCAAGGCGCTTCCGCTTTTCTTATTGCCCTTGGGCATTAATGTAAATAAACTTTTTTTGAAAAATATTATTTTTTAACATTTTAAGTGCTTTTCATTCACAAAAGTCAGATAATTGTTTATAATAGGACTTGTAAGCGTAACCTATTTCACGGTACCTATTATATTCAGTTAAGCTCTATTAAAATGTTATTAATATATTTTATTTTTTTCTATTCTGAAAAAATGTAAGCATTTTCTTTTTTTAAAAGAGTACCGAGCAACCGCTCGATGAAATGCATGCCAAAAGAAAGTTTATTTCTTCCGTATATCGGGGAGTGCCCTTTCACTAAATGGAAGTTTCACCTTTCATGGTTTTGGTCTGTAGATCGGCTAATACAGCCGGCTTAGCAATGGCTGTCCTGCAGCCCTATAAGGTGTTCATAATAAAGATAAAACAGAATGTGGACATGACAAGGAAGCTTTTCTGAAAAATGAAAAATCAGGTTCGGCTTACTTATGTTTAATGTACAGACAAAAATGGGTATGGGGAAATTTTATTATGTAAAGGAGAGATTCGGTATGACAGTAACACGCGGTCTTGAAGGGGTAGTAGCTACTACTTCGTCTATCAGCTCCATCATAGACGATACATTAACCTATGCAGGCTACAATATTGATGATTTGGCTGAAAATGCAAGCTTTGAAGAGGTTATTTATCTTTTATGGCACAGAAAGCTTCCTACTCAATCCCAGCTTGATGAGTTAAAGAGTCAGCTTGCAGCAAACTACTCTCTTCCACAGGAAGTTCTGAACCATTTTAAAACATATCCAATTGAGAAAGTGCATCCAATGGCTGCCCTTCGTTCTGCAGTGTCTCTATTAGGACTTTATGATGAAGAAGCAGACCAGATGGATGAAGAAGCAAATTATCAAAAAGCAATTCGCCTTCAAGCTAAAATGCCTGCTATCGTAACGGCATTTGCTAGAGTAAGAAAAGGCCTTGAGCCAATTGCTCCTAGAACAGATCTTGGATTTGCAGCCAACTTCCTATACATGCTTACAGGCAAAGAGCCTGAACCAATCGCGATTGAAGCATTTAATAAAGCGCTAGTTCTTCATGCTGACCATGAACTAAATGCTTCCACTTTTACTGCACGTGTATGTGTAGCCACATTGTCAGATATCTATTCCGGAGTTACAGCTGCAATTGGCGCTTTAAAAGGGCCGCTGCATGGCGGTGCCAATGAAGCGGTAATGAAAATGCTTACTGAAATCAGCACTCTTGAAAATGTGGAGCCTTATATCCGTGAAAAGCTTGAAAAGAAAGAGAAAATCATGGGCTTTGGGCACCGTGTATACCGTCAGGGCGACCCTCGTGCCAAGCACTTAAGAGAAATGTCCAAAAAGCTTACTGAACTTACCGGGGAACCACACTGGTACGAAATGTCCACGCAAATTGAAGCGATTGTTACCGGAGAGAAAAAACTTCCGCCAAATGTCGACTTCTATTCTGCATCTGTATACCACAGTCTGGGAATCGACCACGACCTGTTCACGCCGATTTTCGCTGTAAGCCGCGTATCTGGCTGGCTGGCTCATATTCTCGAACAATATGAGAATAATCGTCTGATCCGCCCTCGTGCTGACTATACAGGCCCGGGAATGCAGAAATACGTGCCAGTAGAGCAAAGAGGCCTTTAAAAAGCAGATTAATAGAACTAAAATTACTACTCAGCATTTTACTTTTTATTAAAAAATTGCTGTAATAGAGAGAGAGCAGGGAAAAGGTTAGGGGCAAATGCCTTCTAACCTTTGATTCTGATATACTGATGCAGTATCGTGCCGCAGACTATATAAATAAAAAGGCTGATGCTCGCACTTTTCAAAATGGAGGGTATAACAATGCAAGGTGAAAAAATCACAGTTACTAATGGTGTATTAAACGTACCAAACAATCCAATCGTTCCTTTTATCGAAGGAGACGGAACAGGCCCTGATATTTGGGCAGCAGCTTCCCGTGTATTGGATGCATCTGTTGAAAAAGCATATAAAGGTGAGCGCAAGCTTGTCTGGAAAGAAGTGTTAGCAGGAGAAAAAGCTTTCAATCAGACTGGTGAGTGGCTTCCTTCTGAAACACTTGATGTGATCAATGAATATCTTATTGCGATTAAAGGACCATTAACAACACCAATCGGCGGCGGCATCCGTTCTCTGAACGTTGCGCTTCGCCAGGAGCTTGACCTATTCGTGTGCCTGCGTCCGGTCCGCTGGTTTGAAGGCGTTCCTTCTCCAGTTAAGCGCCCTCAGGATACTGACATGGTTATTTTCCGTGAAAATACTGAAGATATTTATGCCGGCATTGAGTATGCAAAAGGCTCTGATGAGGTTAAAAAGCTAATTTCATTCCTTCAGGATGAAATGGGCGTTAATAAGATCCGCTTCCCGGAAACTTCAGGCATCGGCATTAAGCCTGTTTCAGAAGAAGGAACTAGCCGCCTTGTACGCGCTGCCATCGAGTATGCAATCAAAGAAGGCCGCAAATCTCTAACACTTGTACATAAAGGCAATATCATGAAATTTACTGAAGGCGCCTTTAAAAATTGGGGTTATGAGCTTGCTGAAAGGGAGTACGGAGAAAAAGTATTCACTTGGGCACAATATGACCGCATTAAAGATGAGCAAGGTGTTGAAGCTGCGAACAAAGCACAGGCAGATGCAGAGGCAGCTGGCAAAATTATCGTTAAAGATGCGATTGCTGATATTTTCCTTCAGCAGATCCTTACCCGTCCAAAAGAGTTTGATGTTGTTGCGACAATGAACTTGAACGGCGATTATATTTCTGACGCACTTGCTGCACAGGTTGGCGGCATTGGTATTGCTCCAGGAGCAAACATCAACTATGAAACTGGACATGCGATCTTCGAAGCAACTCATGGTACAGCTCCAAAGTATGCTGGCCTTGATAAGGTTAACCCTTCTTCTGTTATTCTTTCAGGTGTATTAATGCTTGAACACCTTGGATGGAACGAAGCTGCAAACATGATCGTTAAATCTATGGAAAAATCTATCGCTTCTAAAGTCGTAACATATGATTTTGCCCGTCTAATGGATGGAGCAACTGAAGTGAAATGCTCTGAATTTGCAGACGAATTAATTAAAAATATGGAGTAAAAAAACAGAAGCGCCTTTAATAAAAGGCGCTTTTGGCTAATATACTATTTCTGCAGTGTTATTTAGATTGCTTCTTGGGGAAACTTCTGCAGCTGGCAGCTTGCGATTTTTTATAAGTGATGAATGTGTAAAGCTAATAGGATGGCTGTTTAATAAAACAGCCTCTTACATAAGGAATGCAAATTCCTGATACTTTCATTTCCTAAAGGAGGAACTGCTCATGTCATTGAAACGCAAAAAGATTTCTGTAATCGGTGGGGGATTTACTGGTGCAACAACCGCATTTTTGCTTGCCCAAAAGGAACTTGGAGACGTTGTGCTGGTCGATATTCCGCAAATGGAAAATCCGACAAAGGGTAAAGCTCTTGATATGCTTGAAGCTAGTCCTGTTCAAGGATTCGATGCGAACATTACGGGTACTTCAAGCTATGAAGATACAAAGGACTCTGACATTGTCGTTATTACAGCAGGCATTGCACGGAAGCCAGGCATGAGCCGGGACGACCTTGTGCAAACGAACCAGAAGATTATGAAAAGTGTAGCTCAGGAGATTGTAAAACATTCCCCGAATAGCTATATTGTTGTTCTGACAAATCCAGTCGATGCGATGACCTATACAGTCTTCAAAGAATCAGGATTCCCCAAAAACCGTGTAATTGGCCAATCAGGCGTTCTTGATACAGCCCGATTCCGGACATTTGTGGCCCAGGAACTGAATTTGTCTGTTAAAGACATTACAGGATTCGTACTTGGCGGACACGGTGATGACATGGTTCCGCTAGTCCGCTATTCATATGCTGGCGGCATTCCTTTGGAAACATTAATTTCAAAAGATCGTCTTGATGCCATTGTTGAGCGCACACGTAAAGGCGGCGGAGAAATCGTCAACTTATTAGGCAACGGAAGTGCATACTATGCTCCAGCTGCTTCCCTTGTGGAAATGTGTGAAGCTATCCTTAAAGATCAGCGGCGTGTACTGCCTTCCATTGCTTACCTTGAAGGAGAATATGGCTACGAAGGAATCTATCTGGGTGTGCCTGCAATCCTTGGAGCAAACGGAATTGAAAAAGTAATAGAGCTTGAACTGACAAGCGAGGAAAAAGCTGCCCTAGATAAATCGGCAGATTCAGTTCGCAAGGTAATGGAAGTTTTAGCGTACTAAGGCTAATAATTAATCTTTGAGAAAATAGACAGTAAAGAAATTCGGGGACCACTCTCCGAATTTTTTTACTGGAAGCTCTTTTGGGAAATAGTATAAAATGATATCATATAAAAAATAGACTGAATAATATAAAATATTTTACAGTCTATTTTTTAAAGCAACTATGTAAACGGTTACAATACTTGGAGGTGCTTAGATATGCTGCTTGGAAAGAAAAGAAAACTGGGAAGAACCATTGATGAAATATCTGTTGGCGAAAAATTGACGCTTACAGAAAAAATAGAAGATAAGGACCTATTGCTGTACCTGGGCTTAACGAACGATGCAAACCCTTTATATATCCAGCATGATTATGCCTCACAAACACCTTATAAAAAACCGATTGTACCAAGTGTTATGCTGAATGGCATCATTAACTCTGCCATATCAAAATATTTGCCGGGGCCAGGAAGCCATGTTTTAAAGCAGGAGATCGAGTATGTGAAGCCTGTCTATCATTATGGCACCGTTCAATTCTTATTCGAGGTAACAGAAGTGAACACCTCAAGTCATACTGTACAAATTAAGGTACAGGGAACAAATGAAGAGGAGCAGACGGTTATTAACGGACAGCTCCTTATATGCCCGCCATACAAGCCTCAGCCATTGGATGGGAATGCTCTGGATAATTTCTGATAGTAAAAAGATGTGCAGCAAACGCACATCTTTTTTTTATGAAATCCAGTCCCATCCAACAATTGATCCGAAAAAAAATCATGAAATATATTATAATAAAGGTATATGGCAAATAGGGGTTTGATAGGCAGGAGGGATACCTGCTTTTATAAAAATTGCTGACACTCCAATGGTGCTGTTTCAGCTGAGGTTTCAAACAGGGGTAATTCATTCACTCGGAGGATCGTATGGATAAGAAAATTCTAGTTGTAGATGACGAACAATCTATCGTAACTTTACTTCAGTATAACCTGCAGCAGGCGGGCTATGAAGTGATCACAGCCATGGATGGCCAGGAGGGAAAAGATCTGGCCATTTCTGAAAAGCCGGATCTTATTGTACTTGATCTTATGCTTCCAAAGCTTGATGGAATTGAAGTATGCAAACAGCTTAGACAGCAGAAAATTGCGACACCTATTTTAATGCTGACTGCCAAGGATGATGAATTTGATAAGGTTCTTGGCCTTGAATTGGGTGCGGATGATTACATGACAAAACCTTTCAGCCCTCGGGAAGTGGTTGCCAGAGTTAAAGCCATCTTAAGGAGAACTCAATTTGTGCCTGAGACTGCTGAGGAGAAAACAGAAGATGGCGATTCTTTTAGGATTGGCGGCCTGAAGATATTTCCGCAGCATTATGAAGCTTATTTTGAAGATGAACTTCTTGAATTAACTCCGAAGGAATTTGAATTGCTATTATATCTTGCTAAGAATAAGAGCCGTGTTCTTACAAGGGATCAGCTTCTTAGCGCAGTCTGGAATTATGATTTTGCGGGAGACACAAGAATCGTTGATGTACATATTAGCCATTTAAGAGAGAAGATTGAAACCAACACTAAAAAACCTGTATATATAAAGACCATTCGCGGACTGGGCTACAAATTGGAGGAGCCTAAAGGAGAATGAACACGTTTCGCACCCGCCTGCTATTCGCATTGCTTACTTTAATTCTGGTTGTTTTAATTGCGTTAGGCCTTCTTTTAGGCCAGCTTTTTAAAAGCTATTATTTAAATACATTTGATGCCCGTCTGCAAAAAGAGTCTGAACTGGTATCGAGCTATGTTGAGGGCAACGGAGGCATTGGCTCCCTCAGTATTGATAAAGTCAATGAGTTCGGAGAGATTCTTGATTTGCGTGTAACTGCTACTGATAGCCAGGGCAGAATATTAATGGACAGCAGCGTCAAAAGCGAGACAACAAAAAGCAGGCATCAGGAAATTATATTAGAAGTCTTAAAAAAGGAATCTGCAAATGAATCAGGATTGGAAGTGGGCGGAGGGTTTAACCTGCACTATTATTGGCAGCCTGTCATGATAAATGGCGAGAAGGAAGGCTATATCTTCTTAAGCACAAAGATGGCTGAATTCCAAAGGGCTTATCAGCAGATTTGGTGGATTTTGACTATCAGCCTGGGACTTTCTTTATTTGTGATTATTCTGCTTGGATCAAGAATTACGGCACGATATACAAAGCCTATCGAGTCAGCCACAAAGGTTGCGATTGAACTTACAAAGGGAAACTACCGGGCAAGAACATATGAAGATCAGGAAGACGAAACAGGTATGCTGAGTAAGTCTATCAATGTATTGGCGAGGAATCTTCAGGAAATGGTGAAGTCCCAGGAAATGCAGCAGGACCGGCTTGGAGCTCTCATTGAAAACATGGGAAGCGGCCTGATTCTTATTGACAGCAGGGGCTATATTAATTTAGTGAACCGGCCATACAAAGAGGTTTTCAATGTAAATCCTTCCGAATACCTATACAAACTCTATTATGAAGTGATTGAGCACAAAGGTATTACCGAAATGGTCGAAGAAATTTTCATGACTGAGCAGAAAGTAAAAAAGCAGCTTATTATTCCTGTCAATATCGAAAGACGTTACTTTGAAGTATATGGAGTTCCGATTATTGGCACGAATGATGAATGGAAAGGGATTTTGCTTGTTTTTCATGATATTACAGAACTGAAGAAGCTGGAGCAGATGAGGAAGGATTTTGTAGCGAATGTTTCCCATGAATTGAAAACACCTATAACTTCTATAAAGGGTTTCTCGGAAACTCTTTTGGATGGTGCGATGGAAAACAAACAGGCTCTGAATGATTTTCTCAGTATCATCCTGAAGGAAAGTGATCGTCTCCAATCTCTTATTCAGGAGTTGCTGGATCTATCGAAAATCGAAAAGCAAGGATTCAGCCTTTCCATTCAGAAGCTGGATTTGACTGATGTGCTCGAAGATGTGATGGCCATCATGAAGGGGAAAGCAGCAGAAAAGGAAATTGTTTTTGAATATCAGAGAGATGAAAAACCGGTATATATCGAAGGTGATGTTCACCGGCTTAAGCAGGTGTTTATAAATATCATATCAAATGCAATTTCTTATACGCCGAATCAGGGGGTCATCTATATTTCGACGGCAAAGACCGGCAGCACAGTTTTTACTGAAATAAGGGATACGGGGATTGGAATTGAAGCCAGTGAAATTCCGCGTATTTTTGAACGTTTTTATCGGGTGGATAAAGCCAGAAGCAGGAATTCCGGCGGTACAGGACTGGGCCTTGCAATCGTAAAACATCTGGTTGAAGCCCATAAAGGATCCATCTCAGTAAAAAGTGAGGTCGGTAAGGGCACCTCCTTTATAATTGAACTTCCTAAAATGAATAATGAAAAAAATGGGTGAAGTGGCAGGATTAACTTTACATTATTTTTACAGCAGATTTATGTTCCCTTTACATTCCGCTGATAAAATCATAATTGTTAAACCCCTTCATCCAAGGAGCCATAGAAAAAGGTGAAAGCTGACCCCGCTTTCGCCTTTTTCATCTTTGATTTTCTTTCTTTCTTTAACTTTTGTCATATTTATGAAACCTTTACGTAAATAAATCGTATGAAAAGTTATAGAAAGCGCTAGGGAAGGGGAGAGAGAAATGGTCAGCTTAAAGCGAATTTATACAATCGCAGGGCTAATTCTGGCAATTGTTATTTTAAGTATAGTTGCCTTTACAACATGGTATACCGTCGATGAATCGGATCAGGCAGTCATTTTAACATTTGGGAAAGTTGAGGAAGGCATTACGGAGCCGGGACTTCATTTCAAATTGCCATGGCCTGTCCAAAGCGTGGAGAAACTTTCAAAAGAAACTTTTTCACTGCAGTTTGGATATGAAGAAAAAGACGGAGAAATAAAGGATTTTCCTGATGAGACAAAGATGATAACCGGTGATGAAAATATCGTTCTTGCAGATCTGGTGGTACAGTGGAAAATTACGGATCCGGAAAAATATCTATATAATGCTGAAGATCCAGAAGAAATCCTATATGATGCTACTTCCTCATCCTTAAGAAGTATTATAGGAGGCTCTAAAATTGATGATGCGCTAACTTCAGGGAAAGCAGAGATCGAAGCGGATGTAAGAGAGCTCCTAACCTCATTAATTGGCAAATATGATATAGGCATCTCCGTTCTTGCAGTCAAGCTGCAGGATGTGGAATTGCCGAATGATGATGTCAGAAAAGCTTTTACGGATGTAACGGATGCAAGGGAAACAGCTAATACCAAAATAAATGAAGCAGAAAAATATAAGAACCAGAGAATGAATGAAGCAGAAGGTGAGAAGGAGGCTCTTGCCTCCAAAGCAGAAGGAGAAAAGGCGGCCCGTCTGGAAAGAGCGCGTGGAGATGTGGCAGTATTTAATAAATTGTACGGAGAATACAAAAATAATCCTGATATCACTAGAGAGCGGCTTGTCCTTGAAACGCTGGAGCAAGTCCTTCCAGGCGCTGAAATTTACATTATGAATGACGATGGAAATACAATGAAATATTTCCCGATCAGGCCGCTTGAGAAAGAACAGGCCAAACCGAAAGAGGAAGGCGGTGCGGATAATGAGTGATCAAAATGTCGTAAATATCAAAGAACGGGGCGGGAATTTCCAGTGGAGAAGTTATACCAAACTTGGAATCACCCTTGTGCTTGTCATTGCCGCACTCGTAATTCTTTTCAGTAACCTTTTTATTGTAAAGGAAGGGGAGTACAAGGTCATCCGTCAATTTGGAGAAGTGGTCAGGATTGAGAGCGAGCCTGGATTAGCATACAAAATACCATTTATCCAAAGTGTTTCGACGCTGCCAAAATACCAAATGACTTATGACGTGTCCGAAGCTGAAATCAATACAAAGGACAAAAAGGTCATGATTATTGATAATTATGCAGTATGGAAAATTGATGACCCGAAGAAAATGATATCAAACGCCAGAACATTGGAGGGGGCGGAGGCCAGAATGGAAGAGTTCATCTACTCTGTGACCCGCTCCGAATTAGGCCGGCTGAATTATGATGAAATAATTAATGATGAAAAGTCATCACGGGGATCATTGAATGATCAAATTACTACTAAAGTGAATGAATTGCTTTCTAATGATAACTATGGAATCACAGTTTCAGATGTACGAATTAAACGAACAGATTTACCTTCTGAAAATGAACAGTCCGTGTACACCAGGATGATTTCAGAGCGCCAGTCAACAGCCCAGGAATACCTGTCCAAGGGTGATGCCCAGAAGAACATCATCATTGCTGACACGGACAGGAATGTCAGGGAAATGCTTGCCAAGGCCCAGGCGGATGCTGAAACGATCCGGGCGGAAGGAGAAGCGGGAGCTGCGAAGGTCTACAACGAAGCCTTCTCAAAGGATCCTGAATTTTATTCCTTATACCGCACGCTTGAATCCTATAAAAAGACCATTAATGGCGAGACTGTCATTGTTCTCCCTTCGGACTCACCATATGCCCGGCTGCTGATGGGGTATACGGATTAATAATTTATAACCCGAAAGCCGTTATTTTTCTTTCTCTATCTGCTCATGATAGAATAAAGGAAAATATCGGCTTTTTTATTGTGGGCAAGGCGTTTGCGCTTTTCTTAAGAGGAGGAGATACTAGTTGGATAAAAAAAAGCTTGTTCTGATAGATGGCAACAGCATCGCTTATCGGGCATTTTTTGCTTTACCGCTTTTAAACAATGACAAAGGAATACATACAAATGCTGTCTACGGATTTACCATGATGCTGCAAAGGATTCTGGAGGATGAAAAACCAACGCATCTCCTTGTGGCGTTCGATGCCGGAAAAACAACCTTCCGCCATAAAACCTTCAGCGAGTATAAAGGCGGAAGGCAGAAAACACCGCCTGAGCTATCAGAGCAGTTCCCTTATATCAGAGAACTTCTTGATGCTTACGGAATTTCCAGATATGAACTGGAAAACTTTGAAGCGGATGATATTATTGGAACACTGTCCCTCCATGCCGAAAAAGATGGCTATGAAGTTAAAGTTATATCAGGGGATAAGGATTTAACACAGTTAAGTTCCGATTCTGTAACAGTCAGCATTACCCGCAAAGGCATTACTGATATTGAAGAATACACACCAGCTCATATAGAAGAAAAATACGGAATCACTGCTGACAGGATTATTGATATGAAAGGCCTAATGGGAGATAGTTCAGATAATATCCCAGGTGTTCCAGGAGTAGGAGAAAAAACTGCCCTTAAATTGCTGAAAGAGTTTGGAACCCTTGAAGAGCTCTTGGATTCTGTTGATAAGGTGAGCGGAAAAAAACTGAAAGAAAAGCTGGAAGAATTCAGGGATCAAGCTTTAATGAGCAAAGAACTTGCCACTATCACGAGAGAGGCCCCTGTTGAAATTGAAATTGAAGACATTGAATATGAAGGTTTTGAAAAAGAAAAAGTCATAAGCATCTTTAAAGAATTAGGCTTTAACTCTTTACTGGAAAAGCTTGGCGGAGACATAGAAGCAGTCGAAGAGAATCTGGAAGAAATTGAATTTACCATTGCAGATGAAATTAAGGAAGAGATGTTTACTGATGAAAATGCATTTTATGTTGAGCTTCTGGAAGATAATTACCATTATGCAGACATTATTGGTTTCTCCGTTGCGAATGATAAGGGGAATTTTTTCTTCTCCAAAGATACGGCACTAGAGTCTGATGTTTTTCAAAGATGGGCTGAAGATGAAACCAAAAAGAAGACAGTATATGATGCAAAAAGATCGGAAGTCTCACTCCGGCATCATGGTATTCATCTAAAAGGTGCCGATTTTGACCTTTATATTGCTTCTTATCTTATTAACCCGTCTCAGACTATTGAAGATATAGCCTCTATAGCAAAAAATCATGGCTATAATGCGATTCAATCTGATGAAGCTTTTTACGGAAAAGGAGCAAAAAGGCGGATTCCGGATGAAAAGGAACTTGCCGGTCATTTGGCAAGGAAAGCAGCGGCCTTGATGACACTGAAGGAAAAACTCGATAGTGAATTAAAGGAAAATCAGCAATCCGAGCTGTTTTATGACCTGGAAATGCCGCTGTCTCTGATTTTGGCTGATATGGAATCAACCGGTATTAAAGTGGATCTTGAACGCCTGAAAACAATGGGACAAGACCTGCTCTCCAAATTGGATGAAATCGAAAAGCGCATACATGAGCTTGCCGGGGAAGCCTTTAATATCAATTCTCCAAAACAGCTCGGTGTGATCCTTTTTGAAAAATTAGGGCTGCCTGTCATTAAAAAAACCAAAACAGGCTATTCCACTTCTGCTGATGTCCTGGAAAAACTTGAGAACAGCCATGGAATTATCCGGGACATTCTGCATTACCGCCAGCTTGGCAAACTTCAATCCACTTATATTGAAGGCCTGCTTAAGGTGGTTAACTATGAAACAGGCAAAGTCCACACCAGATTTAATCAGGCTCTTACACAGACAGGAAGGTTAAGCTCAACAGATCCGAACCTGCAAAATATTCCGATCCGTCTGGAGGAAGGGCGAAAAATCAGGCAGGCATTTGTCCCTTCAGAACCTGGCTGGTCCATCTTTGCAGCAGACTACTCGCAGATTGAACTGAGAGTACTGGCTCATATTGCAGATGATGAAAAGCTGATAGAAGCATTTATTGAAGATATGGATATTCACACCAAAACGGCAATGGAGGTATTCCACGTTAATGCCGATGAAGTTACCTCCAATATGCGGCGCCATGCAAAGGCCGTTAACTTTGGAATTGTCTACGGAATCAGTGATTATGGCCTTTCTCAAAGCCTGGGCATCACACGGAAAGAAGCGGGTAAATTTATTGAGCGCTATCTGGAAAGCTATCCTGGCGTTAAGCAGTACATGGACGATATTATCCATGATGCAAAACAAAAAGGATATGTCTCGACCCTTCTTCACAGAAGAAGGTATCTGCCTGAAATTACAAGCCGAAACTTCAACCTGCGAAGCTTTGCAGAACGAACCGCCATGAATACACCAATCCAGGGAAGCGCGGCAGATATAATTAAAAAAGCCATGATTGACATGGCCGACCGCCTAAGAAAAGAAGAACTCAAAGCACGCCTTCTGCTGCAGGTTCACGATGAACTGATCTTTGAAGTACCAGAGGATGAAATAGAAACGCTCAAAAAAATCGTACCGGACGTTATGGAAAATGCAGTAGAATTGAAAGTTCCGCTTAAAGTGGATTATTCCTTCGGGCCAACGTGGTTTGATGCGAAATAAAAGCAGATTGTATTTTTGAATACAGAATAAGTTTTCTAAACTGCATTAAAAAGGAGGGAGGACCATGCCGGAACTTCCTGAAGTTGAAACGGTCAGAAAAACATTGCAGGAATTGGTGATCGGCAAAACCATTGCACATGTTTCGGTTTTCTGGCCCAAAATGGTTAAGCATCCGGAAGAGCTTGCCCAATTCAAGGATGCTTTAGCAGGTCAAGTTTTTCAGGACATTGGCAGGAGAGGAAAGTTTCTAATACTCTATACCAATGATTATGCCCTTGTGTCCCATCTGAGAATGGAAGGCAGGTACGGACTCTTTTCAAAAGAAGAACCTGTTGAAAAACACACTCATGTGATTTTTCATTTTACAGATGGCACTGAGCTCAGATATAAGGATGTCCGTAAATTTGGAACGATGCACCTATATGCAAAGGGCGAAGAATTTAAGACTCTTCCGCTGGCACACCTGGGACCGGAACCATTTGCAGAAGAGTTTACGGCAGACGACCTTGCTGCGAGACTTGCCCGGACCACCCGCAATATCAAAACTGCACTTCTCGATCAGAAAACGATCGTAGGGCTAGGAAATATTTATGTAGATGAAGCATTATTCCGTTCACGAATACATCCTGAAAGAGCGGCAAATAGCTTAACAAGGAGCGAAATGGAGACACTTCACAAAGAGATTGCGGATACCCTGAGGGAAGCGGTTGATAAGGGAGGTAGCACCATTCGCTCCTATGTTAATTCCCAGGGGCAAATTGGCATGTTTCAGCTCGAACTTTTCGTGTATGGGCGAAAAGGGGAGGATTGCAAAGTCTGCGGAAGCACGCTTGAGCGGATCGTGACAGGAGGCAGGGGGACAGTTTACTGTCCAGCTTGCCAGAAAAAATAATAATGAAGAATAGAGCTGAAATGCGTTTCGAATAACATTGGATGGGCTTCTTCCATATACTATTGTAGCGATTGACAGGAAGGAGCTCTATTCTATGGCGCATACATTCTCACTTTTGATACTTGCTTTTGCTGTCAGTCTTGACAGTTTTAGTGTCGGTTTAACCTATGGCTTAAGGAAAATGAGAATACCATTTAAATCGATCAGTATAATCGCTTGCTGTTCAGCTATAACATTAATGGCTGCCATGACAATTGGCCATTTTATAGAAGCCTTTTTATCTCCGGCTTTAGCTGAAAGTTTAGGGGGAGTCATTCTTATTTTTCTTGGTGCCTGGGTTCTTTATCAATTTTTCAGGCCGGAAAAGGTTAAGGATGTTCTGCCGCATGAAAAAACGATTGTAAACCTGGAAATCAAATCTCTTGGGCTTGTCATTAATATCCTGAAAAAGCCGATGTCCGCTGATTTTGATAAATCCGGAACCATCACAGGAATTGAAGCACTTATGCTTGGGCTCGCTTTATCGCTTGATGCTTTCGGAGCTGGAATCGGTGCAGCCATGCTAGGGTACTCGCCTTTTTACCTGGCAATGACAGTCGCCGTTATGAGTTCTCTGTTTGTGTTTATGGGAATGCAGGTAGGATCCCTCTTCTCCAAAAGCGGATGGGTCCATAAGTTCTCATTCATCCCTGGGATTATTTTAATCGTAATCGGGATATTAAAAATCTAGCATTTTATATGAAAGGAACACACTATGTCACTGACTGTAGGTTTGACAGGCGGGATTGCAAGCGGGAAAAGCACCGTTTCATCTCTCCTCATCGAAAAAGGATACACTGTAATCGACGCGGATATAGAAGCCAGATTAGCTGTTGAAAAAGGAGAAGAAGCTTATCAGGAAATTGTCCGTCATTTTGGGGAAAGGGTTCTACTCAAAGACGGTTCAATTGATCGTGCGGAACTGGGCTCCATTATTTTTCATGATGAAAAAGAGCGGAAAGCATTAAATAGCATTGTACATCCTGCCGTCCGCAAAAGAATGACAGCCAAAAAGGAACAAGCTATCAGCCGTAATGAACAACTGATTATTCTTGATATACCGCTTTTATTTGAAAGTAAATTACAATACATGTGCGACAAAACATTATTAGTTTATGCAGATGAAGATATACAGCTGCAGAGGCTGATGCAAAGAAATCAGCTTTCCGAGAAAGAAGCAATGGCAAGAATCCATTCCCAAATGCCTTTAAGAGAAAAGAAGGCATTGGCCGATGCTGTAATCGATAATAATGGCAGAATTGAAGAAACAGAGAAACAATTGTGGGATATTTTAAGAAAATGGAATGCTATCTAAGGGCCTGTGACAGGCTCTTTTTTTTGATCCATTTAATACCCAATTAGTATGACAAAAATAAACATTATGTTTCTGTATTTAGGCCATTCCCCCATAAATCCTGATGAAAGTAAGGAACTTATATTTCTGAATTGTTAAACATTAAAAAATCCGCATTTTATTCATCACAAATGATGTTTAATATGTTATACTAATTACATCTTAGGGTAACAAAAAGTATAACACTAATGCGGAAGGGGCCGTAACATGAAGGCGAGAATAGCGATTAATGGTTTTGGAAGAATTGGACGAATGGTTTTTAGAAAAGCCATCCTTGATGAAAATCTTGAAGTAGTTGCCATAAATGCAAGTTATCCAGCTGAAACTTTGGCACACTTAATTAAATATGATACAAACCACGGACCATTCGAAGGAAGTGTTGTTCCAGAAGACAATGCTATTGTAGTGAACGGCAAAAGTGTTCAGCTTGTCAGCAACCGGAATCCTGAAGAACTTCCGTGGAAAGAATTGAACATCGATATCGTCATTGAAGCTACTGGAAAGTTCAATTCACGTGATAAAGCAGCTCTTCACCTTGAAGCCGGGGCTAAAAAAGTAATTCTTACTGCTCCTGGAAAAAATGAAGATGTGACTATTGTTATGGGCGTAAATGAAAGCGCATTAAAAATTGAAGAACATGATATTATTTCAAATGCATCATGTACAACAAACTGCCTTGCACCTGTTGCAAAAGTCCTTGATGAACAATTTGGAATTGAAAACGGACTTATGACCACAGTTCATGCATATACAAACGACCAAAAGAATATTGATAACCCGCACAAGGATTTACGCCGGGCACGTGCTTGCGGACAGTCCATAATCCCGACTTCCACTGGTGCCGCCAAAGCTTTGTCGCTGGTATTGCCTCACTTAAAGGGCAAATTGCATGGAATGGCACTCCGTGTCCCAACGCCAAACGTTTCTTTAGTTGACCTCGTGGTGGATTTAAAGCGCGACGTTACAATAGAAGAAGTGAATGCGGCATTTGCAACTGCTTCACACGGATCGCTGCACGGTATCCTTGATATTACTGACGAACCATTGGTTTCAATTGATTTCAACACAAATGAACACTCTGCCATCATTGATGGATTATCTACAATGGTAATCGGCACCAGCAAAGTGAAAGTACTTGCATGGTACGATAATGAGTGGGGCTATTCTTGCCGCGTTGTAGACTTAACAAAATTTGTTGCACAGGAACTTTTCCAGGCATCTGCAGTAAAAATTGGTTAATAGCCAGTTTCTCTTAATATAAAACTACCCATACCCTTAAAGCCTGCCATTCCCCGGCAGGCTCCTTTTATTGGACAAATTTAATCCTGAGAAGGACAAAGTCTTCAAAAATTTTGCCAAAAAAAATGTAAAACAATGTGTTGCAAAAAGAAATTAAACAAAGTATACTAATCCTCGTGAACTTCTCCGAGGTTTTGGTATGGTAGCTACTTAAAGGGTTAGGACCTCTCTGGACTAACTTTCCCCCGTGGTAGTTATGGACCAGTTTAAATCTGGAATTTCATTAATTAATAGCTTAAAAGTTTAAAGGGGGAAATTTGAATATGGAAACTATGGGTCGTCACGTAATCTCAGAACTTTGGGGATGCGATTTTGAAAAGTTAAATGATATGGATTTTATTGAGCAGACATTCGTAAATGCTGCATTAAAATCTGGTGCTGAAATTCGCGAGGTTGCATTTCATAAATTTGCGCCACAGGGTGTAAGCGGAGTGGTTATCATCTCTGAATCTCATTTAACTATTCACAGCTTCCCGGAGCATGGCTATGCCAGCATTGATGTATATACGTGTGGAGATCTTGACCCTAACATCGCTGCAGACTTTATTGCAGAATCGTTAGGAGCTCAAACGCGTGAGAATATCGAAATTCCTCGCGGTATGGGTCCAGTTCAAGTTAAACAAGCTCAAGTACTTTAATAACAGAATGAACTTAGGCAATCCAGAGGTGTATTGAATACACCTCTTTTTATTTTGCTTTAATACACTACCACTGCCTTTAGTATCTTCCGCAAAAATAGTACAATAAGGATACATAATAAATAACGGAGGAAAGAGGATGTCTATTTTCAGGCAGCTTGCCAGCCGCTATAAAAAGCAGTGTGAAACAAATGAAAACCACTCTGATCCTGAGCTCACTACAAGATATTATAGAACCAATACAGCTCAAATGATGCAAACGATTGAAGATTTATTTAAAGCAGACCCAAATGTGAACATTCTCAGCACTTCCAGAGAACGCGGCGAGATAGCAGCAGAAATTAAGAAAGATAAATCTTGTTTTGCCATTGTCACAGTCGTGACTGTCAGGCCTTTCGAAACGGCTGTAGATATCAATATCTCAACTGAGCAATCCTCTCCGGCAGGTGTCCACCCAATCCTTAAGAGAGAAGTTCTTTCCATTTATGAAAAGGTGAATAAACGGCATGATTTTCTCGGTTCTGCAAGAAACGCAGATAAATAGTTGTACTTGTACTGACAACTCCTTTTTTATAAGATAAGAGTAACAAATAAAATTCGGTAATTGGTCTAACGCCAGCAAAATAACTTACTTATAAAAGAATTCGGAGCTGATTGTATGAGATGCCCTTCATGCCAAAACAATAATACCCGTGTTCTCGATTCCCGTCCTGTTGATGACAGCAGGTCCATTCGGCGCAGAAGGGAATGCGAGAAATGCGGATACCGGTTTACGACTTTTGAAAAAGTGGAAGAAATTCCTTTAATCGTTGTGAAAAAAGAAGGCACCAGAGAGGAATTCAGCCGGGAAAAAATACTGAGAGGCCTTATTAAAGCATGTGAAAAGAGGCCGGTTGCCCTAAAGGACCTGGAGGACATTACTTTTGAAGTGGAAAAAGAGCTCCGCAGCAACGGTGTCTCCGAAATAAAAAGCGATGAAATTGGCGAAATGGTCATGGACAGGCTCGCAAATGTGGATGATGTGGCATATGTTCGTTTCGCATCGGTTTACAGGCAATTTAAAGATATCAATGTTTTTATTGATGAACTCAAAGAATTAATCAAAAAAGAACACTCTTAAATCAGGTCAGTTGCCGCTGTCCCTGGTTTCGAAATAAATAGTTTGATGGGCTGAAGGATTCTTTGGCTCTTTTTTTACGGTATATGTTTTTGATAGTAATCAATGTAATAAAGATTCTTAATAGAAAAAGGTGAATACCATGGCCCAGCATTGGCAGGAGATGCTCCCCATTGATCGATATACAGTAGCAGCCAGCGGGCTTTTGCATGATTATGATCGAAAAGTGCTGACGCTGTTATACCAGCCGCTCATTGGCTCTTTGTGCTTCAGTTTATATATGACATTATGGGCGGAACTTGAAGAAAATCGGCTATGGTCATCTTCTAATTCTCACCATAGTTTAATGAATTTCATGGACTTGGGGCTCAAGGATATATATGAAGCCCGCCTCAAGCTTGAGGGGATAGGACTTTTAAAGGTATACGTAAACAAAGGTGAAGAGACAAGGTCATTTATTTATGAACTGCTTCCCCCGCTGACACCTGAACAATTTTTCCTTGATGGCATGCTCAATATTTACCTTTATAAGAAATTGGGCAGAAACCAATTTATGAGGCTGAAACGCTTCTTCTCAGACCAGAAGGTGAAGACAGCCACAGGGTATGAGGAAGTAACCAAGGCTTTTCAGGATGTATTTCAATCAGGACACCCCGGTTCTTTTGAGATTGACGATGAAGTGGTGCAGATGATGAATGAATCAGAGGTGGAAGGGTATATTGGAAGGCAGGAGCAGGAAGGTATTCAAATCGGGAATGAAGATTTTAATTTTGAACTGCTTCAGGCAGGGCTGAATGAATCACTAGTACCAAAAAAGGCTATTACAGTTAAAGTAAAGGAATCCATCAGCAATCTTGCCTTTTTGTACGGAATCGACCCTATTCAAATGAAAAATATCGTCATCAGCGCTGTAAATGAAGATAATGAGATAAACATTGATGAGTTGAGAAAATCTGCACGGGACTGGTATCAATTCCAAAACCAGGACCAGCTGCCATCCCTAATTGACAGGGTTCAGCCTGCCATCCATCAGACTCATAAAAAACAGCCTGAAACGCAGGAAGAAGAGTTGATCCGTTATTTGGAAATCACCTCACCAAGGCAGCTGTTAAAAGATATATCAGGAGGGGCAGAGCCATCTAAAGCCGATCTGCAGATCATTGAAGATGTCATGTTTCAGCAAAAGCTTTTGCCAGGGGTAATTAATGTGCTGATTCAATATGTTATGCTCAAAACAGATATGAAATTGACCAAAGGCTACGTAGAAAAAATAGCAGGCCACTGGGCTAGAAAGAAAATAAAAACACCCCAGGAAGCTATGCTTTTAGCTAAGAAAGAACACCGGCAATACCTGGATTGGGCGGAAGGAAAGAAAGCAGCCAGCACAACTGGAAACAAAAAGAAGCCGATCAGGACAGAGATGCTTCCGGACTGGTTTGATGAAAAAAGCAGTGCATCCGCCAAAAAGAAAGAGCCCCAGCAGCAAATAAGCGAAAAGGATCAGTATGAACTGGAAATGAAAAAAAAGGAGCTTCATGAAAAATTAAAAAAACTGCGTTCACAGGAGGTGACTGATTGATGGAGAAAATTAATGAAACATTAAGGCGCCTTGCGGGCAATGAAGGTTTTCAAAAAAGGTATGAATTGATGAGAAACCAAACGCTCAATCACCCTGAAGTGAAGGCTTTTATCCAAACTCATCGGGATGAATTAACATCCGAGATGGTTGAAAAGAGCCTTAGCAAACTCTTTGAGTATACACAGCAGAGCAAGGAGTGCAATAAATGTCCGAGCTTGGAGGGCTGTGTGAATTTTATGCAGGGCTATCATCCGGAACTTGTGATTCAAAGAGGATCGGTCGATCTGAAATATGATAAGTGCCCGCGCAAGGTCATGCACGATGAGAAGCGGAGAAATGAAAAATTAATTCAGAGCTTATATGTACCATCGGATATCCTTCATGCCACTTTTGATTCCATATATGATGATGACGATCGCATTGAGGCTGTTGATAAGGCGGCATCTTTTGTTATGGACTACCAGCCGGGATCCAAGGGAAAGGGAATTTATTTTTATGGGAAATTCGGTGTAGGCAAATCTTATTTGCTTGGTGCTATTGCCAATAAGCTTGCAAGCCAGAAAGTATCCTCCATGATTGTCTACGTTCCTGAACTATTCAGGGAATTGAAAAATTCAATTGGAGATCAAACTTTGAACAGCAAGATTGAAACCATTAAAAAAGCACCGGTTTTAATGTTCGATGACATTGGTGCAGAAACCATGTCCAGCTGGACAAGGGATGAGATTTTAGGGCCGATTCTGCAGTTCCGCATGCAGGAAAGCCTGCCAACCTTCTTTACTTCCAATTTCGACCTGCAGGGTCTCGAACATCATCTCTCCTACAGCCAGCGCGGCGAGGAAGAGAAAATGAAGGCAAGGAGAATCATGGAGCGCATTAAATACCTTGCTGAACCAGTGCTTGTGGAAGGACCGAACAGAAGAGTATAACATATTAAGCTGCCGATAAAGTTTCCGGCAGCTTTTATTATTAAGAAAGAAATCATTCCTTGGAACTTTGATAACTGTCTAGCTCCACAAGGAACGCTTCGGCAGCATATTCATCGCACGACTAAAAGCGTTAGCTTTTAGGAGGAGCGCCTACCCCCTCGAGGTATCGGGGGTGGGCAAGGTGCTTCCGCTTTTCTTATAGTTTAATGCACTAAAAGGCTAATCCCACTTCTAATTTGGCCAAGTCCACCATATACATAGAACAGAGATTTGTATAAAGGGGGGATTTGGTTGATCGAAATCATTTTCCAAAGCAGCACGGATGCGAGGAATTTTTATGAGCATCTTTATGAACAGCTGCAGTCTTTTTGTCAATGTGATAATAATATTCTTCATTTTGAAGGTCAACATATAGTCAGAATTTCTGCTGATAATAGCGGCGCTGTCCTAAATACTGTTAAGGAAGTATTTTTTCAATTTATAGTGAATCAGAAGCAGGATGATTGGTTTAAACGGATACTCATGGAGCATTATTATTATGAGGACGAAGGTGAGCAGCAGCAGATTCTTGAAATCATTCACTCTATTTTGGAAGGAAGCCGGGAGGATCTTGCTGCGTTTGTCAGTGGCCTGGATGTAAAAGAAAGTTTGAAAAGCGCAATTGATCAGCTGTTCCAGAATAACATTTCCTTTTCTTTTGATTCTTTCGTAAAATTCCGAATGCGGCCGCTTATGAATGAAATGACCAAATACGTTGAAGTTTCCATCGATGAATATAAAATGGAGCAGGAATATCAGATGTTTATTCATACATTGAGAGATTTCCTGTCAGGAAAGCAGCCAAAGATTAATACGATCCATGTCCTGATGGATGAAGGCGTATATTTTTATGATGAGCAATTGTGCGAAATTAAACGCGGAGAGCTATTAAGAATGATTGACCGCAAGCTATTATCCAATCATCCTGTATACGTGGATTCCGTTACGATTGCGCCGCTGCTCTCAATCGCACCTTCAGCTATTTATCTGTATTCAGATGATTTCGAGCAGCCGCTGGTCAGAACAATCCGCAATATTTTTGAAGAAAGACTTGAATTAAGCTCTATCGAAGCCTTTTATAATTATCAAAACGCCCATTCTTATGCCGATGATGAAAAATGTAAAAGATACCCTTGATTTTCCTGAAATAACAAACTATAATAACGTACATATTATAAAAATCGAACAAAAGTTGCGATGAGGATATGGGTATTCTAATACGGTTTAAAGAGAGGGGAGGCAAGGCTGAAACCTTCCTAACACGATTCGAATGCTTACCGCCTCTGAACTCCAGCCAGGAAATGGGCTGGCGGGAAAAGACCGTTATCTTACTACAGAGTCGTTTTTCTTCTAAGAGAACGAGAAGTAGGGTGGAACCGCGTGTTAAATACAACTCGTCCCTTTTTTAGGGACGGGTTTTTTTATTTTTTCAAGTGTATATCGCGTTTTAGGAGCAAAATCTGAATCCAGCTCCAGCGCCTAGCCCCTCGAGGTCACAAGTTTGTCTAGTTGCGGCTCCTAGGGACTCGAGACATAAACCAATCCCTTTCAGAAGGAGAAAACGCCTTCTTGCAGGGCTTGTCTTATGCTTGTCGTCCCTGGGCAGTCGCCTCCACATTTCGGGCAATCCTCCAAAAAAGGAAAGAACGCCTTTTTAGGAGGCTCGTCTTGTGCTTGTCGGGGCTGATCGAGGCGCTTGCGCTTTATAAATAAGGAGGAAATATCATGTCAGAAGTTGTTAAAGTTTCGTTTCCAGATGGAGCTGTAAAGGAGTTTCCAAAGGGAACGACAACAGAAGATATTGCAGCTTCGATCAGCCCGGGCCTGAAGAAAAAGGCAATTGCCGGCAAGCTGGATGGAGAAATGTATGATCTTCGCCGTCCAATCGAAAAGGATGGAGCTATTGAAATTGTAACACCGGACTCAAACGATGCGCTGGAGGTTCTTCGCCACAGTACTGCCCATCTAATGGCGCAGGCAATCAAGCGTTTATATAAAAATGTAAAGCTTGGGGTAGGTCCTGTCATTGAAGGCGGATTTTATTATGACATCGACCTGGAAGAATCACTTTCACCAGAAGACCTTCCTGTGATTGAAAAAGAAATGAAGAAAATCATTAATGAAAACCTTGACATTGTCCGCAAGGAAGTCAGCCGTAATGAGGCGGTTCAGATGTACAAGGAAATTGGTGATGAATACAAGCTTGAACTGATTGAAGCCATCCCGGAAGATGAAACAGTGACAATCTATGAGCAGGGAGAATTCTTTGATCTCTGCCGCGGAGTCCACGTTCCATCGACTGGCAAACTAAAAGAGTTTAAATTATTAAGTATTGCTGGCGCCTACTGGAGAGGCGACAGTGACAATAAGATGCTTCAGCGCATTTATGGAACAGGTTTCTTTAAGAAGGAAGACCTGGCTGAGCATTTGCGTCTCCTTGAGGAAGCGAAAGAGCGTGACCATCGTAAAATCGGCAAAGAGCTTAACTTGTTCATGAATTCGCAAAAAGTCGGACAGGGCTTGCCGATGTGGCTTCCAAAAGGGGCAACAATCCGCCGCAACATAGAGCGCTATATCGTTGACAAGGAAGAAAGACTGGGCTATGACCATGTATATACTCCGATCATGGGAAGTGTAGATCTTTATAAAACATCCGGCCATTGGGATCATTATCAGGAAGACATGTTCCCTGTAATGGAAATGGATAACGAACAGCTTGTTCTTCGTCCAATGAATTGCCCGCATCATATGATGATCTATAAGAATGGCATCCACAGCTACCGTGAACTGCCAATCCGTATTGCTGAGCTTGGAACAATGCACCGCTATGAAATGTCAGGAGCACTATCCGGCCTTCAGCGTGTACGCGGCATGACTCTTAACGATGCTCATATCTTTGTCCGCCCTGACCAGATTAAGGAAGAGTTTAAGCGCGTAGTACATCTGGTTCTTGAAGTGTATAAAGACTTCGATATCAATGACTACTCATTCCGTCTTTCCTACAGAGATCCACAGGATACTGAGAAGTACTTTGATGATGATGAAATGTGGGAAAAAGCACAGGCAATGCTTAAAGAAGCCATGGATGAAATCGGTCTTGATTATTTTGAGGCAGAAGGAGAAGCAGCTTTCTACGGTCCGAAATTGGATGTTCAAGTTAAAACTGCGCTTGGCAAGGATGAGACATTATCTACTGTCCAACTGGACTTCTTGCTTCCTGAACGTTTTGACCTGACTTATGTAGCTGAAGATGGAAAGCCTCATCGTCCGGTCGTTATCCACCGCGGTGTCGTTTCCACTATGGAGCGTTTTGTGGCATTCCTGATTGAAGAGTATAAGGGAGCGTTTCCAACTTGGCTTGCCCCAGTTCAAGTCCAGGTCATTCCGGTTTCTCCTGATATTCACTTTAATTATGCAAAACAAGTCCAGGAGCAGCTTCAGGCAGAGGGTTTCCGCGTAGAGCTGGATGACCGTAATGAAAAAATCGGCTATAAGATCCGTGAAGCGCAAATGCAAAAGACTCCATACATGCTTGTTGTAGGGGACAATGAAGTAGCTGAAAAAGCTGTCAATGTCCGTAAATATGGAGAGCAAAAATCAGAAACGGTTTCATTTGAAGACTTCATCTCAGCACTAAAAGCTGAAGTTAAACGATAACTATGAAAAAGGGCTGCATGAGCTGCAGCCCTTTTTTTGTGAACGCTTCGTGACAACCCGCCAGTAACTATGATTTCAGAGTCAGCTAATGCCAACCAAAAAGTTGGCATTAAATTCATTTTGAAAAAATGTTAAAATCATATTGCCAAAAGCGATTAATTTTGTTATGCTTTTCTTCGTTGTGATAAAAGTTATTCGTTTGACACGAAATCATACTTTGTGATATAGTAGCTAAGGTAAATTGAATACAGTTTGAGGAAAAGAAGAAGCACCCGCTTCTCACCTGATTGACGCAAAGTGCAGTTGGCAGGTTTTACGTGAACATTTTCTGTTTATATACGTAAGTGTGGGTGTTTTCATCCGCACTTTTTTATTTGGTTAAAAACAGCTCTGCTTCCACTCCGGAAGAGAAATGTTGCATAACTTGCGATTCAGCTTTGGTCCGGTGCAGCTGGCAGCTTTAAAGCTGTCTGCTCCAGCAGGCGCTTGCGCTTTTCTTGACCCAAACGTTGTGTTCGCATTAAACCTTGGAGGTGTCTAGCTATTAGCAAAGATATGTTGTTAAACGAGGGCATTCGCGCCCGCGAAGTCCGTCTTATTGACCAAAACGGCGAGCAGTTAGGTATTAAATCAAAATTCGACGCACTTGAAATTGCTTCTCGTGCCAATCTTGATCTTGTTCTGGTTGCACCGAATGCGAAACCTCCGGTAGCCCGTATCATGGACTACGGAAAGTTCAAATTCGAGCAGCAGAAGAAAGACAAAGAAGCTCGCAAAAACCAGAAGATTATTAGTATTAAAGAAGTTCGTCTTAGCCCGACTATTGAAGAGCATGACTTTAATACAAAGCTTCGCAATGCTATTAAATTCCTTGAAAAAGGCGATAAAGTAAAAGCATCGATCCGATTTAAAGGTCGTGCCATTACGCATAAGGAAATTGGCCAGCGTGTTTTAATCCGATTTGCACAAGCATGCAATGAAGTTGCAGCAGTCGAGTCACATCCAAAAATGGATGGCCGAAGCATGTTTATGGTCTTAGCACCGAAAAACGACAAGTAAGAGGAGGAATTCCCAATGCCAAAAATGAAAACTCACCGCGGCGCTGCTAAGCGTTTCAAAAGAACAGGTTCTGGTAAACTGAAGCGTTCTCATGCTTACAGAAGCCATATGTTCGCTAACAAATCTCAAAAGCAAAAGCGTAAGCTTCGCAAAGGAACTCTTGTTTCTTCAGGCGATTACAAGCGCATCCGTAACTTACTAGTAAATCTTAAGTAATATCTCGAAATTAGGAGGGAAATAATATGCCACGTGTAAAAGGCGGTACTGTTACTCGCAAACGTCGTAAAAAAGTTCTTAAATTAGCTAAAGGTTATTACGGTTCAAAACATACATTATATAAAGTTGCTAACCAGCAGGTTATGAAATCCCTAATGTATGCATACCGCGACCGTCGCCAGAAAAAGCGCGACTTCCGCAAACTTTGGGTTACTCGCATCAACGCAGCAGCTCGCATGAACGGTCTTTCTTACAGCCGTTTAATGCATGGTTTAAAGCTTGCTGGCATCGAAGTTAACCGCAAAATGCTTGCTGAATTAGCAATCGCTGACGAAAAAGCATTTGCTGAATTAGCATCAGTTGCAAAGCAACAGCTTAGCAAGTAATGATTATTCATAAAATAGCCATTCCCTTAAATGGGGATGGCTTTTATTTTGCTTTTAATAGACAGAATCTGCCGTTTCATTTAAGCTCATTACAGACTTAATTCATATAAAGGAGAAAGCTCATGGTCAATACAATTGCTCTTATCTATCTGCTTATGAATGTGATTGGTTTTTACCTGATGAAGCTTGATAAGGAGAAGGCGAAACGAAATCAGTATCGAATCAGTGAAAAAAACCTCTGGATCACAGCCTTTTTGAGCGGGGCTGCCGGAATGACTCTTGGAATGAAGACCTTCAGGCATAAAACGAAGCATGTGCAGTTTAAATGGGGACTGCCTATTTTGGCGATGCTTGAAGCAGGCTTGCTTGTGTACCTGGTTATTCTCTTGTCATAAACAGTCAGGGCTATCCATAAGCTTTAGGGAACAGCAGGAAAGACATCGGGGAGAGGTGAAGGCATGAATGATCAATTGACTCTATTGTTTGCTATGGCAGAGACTGCTGGAATTCTTGCTCCCATTGTTTTTATTTTTTTTCATATCATCAGGCAGTTTCTATTCATACCGGTACCGCTTGTCTGCATAACTGGAGGAGTTCTGTTTGGAAGTTTTTTTGGTTCTGTTTTCTCCATTGCAGGACTGATGATCAGCAGCATTCTTTTTTATTTTTTGATCACAAAAATGCCGAAGACACATGAAAAGCTTTCATTATTAAAAAAGCGGTGGTTCGGGGAATATCGGAATTTGACTGTCGGCCAGGTTGCAGTTTTAAGGCTCATCCCTTTTATTCATTATCATTTATTGAACTTTTGTCTTATGGAGAGAAATAAGGGTTTTGACCAATATTTAAAAAATTCATGGATCACCAATTTGCCGCTGGCCGTTTTTTATACCGTTTTCGGAGAATTCATCAGCCGATTCACTCCTTCAATGATTATCCTGATTTTGCTTTCACTTTCTGTTTTAGTATTTGTGCTGAGGGAAAAGGTGACCGTTATCAAATGGAAGGAATTCTTTAAAGCAGCATAAAAAAACGTTCGGGCACCGCCGAACGTTTTTTTACAGATGGTCTTTAATTTCCTCGCCTGGTGAAGCTGTTTTATGCATAAATTCCTTCACAGGACTTTTCCAGTCAATTTTTGCAGTGGGATAGACCTCAGTTATCTTTCTTTCAATAAAAAGAAAATCCTCCCTTACCATCCCTTTGAGGGCCGATGTTTTGTGCGGCCAGATGAAAATGGAGACCACATCAAAAGCATTGTCTGTGGTTCCCAGATACTTTTCGCCCTCAAATAAAACCCCTTTATACGTAATCAGGAAGTTCTTCCTGACATTTTCCTGGTCATCCCAAAAATAATATCGTTTCTGTTCGTGGGCAAGCTCGAGCTTTCTCTTAGAATTCAGCAGATATTTTACCGCGGTGTATATAAGAAAAAGAATCAGAGCAAACAATAGCATACGCAGGAGCCACATATTAACCAGCCCTCCATTATTATTTTCCTTACTTTACGGATGAGATTAAAAAAAGTTTCAACTTTTTTGCGATTTGTTATAATTTTTTTGATAGGCAATGTTTTGTATGTTAATCATTTATGTCAAATAGGATGGTGGAAAATGAATTATCAGCTATTATTTCAAATGCAAAAAGGGCTGGACAGCCATATAGAATCAAATCATGGTTTAGAGGAAGAAGATTTATTTGAACGTAAGGTGCTTGCGCTGCTGGTTGAATTGGGAGAGCTTGCAAATGAGACAAGATGCTTCAAGTTTTGGAGCCTTAAGCCATCCTCTCCTCAGGAAACAATATTGGAAGAGTTTGTAGACGGTATACATTTCATTTTATCACTTGGAATTGAATGCGGATTTGACGCCGAAAAGGAATATGCTGTTCCTTTGGAAAAGGCGGAGTCAGTGAATGGCCAGTTTTTGTCTGTCTATGATGGAATCGGACAGTTTCGTACAAGCCGTTCCCTAGCGGATTATAAAGGGCTTATTGCTGCCTATTTACATCTAGGGGAAATGCTTGGTTTTAACTCTTCACATATAGAAAAAGCATATATAGATAAAAATGAAGTAAATTATAAAAGGCAGGCTGAAGGATACTAATCCTGAAGGTCCGCCTTCAGCCGGAGTAAATATCCGTCTGATAATTCTTTATATTAAATCGCATGTTCTGTATAATAAGGTTGAATAAATATTAAGGGAGTCGAAATGATGGCTAAATTAGATGAAACGTTAACCATGCTTAAAGACTTAACGGATGCGAAAGGAATTCCGGGAAATGAGCGCGAACCGCGCGAGGTTATGAAAAAATACATAACAGCATATGCTGATGAAGTGACAACAGATGGACTGGGAAGCCTGATTGCTAAAAAAAACGGTAAAGAAGGCGGTCCTAAGATCATGGTTGCTGGCCACTTGGATGAAGTTGGATTTATGGTAACAAACATTGATGATAGAGGTTTCATCCGCTTCCAGACAGTTGGGGGCTGGTGGTCACAGGTTATGCTTGCACAGCGGGTGACGATTGTAACGTCCAAGGGAGATGTCACCGGGGTAATTGGTTCAAAGCCGCCGCATATCTTGTCCCCGGAGGCGCGCAAAAAGCCTGTTGAAATTAAAGATATGTTTATTGATATTGGTGCTTCAAGCCGTGAAGAAGCGAAAGAGTGGGGAGTAAAACCTGGTGACATGGTGGTTCCTTATTTTGAGTTTACGGTTATGAATAATGAAAAAATGCTTTTGGCAAAAGCTTGGGATAACCGCATTGGCTGCGCTATTGCCATTGATGTGCTTAAGCAATTGAAAGATGCTGATCATCCAAATGAAGTATATGGTGTAGGAACGGTACAGGAAGAGGTTGGACTTCGCGGAGCCCGCACTTCAGCTCAAAAAATTGAGCCGGATATCGCATTTGGTGTAGATGTGGGAATTGCAGGCGACACACCAGGGATTTCTGAAAAAGAAGCCATGAGCAAAATGGGCAAAGGGCCGCAAATCATCCTTTATGATGCATCAATGGTCTCGCACAAAGGCCTTCGTGATCTAGTAACAGACACTGCGGATGAACTGAATATCCCTTATCAGTTTGATGCCATCGCTGGCGGCGGAACAGATTCAGGAGCCATTCATGTTACTCATAATGGAGTTCCATCACTTTCAATCACCATCGCAACACGCTATATCCATTCTCATGCAGCAATGCTTCACCGCGATGACTATGAAAATGCCGTTAAGCTTATTGCTGAAGTGATTAAAAAGCTTGACCGGGAAACTGTTGATAAAATTACTTTTGAATAATAGAAAAAACTCCGGGGCTACCGGAGTTTTTTCTGCTCTATCTAAGGCCGCTCTCCAATGTTTGAAGCATTTCCAGCTTGTCTTCTTCTGAAGAGTTTTTCCAAATTACTTCAAACAAAACACCTAATCCAGGCAGCATTTTTTCTTCCCCATTTTGAATGGCATCTACGATTGTATCTTTAAGTTCGTCTTGAGAGTTGCCTGAAACATTGTGTAAAATGGCATTGCGCAGGTTTAAATTCACCTTTATGCACTCCTTCCAGATTTAATTCGTTATTATCTTCTCTAATTTCGCTTTTATTATGTATTTCAAATAGGCTATAATGAAAAAACTGTATAAAGAAATTCCGGTTGTGCGGGATTTTCTATAAAAGGAGAGACCGTGTTGAAGCATATACAATCTGCAAAAAATCCAAAAATTAAAGAATGGAAGAAACTTTTGACTAAAAAAGAGCGGGACAAAACAGAAACATTTTTGGTTGAAGGCTTTCATTTAGTGGAAGAAGCACTCAAAGCCAATCAAATAGCTGAAATAATCATTAGTGAAAATAAAGACATGCCTCCCGGATGGGATTATGGGGACATCCCTGTAACAATGGTTACAGATGAAATCATCGGGCAGCTGGCTGATACGGAAACGCCGCAGGGAATCTTTGCTGTCTGCAGTCAGGAACAATCCTCTGATGTCATAAAGGGAAGGCGGTATTTATTAATTGATGCCGTACAGGATCCCGGCAATCTGGGTACGATGATCAGGACGGCTGATGCTGCTGGTATCGATGCCGTTATTGTGGGTGAAGGCAGCGTTGACGCATATAACCCAAAGGTGCTTCGCTCTGCACAGGGCAGTCACTTCCATTTGCCGGTTTTAAGAGGGAATTTGTCTGACTGGATCGGCAGACTGAAAGAAAGTAAAGTCCCTGTCTATGGAACCGCTTTGGAAAATGCCCAGGAATACACGAAGTATGAGTCCTCTGATTCCTTCGCACTGCTCGTTGGAAATGAAGGAAATGGTGTTAATAAAGAGCTCCTGGCTAATACAGCAGCAAACCTTTATATACCGATATTCGGGAAAAGCGAATCACTTAATGTGGCGGTGGCTGCCGGAATTCTTCTTTATCATTTAAGAAAATAGAAAATGGGCGGCAATTTTTTGAAAACCGTTTGAAACAGCCTCAAGAATGTAATATAATTAACAGCAAAATTATAATAACAAAACGATGACGGAGACCAGTACCTTGCAGTCAGCCTTTTCAGGGAGAAAATGCCTAAGACTGAAAGCATTTTTACAGGAAATGCAAGGGGATATTCACCTCCTGAGTTGGCATCGGGACCATTGAAAAGTATTGTTGGCGCTCTGCTGAGTTGTCCAGCTGAAGCGGCTGAACGAGCCACTTCCGCTTTTCCGTGTAAAGATGTACCGGCATAAGCCGTTATCCCAATGAAGTGAACACGTGCATGAAGTACATATATGTGTTAAAAAGGGTGGTACCGCGAAACCTCGTCCCTTTATGGGGATAGAGGTTTTTTATTTTGGCCAAAAAAGTAAAAAGATTAATTTCAAGGAGGATTTTTAGATGCAAGAGCGTTTAAAGGAACTGCAAACTGAAGCGTTGGAAAAAATCAGCACTGCTGCTGATTTAAAAGAACTAAATGACATCCGTGTATCTTACCTGGGCAAAAAGGGCCCAATAACAGAAGTTCTTAAAGGAATGGGGAAACTGTCTGCGGAAGAGCGCCCAAAAATGGGAGCACTTGCAAATGAAGTGAGAGACAGTATTGCTGCTGGCATTGAAGAAAAGCAGAAGCATCTTGAGGAGGCGGCAGTACAGGAAAAGCTGTCTGCAGAAAAGATAGATGTAACTCTTCCTGGACGTCCTGTCAAATCAGGAAACCATCATCCGCTGACACGCATTATCGAAGAAATTGAAGACTTGTTCATTGGAATGGGCTATACAGTAGCTGAAGGCCCTGAAGTTGAAAAAGATTATTATAATTTTGAAGCATTGAACCTTCCAAAAGGCCACCCTGCCCGCGATATGCAGGATTCCTTCTATATTACAGAAGAGATTCTTCTTCGTACCCATACTTCGCCGGTACAGGCAAGAACAATGGAGAAGCATGAAGGCAAAGGGCCGGTTAAAATCATCTGTCCTGGAAAAGTGTATCGCCGTGACAATGATGATGCTACACACTCCCACCAGTTCATGCAAATAGAAGGACTTGTTGTAGATGAAAACATCCGAATGACCGATTTGAAAGGAACATTGGAAGTGTTTGCGAAGAAAATGTTCGGAGAAGACAGGGAAATCCGTCTTCGCCCAAGTTTCTTCCCGTTTACAGAGCCATCTGTTGAAATGGATATTTCCTGTAAAATCTGCGGCGGAAAAGGCTGCAGCGTATGTAAAGGCACTGGCTGGATTGAAATTCTTGGCGCTGGAATGGTTCATCCCAATGTTCTCGAGATGGCAGGCTTCGACTCTAAGAAATACACAGGCTTTGCATTCGGAATGGGACCTGAGCGAATTGCCATGCTGAAGTATGGTGTGGATGATATTCGCCACTTCTATACAAATGATGTTCGTTTCTTAAAGCAATTTTCAATTCATGAGTAATTAGAAAAGCGGAGGCGACTGTTCAAATGAACGCAGACTAAGAACGCCACGTTCTGTGGCAACGTCTGCATGACCCCCAACCTGGGGGCCTCAATGACCTCGAGGGGGTAGGAGCCAGAGCTGGACAATAAAAGAGGAGGATCATAAATGTTCGTTTCATATAAATGGCTGCAGGAATATGTTGATTTATCAGGCGTTACACCTGCAGAGCTTGCAGAAAAAATTACAAAAAGCGGTATTGAAGTTGAAGGCGTAGAGGTTTTGAATGAAGGCATCAAAGGTGTTGTTGTAGGGCATGTCCTTGAAAGAGAACAGCACCCAAATGCTGATAAACTGAATAAATGCTTAGTTGATACAGGAGCTGGTGAGCCTGTACAAATCATATGCGGTGCCCCAAATGTGGATAAGGGACAGAAAGTGGCCGTGGCTACAGTTGGAGCTGTGCTTCCAGGCAATTTCAAAATTAAGCGCGCGAAGCTCCGAGGCGAAGAATCAAATGGAATGATCTGTTCGCTTCAAGAGCTGGGCATTGAAAGCAAGCTGATTGCAAAGGAATACTCTGAAGGCATTTATGTTTTCCCTAATGATACAGAAGTTGGCCAGGATGCTCTTGAGCAGCTTAATCGTGACGACCAGATACTCGAGCTTGGTTTGACTCCGAACCGTTCTGACTGCTTAAGCATGCTGGGTGTTGCCTATGAAGTAGCAGCTATTTTAGGAAGAGAAGTAAAGCTTCCTGAGCCGCATGCTGAGACTTCTTCTGAAAAGGCGTCTGATTACATTGAAATTCAGGTGGAAGCAAAAGAAGATAATCCTCTTTACGTTGCAAAGGTTGTAAAAAATGTAAAAATAGGAGCTTCTCCTGTATGGATGCAGGCTCGGTTAATGGCGGCGGGCATTCGACCTCACAATAACGTGGTGGACATCACAAACTACATTCTGCTTGAATACGGCCAGCCTCTTCATGCTTTTGATTATGACCGGCTGGGATCAAAGCAAATCCTTGTCCGCAAAGCAGGCGATGGCGAAATGATTGTCACTCTTGATAATGCCAAGCGTGAGTTAACCTCAGATCACCTTTTAATAACAAATGGGACAGAACCAATTGCACTTGCCGGAGTCATGGGCGGGGCAAATTCTGAAGTGCAGTCTGACACTAAAAATGTACTTATTGAATCAGCTTATTTTAAAGGGGCAACGGTTAGAAAAACTTCAAAAGACCATGGCTTAAGAAGCGAAGCAAGTGCCCGCTTTGAAAAAGGTGTGGATCCAAACAGAGTTAGAGCTGCTGCAGAAAGAGCTGTTCAATTGCTCGCACAATATGCGGGCGGAGAAGTGCTTGAAGGTTCTGTGGAAGCAGATGCACTGCAAGTGGAACCTGCTGTGGTGTCTGTAACGCTTGAAAAAATCAATCGTGTACTTGGCACGGAATTATCCATGAAAGAAGTAGAGGATATATTTGCCCGTCTTCAATTTGAAACAAATACTGATAACGATACAATTACGGTTACAGTTCCAACACGCAGAGGCGACATTACGATTGAAGAAGACCTTATTGAAGAAGTTGGCCGTTTATTTGGCTACGATAATCTGGCATCGACTTTGCCGGTTGGATCGTCTACACCAGGGCATCTTACTGAATACCAGAACAAACGCAGATTGGTCCGCCGTTACCTTGAAGGTGCAGGGCTTTACCAGGCAGTGACTTATTCATTAACAAATGAAGCAAAAGCGACTCAATATGCACTGGAAGAGCGCAAACCTGTGCAGCTGGCAATGCCTATGAGTGAAGATCGCAGCCTGCTCCGATTAAGTATTGTTCCGCAGCTTCTAGAAGTATTAAAATATAACTCTGCACGCCAAAACGACAGCCTGGCTATTTATGAAACAGGAGCGGTGTTCCTCTCCAATGGAGAAGAGGATCTGCCTGAAGAGCGTGAGCATCTTGCTGGAGCGGTTACTGGCTTATGGCACAGCCACCCATGGCAGGGAGAAAAGAAGCCGGTTGATTTCTACGCTGTAAAAGGAATTCTTGAGGGATTATTTGATAAGCTGGGACTATCCGATAAGGCTGAATTCCGTCAGGCACAAAAGGATGGGATGCACCCGGGAAGAACAGCAGAAGTATTGCTTTCCGGGGAATCAGTGGGATTTGTCGGCCAAATCCATCCGACTGTGGAAAAAGACCTTGATTTGAAAGAAACATATGCGTTTGAGCTTTCCTTAAAAGCGATCCTGGAAGAAGAAGTTTCACCTTTGCAGTATGAAGCTATCCCGCGTTTCCCTTCAATCACAAGGGATATTGCCCTTGTAGTAGATAAGGGAACAGCCGCGGGCGAGCTTGAAGGAATCATTAAAGAAGCTGGCGGGAAATTATTAAAAGACGTTCATGTTTTTGACCTGTACGAAGGCGAACGGATGGAGCCGGGCAAAAAATCAATTGCTTTCTCCCTTAAGTACTTCGACCCTGAACGTACACTAACCGATGAAGATGTGACAAAAGCACATGACAAAGTATTGGATGCTGTGAAGGAAAAAGCCGGAGCAGTATTGAGAGGATAAAATGAGGAAGGCAGCCTGAGGGCTGCCTTTTCTTTATTTGGCCGTTAAAAGAGCTCATTTGGCCGATAAATCTCTCATTTTGGCCGATAAATACCCAAAACTGGCCGATAAACCTCTGCTTTTGGCCGATAAATATATATTCCAAAGGGTTATGGTCCTCTTAAACATTTAAACAGCAGCCAATCTCCCTTGATTGGCCGCTTCATTATCAATCATACTTCCTGCTATAAAGCTTCATCGCTTTTTGAGTATTCGCAAAGTGCAGTTTTACAAAAGAAGGCAATGCCTCACGCCCTTTTTCCCTGATCAGCCGGGCTGCTGCTTCATCAACCTTCGGACCGGCGCCTTTAGTGAGCCGGAAACCGGCCTTTGTGCTAAGATTTTCAAAGTGGCGCACAAACGCATAGCGGGCCAGGATGGATGCTGCTGCAACTGCGAGGTGGATTCCTTCCGCTTTTGTGCTGAAAAAGACCCGTTCCCTCTGAATGGTCTGCTGGTTTTTCAAATAGTTGAAGTAAACCTCTTCCTTTGCAAACTGGTCAATCAAAATGGCTTCAGGCTTTTCAGGAGCAATTTTCCCTAAAACATGCCCGATTGCTTGATTGTGCAGTAATGCTTTAATTTTCCCCTGTGACATCCCTGATTGCTGAAGCTTATTGTATTTTTCATTATGCAGGGTTAACAGGCTGTGGGGAACGATATCTTTTATCTGTTTTGCGATTTCAATGATTTTTTCATCTCCCAGATTTTTGGAATCTTTAACTCCAAGCTCCTTCAGTAAAGGGATTTGATCTTTTTTTACGTATGCTGCAACAACCGTGATGGGGCCAAAATAATCACCGGTACCCACTTCGTCTGATCCTATGACAGTAAGGGAACTGATATTTTCCGGCAAGTTGGCAGCGGCAGGGCTGTTTTTTTTGCTTGGCTGTGCACTGCGTGCGGTATCTCCCCATTTTTTAGCTTCTGTCTCACATCCGCTTCCCTGAAATAGGACTTTGCCTGATTTATAGGCAGTGATCGAACATCCAGGCACTTTTGCAGCAAATACGCTTCCAGGAGGCTGCTTGTCATTTAGGCTGCCTGAATAATAGGCCTTCATTTCTGATAATTCATTGGCTTTTTTTAAAAGTACTACTTGGCTCATATTAATTCTCCTCATCTTTGTTATCTGGTTGAATCTGCTGCTTTTTTGGGAAGTATTACAAAAATTCCGCTTGATTTTGAACTTGGATAACTGTCCAGCGCAAGCAGCCTACCCCTCGAGGTCACAAGCTTGTCTTGTTTCGGCTCTTAGGGACTCGGGATCATAATCCGTTTCCTTTCAGAAGGAAAAACGCCTTCTGAAAGGAAACGTCTTATGCCTGTCGTCCCTGGGCAGTCGCCTCCACATTTCGAGCAAGCCTCCCAAAAAGGCAAAGAAGGCCTTTCTGGGAGGCTCGTCTTGTGCTTGAGGCCTGCAGGATGCGGGTCATGCAGACGTTGCCACAGGACGTGGCGTTCTTAGTCTGCGTTCCTTCGTGGGCAAGGCGCTTCCGCTTTTCTGATGAACTGAGCTCTTTTGACATGCTTTGACTTCCCACCAATTTACGTTCATGTTATGATATTGATTAGGATTCTTTAAAGAAGGAGGGCATGGACGTTGTCAGAGATACAAAGAAATCGAACAAGTGTAGATATTTATGGACAGCAATATGTAATAGTAGGCTCAGAGAGCTCCAGCCATGTTCGCCTTGTCGCTTCGCTGGTTGACGATAAAATGCGTGAGATCAGTTCGAAGAATCCTTCACTCGACATTAGTAAGTTAGCCGTGCTAACCGCAGTCAATGCTGTTAATGATTATATAAAGCTAACAGACCGTCTGGAACGGCTGGAGAACGAATTAAATAGAGTAAAGGACGGAAAGTAGTCATGCTGGATCTTGCAATTATCATTATTTTGGTTTTTGGCTTTTTTATAGGCTTAAAAAGAGGATTTATCCTCCAATTAATTCATTTGACTGGATTCATTATTGCTTTCATTGTAGCCCGTATGTATTACGGCGAACTAGCACCTAAGCTGACCTTATGGGTGCCATATCCCAGCTTTAGCAGTGACTCGGCGATTCAGACGTTATTTGAGAATGCAGATCTTGAAGATGCTTACTATCGCGCCATTGCATTTGTCGTGATTTTTTTTGCGGTAAGAATATTACTGCAGATTATCGGAAGCATGCTTGATTTTGTTGCCCATCTTCCTGTTTTAAAACAGCTGAATGTTTGGGCTGGCGGCATTCTCGGATTTATCGAAGTCTATCTTATCATGTTTATTCTATTATACATAGCCGCACTGGTTCCAATAGAAGTGCTGCAGGGGCCGATCAATAATTCCTTTATGGCAGAATTAATGGTTAAGAATACGCCTGTTCTCTCTAACCAGCTCAAAGAAATGTGGGTTGAATATATGGCTGCGTAACTTCTCTATTTCTAGAGAAGTTTTCTTTTTGAAAGGCTATATAAGTTTTGTGGATTTAAATCTACAAACTAGCTAAACCAACGGGCAATATTAAAAAGTAAAACCTCACTTATTAAGTAAGAGGCTTTAGAGATAGCCATAATTTGAAGTTCCACCGCAAAATAAGAGATAATACGGATACTAATACAGTTACAGGCAGGTGGTTTTCGTGAGTATAAATAAAAAAGATGTTGTCAGGCTTTTAGAAACAATCGCTGTTTATATGGAATTAAAAGGAGAAAATCCTTTCAAAACAGCTGCCTTTCGAAAAGCGGCACTGGCACTTGAATCAAATGATGAAAGCTTGACTGAAATTGATGACTTTACAAAGTTATCCGGCATCGGGAAAGGAACCGCTGCTGTTATTGAGGAGTACATAAAAGAAGGAAAGTCTTCTGTTCTGGATGAATTAAAAGAAGAAGTGCCTTCTGGATTAATTCCTCTGCTTCAGCTCCCAGGACTGGGCGGCAAGAAAATTGCCAAGCTATATAAAGAACTAGGTGTCGAAAATGCCGCAGACCTTGAGGATGCGTGCCGCAATAAGAAGGTCCGCGGACTTGCAGGCTTTGGGGAAAAATCTGAAGAAAAGATACTCGCTGCCCTTGAAAATGCAGGAACCAGACCGGAACGGCTGCCGCTTGCATTTATGCTGCCTATAGCAGAAGGCATAGAAGCCGCCCTGGGGGAAATGAAGGATATAGAAAAATACTCAAGGGCAGGAAGCTTAAGGAGAATGAGGGAAACAATCAAAGACCTCGACTTTATTATAGCTACAGACAATCCTTCTTCTGTCAAAGAGCAGTTACTAAGTTTATCCGGGATCAAAGAAGTGATCGCCGCAGGAGATACAAAGGTTTCCGTTGTTTTTGAACATTCCTATGATATATCGGCTGATTTCCGTTTAGTTGAGCCGCATGAATTTGCCACAACACTCCATCATTTTACTGGATCGAAGGACCATAATGTCAGAATGCGCCAGCTTGCAAAAGAGCGCGGGGAAAAAATCAGTGAATACGGAGTTGAAAACACAGAAACAGGTGAAATCCTTACTTTTAAAGATGAAGAGGAATTTTACGCCCATTTCGGACTTCCACTCTTCCCGCCTGAAATTAGAGAAGATGGGAAAGAAGTGGATGAATATACGCAAGACATGGAATTAATAACTCTTGAAGATATTAAGGGTGACCTTCATATGCACTCAACCTGGAGTGATGGCGCCTATTCCATTGAGGAAATGATTGAAGCATGCCGGGCCCGCGGCTATAAATATATGGCTATAACAGACCATTCTCAGTACTTGAAAGTGGCGAACGGTTTGACTGCTGAAAGACTTCGCAGTCAAAAAGAAGAAATAAAGCGGCTTAATGAGCAATTCGATGATTTCACGATACTGTCAGGAGTGGAAATGGATATTCTGCCCGACGGATCGCTTGATTATGATGATGAACTTCTAGAAGAATTGGACATTGTCATTGCTTCCATTCATTCTTCTTTTTCACAGCCGAAGGAAAAAATCATGGCTCGCTTGAAAACGGCGCTGCATAATGCCCATGTCGACATCATTGCCCACCCTACGGGAAGATTGATCGGCCGCAGGGAAGGCTATGAAGTAGACATGGAGATGCTCATCGAGCTTGCAAAGGAAACAAATACAGCCCTTGAGCTGAATGCAAATCCGAACCGGCTGGACCTTGCTTCCGAGCATATCAGACAAGCTCAGGAAGCCGGTGTGAAAATAGTGATTAATACTGATGCACATAAAATAGACACTCTAAATCACATGGAAATCGGCGTTTCTGCGGCAAAGAAGGGATGGATCAAGAAGGATTCCGTTCTAAATGCCATGGAAACAGAAGATTTGCTCAAATTTCTGAAAGAACGGCAGTAGGAAATTGGGCATGAAAGGGGAAAATCCTCATGCAAGAAAGAGTATTGAAGATACTTGAGTTCAATAAAGTGAAGGAACAGCTGCTTGAGCACGTTTCTTCATCCTTGGGAAGAAAAAAGGCCATAAATATTCGCCCTTCCACTGACTATGAAGAAGTAATCCGCAGGCAGGAAGAGACAGATGAAGCCGTAACAGTACTTAGAATTAAGGGAAATGTACCTCTTGGAGGCATTTTTGATATTCGTCCTCATGTGAAGAGAGCGGTTATTGGCGGGATGCTTAGTCCCCAGGAACTTTACCAGATATCCAGCACGATTCATGCAAGCAGGCAGATGAAAAGGTTCATCGAGGAATTTGCCGAGGAAGAAAGCAGCCTGCCGATCCTGCTGGAATATACAGATAAAATTATTGTATTGGCTGAGTTGGAAACGTCTATCCGCAATGCCGTTGACGATAATGGAGAAGTGCTTGACAGTGCAAGCGAGACTCTCCGTTCCCTTCGAAATCAGCTGCGCACGAAAGAATCACGTGTAAGAGAGCGCCTGGAGAGCATGATTCGCTCCTCCAGTGCTCAAAAAATGCTTTCTGATGCGATTATTACAATCCGCAATGACCGGTTTGTCATACCTGTAAAGCAGGAGTACCGGGGGCATTACGGCGGTATTATCCATGACCAAAGCTCCTCCGGCCAGACATTATTTATTGAGCCCGCGTCCATTGTCCAGCTGAACAATGAATTGCAGGGCATCAGGGTAAAAGAACAGCAGGAGATCGAACGGATTCTCATCGCTCTGTCAGGACAGGCCGCTGAAAACAGCAGTGAACTGGAGACCATTGTAGATGTGCTTGGGGAAATCGATTTTATGTTTGCAAAAGCCAGGTACAGTAAACGCATAAAAGCCTCCAAGCCAAAAGTCAATAATGAAGGGAAAATTTCATTATTCAAAGCCCGGCATCCGCTTATTCCTATGGATGAAGTTGTGGCAAATGATATTAAGCTCGGAGCTGAATATTCTACCATTGTCATTACGGGACCAAATACCGGCGGCAAAACAGTTACATTAAAAACAGTAGGGCTTTGTACATTAATGGCTCAGGCCGGTCTGCAGATCCCTGCGCTTGATGGTTCTGAAACGGCTGTTTTCGGAAATGTTTATGCTGATATCGGAGATGAACAGTCAATTGAACAAAGTTTGAGTACCTTCTCTTCGCATATGGTTAATATCGTGGATATTCTTGATCAGGTTGACTTCAATAGTCTGGTATTATTCGATGAGCTTGGTGCAGGTACAGATCCGCAGGAAGGTGCTGCCCTGGCGATTTCCATTCTTGACGAAGTATACAAGCGGGGGGCAAGAGTTATCGCCACAACTCATTATCCTGAACTGAAAGCCTATGGCTATAACAGAGAAGGAGTTATCAACGCCAGTGTAGAATTTGATATTGAAACGCTAAGTCCAACCTATAAGCTGCTGATTGGGGTTCCGGGCCGAAGCAATGCCTTTGAAATATCAAAACGGCTTGGGCTCAATGATCAAGTGATTGAGACCGCAAGATCCTATATCGGAGCAGATACAAATCAAGTTGAAAATATGATTGCATCACTTGAAGAAAGCCGCAGACAAGCAGAGGCTGACATGGAAGAAGCCAATGACTTTTTGAAAAGTGCAGAAAAACTTCATAAAGATCTGCAAAAGCAAATGGCTGAATTTTATGAGCAAAAAGATGCAATGCATGAGAAGGCAGCAGAGAAAGCCGGGAATATCGTTGAGAAAGCCAAGGCAGAAGCAGAAGAAATTATCCGTGACTTAAGAAAAATGCGCATGGAGAAACATGCTGAAGTGAAGGAACATGAGCTGATAGAAGCAAAGAAACGCCTGTCCGAAGTTGCACCGCAGATGAGCTCGGCAAAGAATAAATTAAAGCCAAAGAATAATAAACATGTTTTTGAAGCAGGTGATGAGGTAAAAGTTCTGAGTTTTGGACAAAAAGGGCATTTGCTTGAAAAGGTGTCTGACAATGAATGGCAGGTTCAAATCGGCATCTTGAAAATGAAAGTTGCCGAGAAGGATTTAGAATATATCAAGAGTCCAAAACCTGTTGAAACAAAACCAGTTGCAACCGTAAAAGGCAAAGATTTCCATGTGAGCCTTGAACTTGATTTACGGGGCGAACGATATGAAAACGCACTATTAAGAGTGGAGAAATATATAGATGATGCCCTTTTGGCTGGATATCCACGTGTCTCCATCATTCATGGTAAAGGGACTGGGGCTTTGAGGCAGGGTGTTCAGGAGTATCTAAAAAATCACAGGTCAGTTAAAAAAATTCGATTTGGTGAAGCAGGAGAAGGCGGCACAGGGGTTACAGTCGTTGAATTTAAATAAGTTTTGCCACCAGCTCCCCTTTTGTTTTTGATTAGGGGGGAGGGTACTTATTCCAGCGGGGAGAATGGAAATGAAAGAATTTTGGGAAAATGAATTTATTCAGACAGCTGCTTATTACAGTGTAGTCATTTTATGTATGATTGTTTTTTTAGCTATTTTTGAATTAGTTACCAAGTATCGCAATTGGGAAGAAATCAAAAATGGAAATATCGCTGTAGCAATGGCGACCGGCGGAAAAATTTTTGGGATTGCAAATATCTTCAGGCATTCCATCATGCATAATGATACCTTGCTGACAATGATTACCTGGGGAATTTTTGGATTTTTTCTTTTGTTGATCGGCTATTTCATATTTGAATTTTTAACACCTAAGTTTAGAATTGACGAAGAAATTGAAAATAATAACAAAGCAGTCGGTTTTATTTCCATGGTGCTGTCAATCGGATTGTCTTATGTCATCGGTGCAGGTTTATCATAAGGAGAGAATTAACATTGGAAAAGTTAGCAAAGGTTCTGCTGGTTCTTAGCGGAGTGTTTATTCTTATAGGGGCCATTTATATATTTTTCATAACATAATATTTTTTTGAAATATGGATATGGGAAAATCGCCAGTATATATGGCGATTTTTTTGTTATGTCCATTAAAAAGAATATCCACGATTGGCTGGACAGCCCTTTGAAAAAAATATCTTCCTGAGTGTAAGGTCTTATTCTAATTGTCATAGAACCAGCATTATATTATAATAAGGTCGAACAGTTAGAATGTTCTAAAAATTTTTGAGGTTGTCCATTGTTTTTCAAATGGGCTTGAAACAAAGGAGGGACAAAATGGCAGAAGCAAAACCATGGCTTAAGCAATATCCGGCAGAAATCCCCTCAACCTTGTCATATCCCAAACAGCCGGTACAGGATTATTTGAAGAATGCTGCAGAAGAATTTCCGGAGAAAATAGCCATCCACTTTATGGGAAAGGAATTCACATATAAATATATATATGACTCTTCCCTGAAGCTTGCTGCATATTTGCAGAATCTCGGAATTGAAAAGGGAGACCGCGTGGCGATTATGCTTCCGAATACTCCGCAGTCCGTTATCAGCTATTATGGAATTCTGATGGCTGGCGGGGTTGTTGTCCAGACAAATCCGCTGTATATGGAACGGGAATTGGAATACCAAATGAAAGACTCAGGAGCAAAAGCAATCATTACAATGGATATCTTATTTCCGAGAGTGAGCAAAGTGATGCCGCAGACAGAATTGAAGCATATAATTGTAACCGCTATCAAAGATGCTCTTCCATTCCCTAAAAATCTAATATATCCTTTTATCCAGAAAAAACAGTATAGAATTGTCGTAAATGTAAAACATGAAGGGCATAACCATTTGCTGACGGAGATTTTAAAAAGGCCGGCGGAACCTCTGAAAATCCATGACTTCGATTTTGAAGAAGACTTGGCATTACTGCAATACACAGGCGGCACAACCGGTTTTCCAAAGGGTGTAATGCTTTCGCACAGCAATCTGGTATCCAATACAGCAATGTGTAAAGCCTGGCTTTATAAGTGCAGGCGCGGCGAAGAAACAGTGCTGGGCATACTTCCGTTCTTTCACGTGTATGGAATGACAACAGTTATGATCTTATCTGTTATGGATGCTCACAAAATGGTCCTCCTTCCGAAATTTGACCCGGAAACGACCCTGAAAACTATTCATAAAGAGAGGCCGACCTTATTCCCTGGTGCCCCAACGATTTACATTGGGTTATTGAACCATCCGGATATAAAAAAATATGATTTATCTTCCATAGACTCTTGCATCAGCGGATCTGCTGCCCTGCCCGTTGAAGTCCAGCAGAAATTTGAAGAAATAACAGGAGGAAAGCTTGTCGAGGGCTACGGTTTGACGGAATCTTCACCTGTTACACATGCGAATTTCTTATGGGACCGCCCCCGTGTCAAAGGCAGTATAGGTGTCCCCTGGCCTGATACAGATGCAGCCATTTCTTCACTGGAAACGGGAGAAGCGCTTCCGGCAGGAGAAGTTGGCGAAATTGCCGTTAAAGGTCCTCAGGTAATGAAAGGCTATTGGAACCGCCCGGAAGAAACAGCACAGACCTTAAGAGATGGCTGGCTGCTGACAGGTGACCTGGGCTATATGGATGAGAATGGATACTTCTATGTAGTGGACAGGAAGAAAGATATGATTATTGCAGGGGGATTCAATATTTATCCGCGTGAAATAGAAGAAGTGCTATACGAGCATCCAGCCGTGCAGGAAGTGGTTGCTGCCGGTATACCTGACCCATATCGCGGAGAAACAGTAAAAGCATATATTGTGCTGAAAGAGGGCAAAGAAGCAACGGAAGAAGAGCTGAATCAGTTTGCAAGAAAGCATCTTGCAGCTTATAAGGTTCCAAGGCTATATGAATTCCGCGAGGAGCTTCCTAAGACAGCTGTTGGAAAAATACTGAGAAGGGCATTAGTAGATGAAGAAAAAAAGAAATTTAAAGAAGAAGAGGAAAAGCGGGCTTAACTTCAGAGACCGATTTTCGATCGGCTCTTTATTTTTGAGCCAATAAGCTTGTCCAGACATAAAAGAAATGTAATAATAAATTATATTTCTAGAGATAATTTCTTGACACAAATGAATTGTCCTACTATTATAAAAATATGAATGATGATTCATTCATTTTAGACCGATTTTTAAATTCAAAAATAAACTAAGTTGATTGGCCAATCCCGGCAGCAGGAATGGTATTACTCCAACCCTGCTGCTCAATAAAAATCAATACACCTGTTTATTCTGAAAGGAGGGAACCGCTTGAAAAAAACAAAGCCTAAATACCGGCAAATTATCGATGCGGCTGTAGTCGTGATCGCTGAAAATGGCTATCACCAGGCACAGGTATCAAAAATTGCCAAACAGGCTGGTGTCGCTGATGGCACCATATACTTATATTTTAAGAACAAAGAAGATATATTAATATCCCTCTTTCAGGATAAAATGGGCTACTTTGTTGAGAAAATTGAAGAAAAAATTGCAGGAAAAGAGAAAGCTGCAGAGAAACTATTAATGATGGTAGAATCACACTTTAGAATGCTCTCGGAAGACAGGCACCTGGCAATTGTAACCCAGCTTGAATTGAGGCAGTCCAATAAAGACCTTCGGCATAAAATTAATGAGGTGCTCAAAGGATACCTCGCTTTAGTGGAAAGGATTCTTGCTGACGGCAGGGAGAGCGGCGAGTTTCCAGCTGACCTGGACATAAGGCTCGCACGACAGATGATTTTTGGCACCATGGATGAAACAGTGACCACATGGGTAATGAATGAGCAAAAATATGATCTTACTGCTTTGGCAAAGCCTGTTCATAAACTTTTGATCAGCGGGTGCGGAAAACCTTGAGGCAGATAAAGTGCTCCATAATATAGTCAGGAGGGATAAGATGGAATATCTAAAATGGTCCCAACAGGACTTCGTGGCGACGATCACTATTGAACGCCCGCCTGCGAATGCTCTTTCATCAGGTCTATTGAAAGAGCTTTCAGCTGTCCTGGATGAAGTTGAAGATAATGAAGAAATTAGGGTGATCCTTATTCATGGGGAAGGCAGATTCTTCTCGGCAGGTGCTGATATTAAAGAATTTACAACCATTGAAAGTGGGGAAGATTTTTCAAACTTGGCGACCTATGGACAGGATCTCTTTGAAAGAATGGAAAAATTCCCTAAGCCAATTATGGCAGCGATTCATGGAGCAGCATTGGGCGGCGGCCTGGAGCTTGCGATGGGCTGTCATTTCCGTCTCGTAGCTGAAAACGCAAAGCTCGGTCTTCCGGAGCTTCAGCTTGGATTGATTCCCGGTTTTGCCGGAACTCAGCGGCTTCCTCGATATGTCGGTGCTGCACGTGCAGCAGAAATGCTTTTTACAAGTGACCCAATTACCGGGCTTGAGGCAGTGCAATATGGCTTGGCTAACCATGCCTATCCTGAGGAGCAGCTTTTGGACAACGCTTATAATATGGCGAAGAAGATTGCCAAGAAGAGTCCGGGATCGATTAAGGCGGCCATTGAGCTCTTAAACTACGGAAAGACCGGACAATTCTACGAAGGTGTTAAAAAAGAAGCGGAATTGTTTGGAGAAGTATTTGTTTCTGAAGATGGCAAGGAAGGCATATCTGCGTTTATAGAAAAGCGTGAACCGAATTTTACCGGAAAATAGTGTTTTAAAAGATTTGGGCTGAAAGATTACATTCATCCTCATAATCTATTATAATAGACTTGTATGCGGATGATTTAATCTTCAGAAGATTCATCGGTTAAGTTATGGTCTGTGAGCGAGCGCCCGCTCAATTTCAAAGGTTGTTTACGTATAGTTTGTTGTTTTTCAATTCTAATTCGCTGAGTTGTTTGGAGCGGAAGGGACTTGATCCTCGAAAATGCTGACGCATTTCCTTCGTGCGGTGCCCATTCGAGGAAGCATATTCAATGTCCTGCGGGAGGAGAGGAAAGTGGGAGACCCCACAGGCGAAGCCGAGGAGGCTCGCACTCCTCCCCGCGGAAAGCAAGTGCCTGAAGCGGAAATCAACGGACTGTATTTATAGTAACAATAATAATCTATGAGAAAAGAGCTATTTCAAAAAAAGAGTGGCGTTCCAAGCAGATTAGCCTTTCTGTATGCATTAAATATTTTCAATCTTTCGAAGTGAAGAAATGTTTTAATTAATGGCTTTGTTTTATGACAATGCTTAATTACTAGGAGGGAAATCATGAACATCTACGTATTAATGAAGAGAACATTTGATACTGAAGAAAAAATTACAATCTCCGGCGGCAAAATCAATGAAGATGGCGCTGAATTTATCATTAATCCATATGATGAATATGCAATTGAAGAGGCAATCCAGGTTCGTGATGCAAATGGCGGAGAAGTAACAGTTGTTTCTGTGGGAACAGAAGAAGCTGAAAAGCAGCTCCGTACCGCTCTTGCGATGGGTGCCGATAAAGCTGTATTAATAAACACAGAAGATGATCTTGATTATGGGGACCAGTACACGACTGCAAAAATTTTATCCGAATACTTGAAAGACAAAGATGCTGACTTAATCATTGCTGGAAATGTAGCAATTGATGGCGGTTCGGGACAGGTTGGACCTCGTGTAGCAGAAATTTTGGGCATTTCTTATGTAACAACTATTACTAAGCTCGATATCAATGGCAGCTCTGCGACAGTAGTGCGCGATGTTGAAGGGGATTCAGAAGTAATTGAGACATCACTTCCATTATTGGTCACTGCCCAGCAGGGTTTAAATGAACCGCGCTATCCGTCCTTGCCGGGAATTATGAAGGCAAAAAAGAAGCCTCTTGATGAACTTGAGCTTGACGATCTTGATCTTGATGAGGACGATGTTGAAGCTAAAACAAAGACAATCGAAATCTATTTGCCGCCTAAGAAAGAAGCAGGAAAAGTTCTTGAAGGCGAATTGGAAGACCAAGTTAAGGAACTTGTAAAGCTTCTTCATACTGAAGCCAAAGTTGTCTGATCATCAATAACTGATAATAATAACGCAGGGGGTAAATCATATGGCTAGAAAAGTATTAGTGTTGGGTGAAGTCCGTGACGGTTCATTGCGTAATGTATCCTTCGAAGCTGTTGCAGCTGGTAAGACTGCGTCAGAAGGCGGAGAAGTTGTAGGTGTTTTAATTGGTGATTCTGTAAGCGCTTTAGCTAATGAGATGATTCACTATGGAGCTGACCGTGTTGTAACAGTTGAAGATGAAAAGCTGAAGCAATATACTCCTGACGGCTTTTCACAGGCTTTAATGGCTGTGATTGATTCCGAAAGTCCGGAAGGCCTGATTTTTGGACATACAGCATTAGGGAAAGATCTTGCTCCAAAAATTGCTGCCAAGCTGGAGTCGGGTTTAATCTCTGACGTAACGAGCCTTGAAGAGGCAGGTGGCAACCTGGTGTTCACCCGCCCGATTTATTCAGGCAAAGCATTTGAAAAGAAAATTATGACAGATGGCATCCTTTTTGCAACAATCCGTCCAAACAACATAGCTCCATTGGAAAAAGACGAATCAAAATCAGGAGATGTTGCTTCTGTTGCTGCAGAAATCAAAGATCTTCGCACAATCATTAAGGAAGTTGTCCGCAAAGCCAGTGAAGGCGTTGATTTATCCGAAGCTAAGGTTATCATTGCCGGCGGCCGCGGCGTAAAGAGCGAGGAAGGCTTTGAGCCATTAAAAGAGCTTGCTTCTGTTCTAAATGGAGCAGTGGGTGCATCACGCGGAGCTTGTGATGCTGATTATTGCGACTATTCACTGCAGATTGGCCAAACCGGTAAGGTTGTAACACCTGATCTATATATTGCATGCGGTATCTCGGGCGCTATTCAGCATTTAGCTGGGATGTCCAACTCAAAAGTAATCGTAGCCATTAACAAAGATCCGGAAGCCAATATCTTTAAAGTAGCTGATTACGGTATTGTTGGAGACCTGTTTGAGGTTGTTCCACTGTTAACTGAAGAATTCAAAAAGCTTAAAGTAAACGCATAAGACAGTATTACTTAATGGGCGGCTGATGGCCGCCCATTATACATAGCGGCAATAGGGAAAGAAAGAGAATAATCTGCTCCAAATAGGGTAAATTACGATCGAGCAGATTGTTCGCAACATATAATAAACGATGATATACTGTCGTTAGTATTTGAGTTAAATTTTAGGAGGCATATCAAATGGCTATTACACACGCAACTGACCAAAACTTCACTGCTGAGACTGGTTCGGGATTAGTATTGGCAGATTTCTGGGCTCCTTGGTGCGGCCCTTGTAAAATGATCGCTCCTGTTTTAGAAGAGCTTGATTCTGAAATGGGCGATAAAGTGAAAATTGTAAAAATCGATGTTGACGAAAACCAGGAAACTGCTGGCAAGTTTGGCGTAATGAGCATTCCAACATTAATCGTTCTAAAAGACGGTGAAGTTGTAGATAAAGTGGTTGGTTTCCAGCCGAAAGAAGCTCTTGCCGAATTGCTTACAAAACATGCTTAATCTATAAGAAATTTCCCGGTGTCCCAAGAGGACATCGGGATTTTTTTGTCATCTGGGTTTTGTTGTTATGCTGCAAGTTTCCAGGCTGATATAATAAGATGATAATAATGTGCCATCTGCATATTAAATAATATTGGTTTGCTGCCAGCGTAAATGTTTTATTACTAGCATGCACCCCAAAATGATTATGCCAAATAATGAATAAATTGAACTTCAATAAAAAAGTTTTAACCGGGGAGGTGAAGTGCCATGAATGATACGATAAAAAATAAACTGATGCTGCTTCCTGCCCAACCGGGCTGTTATTTGATGAAAGACAGGCAGGGAACCATTATATACGTGGGGAAGGCAAAAATCCTGAAAAACCGTGTAAGATCCTATTTCACAGGCTCACATGACGGAAAAACATTAAGACTTGTTAATGAGATCATAGATTTTGAGTACATTGTCACTTCTTCAGATATGGAAGCATTGATCCTTGAGATGAATCTGATCAAGAAATATGATCCGAAATATAATGTAATGCTGAAGGACGATAAAAGCTACCCTTTTATCAAATTGACGGCCGAACGCCATCCCCGTCTGATTACAACCAGAAAAGTAAAAAAAGACAGGGGAAAATACTTCGGACCTTATCCCAATGTGCAGGCTGCCAATGAAACAAAAAAGCTGCTCGACCGAATTTATCCTCTCCGCAAATGTTCGACTCTTCCGGACAGAGTTTGCCTTTATTATCATTTAGGCCAATGTCTTGCGCCATGTGTGAAGGCCGTAAGCGAAGACCAATATAAGCAAATGACAGATGAGATTGCAAAGTTCTTAAATGGCGGATACAAAGAGATTAAAAAAGACCTGACTGCAAAGATGACAGCAGCTGCTGAAGAATTGGACTTTGAAAGAGCAAAAGAGCTTAGGGATAAAATTGCCCATATAGATGCAACAATGGAAAAGCAAAAAATGACATTGACAGACTTTACCGACCGGGATGTATTTGGGTATGCGGTTGATAAAGGATGGATGTGTGTTCAGGTATTCTTCATAAGACAGGGCAAACTCATTGAACGGGATGTATCAATGTTCCCTATTTATAATGAGCCGGAAGAAGAAATCTTAACTTTCCTCGGCCAGTTTTATACAAAAACAAACCATTTTAAACCGCGTGAAATATTGGCACCGGATTCGGTTGATGCTGTAATGGCAGAACAGCTTCTGGATGTTAAAGTGCTAAAACCGCAGCGCGGGCAAAAAAAGGACCTGGTGAAGCTTGCCTATAAAAATGCAAAAATTGCTCTTCAGGAGAAGTTTTCTTTAATTGAGCGTGATGAAGAACGGACAATTAAGGCTGTAGAAAATCTGGGAGATCAGCTTGGAATTTATACTCCTCACCGGATAGAAGCATTTGATAATTCAAATATCCAGGGAACGGACCCTGTTTCAGCCATGATCGTCTTTATTGATGGCAAACCAGAGAAAAGAGAGTACCGTAAATATAAAATTAAGTCCGTTAAAGGCCCTGATGACTATGGATCCATGAGAGAAGTAGTCCGGCGCAGATATACAAGGGTACTGAAAGAAGAGCTGCCGCTTCCGGACTTAATTATGATTGATGGGGGAAAAGGGCATGTTGAAGCTGTTCGGGATGTGCTTGAAAATGAACTCGGTCTGGATATTCCGATTTCAGGCCTGGTGAAGGATGAGAAGCACAGGACTTCACAGCTCTTATATGGTAATCCGCTTCAAATTATTCCGCTTGCAAGGAACAGCCAGGAATTTTATCTGCTGCAGAGAATTCAGGACGAGGTTCATCGCTTTGCGATTACTTTTCATCGCCAGCTTCGCGGAAAAAGTGCATTTCAGTCTATTCTTGATGATATTCCAGGCATAGGAGAAAAACGAAAGAAACAGCTGCTGAAAGCCTTTGGATCTGTAAAGAAAATGAAAGAGGCACCAATCGAGGAGTTTAGGAAAATAGGCATTCCTGCGAATGTTGCTGAGGAATTAAAACAGAGGTTTGAGGAACAAAATGGAAATCCCAAGTCATAAATGGATATAGACAGAAAAATTCAGACATGTTATACTAATTGAAACTTTATATCAATATCACTTTATAGCGATAAAGCGTATGTTCATATAGTTCAAACGAAGTGAACTGTGAACTGAATCGTTAAGTGAAGGTAGAGGTGCGAACTTCATCAGTAAAAGCTTGGAGAAGAATGAGCTTCCATGAAAAGCTTTGAAAGGGTATGTTCGCCGAAGTGGAGAAAATCTCATCATTTTCTCTGCTGGTTCTGCATTGAACAAATGCAGAATTGTCAGGACAATGCCGTTCTGGAGAGCTATCTCACTGTGTTTGCATTTTTATACTTTGGCTGCACAGCAATGGGATAGTAAACTATTCCATTGCTTTTTTTATTGCCCAAAAGGGTATTTTAGATTTAAGGCCATTGTCAAATACAGAGAGTGAACTGTCATGCTTCACTTACATAGGACGGCAAATCATAAAATTACGAGTTCTTTAGAAAGAAGGGAAAGCTGTGGGAATCATTGTGCAGAAATTCGGGGGCACCTCCGTGGGGACTGTAGACAGAATTCAAAATGTCGCCAATCGGGTAATTGAAGAAAAAAACCGGGGAAACGATGTTGTTGTGGTTGTTTCGGCAATGGGCAAAACGACTGATCAGCTGGTTGGCATGGCAAGGGAGATTTCACCCTCACCTGATAAAAGGGAAATGGACATGCTGCTTACAACCGGCGAACAGGTGACCATCTCTTTATTGGCGATGGCATTAAATGCGAAAGGGCATCCCGCCGTTTCTTTTACAGGGTGGCAGGCAGGTATTAAGACAGAAGCAGTCCATGGCAATGCGAGGATAGTGAATATCGATCCAGGTACCATTCAGGGGGAATTAAACCAGGGGAAAATTGTGATTGTAGCAGGCTTCCAGGGGATGACTGAAGATGGTTCCATCACCACACTTGGCCGGGGCGGGTCTGATACAACGGCTGTTGCACTGGCTGCAGCACTTAAAGCTGATAAATGTGATATTTATACCGATGTAACCGGGGTATTTACATCTGATCCCCGCTTTATAAAGAATGCCAGAAAATTATATTCTGTTTCCTACGATGAAATGCTTGAACTGGCCAATTTGGGGGCTGGTGTGCTCCATCCAAGAGCAGTCGAATTTGCTAAAAACTATGGACTTCCCCTTGAAGTGCGTTCAAGCCTTGAGAAGGAAGCCGGAACAATCATTGAGGAGGAAGTAAAAATGGAACAAAACTTAGTCGTGCGCGGTGTGGCTTTTGAGGATGATATAACAAGGGTGACGATTCTTGGTCTTCCTAATTCACTGACTGGATTGTCTACTATTTTCTCGGCCCTTGCCAAAAATCACATTAACGTTGATATCATTATCCAGAGCATGACAGAAGCTCAGACGACAAACCTCTCATTTTCAATAAAGAATGAAGATCTTACAGATACAGTAAAAGTGCTGGAAAAGCATAGAGAACAATTAAATTATGACAGAATTGAATGGGAATCCGGCCTCGCCAAGGTTTCGATTGTTGGCTCAGGCATGATTTCCAATCCGGGTGTGGCTGCAGAAATGTTCGAAGTGCTTTCCGCGAATGAAATAACGGTGAAAATGGTAAGCACGTCAGAAATTAAAGTATCGGCGGTTGTTGAAAACAGCAAAATGATTGATGCAGTTGATGCTTTGCATGATGCATTCAAGCTGTCAGTTTCTCCGGTTAAGGCTTAATTCCAGGAAAATCAAACAATAAGCTATCAAAATTGATAGCTTATTGTTTGTACATATGATATTACTCAGCAGGATCCTTTTTATCCCACTTCACTGTAATAAGGATTTTGCCGGTTTTTTTGCGGGGATGTTCAAATGCCTCACAGATGACTTCTTTTTGAAGTTCAATCTGCTGGGCTATAAATCCGGCCTCAAGCTGAAAGGTGCAGTTATTGTTCTTTTTGCAGCGGTCTGCAATCAGCTGGCTTGATAATTCCATTTCAATTTCATGTTTCGATTCGTTTGCGATGGAAAGATTTCCCCAGCCGGCGTTTATAAAAAACTCGGCAATCTGGCTGGCTGTTTCAAGAGGATACATGCGTGCGATCCTTTTGCCGGCCCAATATAAAATTTCCGGTGCTTCATTTCCCAAAAGGTCATGCAGCAGCACTTCCCGGATTAGTTCATAGCCAAATACCGGAATTGTCTGTATGTGATCTTCATTAGTGGATTTCGCAGATGCTAATTCGCTCAATAGTCTCCCCTCTTTCTATGATTCTATTATATACAATATGCTGAGGGAGTTAATATCAATTCGGGGAAAAATAGAACGATTTGCATAGAAATAATTACTATTTCAGTATACTGGAGACCAGCAACTAGGTCATATTGAACCGAAGAATAATATATGTTTTTTAACCGTAAATATTTTTTAAAAATTTTATTAATATGGAACATTTTATGTATCCGTTTTCTTGACGCTCTATTATCTTGGGAGTAAAATGGACATGTCACATAATTGTAAGAAAATGAATAACATTTTCGAGATGATGTCCTGAGCGGGGGCTCAGCATCATTTTTTTAAAATCAGGGGGGGAAAGTTTATGGCAGGTAATCGTGAGTTTTTTAATCGCAGATTGCATTCATTACTTGGGGTTATACCGGTTGGATTGTTTTTGGTGCAGCACCTTGTAGTGAACCATTTTGCAACAGGGGGAGAGGAATCTTTTAATAATGCGGCGCATTTCATGGAAAGTCTTCCATTCAGAATATTCCTTGAAACGTTTGTAATCTATCTACCTTTGCTGTTCCACGCAATCTATGGCCTTTATATTGCTTTTACTGCGAAAAATAACACAAGCAGGTATGGATACTTCCGTAACTGGATGTTTATGCTGCAGCGTGTTTCAGGTGTCATTACGCTGGTTTTTATTGCGTGGCATGTTTGGGAAACACGTGTACAGGCTGCCTTTGGAGCAGAAGTTAACTTTCAGATGATGGAGAACATCCTATCTAATCCATTTATGTTCTGGTTCTATATTATTGGAGTCATTTCTGCAATTTTCCACTTTGCTAATGGACTTTGGTCATTCCTTGTCAGCTGGGGAATTACAGTATCTCCTCGTTCACAGGTCATTTCCACGTATGTAACGATCGGAATTTTCATTGCACTATCTATTGTTGGTGTACGTGCTCTTACAGCATTTATTTAAAAGACAATAAAAGACTATTAGACTTTGGATTTAAACGTGCCAATAATATTGCAGCGTTGAGAAGCGGTCTGGCTTTAAGCGCGATAGGCAGGCGCTCTGCGCTTTTCTAAGTTGTACTAGTAATTAGGGAGTGAGTCACTATGGGTAAAGGAAAGGTTATAGTTGTCGGCGGCGGATTAGCCGGTTTAATGGCGACAATTAAAGTTGCAGAATCCGGGACTCCGGTTGAATTATTTTCTTTAGTGCCGGTTAAACGTTCTCACTCTGTTTGTGCCCAGGGCGGCATCAACGGAGCAGTAAATACAAAAGGGGAAGGCGATTCTCCTTGGATTCATTTTGACGATACAATTTATGGCGGAGACTTCCTGGCAAACCAGCCGCCTGTAAAAGCAATGGCAGAGGCAGCACCAGGAATTATTCACTTATTTGACCGTATGGGTGTTATGTTTAATCGTACACCTGAGGGACTGCTGGATTTCCGCCGCTTTGGTGGAACACAGCATCACCGTACAGCATTCGCTGGTGCTACAACAGGTCAGCAGCTTCTTTACGCGATGGACGAGCAGGTCCGCCGCCATGAAGTGGCAGGGTTAGTAACAAAGTACGAAGGCTGGGAATTCCTAGGGGTAGTAATCGACGATGATGGAGCTTGTAAAGGTGTCGTTGCCCAGAACCTGACTTCTATGGAGATCAAGTCATTTGCTGCAGATGCTGTAATTATGGCTTCCGGAGGACCTGGAATTATCTTCGGAAAATCCACTAACTCGGTTATCAACACTGGATCGGCTGCTTCAATCGTTTATCAGCAGGGCGCTTATTATGCAAATGGAGAATTTATTCAAATTCACCCAACCGCTATTCCGGGAGACGATAAGCTTCGCCTAATGAGTGAATCTGCGCGCGGTGAAGGCGGACGAGTCTGGACATATAAAGATGGAAAACCATGGTACTTCCTTGAGGAGAAATATCCTGCTTATGGAAACCTGGTGCCCCGTGATATTGCAACCCGTGAAATTTTTGACGTGTGTGTTAACCAGAAGCTTGGCATTAATGGGGAGAACATGGTCTATCTTGATCTTTCCCATAAAGATCCTAAAGAGCTTGATATCAAGCTTGGCGGAATCATTGAAATCTATGAGAAATTCCAGGGTGAAGACCCTCGTAAAGTGCCAATGAAAATCTTCCCTGCTGTCCACTATTCAATGGGCGGACTATGGGTTGACTATGATCAGATGACAAATATTCCTGGCTTATTTGCTGCAGGTGAATGTGATTATTCTCAGCACGGTGCCAACCGTCTGGGTGCAAACTCACTACTATCAGCCATTTACGGCGGTATGGTGGCAGGTCCGAATGCTGTCAAATATATCAGCGGCCTGGATAAGAGTGCTGAAGATCTGCCATCATCATTATTTGACCGCCATGTAAAACAGGAAGAAGAAAAATGGAATAATATCATGTCTCTTGATGGCACAGAGAATGCATATGTCCTTCATAAAGAGCTTGGTGAATGGATGACAGACAATGTAACGGTTGTCCGCCACAACGACAGGCTTTTGAAAACAGATGAAAAAATTGTTGAACTTATGGAGCGCTATAAAAACATCAATATTAATGACACTGCGAAATGGAGCAATCAGGGTGCAAGCTTTACGCGCCAATTGCAGAATATGCTTCAATTGGCACGTGTTATTACAATTGGTGCCTACAACCGTAATGAAAGCCGCGGTGCCCACTATAAGCCGGATTTCCCAGAGCGTAATGATGAGGAATTTATGAAAACAACAATGGCGAAGTTTGTTGATGCAAATTCCGCTCCAGCATTCCATTATGAAGACATTGATGTAAGCTTAATAAAACCGCGTAAGCGTGACTATTCCAAAAAGAAAGGGGAGAATTAATCCATGCAAGAAACAAAAACTAAAACAGTCCGTTTTGTAATCAGCCGCCAGGATACTCCTGATTCAGCCCCTTTTCAGGAAGAGTTTGAAATAGATTACCGTCCAAATATGAACGTTATTTCTGCTCTAATGGAAATTCGCCGTAATCCGGTTAATGTGAAGGGCGAACAGACTACTCCAATCGCATGGGATATGAACTGCCTTGAAGAAGTCTGCGGTGCATGTTCAATGATTATCAATGGAAAGCCCCGCCAGTCCTGTACGGCACTTGTAGATCAGCTGGAACAGCCGATCCGTCTTGAGCCGATGCGCACGTTCCCTGTAGTCCGTGACCTGCAGGTCGACAGAAGCCGTATGTTTGACTCCTTGAAAAAGGTTAAAGCGTGGATTCCGATCGATGGTACTTATGATTTGGGACCAGGACCGCGTATGCCTGAGAGAAAGCGCCAATGGGCATATGAACTGTCAAAGTGCATGACATGCGGTGTTTGTCTGGAAGCATGCCCGAATGTAAACAGCAAATCTGACTTTATCGGGCCAGCTCCTTTATCACAGGTTCGTTTGTTCAATGCTCACCCAACTGGTGAAATGAATAAAGCAGAACGCCTGGAGCAAATCATGGGTGATGGCGGACTTGCCAACTGCGGAAACTCTCAAAACTGCGTACAGTCCTGCCCGAAAGGCATTCCTTTAACAACATCCATCGCGGCACTTAACCGCGATACAACATTCCAGTCTTTCAAAAACTTCTTTGGAAGCGACCAGATCTAAACATCATAGAACCCCTTTCCTTTTTGGAGAGGGGTTTTTGCATTCAGAGCTGAAAGGTTTTGGTGTTCAAATAATTCCAAAAACACTATAATAAAATATAAAAGAGTGAGCGCTCATTCATTAATAGCCGGGAGGAACCAGCATGAAAAAATTGAGCTATATTGACGATTTTAAAAAATGGGAAGAAGAATTCATTTTCTTTCATCCAGTAAAAGTCAGATTTTCTGAAACAGATATGTTTGGACATTTGAACAATACCGTTCCATTCACATATTATGAAGAAGCACGGATAGAATTTTTCAAAAGTAAAGGCTTCATGCAGGACTGGGTAAAGCCTGATAACGAAACCATACCAGTCGTAGCAGACCTCCAGTGCGATTTTATCCGCCAGGTTTTCTTTGATGAAGAGATACAAATATATGTAAAAGCTGCTTCAATAGGTAATTCTTCTGTTGATCTTCATTATATGGGCAAGAAATCAGATGGTTCAGTTTGCTTCACCGGCAGAGGGACGATGGTGCAGATATCAAAGGTGACAGGCAAGGGTGTGCCTTGGACCGAAGAAATGAAAGAAATGCTGAAAAGCGGGGTTAAAGTACGGGCCTAGCGGCACAATGGCACATTTTTGAAAATAACTTTCTCCTTTCACTAAATATAGTCACTTCGGCTGTTTTGCTGACATATGATATGGTGACTAAATATATACCCATCCCGCGGTTCATAGCTGGCGAAAGGCAAGGAGGGTTACAATACTTGAAGGAGAATGAATATACTCACAAGCCGTTACTCACCAAACGAGAAAGAGAAGTATTCGAATTGTTAGTACAAGATAAAACAACAAGGGAAATCGCTGGTGAATTGTTTATAAGTGAAAAAACGGTTCGGAACCACATTTCCAATGCCATGCAAAAGCTTGGTGTAAAGGGGCGATCACAAGCTGTTGTAGAGCTCCTTCGAATGGGAGAGCTAGAACTTTAATTTAGACCGGCTATCCTTCTGGGAAGCCGGTTATCACATTTATAAAGGGATTTTTTCATTATTGGATTTATTTCTGTCTTGAAATTTTTACGGAAAAAGGTGAAAATAAATGCACAAGGGCAGAAAACGTCGTAAAAGCTTAAATGGGAGTGTTTAAGAATGAAGCTTGAAGATCCTAAAACAAATGAAATAAATGATGTGGTAGCTGAAATTGAGAAAGACTTAAGATACATATCCGGCATTATCAAGCAGAAGGGAAGGGAAATTCTAAGTGATTTCACCATTACCCCTCCTCAGTTTGTTGCATTGCAATGGCTTTTTGAAGAAGGCGATATGACCATCGGTGAGCTGTCAAACAAAATGTATCTTGCATGCAGCACGACAACAGATCTTGTTGACAGAATGGAGAAAAACACCCTTGTGAAAAGGGTAAAAGACCCAAATGACCGAAGAGTGGTCAGGATCCACCTGCTTGAAGAAGGAGAGCGGATTATTGAAGAAGTTATAAAAAAACGCCAGGATTATCTAAAAGAAGTTCTTAAAAATTCTTCACATAATGAGGTCTTGTTCTTAAAAGATAACTTAATGAAATTACACCATGATATGCGAGGAGAATGAGGCGGTACTTGTGAAACAACCTATAGGAATTATTGACTCCGGAGTCGGAGGCTTAACAGTCGCAAAAGAAATCATGCGGCAGCTGCCAAATGAAGATATTGTTTACCTTGGAGATACAGCCCGATGCCCTTATGGCCCCCGGCCTGGTGACGAGGTAAAATCCTTTACCTGGCAAATGACGAAATACTTGCTTGGCAGAAATATTAAAATGCTGATCATTGCCTGTAATACTGCTACTGCTGTAGCCCTGGAAGAAATACGCAGGGAACTGACGATACCGGTTATCGGTGTCATTTTCCCTGGGGCCAGAACAGCTATAAAAGTAACGAAAAATCATAAAATTGGTGTCATTGGCACAGAAGGCACAGTCAAAAGCAAGGCATATGAAAATGCGCTGATTCAGTTAAACAGGAGATCTGATGTGCATAGTCTGGCATGCCCTAAATTCGTTCCTCTTGTAGAGAGCGGGGAGTATGAAGGCTCTGTTGCCAAAAAGATCGTGGCTGAGACTCTTCAGCCTATTAAAGGCAAAGGAATGGATACACTCATTCTCGGATGTACCCATTATCCTTTATTAGAACCAATTATAAAAAATGTAATGGGAAAAGACGTAAATGTCATCAGTTCCGGTGAGGAAACAGCAAGGGAAGCAAGTACCATCCTTCATCACTATGGAATGCTTAAAGCTGCTGATGAGAACCCTGAATATAAATTCTGCACAACGGGCTCAACGGCCATTTTTTCTAAAATTGCTTCAAAGTGGCTGGGTTTTCCTGTAAAAACCGTAGAAAAAATATCGCTTTAACAAATACGGACATCTTCTGAACTTTTTCAGAAGGTGTTTTTTAAAGATAAGTATAAAATTTTGAACGCGGATAACTGTCTAGCTCCACAAGGAATGCTTCGACAGCTTTATCATCGCACGACTAAAAGCGGTAGCTTTTAGGAGGAGCGCCTACCCCCTCGGGGGCCCCTAGGACAAGGAAGGCTTCGAACAGCATAATCATCGCACGACCAAAAGCGGCAGCTTTTGAGAGGATGGGGGTCATGCGGACGTTGCCACAGGACGTGGCGTTCTTAGTCTGCGTTCCTTCGTGGGCAAGGCGCTTCCGCTTTTCTTTTAGGATTACATTTTTAAAAAGCTTTGGTATCATGAGAATGAAAGACAAAATATATTAGTTGAGTTGGTGATCAATTTGCTGGCACAAGCCGAAAACTATCTGAAAAAATATTTTGGATATACCACTTTCCGCCCCGGACAACAGGAGATTATTCAAAATATCCTTTCTCAAACCAATACTCTTGGCATTCTCCCAACTGGAGGCGGAAAGTCAATCTGCTTCCAAATACCCGCTCTTGTACTCCCCGGAACGGCCATTGTGATTTCTCCCTTAATTTCCCTGATGAAAGATCAAGTAGATGCCCTTAGCCTTGCCGGCATCCCGGCTGCTTTTATCAACAGCACACTGTCTTCTGCCGAGTATCAGCATGTTGTGGCCGGAATACGTAATGGTGAATATAAGCTCGTGTATGTGGCGCCGGAACGATTTGGTTCCATGGCCTTTTTGGAATTATTAAACGTTATTTCAATTAGTGCTATCGTCTTTGATGAGGCGCACTGCATCTCTCAATGGGGGCATGACTTCAGACCAAGTTATCGTTCCGTTGTCGCTGAGCTTAACAGCCTGAACCAGAAACCTGTAATCGCTGCTTTGACAGCAACAGCAACACGGGATGTTGCAGATGATATTCGCAGGCTTTTAAACATAAAAGAGGAAAATACGTTCATTACTGGTTTTGCAAGGGAGAATTTATCTTTCCAAGTTTTGAAAGGTGTTAACAAAAGGGACTTTATATTGCAGACCATAAAGAAACATAAAAACGAAGCGGGAATTATATACACTTCAAGCCGCAAGGAAACGGACCAGCTGTACCAATTTTTAAAAGGCAAGAACTGCTCAGCTGCCAAATATCATGCAGGCCTAAAGGAAGAAGAACGAAAAGAAGCACAGGATGCCTTTGTATACGATAAATCAGATATTATGATTGCAACGAATGCTTTTGGAATGGGGATTGATAAATCCAATGTCAGATATGTCATCCACTATAACCTTCCGCGAAACATTGAAGCTTATTATCAGGAAGCGGGAAGGGCTGGCAGAGATGGGGTGGATAGCACATGCTACCTGCTGTTTGCTCCTCAGGATATCCAGCTGCAGAAGTTTTTGATAGAGGAGAGCAGTCTGGATCCCCGGAAAATGGAGCAGGAATACAGCAAGCTTAAGGATATGGTTAATTACTGCCATACAGAAAAATGCCTCCAGTCCTATATCATTGAATATTTTGATGAGAATGCTGAACCTATTCAATGCGGCAAATGCAGCAGCTGTCTGGATGAACGGACAAGCATGGATATTACTCAGGAAGCTTTAATGATTTTTTCATGCATTAAGCGAATGGGAGAAAGATTTGGCATTACTTTGACAGCCCAGGTTTTGAAAGGCTCCACTAATAAGAGAATCCGCGAAATGAATTTTCATACACTTTCAACATTTGGATTGCTGAAAAACCGCAAAGAAAAAGAGATTGCTGATATGATAAACTATCTGCTCGCTGAGGACTATCTGATTTTAACAGATGGAAAATATCCGACAGTAAGGCTATCCGCCAGTGCAGTTCCCGTTTTGAAGGGGCAGAAAAGATTATCCATGAAAATAAATGAGCCTGTGCCTGTTCAGGAAACAGAAGAAAACAATGAACTCTTCGAGATCCTGAGAAAGCTCAGGAAAAAGATTGCAGATGAGGAAAATGTCCCTCCTTTCGTAGTTTTTGCTGATGCAGCATTAAAAGAAATGAGCCGCTATTTTCCCGTCAGCAAAGACATGATGTTAAATATTAAAGGTATAGGGCAAATGAAGTTTGAAAAGTATGGGGAAGACTTTATCCAGGCTATTAAAGAATTTGCCGAAGAACATAATATTTCCCCTAAGCCTGCAGCAGAAGCGCCGCCAAAAACAGAGGAACCTATAGATGATCGTCCAAGCTACCAGATTTCCTTTGACTATTACAAGGATGGAGATTCAATAAGGGAAATAGCCAAAAAGCGAAATTTCTCACTGATAACAATTCAAGAGCATATATTTCGCTCTATCAGAGAAGGCAATGTAATTGACTGGTCAGATATTTTCAATGAAACTGAAGAAAAGCTCGTTTTACAGGCTGCTGAAAAAGCTGGAAGAGACAAACTTAAACCAATTAAAGATGAACTTCCGGAAGAAATAGATTATTTTAAAATCAAAGCCGTCCTGGTAAAAGATGAACTGCAGAAACAAATTTGACAGAGAAGCTCCTTATGGGGGCTTCTTTTTTTAATGGATGCCATTTCACACCTCTTTCCGATTTGTCCAAATTTGTCAAAAATCTATTAACACTTTTATCCCAAAAGACGGTCTAAATTTCAGATAGGCTCGTATACATGTAGTACAAACTGTCTCAGGGGGGATTATGTATGTCTTTAAATAAAAAAACGTCTATAGTGTCAGCTGTGCTGGTATCATCTGTTCTATTATCAGGCTGCGGATTGTTTGGAAGCCAGGGGAAGGAAAAAGTCGATCCGCCAAAAGCAGTATCTTATACCGATGAAGGCGAAAGTGTTGCCGAAGAAACAGCTGGAAAAGAAACAGCCGAAAATGAAGAGGGTGTTACGGCAAATCTTAAAACAGAGCTTTACTTGATTGATAAGAATGGGTATGTCGTTCCCCAGACAATTGATCTTCCAAAAACTAATTCAGTTGCTACACAGGCGTTAGAGTATCTGGTAGAAAACGGTCCTGTTACAGAGCTTCTTCCTAATGATTTCCGAGCAGTCCTTCCGGCTGATACAAAAGTTTCTGTAAATATTAAAGATAAAGTTGCAACCGTTGATTTTTCAAAAGAATTTCAGGAATATGCTCCAGAAGATGAAAAGAATATTCTTCAATCAGTTACCTGGACACTTACACAATTTGATTCCATTGATAAAGTTAAGCTGACATTAAACGGACATGAATTAAAAGAGATGCCTGTGAATGGCACTCCGGTCAGTTCGGCGTTAAGCAGAGCTAATGGAATAAACATGGATACAACGGAAGTAGTGGATATCACGAATACGAAGCCGGTTACCGTTTATTATCTGGGCGGGGATGAAGAAAACTATTATTACGTGCCTGTCACCAAGCGTGTCAGCAATGATATGGACAATAAAGTTGAAGCGGTTGTATCCGAACTGATAAAAGGGCCGAACTATGCTTCCAATCTGGTGACAGACTTCCTTCCGGATGTAGAGCTGCTTGAAGCTCCTAAAATTGAAGAAGGAAAAGTCACATTAAACTTCAATGAGAATGTCTTCAGCAGCTTCGAAGAGAAAATGATTTCCAAGCACTTGCTGAATGCCCTTGTCCTTTCACTGACAGAACAAAAGGGCATCGAAAGTGTGGCGGTCACAGTCGATGGCAAAGCAGAGATTGTCAATGAGGATGGCCAAAAACTATCCGAACCTGTAACCCGTCCTGAAAATGTGAATACAGGAAGTTTTTAATAGACCAGATTTTGTTATACTATATAGTAACAGGAAAAAGGGGTTGGCATTTAATGCCGCCTCTTCTTTGTTGGTAAAATGAAGGCATGCCAATGTACCTGAGCAAATGATACATATGTCGTACTAAATAATTTTTATCTTAGCAAAAGAAGGGGGAATCAGCTTATGCGTGCAGATGGACGTGAACCGGAGCAGCTTAGGCCTATACATATTGAAACAGATTACTTAAAGCATCCTGAGGGCTCTGTCCTTATAACCGTGGGAGACACGAAGGTGATTTGTACAGCAAGTATCGATGAGAGGGTCCCTCCTTTTATGAGGGGACAGGGGAAAGGCTGGATAACAGCTGAATATTCCATGCTTCCAAGAGCAACAGAACAGAGAAATATCAGGGAATCAGCGAAAGGGAAAATTTCAGGGAGAACAATGGAAATCCAGCGCCTGATCGGCCGTGCTCTCCGTGCAGTGGTGGATCTTGATGCACTTGGCGAAAGAACGGTTTGGCTTGATTGCGACGTAATCCAGGCGGATGGAGGGACCCGGACAGCATCCATTACAGGAGCCTTTGTTGCTATGGCACAGGCGATGGATAAACTATACAGCAGCAAGAAGCTTACTCACTATCCAATCAATGATTTTCTTGCTGCCACAAGCGTGGGAATTCTTAAAAATAAGCAGGCTGCAGTGGATTTGAATTATATTGAAGACTCCTCTGCTGAAGTAGATATGAATGTCGTTATGACTGGCAGCGGTGAGTTTGTGGAACTTCAGGGAACTGGAGAAGAAGCGACTTTTTCTTATACCCAGCTGCAGGAAATGCTGGGTGCTGCACAGGAAGGGATTTCAGAGCTGTTTGAGTTTCAAAAGGCTGCCCTTGGGGAGAAAATCACAGAAAGCATTCAAGGCAAAAGAGAAAAGCTGGAGGGGAGGTCATAGCATGCAGGAAGTTATTATCGCTACTAAAAATGCGGGCAAAGCGAGAGAATTTGAACGGATGTTCAAGCCTCTTGGGTATGAGGTTAAAACGATGCTGGATTATCCGGATTTTCAGGATGTAGAGGAAACAGGAAGCACGTTTGAAGAGAATGCCATTCTTAAAGCGGAAGCCGTTTCTAAAGCTTTTGGAAGAATGGTAATTGCCGATGATTCGGGGCTAATCATTGATGCGCTTGGAGGAAAGCCAGGCATCTATTCCGCCCGCTATGCAGGCGAAGAAAAAAACGACCAGAAAAACATGGACAAGGTTCTCGATGAGCTCGAAAGCATTCCGGATCATAAGCGGCAGGCTCGGTTCTATTGCGCTCTTGCAATCGCTGCTCCCGGAAAAATTACTGAAACAGCTGCAGGAACTTGTGAAGGCCATATCTTAAGAGAAAAAAGAGGGACTTATGGATTTGGCTATGATCCTATCTTTTTTGCAGAAGCTAAGGGCAAAGCAATGGCTGAATTAATGCCGGAGGAAAAAAGCCAGATCAGCCATAGGGCGAATGCTCTCAAAAAGCTGGAGGAGCTGCTTCCTTCTTTCATGGCCGGAGCTGAGAACTCATGAAAGTTCTGATTGTCAGTGATAGCCATGGGTTAACCTCTGAACTCAGCCAAATTCGCGAAATGCATCCTGATATGGATTTGATGATTCACTGCGGAGATTCTGAGCTTCAGGCAGATCATGAATCATTAAGAGGATACGCTGCTGTAAGAGGAAATTGTGACTTTGAGGCAGCTTTCCCGGAGGATAGAATAGAAGAAGCTGGGGGAATCCGCTTTTTCGTCACACACGGCCACAGATATTCCGTTAAGTCTACCTTAATGAATCTGGCATACAGGGCACGTGAAATGGAAGTAGATATCGTATGTTTTGGCCATTCACATGGTCTGGGAGCTGAATTGTCTGATGGGATATTATTTATTAACCCTGGAAGCATACGGCTACCCAGAGGAAGAAACGAAAAGACATATGTCATACTGGAAGCCAGGGGAAAAGATGTTACACTGGATGTGTATGACTTATCTAATGGGAAGATTCCTGATTTGACACAAAATTTTTCACTGGTAAAAAGCGATTAATTTGAATATAATAACAGAGGGAAGCCAGTCTTCCCTCAATAATAAAAAAATATCTTACAAAGTGTTGACTTCTTAACATTTGTCTAATATAATAAATCTTGTCGTTGAGTTAATTAATCTCAATCAAGTGAAATTATTCAATACGTCCCAGTAGCTCAGCCGGATAGAGCAACGGCCTTCTAAGCCGTCGGTCGGGAGTTCGAATCTCTCCTGGGACGCCATTTACACATCTGGCAACACTACATATCTTACCGAATTCTTACTCACCATTTTGGTGAGTTTTTTTGTTTTAGTTTAGTTTTTAATGGCAGCGTCTTCCAGTGCAACCCTCGATACTTAAATCGTCTTTGCAAACCTCTTAATATTTGAACCCCATTTCAGCTGTCATCTCCCATAATTAAAAAATTCTCTAAAATTTTTTTGTTCCAGGGAATGTGAATATATCAACAATGTAAGCGGATACAGAAAAACAGATTAATCGAAATTATCAAATAATTCACGAAAAGGGTGTTGACGGCTGATAAAAATGGGCGTAAGATAGTCCTCAATATAAGAAATTCACACCTTTAAGTTAAATAGAATTATAACCTTCATCTAAGTGAAATCTCTCTCTCAATATGAATTTTTTTAACTTAATAATTCAGTGGTTTAAAGCGTTAATGTTTTAAGGGGTTTAACTCCGAATAGGAAAAGCGTAGAAGAGGATAAGTAGTTTTATGACAGGCATTCACAGAGAGCCGGATCTGCTGAAAACCGGTAATGCCCTCTTAAAATGAACTCACCTCTGAGCGCAGTCCTGAAAGATGATCGATTAGGGGCTGCCGGGTGTTCTTCACCCGTTATCAAAACGGACAGCATTTGGCTGTTCATGAGTGCACGCACTATAAGCGTGAATCAGGGTGGTACCGTGGAACAGGTTATCAAAGCCTTTTCATCCCTTATACCTACAATCGATAGGTGTCTTTAGGGGTGGAAGGGCTTTTTATATTGGAGTTATAAAAAACAAGAGGAGGTTATCAACAAATGCTGCAGGAAGCTGCCTTAACAGAAACAAAAACGGAGACACATCCTGTCACCGGTGCTGATCTGTTATTAAGAGCCTTGGAGAAAGAAAATGTTGAAGTGATTTTTGGTTATCCTGGAGGAGCTGTTCTTCCACTCTACGACAAACTGTATCATTCAGAGATTCTTCATGTGCTGCCGCGTCATGAACAGGGAGGAATTCATGCTGCTGAAGGGTATGCCCGGATATCTGGAAAGCCGGGTGTTGTAATTGCCACTTCAGGACCAGGGGCCACTAATATTGTTACCGGGCTTGCAGACGCAATGATGGATTCACTTCCGCTGATTGTTTTTACAGGCCAGGTGGCAACGGGAGTCATTGGATCAGACGCCTTTCAGGAGGCAGATATCCTGGGGATAACCACTCCAATTACAAAATACAATTATCAGGTCCGCAGCATTGAAGATATCCCGAGAATTGTTAAAGAAGCTTTTTATATAGCTTCAACTGGCAGGCCAGGACCGGTACTGATCGATATCCCTAAAGACATCGCTGCGGGAGTCTCAGATCAGCCTGAGGAAGAAAAGGAAGTGAATCTGCCGGGATATCAGCCGACATTAAAACCAAATTACCTGCAAATAAGGAAATTAACTGAAGCAGTCAGCAGATCGAAAAAGCCTGTCATCTTGGCTGGTGCTGGCGTGCTTCATGGAAGAGCATCCAAAGAATTAAAAGAGTACGCAGAGCAGCAGCGAATTCCTGTTATTCACACACTCCTGGGCCTCGGCGGATTCCCGGCAGATCATCCATTATTCATCGGAATGGCGGGGATGCATGGCTGTTATGCAGCCAATATGGGACTTACAGAATGTGACTTGCTGATAAATATTGGAGCCCGCTTTGATGACAGATTAACAGGAAACTTACAGCATTTTGCGCCACATGCAACAGTCGCCCATATTGATATTGATCCTGCTGAAATAGGCAAGAACGTTCCAACGTCCATTCCGATTGTGGCAGATGCAAAAGAAGCTCTTGAGCAGCTGATTCTGCAGGATGGAAAACCACCGGCCCATAAAGAATGGATGGAAACCATCCTGAGGTGGCAGAAGGAATATCCATATTTCTATGATAAAGAGTCTGGACGATTGAAGCCCCAGAAAGTCATGGAAATGCTCCATTCAAAAACGGAAGGGAATGCCATCGTCGTTACAGACGTAGGACAGCATCAAATGTGGGCAGCCCAATACTACCGCTTTAATAAGGCAGACAGATGGGTGACTTCAGGAGGGCTTGGAACAATGGGATTTGGTTTCCCTGCCAGCATCGGAGCTCAGTTGGCCGACCCGGAAGCTTGTGTACTCGCTATTTGCGGAGATGGAGGGTTTCAAATGTCAACGCAGGAGCTTGCCATTATACAGGAAATGAACCTGCCGGTGAAAATTATCATTTTTAATAATATGGCCCTTGGCATGGTTAGGCAATGGCAGGAGATCTTTTATGAATCCCGTTTCTCTCACAGCAAAATCCCGGTACAGCCATCTTTCGTAAAATTGGCAGAAGCTTACGGAATAAAAGGATATGTCATTCAATCTGAAGAAGAAGCTGAAGAGTTATTGGATGAAGTGCTTCATAACCGCGAACCAGTACTTATCGATTTCCGGGTGGATCCGGATGAAAATGTGTATCCGATGATTGCACCTGGAAAAGGACTTCATGAAATGGCAGGTGTAAAACCATGAAAAGAGTCATATGCCTGACTGTTATGAATCGGCCGGGTGTTCTAAACAGAATCACTAATTTATTTTCCAAAAGAAACTTTAATATTGAGAGCATTTCAGTTGGCCTGTCCGAACATGAAGGGATGTCGCGCATCACTTGTGTGGTCCATGTTGAGGACTCCAGTGCCAGTGAACAAATTACAAAACAGCTAAACAAGCAAATCGATGTGATAAAAGTGACTGATATCACGGATCAATCGATAGTGGCAAGAGAGCTCGCCCTCATTAAAGTTCAGGCGGTCCCTTATACCAGAAATGAAATTTACTCTTTAATTGAACCGTTCAGAGCTTCTGTTATAGATGTCAGCAAGGATAGCATGACCGTTCAGATTACAGGTGAATCTGATAAAGTAGAAGCTTTCATTGAACTCATTAAGCCATATGGAATCAAAGAGCTTGCCCGGACGGGAACAACGGCATTCCCTAGAGGAACACAGCGTACTTCCCAGCAGTCCAAGTCATATTCTATTGTTTAATAAATTCTACTACTAAAATAAAAATAATTTAATCTGAGAGGAAGATAAAACATGGCAAAAATGTACTATAACGGAGATGCAAATGCAGCGTATTTAAACGGAAAGAAAGTAGCGGTTATCGGATACGGATCTCAGGGACATGCGCATGCGTTGAATATGAGGGACAGCGGTGTTGAAGTCGTAATCGGCCTTCGCAAAGGGAAGTCCTGGGAAAAAGCAGAAGAAGACGGTTTCCAGGTATACTCAGTCGGTGAGGCAGCAGCACAGGCAGATGTAGTGATGATCCTATTGCCGGATGAACACCAGCCAAAAGTATACAAGGAAGAAATTGAACCGACTCTATCAAACCAGGCATTAATGTTTGCCCATGGATTTAATATTCATTTTAATCAGATCGTGCCTCCAAAAGAGTGTGATGTATTGCTTGTAGCTCCGAAAGGGCCAGGACATTTGGTCAGAAGAACATATGAACAGGATGCAGGTGTCCCAGCCCTGTTTGCAGTCCATCAGGACGTAACAGGAGAAGCAAAGGAGCTTGCCCTTTCTTACGCTAAAGCCATTGGATCACTTCGCGCAGGTGCATTGGAAACAACGTTTAAAGAAGAAACCGAGACAGATCTGTTTGGCGAACAGGCAGTGCTATGCGGAGGGCTGACTTCTTTGGTGAAAGCAGGATTTGAAACTCTTACTGAAGCTGGGTATCAGCCGGAACTGGCATACTTTGAATGTCTGCATGAGCTAAAACTCATCGTTGACCTTATGTATGAAGGCGGTCTGGAAGGAATGCGCTATTCCATCTCAGATACTGCTCAATGGGGAGATTTTGTCAGCGGCCCGCGGGTAGTAGATGCAAGAGTGAAAGAAGAAATGAAGGCAGTTTTGAAAGATATCCAGGAAGGCAATTTTGCTAAAGGCTGGATTTTGGAAAACCAGGCAAATAGACCGGTATTCAATGCCGTAAATCAGAGAGAAAATGAGCATCCGATCGAACAGGTTGGAAGAGAGCTTCGCAAGATGATGCCGTTTGTCAATAGCAGCAAGAAGAAAGAAGTGGTCGTCAGTGCGAACAATTAAGATATTTGACACAACCTTAAGAGATGGCGAACAATCGGCCGGTGTAAACCTTAACTTTTCCGAAAAGTTAGAAATTGCCAGGCAGCTGGAGCGCTTGAATGTTGATATTATTGAAGCTGGTTTTCCTGCAGCGTCAAAAGGTGATTTTGCTTCTGTACAGAAAATTGCCCAGACGATTAAAAATTGCTCGGTCACAGGCCTGGCAAGAGCAGTTATCTCTGATATAGATGCCGCATGGGGAGCATTGAAGGACGGGGCTGAGCCAAGGATACATACATTCCTGGCAACCTCTCCGATTCACAGACAATATAAGTTAAAGAAAACGAAAGAAGAAGTGGTTGAAACAGCAGTAGAAACAGTTAAGTATGCTGCTTCAAAGTTCCCGATCGTCCAATGGTCTGCGGAGGATGCTACCAGGACGGAATTGCCTTTTCTTGCTGAAATAATCGAACAGGTCATCCAGGCTGGGGCGACGATCATTAATATACCGGATACTGTTGGATACACAACACCGCAGGAATATGGAGAGATTTTTCAATATTTAAGAAATCATGTTCCTTCTATTGATAAAGTATCCTTATCAGCTCATTGCCATGATGACTTGGGAATGGCCATAGCTAATTCCCTTTCAGCTATAGAAAATGGAGCAACACAGATTGAGGGCACTATTAACGGGATTGGTGAAAGAGCAGGAAATGCGGCATTGGAGGAACTGGCGGTAGCCCTTTACATCCGAAATAATCATTATCAGGCTTCCACCCGTCTGAATCTTCAGGAAATCAGCAGAACGAGCAGCCTGATCAGCAAGCTGACAGGCATGGTGGTACCAGCCAATAAAGCGATTGTCGGAAGAAATGCTTTTGCACATGAATCAGGAATACACCAGGATGGGGTACTGAAGGAAAAAACAACTTATGAAATTATTTCCCCTGATCTAGTCGGATTCCAATCCAATTCCATGGTGCTTGGAAAACATTCTGGACGCCATGCCTTTAAAAACCGCCTGAGTGAACTTGGGCTTGAAGTAGCAGATGAAGAAGCAAACCGGCTATTCACAGTTTTCAAAGATTTGGCCGACCGCAAAAAAGAGATGACAGACGATGACCTTGCAGCCATCGTACTTGAAGAGAAGCTCTCCAAGGAACAGCGATTCTATGATTTGATTGGAATTCAAATTCAATATGGCACGAACTCTGTTCCGACGGCAACTGTTACCCTGTCAGGATCAAACAACGAAGTGATCCAGGAAGCCGGTACTGGAGCAGGAAGCATAGAGGCGCTGTATAACACATTGGAAAAATGCCTGAATGGAACAGCTAACCTTCTTGATTACCGCATTCAATCCGTAGGGGCAGGAAGAGACGCTTTAGCCCAGGTTTATGTAAAACTGAACTACGAAGGAATGGAAACCAGCGGCCGCGGATTGGCCCAGGATGTGCTCGAAGCTTCCTCAAAAGCTTACTTGAACGCTGTTAATAGAGTGATATATATGAAAGAAAAAGCACAGGCGCAAGCGGTAGAGGCGAATTAATAGAAGCTCCCTTTCCTCCCCGCGGGTTCGCTTTAGTGCCCCATGCTGAAATCAATATAACCAAAACAATAATCTATAAGCATAAACAAAAAAACAGACGGAGGGATTAAAAATGAAAAAACGTATCGCAGTACTTCCAGGAGATGGGATCGGCAAAGAAGTGGTGAAGGGAGCAATTGAAGTCCTGCAGGCCGTTGGAGAACGGTTCGGACATCAATTCCAATTTTCATATGGCAAAATTGGCGGTTCTGCTATTGATGCAGCCGGAACTCCACTGCCTGATGAAACGCTGGAGCTTTGCAAAGAAAGCGATGCGGTCATGCTGGGAGCGGTTGGAGGGCCTAAATGGGACCGGCAGCCTCCCCACCTTCGTCCTGAAAAGGGTCTCTTGAAGATCCGCAAGGAATTGAATCTCTATGCAAATCTGCGGCCAACTCAATATTATTCCAGCCTTTCTGATACTTCCCCATTAAAAAATGAAGTAATTGAAGGTGTGGATATGCTGATGGTCAGGGAATTAACTGGCGGCCTGTATTTCGGAAAGCCAAGCGAGAGGACCCAGCAAAACGGAAAAGATGCTGTGGTAGATACATTGTTTTATCAAAAAGAAGAAATGCGGCGTGTCATTAAACTGGCCTTTGAACTTGCCGGAAGCCGCCGTGGCAAGGTGACTTCTGTTGACAAGGCCAATGTCCTGGAATCAAGCCGAATGTGGAGAGAGGTAGCGGAGGACATTGCAAAGCAATATCCGGAAGTGGCATTGGAGCATATGCTTGTTGACAATGCAGCGATGCAAATGATTAAAAATCCGAAGCAATTCGATGTTGTAGTAACGGAAAATATGTTTGGTGATATTTTGAGCGATGAAGCTTCTGTATTGACTGGCTCTTTAGGGATGCTTCCTTCTGCCAGCATTTCGGAAAACGGGCCTTATTTATACGAACCAATCCATGGTTCAGCACCGGATATTCAAGGGAAGAATGCAGCCAATCCTATTGCCATGATTTTATCAGCAGCCATGATGCTTCGCTTATCTTTCGGAATGGAAGAGGAAGCTGAAGCGGTTGAAAATGCTGTTAATCAAGTGCTTGAAGCTGGCTATCGTACAAGAGATATTGTTTCATTTGGAAAAAAGGTGGTTACTACTTCTGAAATGATTGAAGAGGTAAAGGCTACCCTTTTGGATAACGAAGCTATTCTTAATATTATGGGGGCTTATGCATAAAAGCTGAAATGATGGCTGGACACAGTTTCAGCTGATTTTATAAACTGGGACACGGCCTTCATCGGCCGTGTTTCTTTTAAAAAGGGAGTGGAACAGAATGGGAAAATCAATAATAGATAAGATTTGGGAAAAGCATGTAGTCCACAGGGAAGAGGGGAAGCCGGATTTGATGTACATAGACCTCCACTTAGTGCACGAAGTTACATCCCCTCAAGCTTTTTCAGGTTTAAGAATGAAAAACAGAAAAGTCAGAAGGCCTGATAAAACGTTTGCTACAGTTGACCACAATATTCCTACTGATAACCGAAAAGTCATCAATGATCCTGTTGCACTGAACCAAATGACCACTTTGGAAAAAAACTGTTTGGAATTCGGCATCCCTCTTGCCGGGCTGGATAGTCCTGAACAGGGGATAGTCCATGTGATCGGGCCGGAGCTGGGGCTTACTCAGCCAGGCATGACAATTGTTTGCGGTGACAGCCATACATCCACTCATGGAGCTTTTGGATCAATAGCGTTTGGCATTGGAACAAGTGAAGTGGAGCATGTCATGGCTACCCAGACTTTATGGCAAAGCAAGCCTAAAACATTAAAAATGGAGATAAATGGCGAGCTGAAAAAGGGTGTTACCGCTAAAGATGTCATACTTTATATTATTGCCAAAAACGGAATTGGCTTTGGTACGGGCCATATTATTGAATATTGCGGGGATGCCATTGCGAAAATGTCAATGGAAGAAAGAATGACGATTTGCAATATGTCCATTGAAGGAGGAGCAAGGGCGGGGCTTGTCAGTCCTGATGAAACGACGTTTGCGTATCTGCAGGGGCGGAAGTATGCACCAGCAGGAGCTGAATTTACGCAGGCTGTCGATAATTGGAAAGAACTTGTATCCGATCCTGATGCGGCATACGATAAAACCATTCAAATTGATGCAGCAGATATTGCGCCAATGGTCAGCTGGGGGACGAATCCTTCTATGACTTCCAAAGTGAATGAACAACTTCCAAAACTTGAGGAATGCAAAAACGAGCTTGAACAAAAATCACTATCCAGAGCTTTAGATTATATGGGGCTGCAGGAAGGGCAGAAAATTGAAGACATTCAGATTCAGCATGTTTTCATCGGGTCCTGCACAAATTCCCGGCTGGAAGACTTAAAACAGGCCGCAGAAATAATTAGAGGGAAGAAGGTTCATCCTCAAGTCCGTGCACTTGTTGTTCCAGGGTCACAGCAGGTCAAAAAACAGGCGGAGGCTGAAGGACTGGATCTTATCTTTAAGCAGGCTGGTTTTGAATGGAGGGAATCAGGCTGCAGCATGTGTTTGAGCATGAATAATGATATTGTGCCAAGCGGCGAGCATTGTGCCTCAACATCAAACCGAAATTTTGAAGGACGCCAGGGATCAGGGGCCAGAACACATCTTGTCAGTCCATTAATGGCGGCGGCTGCAGCTTTGTACGGACATTTTGTGGATGTAGGTGCTTTGCTTAGCGCAGAAACAGTTCAATAAGAAGGAGGAGAACAAAATGAGCGGATTTAAAACACTGCAAGGGAAAGCTGCTGCTTTAGATAGAGCAAATGTGGATACCGATCAGATTATCCCCAAGCAATTTCTTAAAAGAATTGAGAAAACGGGGTTTGGACAGTATTTGTTCTATGACTGGAGATTTACAAAAGATGGTTTGCCTAACCCTGAGTTTGAGTTGAATAAGGAAGAAAACCAGGGTGCCCCTATCCTCATTGCAAATGAAAACTTCGGCTGCGGTTCTTCGAGGGAGCATGCACCATGGGCTTTAGGAGATTATGGCTTTAAAGTCATCATTGCCCCTTCATTTGCTGATATTTTTCATCAAAATTGCTTAAAAAATGGACTTTTGCCAATCACTCTTCCGGCTGAAACAGTCGAATATCTGCTCAAGCGTGCTAAAAGCCAGCCATACGAATTGAAGGTTGATTTGAAGAATCAAGTAATTGAAGATGAACATAATTTTTCAGCATCATTCTCTATAAATGATTACTGGAAAAAAATGCTGATTAATGGCTGGGATGAAATAGAGATTACCCTTCAATTGGAAACAAGCATTTCAACTTTTGAAGAAAAACAGTTAGCTGTACAGTAAGAATGTATGAAAGATTCATGGCGGTAAACCATGAATCTTTTTGTTTTTCTGCTGATTCATGCTACACTAACTTCAAAAATATAAGTTGAGGCGGTACTAGCATGGGAAAGCGGGAACGGAAAAAACAAAACAATAAAATCATTCTATTTCCCGGCCTTGAGAAAAGACTGCTGGAAAAGGGGCTGGAGTCCCTTCAGCAGAAAAGGTATCAGGAATCGATCCAGTTCTTTGAAGAAGCACTGGAGATGGAGCCTGAGAATACCGATGTCCATATCGGGCTTGTTCTGGCATATTATGAAGCGGGAGCGTTGGAAAAAGCGAAAGAACTGGCTAATAAAATGCTCCAGACAGGCATTGGGGATTACATACAAGTAATGGATCTTTATTTAATGATCCTTGTGCAGCTGCATCAATACAGCGAGATTGCAGCAATGATTGAAGTTTTGCTTGAAGAGAGGGAGATCCCGAAGGAGAAGTTTGAGCATTTTAGCAAAATGCTTGAGTTCAGCAGAAAGATGGCTGCTTCACCTTCTGAAGCCGAGATTGAAGCACCTGAAATGGAGGAATTCAAGGACAGGAAGCTCAATCTGTTCTCCTACCAGGATCAGCATGACCAAATGCAGATCGCTGCACAGCTGGCAGAACATAATATCAGGCCATATATAGAGGATATTAAAGCATATCTTGAAGCTCATGACGGTAATCCTTTCTTTAAAACGATGCTGTTAAATGTGCTTACCGAGCATGGGTATGATAAATATGTACGGATTCGGAAATTTAATAAAAGCGTTCGGGTTATTCCTGATGAACTCCCACCGGTACATCAGCAGCCGATGCTGTTAAAAATAGTCAATAAACTGGGGATTCAGCTCGAGCAGGAAGATCCGGTATTATATGAAAATACAAAGAGCCTTGCAGAAAGGCAATTTTTCCTGCTATATCCGCTTGAAGCCTCACCGGATAACGCTGCTTCCTGGGCGGCGGCATACCATATGCTTTCATATGAGTACCATGGTTTGGCCAGTTCTTTCAGCAAACTGGGAGATATTTATGAAGCTCCAGAAGAGGAAATTGAACAGGCTCTTGCCTTTATAAGAAAGATAGAAGAAATTTCTTATCCCAATATTTAGCCTTCAATGTTGAAAGACAGAGAGTGTATGTTATAATATAATGGTTGTATTATGTGTATATATACATTTTTATTTAATGGATATGGCTTGAGAAACAAGAGATATTCATAACATTCTGTGTTGAATGAAATGATAATAGATTTTTGGAGGGAAATGATTGTATGTCTGCTAAATTTGAAAAGTTAGAAGGGAACCGCGGGGTTCTTACAATTGAAGTAGATGCAGAGAAAGTGAACGAAGGCTTAGACGCTGCATTTAAAAAAGTAGTTAAGCAAGTAAACGTCCCAGGATTCCGTAAAGGAAAAATGCCTCGCGGAATGTTTGAAAAGCGTTTCGGAGTTGAATCTTTATACCAGGATGCAGTAGATTATCTTCTTCCAGAAGCTTATGCTAATGCAATCGACGAAACAGGCATTGAGCCGGTAGATCGTCCTGAAATCGATGTTGAGCAAATCGAAAAAGGAAAAAACCTTATCTTCAAAGCTACAGTTACTGTTAAGCCTGAAGTAAAGCTTGGCGAATACAAAGGCCTTGAAGTCAAGCCTCTTGAAACAAACGTTACGGATGAAGATGTTAACAGCGAGCTAACTTCACTTCAGGAAAGACAAGCTGAACTTGCCGTTAAAGAAGAAGGAAAAGCTGAAACTGGCGATACAGTTGTTATGGACTTTGAAGGATTCGTTGATGGCGAAGCTTTCGAAGGCGGAAAAGCTGAGAACTACTCACTTGAACTTGGTTCAGGACAGTTCATCCCTGGCTTTGAAGACCAATTGACTGGAACTGCTGCTGGAGAATCTAAGGAAGTTGAAGTTACTTTCCCAGAGGAATACCATGCTGCCGAGCTAGCTGGAAAGCCTGCAACATTCAAAGTAACTGTACATGAAATCAAAACAAAACAGCTTCCTGAGCTGGATGATGAGTTTGCTAAAGATGCAGACGAAGAAGTTGAAACTTTGGATGCATTAAAAGAAAAAATCAAAACTCGCTTAGAAGAAAGCAAGAAGCATGAAGCTGAGCACCATGTCCGCGATACTGTTGTTGAAGCAGCAGCTGCTAATGCAGAAATGGAAATTCCAGCTGCAATGGTTGACACAGAAGTTAACCGCATGATGCAGGAGTTCGAACAGCGTCTGCAAATGCAAGGCATGAATCTTGAACTATACTTCCAGTTCTCCGGACAGGATGAAGCTGCACTGCGCGAGCAAATGAAAGAGGAAGCTGAAAAGCGTGTACGCGTTAACCTGACTCTTGAAGCAATCGCAAACGCAGAAAACATCGAAGTAAGCGATGAAGAAGTTACAGAAGAGCTTAACAAAATGGCAGAAATGTACAACATGTCTGCTGACCAGATCACACAAGCTCTTGGAAGCCTTGAAGGCCTAAAAGCAGATCTTCAAATTAAAAAAGCAGTAGATTTCCTTGTGGAAAATAGCAAGACTGTTGCATAATAAAAGAAAAGCGGAGCCGACTGCACTGCCCCGACAAGCATAAGACGAATTACGGAGGAGGTTGTTAAACCTCAGTAGTAATTTGGCTTATGACCTCAAGGGGCAAGGAGGCGGAGCTAGACAGTAGTCTATCTTCGAAAGCAGAAAATTTTCTCCCTTTTAATAAGAAACAAGGCGCGAGTTTATCGTGCCTTGTTTTATACCATCAAGACAATACATAATGAAAATCTCCCTTGTATCTTTGCCTGGTGAAAAGTTTTACGGCATATTGAACATGGACAGGAATACAAATACATATATAGATAATTTAATTATCGGTCCAAGGGGCCGACTTAATTTAGCCATTTTTGGTTAAGCTTATGAAAGTACATATAAAATTCAGCCTGTTTTTTCTTTGCGAAATCCCATCACATGCATGCATACATAATTGAAATGTTTTAAGAGTTATCATTTCCTGTCCACTGTAAAAATGTGTTACAATGCAATACATAACTGCTGAAGGTTTTGATTTTTAAGAAAGTGTGAATTATTAAAGAGGGCATGTTTCACGTATATTTCAAAGAGTCCACCATAATTCCCAACTTTTCTATGGCTGAATAAGAACTATTTGCATGTGATCTCGCAAGCTTAATATATCGTTTTGAAGTTTTTTCAAGGGGTGAAGGATTTGTTTAAATTTAATGATGAAAAAGGGCAATTAAAATGTTCTTTCTGTGGCAAAACACAGGATCAGGTCCGCAAACTTGTTGCTGGGCCAGGCGTATATATATGTGATGAATGCATTGAGCTTTGCACTGAAATTGTGGAAGAAGAGCTGGGTACAGAAGAAGAAGTGGAATTCAAAGATGTGCCAAAGCCAGCTGAAATCCGCGATATTCTGGATGAGTATGTTATTGGCCAGGATCAGGCAAAGAAATCGCTATCTGTTGCGGTATATAATCACTATAAGCGCATCAATTCCAACAGCAAGATTGATGAAGTTGAACTATCAAAAAGTAATATTGCCATGATCGGTCCGACTGGAAGCGGTAAAACCTTGCTGGCTCAGACATTGGCCCGCATTCTAAATGTTCCGTTTGCAATTGCAGATGCAACATCATTGACTGAAGCTGGATATGTCGGGGAAGATGTTGAAAATATCCTCTTAAAGCTTATTCAGGCAGCTGATTATGATGTGGAAAAGGCAGAAAAAGGAATCATTTATATTGATGAAATTGATAAAGTTGCACGTAAGTCGGAAAATCCGTCAATCACTCGTGATGTATCAGGTGAAGGTGTGCAGCAGGCTCTATTGAAAATTCTGGAAGGAACAGTTGCGAGCGTACCGCCACAAGGCGGCCGCAAACATCCTCATCAGGAATTTATCCAGATTGACACGACCAATATCCTGTTTATCTGCGGCGGTGCATTTGATGGCATTGAGCAAATTATTAAACGCCGTTTAGGCCAGAAGGTAATTGGCTTTGGATCCGACCAGAATCAAAAAGAAATCGAGCCAAAGGATCTTCTTGCAAAAGTTCTTCCTGAAGACCTGCTGAAATTCGGTTTAATTCCTGAATTTATCGGACGTCTTCCGGTTATTGCAAGCCTTTCCCAGCTTGATGAAGCTGCGTTGATTGAGATTTTAACTAAACCTAAAAATGCACTTGTCAAACAATATCAGAAAATGCTTGAACTTGATAATGTTGAGCTTGATTTTGAAGAAGACGCACTTGAAGAAATTGCTAAAAAAGCAATTGAAAGAAAAACAGGTGCCCGCGGACTGCGCTCCATTATTGAAGGAATCATGCTGGATGTGATGTTTGATCTTCCATCACGCGAAGATATTAAAAAATGCATTATTACGAAAGAAACGGTTATTGATAATGGTTCGCCAAAACTTGTTTTGGAGGACGGAACAGTTGTAGAAGAAGAGCGCAAGACTTCAGCATAATAAAAAGTGGCCAGCCTTGGGGCATGGCCATTTTTTATGCCTTTCTGAATTTAAAACTTTGTACTCTGAGGATTGTCCAGCTCCAGCGCCTACCCCCTCGAGGTGTCGGGGGTGGGCAAGGCGCTTCCGCTTTCCGTGCTTACTTTTAAATGAATTCCTTGTTTATTCCAACTCAGTCAGGGAGATACTAGCATTATCAACGAGAACAAATAATGCAGGAGGGAACACAATGAGTTGGACGGGGATCGCTTTATTTATCCAATTGTTTTTTGGAATTGTCATTGGGCTTTACTTTTGGAATTTGCTTAGGAGCCAGCGGACACAAAAAGTTTCTATCGACCGTGAATCAAGGAAGGAAATGGATGTATTGAAAAAGATGCGTTCCATTTCGTTAACTGAACCTTTATCAGAAAAAGTTCGTCCAGCCAGTTTTGCAGACATTGTGGGGCAGGAGGACGGAATTAAATCTCTGAAAGCAGCATTGTGCGGACCAAATCCTCAGCATGTTATTATTTATGGTCCACCCGGCGTAGGAAAAACGGCTGCGGCCAGATTGGTACTGGAAGAAGCCAAGAAAAATGCAAAGTCACCCTTTGAGGCTGCTTCTGTTTTTATAGAACTGGATGCTACTACGGCGAGATTCGATGAGAGGGGCATTGCAGATCCACTGATAGGTTCTGTTCATGATCCTATCTATCAGGGTGCTGGGGCAATGGGGCAGGCGGGAATTCCGCAGCCTAAACAGGGTGCTGTTACAAATGCACATGGAGGCGTGCTTTTTATTGACGAAATCGGTGAGCTTCACCCCATACAGATGAACAAGCTTCTGAAAGTGCTTGAAGACCGGAAAGTATTTCTGGAAAGTGCTTATTATAATGAAGAAAATACTCAAATACCAACCCATATTCATGATATCTTTAAAAATGGCCTGCCGGCCGACTTCCGCCTGATCGGAGCAACTACCAGGACTCCGAATGAAATACCGCCTGCCATTCGTTCCAGATGCATGGAGGTATTTTTCAGAGAGTTAGCTGAAGAAGAGATTTCAGCTGTAGCAAAAAAGGCTTCGGAAAAGGTCAATCTCTCTATTAGTGAAAATGCGCTTGGCATTCTCGCCAATTATGCAAGAAATGGACGAGAAGCGGTTAATATGATTCAAATTTCTGCAGGGTTAGCGATTACTGAAGACCGTGATTACATAAAAGATGAAGATATTGAATGGGTTGTGCAATCGAGTCAGCTTTCACCCAGAATGGAAAGGAAAATCAATTCGCATTCTGCTGTTGGTCTTGTAAATGGGCTGGCCGTATATGGACCGAACACAGGTGCTTTGCTTGATATTGAAGTTACTGTGATTCCTGCAAAAGAAAAAGGCAGTATTAATATTACAGGCATAGTAGAAGAAGAAAGCATTGGCGGCCAAGGAAAATCAATCCGGAGAAAGAGTATGGCCAGGGGTTCAATTGAAAATGTAATTACTGTTTTGAGGTCAATGGGCGTACCGGCTGACGAATATGATATTCATGTCAACTTCCCTGGCGGAGTTCCAATTGACGGCCCTTCTGCGGGAATTGCCATGGCGACAGGGATCTATTCTGCTATTTATAAACGGCCAGTGGACAATACTGTAGCTATGACCGGGGAAATCAGCATTCATGGGTACGTCAAGCCAATTGGAGGCATATATCCAAAGGTGAAAGCTGCAAAAAAAGCAGGAGCACAGACAGTAATTATCCCAAAAGAAAATATGCAATCCATCTTAAAGGAAATAACAGGCATTAAGATTATTCCTGTAACCCATTTGAATGAAGTATTTGATGCAGCGCTGCAAAAAGAGTATCTCAAAGAGCAGGCCATAACTGCTTCAATCGAATTAAAGAAAAAAGAGAGCATATGATGTGTGGCCCAGTAACCCATTCAGGGTTTGTCAGTTATTGAAAACCCGCTGAACAAACGCCTCCCGCTAATCGCGGTCAGAAACTTCGGTTTGCAGTTTAGGCTACAAACCGAAGTTTTATTTGCGTAAAGAAGGATAAAGTGTAATTATAAATGAATATCTTTTTAATACAGGCTTTCAGCAATTTCTCTTTAATAGACACTGCTATTTAAATACGATAGAATTGTACAAAGAAATTATTAGCAATAATGGGGTTAAAAAGATGCATTTTGGAGGTGCAATGGAATGGCGAAAAAGAAAGAAATCATCGTCCCCCTCCTGCCGCTTCGGGGCTTGCTTGTTTATCCGACCATGGTTCTGCATTTGGATGTAGGCCGTGAGAAATCGGTTCAGGCCCTTGAAAAAGCAATGGTAGATGACCATTTAATTTTCTTAACAACACAAAAGGATATATCTATAGATGAACCATCAGAAGATGATCTATATGGAATGGGCACGCTAACACGTGTAAAGCAGATGCTCAAGCTTCCAAACGGTACAATCCGTGTTCTTGTTGAAGGGCTTAAGAGAGCGGAAATCATTGATTTTCAGGAAGAAGCCGAACATTATTCCGTTAGTGTGAAGGTTTTTGAAGATCCTGAGACAAAGGACGTAGAAGATCAGGCATTGATGAGGACCATGCTTGAATATTTTGAGCAATACATAAAGGTATCGAAGAAGATTTCAGCCGAAACGTACTCCTCTGTAGCAGATATAGAAGAGCCGGGGCGCATGGCAGATATCATTTCTTCCCATTTACCTTTAAAGCTTAAAGAAAAACAGGAAATTCTTGAAACCATTGATGTAAAAGAGCGCATGAACCAGGTTATTGAAATCATCCATAATGAAAAAGAAGTTCTAAACCTTGAAAAAAAGATTGGCCAGCGTGTAAAAAAATCAATGGAGCGAACGCAGAAGGAATATTATTTGCGTGAACAGATGAAGGCAATCCAAAAAGAGCTGGGGGATAAGGAAGGCAAGACAGGAGAAATTGCTGAGCTGACGGAAAAGATTGAAAATGCCGGCATGCCTGAGCATGTCCAGCTGACAGCTTTAAAAGAACTGGATCGCTATGAAAAAGTTCCATCCAGTTCAGCTGAAAGTGCAGTTATCCGCAACTATATCGAATGGCTTGTCACATTGCCATGGTCAAAGGCAACAGATGATGACCTGGATATCCTGAAGGCGGAAAGGATTCTGAATGAAGACCATCATGGCCTGGAAAAAGTTAAGGAACGGGTTCTGGAATACCTCGCTGTGCAAAAGCTGACGAATTCCCTTAAGGGGCCGATTCTTTGTCTTGCAGGTCCCCCAGGTGTCGGTAAAACAAGCCTTGCACGTTCTATCGCGACCTCGCTTAACCGCAATTTCGTCCGTGTATCCCTCGGCGGAGTCCGGGATGAGTCTGAAATTCGCGGACATAGAAGAACTTATGTAGGTGCCATGCCTGGCCGCATCATTCAGGGCATGAAAAAGGCAGGGACGATTAACCCTGTGTTCCTGCTTGATGAAATCGACAAAATGTCTTCTGATTTCCGAGGGGATCCTTCATCTGCGATGCTGGAGGTTTTAGACCCTGAGCAGAACCATAATTTTAGTGATCATTACATTGAAGAAACATACGATCTCTCAAAGGTCATGTTTATAGCCACAGCCAACAATCTCGGTACGATCCCTGGTCCGCTGCTGGACAGAATGGAAGTTATCACGATTGCAGGCTATACAGAGCAGGAGAAGATTCATATAGCTAAAGACCACCTGCTGCCTAAGCAAATTAAAGAACATGGACTTTCCAAATCACAGCTTCAGATTCGTGAAGATGGCCTGCAGAAGGTAGTCCGCTATTATACTCGTGAGGCAGGAGTCCGGGGCTTGGAGCGTCAGCTGGCTACTATCTGCAGGAAAACGGCTAAAATTATCGTATCCGGCGAAAAGAAGAAAGTGATTGTGAATGGTAAAAATACTGAAGAGTTTCTTGGAAAGCCTAAATACCGCTACGGTCAGGCTGAGCTTGAAGACCAGGTTGGCGTTGCTACAGGGCTGGCCTATACAACCGTTGGCGGCGACACCCTTCAGATAGAAGTATCCCTTTCTCCTGGAAAAGGGAAGCTTGTTCTTACAGGCAAACTTGGGGATGTCATGAAAGAGTCTGCTCAAGCGGCATTCAGTTATGTTCGTTCAAAAGCTAAAGAACTGGGCATTGATGAGAATTTCCATGAAAAACACGACATTCATATCCATGTACCAGAAGGTGCTGTTCCAAAAGATGGTCCATCTGCAGGAATTACCATTACAACCGCACTGGTTTCTGCTCTGTCTGGAAAACCAATCCGTAAAGAAGTGGGAATGACAGGGGAAATCACCTTAAGAGGTCGAGTGCTTCCTATTGGCGGTTTGAAAGAAAAATCTTTGAGCGCCCATCGTGCAGGGCTGACTAAGATCATCCTCCCTAAGGATAATGAAAAGGACATTGAAGATATCCCTGAAAGCATCAGGGAAGAGCTTGATTTTGTTTTGGTATCACATGTGGACGAAGTCTTAAAACATGCCCTGAATGGCGGTGCTCAAGCATGAAGGTAACCAGCTCAGAAATCGTCATCAGTGCTGTTAAGCCTGATCAATACCCTGAAAGTGATTTGCCGGAATTCGCCCTTGCCGGCCGTTCCAACGTCGGCAAATCTTCATTCATTAATAAAATGCTTAATCGAAGGGGACTTGCCAGAATATCCTCTAAACCGGGGAAGACACAAACCCTGAATTTTTACCTTATTAACGAAATTCTTCACTTTGTTGATGTTCCAGGCTATGGATATGCTAAGGTATCCAAGAAGGAACGTGAAGCTTGGGGAAAGATGATAGAAACATACTTAACAAGCAGAGAGCAGTTAAAAGCAGTTGTGCTGATAGTTGATTTGCGCCACCCCCCTACAAGTGACGATGTCATGATGTACAACTTTTTAAAGCATTATGAAATTCCCTGTATAGTGATTGCTACAAAGGCGGATAAAATACCTAAGTCCAAGTGGCAAAAACATATGAAAATCGCGGAAGAAACATTGGATATCGATCCGAATGATCAGATCATTATGTTTTCCTCCGAAACGGGTTATGGAAAAGACAAGGCCTGGTCTGCATTGAAAAGCTTTATGTAATTAAAAAATCCCGCTGCATTGTGCAGCGGGATTTTTTTGATTTCTGCATTCAGGTCTTTCATCCTAGAAATGCTTTCATTGCGATATTCCGCAGGGGAGTAAAAAAGGAATAAAATGGATAATGTGTTTGTCGAAGGGAGAGGAATCTGCAGAATACTGGAGGATATGGAGTCATGTTGGAGTTCAAAGACGGTCAGTTAATGAGAACAGCTTAAATTCTTTAATATCATTAATAATCATAAAATATGAATTTTGAGAATATTTTAAAATCATGATAGAGTTAAAGGGCATTTATAAAAGAGAGATACTGAAGGGGGAATTTAGACTAGTGAGACATTGGTTAAAAGGAATTATGGCAGCTGCTTTTGTATTGGTCCTGGCGGCATGCGGATCAGAGGAAGCGTCTAAAAGCGGAATGGATCTGGTAGACGAAGACAAATTTACGTACGCGGCTTCGGGAGAGTTCAAACCTTTTAGTTATACAAATGATGATGGAAGCATGAGCGGCTTTGATATTGATGTGGCCGAGGCTGTAGCAAAAGAACTCGGGCTTGAGCCGGTTCAGAATAAATTTAAGTTTGGCGGTATTGTCGAAGGTGTGAAGTCCGGCCGTTTTGATGCAGCGGTAGCCAGCCACACCATTACGGAAGAACGTTTGAAGGCAGTCAATTTTTCGACGCCATATTACTATTCTGGCCCGCAAATTTATGTGCGTCCAGACAGCAGCGTTGAAACGCTTGCCGACCTCGAAGGCTTGGAAATAGCAGTATCGAAGGGTTCTACATACACTTCAAATGCAGAGGAGGTTACAGATAACATCCAGTTCTACGATAGTGATGTTGTCGCCCTGGAGGCCTTGAGCAAGGGAAAACATGATGCTGTCATCACTGACTTTGTAACAGGTAAAGAAGCGATTGGCGCCGGAATGAAAATCGAAGGCAAAGAGCTGCTGGGACGCAGTGAGCAGGCAATTGCTGTTGCAAAGGATAATAAAGAGCTGCTCGAAAAAGTGAATGAAGCTCTTGAAACACTTCGCGAGAATGGAACACTCACAGAAATCAGCAAAAAATATATCGGTGAAGATATAACAGTTGATCCTGAGAAGGAATAACATTGCGGGCGGATGTGTGTCAAACATTCGCCTGTTTTGTTTTTTTACACACAAACTGAAATAGCCATCTGAAGGGGGATTTTTGTGGAATTGCTTACAAAGTTTATTGATACATATCCCGTATTTTTAAAGGGGATGCTCTTAACCTTTCAATTAACCATTGTAGCCGTTTTTATTGCTATTTTTATAGGATTGTTTTTTGCCTTTTTAAAGATTTCAAGAATTAAAGTTCTGGAATGGATTGCGGACATCTATATTTTCCTTGTAAGGGGAACGCCGCTTGTTGTCCAGATTTTTATCTTCTATTTCGGATTGACAGCATTGGATATTTCACAGTTTTGGTCGGTTGTCCTTGGACTTGCTTTTCACAATGGTGCCTATATAGCCGAAATTTTCAGGGGCTCCATTCAATCCATCGACAAAGGACAAATGGAAGCAGGGCGATCGCTGGGTATGACTGCAGGCCTAGCAATGAGAAGGATAATTCTGCCTCAGGCTTTCCGCCGGGCTATGCCGCCTCTAGGCAATCAATTTATCATTGCTTTGAAGGATTCATCACTTGCTTCCTTTATCGGCATGTACGAGCTCTTTAACGTGGCCACGACATACGGTTCCAATGAATATGACTACATGAGCTATTTGCTGATCGTAGCTGTTTACTATTTAGTACTTGTACTTATTTTCTCCATCCTTGTAAATATGATTGAGAAAAGAATGGCAAGCAGTGATTAAGGGGGAATGAAGGCATGAGTGAATCGTATATGATTAAGGTAGAAAAATTGAACAAATCATTCGGGGATCTGCACGTACTAAAGGACATTGACATAACAGTGAAAGAAAGTGATGTTGTTTGCCTGATCGGTGCAAGCGGGTCCGGAAAAAGCACACTTCTCCGCTGCTTAAACTTTCTTGAATTAAAGGACAGCGGCAATATCATTTTTGAGGGTGAAAAGGTTGAAAAAGAAACACATGATTTAAATAAAGTGAGAGAAAAAGTAGGAATGGTTTTTCAGCATTTTCATTTATTTCCTCATATGACTGTTCTTGAAAATGTGATGGAAGCACCTTTACATGTGAAAAAGCTTTCTAAGGATCAAGTGAAAAAAGATGCCCAGGAACTATTAAAAAAAGTAGGTCTTTCTGACAAGGTGAACGTATATCCATCAAAACTTTCGGGCGGGCAAAAACAGCGTGTAGCCATTGCAAGGGCGCTGGCAATGAAGCCCGATATCATGCTTTTTGATGAGCCGACATCGGCACTTGATCCGGAGCTTGTGGGGGAAGTGCTTTCCACAATGAAAGAGCTGGCCCTTGAAGGGATGACAATGGTCGTCGTCACTCATGAAATGGGCTTTGCAAGAGAAGTGGCAGACTGGGCTGTCTATATGCATGATGGAAGAATTGTAGAAGTGGGACATCCGGAAGATTTGTTTAACAATCCAAAAGAACAAAGAACCAAAAATTTTCTCGATTCAGTACTCTAACCAGTTTGAATATAAAAAGACAGGGAAAAGTTTAATATCCCTGTCTTTATTTTTTTTTGACTAATAAAAAATATAATCCAATTAGCATTAAAAGAATCGGCCATAATTGCCAAACATCAGAAACACCATTTTCCAGAAGTCCCATCCACTCTGCAACCCTGTCATAAAAAAGAAGCAATGCGGCAAGAATTAAAAATAAGATGCCCTGGAACAATCCTGCTCCTGTTTTCTGATGCCGAAGGAGGAAGCCGAGTGCGATTATCAGAATGAAAGTTCCGATATGATCGGGCCAAATTTCCAGTCGTTTCACCACATGAAAGTGCAGGCCAAATCCGGTTAAAATGACACCTGGCAATATGGAATCATAATCTCTTGCGACATATCCCTGAATTAAAAAGGCTGCTCCGACGATAATGAGAAGAGTCGGCCAGGAATAAAAAGGCTGTAAAGCAGTAAATCCGCTCTGCTGCAGGAAAAAGTAGGCTCCAAATCCGAGTAAAATAATTCCTGGGAAAATACGCTGATTTTTCATGAATAACACCACTTCCAATAAGGTTCACTTGAATCCGGCAAGTTTTTTTGTTACTGTACATAAGGGAGTATTTGTCTATTTAGGATAACCCAAGACTGGGCTCCTTTTTAAAATATAGTACCATATGTGTTCAATATCTGTTCACATTTAAGCATTAATTGAAATAATAGAAATGATATAATTAATATTAATGAACTAGGCAATAATTCTGGGGGTGTCAATTTCAATGCATATCTTGGTCGTCGGTCTAAACTATAAAACTGCCCCTGTTGAAATCCGTGAACGTCTAACCTTTAATCCTTCACAATTGGGCGAGGCAATGAAGACATTAAATGACAAAAAAAGCATTTTAGAGAATGTCATTCTGTCTACATGCAATCGGACCGAAATTTATGCAGTTGTGGACCAGCTTCATACTGGCCGCTATTATATAAAGGAATTTTTGGCAGAACATTTCAATATGGATCAGAGCGAATTTTCTCCATTCCTATTTATTTATGAAGAGGATGGAGCCATTGAGCATCTATTCAAGGTAGCATGCGGCCTTAACTCCATGATCCTTGGCGAGACACAGATTTTAGGACAGGTAAGGACAAGTTTTCTGGAGGCTCAATCAGAAAATACAACCGGAACAGTTTTCAACCACTTGTTTAAGCAGGCAGTAACGCTTGCTAAGCGGGCGCACTCTGAAACGGAAATAGGGGCAAATGCAGTTTCTGTCAGCTATGCAGCAGTGGAACTGGCAAAGAAGATTTTTGGCTCTCTCGAAAAGAAACATGTTCTTATTTTAGGAGCGGGTAAAATGGGTGAGCTGGCAATCCAAAACCTTCATGCCAACGGAGCCAGTAAAGTAACAGTTATTAACCGTACATTCGAAAAAGCGCAGGATCTCGCAAGCCGCTATGCGGGCCAGGCAAAGACATTGCATGAGCTTCAATGTGCCCTTGTTGAAGCTGATATTTTAATCAGTTCTACTGGGGCCAAAGAGTTTGTTGTCACGAAGGATATGATGGCTTACGCAGAAAAAATGCGCAAAGGCAAGCCTCTATTTATGGTGGATATTGCTGTCCCAAGAGACCTGGATCCGAAACTGGCTGACCTGGACAGCGTTTTCCTATATGATATTGATGATCTTGAAGGCATTGTTGAAGCAAACCTTCAGGAGCGTAAAAAGGCAGCCGAGAAGATTCAGCTGATGATTGAAGGGGACATTGTTGAATTCAAGCAATGGCTGAACCTGCTGGGTGTTGTTCCGGTAATTTCCGCCTTGCGTGAGAAAGCACTGGCTATACAGAGTGAAACCATGACAAGCATTGAAAGAAAGCTGCCGCATTTGAGTGATCGTGATAAAAAAGTGCTGAACAAGCATACAAAGAGCATCATCAATCAGCTATTAAAAGATCCTATTTTACAAGCTAAAGAAATGGCTGGACAGAAAGATTCCGAACAGGCATTAGATTTATTTGTAAAAATCTTTAATATAGAAGAACTTGTTTCAGATCAGCAGAACGTGCACGCAGCAGCCAAACCAAAGCACGCATTCGCTCAATCACCGCAGACTTCCTTTCAATCGTAAAAGGGGTCCTGTCCATGTCTGACATCTATATGACACGGCTGCACGAATTAACGGTGGTTCTGTATGCCCTATGTGTCTTATTATATTTTATTGATTTTCTTCATCATAACCGGAAGGCGAATAGGATTGCCTTCTGGTTACTTGCATTTGTATGGGTGCTTCAAACGGTGTTCCTGATACTTTATATGATTAATACTGGAAGGTTCCCTGTATTGACCATTTTTGAGGGCCTATACTTTTATGCCTGGGTGCTTATCACTCTTTCTTTGGGAATTAACAGGCTGCTCAGAGTCGATTTTATCGTCTTTTTTACAAATGTTCTCGGCTTTATCATAATGGCGATCCATACATTCGCACCTGTGCAGATTGATTCGGCTGTCAAAGCACAGCAACTCATCTCTGAATTACTGCTGATTCATATAACAGTTGCAATCCTTTCATATGGGGCCTTCTCGCTTTCCTTCGTTTTTTCCCTGCTTTATCTGATTCAATATGATTTGCTGAAAAGGAAAAAATGGGGAACGAGATTGCTGCGGATAACGGACTTGTCAAAGCTTGAACATATGTCCTATGTATTAAATGTAATCGGTGTACCTATGCTGATGATAAGTTTAATTTTAGGCATTCAGTGGGCATACATTAAGTTGCCCTATATGGTCTGGTATGACTCCAAGGTGATCGGTTCATTCATTGTCCTTGCTTTATATAGTATTTATCTCTATATGAAAGTTGGAAAGGGCCTATATGGAAAATCTTTAGCCCTCTGGAACTTGGCATCATTTTTAATTGTATTAATTAACTTCTTTTTGTTTGGCAAACTTTCATCTTTCCATTTTTGGTATTCATAGAAAAGCGGAGGCGACTGTTCAGCCCCGACAAGCATAAGATGGGCTGCGGCCGCGGCGCAGATTGCCGCAGAGCGGAACAGCTTATGACCTCGAGGGGCTAGGAGCCGCAGCTGGACATTAACAAAGAAAAGCGGAGGCGACTGTTCAGCAGGAGCCATAGATAGACATATTTGCAGGAGGCTGTCATGAGAAAAATTATCGTAGGTTCAAGACGAAGCAAGCTGGCACTAACTCAGACAAATTGGGTAATCAGCCAATTGAAAAGCATTGATCCATCTTTTGAGTTTGAGGTGAAGGAAATTGTCACTAAGGGTGATAAAATCCTTGATGTTACCCTTTCAAAGGTCGGAGGAAAAGGGTTGTTCGTAAAGGAAATAGAGCAGGCCATGCTTGACGAAGAAATAGATATGGCTGTACATAGCATGAAGGATATGCCCGCTGTTCTTCCGGCAGGACTGACAATTGGCAGCATTCCTGAAAGGGAAGACCATCGGGATGCTCTTATCTCAAAAGGGCATATAAAACTGAATGATTTAAAGGAAGGATCTATTGTAGGAACAAGCAGCCTGCGCAGAGGGGCACAATTGCTGGCGCAGCGTCCGGATCTTGAGATTAAGTGGATCAGAGGGAACATTGATACCAGATTATCTAAACTGGAAACGGAAGAATATGATGCGATTATTCTTGCAGCAGCAGGACTCTCCAGAATGGGCTGGGCGACTGATGTTGTTACAGAATTCCTGGAGCCGGAAGTATGCGTGCCGGCTGTTGGCCAGGGGGCACTATCCATTGAGTGCCGTGAAAGTGATAAGGAGCTTCGGGCATTGCTGGATAAATTCACATGCTCTGAGACGAACCAGACTGTACGGGCAGAGCGTGCGTTCCTTCATAAAATGGAAGGCGGCTGCCAGGTTCCAATTGCAGGGTTTGCCACAATCAATGAAACGGGTGAAATGGAGTTAACCGGACTTGTAGGTTCCCCTGATGGAAAAGTGATTTATAAGGAGACCCTGACAGGTTCAGATCCGGAAGAGCTTGGTGTTAAAATGGCTGTCAAGCTAACTGAACAGGGGGCTAAAGAGCTGATTGACAGGGTGAAAGAGGAGCTTGACGGGCAATGAAACAGACTTCCCCTTTAGAAGGCATGACTGTTTTAGTGCCAAGAGGGAAAAAACAGGCCCACTCCTTTTCGGCCCTCATTCAAAGCTTTGGGGGGATACCAGTTGAGATCCCCTTGATTGCTTTTGAGCCTTTGCAGGATAAGGAAGCTTTAATTCAAGCCCATAAGCGGATTCATACGTATGATTGGGTGATTTTCACAAGCAAAACAGCTGTGGACGCTTTTTTTGAAAATTTGAGTCTTTGCGGGCCTTTCCCTAACATAGCGGTTATCGGAGAGAAGACTAAGAAATTCCTTATGGATAAGGGATTAAAGGTGCAGTTTATGCCCAGGGAATATGTTGCCGAAGGGTTTGTTGGTGATTTTTTGCCATTTGTAGAAAAAGGGATGAAAGTATTAATCCCCAAAGGGAATCTGGCGCGTGACTATATCGCTGCCTCCCTTTCTGAAAATGGTGCTGACGTTGATGAAATCATTGTTTATGAGACAACTTTTCCACGTGAAAGCATCGGTCTGTTAAGAAAACAGCTTTCAGGAAAAGGGTTAGATGTCCTTGCTTTTACCAGTCCTTCCACAGTGGATCATTTTATAGGGGCTTTAAAGGAGCTTGGATATCAGAATGCTGTTAAAGACAGTGTGGTGGGCTGCATCGGGCCTGTGACTAAAGAACGCGCAAAGGCATATGGCCTGCAGGTTCATGCAGTTCCTGAAGAATATACAGTACATAGCATGCTAAAGAGCATTATTAGCTACTTGGCAGAAATTAGGAGGGAAAATTAATGGATCTTCAATTTAATAGACATAGACGCCTTCGCAAAAGTCCGAATATGAGAGCGCTTATCCGTGAGAACTTCTTGCGTACTGAGGATTTAATTTATCCGATTTTCGTGGCAGAAGGAGACGGCATTAAAAGAGAAATCCCTTCAATGCCGGGAATATTCAATTTATCGCTGGATCACCTGGAAGAGGAAATGAATGAGGTCGTTTCACTCGGAATAAAATCGGTACTCTTATTTGGAATACCTAAAGAGAAAGATGCATGCGGGCAGCAGGCTTATCATGATCATGGAATCGTACAGGAAGCTACAAGATTTATTAAAGCTAAATATCCGGAAATCATCGTAATTGCTGATACTTGCCTCTGTGAGTATACCGATCATGGCCATTGCGGATTGATTGAAAATGGAGAAGTGCTTAATGATGCATCCCTTGAACTGCTTGTGCAGACAGCTGTCAGCCAGGCTAAAGCAGGAGCAGACATAATTGCCCCATCAAATATGATGGATGGATTTACAGCAGCCATCCGAGCAGGTCTTGATGAAGCCGGATTTGAAGATATCCCGGTTATGTCTTATGCAGTTAAATACGCATCTGCATTTTACGGTCCATTCCGTGATGCTGCTGACAGCACACCGCAATTTGGCGACCGAAAGGCATATCAGATGGATCCTTCCAACCGTATGGAAGCAATGCGCGAAGCAGAATCTGATTTAATGGAAGGGGCAGACTTCCTGATTGTTAAACCGGGAATGCCTTATCTGGACATTGTTCGGGATGTTAAAAACAACATCAATCTGCCGATTGTGATTTATAATGTGAGCGGTGAATATTCAATGGTTAAAGCGGCTGCACAAAACGGCTGGATCGATGAACAGAAGATAGTCATGGAAATGCTCACAGGCATGAAGCGTGCAGGTAGTGATTTAATTATTACTTACCATGCAAAAGATGCGGCAAGGTGGATTAAGGAACAGGACTAATAATACTTGATGTCTTAGTAAATGAAAACTTCTTATTAAACGAAAAGAGGGATGACATGCGCTCTTATGAAAAATCTATCAAGGCTTTTAAAGAGGCAAGCGAATTGATGCCTGGAGGAGTAAACTCTCCTGTACGTGCCTTTAAATCAGTTAATATGGATCCCATTTTTATGGAACGCGGAAGAGGCTCTAAAATCTACGATATCGATGGCAATGAATACATCGATTATGTATTGTCCTGGGGCCCATTAATCCTGGGCCATACTAATGAACGTGTGGTCGAGGCTATTAAGAAAGTAGCTGAAATGGGGACAAGCTTTGGAGCTCCTACCGAAATCGAAAACGAGCTTGCCAAACTGGTCATTGAACGCGTGCCTTCCATTGAAGTGGTACGGATGGTTTCTTCCGGAACAGAAGCTACCATGAGTGCCTTGAGGCTTGCTCGAGGATATACCGGCAGAAATAAAATCATGAAATTTGAAGGCTGCTATCATGGCCACGGTGATTCCCTTTTAATTAAAGCTGGTTCTGGTGTAGCAACTCTGGGGCTGCCTGACAGTCCAGGGGTTCCAGAAGGAGTTGCCAAAAATACAATTACTGTTCCTTACAATGACCTTGAAAGCGTAAGATATGCCTTTGAGCAATTCGGAGACGATATCGCAGGTGTGATTGTGGAACCGGTAGCTGGAAATATGGGAGTCGTTCCTCCTCAGCCAGGCTTCCTTGAAGGCTTAAGAGAAATTACAGAACAAAACGGCTCCCTGCTTATTTTTGATGAAGTAATGACTGGTTTCCGCGTCGGCTATAATTGTGCGCAGGGCTATTTTGGGGTGACACCGGATATTACATGTCTCGGAAAAGTTATAGGCGGTGGCCTTCCAGTCGGTGCATATGGCGGGAAAGCGGAAATTATGAAGCAGATTGCACCAAGCGGTCCAATTTACCAGGCAGGAACACTATCGGGAAACCCTCTTGCCATGACAGCCGGTTTCGAGACATTAAGCCAGCTGACTCCACATTCCTACAAAGAATTCGAAAGAAAAGCAGACAGACTGGAAGAAGGGCTTAAAGCAGCTGCTGAAAAATATGATATCCCGCACACCATTAACCGTGCAGGTTCCATGATCGGCATCTTCTTTACAAATGAAGACGTTATTAACTATGAAAAAGCCAAAACATCCAATCTGGAGTTCTTTGCAGAATACTACAGGGAAATGGCAAACCAGGGTGTCTTCCTGCCGCCATCTCAATTCGAAGGACTCTTCCTCTCAACTGCACACACTGATGAAGATATCGAAAAGACTATCCATGCAGCTGAAAAGGCATTTTCCAAATTAAAATAAGCACGGCTTGACACTCATCGATTGATGGGTGTTTTTTTATGCCCTTGTAAGGTTCGCTGAGTGCCTGCAGCAGAAATCAACACCCATAGCAAACAGCCGCTAGAAAAGTCTTATCAAAGGAACTTTTTCTAAATTAATCTAAGATTCCCTCAGAGCGCTATTTTTCTATTCATAAAGTATCTTAATCCCTCATAGGATTGTTAATGACATAGTGATTAAACGTAAAGATTTGAAGGGAGGAGTCGCTTTGTCTCAGGGGAATCCATCGTGCTTACGATTTTCTTTAGAAGAATCAGTATGGTTTCAAAAAGGACAGGAAGTATCAGACCTGATTTCCATCTCGTTAGACCCCAATATAACAATTCAGGAAAGCGATCAATATGTAACAATCCAGGGCGCACTCGAACTGGCAGGTGAGTATAGACGCAGCGATGAAGAAGCATCTGAGGAAGAACAAGAGGATTTGGCAGTCACCAAATTCGTTCAGACAGTTGAAGAAAGAGGAGAAGGAGTTTGTGAATTCAAACACTATTTTCCTGTCGATATCACTATTCCGAATAATAGAATCCAAAGCATCTACGATATTGACGTTGCGGTAGAGTCCTTCGATTATGTTCTGCCGGAACGAAGCTGTATGAAATTGACAGCTAATTTAACCATAACCGGATTGTATGGTGATCAGCAGCATGTTCCTGTTCAAGAATGGGAGGAAGAATCTGAAGCTGAAACGGAAGAATTAGAGCCTCTGTACAGATCTTCTGCAGTGGCAGAGGAGACAGAGGAAGAAGAAATAATTCAGCAGGAATGGCCTTCTTATCAGCAAGAAGAACAGGAGCAAGAGGAAGAGGAAGAGGAAGAAAGAGAGGAACAGGTATACGCTGGCGCCGAGGAAGATATACGGGAAGAGGAGCCGCAGGAAGAGCAGTCAGAAACAGATGAGGTTTATATTCCATTTGAGGCGGAAGCAAGAAAGCAGCCTGAAGTGGAAGAGCAGGAAGTCATTAAACCGTCAGTGCCGGCAGCGCTCGAAGTAAAACAAGATCAGCCCGAAGAAGAACAGACGCCGAAAACTGCACCGGAAATATCTTTTTCTTCTCAGCGCAATGAGGAGGAAGCACCGCCAACCGCACAGGAAATCTATCAAATGACGGAAGCATCTGAATCAGATAGTCCTTCTTTTGAAAAGAAACCAGTTCAGGCGGCTGTACAGGAAACTCATGAGGAAACAGAGGAATCCTCATCCTCTTCAGAACAGGAAGCTAAGAAGAAGAAACTCTCCAAGAAGAAAAGCATGTCGTTAACAGAGTTCTTTGCCCGTAAGGAAGAGGCAGAGGAACATGTTAAACTCAAGGTTTGCATTGTGCAGAACGGCGACACAATTGATGCCATTGCTGAAAGGTATGATATACCAGCCCAGCAGCTATTAAGGGTGAATCACCTTGAAATCAATCAGGATATTTATGAAGGGCAAGTGCTGTACATTCCTGTTGCGGTAGCCCATTAAATGGTTAAAAGGCTGAGCAGGTATTGATAACCCGCTCAGCTATTTTCGTTTAGCCAATATATTTCAGAAAAACATCATTTTTTCTCATTCTGGAAAGTGAGTGGTTAAGGTGGAAGAAAAAAATCGGCTGCGGAAAGTCTCCCCTATTTTAATTCATTATTCATTAGAGCCGCATTTTGTAGAGGAGTTTGGGAGAGTTCAGAAGGTTTACAGCAGCAAAGGTGTGTTTGCTTTGAAGAAAATAAAGCCTCAGCATGGAGCGGATTTTATAAGGCATGTACAAACTCTCTTTCAAAAAGGCTATAACAGAATTGTCCCTATTTACCCGACGGTGGATGGAAGATATGCAGTGCTCCATCAGAATGAATTATTTTATTTAATGCCCTGGATGTCCAATGAAGAAAAGGAGGACAGATTTGAGAGGCATCAGCAGATGCTGAGGGAACTAGCAAGACTGCACACATTGTCCTCGCGGGAAGTTTCTATAAAAAAGGATGACCGAACCGAACATTATGAAAAAACCTTGCAGGAATGGGAGAAAGAAAAGGAGTTTTTGGAGGGATTCATAGAAGCCTGCGAAAGAAAAGAGTATATGTCTCCTTTTGAGCTAATGTTTTCCCTATATTATCACGACGTCAGCCAGGCATTGAAATTCTCCACAAACAAATTGAAAGATTGGTATGAAAAAACAAAAGAAAGCGACAAAGCACGAACGGTAATCATTCATGGTAAAGTTTCAACCGAACATTTTCTATACGATGATAGGGGATATGGGTACTTCACGAATTTTGAAAATGCAAGACAGGGGTCGCCGCTCCATGATATATTGCCGTTCTTATCAAGAACACTGAAAACCTATCCAAAAAGATCGGAAGAATGTGTAGAGTGGATTTACACTTATATGAAATACTTTCCATTCAGAGACGATGAGATGTTGCTGTTTCAAAGCTACTTTGCTCATCCGGGTCCTATTATCAGGGCTGCTGAACAATATTATAAAGGGGAAGGAAAAAGGGGAGAAAGAAAGGCTGTCCAGCATTTGCAAAGGCAGTATTGGCTTTTGAAAAATATTGAATATGCTGTAATGAGAATCGATGAGATCGAGAGGCAAAAACAAGAAGCAAAAGCAGCTGCCGAAGCTCAAGCGCAAGAAGGAGCCCAAAGCTAAAAGATGCGGGCTCCTAAACCAATTGAAGATGGAAAGCAATAGCAATCAGAATGAACAGCGATAGCAGCAGTACATCAAAAGTGGTAGGCAGCAAAATTGTTCTTATGCCTTGAAAAACACAGAACGGGATTATGAACTGTGCACATACATTCCTGAAAGTTCTTAACCAGGGAGGCAGTGTGTAAGGATTATATTTTCTTCTCATTGTCGCATGCCCCTTTCCCGAATGTTCATATGTATATTCTATGATTCATTTTTCGGTAAAGTGCCTATTTTCGTTTCTTTCCTGAATAACGGCATTTAAAAACTCCCCTAAAGAAATTTTTTTCTGGCAAAAATCATCATCACTTCGATGGAAATAATGAATAATATATAAAAAACTCGGGTATCCTTATTGACTATAACAGTCTTTTTTCGGTAGTATATTTTATATATAAAATTGTATATCGATGCTAAGACAGGGAAGAGTACAATGGCCATTTGCCTTTTAGAGAGGAAAACCAGCAGCTGAAAGGTTATCCAGGCAGAACCGTTGGAAGGTCGCCCTAGAGCATCTTTTGCGAAAGGCTGCAGCCAAGTAGTAAAAGACGGGAAATCCGTTATCTGATTAAGTGTCAATCTCTATAAGAATGTCTTTCCCTGATTTTCTTTAGTGATTGAAAAAAAGGTGGTACCGCGAAGCATACTCCATTCGTCCTTTTATGGCGAATGGAGTTTTTTATTTTTAAAAGAAAGTATTCAATTCTGAACGTCGATAACTGTCTAGCTCCAGCGCTTACCCCCTCGAGGTGTCGGGGGTGGGCAAGGCGCTTCCGCTTTTCTTGTTTAGGATTGTTTTTAGAAAGGAAGAATGACACATGGATAATAATGAATTATCAATGCCAACGAAATATGATCCGCAGGGGATTGAAAAAGGACGATATGACTGGTGGCTCGAAGGGAAGTTCTTTGAAGCAAAAGACGACGAAACTAAGCAGCCCTATACAATTGTGATTCCGCCTCCGAACGTAACAGGAAAGCTTCATCTTGGCCATGCATGGGATACGACCCTTCAGGATATCCTCACCCGGATGAAGCGTATGCAGGGATACGATGTTTTATGGCTTCCAGGCATGGACCATGCGGGTATTGCCACTCAGGCAAAGGTTGAAGAAAAGCTTCGCAATGAAGGCAAAAGCCGCTATGATTTAGGCCGTGAGAAGTTCGTAGAAGAAACTTGGAAATGGAAAGATGAGTATGCGAGCCATATTCGCCAGCAATGGTCAAAGCTTGGATTAGGGCTTGATTACAGCCGTGAACGCTTCACCCTTGATGAAGGCTTATCAAAAGCTGTTAGAGAGGTTTTCGTTTCACTTTATAATAAAGGTTTGATTTATCGCGGCGAGTACATCATCAACTGGGATCCGTCTACGAAAACGGCCCTTTCTGATATCGAAGTTATTTATAAGGATGTTCAAGGTGCTTTCTACCATATGAGATATCCTCTGACAGATGGTTCGGGACATATCGAAATTGCCACTACACGCCCTGAAACGATGCTTGGCGATACAGCTGTAGCAGTACACCCGGAAGATGATCGATATAAGCATTTAATCGGCAAAATGGTTAAACTGCCGATCACAGGACGCGAAATTCCAATTGTTGCAGATGATTATGTAGAAATGGATTTCGGGTCAGGCGCAGTAAAAATTACGCCGGCTCATGACCCAAATGATTTTGAAATAGGAAACCGCCACAATCTTGAAAGAATTCTTGTAATGAATGAAGACGGCACAATGAACGGCAGAGCCGGTAAATACAAAGGTATGGACCGCTTTGAATGCCGAAAGCAGATCGTGAAGGATCTTCAGGAAGAAGGAGTTCTTTTCAAAATTGAAGAGCATATGCATTCTGTGGGCCATTCAGAGCGCAGCGGCGCAGTTGTTGAACCGTACCTTTCAACACAATGGTTTGTAAAAATGCAGCCTCTGGCTGATGAAGCCATCGCTCTTCAAAATAAAGAGGAAAAAGTAAACTTTGTTCCAGAGCGATTTGAAAAAACGTATCTGCGCTGGATGGAAAATATTCGTGACTGGTGTATATCACGCCAGCTTTGGTGGGGCCACCGCATCCCGGCCTGGTACCAAAAAGAGACAGGTGAGGTTTTCGTAGGGCACGAAGCGCCTGAAGATATTGAAAACTGGGAGCAGGACAAAGATGTTTTGGATACCTGGTTCAGTTCAGCCCTATGGCCATTTTCAACAATGGGCTGGCCGGATATTGACTCAAGCGATTTCAAGAGATACTATCCGACTGCAGCTCTGGTAACTGGCTATGACATCATTTTCTTCTGGGTATCACGAATGATCTTCCAGGGTCTCGAATTTACAGGAGAGCGTCCATTCCAGGATGTATTAATTCATGGTCTTGTTCGTGACTCTCAAGGACGCAAGATGAGTAAGTCCCTTGGAAATGGCGTTGATCCAATGGATGTAATCGATCACTATGGTGCTGATTCACTCCGTTATTTCCTTTCTACAGGAAGCTCACCGGGACAGGATCTGCGCTTCAGTATGGAAAAGGTAGAGGCAACATGGAACTTTGCCAATAAAATCTGGAACGCATCCCGCTTTGCATTAATGAACATGGATGGATTAACATACGAAGAAATTGATTTGAGCGGTGAAAAGTCTGTTGCTGACAAATGGATATTAACCCGTTTGAATGAAACAATTGAGACGGTTACAAGATTGTCTGACCGCTACGAGTTTGGCGAGGTTGGCCGAGTGCTATATAACTTCATTTGGGATGACTTCTGTGATTGGTATATCGAAATGGCGAAGCTTCCGCTGTATGGAGAAGATGAAGCTGCCAAGAAAACAACCCGCTCCATCCTGGCATATGTTCTGGACAATACAATGCGTCTGCTGCATCCATTTATGCCATTTATCACGGAAGAAATTTGGCAGAACCTCCCTCATTCAGGTGAATCCATTACGGTTGCCCAGTGGCCGGCAGTAAACGATGAGTATACAGATAACCAGACTGCAAACGAAATGAAGCTGCTTGTAGAAATCATCCGCTCTGTCCGTAACAGCCGTGCTGAAGTGAACACGCCGATGAGCAAGAAGATTAAAATGATGGTTAAAGCTAAGGATGAGGAAATTCTGGGTACGCTGGAAAATAACCGTGCCTATATTGAACGATTCTGTAACCCTGAAGAACTAGTGCTGGCTCTGAATGTTGAGACGCCTGATAAGGCGATGACAGCAGTTGTGACTGGTGCTGAAATCATTCTTCCGCTTGAAGGCCTGATTAACATTGAAGAAGAAGTTGCACGCCTTCAGAAAGAGTGGGATAAATTAAATAAAGAAGTTGAAAGAGTCCAGAAGAAACTTTCAAACGAAGGCTTTATTAAAAAGGCGCCTGAAAAGGTAATTGAGGAAGAGAAAGCAAAAGAACAAGACTACAGCGAGAAGAGAGCAGCTGTAGAAGCTCGCATTAAAGAGCTAAAAGGAGAATAATTAATAGTTGCGGAAGGCGGGTCCATAGGAAGGATTCGTCTTCCTTCCTGTATAACGGAGGTGCATATATATGTTTTCTACTTATGAGGAAGCACTGGAATGGATTCATGCAAGGCTAAGACTGGGGATGAAGCCGGGTCTGCAAAGGATGGAATGGATGATGGAAAAACTCGGGCATCCCGAGAGAAGAATTAAGTCTGTTCATATTGGCGGAACGAATGGTAAAGGCTCAACAGTTACGTTTTTAAGATCCATTCTTCAAGAGGCGGGTTATTCTGTCGGAACGTTTACATCGCCATATTTTGAGAAATTTAATGAACGGATTTCTCTTAATGGAATTCCAATTAAAGATGAAGATCTCGTTCGGGTTGCTAATGATATATATCCGCTGGCGATTGAATTGGAACAGACGGAACTTGGCGGTCCAACCGAATTTGAAATCATTACCGCCATGGCTTTCCAATATTTTGGCCATGTACAGCCGGTGGATCTCGTTTTGTTAGAAGTGGGACTTGGCGGCAGGTTTGACTCCACTAACATCATCTATCCATTATTATCAATCATTACAAGCATCGGGCTCGACCATACGGCCATACTTGGGAATACATACGGGGAAATCGCTTTTGAAAAAGCGGGAATAATTAAACCTGGAATCAGTGTTATTACAGCTGTTAAACAAGAAGAATCGCTCGCTGTTATTCAAGATAAAGCTTTAAGCATGAAGTCCCCTGTTTATCAGCTGGGGAATGAGTTTGCCATTTCTGATCATAAATCCCTGGACCTGGGAGAATTCTTCTCCCTGAAGACAGTCTTTCAGAACTTCCCTGATCTTGAGACAGGAATGAGCGGAAAACACCAGACTGAAAATGCTTCCCTGGCTGTAATGGCAGCAGAGCTATTAAATAAATATTATTCTTTCCTTATAGAGGTAAATCATATAAGAGCCGGATTGAAAAAAGCTTTCTGGCCCGGCCGATTTGAAATTCTATCTGAAGACCCGCTGGTGGTAATAGATGGAGCGCATAATGAAGAAGGGATAGCTGCCTTAACTGCTGAGCTGAACAACCGTTTTGGAGAGAAAAGCAAAAGTATTGTATTCGCTGCGCTGGCTGATAAAAAGCTTGATAAAATGATCATTAAGCTTGATTCTGCTGCAGATCGCATCACCTTTACCGAATTTGAGTTTCCGAGAGCAGCATCAGCTGAAGATTTATATAATCTCAGTAAAAACAGCAGGAGACAGTTTCATACGGACTGGAAAGAGTTATTGGAGGCTGAACTGCATGAAGCAGGAAAAAACAGCGTGCTGGTCATTACCGGATCACTTTACTTCCTCTCAGAAGTGAAGCCTATTCTTTTGAATCTTTTGGAAAATAATAAATGAAAATATGACAAAAGTTAGAAAATTTGATAAAATGTTCGTATTATCCGACTATTTTCCTGAATAAATTGGAGGAGGGGAAAAAGATAGTTAGTTCACAAGCCAAAAAAATAATATGGTTATTATGGATACTGATATTTCCTGCAGGTTCCATGCTAACCTATCATTTTTACCCTCCCGATTTTTCAGGACAGGGAATCAGTTTGTTTGCCTTTTTCATATTGATGTTTTTCGTTTCTTCCATGCCGATGGTAATCAATAATACACCAATCTTTTTAATTCAATGGGTTACGATGGCAGTGTTTTTAACCTTTGGGCTCCTTGCTGAAATGATAATGGTCCAATTGGGGATCCTGGTACTTCTTTTAAGGCTGAAAATACAAAAGGATCAGCTGTTTCGTCTGCCGCTTAACTCACTTCTGTTCTTTACATTATCTTTATTGAGCGGGCTGGCTTACTTTGCAATGGGAGGCAAAATAGGCGTAGATCTAATAGCCAATCCCCAATATTTCTGGGTTGCTGCAGCATACCCAGTAATCCATTTTACTCTAAATCAGGTATTGATCAGCGTAATTCAGGCTGCATTGTATGGCAGGAAAATATCTTTTCTGGAAAAAGACCTTATATGGGAAACTATTACCTCTCTCATAACATTCCCGATTGGCCTTATCCTTTACATTTTATATGCTGAAGTGGGAATTCTTGCACTGCTGTTTGTAGGGGTGCCATTTGTAAGTCTTTCAATTATTCTTCATCTTTATTACTCAAGTGAAAAGGTTATTGATTACCTTCAAAAAGCCGCAGATATAGGGCATCAAATGGCAGAGCGCCTTGATGTGGATGAGGTTATGGAGCTTTTCATTTTGAAATTGAGCGAAATGATGCCTGTTGACTATGCCTATATTCTGGATATTAAGGATAACGATGAACTTCACACGATTTACCGAATTGAGCGTGGCCAAATAAAGCCGAATGACCTTAAGCCTACCAAAAAGAGTGAGGGAATCAGCGGATTGGTTTTGGGCACCCGAAAATCTGCCCTTTTCCATTCGAGGAAGAAATGGAAAAGCATTGCTAAGGAATTCTTGCCTGTAGATGCCGAAAGCATTATTTGTGTTCCGATAGTCCGAAGTAATGAAGTATTGGGGATTCTGCTGCTTTCTTCTGCAAAAAAGAGGGCATATGAAAAGTCACAGCTCATGATTGTCGATATTTTATGTTCGCATTTTGCGATAGCAATTGAGAATGCAAAGCACTATGAGGAAACAAAAGCCAAAAGCGAGCGCTGTGCGTTAACGGAACTATTCAATTATAGATATATGGAAGCTAAATTAAATGAAGAATTCAGCAGATTGCAAAATGGTGAAAGAGAAATCCTCTCACTCATCATACTTGACATCGATCATTTTAAAAAAGTGAACGATACTTATGGGCACCAAAGCGGTAATGAAATCCTCTGCGAACTGGCTGATCGGCTGACAAATTTAATAGATACGGCAGGAATTGCTGCCCGATATGGCGGCGAGGAATTTGTTGTCTTAATGCCTGATACCAGCAAAGACGATGCGATAGGCTGGGCAGAGCTAATCAGGCAGACCATTGCCAACCGTCCATTCATACTCAAACAGAATATCGATGGAAGCCACAGCAGCACAAAAGTTTATATAACCGCCTCTATTGGGGTAGCTGCTGCACCTGAAGATGCTGATGATTCACTGGCCCTTATACGCCATGCTGACCGAGCTTTATATGTTGGAGCTAAGCGCGCAGGGAGGAATAGGGTTGCGGAGTATGTGAAGTGAAAATCCTTTTGTTTGTCAAAAGGATTTTTTTGTGCAAAAATAAACCTTTTTACCTATTAGATATATTGTTCTTATGGGTGTATTGGTATAATGTTATTAATATATACTTGAGGAATTTTCTTTTACCTCTTAAATCATTAAAGTTCATAAAGATTACACATCTACTGTTCAAGCATATTCATATTCAATTGAGCAACTTTTATTTTTACAAATTTTGAAGGAGGAAACAAGCTGCGGGCATATAACAATATTTGAGGACCTCTATAATATAATAGGACACTGAGGAAATCAGCTTTCTTGTGCCTGAGCCGACGCGTTAATATTTATGCTAAATCTCTTAATAATATTATTTTTATTCGGTTCCATACTAGGTTCCTTCTACAATGTAGTTGGCCTAAGAGTTCCTGAAAATCAATCAATAGTAAAGCCGAGGTCACATTGTAAACACTGTAAGCATACTTTATCATATTTGGAGCTTGTCCCAATTTTTTCTTATGTATTTCTAGGTGGAAAATGCAGGCGCTGTAAGGTGTCAGTTTCAGTCTTATATCCGGCTGTGGAGCTTGCGACAGGTACTTTGTTTGCTGCTGCTCCATTAATTTTAGGGTGGACTTCCGAGTTGATTGTTGCCTGGACACTAGTTTCTCTTATGGTCATTATATTTGTATCTGACTATAAATATATGATCATTCCAAATAAAGTTCTCTTAGTTTTTGGTGTGACCCTAACAGCAGAACGTATTCTTATTCCTCTTTCTCCTTGGTGGGACAGTTTAGCAGGTGGGGTACTTGGTTTTTTACTACTTTTATTTATAGCTGTAATCAGTAAAGGCGGCATGGGTGGAGGTGATATAAAGCTATACTCAGTTATTGGTATTGCTTTAGGTGTGAAGCTTGTTTTGCTTTCGTTTTTTCTAGCCACTTTGTTTGGAGCATTTCTAGGTGGTATAGGCATGTTTATAGGAGTTGTGAAAAAGGGGAAACCAATTCCATTCGGTCCTTTTATTGGTATAGGAACAATAATTGCCTACTTTTATGGCAATGAATTGATAGAATGGTACTTTAGCTTATTCCTATAAAAGATACTCAGAATTGCCGGAGTTAATGAGAATAAGATCGGTTTTTTTCGTAATTTATATTTCTTTTTATATAAAATAAAATGTGGAAATGATAGACTCTTTGTTTGTTATATTTCAGCGGAAAATCCATAACCGCTGTTTGTTTTAAAGGCGAAAAGCGAAGTTTATGCTATTCTGATGGCAATGAAGGAATCCCCATAAATAAATTAGACCCTGATTTAATTACAGAAAATTAAACGAAAATCCAAATGAAAAATTTGACGAAATCCTTCCGTAACAAGACGACAAAAGTCTTGTTATTTTTTTTTTTCCTTATGTTAGGATGAAAACAATTCAGGAAACGGCACGGAAGGAGGATGAGATGTGGACAAGCCTAAAAGCGAAAAAACGATCACGATTAAGATAAATGGCAAGGACCGTCCGTTTCAGGAGAAGAAGGAAGAAATGCAGGAGAAAGCATGGGATCCGAGACAGCTGGATAGACAGAAAAAGCAGGAACAAACTGAATTTTTCGCATCCATACAAACAGCGGCCGGCAAAGAGGCGGATGACAGCTTCGATTGGATTCTGCCTGAGGAAACGGAGGATGCGGATATAAAGGAATATAAAAAAGCAGCTCCTCCTAAATCACCAGCTAAAAATGGGCTGAGCACACTGGCTAAAAAATTCCAGGGAAGAAATAAGCAAGGATTCTTAACATCCATTTTTCTGGCTGTATTTTTTGCTGTACTGCTCGGGACCAGCTTTGGATTCATCATGCTGAAGCTTGTATTTACAGATCAGGCAGCAGAAACTCTGGCGCCCCCAATTAATGACACTCCGGCAGCATCAAATCAGCAGACTCCCGCTGCAGCTGCCGCTTTAGAGACACTAACAGCATACGTAGTTCAAGGCGGCGTTTTCTCAAACAGTGAAGCAGCACAGCAAATCCAGGAAGCTAACACACAAAAGGGAGTCTATAGCCAATCAATAAATATAGGTGAGCAGACTTTTCTTTTTTTAGGGGTATCGGGAAGCCTTGATCAGGCTAAGGAAATAGGTGCGGATCTAAAAAGCAAAGGGATTGATGTATTTGCAAAAGAAGTTGCCTTTGAAGGTAAAGCAATTGAAGGGCTGAATGCCGAAGAGAAAAAACTGGCTGAAAATGCTCCTGCTTTTTATCAAAGCCTTTCAGAAGGTGCAGCCAGTGCCTCTCTCGGCAGCTCCATAACCCCTGAGGCGGCTGAGGAAATAAAAAATCATAGCAAGGCAGTGAATGATCTGCCGGCCGATCAAATTAAAAATAAAAGCCTGATTTCTATAAGAGAAGAACTTTTGGATGCTTCGAAGCAAATAGACACATACCAGCAGACAGGTGATTCTGCATCAGCCGGTAAAATTCAGGAGCACCTGCTGGCGTTTCTTGCTGCTTATCAGACCTTGCTGCAGTCAGACGGGCAGTAAGGACCCGGCATATTGTGCCATAATAATATCCGATTCGAATATTTTCTGGGAAATATCACATATTAAATGGAGTCTGTTCGGGAAATTTAGACAGACTCTTTCTTTTTGTCATTATTCGATAATTTATGATAAAAATATCTATAAATTACCTCTTTAAAATTGTTTGTCTGGCAATTTTTTGATACGATTAACCTGTATCTCCCAATATGATACATAAAGGTAAGGTGATTACATGCAAAACCTCATTTTAGCCTCTTCTTCCCCGCGGCGAAAAGAACTTCTTGAAAATCTTCATTTGAAATTTGAAGTCTCCAGCAGTGATGTCGATGAAAGTTTTAATCCAGTGCTGTCACCAGGAGAAATCGTGAAGGAGCTTGCCCTTAGAAAGGCACAGGCTGTATTTAATAAACATCCTGATTCATATGTAATTGGCTCAGATACAGTTGTAGTTAAAGACGGCAATGTTTTAGGAAAGCCAGGCAGCAGCAAGGAAGCCTTCACTATGCTCAAAAGTCTGTCTGGAACCACCCATTCTGTTTACACAGGTGTATCCATCGTGGCGCCTGAAAATGTAATTACATTTTATGAAAAAACTGATGTGGTGTTCTGGGAGTTAACGGATGAAGAAATTAACTCTTATATTGGCACCGGTGAACCATTTGACAAGGCAGGTGCATATGGGATACAAGGCATTGGCAGCATGCTCGTAAAAAGCATAACCGGAGATTATTTCTCTGTTGTGGGCCTTCCTGTCTCTAGAACGGTTCGTGAATTAAGGAAAGCGGGGTATTCGCTTCCTTAATATACTTTTTTCATCTTCAGCTCCCTGGCCCCAGAGTTTAGGGAGGAAAATATGCAAACGGATACTCTATTGATTAAAGATTTCCCTCAAGATGAACGCCCTCGTGAGCGCTTTGTCCAAAATGGTCCGCAAAGCTTATCCAATCATGAACTGATAGCGATTTTACTCAGAACAGGTACGAAAGATGAATCTGTTCTGCAATTAGCGAATAGGCTTCTTACCCATTTTGAAGGACTCCGGCTATTAAAGGATGCGTCCCTGGATGAAATAACGGCCATTAAAGGAATAGGATCTGCAAAGGCAATTCAGCTGCTGTCAGCAGTTGAAATCGGCCGGAGGATTTCCAATCTCACATATGACGACAGATATATTATCCGTTCTCCTGAGGATGGAGCAAATTATGTTATGCATGAAATGCGATTCCTGTCTCAGGAACATTTTGTATGCCTTTATTTAAATACAAAAAATCAGGTGCTGCATAAGCAGACTATCTTTATTGGAAGCCTGAATGCTTCAATTGTTCATCCGAGAGAGGTCTTTAAAGAGGCATTTCGCAGATCGGCTGCGTCCATTATCTGCATTCATAATCATCCGAGCGGTGATCCGACTCCAAGCCGGGAAGATATTGAAGTAACCAAGAGACTTGCAGAGTCCGGAAAAATAATCGGCATCGATGTGCTGGACCATCTTATCATCGGTGAAAATAAATTTGTCAGTTTAAAGGAAAAAGGGTATTTATAACACTATGTTTTTATTTGACGTTGCGCTATAATAATGGTTATGATTTTTGAGATGCCTTGCTTTTTGGAGGTTCATTGTACTAGAAAAATTAAAGAAAATTCCATTAAAATACCTTACTTAGGAAAATGAGCAATTTGTATCAGAAAGGGAGATACCATTTATGTTTGGAATCGGTACTAGAGACCTTGGAATAGATTTAGGGACAGCTAATACACTTGTCTATGTGAAAGGAAAAGGAATTGTTGTCAGAGAGCCGTCAGTAGTAGCTCTGCAGACAGATACTAAAAATATTGTAGCAGTCGGCAATGACGCAAAAAATATGATCGGCCGTACACCCGGCAATATTGTCGCTCTGCGTCCAATGAAGGATGGCGTAATTGCGGATTATGAAACAACCGCTGTCATGATGAAATATTATATTAAACAGGCCAATAAAAATAAGGGCTTCTTTTCAGGCAAGCCATATGTAATGGTTTGTGTGCCATCCGGCATTACAGCCGTTGAAGAACGTGCTGTAGTCGATGCCACCCGCCAGGCAGGGGCACGCGATGCTTATACCATCGAAGAGCCGTTTGCCGCTGCAATCGGGGCTAATCTTCCTGTTTGGGAACCGACAGGAAGCATGGTGGTCGATATCGGGGGAGGTACTACTGAAGTAGCCATCATTTCCTTGGGCGGAATTGTTACGAGCCAATCCATCCGCATTGCCGGTGATGAAATGGATGACGCGATCATCAATTATATCCGCAAAAATTACAACTTAATGATTGGTGACCGTACAGCAGAAACGATTAAAGTGGAAGTGGGTTCTGCTGGAGATCCGGAAGGCGTCGAAAACATGGAAATACGCGGCCGCGATCTGCTGACAGGCCTGCCAAAAACAATTGAAATTACTGCTGAAGAAATTTCAAAAGCGTTGAATGATACTGTTTATGCAATTGTGGATGCAGTAAAAAATACTCTTGAAAAAACTCCTCCTGAACTAGCGGCAGATATTATGGACCGAGGTATTGTCCTTACTGGCGGGGGAGCGCTTCTCCGCAACCTGGACAAGGTAATCAGCGAAGAAACGAAAATGCCTGTCCTTATTGCAGAAAACCCATTGGACTGTGTCGCAATTGGTACTGGAAAAGCTCTTGACCATATCGATTTATTCAAAACGAAAGCTAAAGAATCCAGATAAATTGAATCCTGAATAAGAAAATGAAAAAGCCCATTCACTTCTTAATAAGTGCATGGGCTCAAATTTGGTTTATAAAATAAGAAAACATTTTGAACGTCGAGAACTGTCTAGCTGCAGCGCCTACCCCCTCGAGGTGTCGGGGGTGGGCAAGGCGCTTCCGCTTTTCTAAGTGAAATGATAATTTCGCAGATATATGTTATATTTTGTTGAGCAGTGCCTGAATGGCGCAATTTTTCCTGAAAAAATATTAATCGAGGTGTAACGGATGCCACAGTTCTTTCTGAACAAACGCCTGATTATTTTGCTTGTCAGCATTATTATTCTCGTGGCATTGATTGGATTTTCTTTAAAAGATAGAGAAAATTTGACCTGGCCTGAACAATTTTTAAAAGATACTACCGGGTTTATACAAAATGCTGTTTCCAGCCCTGTGAATTATGTGGCAGGATTCTTTGAAAATATCGAAGACTTGCAAAATACATACAAAGAAAATAAAGATTTGAAGACAAGACTGGATGAACTTGCACGCCTTGAGTCTGAGGTTCAGCGGCTGAAAAAGGATAATACAGAACTTCGTGAGATTTTGGATAAGAAAGACTCTTTAAGTGAATTTGAGCCAAAGCAGGCAACTGTTATAGGAAGAAATCCCGACAGATGGCATGAATTGCTTATCATTAATAAAGGGAAAAATGCTGGCATTGAACCGAACATGGCTGTCATTACGTCTAAAGGCCTGATCGGCAAAGTGAAAAGTAGCAATACCTTTACTTCAACAGTTCAGCTTCTTAGTTCAATGGACCCGACAAATCGCATCTCTGCTAAAATTCAGGCAGGCGAGAATAACTTTTTCGGTCTGATTGAAGGCTATGATAAAGAAAAAGGTCTTCTTTTGCTTAAGCGAATTCCTTATGATGCAAAGGTAAAAAAGGATCAAAACGTTATTACATCAGGTCTAGGCGGCGTCTTTCCTGAGAGCCTTCCGATTGGGAAGGTTGTTGATGTTGTTCCTGATGAATTTGGTCTTACCCAGACCGCCTATGTTAAGCCGGGGGCAGATTTCTACGATATTGGACATGTAATGGTTGTTAAAAGAGGTGCTTTACAGCCTGAACTAATGGAAATGGTTGATGAGAAGGAGGAGGAACTGTGAGAAGATTCCTTCTTCCACTCATACTCCTGGCCTTATTTATCGGTGAAAGCATATTTGTTCAATTAACTCCGCATGATTTGTTAGGCAGCGGAAAAATAGCAATTCCCCGTTTCCTGATGGCCGGATTGCTTTTTTTGACCATTTTTGGTTCAAGAAAGCACGGAATTCTTTACGGTTTATTATTCGGCTTGCTTTTTGATATTGTGTACGTGGAAATTATCGGCATTTACCTGTTTCTATTTCCAGTCATTGCTTTTATTACAACCAAACTAATGAAAATTCTTCAGACGAATATGGCTATGGCTTCCATCATTGTGCTCTTAGGCATCACCCTCCTTGAGGCCGGTGTCTACCAGATGAACTTATTAATTCATCATACTGATATGGTCTTTGCAGCCTTTCTTTCGTCCCGTCTCGTGCCAACTCTAATATTAAATGCCATTTTCATTATATTAGCTGTTTATCCATTTAAAAGACTTTCGGAAAAATTTGCAGATAGCTTAAACGACTAACCGTTCGAAGTGATATAATTTCACAATTCATTTAAAAGAAACCGGATTAATCCGGTTTCTTTTAAATGAATAATTTTTAGGAAAAAAGGAATTTAGAAGGTTTCTGTCGAATTCTACCTTTATGGGCAAATTGGATAGGGATAATTGACATAATTTGTTAAAAAATGGTCCTGCGGCTGTTTGAAAAAATAGCAGATCATGGACTGCTTTAAAATAGAGTGCCAACAGCACTTATGTGTTTCTTATCATTGAGGTGAACATCTTGAAATGAAAAAAAGCCAAAACGTTACAATAAAAGGGACGAAAGATGGTCTGACTTTGCATCTCGATGATTCCTGTTCATATGGAGAGCTGAAGAAAGAACTTGATAGAAAGCTTTCAGAAAACTCCAGATCTGTTGAAGACCGGCTTCTTTCAGTGAGGGTACAAGTCGGCAACCGTTACCTCACAGAAGAGCAGCAGGAAGAATTGAAGGAGTTAATCAGGCAAAAGAAGAACCTGATCGTTGAGTCTATTAGCTCCAATGTCATTACCAAAGAAGAAGCTGAAAAACAGAAGGAAGAAAACGAAATTGTATCTGTCGCGAAGGTGATTCGTTCCGGGCAGGTTCTAGAAGTGGCGGGAGATCTGCTTCTTATCGGAGATGTAAATCCCGGGGGCACTGTCATGGCTGGAGGAAACATATTTATAATGGGGGCGCTAAAAGGCATAGCCCATGCCGGATGCCATGGGAATAAGGAAGCCGTGGTCGTTGCTTCGCTTATGAAACCATCCCAATTAAGGATCAGCAATTGTATTAACCGGGCTCCTGACAAGGATCAGGATGACGAAAAAAGAGAAATGGAATGTGCTTACATAGATGAAGATGATCAAATAACCGTAGATAGATTACAAGTATTAATGCATCTAAGACCTAATATTACTAGATTGCAAGGGGGAAGCTAGGATGGGAGAAGCGATTGTCATTACGTCCGGAAAAGGCGGAGTCGGAAAAACGACTACTTCCGCAAATGTAGGTACTGCTCTGGCCCTTCAGGGGAAAAGAGTGTGCCTGGTGGATACAGACATTGGCCTTCGAAATCTTGATGTGGTGATGGGACTGGAAAACCGCATTATTTATGATCTGGTCGATGTAGTCGAAGGCCGGTGCAAAATACATCAGGCTGTGGTTAAAGACAAACGGTTTGATGATTTGCTGTATTTGCTTCCTGCTGCTCAAACAAGTGATAAGACGGCTGTTACACCAGAACAGATGAAAAAGCTGGTCGATGAATTAAAGCAGGATTATGACTATATTGTCATAGACTGCCCTGCTGGAATTGAGCAGGGGTACAAAAATGCTGTTGCCGGTGCAGATAAAGCAATTGTTGTTACCACTCCTGAAGTTTCAGCCGTACGTGATGCTGACCGGATTATCGGCTTGCTTGAAAAAGAGGAAAATGTAGAGGCTCCAAAACTGATAATAAATAGAATTAGAAGCCATTTGATGAAAAATGGCGACATGCTCGATGTCGATGAAATAACCGCTCATTTGTCGATTGATTTAATTGGAATTGTGGCAGATGATGATGAAGTGATCAAAGCATCCAATCATGGTGAGCCTATTGCTTTAAACCCTAACAGCAAAGCTTCTGTTGCTTACCGTAATATCGCCCGCCGCATACTTGGTGAAGCTGTTCCGCTTCAGCCTCTTGAAGAGGAGAATAAAGGTGTATTCTCGAAACTAAAAAAGTTTTTTGGTGTTAAATAATTGAAATTTGTTGAACTAAAGCCGGGGAGCCTTCTCCGGTTTATTTTTTTATCTCAGACACCCACTTCAAGTCATACTCTATTTGGACAACTCATAAACTTGTACAAATAGAGCTATATAGAAATGGTGGGGATATTATGAATTCAAGAGCGGATGAAATACGCAAGAGAATCGAGCGGAGAAAAAAGGAGAAAGAAAGATTCTCAAAAAAGAGAGACTCAACTGTTCTTTGGACAGAAGATGAAGAGCGGTATGGGTTTAATAAGCTGCCTTCATATGAGAGCAATCTCGATGAGGGAAATCACCCCTTATTTCGAAAGGAACTATTTCTTTTCAAATTGCTTGCTTCTGCCTGTATTTTTTTATTCGCTGCTATTCTTTTTAAAAACCAGGCTGCGACATTTGATCCTGCAAGAGATTTTGTAAAGGCAGCCATGGAGAAAGATTTTCAATTCGCCGCGGTTTCCGGCTGGTATGAGGAGCAATTTGGAAAACCGCTGGCCCTGCTTCCATTTTCAGATGGTAAAAAAGATGAGAAGAACGTTGAAGAAAACAGTGAGTATGCATTGCCTGCTTCTGCAAAAATCCTGGAAGACTTCAATGATAATGGACAAAGAATAACGATCGAAACAGGAAAGGAAGCTACCATTGAAGCAATGAGTGAAGGGCTCGTACGGTTTGCTGGAAAGAAAGATGGTTTCGGAAATACGGTTATTATTCAGCATGGTGATAAAAGTGAGTCCTGGTATGGCAATTTGGCTGAAATTAATGTGAATTTATATCAATATGTTGAAAAAGGAACCGGTATAGGCACGTCAGGTGACGCCGGTGATGGAGAAAAAGGTTCTTTTTATTTCGCGATTAAAAAAGATGATGATTTTATAAATCCGATCCAGGTGATCCCATTTGAATAAAATAACAGGATTAATTAAATATATTCATATTCATCCTTTGTTATGGGCCATTATCGGACTATCTGTCGCGACTGCTCATTTTATGGAATTATGCATGCTTCTCCTGATTATCTTCGTTCATGAAATGGGCCATGCCGCTGCAGCATCCCTTTATTCCTGGAGAATAAAAAAGATTGCCCTCTTGCCATTTGGCGGAGTAGCGGAAATGGATGAACACGGAAACCGGCCGCTGAAAGAGGAGATCGTAGTCATTATAGCAGGGCCGCTTCAGCATATTTGGATGATGGGGGCGGCGCTGTTATTTTATGAGCTCTCCTGGGTGTCTGCTGATATTTTTCACCTGTTTATTCAATTCAATTTAATGATCCTGATTTTTAATCTGCTCCCTGTCTGGCCATTGGATGGAGGAAAGCTTGTGTTTTTATGGCTTTCTCATAATCAGGCATTTCCGGAAGCGCACAGAAAAACACTTTTCATTTCGGCTGCGGGTTTAATCAGTTTCATTATATTAACTTTGCTGACCTCTCCTGTTAACTTGAATATATGGGTAGTCCTCGCTTTTTTGGTGTTTTCGCTATATCATGAATGGAAGCAGAGCCGATTCATATTCATCCGCTTTCTCCTCGAAAGATACTATGGGAAACACAGTGACTTTCGGACATTAAAACCAATCGTTGTCAGTGAAGAAGAATTGGTTATTGACGTTCTGGAAAGATTTCAGCGAGGATGCAAACACCCAATCATTGTTGAAAAGGACGGGAAAGAGAAGGGTGCATTAGATGAAAATGAACTGCTGCATGCGTGCTTTGCAGAAAAAGTGCTGACCGCTAAAATTGGAGATTTGCTTTATGTTTACTGAAGAGCAAGTTTTTTTAGCTGAATAAATAATGTTTTAAAGTGAGGAAAAAGTTTTGGATATGTTAGTTGTAAATTATACATCAAGAGAGCGCCGATTTGCGTATTTAAAAGATAAGAGGGTCGAGAAGCTATTTATCGATCAGCCGAAGCAGCGTTCATCAGTGGGGGATATTTACTTGGGCACCGTTGCAAAAGTAATGCCTGGATTGAATGCAGCTTTTGTAGAGATTGGCGAAGTTCAAAGCGGATTTATTCACCGGGACAAACTGGCATCCTATGTTTGTTCTGCTGAAGAATTGCAAGTAAAGGAAAAACAGAGCATCTCTTCTTTTGTCCATCAGGGAGAAAGAATACTTGTTCAAGTTGAAAAGGACGCATCCGGAACCAAAGGACCGAGATTGTCAGGTGTGATTGAGTTCTCAGGAGATTCTCTGATATATATGCCAAATGGCCGTTATGTTGCTGTATCCAAGAAAATTGAGGATAGTGAAGCAAGAGAAAACTGGCGCCAATTTGGCTATCGTGCTAAAGAAGAGAATGAAGGGCTGATTTTCAGAACATCCTGTGATAGCAAGAAAGAAATTGAACTCATAGATGAACTTGAGAGGCTAAGGCTGGAGTACAGGGACCTTTTAAGGGCAGCAGAAGCAAAGAAAAAACCGGGAAAAGTTTACGAAGCGGATTCTTTTATTGAGGAAATTAAAGAAGAAGCGAAGAAAATGGCTGACGGAGAAATCGCAGTGGACGATTTAACACTGAAGAGTGTTCTCCAGAAACACACCAGCCTGCCAATTCGGCTGCACACTGGCAAGGAAAATATCTTCTCCGCTTTTAATGTTGAAGCTGAAATTGATAAAGCGCTGAAACGAATTGTATGGCTTGAAAATGGCGCATATCTTATTTTTGATGAAACTGAAGCTTTAACAGTCATCGATGTAAATACCGGAAAGTTCGCCGGTAAGCAGGACCGCAGGGATACTGTGTTAAAAACTAACGAGCAGGCGGCCGAAGAAGCTGCAAGACAGATCAGGCTCCGCGATATTGGCGGCATGATCCTAATTGATTTTATCGACATGAAAGAAGCATCTGACCGGAAGCATATCCTCTCCACCATGGAAAATGCGCTGAAAAAAGATGAAAGACGCACTAATCTCGTTGGATTCACCCCGCTTGGTATCCTCCAGATGACCCGAAAAAAAACAAAACCGGCCATTTCAGAATCACTTACCGAAAGGTGTCAAGTATGCGAAGGCGCCGGAAGAGTGCTGAGTGCTGAAACCATTGCCTTCAGGCTGGAAAGAGAACTGTGGGAACATCGGGGCAATGACCATGAAGCTGTCCTAATCGAAACCACCCCAGACACAGCGGCGGTATTCTCAGGGGAGAATGATACCCATAAAAAAAGAATCGAAGACAGCATTAGCTTAAAAATTATTTTTTCCTTTAAGGAAAATGGCAAGCCGTTTTATGAAATCAGAAAGTTTGGCAGTGCTAATGAGCTATGTTAGTTCAAAGCAGGCTGGGTTAACCACCCCGCCTGCTTTTTTAGTGCATTATTTCCCACTTCCCTAATAACCACATTAGCATTATAATTGTATAGGCACGCAAAAAAGTTACTTTTAGGTGTAAACAAAGAGAATCATATAATTCTTATTGACATGATTAATCATTATATGATAGGATTTTTATGTTATGTTTGTAGCGCACCCGTGCTACAACCGCACAGAACAGGTACATAAGCCCGCTTTTCGTGTCGGCGCCTGGGATGGCGAGTCTTAGTCTAAGAGGAGGTGCAGTTCATGTACGCGATTATCGAAACTGGCGGTAAGCAATTACGTGTAGAAGAAGGTCAAGCTATCTACATCGAAAAGCTTAGCGCTGAAGCAGGCGAAACAGTTACTTTTGAAAAGGTTCTTTTCGTTGGCGGAGACAGCGTAAAAGTAGGAAGCCCTGTAGTTGAAGGTGCTACTGTTACAGCTAAAGTTGAAAAACAAGGCCGTCAAAAGAAAATCACTGTATTTAAGTACAAAGCAAAGAAAAACTATCGTAAGAAGCAAGGTCATCGTCAGCCTTACACTAAAGTTGTGATTGAAAAAATCAACGCTTAATTAGGCGATTCAGATGATTGAAGTTACGATTATTCGTAAAGATTCCGGAAATATTCATTCGTTTGAAATAAGCGGTCATGCATTCTTCGCAAACAGAGGCAAGGATATCGTCTGTGCAGGCGTATCTGCCGTTTCCATCGGTGCCATTAATGCTGTCCATGCCCTAACCGGCGTGACACCAGAAATCAGCCACGGAGATGGCTTTCTCCGCTGTGTCCTTCCTGATCTTCAGGATGACATGAATGAGAAAGTGCAGCTTCTTCTTGAAGGCATGGTTGTTTCATTGCAGACGATTGAAGAAGACTACGGGAAGTATATAAAGATTACCTTCAAAAAGCAGGAGGTGGAATAAATGCTATTAAAATTAGATCTTCAGTTGTTCGCTTCTAAAAAGGGAGTAGGTTCTACAAAGAACGGCCGTGACTCAATCTCTAAGCGTCTTGGCGCTAAGCGTGCGGACGGACAATTCGTAACTGGCGGCTCAATTCTATACCGTCAGCGCGGTACTAAGATCTACCCAGGTGTAAACGTGGGTAAAGGCGGCGATGACACACTATTCGCGAAAGTTGACGGTGTTGTTAAGTTCGAGCGTCTTGGACGTGACCGCAAGCAAGTGAGCGTATATCCTGCAGCTCAAGAGGCGTAAGCCTTTTCGAGAAAACCCTAGCCCACAAGGTTAGGGTTTTCTTTTTTTGGCAAAAAATCCGCCAGTGCACTTCATAGTTTATCTAATGAATTTATAGCTCTAGAAGACAGCTGCTCTTCTTCGCATAAGCAATATTTTCTTATTTAACATAAATTTGCTTACTGTACTTATGTTTTTTGATATACTTACAGCAAGCACAGTCTTCTGACAGCCTAATAACCATACAGGAGTGCATATATGGAAAAAGACTGGAATATGATTGAAGTGCTGCGTCATGCCCGGCATGACTGGCTGAATAAAATACAATTAATTAAAGGCAACCTTTCCCTTAACAAGGTAGACAGGGCTAAGGAAATCATAGATGAAATTGTGGTGGAAGCACAGCAGGAAGCAAGACTTTCTAATTTAAACCTTCCTGGGTTTGCTTCGCTTTTATTGACTTATAATTGGGAGAACCACTACTTTCAGCTTGAATATGAGGTGCTCGATGATACCATTTCCGGCAGATTGGATGACTTTGTCCTTTCTGAGTGGACAGGCTCTTTTTTTGCCATTTTGGATTCATCAGTAAGGCCTTACCATGATAATCATTTATCTGTATCCATCAGGCATGAAAAAGAAGGGGCTCGTTTCTTTTTTGATTTTAGCGGAATACTAACAGATATCGATAAATTGGATCAGTTCTTCAAAAAGAAGAACGATGACATAACCGCTGCTGTTCAGGAATTAGCTGAAGAGGAGCTTGCACTGGAGTTATTTGTGCCATTCATTGCGAATGGCAGAGAGTGATTTCCGCTGAAGAAAGCAATACTAAGTGTGAAACTCTGCAGGCTGGAGCATTTCTTAAGTGTAAAGGTGGATCCAGTCAGTGCCGGTAATTTGGCTGAATGCCAGACAATTGGGACATACTGCAGACGGGAGGAATAATATATGTTTGTCGATCAAGTCAAAGTTTATGTTAAAGGCGGAGACGGGGGCAACGGAATGGTTGCTTTCCGCCGTGAAAAATATGTGCCGAACGGAGGCCCAGCCGGCGGAGATGGCGGTAAGGGTGCCAATGTTGTTTTTGAAGTGAATGAGGGATTGCGCACGTTAATGGATTTCCGTTATCAGCGCCATTTTAAAGCTCCCCGCGGTGAGCATGGCATGTCTAAAAATCAGCATGGAAGAAATGCAAAAGACATGATTGTTAAAGTCCCGCCGGGAACAGTTGTATCAGATGCCGAGTCAGGGGAAGTAATCGCAGACTTGACGGAGCACGGGCAAAGAGCTGTTATAGCCCGCGGAGGCCGCGGAGGCAGAGGGAATACCCGCTTTGCCACACCGGCTAATCCTGCTCCAGAATTGTCCGAACATGGCGAACCGGGCCAGGAAAGAGATGTTGTGCTGGAGCTCAAGCTTTTAGCTGATGTTGGTTTAGTCGGTTTCCCAAGCGTTGGAAAATCGACGCTGCTGTCGGTTGTATCATCAGCAAGACCGAAGATTGCGGAATACCACTTTACGACGATTGTTCCCAATCTGGGAATGGTTGAGACTGAAGACGGCCGCAGCTTTGTCATGGCAGACTTGCCTGGATTAATTGAAGGTGCCCATTCGGGAGTAGGCCTGGGACATCAATTTTTACGGCATATTGAGAGAACAAGAGTTATTGTGCATGTTATCGATATGGCTGCTGTTGAAGGCAGGGATCCATTTGAAGACTATCTAACCATCAATAAAGAATTAAAAGAGTATAACCTTCGTCTCACTGAAAGGCCTCAAGTCATTGTGGCCAATAAAATGGACATGCCTGATGCGGAGGAAAATCTTAAGAAATTTAAAGAACAGATTGAAGAAGATTATCCGATTTTCCCAATATCCGCTTTAACAAGACAAGGGTTAAGGGACCTATTATTTGCCGTTGCAGATAAGCTTGAAGAAACGCCTGAATTTCCTCTGTCACATGAAGAAGAAGAAGACACTGGTGTGCACCGCGTTCTTTACAAGCATGAGGCTGAACAGACGGAATTTGTCATTACGAGAGACCCTGCAGGAGTGTTCGTCGTATCAGGCGATGCTATTGAGAAACTCTTTAAGATGACTGATTTCTCAAGAGATGAATCTGTCCGCAGATTTGCTAGACAGCTGCGCGGAATGGGTGTGGATGATGCTCTTCGTGAAAAAGGAGCAAAAGACGGTGATACCGTTAAGCTGCTTGATTATGAATTCGAGTTTATTGACTAACCTTCTCGATTGACGGGGTGGAGAAATGAGAAAAGATAGATTCGATAAGAAATTTTATTTGGTTCGCGAAGATGTTTTGCCTGAAGCTATGAAGAAAACATTGGATGCGAAGGAAATGATCGAAAGGGGAAAAGCTGAATCGGTTTGGGATGCTGTCCAAAAAGTCGATTTGAGCAGAAGTGCTTTTTATAAATATAGAGACACTGTGTTTCCTTTCCATACTGTTGTCAAAGAACGGCTGATCACTTTATTCTTTCATTTGGAAGACAGATCGGGGACTTTATCACATTTATTGGGCGTTGTGGCTTCATCGGGGTGCAATGTCCTAACCATACACCAGACCATTCCACTCCAGGGAAGGGCAAATGTCACGCTTTCCCTGAATGTAACTGCAATGGGCATCGAGATTGAGGAGCTCTTGGCAAGGCTTCGAAAATTGGAGTTTGTAGAAAAAGTAGAGGTGCTGGGGACGGGTGCGTGAGAAAATGCGCTCTGTACCCTGCCCTTTTTTAGTTTTTTATTTTGTAAATTACATACATATGTTAAAGTAATAAAGTATAAAGAAAATTTTCAGTGATTTAAGATAAGTCTGACGAAAAAGGAGGTAATTACCGTGAAGATAGGATTTTTGGGCCCGAAAGCCACTTTTACAGATATTGCTGCAAGGAGTTTATTTCCGAATGAGACAGCCGTTCCCTACCCAACGATACCTGCCTGTTTTGATGCATTAAATGAGAATGAAATAGAGCTGGCGGTAGTTCCTCTTGAAAACGCATTGGAAGGCTCAGTGAATATTACATTGGACTATTTAATCCATGAAGTGGATTTTCCAATTATCGGCGAACTGACAGCCCCGATTCGCCAGCACTTTATGGTCCATCCCCATCATGTTAAGGAATGGGATAAAACAGATGTAGTCTATAGCCATTCCCATGCTATTGCACAATGCCATAAATTTCTGCATAAAGAGCTGAAAGGAATCCCCTGCGAAAGCACTACTTCAACTGCAGCAGCAGCTCAATATGTAAAAGAAAATCCAGACTTGCGGGCAGGCGCCATCGCTAATGAATTAGCGGCAGAAGTCTATGGACTGGTGATCGTTAAAGAGGATATTCATGATTTTGATTTTAACCATACGAAATTCATAGTTTTATCCAATAAAGAGCTGTCAATCAATGAAGACCGCAAAGAGTTTGCCGGGCACAAGACGACAGTTATGGTGACGCTGCCGGCTGATCGGTCAGGGGCACTTCATCAAGTGCTTTCGGCATTTGCTTGGAGGAAGCTCAATTTGACGAAGATTGAATCAAGGCCGATGAAAACAGGATTGGGAAATTATTTCTTTATCATTGACGTGGATATGAAGCAGGACGATGTCCTTATCCCTGGGGCAGTTGCCGAATTGGAGGCACTGGGCTGCAGCGTTAAGGTTTTGGGAAGCTATCCATATTTTCAGCTTCGCAATAAAAATACCAAAGTTCTTCAGGATTAAGCATAAGAAAAGGATCTGGCAAATACATATCCGGATCCTTTTCTTATTTGAAAATAAAAAAGACTAACTCTATTCCTGGTCAATAAGAAATCCAGCTTCCTTTAATAATTTCTCAGCTTCATCGAGTTTCTGTTCTGAGGCTGCAGAAAGAGTATGAAGGTGAATGCCATCTGTCAGTTCTGATAAGAAGGAAGCTTTTGTGGCTTGAATTTTATCCATGAATTGCTTGACTTCCTGACGGGTTGATACCATAACCGAGGCAGTTAAGTCACCATAAACAGGATGTTCAATTCTTACATCTTTTACTGTAACCCCATGATCGACAAGCAGATTCAATTCTTCTTCAGTCCTCGCGGGGTCATGATGGCAGGCAATGACCCGCTCGGCTGAAGATGCAGGAGAAGCCTGATGAAGATACATATAACCCTGGCTCGTGGCAATGATTGGCTCTTTTCTTGCCTTTAGAAGGGTGATATCCCCAACAATTACCTGTCTGCTTACATTTGTTTTTGCTGCAAGGTCGCCTCCTGTAATGGGCTGTCCGCTTTCTTTAAGAAGCTGAAGCAGAAAGGTCCTTCGCTCCTCTCCGAGCACCTTTTTTTGTTCCTTCATTTTTCCTCACCCTTATAATTCGATAATGTCTCATTCTAACATAAGAAACCGCAGAAGATAAAAGATTAGAGCGGTACGAGTTCCCGTGCCATTTCTGCCAGCTTTCCCCCCAGTGACTTTGCATCCTCAACAGCAGTATTCCACCCGAAAGAAATCCGGATAAATTCCTTGCCTTTTTTTTCTGTAACCCCTAGGGCCTCCATCGTTTTAGAAACAGTTTTCATGCCTGTGCTGCATGCGCTTCCTGTAGATACGGCATATCCGAGTCTGTTGCATTCAAGCATGATATATTGCCCTTCCACCCCTTTTAGCCGAAGTCCCAATGTAGATGGAAGCTGGTAAGATTCTTCAAAATCGTATAACACAAATTTCTCCTGTGAAGACTCAAGCTCCTTCAGCAGTGCTTCACGCAGTGTTTTGAGATGGCTGTTATGTCTGTTTAAATTTACATAAGCTTTCTGTGCAGCCACTGTCATTCCGGCAATTCCCGGAAGGTTCACGGTGCCTGGCCTGAAACCTTTTTCATGTGATACGCCGGGTAAGAAGGAGCTCCACCGCCTGCCGGGTTTAAGGTAAACCCCTCCAACCCCTTTTGGCCCGTAAAATTTATGGGCAGAAAAGGACAGGCTATCAACAAAGCGGGCGACTTCTTTTAAGTCTGATTTGCCGAAAGTATGGACACAATCACTATGCAGCAATATTTGTCTTTGCCTGCAAAGCTGGCTGATCTCAAGGACAGGCTGCAATGTGCCGATTTCAGGATTGCCATGCTGTATGGTAATTAAGACGGTATCATCCCTGATGGCCGAACTTAATTTTTTTAGGTCAATACGGCCATCCGCTCCAAAGGGGATTTCAGTAATTTCATAGCCTTTATCAAGGCGTAATTTCTCTAAGACACTATGAATAGAGGAATGTTCAGCCATTCCCGCTATAATATGTTTTCCCGATGTTTCAGAGCCAGACAGCAAGGCTAATATTGCGAGTAAATTGCTTTCTGTACCTCCGCTGGTAAAGTAAATTCCTTCACTCTCAACGCCTAAAATTACGGCCAATTCTCTCCGGCAATTTTCAAGAAGACCTTCTGCTGCGCTCCCGGTATCATGGAGGCTGCGGGAGTTGCCAAAGTATTCAGTTGAGGCTTTTATATAGGCATCTGCCGCTTCTGGATCGAGCGGACATGATGCTGCATAATCGAAATATTTAATGTTCTCACCTGCTCTCTCTTTTTAAATAAAACCTTCGAAAAGCACAGAAGTTCCTCTTAAACTATGAAAACCTCTTGTCATAATTCTAAATCTGTGTAAATATAGGTGTCAAGACACCTGTAAAAACAGGAGGTAAAAAAGAATGAATGCCGACGTTTTGATTATTGGAAGCGGGGTAGCCGCTTTGCAGTTGGCAAAGAAGCTGCGACAGGACTTGAATGTGATTGTTCTCACAAAGTCAACAGTTAAAAATGGAAACTCATATATGGCGCAGGGCGGCATTGCGGCTGCCCTGGGAGTAAATGATCACCCATCCAAGCACTACATGGATACACTCGAAGCAGGAAGGTTTCATAATGATTCTGATGCAGTGCTGTCCCTGACCAGTGAAGCACCCTCCCTGATAAAAGAGCTTAATCAAGAGGGATGCCTGTTTGATATGAATTCTGAAGGAGCAATAGCGTTAGGCATGGAAGGGGCTCATTCAGAAAACAGAATTGTTCATGGAGGCGGGGACAGCACTGGAAAAACAGTCATTGATTTTATGCTGTCAAAGAAGAATCAAAACGTTCGAATCATGGAAAATGTTCTCGTGTTTGAATTGCTGATAAATCACACGGACGGCAGTTGTATAGGGGTAAAAGGAAAAGATACCAATGGTGTAATTCATCGATTCTTTTCATCTCATGTTGTCCTTGCAACAGGGGGCTGCGGCCAGCTATATGAATATACATCCAATGCCGATACCGTAACAGGAGATGGAATTGCCTTAGCGTACAGAGCAGGTGCGGAAATTGCTGATATGGAGTTCATCCAATTTCATCCCACACTTCTCTATAAAGACGGTAAAGCATTGGGGCTAATCTCTGAAGCTGTCAGGGGAGAGGGCGGCCGGCTCATTACAGAAGACGGGAAACCAGTAATGGCAGGACTTCATCCACAGGGAGATTTAGCGCCAAGACATGTTGTGTCACAGGCAATTTTTCATTCTTTAGAGGAAGGAAAAGCCGTGTTCCTGGATATCTCCTCAATTGAAAACTTTAAATCCAGGTTTCCGACGATAACAAAAATCTGTGAACAAAATGGAGTAGATTTAAGCATTGGGAAAATTCCAGTTTCACCCGGAAGCCACTTTTTAATGGGAGGAATTAGAACTGATTTAATGGGCCGCACCAGCATTCCTGGCCTGTATGTGATAGGTGAAGCTGCATGCACAGGCATACATGGCGCTAACCGGCTTGCAAGCAACTCCCTTCTGGAAGGTTTATATTTGGGCAAAAGGCTTGCGGAGTGGCTTAATGAACAGCCATCAAGTGGACCTGCTAGAGGACTGACATTTCCCAAGACAGAATTCAGATGTCTAATCAAAGAAAGTTTGCCTCCAATTGAAGATATTAAAATGAGAATGATGAAAAATGCAGGGATTATCAAAACAAAAGAAGGGCTTTTAGATCAGCTTGCCTGGCTTAAAGGCTGCAAAATTGAAGAATGGATTAAAGCAGAACTTGATGATCTTTCAATAGAGGAAGTGACACGGGCTTTCATGCTTATCGCAGCTTATCTGATAACAGATTCTGCATTAAAGAGGACAGAGAGCCGGGGTGGTCATTTCCGGGAGGATTATCCTTTCGAAAGTCATGAATGGCTTGGAAAAAGAATTATTCAATCCCGAAAATCTGAAAAGGATGGTAAACATGAACAAATTAAAGCTGCGATTGCAACTTGAACAGTTTTTTCTCGAGGATATAGGTGACCGTGACCTGACAAGCGGACTTATTTTTGGAGAGAATCAGACAGGAAAGGTGGTTTTCCTGGCAAAAGACAATGGCATTTTTTGCGGAGAAGAAATAATCAGGTCAGGTTATAAGGTGCTGAATCCAGCGGCTGAAGTCAATATAAAAGTAAAGGATGGAGAACGGATTGAGAAAGGTCAAGTCCTTGCTGAAGCCACAGGGCCTGTATCCGATTTATTAAAAGGAGAAAGAGTGATCTTAAATCTGCTCCAAAGAATGAGCGGAATTGCAACAAAAACAAGTGAGGCTGTCCGGGTCTTAAATAGTTCACATACGAAAATCTGCGATACGAGAAAAACTACACCTGGCCTTAGAATGCTTGAAAAATATGCAGTCAGATGCGGAGGGGGATTTAATCATCGATATGGCCTCTATGATGCCGTCATGATTAAAGACAACCACATTTCTTTTGCAGGCTCAATTTCGAAAGCTGTGGAAGAAGTGCGGTCAAAAATTGGGCATATGGTAAAAGTTGAAGTCGAAACGGAAACAAAAGAACAGGTGCTTGAAGCAGTTGAAGCAGGTGCAGATGTAATCATGTTTGACAACAGGAGTCCGGAAGAGATTAGAAAGTGGATCAGCAGCGTGCCGAATGGGATTCTGACAGAAGCATCCGGAGGAATAACGTTGGATAACCTGTCAGCTTACAGCGATACAGGGGTTGATTTTATTTCACTGGGTTTTCTTACACATTCTGTGAAATCGCTTGATATAAGTGTGAAGGTTACTGTTGAATAAATTGGCAAAGGGGTATGGAGGAAATGAATATTTTTCAGACTGCAGATAAACAAACAAATATTCTTCCGGAAAAATATCGAATGATGACTGTAAAGGAACTGGAGGATCGAGCAAGAGAAATAAAAAATAAGCTTGGAAATAAGCTGTTCATTCCGGGTCATCATTATCAGAAGGATGAGGTCATCCAGTTTGCGGACGCTACTGGTGATTCACTAAAGCTTGCCCAGCTTTCACAGGAAAATTCAGAGGCAGAATATATTGTGTTTTGCGGAGTTCACTTTATGGCTGAAACGGCGGATATCTTAACAGATTCCCGTCAAAAAGTGCTATTGCCTGATATGCGCGCAGGCTGCTCCATGGCCGATATGGCTGATATCAGCCAAACAGAAAGAGCCTGGACGAAGCTGCAGAATGTGTTTGGCGATACAATGCTTCCTTTAACATACGTAAACTCTACTGCGGCCATCAAGGCTTTTGTAGGCCGTCATGGGGGAGCAACAGTTACTTCTTCGAATGCTGAAAAAATGGTGAGCTGGGCGTTTGACCAGAAGCCGAGAATTGTATTTCTGCCTGACCAGCACCTTGGAAGAAATACGGCTTATAACCTCGGAATTGGGCTTGAGGAAATGGCTGTATGGAACCCCATTACGGATCAGCTGGAATATGAAGGGCCGCTTGAGGACATTAAAGTAATTCTCTGGAAAGGCCATTGTTCTGTTCATGAAAACTTTACTGTTGAAAATGTCAAAGAAGTTCGGGAACAATATCCGGCAATGAAGATCATTGTCCATCCGGAATGCAGAAGGGAAGTTGTGGAACTTTCCGATATGGCCGGGTCAACCAATTATATAATAGATGCAATTGAACATTCAGAACCTGGGTCTGCATGGGCGATCGGTACAGAGATGAATCTGGTTAAAAGGATTATCACCCAGCATCCAGATAAAAAAATCATCTCACTTAACCCTCATATGTGTCCCTGCCTGACCATGAACCGGATCGATTTGCCGCACCTTGTTTGGTGTCTTGAAGCAATCGAGCAGGGCGAAAGCCAAAATCTAATTCAGGTTGAAGAACAAACAGCAGCATTTGCTAAATTGGCATTAGATAGGATGCTCGAACGTCCATGAGCGTTTGCATAAGGTTTGCCGTTCATTAAAACCAGCGGAAATTAACACGGGCATTCAGAAACACTCTGCGTAAACTAAGGCTAATAAAAAAATTCTCCCCGCCGGGAGGATTTTTTTATTGCCTTGCTGCCCTTTGCTGTTACTAGGATTAGAAGAAACGTTGATTCATAATTCCTGGGAGAAATGCATATCTTTTTGTGTAGATTGTTAGCAATTTGCCCATTTCTTCATACACTATATGGACTCATCGCGATTAACGGGCACTAATCTGCACCTTACAAATAAATGGATGAAATGCCCGTAAATGCCCGATTGGTTCTACTAACCATCACTGATGGAAGTATCACCTTACGCATAGGAGGGAATTCAGAGTGAAAATCCATATCGTACAGAAAGGGGATACTCTTTGGAAGATTGCCAAAAAGTACGGCGTGAATTTTGAAGAGCTGAAAAAGATGAATACACAGCTCAGCAACCCTGATATGATTATGCCCGGTATGAAAATAAAAGTTCCTGCAAGCGGGGGCTCAATAAAAAAAGAGGCTCCTATTGGAGGAAAACCGGAAGCAAAAATAAATTTGGGTGCCAAAAAGGAAATGCCAAAAGCAGAACACCCTTTTGCCAAAGAGAAACCTATTACCATGCCGTCAGCTGAAGCACCTAAGGAAAAGCCGGTAAAAGAAGCACCGAAAAAGGAAATGCCAAAAGTAACGGCGCCAAAGGTTGAAATACCGAAGGAAGTGCCTAAGCCTGCACCAAAAGAAGTTCCCAAAAAACCTTATACGCCAAAAATGCCAAAGCCTATTATGCCTGAAATTGATATAAATAATTATTATATGATGAATATTCAGCAGCCGGCTCCGCAGCAAAAGCCGCTTCCAGCAAAAGAGGTTAAACCGCAGCAGCAAAAACCGCTTCCAGCTAAAGAGGTTAAACCGCAGCAGCAGAAACCGCTTCCGGCTAAAGAGGTTAAAGCGAAGGAAAAACCATTGAAGCCTGCAGAAACAAAACCACAGCAAAAACCACTGCCTATATCAGAATCCAAGCCACAGCCCCAGCTCCCGCCTAAACCAGTCAATATCCTTCCGCAGGTAAAGCCGGCTTCGAATCAAGAAAGTCCTGAATCGCCGGAAAGCGAATCATCTTTATATACACATCAAGGAGGTCAATATCAGCCAATGTTTCCTTTTAACCCATGTTACCCGCAAATGCCTTATCCTCAAGTACAAGGAGCGATGATGCCGCAGATGCCCCACCAGATGCCACAGGTGCAGGGAGCGATGATGCCGCAGATGCCGCACCAGATGCCACAGGTGCAGGGAGCGATGATGCCGCAGATGCCGCACCAGATGCCACAGGTGCAGGGAGCGATGATGCCGCAGATGCCGCACCAGATGCCACAGGTGCAGGGAGCAATGATGCCGCAGATGCCGCACCAGATGCCACAGGTGCAGGGAGCGATGATCGCAGATCCAGATCGCAGGTGCAGGGAGCGATGATGCCGCAAATGCCGCACCAGATGCCGCAGGTGCAGGGAGCGATGATGCCGGAGCATCAAATGCCTCATATGGGTATGATGGCTGGAGTTGAAAGTCCGGATTATGATGAATCTTCGCCTTTCATGCCAATGTCTCAAATGCCGTCGGGTGTGATGGGGGAAGATATGGGACAGCAGATGCCGCATCAAGTGCAAGGGGCGATGATGCCGCAGATGCCACATCAGATGCCACAGGTGCAGGGAGCAATGATGCCGCAGATGCCGCATCAGATGCCACAGGTACAGGGAGCAATGATGCCGCAGATGCCTCATCAAATGCCATCAGGTGTAATGGGTGCGGAAGACATGGGAATGCAAATGCCGCATCAGATGCCACAGATGCAGGGAGCAATGATGCCGCAGATGCCGCATCAGATGCCACAGGTGCAGGGAGCAATGATGCCGCAGATGCCGCATCAGATGCCACAGGTGCAGGGAGCGATGATGCCGCAGATGCCGCATCAGATGCCACAGGTGCAGGGAGCGATGATGCCGCAGATGCCGCATCAAATGCCATCGGGTGTGATGGGCGCCGAAGATATGGGAATGCAAATGCCGCATCAAGTGCAAGGGGCTATGATGCCACAAATGCCGCATCAAATGCCATCAGGTGTAATGGGTGCGGAAGACATGGGAATGCAAATGCCGCATCAGATGCCACAGGTGCAGGGAATGGAGGAATCTCCAGGTATGTCTCAAAAGCCATTAATGCCTGGTTCGGTAATGGGTGCTTCTAATGATTGCGGATGTGGAGGACCGCAATTTGCTCCGGGAGGCTACGGTCCGGGACCAGGATTCGGTCCGGGACCAGGATTCGGTCCGGGACCAGGATTCGGTCCGGGACCAGGTTTCGGTCCGGGACCAGGATTCGGTCCAGGACCAGGATTCGGTCCGGGATTTGGCCCAATGGGCGGAGAGGCATTTGGCATGCCAAGAAGCTTTGACGAAAGCAGTGAATACGACGGTTAATAATGGAGGAGACGATTTAGTTCAAAATCGTCTCCTCTCCTATTTGCAAGATCAGCTGCCCTTTAAAATTGAAGAATTAAAGCAGATCAGAAAAAAAGTTTATCTATTGAGGACGCAGGAACGGATCTTTATTTTGAAAGGATTTTCATCCTATCACCGGCTAAAGCTTCAGGAGGCATTTACTTCATCATTAATGAATGAAGGATTTGCAAAAACATATATTTTTTATGAGGTTGCCAAAGAACCGCCTTTGTTTTTTGACCGGACATATTTTGGGTGTATGGAGTACATCCCGCCTTCGGAAGAAGTGTTCACCTATTTTTTGAAGAGCGATCGTTTGGAAGGGCTGAATTTGCTGAAGAATTTCCACGATACTACAGAGAAGCTTGTAAGCCGTTACCAGACGGTTGTGCCGGCATATCGGCAGGCGGACAAGTGGAGAGAAAGAGCGACCCTTTTCCTTAATAATCTCCCTGTAATAAGATATTTTGTCCAAAAAGAAATTATTAATGAATTATTAGCCTGGGCAGATTGGTCCTTAAAAGGCATTGAAGAGGAAGCCTGGCTTTTTCAATCCGGGAGGAAGGTTATTCTGCACGGTGATGTAGCACATCATAATTTTCTGAGAGCAAAAGATCAATCTTTATATTTGCTTGATTTTGACCTGATAGCAATAGGTACTCCTCATTCTGATTACCTGCAGTATGCAAATCGCATCCTCCCTTTTATGAAATGGTCATTTGACGATTTGGGAAAATATCCAATCTTTAAATCCAATCTTGAAGAAAAGGGCTTTCTTCATGCATTGGCATTTCCAACTGATATATTCAGGGAATGGAATCGTGTAATAAGGGATAGAACATATCTTGATTCTGTAAAGATTCGTCCAGTTTTGGATTTAACTGTAGGTCAGTTTGCTGAGAGACAGCGTTTTATTAAAGCTCTTAAATATGCCGCCAATGAGAAAAACAAATAATGTACAAAAAAATTGGACGTAAATGGACAGAATGAAAGCCTCCTTTCGCTCACAAGCTAAGAAAGAGCAGAAATGCTCAGGGCTTGTAATATTAGCGAGGGGGTTTTTCGCTTGCACAAGAAATTAATTGCAGTGCCGATGGCTGCCATCATGACGATGGGATTGGCAGGATGCGGAACGAATGAAGATGCATCTGTTGATCGAAAGAATGAAATTGGTCAGCCCATGGGGTATTATTCAAATGAAAATCACGGAAACCGCGGTGGAAATGTCCGGGTTGAAGATGGTACAGATAATGATGGGCCTCTGACGGAAATGATGGATCATACTCTGGGCGGAGAGGGAAAAAATAACGGCTACAACCGAGTGGACAATAATGCAAGAAGAGTCAGAAATGAAAATACTGGAAACCCTACTGTTCCTCTTGCTGACAGGGATCGCAGCTTTTTCCAGAGAGATAATCGTTTTAGCCATAGCGATGCAAATTATCATGGGCATCTCGATGACAATACACGACAAGCTAAAAATTCTTATTATCAGGCTTATGAAGGTGAGCTTGCTGAAAAAATTGGCAACGTTGCAGCTTCTGTTCCAAACGTTGAAGATGTCAGGTCTGTTACTTATGGAAGCGATGTTTTGATTGCTGTAGATTTAAATGATTACGATAAGGAAGAACAGACGAAAGAAGCGATTCATGAAGCTGTTCAGCCATATTTGCGCGGAAGGTCCGCCACGGTGGTAACAGACGAAGGAACGTTTAGCCGTTTAAGAAACATTGATAACAATCTTCGTGATGGCGGCCCGCGAGAGCAAATTGATTGGGATTTAAAAAGTTTATTCCGCAGGGAAAAATAAAGATTTAGCAAAGAGGGCAAAGCTGCTGGGCTTTGCCCCTTTTTACATATTTAAATTATTTCAGGATAAACATGAAAATATTGGTCACACTAATCATAAAGATCTGGGAAAACAGGCTCAGGCGGATGCTGCAGAAGTTACTACTTAATCGAGGTGATCGATCATGAGAACCATATGGGGCTTGCTATTAATAGGAGCTGCTTCCTTTTATCCCTTCTTCCAGACGGATGCATTCAACTTTTTATCAATGGATACTTCTGTATATGCTGAGGCAGCAGAAAAACACATTGAAGGTCCGCTTAAGATGGATGTCATTTTGGAGAGAGAATATCTGGATGGGGAAGTGAGCCAGGAAACGATAGAGGAAACCATATGGACCCTTGAAGATTTCTGGGCTAAATATGATCAATGGCAGCTTGTTGATATGGATATAGATTATATGGTGTTCCGCCGGAAAATGGATGATATATCGCCATTATTAAAAGCAAATGGGTACTTCGGTGTAACTGAGGATGGCACACTAACCATTTTCAATGGAAGGCCGCAAAAAACAAATATCATTCAGTCTTTCTTTCAAATCGATTTAGGGAAATTAGAAAGCACAAAATGTGAAGAATTAAAAAAAGGAATCCCCATTGTAACAAAAGATCGATATGTGGAAGTTCTGGAGACGTTTAAAAGCTATACTGCCGGTGAAAAGCAAGCGAATTGAAAAAGCAGTGAAACATGCAAGGGAATGGGATTCTCTTGCATGTTTCTATTTTTAATGAATTACATATAATCATTTGTAATGTTACTTATTTTTTGATAGCTTATACTTATGTAACATTAGTTGCAGGAGGGAATCTTGTGGAATATGTTGATCCTATCAAGGACATCAAAAGCATAAATAAAATTAAAGAGATTTTAAGACAGCAGTCACAGCGGGATCTTTTGCTTTTTGTATTAGGTATAAATACGGGCATAAGGGTCAGTGATTTGCTATCTCTGAAAATTAGTGATGTTTGGGATGGGAAGGAGATAAAAGAATTTATTTATTTAAACGATCTCAATGGCGATGAAAATAAAGCATTTTACTTAAATAACAGCGTGAAAAAAGAACTGAAAAAATATTTTACCCAGCATGATTTCTCTGAATGTGATTATCTCTTCAAATCGAAAAAGAATAACCAGCCAATTACCCGCCAGCAAGCCTATCGGATCATAAATAATGCTGCAAAGGAAGCTGGAATTCCAGGGAAGATCGGCACGCATACACTTCGAAAAACATTTGGCTATCATGCATATAGAAAAGGGATTGCCATTTCAATCATTATGACCATCTATAATCACCATTCTTCTGCTGAAACTTTGCGTTATCTCGGAATTGAAAGAGGCGGGAAGCAATTGATAAAAGTGGACGTTAATTTATAGAATGAGTTTAAGGCATTGGCTGATATAGAGCGTCCTGTGTACCATAGGATTCAAGCAATGTATCTGTCCCCAGCCTCTTCAGCATTTTATTCTTCGTGCCTAAAATAGAATATGGTACAATGAGGTACAGTTAAACTGGAGGAGAGAAAGGCATTGTATGAATTCGTAAGAGGCAAGCTCGATTTTATCGGGCCGGAATATGTGGTTATTGAAAACAACGGTATAGGCTATCAGATTTTAACGCCAAACCCATTTAGCTATACCCCGGAGTTCGGGCAGGAAGTCAGGATATACACGTATCATTATGTACGGGAAGATATTATGGCATTGTACGGTTTTCAGACTCGGGAGGAGAAGACCCTGTTTACCAAACTGCTGAATGTTACCGGCATTGGGCCGAAGGGAGCTCTTGCAATTCTTGCTTCGGGTGAACCGGAACAGGTGGTGCAGGCGATTGAAAATGAAGATGAAGCGTTCCTCGTTAAGTTTCCTGGAGTCGGAAAGAAAACAGCGAGACAAATGATTCTTGATCTGAAAGGGAAGCTGCCGGATATTGTACCTGACTTTTTCCCTAATCTGTTTTCAGCGGATAAACTTCAGGCTGAAAGCGGGCCTGCGGGGGACCTGGAAGAAGCTTTGCTTGCATTAAAAGCGCTGGGCTACTCAGATAAGGAACTGAAAAAGATTACACCGGAACTGAAGAAGGAAAAGCTTACAACGGACCAATACATAAAGAAGGCTCTGCAAAAGCTTTTAAAACTATAATTTATTGGAAGCGGTCCGATTCATTTAAGCTGATATTAAGAAGGTGATTATGTATGGAAGAGCGGATAATATCCGGTGAAGCTGATCTTCAGGATCTTTCATTCGAACAGAGTCTGCGCCCGCAGACACTAAAGCAGTATATTGGACAGGATAAAGTAAAGGAAAACCTCGAGATCTTTATCAAAGCTGCCAGAATACGCGAGGAGACCTTAGATCATGTCCTTCTATATGGACCGCCTGGATTGGGTAAAACTACACTGGCTGCCATTATTGCCAATGAAATGGGCGTAAATATCAGAACCACTGCAGGCCCCGCCATTGAAAGGCCTGGTGATTTGGCGGCGATCCTGACTGCTTTGGAACCGGGTGACGTCCTGTTTATTGATGAAATTCATCGCTTGCCGCGTTCGATTGAAGAAGTTCTTTATCCGGCAATGGAGGACTTCTGTCTGGATATTGTCATCGGAAAAGGGCCAAGTGCCAGATCAGTCAGACTGGATTTACCGCCTTTTACACTGGTTGGCGCGACTACAAGGGCAGGGTCGTTATCGGCTCCGTTAAGGGACCGTTTTGGAGTGCTCAGCAGGCTTGAATACTACTCAGAAGAGCAGCTGACTGATATTGTTGTCCGTACAGCTGAGGTTCTTGATACAGGTATAGAACAAAAAGCTGCCACTGAGGTGGCCAGAAGGTCAAGAGGCACACCTAGAATTGCAAACAGGCTCCTCCGGAGAGTCCGGGATTTTGCCCAGGTCAAAGCAGATGGTCAGATTGATGAAACGCTGGCCAAGGAAGCTTTGGAGCTTTTGCAGGTTGACCGTTTAGGCCTTGACCATATTGACCATAAATTATTAAGAGGGATTATAGAAAAATTCCGCGGCGGACCTGTTGGCCTTGAAACAATTGCAGCGACCATTGGGGAAGAAGCGCACACGATTGAAGATGTTTATGAACCATATTTATTGCAGATTGGGTTTCTTCAGCGGACACCAAGAGGAAGAATTGTAACGGACCTGGTGTACCGCCATTTTCAGATGGAGGTGCCTGCTGATTGAGCGGCATATCAAAGTGGCTGATGGTCATTGGTGCCATCATTTTTACCATCGGATTTATAAGCCAGTTTATTAATATTGGCAAGCTGCCGGGGGATATAGTGATCAAGAAAGGCAATGCGACATTTTATTTTCCAGTCGTTACATCGATTTTGATCAGTGTTATCCTTTCTGCCATCTTTTATTTTATTGGCAGGTTCCGGTAGTCTATATGAATAACAGAGGGTGACATCATGAAAGTAGATTGGTTTGATTTTCATTTGCCTGAGGAATTAATTGCACAAACGCCTTTGGCTGATCGGACAAGCAGCAGGCTAATGGTCCTCGATAAAAAAACCGGAAATATTCAGCATAGTGTTTTTAAAGATATTAAGAATAATCTCAAAGCTGGAGATTGTCTTGTGCTGAACGACACAAAGGTCCTTCCTGCCAGGCTGTTTGGAGAAAAAACAGGCACTGGTGCGAAAATAGAGGTGCTTCTTCTCAAACAGCTTGAAGGGGATAGCTGGGAAACGCTGGTCAAGCCAGCCAAGAGAGTGAAAGAAGGAACTGAGATAACGTTTGGAAACGGAAATTTGACTGCTGTTTGCACTGGAACTTCAGATCATGGCGGCAGGATACTGGAGTTTAAGTATGACGGGATATTCTATGAGGTGCTGGAGCAATTAGGAGAAATGCCATTGCCTCCTTATATTAAGGAGCAGCTTGATGATCGTGACCGTTATCAGACTGTGTTTGCCCGTGAGCGCGGTTCTGCTGCAGCTCCTACAGCAGGCCTTCATTTTACTGAACAGCTCCTTGAAGAGATTAAGGAAATGGGTGTGCATATTGCTTTTATTACTCTGCACGTTGGTCTGGGAACTTTCAGGCCGGTTAGTGTGGAGGATTTGAATGAGCATGAAATGCACGCTGAATTTTACCAGGTAACAGAAGGAACTGCACGGCTATTGAATGAAGTGCGTGAGCAGGGAGGAAGAATTATCAGTGTGGGGACTACATCCACGAGGACTTTAGAAACCATTGCTTCCATGCATAATGGCCGATTTGAGGAAGCAAGCGGCTGGACAGATATTTTCATTTATCCAGGCTATGAATTTAAAGCGATTGATGGCATGATTACGAATTTTCATCTGCCTAAATCGACCTTGATTATGCTTGTAAGTGCACTGGCAGGCCGTGAGAACGTTCTGAATGCCTATAATCAGGCGGTGGAGGAACGTTATCGATTCTTCAGCTTTGGAGATGCTATGCTCATTTTGTAGCATTATTTTCGCCTTTGCCAGGCAAAAATAATTGCTTTGAGGTTTTAAATGGAAGGAGAACTGCAACTTGACTGCAATTCGTTATGAATTAATTAAAACATGTAAGCAAACTGGTGCCCGTCTGGGACGGGTTCATACGCCGCATGGATCTTTTGAAACCCCTGTGTTCATGCCCGTGGGAACACTCGCTACAGTAAAAACCATGTCCCCGGAAGAATTAGTGGAAATGGGAGCAGGCATTATTCTGAGCAATACTTACCACCTGTGGCTTAGACCGGGTCAGGAAATCGTGGAAGAAGCAGGCGGGCTGCATAAGTTTATGAATTGGGACCGGGCCATTTTGACAGATTCCGGCGGGTTTCAAGTGTTCAGTCTTAGTGAATTCCGTAAGATTGAAGAAGAAGGCGTTCATTTCAGGAATCACTTAAATGGCGACAAGCTATTTTTATCACCTGAAAAAGCAATGAATATTCAAAATTCGCTTGGTTCAGATATTATGATGGCATTTGATGAATGCCCTCCTTATCCAGCCTCCTTCGAATATATGAAGAAGTCAGTAGAGCGGACTTCCCGCTGGGCTGAGCGCTGCTTACAAGCACACAAACGCCCGAATGATCAGGGACTCTTCGGAATTATACAGGGCGGAGAATATGAGGAGCTGCGCAAACAAAGCGCGAGAGACTTAACATCTCTTGATTTCCCAGGGTATGCTGTGGGCGGTTTATCTGTGGGCGAGCCTAAAGATGTAATGAACCGTGTGCTTGAATTCACAACACCGCTTATGCCGTCTGATAAGCCAAGATACCTTATGGGAGTAGGATCTCCCGATTCCCTGATTGATGGTTCAATCAGAGGGATTGATATGTTTGACTGTGTTCTTCCTACAAGGATTGCCAGAAACGGAACATTGATGACAAGTAATGGCCGACTGGTTGTTAAGAATGCAAAATTTGCAAGAGATTTTGGCCCTATTGATGAGAATTGCGATTGCTACACATGCCGCAATTACAGCCGTGCTTACATCAGGCATTTGATCCGCTGTGACGAAACATTTGGAATCAGGCTTACAACTTACCATAATCTCTATTTTCTGCTAAAATTAATGGAACAGGTAAGACAGGCGATCAGAGATGATCGTTTGGGTGACTTTAGAGAAGAGTTTTTCGAAAGGTATGGATTCAATAAGCCTGACGCGAAGAACTTTTAATAAAAAAAGAGAGTTCATTTAAGGAGCAGCTTTTCCTTAAAGGGGGACAATCTTTGAAAGGGGGGAAAACTATGGAGCTTTTAGGAACATTAGGGCCATTATTGCTGATGTTTGTTTTATTCTATTTCCTGTTAATTCGTCCGCAGCAGAAACGCCAAAAGGCAGTTCAGCAAATGCAGAGTGATTTGAAAAAGGGAGATAAGGTTGTTACAATCGGCGGCCTTCATGGATTCGTTGATGCCATCGACGAAGACAAAGTGGTTATTAAATGTGGTGACGGAAGCCGTCTTACATACGATCGTGCAGCGATCCGCGAAGTAACGCAGGCAACTGGCGATGCATTAGCAAAATCTTAATATCAAAAAAAGAAGGTCCTGAATTTCAGGACCTTCTTTTTTATGGTAAGAAAACTTTGAACTTCGATAACTGTCTAGCTCCACAAGGAACGCTTCGACAGCATATTCATCGCACGACTAAAAGTGTTAGCTTTTAGGAGGAGCGCTTACCCCCTCGAGGTGTCGGGGGTGGGCAAGGCGCTTCCGCTTTTCTTTTAAGCTGTTCTTTTGGTGTTGAGATTTACTCCCAATATTCCGCCCATCATTGCTGTCAGCGTGAAACAGGTGTGGTATATCATTTGCTCCATATCAAATAAACTGTCATGTCCCAAATATTGAAATAGAAAAATAACGATTGAGTAAATAAGGCCTGTCAAGCCTCCAAGCAGCCAGCCTTTTTGCTTCCCTTTACCTCCGGATATGAACCCGCCCGCAAAAAGAGAAACAAACGAAACAGCAGTAATAATATACTGCAGGGAAGACTCCTGCAGCGAGGTAAACCGCAGCAGCAGTGAAAAAACGAGACTGCTCGCTACAGCAATGGCAAAAATGGCGATAATTCCATAAAGTACGGCGCTCCCGAAGTTCTTTGACTCTTCTATATTGACCCTCTCCCTTCTGAATCAGTAAATAGGAACAGCTTTGACCCCAGAGGCTATTCAGCTTAATCCTTAGTACAAGCATATTCATACAATGAAAAAATAGAATCGAAAATGTTCAAAGAAAAAACCTGATAAAATCATAAAAGTTCCAATATGCGGAAGGATATAAAGGATTGCATCAAAAGGAGTGCTGTAGAAGTGGAAGAATATCTAATCATTGTAGGAAGAACATTATTTCTCTATGCAGTCATTCTTCTCATTTTTAGACTAATGGGCAAAAGAGAAATTGGTGAATTAAGCATCCTGGATTTAGTCGTCTATATCATGATTGCTGAACTTGCAGTAGTGGCGATTGAAACTCCGGATTCAGAAATCTTGAAAAATGTGCTGCCAATGTTCCTTTTGATGGTTGTGCAGATTGTGCTGGCCCTATTTTCCCTGAAGAGCAAAACGTTCAGGGATGTCGTTGATGGCAAACCGACCATTATTATTAATAAAGGAAAAATTGATGAAAATGCCATGAGGAAACAGCGGTATAACTTTGATGACCTGCTTCTGCAGTTAAGAGAAAAAGATATTGCCAAAATCTCAGATGTGGAATTTGCCATCCTTGAATCTTCCGGTACTTTGTCAGTGTTTGAAAAAAAGGACAGCAAAGAGGGGGGGATTACGATCCCTTTAATTATAGATGGCACAATTCAGAAAACTAATCTGGAAACGATAAATAAAAGTGACTTTTGGCTGCGTCAGGAGCTTAGAAAAGAGGGGTTTAAAGAGTTATCTAATATATCATTCTGCAGCTATGAAAATGGCCAATTTTATGTAGATCTGCTCGACGAAAGGAAATAAATTAATGGTCAGCTCAAGATATGCCAGATTGTTGAGCTGACCCTGCTGATAAAGGCAAATTATCTAAATGCAAACCTTGATAACAATCTGCCAATCCATGGGATCCGAATCAAATCATTCTTTTTAATGAGCTTAAAGAATAATAAGAGAATTATATATGCAGCAGTGATGGCTGAAGAAATCACAATTACCCTTACTGCTGTATTCAAGTCAGGAGAAAGTAAATCTTTGAGCATCCAGATGCCAATGCCTCCTGACAAAAACATGGCAATAAACGTCTTTAGATAGTCCCTGGCGAAAAAAGTAAACGAAATAGCTTTCAGTACTGTTGCAAAGTGAAGCATTGTCACCAGGACTGTGCCGGTCAGAATTCCCATCGCAACACCATTGATGCCAAATGCAGGCTGGCTGGCAAGAAGAAAGATGACTGCCGTTTTAACGACAGCGCCAATCAGACTGTTGATCATTGCGGCACGGGCCAGATTTAATGCCTGTAAAGTTGCCTGAAGAGGCCCCTGATAATAATAAAACAGAAAAAATGGCGCCATCAATTTAATAAAATGAGAACCGCTTGAGGAGCCGTACATTACTTCCATCAATTGATCGGAAAGGACATAAAGAACCACCACTGCCAGGCCGCCAGTAATAAATGCAAACCGAAGTGCCTGCTGAAGACGGTATTCGATCAGACGCATATTATTTTGGGAATTTGCTTCGCTGATAGCCGGAACAAGAGATGTTGACAAAGAATAAGTAATAAACGATGGAAGCAACAGAAGAGGCATGGCAAAGCCGGTAAGAGCACCATATTGCTTCGTAGCCGCAGCTGCCGCCACCCCTGCAAGTGCAAGACTCTGCGCTACCACAATCGGTTCAAAAAACCAGGCGACTGAACCGATCATTCTGCTGCCAGTCGTTGGAAGGGCAACGGTCATCAGTTCGTTAAATGTACTTTTTCCGGAAGAAACAAATTTAAAAAATTGTTTCCTGACTCTGAATTTCTTTTTAAGCTTAAATGTGGTCATTAAATATAGCAATGATGCAAGCTCTCCAATGACAGCTGCCAGCATGGCTCCCGCTGCCGCATACTCAATTCCGAATGGCAGAAATGCTTTTGTCATCAAAGCGATCAGGCTGATCCGGACTATCTGTTCAATCATCTGGGAATAGGCAGCAGGCTTCATGTTCTGTCTGCCCTGGAAATAACCCCGGATGACAGAAGAAACTGCAATGATCGGCACGATAGGGGCGATTGCCATCAAAGGCAACTGTGTGCGGTCATCAGTAAATAGCGTTTCTGATAATAATGGAGCAAGCAAAATTAAAGCAGGAGTGAAAACAATTGAAAGTGAGATTGTCGTCGCTAAGGAAACAACTAATATTTTCTTAATTTTTGCTGTATCTCCCCTTGCCTCCGCCTCTGCCACATTCTTAGAAATAGCCACCGGCAGCCCAAGCTGTGTGATGGTGACGACAAGAATCATAGTGGGAAAAGCCATCATATAAAGGCCAACGCCTTCTTCTCCAATAAATCGGGCAATGACAATTCTGTTTATAAAGCCCAGGACCCTGGTCACCAGGCCTGCAGCAAGCAGGATCATGGTACCTTTCAGAAATTTGGACATTCAACTCCCTGCCTTCTCAAAATGGGTATTATCATATACAATTATCTATATGCAAGATAGAGGACAAAGCATGACAAGCTATCATAATTTCCATGTGAATAATGGCGGGGAGGCGGCTGAAAGTGAAAATCGGCCATGAATATGATTATTTTCGCATTACGGTAAAACCTGCATTGGAAAGCAAACTGGATGAATTTCGGCTGCTGGGATATAAAAAAGTGACTGAGCAGGAGCTCTGGGGATTCCTGACAAAGAAAAAGTGGAAGAAGCCAAAAGAAAATGTCAGGCTATTTGAAATTGTGGAAGAAGTAATGGAGGTAAAAGTGAGTGAATACATTCACTATGCTACCATCGAGGCTTTTAAAGAGGCAGACTTTGCTTTCGAAAATGAAGAAGAAAGAAGGGAACTATTAAAGTAGTCAGATTTCCAATTTTTATAAAAATTAACATGATATAAGACAAATTGACAGGTTTTACAATCTGTTTCATAATGAAAAGCGGAGTAAACGGTCTTTTTCATGTCATTGTTCATACATAGATTGAAATTTAAGAGCCAATGGTAAAAGCCGGCTAGGGTTCAAACGAAAGTCTTATTACGGGAGGCTGCTTAACAGATATGCAGCTTTCCGACGCAAGCCTGTATGGCAAATAATGCATCACAGATGCTGATGTGGTTATTTCAAATAGCGGGCGATAGCTAAGGAGGATTTATTCATAATGGTAAAGCGCAGCCGTATCGTTGCCTTTTTCCTGATTGTTGTATTATTGGGAAGCTTGGCAGGGGCAACGACAAACAACATCTTAAAAAATATTAAGCTTGGACTTGATTTGCAGGGCGGATTCGAGGTCCTCTATGAGGTAACGCCAAAAGATGGGCAGAAGGTTGATAAAGCCGTCCTTGCTAGTACTGCCGAAGCACTGGATAGGCGGATCAATGTTCTAGGAGTCAGTGAGCCGAATATCCAGATTGAGGGAGATAAGAGGATCCGTGTTCAGCTTGCTGGTGTGACAGATCAGAATAAGGCAAGGGAAATTCTGTCCACAGAAGCTAATCTATCATTTAGAGATGTTAATGATCAATTGATGATGGATGGTTCAGACCTTGCTGAAAATGGAGCAAAGCAGACATTCGATGAAAACGGAAAGCCAAGTGTTTCATTGAAGCTGAAGAGTGCCAGCAAATTTAAAGATGTAACTCAAAAAATTGTCAATATGGGAGCGCCAAATAACCTGCTTGTCATTTGGCTTGATTTTGAAGAAGGCCAGGATTCATTCCAGGCAGAGTCAGCAAAAGAAGATCCAAAATACTTATCTGCTCCCCAGGTAAGTCAGATTTTTAATCAGGATACCGTGTCCATTGTTGGGAACTTTACGATTGAAGAAGCACAGACACTGTCGGATTTATTGAATGCCGGTTCCCTGCCTGTACAGCTCGATGAAGTTTATTCGACATCGGTAGGTGCGAAATTCGGTGAGCAGGCAATGGAAACGACTATTCTTGCCGGTATCATTGGAATTGCAATTATATTTATCTACATGATTGCGGTATATCGTTTCCCTGGGTTTATAGCGACACTTACATTATCTTTCTATATTTATCTGATTTTACTCGTATTTGACTGGATGAATGGCGTATTGACGCTGCCTGGTATTGCTGCGCTGATTCTGGGGGTTGGTATGGCTGTTGATGCGAATATCATTACCTACGAGAGAATCCGTGAAGAAATAAAAGTGGGCAGAACAATCAAATCAGCTTTCCAGGCTGGTGAGAAAAACTCACTTTCGACCATATTTGATGCAAATATCACAACCATTTTAGCAGCAGCCGTTTTATTCATGTATGGGACAAGTTCTGTAAAAGGATTTGCTACCATGCTTATTATAAGCATACTGGCTAGCTTTATTACTGCGGTTTATGGCACAAGGCTGCTTATGGGGCTTTGGGTCCATAGTAAAGCACTGAATAAAAAGCCAGGCTGGTTTGGGGTTAAGAAAAGTGAGATCAAAAATATTGCTGAAAATTACGATACCCTTGATTTGCCGACCAAGTTCGATAAATTTGATTTTGTAGGGCATCGCAGGAAGTTTTTCATTCTATCTGCTGTATTAATTGCAGTGGGAATAATTGTTGTTTCCATATTCCGACTGAACCTCGGAATTGATTTTGCCAGCGGTACGCGCATTGAGCAGCTGGCTAATGAATCTTTAACCAAAGAAGAGCTCCAAACTGAATTATCTGCGGTAGGATTAGAGACTGATGATATTGTCATCTCAGGTGATAATAAAGAAATTGGCGTTGCAAGGTTAAAAGGTGTGCTGACAAAAGATGAAATTGCCGATTTAAAGACTCATTTTCATGAAAAATTCGGTGCCGATCCAAATGTCAGTACGGTTTCACCGACAGTTGGTAAGGAACTTGCCAAAAACGCGCTGATTGCTTTGGCCATAGCCTCTGTAGGCATTATCATCTATGTAACCATTCGCTTTGAGATCAAGATGGCCATTCCGGCAGTTCTCGCGCTGCTTCATGATGCTTTCTTTATCATTGCTGTATTTAGCTTTACGCGTCTTGAAGTGGACATTACCTTCATTGCAGCAGTACTGACGGTAGTTGGTTATTCGATCAACGATACAATCGTAACGTTCGACCGGATGCGTGAGAATATGCAGAAAAAGAAAAAGCTCAAATCATTCGAGGATATTGCTGATGTTGTAAACAAAAGTCTTCGCCAAACGCTTGGCCGCTCTGTGAATACTGTTTTAACTGTTGTATTTACTGTCGTTGCGCTATTGGTGTTTGGAAGTGAGTCAATCAGAAATTTCTCGTTTGCACTTTTGATCGGTCTAATTGCAGGTACCTATTCATCGATTTTCCTTGCTGCGCAGTTGTGGGCAGTATGGAAAGGCAAAGAACTGAAAGAAAAAGGCGTTATTAATACCGTAAAAGAAAAACGCAAAGTCAGTGACGAACCTCAAGTATAATACTTTCAAAAACTCAGGCGAATGCCTGAGTTTTTTTATTAATCTTGAAAGCTGGATGCCGTCTATTTTACAAAAATGGTTAATGATTCCGTTAAATAGGATAAACTAAAAACAAGTTCAGGGAGGAAGGAAGTATCGCTTTGGAAAATAACGATCGTTTTAAGAAAGCTGAATTTGCAGCTATAATTGGCATCGTGGGCAATATTATTCTTGCTACCATCAAATGGGGAATAGGCGTTTATTCAGGGAGTAAAGCGCTCGTGGCGGATGCGGTCCATTCTGCTTCAGATGTAGCCGGATCCTTTGCTGTATATTTGGGGCTGAGAGCTGCAAAACAGCCGCCGGATGAGGATCATCCATATGGTCATGGAAAGGCTGAATTGATTGCAGCCATAATTGTTGCAGTCTTGCTGTTCCTCGTGGGAATTGAAATCGGCAAATCATCATTTGAGTCATTTTTTTCGCCAATTGAACCTCCAAAAGCAATTGCGGTTGCTGCAGTGCTGGTTTCTATCATTGTGAAAGAAGCAATGTTTCGTTATAAGTATAATTTGGGAAAGAAACTTAACAGTGATGCTTTAATTGTAAATGCCTATGAACACCGTTCAGATGTATATTCATCAATTGCAGCCTTAATAGGAATTGGATGTGCGATTATTGGCGGTAGAATGGGGATCGAATGGCTTGAGTATGCAGATCCTGTTGCTGGCCTCATTGTTTCCCTTATGATTCTCCAGATGGCATGGCGGCTGGGTAAAGAATCCATTCATAGCACACTTGATCATGTGCTTCATGAAGAAGATACACTTGAGATGCGCAAAACTGCTGAATCCGTTGAACAGGTTAAAAGGATTGATGAACTGCACGCCAGGGAACACGGACATTATGTAATTGTAGATATTAAAGTTTCGGTGGATCCGAATATGACTGTTGAGGATGGCCATCGGGTGGGCAAAGAAGTGAAACGCAAACTGCTTGGATTGGAAAATGTGCAAAATGTATTTGTGCACATTAATCCTTATAGGGAAAAGCGCATAAATTAGAGAATTTATTTGGGAGAGGATTGTATGAAATTTCAATGGGCTTTATTATTTGGTTTTTTATTTGCACTAATAGTTGCTATTTTTGCAGTAATCAATGTTGATAATGTAACGGTAAACTACTTGTTTGGGGAAAGCCAGTGGCCGCTCATTCTTGTGATTTTAGGATCAGTTCTTATGGGAGGACTGATTGTCGGTTCTGTAGGCCTTGTTCGAATCTACTCACTCCAAAGGAAAGTGAAAATACTAAAAAAGGAAAATGATAAGCTGAATTCAGGAAATGCGGTAAAGGATAATACCGATAAAGAAGAAGTTGAAAAAGAGCTGGATAGGGATATACATTAAACTAAAACAGACTTGGGCTTTTGCTCAAGTTTTTCTTTTGCCTGCAAAAAGTGACCGGCCATTAATATCTTTCTTTCCAAATCTGTATGGAATATCCCGATTTTAACTTATTGAAACACATGTCCCCCTCTTGTATAATTAATAAGCTGAGGGGTGAACGTATGTTACATTCAAGAACGCGATGGATTGTTCGGCAAACACAGGAGGATAAGGTGCAGCAGCTTTCAAAGGAATTGAATATTGCTCCTCTTGCAGCATCGCTGTTAATTAATCGCGGAATGGATACCGTTGATTCAGCACGGTATTTTTTATTGGATAAAGACCAGGAATTTCATGATCCTTTTTTAATGACAGATATGGCAAAAGCTGTTTCCAGAATAAAAGAAGCAATTGAAAAACAGGAACCTATCTTAATTTTTGGTGATTATGATGCGGATGGAGTGACAAGCACTTCTGTCATGATGATGGCACTTAGAGATCTCGGTGCTGACGTCCAATTCTACATACCGAATCGATTTACTGAAGGCTATGGACCAAATATCCCGGCTTTTGAACATGCCGCTGATACCGGCATCCGTTTAATTATTACTGTAGATACAGGGATCTCGGCTGTAAACGAAGCAAAGGCTGCAAAAGAGCTTGGAATGGATTTGATTATTACAGATCACCATGAGCCTGGCCCGGAGCTTCCGGAAGCATGGGCAATTGTGCATCCTAAGCATCCGGACAGCAGATACCCATTCCGGGAACTGGCCGGAGTTGGAGTAGCATTTAAGCTTGCACATGCGCTATATGGTGAACTGCCTGATCACCTTTTGGAAATAGCTGCAATTGGCACAATTGCCGACCTTGTTTCTTTAACGGGAGAGAACAGGCTTATTGCCAAGCGCGGGATTCAAAAGCTGAAATCAACTAAGAATACAGGTTTGAATGCCTTGTTTAAAGCGGCAGGAATCGAACTTCCATCCATTAGTGAAGAAACAATCGGCTTTACAATCGGGCCTCGCCTCAATGCGGCCGGCAGGCTTGAAAGTGCGGATCCTGCAGTGGATTTGCTCCTGACAAAAGATCCTTATGAAGCACAAGCCATTGCTGAAGAAATTGAAATGTTAAATAAAGAGAGGCAAGCTATTGTCAATGACATAGCAGCTCAAGCGGTTAAAGAGGTCGAAACAAATTTTCCAATCAGTGAGAATTCAGTAATTGTTGTAGGCAAAGAAGGCTGGAATGCCGGTGTAATCGGAATAGTAGCTTCGAAGCTTGTTGAAAAGTTTTACCGCCCGGCCATTGTTCTCAGTTATGACAGTGAAAAAAGGCTGGCAAAGGGATCAGCAAGAAGTATAGAAGGTTTTGATCTGTTCAAAAATCTTTCTGAATGCCGGGATATCCTTCCTCACTTTGGAGGGCATCCAATGGCGGCAGGAATGACCTTGTCAATTGAATCGGTCGATGACCTCAGGGATAGACTGAATACTCTTGCAAATGAACAGCTGACCGAGGAGGATTTTATTCCCGTAACCAGCATTGATGGTGTCTTCCATCTAAAAGATATCAGCCTCTCTTCTATAGAGGAAATGCATCTGCTCGCTCCATTTGGAATGGGAAATCCAAAACCGAAAGTCATGATAAAAGATGCCAATATTGCCGCTATGAGAAAAATCGGATCTGATCAAACTCATATAAAGATCACCATTGAGAATGATGGGTCTTCCCTTGATGGGATAGGCTTTGGCCTCGGACATTTGCATGAGCATATTTCACCATATTCCAAGCTATCGGTTATTGGCGAATTATCCATTAATGAATGGAATAATATTAAAAAACCGCAAATCTTCCTGCAGGATATGGCAGTGAACTCCTGGCAGCTATTCGATATCCGGAGTTTAAAGCGGCTCGAAAGGCTTCAAAACGTCATTCCCTTGGAAAACACAACATGGATCTTTTTTAATGAGGAACATATATCCAAGTTCAGGACATATGCAGGGGAAAACATGGTGAAAATAACATCTGAAGAGGATGCTGAAGCTTTAAGACTAGAAGGCTCAAACATCGTGCTTGCTGATTTGCCGCCTTCAAAGGAAATGCTTGCTCATGTATTCTCTGGAAAAAAACCTGCCAGAATTTATGCTCATTTTTATAAAGAGGATAGTGACTATTTCAGCACTATTCCAACAAGAGATCATTTTAAGTGGTATTTTGCCCTGATTGCTAAAAAAGGCTCGATCGATATCAGGCGTCATGGGAATGACATAGCCAAGCATAAGGGATGGAGCAGGGAAACGGTAGATTTTATGTCTCAAGTGTTTTTTGAATTGGATTTTGTTAAAATAAACAATGGTGTTATTTCGTTAAACAATACATCAATTAAACGTGATTTAGCTGATTCGCGAACCTATCAGCTTAAACAGGCACAATACACTCTTGAGAGCGATTTGCTCTATTCATCCTTTCAGCAGCTCAAAGACTGGTTTGATGAAGTTATGCAAGGGGCTGTAAAACTTGAGGAGGCAAAGGAAGAAAAATGGACTTAAAACAGTATATAACAATTGTTGAAGATTGGCCGAAGCCAGGCATAAAATTTAAAGATATTACAACACTTATGGACAACGGTGAAGCGTATAAATATGCGACTGACCAAATTGTGGAATATGCCCGTGAAAAGAAGATTGACCTTGTTGTTGGCCCGGAAGCCCGCGGATTCATCATCGGTTGCCCTGTAGCTTATTCATTAGGTGTAGGTTTTGCCCCTGTCCGCAAAGAAGGAAAACTTCCCCGTGATACAGTCAAGGTTAATTATGGCCTTGAATATGGCAAAGATGTTTTAACCATTCATAAAGATGCCATCAAACCCGGGCAAAGAGTCCTGATCACTGACGACCTCCTTGCGACAGGCGGAACAATCGATGCAACCATCCAGCTGGTTGAAGAACTTGGCGGAGTAGTGGCAGGTATTGCATTCCTTATCGAATTAACATACCTTGACGGCCGTAAGAAGCTCGACAACTACGATATTCTGACATTGATGCAGTATTAATTTTTTCATACCAGGAGAGCGCCAGACGAAATGGCGCTCTTTTTAATTTATCTGTGAAAATAGTTATATAAAGGGCTTCCAAATCCATTTATGGAAAATCAATAAAGAAATTCGGACAAAAAACGACAAAACTTTTGTTATTCCCATAAAAATAACAGCCTATCCCTTTACATCTTCACTTTTTTTTTCGATAATAGTAGCAATATTAATTTTTTTATTACCTTGTTATAAATGATCAATTTCAAAATTTATTACATTATGCAAATGCATAAAATTCAGGGAGATAAAGGTGATTCCATGGCGAACGATCAAGTTCTGACCGCCGAGCAAGTCATCAACAGAGCAAAAGAATATTTAAACGATGAGCATGCAGAGCTTGTAAAAAAAGCGTACGAGTTTGCCAAGCATGCCCACCGTGAACAATATAGAAAGTCCGGTGAACCATACATCATCCATCCAATTCAAGTGGCAGGCATCCTTGCTGATCTGGAGATGGATCCATCAACGGTTGCTGCCGGCTTTCTTCACGATGTGGTTGAAGACACTGAAGTCTCATTGGAGAATATCGAGGAAGCCTTCAATTCAGAAGTGGCCATGCTTGTCGATGGTGTAACAAAACTGGGGAAAATTAAATATAAATCACAGGAAGAGCAGCAGGCTGAAAATCATCGGAAAATGTTTGTGGCAATGGCCCAGGACATCCGTGTGATCTTAATTAAGCTTGCTGACCGTCTTCATAATATGCGGACACTTAAGCATCTGCCAGCTGAAAAGCAGCGCCGCATTTCAAACGAAACGCTGGAAATTTTTGCCCCTCTTGCCCATAGGCTTGGAATTTCAAAGATTAAGTGGGAGCTTGAAGATACGGCTCTAAGGTACCTAAATCCTCAGCAATATTATCGGATTGTAAACCTGATGAAGAAAAAAAGAGCGGAACGGGAAGAGTATTTAGATGATGTTATAAATGTAATGCGGGGCAGACTGTCAGAGGTTTCAATTAAAGCAGAGATATCCGGCCGCCCTAAGCATATATACAGCATTTATCGAAAAATGGCGCTTCAAAATAAGCAATTCAATGAGATATATGATCTGCTTGCTGTACGCATTGTTGTAAGCAGCATTAAAGATTGCTATGCGGTGCTTGGGATTATTCATACATGCTGGAAGCCGATGCCCGGCCGTTTTAAAGATTATATCGCCATGCCTAAACAGAATATGTATCAATCTCTTCATACTACGGTTATCGGGCCAAAAGGTGACCCGCTGGAAGTCCAGATCCGTACCATGGATATGCACAGAATTGCAGAGTTTGGTATTGCTGCCCATTGGGCTTATAAAGAAGGAAAAAGAGTGAATGAGGGCTCTTCATTTGAGGAGAAGCTGACCTGGTTCCGTGAAATCCTGGAGTTTCAGGATGATGCTGCAAATGCTGAAGAGTTCATGGAATCACTGAAGATCGATTTGTTTTCCGATATGGTGTTTGTCTTTACTCCTAAAGGGGATGTCATCGAACTTCCTTCCGGCTCCGTTCCAATTGACTTTGCTTACCGGATTCACTCGGAAATTGGAAACAAGACAATCGGTGCCAAAGTCAACGGGAAAATGGTCACGCTGGATTACAAACTGAAGACCGGCGATATCATCGAAATTCTGACATCCAAGCATTCCTATGGACCGAGCAAAGATTGGCTGAAGCTTGCTCAGACTTCACAGGCAAAAAATAGAATCAGGACTTTCTTCAAAAAGCAAAGAAAAGAAGAAAATGTGGAAAAAGGGAAAGAGCTTGTTGAGCGGGAGATTCGCAATATGGATTTCGACCTGAAGGAAATTTTGACATCTGATAATGTTAAAAGGGTCGCCGAGAAATTCAACTTTGCCACAGAGGAAGATATGTATGCCGCCGTTGGCTATAACGGGGTAACGGCACTTCAGGTTGCCAACAGGCTGACAGAAAAATGGCGCAAGAAACGCGATCTCGAACAAACCTCCGATATTACAAATGCTGTTTCGGAACTGAAGACTTTTCCATCTGCCAAAAAACGCGAATCCGGTGTCCGGGTTTCAGGCATTGATAACCTGCTGATTCGCCTTTCCCGCTGCTGTAATCCTGTCCCTGGAGATGAAATCGTCGGGTTTATTACAAAGGGCAGAGGAGTCTCTGTACACCGTGATGATTGTCCTAATATAGAAACGGATGATGCAAAACAGAGGCTCATCCCGGTTGAGTGGGAAACAGCCTTAAATGACCGGAAAGAATACAATGTTGAAATTGAAATTACCGGTTATGACCGGAGGGGATTATTGAATGAGGTCCTTCAGGCTGTTAATGAAACGAAAACCAACATTTCAGCCGTATCAGGACGATCCGACCGCAATAAATCAGCAACGATTAATATGTCCATTGCCATACACAATGTCAGCCACCTGCAAAAGGTTGTGGAAAGGATTAAACAAATCCCTGATATTTATGCAGTAAGAAGGATTATGAACTAAGGGGAGCAGATAGAATGCGTGTTGTAGTGCAGCGAAGCAAAGAAGCCAGCGTAACGGTGGACGGCAAAACCGTCGGAAGCATCAAAAAGGGGTTTGTTTTGCTCGTTGGAGTCACCCATGAAGATAAGGAAGAGGACGCAGCTTTTCTGGCTGATAAGATTGCCAATCTTCGAGTCTTCGAAGATGAAAATGGCAAAATGAATTTTTCACTGCTGGATCAGGAAGGTGAAATTCTTTCGGTCTCCCAGTTTACTTTATATGGAGATTGCCGAAAGGGCAGACGGCCCAATTTCATGGAAGCGGCAAGCCCTGCGCATGCCGTAAAAATCTACGATGCTTTTAACCGGTACTTAGAAGTTAAAGGCCTAAAAGTAGAAACAGGTGAATTCGGAGCCATGATGGATGTTCAGTTAACCAACGATGGACCAGTTACGTTAATTTTAGAAAGCAAGTAAGGTTTTTTAATTATGCAAAAAGCCCTGGCATCCCATTTGGGTGCCGGGGCTTTTGCTAATTTTTGAAATAGCGGGCAAGTCCCTGATAAATTCCTGCTGCTGCAGATTGCTGATACTGTGCAGAAGCAATCAGAGCTTCTTCAGCCGGATTGCTCAGGTATCCAAGTTCTATAAGAACGGCATTGCGTTTATTCTCTCTAATTACATGATAATCTCCGACTCTATAGCCCCGATCTCTCAGGTTTGTCATGGATGTTACATTAGAGTGGATATTGGCTGCAAGTTCCTTTTGAAAAGAATGATAGTAATAGGTAGTCGCTCCTCTTGCAGTCCGATCTGGGGTGCTGTCATAATGAATGCTGATAAAAGCATCTGCATTGTGATAATGTGAAATGCCTACTCTGGAAGGAAGCGGCAAATAGGTATCTCCGTTCCTGGTCAGAATGACATTGGCACCTGCCGCCCTTAGTTTCTCGGCGAGCAATTGAGCGGTCCTGATCGTAATATCCTTTTCACGGGTCCCTCTAGCTCCTGTTGTCCCGTTATCACGGCCACCATGGCCGGGATCAAGGACGATTGTTTTATTTTTCAGGTGCTTTTCCGCCCCTGGTTTTGTTATTGCAGGTGCAGATCCCTCAACGGTGACGATCCATCCGGCAACAAAACCCTGCCCGCCGTTTGGCAGGCGAATTTCGTACCAATCGTTATTCAGACTGATAATTTCAAAGCTATCCCCTTTATTTGCCCTGTGAATGACAGACGATTGGGTACTGGCTTTTTTCCTAATATTTGATCCGTTATGTAATATAATTGCAGAACTGCCGTTTACACTTTGCTGGGAAGAGCCGGAATTCTTCTCGGCGGCTATGTCTATGAACCAGCTTGCCACCCATCCATAAGAACCAGGCTGATATTCTATCTTTGCCCAATTATCAGCTTGCTCAAGAATAGGAAAAGTTTGGCCTTTTGTAACAGAACCAATTGGTTTCCCATTTAACGATCCTTTATTTCTTATGGTTAAAGAGGTTGCTGTAACAGTGCCGGATTTCCCGGATGCTGACTGTTTTGGCTTGCTTTCTGATGGTGAGGATTGAACCGCAATATATTGGCTGCTGATCCATCCGGTATTGCCCGAGAAAGAGATTTCTGTCCAGCTGTCATTTTGAGAAAAAACAGCTACAGTCTCCCCTGAATTTAGTTTGCCGATGATGTCACTTTGAAGCGATGGCTTGGTTCTCACATTTAGGGAGTTTGCTGTGATTTTCCCGGTTTTGCTGCTGCTTAGTGAATTTTTCTTTTGGCTGCCGCTGTATTGGACGAATTCATTTGCGACCCATCCATCTCCATAAGGAGTTTGGATCTTAACCCAGCTTCCTTCTGTGCCCTTGACCTTATAGGCTGTTCCTTTCTGGATAGTCCCCAGAACACCGTAACTTGTACCAGGTCCCTTTCTCACCCTCAGGCCATCTGTTGTAATGACTGCCTGGGAATTTGTACTGGCTGCTTTTTCTCCTGTCTGACTGGTGGTCATATCGGAAACAAGCCAGCTGGCCACATAGCCATTTTCCCCCTGGAAATTAATTTTAATCCATTCTTCTTCACGGGAAAGGGTGTTAAATTGATCTCCTTTCTGGGCTTGTCCCAGAATTGGGTAGCTTAAGCCTGGTCCTTGACGGACGTTAAGATTATTGGTGGTAATTGTTACAGAATTGTTTTCAGCTTTAACCTGTGTTTCCGCCTGTGTTATGCCAGCCAAAAGCATAAGGCATATCACGAGAATAAGTGGTTTTCTTTTCTCCAACAGGCCGCCTCCTTTCATAATTAAAATCCTTATTAACAGAAAAACAAACAAGGTGCCGGCAGTCAAGATAACTTTGGTCCTAAAATACTTCTGCATCTTGTGCAATTTCCCTTCTAATATCGGTATCTCAGCAATCATTTTTAGCTGGGAATTAAATTTGCCCTGTTATGAAACATTTCAACTGAAAATGGAAAGAATAGAACAGACTACATAAAAAAGGGTGAGCATTATGAGATTTGGAGAAAAAGGGATGTCTGCACAATCTGGTGAAAATCAGCTGTTCGGGGTTGATTTTCATGATTTTATACAGAGAGAACAAAACTCAAACATGATTGAACTCGCTTCAGAGTTTGGACTATCTCTCAAGGATGTCAGGAAACTGAAAAAAAAGCTGGAGCGATCATAACATGATTTTAGTCTTGACATTGATGAAAATGCTCCGTATTATAATATAAATAAAATGACAAATACAATTAAATGTCTAGCTGCAGCGTCTGACCAAGGCGTGTCTGCTTTTCGATAAACCATTGATGGAGAAGAGTAGTTAAACCCCACATGAAAAGAGAGAGAGTGCCGCCCGGCTGAAAGCATTCTCACATGATGATTTAACGAAAGAACACTTCGTAGGTTTCTCTCTGAAAAAGGCGTAATCTTTAGTAGGAGCTGAACGTTAACAGGCGTTAACTGTAAAAGAGGAAGTTTATTTATTGGCTTCAACTAGGGTGGCACCACGGGAAAACCAAACTCTCGTCCCTTGTATTTAATATACAAGGAGGCGGGAGTTTTTTTATTTTGGCGATTGCGATCATGGCTGATTTATTGGCTGATCGTAAAGGATCAATATTTTGTACATAGATATCATTTTGCATTAGGAGGTAATTTTCATGTCTATCCGAATACCAAGGGGAACGCAGGACATTCTGCCGGGGGAAGTTGAAAAATGGCAATTGATAGAAGAAAAGGCCAGGGAACTTTGTGAGAAGTTTCAATATCGTGAAATCAGAACACCTATTTTTGAACATACAGAATTATTTCTGCGCAGTGTTGGAGACACGACGGATATTGTCCAAAAAGAAATGTACACGTTTGAAGACCGCGGCGGACGAAGCCTGACACTTCGCCCTGAAGGAACAGCTTCGACTGTAAGATCATTCGTTGAACATAAAATGTACGGTGATGCGAGCCAGCCTGTAAAGCTTTATTATATGGGACCTATGTTCCGTTATGAACGCCCCCAGGCAGGTCGTTTCCGCCAGTTTGTCCAATTTGGCGTCGAAGCGATCGGCAGCGCGGATCCGGCAATTGATGCGGAAGTTATCGCACTGGCAATGTCACTTTATAGAAGCATGGGACTGCAAAAGCTTAAATTGATTGTGAACAGCCTGGGAGATAAAGAAAGCCGTTCGGCACACAGAGAGGCTCTGGTCAACCACTTCAAGCCGCGGATCGGGGAGTTTTGCCAGGATTGCCAGAATCGCCTTGAGAAAAATCCAATGCGCATCCTGGACTGTAAGCAGGATCGTGAACATGAACTTATGAAATCGGCTCCATCCATCATTGATTATTTAAATGATGATTCAAAAGCCTATTTTGAGAAGGTTCAAAAGTATTTAAAGAACCTGGATATTGACTTTACTGTCGATCCAAATCTTGTTCGCGGTCTGGATTATTACAATCATACTGCTTTTGAAATTATGAGCGATTCCGAAGGATTCGGCGCTATTACAACTCTTTGCGGCGGCGGACGATACAATGGCCTCACTGAGGAAATTGGCGGTCCTGAAGCGCCGGGAATAGGTTTTGCTTTAAGTATCGAGCGATTCATCGCTGCTCTTGAGGCAGAGAAGGTGGATCTGCCTCTTAATAAGGGCATTGATTGCTACCTTGTATCCCTTGGAGAGGAAGCAAAGGATTACACAGTCGGCCTTCTTCAAAAACTTCGAATGGCAGGATATTCTGCTGAAAGAGATTATCTTGACAGAAAAATTAAAGCCCAGTTTAAAGCGGCAGACCGGTCGGATGCAAAATTTGTTGCTGTCTTGGGTGAAGATGAACTTAAAGCGAACAAAATTAATGTGAAATCAATGGAATCGGGAGAACAAATAGAGCTTGATCTTGATTCTTTTATTGAAAAATTTACAGAGCTTTATCAATCATAAATCAGCTTTATATTTGGGAGGAATTAGAATGTTTGGGCGAACGTATTTTTGCGGGGAAGTAACGGAAAAAGCTATTGGAGAAAAAGTAAGCTTAAAAGGCTGGGTACAAAAACGCCGGGATTTGGGCGGTCTGATCTTTGTGGATCTTCGTGACCGCACTGGGATCGTTCAGGTTGTATTCAATCCGGAAGTTTCCCCTGAAGCTCTTGCAACAGCTGAAAAGATCCGCAATGAATTTGTTCTTGATATAGAGGGTGAAGTAATTGCACGTGAAGAAGGCACGATTAATGAGAACCTGAAAACAGGGCGCATTGAGATTAAAGCAGAGAAAGTGACGATCATAAATGAAGCAAAAACACCTCCTTTTGTCATTGATGATAAAACGGATGTTTCCGAAGATGTCCGCCTCAAATACCGCTATCTGGATTTGAGACGCCCAGTCATGTTTGATACCTTTAAGATGCGTCATCAAGTAACAAAAGCGATGAGGGATTTTCTGGACGGCGAAGGATTCCTTGATATAGAAACACCGATTTTAACGAAGAGCACGCCGGAAGGAGCCCGTGACTATTTAGTTCCAAGCCGTGTGCATCCGGGTGAATTCTATGCTCTTCCGCAATCGCCTCAAATCTTTAAGCAGTTATTAATGGTAGGCGGATTTGAACGCTATTACCAAATTGCACGATGCTTCCGTGATGAAGACCTGCGCGCAGATCGCCAGCCTGAATTTACTCAGGTCGACATCGAAATGAGTTTTATGAGCCAGGAAGAAATCATCGGCCTGATGGAAAACATGATGAAAAAGGTCTTGAAAGAAGTGAAAGACCTGGATGTCCAGCTTCCAATCCCGCGAATGACCTATCAGGAAGCGATGGACCGTTTTGGCTCTGATAAGCCGGATACCCGCTTTGAAATGGAATTGACGGATCTATCGGAAATAGTAAAAGATTCAAGCTTCAAAGTATTTGCCGGAGCAGTTGCTTCCGGGGGACAGGTAAAGGCCATTAATGTAAAAAATGGTGCAGGAAAGTATTCACGAAAAGATATTGATGCCCTAACAGAGTTTGCTGCTGTTTATGGTGCAAAAGGGCTTGCTTGGTTAAAAGCGGAAGAAGACGGATTAAAAGGTCCGATTGCCAAGTTTGTGACTGAGGATGAACAAAAAGCATTCTATGCAGCTCTGTCAGTAGAATCAGGAGACTTGCTCCTCTTTGTGGCTGATAAGAAAAACGTTGTGGCAGATGCACTTGGCGCTCTGCGATTAAAGCTTGGAAAAGAGCTTGATCTGATTGATCAAAGCAAGTTTAACTTCCTTTGGGTTACAGACTGGCCGCTACTTGAGTACGATGAGGAAGAAGGCCGCTATTATGCAGCCCATCATCCATTTACAATGCCTGCCAGAGAAGATTTAAATCTTCTCGATAAAGATCCAGCTCAAGTCCGTGCACAAGCATATGACCTTGTATTAAACGGCTACGAGCTTGGCGGCGGTTCATTGCGTATTTTCGAAAGAGACGTTCAAGAGAAAATGTTCAGTGTGCTTGGATTCTCAAAAGAGGAAGCTGTTGAACAGTTTGGATTCCTGCTTGAAGCATTTGAATATGGCACTCCTCCGCATGGAGGAATTGCACTTGGATTAGACAGGCTTGTGATGCTATTGGCTGGCAGAACAAATCTGAGGGATACGATTGCCTTCCCTAAAACAGCCAGTGCGAGCTGTGTGCTTACAGAAGCTCCTGGTGAAGTTAGCCAGTCCCAGCTTAATGATTTGCACTTAGCGCTTAACTTGAAAAAAAGTGAGTAATTTCCTATTAATGTTTAAATAAATGAAAAAATTCATTTTTCAGAAAACTAAACTGGGAAGTAACTCCTGATTTTTAGACGGTATGTCTAATTTTAAGGAATAAAATGGATAAAATTGTTCAAATTTGCCCCATTTCATCAGCTTGAAAAAGAAGAAACCGTGTGATATGATCATATCAATAAATAAAGAGTCCTGATGTGTTCGTTGTAAAACCTGAAATTTTGACCAACATTATTCCTTCGGGAGTCCGGAGTTTTCCCGCAGCGTAAAAGCCTCATGGATGAGGACTTACAAACGCAGGAAACAGGACACCCACCTGCTGAGTGCGGGTTCAAAACGAGGGCATCAACAGCGACGGCACGATTGGGACTCTTTAATACATACGATTGATAAAATCCATGCTTGTGAGCATGGATTTTTTTGTTGTCCTGTTCTTTATAATCTTACTTGGAACTGAGCTATAGTTGAAATGTGTTAAGGATTAAATATTATAGTGCTGTTAACACTATTGGAGAGGAAGTTTGGATTTAATTAATGGTAAATTGTTTAATGGAATTAATCCTATAGAACTACTTGTTTTAAAATTCAAGTATGATATATTCATTATCGGGTATTAGATAATACATGCTTTTTAAATAACATTTGATGGAGTTGATATATATGCTTCACCAATTTTCCAGGAATGAATTGGCTATTGGCAAAGAAGGCCTTGAAAAAATGAGAAATAGCACAGTTGCAGTACTGGGCATCGGCGGAGTTGGTTCCTTTGCTGCGGAAGCACTGGCGCGTTCAGGTGTTGGCCGGCTTGTGCTGGTTGATAAAGACGATGTTGATATCACAAATGTGAACAGACAGGTCATCGCTTTATTATCCACAGTCGGGAAACCAAAGGTGGATTTAATGAAAGAAAGAATTAAGGATATCAATCCTGACTGTGAAGTTATTGCTTTGAAAATGTTTTATACAGAGGAAACCTATGAGCAATTCTTTGATTATGGACTGGACTTTGTAGTTGATGCTTCCGATACGATTTCTTATAAAATTCATTTAATAAAAGAATGCTTGAACAGAGGGATTCCAATGATTTCAAGCATGGGTGCTGCAAATAAAATGGATCCGACCAGGTTCCAGATTGCTGATATCTTCAAAACTCATACTGACCCGATTGCTAAGGTTATCCGCACGCGCCTGAGAAAAGAAGGAATCAGAAAAGGCGTTCCGGTTGTATTCTCGGATGAAAGCCCGATCGTTATCCGGGAAGATGTCCGCAAAACAGTTGGGAAAGATGATGCTGAAATCAGAAAGGCTAAAATGCCGCCATCTTCAAACGCATTTGTTCCTTCTGTTGCAGGTTTAATCATGGCCAGCTATGTAGTTAAAGAACTATTAAGCGATATTAAAATTGCACGTGTAAATGACTGAAAAGAGACCGGCTGCAGGCCGGTCTTTCGCATAAAAAGTTCTGGAATCTCTCCAATCAGTGAACGGCTCTTTTCTCTTCTTTGCTGTCATGCTTCAGCAGCTGGTCGGCTTCTTTCAGGATGCTTGCCATTTCTTCATATTGCAGAAGCTGATTTTCAAATTCCGCTTTCTTGTCCTTCAGCCTTCTGATTAACTGCTCATTTTGAAGTTTTAATTGCACTTGTGCTTCGTGCAGACGTTTATTTTCCTTCATTTGCTCTGAATTAGGCTGTATTTTCGCAAAATTCCTTAAGAAGTGTATGACTTGAGCCAAATTGGCAGGGGGAACACTGTCAGGAGTTACATTGGTTTGTCTGGGTGCCTTATTGCTTGCGATTTCCTGGGATCCATAATCTGTCCTTTTTTTTATGGCTGTGTTCCAGCGGTATTGGCATGCTGAAACTGTACGGCCGAGTTCAGTACTTGCCTTCTTAAAAGCTGATGCTTTTGTATCCCCGTTTGATGTGTATTCAAGCACTGTTTCTTCGAGTAATTGATCCTCTTCCGGTTTCCATAAGTCTTTCCGTTCCTTCATTCCTTTAACCACCTCGGAAAATACGATTGTTAGGCTTATCGTCACCCTAATAGATGAAAATATTCCATTCTCAGTTGTTGAAAGGTAAAATAACAAAGTGTAAGCCAAATATAATCCCGACTTTAAAGGAGTCTGCAAAGAACTGGACTTTAAAAGATGGGAGGAGGATACCTAAATGGATACTCTTGTAGAAATACAGGACGTTACAAAAGTAATAAAAGGAAGAACGATCATTGATTCTGTCAGCTTTGAGGTGAAAAAGGGAGAGGTGTTCGGTTTCCTTGGCCCAAACGGTGCAGGTAAGACCACCACTATTCGAATGCTGGTGGGCTTGATCGGCATTACTTCAGGGGACATTAAAATTCTTGGCAGCAGCATCAGAACAGATTTTGAAAAGGCGGTTTCCCATATTGGAGCCATTGTAGAAAACCCTGAGATGTATAAGTTTTTGTCAGGTTATCAAAATCTGCTTCATTATGCACGAATGTCAAAAGGTGTAACTAAAGAAAAAATTGATGAAACGGTTGAGCTTGTAGGACTGTCGGATCGTATTCATGATAAAGTCAGGACATACTCGCTTGGCATGAGGCAGAGGCTCGGACTGGCGCAGTGTCTATTGCATGATCCCAAAATCCTTATTCTGGATGAACCTACGAATGGGCTTGATCCGGCAGGCATCAGAGAGATTCGGGATCACCTGAGGATGCTTGCTGGAGAAAGAGATATGGCCGTCATTGTTTCCAGCCATTTATTATCTGAAATGGAAATGATGTGTGACAGAATCGGCATCATTCAAAACGGAAAATTGATTGATGTTCAGCACATCAGTGATTTTGTACAGGGGAAAGAAAAGGTTTATGAAGTAGAAGTGGATGATTCTGAAAAAGCGAACAGAATTTTAAAAGCTGCACAGCCTGATTTGCCTGTTCAGCTCACAGAAAATAGTGTGATTCTTCCGCTTGTCCGTGACGAGATACCTGAAATGATTAACGAGTTTGTCCGGGAAAACATGAAAATATTTGCTGTGCGTGAAGTGACCAAAACATTGGAAGACCGTTTTCTTGAAGTAACAGAGTACAAAGGGGGTGCAGGTGATGGTCGGGCTGATTCGAAATGAGTGGATGAAGATTTTTAGGCGGCCGGGCACATATGTTATGATCGGACTGCTTTTAATCATGACGACTGTAGCAGGCGCCTTTATAAAATATCAGGAAAGCGGGGGGACGGTCCCGGATAATACGGAATGGAAAAGGGGACTGCAGACCCAAAACGAAAGCTATCAAAAACAGCTTGAAGAGATGGGGGAAATGGCACCCAGAGAAATGAAGGAACAGTATCAGAGGGAGATTGCCATCAACGAATACAGAATTAAAAATGATATTTCACCGAATCAGGAATACTCTGTCTGGGGATTTGTATCAGATACCTCACAGCTGATTGAATTTGCCGGCCTGTTTACCATCATCATTGCCGGAGGAATTGTGGCAAGTGAGTTTACATGGGGAACCATCAAGCTTCTTTTGATTAGGCCTATCAAAAGAGTAAAAATTCTGGGAGCAAAGTATATTACCGTTATTCTATTCGGTCTGCTGGTGCTGTCCATCCTCTTTGGATATTCAGCACTGCTTGGCGGACTCCTCTTTGGATTTCCTGAAAAAGCATTTCCTTATTTATATTATTACAATGGAACAGTGACAGAACAAAGCATGGGACTTCATCTGATAGCTTATTATGGCCTTAAATCCATTAATATGCTTATGCTGGCAACCATGGCTTTTATGATTTCAGCTGTTTTCAGGAATAGCTCGCTGGCAATAGGACTTTCCTTGTTTCTCATGTTTATGGGAGGACAGGTCACAAGGCTGATTGCAATGAAATATGATTGGGCAAAGTACAGCCTTTTTGCCAATACAGACCTCCTTCAATATTTTGAAGGGATGCCAATGGTTCAGGGGATGACGATTGGATTTTCAATCATGATGATACTTATATACTTCCTGCTTTTCCAGGTGCTTGCATTTTATGTGTTTAATAAAAGGGATGTTTCTGCATAAAAGCGCAAAATAATAAAAGGTCTGGCATCGCTGCCAGACCTTTTGCTATTTAAGGAGTTTTTCATAGACAGATGCTAATGCCTGTTCAAATTTCCCTGTTTTCTTAGGCTGATAATACACCTTGTTTTTTATTCTGTCTGGCAAGTACTGCTGTTTGACCCAGCCTGTTTCATAATCGTGAGGATATAGATAGCCGATGCCTCTGCCAAGCTCTGTTGCTCCTTTGTAGTGGGCGTCCTTCAAGTGATCGGGGACTTCACCGCTTTTGCCTGCGCGGATATCCGCTATTGCAGAATCCAATGCTTTGTATGCTGAATTGGATTTTGGAGAGAGGCAGAGCTCAATGACCGCATTTGCCAGCGGAATCCTTCCTTCCGGGAATCCAATCCTTTCAGCTGTTTCGATGGCTGCAAGGGTTCTGGCTCCGGCTTGCGGCGATGCCAGTCCGATATCTTCATAGGCGATAACCAAAAGTCTTCTGCTTATGCTTTGCAGGTCGCCTGCTTCAATCAATCTTCCTAAATAATGTAATGCCGCATTTACATCGCTTCCGCGGATAGACTTTTGAAAACCGGATAGGACATCGTAATGGGCATCTCCATCTTTATCGTGTGTAAAGCTTTTGCGCTGAATGCATTCCTCGGCAACAGACAAATCAATCTTAATGATTCCTTCTTCATCTTCTTTAGTTGAAAGCACAGCCAGTTCCAATGCATTAAGCGAGCTTCTGACATCACCATTTGAAGCGGTGGCCAGATGCGTCAGCGCTTCATCGGTAACATCAGTTTGTTTATTGCCAAGACCTCGTTCCTTATCCAGCAATGCCCTTTTCAGTGCTTTTTTTATTTCATCAGCAGACAGCGGCTTTAGTTCGAAAATTTGGCACCGGCTTCTGATAGCCGGGTTAATTGCATGATATGGATTGCTGGTTGTGGCGCCAATTAAAGTGATGCTGCCATTTTCCAGATAGGGCAGCAGGAAATCTTGTTTCCCTTTATCAAGTCTATGAACTTCATCCAGCAGCAGAATAACCTTTCCGGACATTTTAGCTTCTGCCGCTACCACTTCCATATCTTTTTTATTGTTAGTCACAGCATTTAAAGTGCGGAAAGCGTATTTGGTGCTCCCTGCAATGGCACTTGCAATCGAGGTTTTGCCAATACCTGGGGGGCCGTACAGAATCATCGATGAAAGCTGTTTAGCCTGCACCATGCGATAGATAATTTTTCCTTCTGAAACAAGATGCTCCTGGCCAATGATTTCATCAATCGTTCTCGGTCTCATCCGGTATGCAAGAGGTTTAATGTTCAAAGTTATCACTCCAGCCTTTTGCAGGCAGTTTGCAGCCTGCTTAGAACTTTTAGCAAAGTTTCCGCTTTTTATTTAAGATACCATAACATATCTGGCTGCGAAATTAATTAGGCCAGAGTCAGCATTGCCCTTAGTTCAATCCAGTCCCGCCCCTTTTCCTCCTAAAATATGCTATAATGTCAAAAGTCTATAATATTACTAAGGATTTAATCTTCATATATAAAAGCTGGTCTTGCAGGGAGCGTTGAGCACATGTTATTGAAAAATAAAGGGCAAATCGGTCCCAGGTTTATGGTGTATCTAACAGGGCTGCTTGTCATGAGCCTGGGTATTGTTTTGTTAATAGTAGCTGATATAGGGGCAACTCCCTGGGATGTTCTGCATGTTGGGCTGTACTACCAGCTTGGCCTGACGATAGGCAGCTGGTCCATCATTGTCGGGATCTTCATATTAGCTGCTGCAGCACTGATTTCAAAGGAATTTCCGCAGGCCGGTGCATTCTTGAATATGATACTGATTGGTCTGTTTATTGACGCCTATTTGCTTTTGCCGTTTATGCAGACACCAAATGGGATTGCTGGAAAAATGGCCATGTTTGGGATGGGCATAGTTGTTTATTGCTACGGAATGGGACTCTACATTTCTGCTCAGCTTGGAGCCGGGCCAAGGGATAGCCTGATGATTGCTTTGACAGCAAAAACCGGCTGGAAGGTCAGAAATGTCAGAGCCTTAATGGAAATCGCTGTACTGACAGTTGGATGGCAGCTTGGAGGACCTGTCTTCTGGGGAACCATTGTGCTCAGTTTGACAGTCGGGCCGATTGTCGGAGCAGCTTTACCGCAGTGCCAGGCTTTAACTGACCGATTTTTGGCAAAGCTTAAAGAAAAGGATATTTATGCGAATCAAATGCTTAAAGAAAAGGATAGAGGTGCAAGCTGATGAAAATATCTACTAAAGGCCGTTATGGTTTAACTATAATGATTGAATTAGCTAAAAAGCATGGGGAAGGTCCTACATCGTTAAAGTCGATTGCCCAGACGAATGACCTGTCTGAGCACTATCTGGAGCAGCTTATAGCGCCGCTCCGGAATGCCGGTCTTGTTAAAAGCATCCGAGGTGCATACGGCGGATACATTTTAGGGAAAGAACCGACAAAAATTACTGCCGGTGATATTATCAGAGTGCTTGAAGGGCCGATCAGCCCGGTGGAAGGCATTGAAGATGAAGAGCCTGCAAAGAGAGAATTATGGATGCGCATTCGTGATGCCGTGAAAGATGTGCTTGATAATACAACACTCGAAGACCTTGCCAGCCATACGGATACCGGTGAATCGGATGCTTATATGTTTTATATTTAGTCCTTAATCAGGGGATAATTCATATGTAAAAAAGCAAACAGCAGGACGAAATGAAGTAGGTGAAATAGATTGGAAAGAATATACCTTGACCATGCGGCAACTTCGCCAATGCATCCGGAAGTGATTGAACGGATGACTGAAGTCATGAAATTTGAATATGGAAATCCTTCAAGTATTCATTATTTCGGGCGGAGTGCACGCCATATTGTTGATGAAGCAAGATCTTCCTTAGCAAACAGCATTGGTGCAAAAGCCAATGACATTATTTTTACAAGCGGCGGTACTGAAGCTGATAATCATGCGATTTTTGGAACGGTAGAATCCTGCCGCCATAAGGGTAAACACATCATCACAACGCAAATTGAACATCATGCGGTTTTGCATGCATGTGAGGAGCTTGAAAAACAGGGCTTTGAGGTAACGTATTTGCCTGTTGATCCGAATGGGCGTGTTTCGGTAAAGGACGTAGAAAAAGCTTTGCGGGAGGATACCATTCTTGTAACCATCATGTATGGAAATAATGAAATAGGGACCCTTCAGCCGATTAAGGAAATAGGCGAGCTATTGGCGGAGCACCCTGCTAAATTCCATACCGATGCTGTTCAGGCTTTTGGGATTGAAAAAATTGATGTGCAGGAACTGAGAGTGGATTTGCTTTCTGTCTCCGCCCATAAAATTAATGGCCCTAAAGGAATCGGATTTTTATATGCCCATCCTGATGTGAAACTTTCTTCACGGCTTTTTGGCGGTGAACAAGAAAGGAAGCGCAGAGCGGGAACTGAAAATGTTCCATCTATTGCAGGCTTTCAGGAGGCTGTCCTGATCACTCAGAAGGAGATGGAAACTAAGCGGGAAGAGCTGCATTCTTTTAAGATGCTGTTCATGAATAAATTGAAGCAGGATGATGCTGTTTTTGAACTGAACGGATCACTTGATTATTCCCTGCCTCATGTTTTAAACTTAAGCTTTCCCGGAACAAATGTTGAAGCCATGCTGGTTAATCTTGATTTGGCTGGAATAGCAGCATCAAGCGGGTCTGCCTGTACTGCAGGATCCATCGATCCATCCCACGTCCTTGTCAGCATGTTTGGAAAAGGATCAGACAAACTGCAAAATTCCATCCGTTTCAGCTTTGGCCTCTTTAATACAAAGGAACAAGCCGAAAAAGCTGCAGAACAAACAGCCAAAATCGTGAAGCGGCTGGCTAAATAGATAGGATATTTGAAAAAATGAATTCAGCCACTAAGTTGATTGGAGCGGAGGGCACTTGACTCCTGCGGGAGGAGAGGGAAGTGAGAGACCCCACAGGCGAAGCCGAGGAGGCTCTCATTCCTCCCCGCGGAAAGCAAGTGCCTGCAGCGGAAATCAACGGGCAGAATTTATGAGTAAGGAATTGAGGTGAAATAGATGAAAAAAGATCCAAAGGATACCCGGGTAGTGGTTGGAATGTCCGGAGGCGTTGATTCTTCTGTTGCGGCCCTGCTTCTGAAGGAACAGGGGTACGATGTAATCGGGATATTTATGAAAAACTGGGATGATACCGATGAGAACGGTGTTTGTACCGCCACAGAGGATTACAATGATGTCATCCGGGTATGCAACCAAATCGGAATTCCTTATTATGCAGTCAACTTTGAAAAGCAATATTGGGATAAGGTGTTTACCTACTTCCTTGAAGAATACAAGGCAGGACGAACACCCAATCCGGATGTCATGTGCAATAAGGAAATTAAATTTAAGGCTTTCCTTGAACACGCTATGAGCCTTGGCGCAGACTACCTGGCTACTGGCCACTATGCACGCGTGGAATTCAGGGATGGCGAATACAAAATGCTAAGAGGCCTTGATGATAATAAGGATCAAACGTATTTCCTGAATCAGTTAACACAGGATCAGCTCGAAAAAGTTATGTTTCCTATTGGCGATATTGAAAAATCAAAAGTGCGTGAACTGGCAAAGGAAGCCGGTTTGGCAACTGCAGCAAAGAAAGACAGCACGGGCATCTGCTTTATAGGTGAGCGTAACTTCAAGGAGTTCCTTGGAAATTACCTTCCCGCTCAGCCTGGGAACATGGAAACCATGGACGGGAAAGCTGTCGGCAAGCATGATGGCCTGATGTATTATACCATTGGGCAGCGACATGGACTTGGCATTGGCGGAGCAGGTGAACCATGGTTTGCAATTGGCAAAGACCTGAAACGGAATGTCTTGTATGTTGGACAAGGCTTCCACAATGAAATGCTCTATTCAGACTCCATTATTGCTGTTAATGCCAGCTGGGTTACCCATTCAGAACAGCCGCAGGAATTCGAATGTACGGCTAAGTTCAGATACCGCCAGGCTGATAGCAGAGTAAAAGTTCAGACTCTTGGAGATGGAAAAGTACAAGTTATTTTTGACGAGCCAATCCGAGCTGTTACCCCGGGTCAGGCAGTTGTTTTTTATAATGGAGACGAGTGTCTTGGCGGCGGAACAATTGATAAAATATTCAAAGATGGCAAACAGCTGGATTATGTGGGTTAAGAAAAGGCGGGACCCCGATTCTTACATAGAATCGGGGTTTTATTATGGGGAATAGCGGACACCGGAAAAGGAAAATTCAAATATGCTATACTTTGATTTGAATGGAGTGATGAATAATGGATAAGAACCAAATGGGTATTCAATATATGCAAGAAGGAAAATGGGAAGAAGCAGCGAAGGTTTTTATGGAAGCAATCGAAGAAAATCCTTCTGATCCTGTTTCTTATATTAACTTTGGAAATGTGCTATCAGCTGTAGGGGAAAATGAAAAAGCGCTGAAGTTCTATGAAAAGGCAATAGGATTTGATGAAAATGCCGGTGCTGCGTATTACAGTGCGGGGAATTTATATTATGAATTGCAGCAGTTTGACGAAGCCAAAAAAATGTTTGAAACAGCATTGAAAAAAGGCCTGGAAACCGGAGATAACTTCTTCATGCTTGGTATGTCGCTATCTGCACTTGACCAGGGCAAACTGGCTTTGCCTTATTTGCAGCGCAGTGTGGAGCTGAATGAAGACGATGCTGAAGCATATTTTCAATATGGATTATGCCTGGCACAGTTGGATTATATTGATGAAGCAATCCAGCAGATGAAAAAATGCATTGAAATTGAGCCGGAGCATGCAGATGCTTATTATAATCTTGGAGTAGCATATGGATTTAAAGAAGAGGAAAATGAAGCACTTGCTCACTTTAATAAGGCGCTGGAAATCCAGCCGGACCACATGCTTGCCGGCTATGGAAAAAAGCTGATTGAAAAAGGCGGCAGTGAATTGAACTAAAAGCTGCCCTATGGGGAGGGGAAAATAATGGAGAAACAGGATTCCATGGATCTTTTTGCCGAACAGGGAAAGTTCATAAAGGGCAGACATCTTGTCACAATCTTTCATAATGAACAAAACTTATATACGGTTGTGCGCATTCGGGTTGATGAAACGAATGACTCTTATGATGAAAAAGAAGCGGTCATTACAGGCTATCTGCCAAAGATGCATGAGCATGAAACTTATATTTTCTATGGTGAATTCAAAGATCACCCTAAGTTCGGCGTCCAATTCCACGCAAGCCATTACAGGAAAGATCTTCCCCAGACCAAGCAAGGTGTAGCCAATTATTTATCAAGCGAATTATTTAAAGGGATTGGAAAGAAAACCGCCGAGCAAATCGTCGAGACACTTGGCGAAGATGCGATCACACGCATTCTTAATCAGCCGTCTATCCTCGATAAGGTTCCAAAACTGTCACCTGAAAAAGCTAAATTGCTTTACGACACGCTTATGGAACATCAAGGGCTTGAGCAAGCCATGATTGCACTTAATCAATATGGTTTTGGCCCACAGCTTTCCATGAGAATTTATCAAGTGTATAAAGAAATGACGATCGAAGTCGTTCAAAACAATCCTTATAAGCTGGTTGAGGATATAGAAGGAGTCGGCTTTGGCCGTGCAGATGAACTGGGATATCAAATCGGCATATCAGGAAATCATCCTGATCGTATAAAAGCAGCCTGCCTCTACATACTTGAAATGGAAAGCATGCAGGCAGGCCATGTCTATATTGAAGCAAGACCTCTTCTGCAAAGTGTGAAGAAGCTTTTAGAAGAAAATAAGCGTGATACCATTGAATACAGGAATATATCCAATGAACTCATTAAGCTTGAAGAGGAAGGGAAGATCATGGCTGAAGGCCAAAAGATATACCTTCCATCCCTATATTTTTCTGAAAAGGGACTTGTAACCAATATTAAACGGATCCTTAAGCAAACACAGTATGATGAACAGTTCCCGGAGTCGGAATTTCTTTTGGCCCTTGGCAATCTGGAGGAACGTCTGGGTGTTCAGTATGCCCCAACCCAAAAGGAAGCTATTCAAACAGCTCTTATGTCTCCTATGCTGATACTGACTGGCGGCCCGGGTACAGGAAAAACAACTGTTATAAAGGGAATTGTTGAATTATATGCCGAACTGCATGGCTGCTCCCTTGAACCAAAAGACTATAAAAAGGAAGAGCCTTTTCCCTTCCTGCTGGCTGCACCAACAGGAAGGGCTGCAAAACGGATGGCCGAGTCAACAGGGCTGCCCGCTGTAACCATTCACCGCCTTCTTGGCTGGAATGGGATCGAAGGGTTTGACCGTCACGAAGAGAGTCCATTGGAAGGCAGGATTTTAATTGTTGATGAGACATCAATGGTTGATGTTTGGCTTGCTAACCAGCTTTTCAAGGCTCTCCCTGAAAATATGCAGGTAATCCTTGTGGGGGATGAAGATCAGCTGCCTTCAGTGGGGCCAGGCCAGGTTTTGAAAGATCTTTTGCGTTCAGAACGTATTCCTACTGTTCGCCTTACAGATATTTACAGGCAGGCTGAAGGATCCTCAATCATTGAATTGGCCCACGAAATGAAAAAAGGCAAACTTCCGGCGAACATTTCTGCACAGCAGACTGATCGTTCCTTTATTAAATGCCAGCCGGGCCAAATTGCGGATGTTGTTGAAAAGGTTGTCCTGAATGCCCAAAAGAAAGGGTATTCTTCGAAAGATATTCAGGTGCTTGCCCCTATGTACCGTGGACCCGCAGGAATTGACAGGCTAAACGAGATATTGCAGGAAATTCTGAATCCAAATCCTGATGGAACGAGGAAAGAGTTGTCCTTTGGTGATGTGAAATACAGAATCGGCGATAAAGTCCTTCAGCTTGTCAATCAGCCTGAAAATAATGTGTTTAATGGGGATATGGGTGAGATTGTTTCTATTTTTTACGCAAAGGAAAATACGGAAAAACAGGATATGATTGTCGTATCCTTCGATGGTGCGGAAGCTGCATACACAAGGCAGGATCTCAATCAGATTACTCATGCCTACTGCTGTTCTGTCCATAAATCCCAGGGAAGTGAATTCCCTATAGTCATTTTGCCTGTTGTTAAAAGCTATTACAGGATGCTTAGAAGAAATCTTCTTTATACCGCCATTACCCGCAGCAGACAATTTTTAATACTGTGCGGTGAAGAAGATGCGTTAAAAATCGGTGTGGAACGTGCGGATGAACAGGCACGCCTGACAACTTTATCTGAAAAGCTTAGAGATGCAATCCCGTTAGATGATGAAACAGTGCAGGAAGATACAGCTGAATCTTCTCTGCCGGAAACACTAACCCTCGAGGAAAAGCTTCTCCACGCCGATCCCATGATAGGAATGGGAAATATAACACCGTATGATTTTATGGAAAAAGAATATAGCTAAAAAGAACAGTCTAAATAACAGACTGTTCTTTTTGTATACCATCAGATTTAGAGGGGGGATTTTATGGGAAAGTGGAATGAAGAAGCTGCACCAAACAACAATATGGCTTCAGAAGAGCTGGCAGCCTCCAATCTAACCTCCAGCGCTGACCTGGTTAATGGTAATAATAAGAAAGATTCAGCCAAAGGGGAATTAAAAAATCCTGGCAATAGAAGGACTGTGTAGTCGTTTGATTATAAATTTATATAGAGGAGCAGTGAACATGAATAATAAAAGCAGAAGCTCTCTTCTCAATCTCCATGGTGTGAAACGGCGTAAAAAGCCGCAACAGCCAGATTATGAATTTTCAGAGGAACTTTCGGACGGTGGAGAGCGTAATGAGCGTTTTAATAAGCCGAGATATACTGGCAAGTAAAACTTATTCTTAGAACTAAACGGGGAGAGAAAGTATTTTTTGGCTCCCATGGCAATGGTTTTCTTTCATGTTTTTTAAGGGGCAGTGAAAACTAAAAATGTTCGGGAAGGCGGGATTCTCTTTGCGGACATTTTCTTTATTAAAAGGTTTGCCGGTTTTTGAATTGAAAACCGGCAATAAAGCAGGCGATATTTGTGATTTATCCATTTCAGGCACCGGTAAAGTACAGGGATTACTGCTGCGAAAGGGCGCTCTTCTGAAAAAGACATATATCATCAATATTAAGGACGTGGCATCTTTTGGCTGGGATGGAGTAATGATTGAAGATTCCTCTGTTCTGCAAGCAATTCCAAAACATGAGGATTATACATGTGAGACCCATAACCGGTTAACTGGAAAAATGATTATGAGCCAGGAAGGTGAACGGCTGGGCTTACTTGAGGATGTATACTTCAAGGAAGAATTGGGCACGATTGTAGGGTACGAACTGTCGGATGGCTTCTTTTCAGATGTGCTGGAAGGAAAACGTGTCATAAAAACCGATGACCCGCCTGCAATTGGAAAAGACGCCATAATTGTAAATGTAAAATAGTGAGGTGTCTTTTCCGTGCTGAAATGTCCAAATTGCCAGAGCAAAGATATTGGAAAAATTGGAATTAACCAATTTTACTGCTGGAATTGCTTTATAGAACTTTCCTTGTCCAAAGGAATCATTAACACCCATCAGGTAGAGGAAGATGGTACACTTAGCTCCCTTGATGATTTATTTGAAGAAGATGAGCGCCGGTTTCTTTCGTAATTATTAACGAAAGAGGTGAGCCAGTTTGAACAAAATATTAACCTCTGCAATGATGCTTGGGGCAGGCATGGCTGCTTATAATTACGCGCAAAAGAATAATATGATATCAGGCCGAAAAATGAAACGCATGCAAAAAAGAATAACGAAAGCTTTATTTTAAATTATTTTGGGGCTGGTTCTTTATAAAGGGCCAGCTTTTTTGTGGAATTGAATGCTTGAGCTCCTGTCCCATGAACAAGGCATTCGCGCTTATCTTATACGTACGATGCATAAATCCCCACGAAGCAATCACAATAAAAACAAGGAGGCGGGCCATATTGAATATTCAAATGAAATGGTACTACCGGCTTGGATTTCTGCTTCTCTTGTTTATTGTGATTTTAGTCTTTCTAAAGCTTCAGGCATTATGGATGCCTGTTCTGGAAATCTTATTAGCAGTATTCATTCCTTTTGTCATTGGAGCATTTATTACATATCTCCTCCACCCGATTGTGGAAAAATTGCATGAAACTGGTCTTCATAGGGGGCTTGCCGTTTTTATTATTTATTTTTTATTTTTCGGAGGGATCGGACTAGCTTTATATAAAGGGATTCCGGCTTTTATTCATCAATTGCGTGATCTTGCAGAAAATGCTCCTCAATTTGCCAATCAGTACCGGGAATGGATCGACCTTATTCAGAGTAAAACATCAACATGGCCTGATGGCCTGCAAACCAGGATAGATGATGTCATTGCAGCGGTTGAGAAACGGTTAAATAATCTTTTATCGAAGGTAATCACATTTTTTCTTAATATATTGAATTATGCTGTGATTATCGCTGTTATTCCCTTCATTTCTTTTTATCTCCTTAAAGATTTTTCGATTATGAAAAAGGCTGCCTGGTATTTGACGCCAAGGAAATGGAGAAAGGAAGGCGTTTTATTCTTAAGGGATGTAGATAAGTCCCTGGGAAGCTATATTAGAGGCCAGCTTGTGGTATGTGCGGCCATCGGGGCTATATCTTCTCTGCTTTTCTGGATCTTTGATATGCGCTATCCTCTTTTGCTTGGCACTATAATAGGAGTTACCAATGTAATTCCTTATTTTGGCCCAATTATCGGAGCGGTCCCGGCTGTAATCATTGCCTCTGCTTTATCGGTCAAGATGATCGTGATTACGATTGGCATCATTATAGTTCTTCAGTTTCTTGAGGGGAATATCCTATCACCCCTGATTGTTGGAAAAAGCCTACATATGCATCCGCTTCTCATTATGCTGGCCTTGCTGGCTGGCGGGGAAGCAGCAGGGATATTGGGCTTAATCATTGCAGTTCCGATTTTAGCTGTTATTAAAGTAAGTATCATACATGCGAAAAAACACTTTTCAAAAAATAAACAGCCAAAAATCACCGGAACTCCATCATGATGTTGACAACAATAAAGGTAAATCGCTATAATTCGTCTATAAAGCTATATTAAACATGTTGACGGAATAAGTATGTTATAGGCCATCTGCGTGAAATGCTAGTATTGCATTCATATAAGAGAGGGAGTTCCCAGGCTGAAAGAACTCCTAGATGAAGGATAACAGAAAGCTAATCCCGAGTGCAGCTAATCCCTGCCGTTTATCCGCGTTAAGGATCTGAGAGATGGGGGATTTCCTAATGAACTGGATAAAGGTCTGGTCATTATTCGTAAAACTTCCATAATCAGGGTGGTACCGCGAGCAAGCTCTCGTCCCTGTCCAGGGATGAGGGCTTTTTTTGTTGTTTTTAAAAGCTTTTACATATTTTTAGGAGGCTGGTTAGAATGAAACAATTATCAGGTGCTGAAATACGCCGAATGTTTTTAGACTTCTTCAAGGAGAAAGGACACGCTGTTGAACCCAGCGCTTCCCTAGTTCCGCACGAAGACCCTTCTCTGCTTTGGATTAATAGTGGTGTCGCCACTCTGAAAAAATATTTTGACGGCCGTGTCATCCCTGAGAATCCAAGGATTACAAATGCCCAAAAATCGATCCGCACCAACGATATTGAAAATGTAGGCAAAACAGCAAGGCACCATACATTTTTTGAAATGCTGGGCAATTTTTCAATTGGTGATTACTTTAAAGAAGAAGCAATCATTTGGGCTTGGGAGTTTTTGACTGATAAAAATTGGATTGGTTTTGAAGAAGAAAAGCTATCTGTAACGATTCATCCCGAAGATGACGAAGCTTTTAAAATCTGGCGGGAAAAAGTTGGCGTTCCTGAAGAAAGAATTATTCGCCTGGAAGGAAACTTCTGGGATATCGGAGAAGGTCCAAGTGGTCCAAATACAGAAATCTTCTATGATCGCGGACCTGAATATGGAAATGATCCGGAAGATCCTGAACTATACCCTGGCGGTGAGAACGAGCGGTATTTAGAAGTTTGGAACCTTGTGTTTTCTGAATTTAACCATAATCCAGATGGCACCTATACGCCTCTTCCAAAGAAAAATATTGATACCGGGATGGGGCTTGAACGGATGGCATCTGTCGTTCAAAATGTGCCTACCAACTTTGATACAGATTTATTTATGCCAATTATCCGAGGAACAGAAGAAATCTCAGGCAAGAAATATGGAGCTTCTAAAGAAACCGATGTTGCATTTAAAGTTATTGCCGATCATATCCGCACAGTAGCATTTGCAGTGGGGGATGGTGCACTGCCTTCCAATGAAGGACGGGGTTATGTATTGAGAAGATTGCTTCGCCGTGCAGTCAGATATGCCAAGCAAATCAATATAAACGAGCCATTCATGTATGATTTGGTGCCGGTAGTAGGAGAAATAATGCATGACTTCTATCCGGAAGTAAAAGAAAAAACAGAATTTATCCAAAAGGTCATCAAAAATGAAGAAGAACGTTTCCATGAAACACTTCATGAAGGTCTTGCCATCCTATCTTCTGTTATTAAGAAAGAAAAGGAAAAAGGCAGTGTTACGATTCAGGGAGAAGATGTCTTCCGACTTTATGATACGTACGGATTCCCGGTAGAATTAACTGAGGAATATGCGGAAGAAGAAGGTATGAAAGTGGATCATGCCGGATTTGAAAAGGAAATGGAAGGACAGCGCGAGCGTGCACGTTCAGCGCGTCAGGATGTAGATTCCATGCAAGTCCAAGGCGGTGTATTAGGGGAACTGAAAACTGAAAGCGAATTTGTTGGATACGAAAAGCTCCATACAGAAACTAGAGTAGCTGCGATTGTGAAGGAAGGGCAATTAATTGAAGAAGCTCATGCGGGTGAAGAAGTTCAGCTGATCCTGAATGAAACACCATTTTACGCAGAGAGCGGCGGACAGATAGCGGACCAGGGGACTCTTGAAGCAGAGGGTTTAAAGGTTTCCATTAAGGATGTTCAAAAAGCGCCAAATGGACAAAACCTTCATAGAGCTGTCGTTGAAGAAGGAACGCTGAAGGCTGAAGCATCTGTATTGGCTTCGGTAAATGAGCAAATCCGTTCTAAGGTAATCAAGAATCACACTGCAACTCACTTGCTTCATCAGGCTTTAAAAGATGTATTGGGAAGCCATGTCAATCAGGCTGGATCCCTGGTAGGCCCTGATCGCCTGCGCTTTGACTTCTCTCATTTCGGGCAAATTACCACTGAAGAACTTGAGAAGATTGAGGCTATTGTCAACGAACAAATTTGGCAAAGCCTTGAAGTTGATATCAATTTCAAGGATATAGACGAGGCAAAGGCAATGGGGGCTATGGCTCTATTTGGTGAGAAATATGGCAAGATTGTCCGTGTTGTTCAGGTTGGGGATTATAGTCTTGAGCTTTGCGGCGGGTGCCATGTTCCGAACACTTCTTCTATCGGATTGTTTAAGATTCAATCGGAAAGCGGAATTGGGGCTGGAACACGCAGAATTGAAGCTGTAACTGGCGAGGCTGCATACAAGCTGATGAATGACCAGATTCATGTTTTAAAAGAAGCTTCAGGCAAATTAAAAACAAATCCAAAAGATTTGTCTGCAAGAATTGATGTGCTGCTTGGAGAAATGAAGCAGCTGCAGCGCGAAAACGAATCTTTAGCTGCAAAATTGGGCAATATTGAAGCAGGGAGCCTGGTATCAAAGGCAATAGAAATCAACGGCGTTACTGTTCTTGCAGAGAAGGTTCAGGCGTCAGACATGAATAATCTGCGCAATATGGCCGACGATTTAAAACAAAAACTCGGATCTGCAGTTGTGGTATTAGGCAGTGTAAATGAGGGTAAAGTGAATATTATAGCAGGGGTAACAGATGATCTGATCAAAAAAGGCTTCCATGCGGGCAAAGCGGTCAAAGAAGTCGCTGCAAAATGCGGAGGCGGCGGAGGCGGCCGTCCGGACATGGCCCAAGCTGGCGGAAAAGACCCGGAAAAACTTGAAAGTGCTCTGCAATTTGTGGAAGAATGGGTTAAATCCGTTTGATATCCCTGAAAAGTAGTGTAAAATGAAGGTAACCAAGAGAGATTGTTCATCATCAGGAAGAAACAGCTTGTTCTTCACCATGTTTTCCTATCAGGAACAAGATCATTTATTGATCGCTCTGTTTATTCAGGCGGCAGGCCAAACCGTTATGAAGAGCTGGACAAGCTGGCTGTTCACCGGATTTCAGGTCCGGCAGATATAAGCTATCCTCATCCTTCATACAGAAAAGCGAGGTGTAAGATATGAGCTCATTTGATAAAACAATGAGGTTCAATTTTCCTGAAGAACCAATCGAACAAGATGTGAATGAAGTTCTTTTTCAAGTTTATGGGGCCCTCCAGGAAAAAGGGTATAACCCTATTAACCAAATTGTCGGTTATCTGCTGTCCGGGGATCCAGCTTACATTCCCCGCCATAAGGATGCCCGCAATATCATCCGTAAACTTGAACGGGATGAGATCATCGAAGAATTGGTTAAATCATACTTAAAACAGCAGCGTGAGGGGTAAACATGCGGACTATGGGACTGGATGTCGGCTCTAAGACAGTCGGCGTCGCTCTAAGCGATGCGCTTGGATGGACAGCGCAGGGCTTGGAAACCATCAAAATCAGCGAGGAAGAAAAAGAGTTTGGTTTTGAAAGAATTAGTGAAATAATAAAAGAGCACGAAGTCAGTAAAATTGTTGTCGGCTTGCCTAAAAATATGAATGGAACCATTGGCCCCCGCGGTGAAGCAAGCCAATTCTATGCTTCAGAGCTGGAAAAGCTATTTGGTCTTCCAGTCGTATTATGGGACGAGCGTCTCTCTACAATGGCAGCTGAAAGAGTTTTGCTTGAAGCGGATGTCAGCCGCAAGAAACGGAAAAAGGTCATTGATAAAATGGCAGCCGTCATGATTTTACAAGGCTTTTTAAATAGCCAAATTTAATGAGGTGAACAGAAATGAACCATGGAGATAACAACATTACTGTAATTGACGAGGAAGGCAACGAGCAGCTTTGCGAAGTATTGTTCACGTTTGATTCCGAAGAATTCGGCAAGTCATATGTCCTGTACTACCCAGTGGGAGCAGATGAAAATGATGATGAAGAAATTGAAATTCACGCATCTGCATTCAGCCCAAGCGAAGACAGCAAGGATGGCGAACTGCAGCCGATCGAAACAGAAGAGGAATGGGATTTAATTGAAGAAATGCTTAACACATTCCTTGATGAGCAAGAAGATTAATAAAACTGGCCCCCGGGCCAGTTTTTTATTTTTCTCTGGATTTCTGACATGAGTTCAGGGACGCCAAAATTAATAAAACCAAAAGTGAAAAGCATGGAAATTATTGGCGAATCTTTTGGGTTTTTGTAATATCCTGCGACTTCCAAAAGAAAATATAGTATAATAAGCCGAGATGTATCAGGAAACAAAAAAGATGATACGAAGTTATTCTTAGGCCTGTTGGCAAGCAAATCACACTGGTTAATTTACTGGATAACATCATGATCTAGCCTGTCTTTTGCAAAAGAAGCCAACGTCTTTGGAACGGAGGGGATATGTGATGTCGGCAGACGATAAAAAAGGGAAAAAAGAAATAATACGCGAAAAAATGATTGAGCGCCAAGGCGAAGCGAAAGTAGTCCGGAAAATTGTAATGATAGTTGCAATCATATTATTAATCTCAGCTGCTGCAGTGATTGGTGGCGGATATTTTTATATTAATTCAGCTTTAAAGCCTGTTGATCCCGACAATGATAAGTCAAAGAAAGTAGAAATACCAATTGGTTCATCTGTTACAGGAATCGGCAATGTTCTTGAAGAAAATGGAATTATCAGGGATGCGCGTGTCTTTAAATATTATGTGAAATTTAAAAATGAAGCTGGATTCATGGCAGGAGAATATGAATTGAAGCCTTCCATGAACATGAAGGAAATCCTGGATAGCTTGAAAACAGGTAAGGTTATGGAAGAAATGGCTTTCAAGATCACCATTCCGGAGGGAAAACAGCTTGAGCAGATATCAGGAATTATTGCCGAAAAGACTGATAAAAAACCTGAAGACGTTTTGAAGAAACTCAATGATAAAGCTTTTATTGAGTCTTTAATGGCAGAATATCCTGAATTGCTGACAAAGGAAATTCTTGCAGAGAATATTAAGTATCCCCTTGAAGGATACTTATTCCCGGCAACCTATCCTTTTTACAAAGAAGATCCGACTATAGAGGAAATTGTCGAAGTTATGCTCGATAAAACGGCATCAGTTATTAAAGAGTATAGAGGTGACATGGAGCAGCGGGAATACACCCCGCACAAATTATTGACAATGGCATCACTCATAGAGGAAGAAGCAACTGCGAAAGTAGACCGTGATCAGATTGCGAGTGTTTTCTACAATCGGATAGACACAGGAATGCCGCTGCAGACAGATCCAACTGTCCTGTATGCACATGGAGAACATAAATCAAGGGTCCTATATAAAGACTTGGAGATCGACTCGCCATACAACACATATAAGTATCCTGGACTGACGCCCGGACCAATTGCCAATGCCGGCGTTTCATCAATTGAAGCAGCATTGGTGCCAGCAGAGACAGATTACCTGTACTTCCTGGCTACATCAACAGGAGAAGTGCTTTTCTCAAAAACTCTAGATGAGCATAACCAAAAGAAAGCACAGCATATTACAAATAATTAAACAGCAAAAAGGGGAATGTGCAGATATAGCATTCCCCTTTTAATTATGGTAAAATAGATCAGGTGTTTTAATACAAGCTTTGCGATAGCGTAAATCACGGACAAGCATGGATACAGGCTCACCTAAGCCGGAATGCCGCACAGCGCATTTTCACATCCTATCTGTGAACGCTATTTTTTCATGTCTAAATAGAATAGCGGAAAGGGACGACAAGATTAAGACCCGAGAGTCCTGAGAGCCGCAGCTGGACAATAAAATTCCGTCTGATCGAGGTGATGCCAGCTTGATGAATGATAAGCTGCATGCATATATAGAGGAAATAATACCTGAAAGACCCCATTTACTGAACAAAATGGAGCAATACGCCAAGGAACATAATGTTCCGATCATGGAACTGGCAGGAATCGAGGCGATGCTTCAGCTTTTGCGCATCCAAAAGCCGAAAGCGATTTTGGAAGTAGGCACGGCAATTGGCTATTCTGCACTCAGAATGGCATTCGCAGTTCCTGAAGCGAAAATTGTTACAATTGAACGCGATGTGGAACGTTACCAGCTTGCCGAGCAATATATAGATGAAGCCCGGAAAAAGGAGCAAATCCTCATCATAAAGGGAGATGCACTGGAAGTTGAGGAGGACGTAAAAAAACACGGGCCCTATGATGCAATTTTTATCGATGCAGCAAAGGGTCAATATCAGCGGTTTTTTGAATTATATTCCCGCTATCTCTCTTATGACGGTGTAATCATTACCGATAATGTCCTTTTTAAAGGCCTTGTGTGTGAATCTGATATAGAAAATAAACGTATTCGGAATCTGGTTAAAAAAATTGATGTGTTTAATAAATGGTTAATGAGTCATCCTGAATATCACACAGTTATTTTGCCTGTTGGGGATGGCGTGGCAATTAGTAAAAAGAGGTGATAATAATGAAAAAACCTGAACTGTTAGTAACACCCACAAGAATTGAAGATATCGAGCAGCTTGTGTCGGCTGGTGCAGATGCCTTTGTTGTAGGTGAACAGCGTTATGGACTGAGGCTTGCAGGAGAATTCACAAGGGAAGATGTGAAAAAAGCGGTGGAAATTGCCCACAAGCATGAAAAACAAGTGTTTGTGGCGATGAATGCTTTATTTCATAATGATAAAGTGCCTGAGCTCGAGGACTATATCAGTTTCTTAAAAGAAATAAATGCTGATGCTGTTATCTTCGGGGATCCGGCTGTATTAATGGCAGCCCGTTCGGCTGCCCCTGACATGAAGCTCCATTGGAATACCGAAACTACTGCAACAAACTGGTATACATGCAACTACTGGGGCAGAAAGGGTGCTAAACGCGCAGTCCTGGCAAGAGAGATTAATATGGATGCCATCATTGAAATAAAAGAAAATGCTGAAGTGGAAATTGAAGTGCAGGTTCATGGCATGACTGCAATGTTCCAATCAAAGCGCTCCCTGCTTGGCAATTATTATGAATACCAGGGAAAAGCCCTGGAAGTTGAAAACCGTAAACAGGAAAAAAATATGTTCCTTCACGATAAGGAACGGGAAAACAAATACCCGATCTTCGAAGATGAAAATGGCACTCATATCATGAGCCCTAATGACATCTGCATTATAGATGAACTGCAGGAAATGATTGAAGCAGGCGTTGATTCATTTAAAATTGATGGAATATTAAAAAGCCCGGACTACATTATCGAAGTCACTAAACTCTACAGAAAAGCTATTGATCTATGTGTCGAAGACCCGGACCAATACGATGAAATAAAAGACGGCCTTCTCGCTGAAATTGAAGAAATTCAGCCGGCGAACCGTCCGATTGATACTGGATTCTTCTTTAAAGAAACCGTCTACTGATTTGAATATATAAAAAAGAAGGAGGAGGAAGCTTTATGGCAGCTGTAAAAGAGAAAATTTCCGAAATTGTCAACGGCAAAAGGGTTATTGTAAAGAAGCCTGAATTGCTTGCTCCGGCAGGAAACCTTGAAAAGCTGAAGATTGCCGTCCACTATGGTGCAGACGCCGTGTTCATCGGCGGACAGGAATATGGCCTCCGTTCGAACGCAGGCAACTTCACTTTTGAAGAAATGAAAGAAGGCGTGGAATTCGCCAAAAAATACGGAGCTAAGATTTATGTCACAACCAATATTTTCGCACATAACGAAAATATTGATGGTCTTGAGGAGTATTTGCTGGGCCTTAAAGAAGCAGGAGTAGCAGGAATCATTGTAGCAGATCCGCTTATCATTGAAACCTGCCGGCGTGTTGCACCGGAGATAGAAGTCCATTTAAGCACGCAGCAATCCCTATCCAACTGGAAGGCAGTCGAGTTCTGGAAAGAAGAAGGCTTGGAGCGTGTCGTCCTTGCCCGTGAAACAAGTGCGGAGGAAATCAAAGAAATGAAGGAGAAGGTTGACATTGAAATTGAAACCTTCATCCACGGGGCAATGTGTATTGCCTACTCCGGACGCTGTACACTCAGCAATCATATGACAGCCCGTGATTCCAACAGGGGCGGCTGCTGTCAATCCTGCCGCTGGGATTATGACTTATACCAGCTTGAAGGCGAGAATGAAGTTCCTTTATACAGTGAAGGAGTTGCTCCTTTTGCAATGAGTCCGAAAGATCTTAAGCTGATTGAATCAATTCCCCGTATGATTGAACTGGGAATCGACAGCTTAAAAATAGAAGGACGCATGAAATCCATTCATTACATTGCAACAGTAGTCAGCGTTTACCGTAAAGTGATTGATGCCTATTGTGCAGATCCAGATAACTTCAAGATTAAGCAGGAATGGCTTGAAGAGCTTGATAAATGTGCAAACCGCGAAACAGCTCCCGCTTTCTTTGAAGGGGTTCCTGGGTATAAAGAGCAAATGTTTGGAAATCATAGCAAAAAGACGAATATCGATTTCGTCGGGCTTGTACTGGAATACAATCAGGATACAAAAATTGTTACCCTTCAGCAAAGAAACAAATTTCAGCCTGGAGAGGAAGTTGAATTCTTCGGTCCTGAAATTGATAATTTTACACAAGTCATCGATAAAATATGGGATGAAAAAGGCAATGAGCTGGATGCAGCGCGCCATCCGCTTCAAATTGTTCAATTTAAGGTTGATAAGCCGGTATACCCTAACAACATGATGCGAAAGGAGCTCTAATCAATGAAACGCAAACCCGTTGTAATTGGGGTGGCCGGCGGTTCCGGCTCAGGTAAAACGAGCGTGACCAAAGCGATCTATGACCGTTTCAAAGGGCACTCAATCCTTATGATAGAACAAGACTATTATTATAAGGATCAGACTCATCTGCCTTTTGAAGAAAGATTGAAAACGAATTATGACCATCCTCTAGCATTTGATAACGATTTGCTAATTGAACATATTGAAAGCCTGCTGAGATATGAACCGATTAACAAGCCTGTATATGATTATGCCATGCATACAAGGTCAGAAGAGGTAATTGAAGTCGAACCAAAGGATGTAATCATCTTAGAAGGCATTCTGATCCTTGAGGATGAGAGGCTCCGTAATCTGATGGATATGAAATTATATGTAGATACGGATGCCGACCTGCGTATTATCCGCCGCTTATTCAGGGATATAAAAGAACGGGGACGCACCATGGATTCAGTCATAGAACAATATGTAAATGTGGTACGGCCAATGCATAATCAATTTATTGAACCGACCAAAAGATATGCTGACATCATTATCCCAGAAGGCGGGCATAATTATGTTGCCATCGATTTAATGGTCACAAAAATTCAAACAATTCTTGAACAAAAGTCATTTTTATGAAACAATAGCATTGAAAATGTTCTATAGGACTTATCCTTTTACCGAATGGCTGTGTTAAGATCCGATGCTGATTCTAGCTTTAGGCCGTCAGTCAAAATCTTCTTGAGCCAGTCAACATAAAAAGATGATCTGCGCGCCCTTTAACAAAGGACGCGCTCCTGTTCATTTTCCTAAAAATATGATAAAAAGAAGTACATACATTATAGAACACATACTTTTTAAAGAATGTGTAATTCGAAGGAGTGAAGGTTTTGGCTACAGAAAAGGTTTTCCCAATGACACAAGCAGGTAAAGAAAAACTTGAGCAGGAACTTGAATATTTAAAATCGGTTAAACGCAAAGAAGTGGTTGAACGTATAAAAATCGCAAGAAGCTTCGGAGATCTTTCCGAGAACTCAGAATATGATTCAGCGAAAGAAGAGCAGGCATTTGTTGAGGGCCGGATTACCACTCTTGAAAATATGATCCGCAATGCAAAGATAATCCAAGAGGAAGAAATGGCCGGAGATATTGTGGGGCTTGGCCGTTCCGTTACTTTCGTAGAGCTTCCAGATGGAGACGAAGAAACTTACACCATCGTGGGAAGTGCAGAGGCAGATCCTTTTGAAGGAAAAATCTCAAATGATTCCCCTATTGCAAAAAGCCTGATTGGCCGTACAGTTGGAGACGAAGTGACTGTTCAGACTCCTGGTGGAGAAATGAACGTACGCATTGTTTCCATTAAATAATAATAGCTGGTTTGAAATCAGAAAACCTCGTCAAGACTTTTGACGAGGTGTTTTTTTTATGTGGAGAAAAAGAGCAGTTGGCTGGCTTATCGTTAGTTTCATGATCCTTTGTTTTCTTATGGGCAGACTGATACAGCTGCAGCTTGTTTCAACAGATCATTTTACAGGCAGAGAAATCAATCTATTGGAAGCGAGTGTCCGTCAGCGGTCCCAGGAGATGATTATTGATGCCGGGAGAGGGAATTTCCTGGATCGCAGCGGAAATCCAATGACATTTGAAAATAAATCTGTTCTTATATTATTCCCCTTCCTTGCAAAAATGGAGTGGGATATAAAGAAGATATCTGAAATTACGGGTGCTTCGGAGTATTCTTTGCGACATTCAGTTGAGAATGCAAAAGAACCGTTTGCCTTTGGAACCCCAGAGCCAATACAGCTGTCATTCGATCAGATGGAAGATATCAATGCATTGAAAATTCCGGGTGTCTTTGCTGTTGAGAAGAAATACAGACGTTCTGAGAAACCAGCAGCTCAGCTAATTGGAATTACCGGACAAAATCAGAACGTTTTAAATGAAAGGTATCCGGACAAAGATCTGTCTTCTGACACAATGATCGGCATTACCGGCATGGAGAAAAGCTTTGATGAGTTTCTGCTTCCTGAAGGGGCATCAAAACTTGTATATCATGTGGATGGGACAGGCGGACCGCTGTTTGGGATTGATGTAAAATATGTTGAGCCAGCAAACCCCTTTTATCCGGTCAATATTAAAACCACTTTGGACTATGATTTGCAGATGATGGCCGAAAAATTGGCTGATCAGCATGGGATTAAAAAAGGCGGAGTTGTCCTCCTTGATATAGAGACTAATTCGGTTTTGGCAATGGTGTCACGTCCATCCATTAATAAAGATAATCCTTTTGATGAAGAAAGCCGCGGGACGGTTAATCATATGATTAAACAGCAAATTATGGGATCGGTTTTTAAAACTGTGGTGGCAGCCGCGGCAATTGATCATGGTCTGGACGATCCGCAAAGGCAATTTGACTGCAGCAGGAAAATAAACGGGGAGCCCGATCTTAAATACCAGCATGGGATGCTGAATTTTAATGATAGCTTTGCCAGAAGCTGCAATAATACATTTGCTTCCATTGCTAAGGAGCTAAAAGATATTAACCCGGATCTCCTTGAGGAGTATGCAGAAAAGCTTTCATTAATCGGTCCTGTGAGCTGGCAGGGGGATATTTATCATTTTAATGATTTCAAACAGCTTCAAGATGAAGAAAAAGGACGTGTATTTTTGTCTGAAGATGCAAAAAAAGACAGTAATTTTGCAGGCCTGACAGGGATCGGACAGCATGAAGTGAGAGCCACTCCACTTGCTGTTGCCAACATGATGGCAACTATAGCAAGAGGAGGCGAAAAAGAAATGGTCCGGGTTGCTTCTGAAATAGAATATAGAAACAGTTCATCTCTTATAGAGTTCAAGAAGCAGAAGCTGGGAGATATAATTGCCCCTTTTACTGCTATGAAGCTTCAAAGGCTGCTTAGGGAAGTAGTAATAAATGAAGAAGGGACCGGCCGCTGGTTTAAAGAACTTCCATACGAAACTGCAGGTAAATCGGGCACTGCAGAAACAGGCATAATGGCAGATGGAAAACAGCTTCACAATAAATGGTTTGCTGGTTATTTCCCTTATAAAAATCCAAAATATGCCCTTGTAGCGGTAAACCTGGAAGTTACTGAAGACACAGGAGGGGTAAATCCGCTTTTTGCTGATATTGTGAAAGAAATCTATAACAATAATCATAAAAAAGAAAATCCTCCATCTGACTCTGCAGACTCTTAAACAAATATGGTATAGTGTAACTTTCCGCATGCTGACGTCGTCCATTTAATTGCTGGCAGTACCTGAGTCCATAGGTTATTTCTTTTAAGATAACCTGATTCCATGTTAGAATGTTGACAGCCGCTGTTTGGGTAAAGTAATCCTCATTTTTTTAATATTGATTCTTTCAACGTATGTAGATTTTATGCATAAAGTTTATGCACTGAGTTGATTGGAGCGGAGGGCACTTGACTCCTGCGGGAAGTGAGGGAATGCGAGACCCCACAGGCAAAGCCGAGGAGGCTCGCAGCACTCCCCGCGGAAAGCAAGTGCCTGTAGCGGAAATCAACGGACTGAATTATAAGTAAAAATAATATTATATTAGTATATCAAACAGATCCTTTTGATATTTACTTGTAATCCTGACAGATTGGGGAGGAGAAAGCCTTGAAAGGAAATAGCAGAGAATCCCGTTTTGGAAAACGGGAAAAAAGAAAAAAAACAAATATCGTTTTAAATAGTCTTATTGCACTTGTTATCGTCTTGATTATTTTTGTCTCTGCCAAAATATTCTTTGGCGGAAATAATGACCAGGCACTGCCTGCTGATGAACAGACAGCATCTGAGAATGAATCGAAACAAAATGAGAATAACCAGGAAGACCAGGGCAATGACGTGGAGAAGGATAAAGAGGACGAGAATATAGATAATGATTCCGAAGAGGAAGAAAAAGAGGCAGAAGAAAATGAAGCGGAAGAGGAATCAGAAGAAGATAAAGAACAAGTCGTAACAGAAGGCGGAAGCGGGCCTGATGTTGAAAAAACGATTGAAAATCCAGCATGGAAACCAGTCGGCACATCTCAGTCCGGAGAACATACTGCTGTCTACGATCAAAATCATGTGGATTGGCAGGAAATGCTCAGTGCCATTCAATATGCTACAGGTATTGAACAGGGCAATATGACTGTTTGGTTCCTTGGCAATAATGGGCCAAACAGCTCTGTTGGGACAATTTCCACAAAAGATCAAAGCGAAAAGTACCGAGTCTATATTGACTGGGTTGACGGAGAAGGCTGGAAGCCATCCAAAGTGGAAGTTTTAAATGAAATAAATTAATTAGGTAATAAGGACGCCAGTGGCGTCCTTATTTTTTTGCCTTAAAGTGCACCACTGCCGAGTAATACGTTCTCCCATTCTCATCGAGATGCATTTGATGGGAAACGTGATGGACGGTTAAAAGAATTGCTTTATTATGCTCAATCTGCGCATTTATTTTCTTTTCAAGCTCTTTTAAATCAGGAGCCTCATAGAACTCAACCTTATCTTCTATCAAATCAAACTGAAAATTCATTGTGATTCCCTTCCTTTCAATACTGTTTTACAATATTTATTTTATGGGGTGCATTTTAGTCTGGCAACTTTCAAATCTGGATAGGGGTATATATCGATAGATTTTCGAATATGGTAAACATCCCGTCTATGATGGTAGAATAGAGTTTGGATACTGCATATGGGCATTCTAATACTGATGAATGCAATCAAAAGATTAGAAAAATGAGAAAGAGGTTTTATAATGAAAATAGCTATTATTGGAGCAATGGAAGAGGAAGTTACTTTACTTAGAGATAAAATAGAAGACAGGCACCAGGAAACCATCGCCGGATGCGAGTTTACAGCAGGTAAAATGAATAGCGCGGACGTTGTGCTTCTCCGTTCAGGAATAGGTAAAGTAAACGCAGCCATGTCTACTGCTATTCTTTTGGAGAGATATAAGCCGGATTATGTAATCAATACCGGTTCTGCTGGAGGCTTTAATCCTGAACTGAATGTGGGCGATACGGTAATCTCAACAGAGGTTAGGCATCATGATGTAGACGTTACCGCTTTTGGCTACGAATATGGCCAGGTGCCGCAATTGCCGCCTGCTTTTGAAGCAGATGGCAGTCTGGTGCAGATCGCTGAAGCGTGTGCAAAGGAAATCGGGGATATCCAGGTTGTCAGAGGGCTAATTGCAACAGGTGATTCCTTCATGAATGATCCGGCAAGAGTGGATTATATCCGTGATAAATTTACAGATTTGCAGGCAGTAGAAATGGAAGCAGCGGCGGTGGCACAGGTTGCTCATCAATTTCAGACTCCTTTTGTTATCATTCGTGCACTCTCTGATATTGCTGGAAAAGAATCCGATGTTTCATTTGAGCAATTTTTGGAGAAGGCGGCACTTCATTCCGCTACGCTGGTAATGAAGATTGTGGATGCCCTAAAGCAGTAATAAAAGATAACGGCGTTTTGGCGGCTTTTCATCATGGGAAGCCGTCTTTTCGTATTATCAGAATCTATATGTTTGAACTTCGATAACTGTCTAGCTTCAGGCGCCTTCCGCTTTTCTAATTTGGAGGTTTTTCCCTCGCTTACATTATTTACATCACCTTCGCATCTGACATATATGTTAAAGTAGGATTATATTCTTTAATAAGACCTATTCCATAGAAGGTGATAATAAATGAAGAATGAAGCAAAGCATTTATTTGAAAAAATGGTGGATTTCAAGCGTTTTGCAATTTCTATGCTTGCTGTCGGATCATTTTTTTACATTGGTTTGATTATCCCTGACACTGCAAATGCAGTTTCTGATTTATATATAATGGCTGGATCTTCTTCAGCTTTCCTCTTTGGCTCAATCCTTTTCTTTATCCTTTCAAAACGATGCAGAAGTAAATTGAATGAAACGGATAAAGGCCAGGAATACCTAATGAGGAAATAATTAAAATTAAACGTCCGGATTTCCGGGCGTTTTTTTTATAAAATAAAAAATTTAATAAAAATGATCAAAAAAGGTTTACAAACTATATAATCGTGGATATAATTACCAATGTAAGTGAAAAATTCTAAAAAGGAGGTCGAATGAAATGATGTTAAAGGCAATTGTATTAGAAGCACAGCTAAATAAATATTTTACGAATTCGACCTACATGGAATGGATCGCTTAGATTTGCTTAATTGACATTACATATCCATGCCTCAGGGAGAATTGTGCCCTGCGGTTTTTTATGCCTTATGGCCAGGCCGCTGGGAGTGTATCTCTTTGCGGCTTTTTTGTGCCTTCAGGCCGGATATGAAAGAGGAGGTGGAATATCTAATGACATTAAATATATTATTTTTGACAGTCACAATAAAAAAACGTCAATTATCAGCAGAAGATGTTGTTCGCGAACAAATGGCTAAAAAAATTATCGATCAAAACCGTGATCGTCAATTCTCTATTTACCGTCCATTTTAATTTCAGTGATAGAAAATTAGGAAAGGTGGTTTGCTAAATGTTTTACATTTTACAAGGACGTCAGGCAATTTTCTGGGTGGAGAAAGATTCCACCTAACGAAGCTGTAACCGGTTAGGAGGTAAGGTGCATGTCTTTGCATATTTTAATTTTAACCCTGAAATTCCGTAAAAAAAGGAACTGATCCACTTGATCCGGATTAACAGAATGTTCACATTCCTCTCCTTTTCTGAAGCAAAAACCATGTTACATTAAAGAAAATAAGGAATTTAATAGGGGTGTGAAAGATGTTCTGGATCGTAATGGGAATGGTTGTGTGCGGCACTATCGGCTGCATCATATCGGCTGAGGTAAGCGTAGCAGAGTAACTTGCAATAAAAGAAAAAGGACTGACTTTGGGATTGAAAAGTCAGTCCTTTTTGTTTGGGAAAATCCAGAGAAATAAGACGATTCCAGAAACTGCGAGCAATATCAGCAAGGTCTTAAAAGAAAAACCTTCGAATATAAATTTGGCAAGGCTGTCAAGCAGAACAATAAAAAAAACGAGAGCTAAAATGATTCTCTGGGCATTCAAATATCAAAACCTCTTTCTTCCAAAGCTATGTATTAGGGATACCAGCGATAATTATTTATTACATGAATGATTATATCCTATTATCATGACGGAAAGCTTGTCTAATTACAGAGAAAATGAAGAATGAAATATTTTCTGAAGAAAATATCTCTATTGGACAGACAAAAACAACTCCATCCATACATAGGAATTAGTTATAGACATTTTTGAACGCATTCTAAGCGGGGGTGGAACGATGTCCGGTATTTTAACTGCACTCGGGTTTTTGGTTAAGGAGATTGTGTTTCTTGTATCTTATGTAAAAAATAATGCATTTCCTCAACCGCTGTCTCCTGCAGATGAAAAGAAATACCTGCGATTGATGGCTGCAGGCGATGCGCATGCCCGTAATATGCTTATTGAACATAATCTAAGGCTGGTCGCCCATATTGTTAAGAAATTCGAAAACACAGGCGAGGATTCTGAAGATCTGATATCAATAGGGACAATCGGACTGATAAAGGCCATCGAGAGCTATTCGGAAGGAAAAGGCACAAAACTTGCCACCTATGCAGCCCGCTGTATTGAAAATGAGATACTGATGCACTTGCGGGCACTGAAGAAGACGAAAAAAGATGTATCCCTTCATGATCCCATCGGGCAGGACAAAGAAGGGAACGAAATATCCCTTATTGACGTTCTTAAGTCGGAATCTGAGGATGTTATTAATACGATTCAGCTAAATATGGAGCTGGAAAAAGTGAAGGAGTATATTGATGTTTTAGATGATAGAGAAAAAGAAGTAATTGTCGGCAGGTTCGGGCTTGACCTGCAAAAAGAAAAAACACAAAGAGAAATTGCCAAAGAGCTTGGCATCTCAAGAAGTTATGTCTCCCGTATTGAAAAGAGGGCACTGATGAAAATGTTCCATGAGTTTTATCGGGCGGAAAAAGAAAAAAGGAAAAATAACAGCTAAAGGGACAGTTTGACTGTCCCTTTGGTTATTGTATAGGAAGTATATAATGGGGCGGTGTGAATAACTCTGCGGAAAGGTTGTCTGCATCCAGCTCCAGCGCCTAGCCCCTCGGGTCATAAGCCAAATCACTCCAGAAATCAGGACAAGGAACGCTTCGGCAGAGATGCTTCGCCCGACCAAAGCTTGCTTTGGGAGGTTTCCTGCGTGATTCGTCTTATGCCTGTCGGACTTGCACAGGATGTGCAGACTTCAACGTTCGCCACAGGACGTGGCGGTCTTTAGTTGAAGTTCCTCTGATCAAAGCGCTTCCGCTTTTGGTTATTCTATTCTTCCATTTTTTAATAAAAGCTGCCAGTTCTCACCGCTGTCTGCAGATTCATATAAATCTTTGAGATAGGTTGAAATAGCAAGCTTTCCCTTAGATTTATTATCGGCAGAAATGTATGTAATAGGGTTGTCATAGCTGAGAAAAGGAATTTTAATTTGTGAGTTTTCCATCGTTGTAAGATCGATTTTGCTCATCTGAACCTTTTCCTGATCTGCATACGCGTAGTACAAGCTATTCTCCGTGAAAGTGAGGGCTGTAGCCATGATTGGCTCAGATACTAATTTTACAGTTTCACCTTTATCCTGTGAGAAGAAGATGCCGCTTCTTGTGGACATAGCCATGATTTCCGGATGAGTTGGATGTGCCGCGATCATACCAAGTGTGTCGGCCTCAAGCCCATTTAAGCTGACTGGATCCCATGTTTTGCCTGCGTCCTGAGAACGGTAGACACCTGCCTCAAGCTCATCGCTATTTTCCTGATTGATCATATAGATTATATTTGTATCATAGCCGGCAGCCAAAAAAGGAAAGGAACTTGTTCCGCTAAAAGCCAGGTTCTTGAGGGAAGCTCCTTTATCAGTGCTTTTCACAATACCAAGAGGGTTTTTTATGACAGAGTTCTTATCAGGATGGCCGCTGACAATAAATCCATCTTTGACTGCCTGAAAACCCATGTAGTAATGGTTAAGGGCAGTAGTCTCATGCCAAATGCCATCTTTAAAAAACTTTAAGCCATCGCTGGATGATAGATAGAGTCCAGTATCATTTCCCGGGTATCCTATTCCTTGAATATGCTCGATTTGCTGAGCTGATGCCTCAATAATAGTATAGTCAGCCTCATCTGAAGTTTTACTTGAAGGTTCATCAGCAGTTTTTTTACTTTGCTCTTCCTCAGCAGAACAGCCAGCTGCGAGCAATAACAGGAGAACTGCCAAAATCGTTCTGCCTTGTTTCATTCATTTCACTCCAATTCATATCGGTTCAATTGTTACGATCATTATCGATGTCATTATATAGTATTTCAGCGTAAAATAAAAAACCCTTGCCTGTGGAAGGGTTCATATAAATTGCTCCCTGTTAAGAGTGAAGAAAAAACTTATTCCGTTCCTCTTTCTTGAAATCGGAAAGGTGTTTAGTCACTTTGCCGGATCCCTTGCAGGCAGGGCAGGATTTCTTTATGAATTTACATGCTGTAATGCTGCCTGTGCCTTTGCATTTCTTGCAGATTGAGATAATCTTCATTTAACACTCCTCCCATAAAATTCCTTCTAGTATATTCTATGAACTATTCTAATAGCGGTGCTAAGAAATTACCGATTTTTCACCGTTATTTTAGTGTAAAAGCCTAAACGCTGGTCCTTTAATTACATATCCTAGTAATAGAAGGCGAAGGGAGGTAAAGGTTATGCCTTATGGTTATGGCGGTTATCCCGTTCCCACTCCTTATCCATACGGTTATTATGGAGGAGGAGGATTCTGGCTGGCCCTCGCAGTTGTACTGCTGATCCTGCTGCTTGTTTTTGGAGGATTTGCATACTATGGGGGGGCTATTTCAGGTAGATGTAATCAGCAGTTGGCTCATGCCAAGGGGTGTGGGCTTCTTTTTAAATAGAATATTTTATAGAAATTTCGGAAAAATCACGGTATAATATTTCTGTAATCGAAATTTTTTATGGGGGGATCATATGACTGTAACGGCCTATTCGTCAGTATGGGATTTGGATGTCTTTTTTAAGGATGGAAGCGACTCAGCAGAATTTGATCAGCATTTACAGGAAACAAGAAAGCATATTGATTCATTTTTTAATCAAATACATAACTGGCAGCCTGCTAATTCAGCTGCAGATGCAGCTGAAATAAGTGAAATCATTGAGCTTTTCCAGCAGACGGCAAGAAAAGTGCGCCAGGCTGGTGCTTTTGTAAGCTGTCTTCAGGCCCAGAATACCGAGGATAAGAAAGCGAAAGATCTTAGAGGGGCAACTACGGAACTTAGTGCAGTTTTTCAAAACGCTTTAACGGCATTTGATCAGAAGCTTGCAAGTTTAGAACAAAGTTCTTGGGAGCAAATTATAAATGATAAGTTTTTAAATGAACTCTCATTTGTATTAAACGAACGCCGCGAAAATGCTTCAGAAAGACTTTCGCAAGAGGAAGAAACTGTCATTAATGCTCTTGCTGTTGATGGTTACCACGGATGGGGCCAGATGTATGACGTAATAGTAGGAAATATAAAAATCCCTTACACTGAAAATGGCGAGATAAAGCAGCTTTCAGTTGGACAGGCTGCTAATAAGTTTTCAAGTCCTGACAGAAATTTGCGCAAGGAAGTTTTTGATAATTGGGAAAAATCATGGAACGGCCAGTCTGACTATTTATCTAAAACCTTAAATCATTTAGCCGGTTTTAGATTAAATGTTTATAAATTAAGAGGCTGGAATGACTTTCTCAAAGAACCTCTGGACTTAAACAGGATGAAAAAAGAAACTCTGGATACAATGTGGGATGTAATTTCCAGAAATAAAGCACCTCTTGTTAAATATTTGGAGAGAAAAGCAAAGCTTTTAGGCTTAGAAAAATTAAGCTGGTATGACCTGGATGCCCCGCTCTCCAAGTCAGAAACAAAATTAACTTATCAGCAGGGTGCAGACTTTATCCTTGAGCAGTTTGCTCACTTTGGAGAAGAAATGACAGCCTTTTCTAAAAAAGCGTTTGAAGAAAAATGGATTGAAGCAGAGGATCGTCCAGGAAAGGCGCCTGGCGGATTCCATACCTACTTCCCTGAAAGCAGCCAATCAAGGATATTTATGACATACTCAGGGACACCATCCAATGTTTCAACCCTGGCACATGAACTGGGGCATGGTTTTCATACATACGCAATGAGGGACCTACATTTACTGAATCGAAATTATGCCATGAATGTTGCTGAGACAGCTTCTACTTTTGCAGAAATGATTGTCTCTGATGCAGCAGTGAAAAATGCAGGGTCAGAAGAAGAAAAACTGGCGCTTTTAGAAGATAAAGTGCAAAGGTCTGTTGCGCTGCTAATGAATATCCATGCACGATTCCTGTTTGAAACACGATTCTATGAAGAAAGAAAACGGGGAAATGTAAGTGCGGACCGTCTGAATGAAATCATGACGGGTGCCCAAAAAGAAGCTTATGGCAGCGCACTTGATGAGTATCATCCATCTTTCTGGGCTTCAAAGCTCCATTTCTTTATTACTGGCGTGCCGTTTTATAACTTCCCATATACTTTTGGATATTTGTTCTCGCTTGGAATCTATGCACAGGCTCTTAAAGAAGGAAAAGGGTATGAAGAAAAATATATAGCATTATTAAAGGATACAGCATCGATGACAGTCGAAGATTTGGCTATGAAGCATTTAAATGCTGATTTAACAAAACCTGAGTTCTGGGAAAGTGCCGTTCAATTATGCATGGACGATGTGGAAGAGTTCCTGGCATTAACAGAAAATTAATAAAAATAGAAGCCGTGCTCTTTTGAGCACGGCTTTTTTTTACACTTTTTTCAGCCTGAAAGGGCTTATCATTAAAATGGAAAGTGTCAGCATTATAAAGAGAAATAAAGGCGAAGGCCAATATGGAACTGCCAGAAAGCATAAAGTGGCCAGACAGCCGGCAGCCGTTATCGGCAAGCCTGTAAAATAGCCATTATTTTCACAGATGTTAAAACGTGCAAGCCGCAAAGCTCCACATCCGATATATAGAGCAGTTAAGAAGGCACCTGGTGCCCCAAAATCATAAAGGACGCCCAAGTATAGGAGCAGTGCAGGAGCAACGCCAAAAGAAATAATATCACTCATGGAATCCAGCTGCTTTCCTAAATCCGATTCAATATTCATTTTTCTTGCTGCCATCCCATCAAAACGGTCAGCAAGAGCTGCAATAAAGATCAGCAGCACACTCAATTTCAAATTATCATTAATAGAAAATAAAATAGCAAAGCACCCTAAAAACAGGTTAGACAGAGTTAAGATATTGGCTGTCTGTGCCTTTAGCTTCTTGATGGTTAAATCAAGAACATCCTGTAAAAACATGTCAAACACTCCTTGCACCTGGGAATCACAGCTTGCAGACTATTAGAAGTTTTTTCTTATGGGCAATGTGTTAAAGTTTACTGTTAATTAGGAACTATCTGGAAGGATAGAAATAGAAGTAATCCACAGTATTTCAAGAAAAGCCAAAAATAAAAAAAGCGTCAAATCTGAGGAAGTCTATGGCAAACTTAGTTTTATATGTTATATAATAATATTTTATTCTATGCTTTTTATGCCTGTTCGTAAAGAACATATTTTTTAGGGGGCATGTCCTTTGTTAAAACCTGTATATCGCCTGCTGATTGAATTGACAAATGGAAGATGGACATCCGGGCTGCTGCAGAAATTTGCAAAATCAAATTTGAGCAGGCGGGTCATTCCGTCATTTACAAGGATTTATAATATAAATGAGAGTGAAATGGAAAAAAACCTGCATGAATATCCAACACTTCATGAGTTTTTCATTAGAAGGCTAAAAGAAGGTGCAAGAGTAACAGATGTGAGCCCTGACTCTGCAGTCAGTCCTGTAGATGCTGTAATCGAAGATGTTGGGAGCATCCGTGAGGACCGTATTATTACAGTAAAAGGAAAAAATTATTCCATCTCTGAGATGCTGGGTGAAAATAAAGCAGGAAAATATGCGGGCGGCACTTATATGATCTTTTATTTAAGTCCGAGCCACTATCATAGGATACACAGCCCGGTCACTGGAAAAGTAGCAGATCAATGGATTCTTGGGCTGAAATCTTTTCCGGTCAACAAATGGGGATTAAAATATGGAAGAGATACACTATCCAAAAATTATCGGAGCATAACTGAAGTGAGGCATGGTGATGCAGCAATCGCGATTGTGAAGGTTGGCGCTATGTTTGTAAATTCCATAGAGCTTACTCATGAAGGGGATCAACTTGAAAAAGGAAAGGAAATGGCCTATTTTACGTTTGGCTCTACTGTCATTCTCTTGTTTGAGCAAGGGAAATTCGAACTTGAAAAATCAATCAGGACTCCTGCTCACATTAAAGTAGGGGAGCGGATTGGGACGCTAATGTGAATGTGTGGCCATTTATTTCGGTTTTTAGGGAATACGGAGAATAAAAAAAGCCCTATTTAGGGCTTGTCCATTTTTAAGAAGTAACTTTTATTCTGTTTGATAGTGAGCGACGGTGGATTTCTGTTTCGATTAAACGAATGAAGTCTTTGCTAAGCTGCAGTTCCTTTGCTTTATAATATGATTCGATTAGTAATTCATCTGACAGTTTACGCATTCCTGTCCCACCTCCAGGTACTTGATATTTCAGTTCTAAAAGAATTATTTTATACATATAATGTAAGATTTTATGTTGTACCCCTACTCTAGCAAAATTAAACGATTAGAACAACTGTTCTCTTATCCACAGGAAACCGTGGATAACCTGTGATTAATATGTTTATAAAAAGGGAAAAAGTATAAAAATCATATTGGATTATGTGTATAAAGTTATCCACAGGGTGGGAGAGCAGTTGGTTTTTGTCGAAAAATTTTTATTTTAAGCATAAATAACGCCTATTCCATGGAAATTTACTGAGTTTAGAGTGTCTTTCCCCATTTTGTGGAATCGTATAAAATAGAACAGCTGGATTAGATCCGCCAGTTTTTATTTTGAAAGAGCGGATGAAATTGGGTATGATGAAATCGGTGTTTTTCTATAGTGAAAACTCTGCTGAAGCTAATTTTTAATAAAGCCCGGGAGCTATTAGAGGGCTGAAAAACAATTTTGTTGGACCATACGAATAAATGATTGAGGTGTAAATATAGTGTTAAAGCAATTTTTGCCTGATCAGCATGTTAAAAGTATATTTGAAATAACTCCCCACAGTTTACTGGAAAAGGGAGTTAAAGGAATTATCACGGATTTGGATAATACATTAGTCGAATGGGACAGGCCAAATGCAACACCGAAGCTGATTAGCTGGTTTGAAGAAATGAAGCAAAGCAACATCAAGGTTACTATTGTGTCAAATAATAATGAAAATCGGGTTAAGGCTTTTTCTCACCCCCTTGATATTCCATTTATTTACCAGGCTAGAAAGCCAATGGGCAGGGCCTTCCGAAGAGCTCTATCAGAGATGGAGTTGAGAAAAGAAGAAACAGTTGTGATTGGTGATCAATTGCTGACTGACGTCCTGGGGGGAAATAGAAGCGGCTTCCATACTATTTTGGTCGTGCCTGTAGCACAAACTGACGGATTTTTTACAAAATTTAACCGGCTGGTGGAAAGACGAATATTAAATTGGTTCAGAAAAAAGGGAATGATTCAGTGGGAGGATTAATAAGTGAGTGAAGAGCAATTTGTTTGCATAGGCTGTGGAGTTAAAGTTCAAACAGAAAATCCTGAAGAGTTGGGCTATGCTCCTCAATCAGCTCTGCAGAAGGAAACGATTATTTGCCAGCGCTGTTTTAGGCTGAAACATTATAATGAAGTTCAGGATGTAAGCTTGACTGATGATGATTTTCTGAAGATCCTGAATGAAATTGGACAAAGTGATTCACTCATCGTGAAGATTGTGGACATCTTTGATTTTAACGGGAGCTGGCTTCCGGGGCTTCACCGTTTTGTAGGCAGCAATAAAATTCTGCTTGTCGGTAACAAAGTTGACCTTCTTCCAAAGTCGGTGAAAACAAACAAGTTGATTAACTGGATGAAGCAGGAATCAAAACAGCTGGGGTTGAAACCGGAAGAAGTATATCTGGCAAGTGCTGCGAAAGGGTACTCCATTAACGAGATTGCAGCAGCTATCGACCATTATCGGGAAGGAAAAGACGTGTATGTAGTAGGATGTACAAATGTAGGTAAATCCACATTCATCAATCGTATATTAAAGGAAGTAACAGGTGAGGGCGATGTCATCACAACTTCCCACTTCCCGGGCACAACTCTTGATATTATCGAAATACCTTTATCTGATGGAAAAGCTTTAGTAGATACTCCGGGTATAATAAACCATCATCAAATGGCCCATTATGTAGATAAAAGGGATTTAAAGGTTATAACACCTAAAAAGGAGATAAAGCCTAAGGTTTACCAGCTGAATGAAGGGCAGACTCTGTTCTTTGGCGGACTGGCAAGATTCGATTACATTGCTGGGGGCCGACGTTCATTTGTTTGCCATTTCTCCAATGAACTAACTATTCACCGCACCAAATCAGAAAAAGCCGATGAGCTATATCGGAATCATGCGGGAGAGATGCTCACACCTCCAAGAGAAGAACAGATGGAAACCTTCCCGGAGCTTGTGAAACATGAATTCACAATAAAAGAACCGAAAACAGATATAGTATTTTCAGGACTTGGCTGGATTACAGTAAATGAAGGCGGGGCCAAAGTAGCTGTTTATGTTCCTAAAGGAGTACATGCCATGATAAGGAAGTCTTTAATTTAGGCTGTGAACCTGGAGCTGCTTACGCTTTTCAAAAGGGGTGAGAAATTTTGAAAAAGCTGTTTGGGGTGATTGGGGATCCGATTTCCCATTCCATGTCCCCTGCTATGCACAATGATTTATTTAACGCTTACAGTATTGATGCACATTATCAGCCATTCCATATATCCAGGGAAAATCTGTCGGATTCTATTAAAGGATTCAGGGCAATGGGCATTGCGGGATTTAATGTTACAGTACCGCATAAGGAGGCTATCATCCCTCTTTTAGATGAACTGGACCCCCTGGCAGAGGCTATTGGAGCAGTTAATACAGTAGTTAATCAGGATGGAAAGTTAATAGGCTATAACACGGATGGGAGCGGGTATGTAAAAGGCCTGCTGAATCAAAAACAATCAATTAAAGATAAAAAAGTGCTCATAGTGGGAGCAGGCGGAGCTGCGAGAGCAATTTATTTTACAATTGCCAAAGAAGGTCCTGAGCTTCTGGACATTTGCAATCGGACTCCACAAAGGGCAGAACAAATTTTAAATGATTGCCCATTTCGGGTTCCTGCGCGGGTGCTGAACAGACAGGACGCAGAGGAAAGCCTGGAGACATACGATCTTATTGTTCAGACTACATCGATAGGGATGCATCCGGAAATTGGCCAAAGCCCGCTTACAGTACATAAGCTAAAGCCTGAAGCCTTTGTCAGTGATATCATATACAATCCTCTTGAAACAAGGCTTCTGATGGAAGCTGCTGCAAAGGGTGCGGGAATTCAAAATGGTATTGACATGTTTGTATATCAGGGAGCACTTGCTTTTGAGATGTGGACTGGCATTGGACCTGACATTGAAAGAATGAGACATAAAGTTTTAAATCAGCTGGGAGGTTTATCATGCTAACAGGAAAGCAAAAACGTTTTTTACGATCAAAAGCCCATCATTTAAACCCGATTTTCCAAGTGGGAAAGGGCGGGGTAAATGAAAATATGATTAAGCAAGTAGGAGAAGCACTGGAAGTCCGTGAATTATTAAAGGTTTCAATCCTTCAAAACTGTGAAGAAGACAGGGATACGGTGGCGCAGCAGCTGTCAAAAGGCGCAAAGGCTGATGTTGTACAAATCATCGGAAATATAATTGTTTTATATAAAGAATCGAAAGAAAACAAACAAATCGAATTGCCGTAAGTTTTTTAAGTGTAAAACTGGATGTATGGAGGAGTGTAAATGGAAAAAGTAGGCATACTCGGAGGGACCTTTAATCCGCCTCATTTAGGCCATCTCATCATCGCGAATGAGGTAATGTCTTCCCATGGTTTGGATGAAGTCTGGTTTATGCCGAACCATGAACCTCCCCATAAAAAGAGGTCTGATAATGTCAGCAGCAGTGATCGTACAGAAATGCTGAAACTGGCATTGCATAGTCATCCCGGCTTTAAATTGGAATTGATTGAGCTGGAGCGCGAAGGTCCTTCATTTACCTACGATACAATCAGGATTTTGAAGGAAAACTATCCTCAAACGCAATTTTATTTTATTATTGGAGCTGACATGGTTGAGTATCTGCCCAAGTGGCATAACATTGACAAACTTCTTGAATTGATTACCTTTATAGGAGTGAGGCGGCCATCTTACAATTTGCAGACTCCGTATCCGATTCTTTATGCTGACGTGCCGGAAATGGGGATATCCTCCAGTATGATCAGAAGCCGTGTAAAGGAAGGCGGAACTATTCGCTATCTGGTACCGGATGCTATAAGGAGTTATATAAAGGAGAATCATTTATATGAATCGTGAACAGGCTCTTTCAATCGTAAAGGAACAGCTGACTGAACATCGCTACCTTCATACAGTAGGAGTGATGGAAACAGCCATTAACCTCGCAGCGGAATATGGTGCTGATAAAAAGAAAGCGGAACTGGCGGCCATTTTTCATGATTATGCTAAGTTCCGTCCTAAGGAAGAAATGAGGGAAATTATCATTAAGGAAGGAATGCCAAGTGAGCTTCTGGAGTACAATAGTGAACTTTGGCATGCTCCTGTCGGTGCTTTTCTGACTGAGAAAGAAGCGGGAATTAATGATAAAGAGGTCTTGGATGCTATACGGTACCATACTTCCGGCAGGCCGGGAATGGCACTTCTTGAAAAGATCATTTATCTAGCGGATTATATTGAACCTGGAAGGCATTTTCCGGGTGTTGATGAAGTTCGTGATTTAGCGCAGACGAATCTGGACAAGGCTTTAATCAAGGCTGTCCAAAATACCATCATGTTTTTAATGAAAAAAGGGCAGCCGGTTTTTCCAGCGTCCTTCCAAACTTATAATGACCTTGTAATGAATAAGGAGGATTGATTAGATGAATGAAAATACATTGCTGATGACGGCAGTTAAAGCAGCGGATGATAAACGGGCAGAAGATATAACGGTACTTAATATGAAAGGCATTTCCCTGATTTCAGATTACTTTGTAATTTGCCACGGTAACTCTGATAAACAAGTGCAGGCCATTGCTCGGGAAATGAAAGAAAAATCTGAAGAACATGGGTTTACTGTTAAAAGAATGGAAGGTTTTGATGAAGCAAGGTGGATTCTAGTTGATATGGGTGATATAGTTGCTCATATTTTCCATAAGGATGAAAGAAGCTACTATAATCTGGAAAGACTTTGGGGCGATGCGCCGGTCGAGAACGTTCAGGGCATGCTTAACCAATGAGCTACGGAAAGTTCGCTTATCTCTATGACAGGCTGATGGAAGATGTCCCTTATGACAGCTGGATTAAATTGGTCAATGAAAAGCATGCGGAATTTAATGTTCCCGGCAAAAAACTGCTGGACCTTGCCTGCGGCACCGGGCAGCTTTCCATAAGGCTAAGTAAACAGGGTTATGAGGTTACTGGTGTGGACTTATCAGAGGATATGCTGGCTGTAGCACAGGCAAAGGCGGAACAGAACGGTCTGCAAATCCCCTTTTACCTGCAGAACATGGCAGAACTTGAAGGATTCAGCGAATTTGATATTATTGGCATTTTTTGTGATTCTTTGAATTATCTGGAGACGGAATCAGAGGTGAAAGACACCTTCATGCGGGTCCACACCCATTTGAAAAGTGATGGTCTTTTTATATTTGATGTCCACTCCATTTATAAAATCATGCAGATATTTATGAACCAGACATTTGCTGAAAATGATGAGGAAATTTCATATATCTGGCACAGCTATCAGGGTGAATACCCTAATTCTGTCGAGCATGATCTTTCATTTTTTGTCCTGGAAGACGAAACCGGAAAGTATGACCGCTATGACGAGCTTCACTTCCAGCGCACTTATCCTATTGATCAATATGAAAGCTGGCTTAGGGAATGCGGATTTGAACTGCTTGACATTTCAGCAGATTTTGAAGAGGGCCCTCCAGGCAGTCAGGCTGAACGAATCATTTTTATTGCAAAGAAAAGGAACTAATATATAAAACAGCCGGATTGACTGAAGCAATCCGGCTGCTTTTTTTAGAAAAAAGAAGGATTATTTCCATTAACATCGAATAGCTAATGGAGAGAGTACTGTTTTTTTACCTCAACAAGATCTTCGTCATACTTAGAATGTGTTGCCTGGAATAAGTGCTCAAATATTGTACCAAGCTCGCTTTCAAGAATTTTAATTCCCTCTCCTGTAATTCCTCCTTTGACGCATACCTTCTCCTGTAATGTCGGCAATGTATAAAAACCCTTTTTCAGTAAATCCCCAAGTCCGATCAGCATCTCTCCTGCAAGCTTTGTAGCTGTTTCTTTATCAATCTCCGTTTCTGCAACTGCCGCATTGATGAACCGCTGCGTCAAATAGCTGAAAAAGGCAGGTCCGCAGCTGACAATATCCGAAGAAACCCGGGTAATGTTTTCCTCGATAAAGACAGGCGTGGAGATGCTTTCAAAAAGCTTATTAAGTATCCCTTTCCATTTCTCGCTGCACTGTTCACCGAATGATAATAGCGAAACCCCTGATAAGGCCCGATTTGTTATGCTTGGAATCGCCCTGGCTGCTGAACAAGGCAGAATAGATTCAAGCTGTTTTACACTAATAGGGCTGGTTATTGAAACTACACATTTATCTTTTGACAGGAACGGCAAAATATCCTGAACGACATTATACACATCATGAGGCTTTACACAAATAAAGATAAGCGAAGATCGAAGTGCAGCCTCTCTTGCATTATTTACAACAGTAATATCCTGATGAGTTTCCTTTATTTCCATCGCTTTTGCCGCTGTCCGATTGGTAATCGTCATGGAGGATGGGGAAACGGTTCCTCCATCGAGGAAAGCCTCGGTCAGTATCCTCCCCATGTTACCTGTGCCAATAATTCCGATTTTCATTGCTTCATCCCTCCTTCAAAAGCAAGCTCTCTCATATAACGATATGTATCAAAAAAACATTTATTCCAAAAAGAAAGGATCGACCCTTAATGCCCGAATGGATAAAAACACATAAAATTTACTTTGCAGGAGCCGCGATTGCAATGGCTGCCTTCCTCTATTATTTTTTCATGCCTGTTCAAGAGAATGAAGTATTTCCTGAGATTGAACAGCCAGTTCTATTAAATGAAAATGAAGATGGTGATAAAGAAATAGAAACAGAAGGTGATGGACCGGCTGGACAGATGCCGCAGCCAATGAAGGCAGATATTAAAGGTGCTGTACAAAAGCCGGGAGTGTACGAAGCGGCAGAAGGTGACAGGGTAATCGACCTGCTGGAAAAAGCAGGCGGACTGACGGAAAAAGCAGATGGCACTAAAATCAATTTTGCCCTCAATATTACGGATGAGATGGTCATATATGTTCCGGAAAAGGGAGAAGTTCTCGAGGAGGCCACAGCGGGTGGAAATTTCGAGGCGAGGGGACAGCAAGATAACGGAAAGATAAATTTAAACCAAGCCGATGAATCGGAATTGCAGACATTGCCTGGTATCGGCCCGTCTAAGGCCGCAGCCATAATTGAACACCGCGAGACAAATGGATCCTTTAAGGATATTGCGGATTTGAAATTAATATCAGGGATAGGAGAGAAAACCTTTGAAAAACTTAAAGAACATATTAGTGTAAAATAATTTCATTCCATTGACCTTCATGAGCTTGAGGCTTACACTTATTGAGAGAAAAAGCTATGCTTGAATTCGGGGCATACACGCCTGTGAAAAAGACGGAAGGGGAGAGACTGCAAGATGGATCGGATTTCCTGGAACCAATATTTTATGGCACAAAGCCATTTGCTTGCTTTGAGGAGCACATGTACAAGGCTTGCGGTAGGGGCAACCATTGTAAGGGATAAGAGAATCATTGCCGGCGGCTATAATGGATCGATTGCCGGCGGTGTACATTGTATTGATGAAGGCTGCTATGTTATTGATAACCATTGTGTCAGAACCATTCATGCGGAAATGAATGCGATTTTACAGTGTGCAAAATTTGGGGTACCTACAAGTGATGCAGAATTATATGTAACCCATTTTCCATGCCTCCAATGCTGCAAAGCGATTATACAGGCAGGCATTAAAACAGTTTATTATGCACAGGATTATAAAAACCACCCTTATGGAATTGAACTCTTTGAGAAGGCTGGAGTGAAAACTGTGCAGGTAATAGCAGAAAAAGTGTCCTTTGATGACAGCAAACAAGAAAAACGTGATTTTATTGAAGAATTAATAAATGAGCTTGAAAAAAGCGGAAAAGATCTGGACTTGGTGAAAAGCTATAAAGAAACAAAGGACAAGCTTTTTCAGAATTAAAAACATTGAAGGAGTAACACCTGAAATAAAAAGGTCTTACTCCTTCCAAAAAATTAAAGGAGCAAATGATATGAAAGGCAGATGGATCTATGCAGCTGCTGCCTCACTACTGGGAAATTTGACATCTTTTTTTCATCCGGCTATTGCTATCGTTTTTTCTCTTCTGATTTTTTTCCTCCTAAAAAGAAATATTTTATCCTCCAAAAACGCAGCCATTCTGATAATGATTTACCTTGCCTTAATCATGCGCAATGAATTTGCATCGGAACAAAACAGGACAAGCCTTGCCGGAAATGAGAGCGAGTTCGAAATAACCATGAAAGAATCTGCAAAAATAGATGGAGACCTTCTTACAGTCTTAATTGAATTAGCCGATAAAAAAGAAAAGCTGGCAGCCAGGTATAAAATTAAATCCGAAACAGAAAAAAAGGTCCTTGCAGACCATCTGGGAACAGGAATGACATGCCGGGTAAATGGCACCTTACAGACTCCTTCAACATCCACCAATCCTAATTCCTTCAGCTATCAGGAATATCTAAACCACAACAGCATCTTTTGGATCCTCGAATTGGAACAGTTTAACCTCTCTGATTGCAGTTACCGTAAACGCAGCCCCGCATTAACCATTTTAAAAATAAGAGAGACGGGAATTCATTATATCCTGGACCAATTCCCTGAACAGACAGCTCCACTGGCTATTGCTCTTGTTTTCGGCGATCGTGATTTTATTGATCAGGATACCATTGCTTCTTATCAGAAAATCGGAATTATTCATTTGCTTGCGATATCCGGCCTTCATGTAGGAATGCTTGCTGGGATGTTCTTTCTTGCTGGTATACGTGCCGGAATCACCAGAGAAAAAATGACCAGCATCTTATTATTGATTTTGCCTTTATATGCAATCCTGACAGGGGCAGCACCATCTGTTCTGCGGGCTGTGTTTATGATGCTTCTGGTTTTGCTCGCAAAGAAGCTGAAAGCCCCTATTCAATTAACTGATGTTATCTCTATTGTGTTTATTGGCTACCTTTTTATCTCTCCTTATATCATCTATAATGCCGGGTTTCAGCTGTCGTTTGCTGTCGCCTTATCGCTTATCCTCTCAGCTCCCATCATCCTCAAAAGATTTTCTGAATCATACGCTGCTATCCTGGCAGTTTCTTTTGTTTGCCAGATGGCTGCCATTCCGATTCTTCTGTGGCATTTTTTTGAGGTATCGATTATTTCCATAATTGCCAATCTGATTTTTGTGCCTTTATATTCTTCCATAATCCTGCCAGGGGTGCTGATTCTTTTTATTCTTGATTTGTTATCAGGGGGGAAGGCAGATTTCTTGCTCAATGTATTTGATAAACTCATCAGTTTTCTAAATTGGATTGCTGAATTGCTTTCGGCCATTCCTAACTCGACCCTTGTCCTTGGCAGGCCATCCCTGATTATGCTGATCGTCTATCTGATGCTTATTCCCGCATTCTTTGCCGGCTGGGAAAGGTCCAAAAATAAAAAGGTTCTTATCAAGAGCGGTGTGCTTCCAATCCTTGCAATACTAATTCATTACTTGTCTAATGTGTATACTCCTGCCGGTGAAATTACATTTATAGATGTTGGGCAGGGTGACAGCATTCTGATAAAGCTTCCATATGGAAGAGGGAATTATCTGATAGATGCAGGTGGCACGCTTATGTTTGACACTGAGGATTGGAGGATGAGAAGCGATCCTTATGAAACAGGTAAGGATACGGTAGTGCCTTTTCTGAAAAGTAAAGGGATCAATAAAATAGATAAGTTTTTTTTGACTCACGGGGATATGGATCACATTGGAGGAGCATCTGCTGTGATTAGGGAAATGAGGGTAAAGTCTGTTGTGTTTTCACAGGGGGCGGAAATCTCAGAGGCTGAAAAGGATTTGATTGTTCAGGCTAAATTAAAAAAAAGCAATATTGTATTCACTAAAGCTGGAGATAGCTGGTCAAAAGGAGATTCCGTATTTCAAGTTTTGTCTCCATTTGGGGATCGGCTGGGGGACGTGTATACAGGGAAAAATGATGGCTCTATTGTCCTTTTTGCCAAAGTGGGGGGCTTAAACTGGCTGTTTACCGGAGATTTGGAGGAAAAGGGGGAAAGTCAGCTTATAAATTCTTATCCTAATTTGAAAATTGATGTTTTAAAAATTGCACATCATGGAAGCAAAACCTCCACAACAGATTCATTTCTGTCTGCTGTTAAGCCGAGGATTGCCGTTATTTCTGCAGGCAAAAACAACAGGTATGGGCATCCTCATAATGATGTAATGGGTAGGCTTAGTGACTTTAATGTGCATGTTCTGAGAACCGACAAGCAAGGAGCGGTTAGCTATGTTTTTAAAGGAAATTCAGGAACCTTTTCCGTTCAGCTTCCATAGTATATGTTAGAAATGCTTCAGCTTCCTGTCTGGACTTCATAATGATTAATCTCGACTACAGCCGCAAAAAAAGAGACTGCTGAGGCAGCCTCGATGTGTCAGCAATATTGTGACACAATTACTTACTTTATGTAGCCATTAAGCTCCTAAAAATTTAATGACTGTTGCAATAACAAATAACGTTGCGAAGAAACCGAATGATACGATGAATCCTACTCCAGAGTCGATGGCATCATTACGTTTGCTTTGGACGTTCTTTTCAAATTCGTTCACAGTCTACCCCTCCTATTTCCTATATAGTATAAGTCATTCAAATAAAAAAATCTAGAGTTCCCCTGCCCTTTTCCTGCAATAGCAGGAGTTGTCACAAATATGCCAGCACATCACGGGGAAAATAATAGAACAAAGGTGCACCGCAGCTTCCTGAGTATCCCGGGCCTCAGGCGGCAGCGTTCTATATAGATTGGAAATTGGCGTTCTTCTGGGCGCCAATTTCTTATGTCTTGTCAAATTGCCGCTGCTTCTTTAGGATATAAAGTGAATATAATGTAAGGCGAACGGAGAGAAATAAATTGGTTTTTGATATTTGGAAGCAGATAAAAGCGAAAAGTTTTGCTCCTATTTACTTATTATATGGAACAGAACCTTATCTTATAAACGAAACGAAGCAGCTTCTGATCAACAATGTGCTAAGCGAAGATGAAGCTGACTTTAATTTATCCTCTTATGACCTTGAGGAAACCCCAATCGATACAGCGCTTGAAGATGCGGAGACATTTCCGTTTATGGGGGAAAGAAGACTGATCTTTTTACATAACCCAATATTTTTAACATCTGAAAAATCGAAAGCTAAGCAGGAGCATAACCTGTCTAAGCTGGAAGCCTATATTAAAGCGCCTGCCCCGTATTCAGTGGTGGTATTCTCCTCAACTGCAGAAAAGCTGGATGACCGGAAAAAAATAACTAAACAATTGAAAAAAACTGCTGCAGTCCTTGAAGCAAAGAAACTAAATGAAGGTGAATTGAAAGCCTGGATCAGGGAACGGGCAGCACTTAACGGCGTGCAGATTGATGAATCGGCAGTTGAGCTGATATTGACATTGGCAGGCACCAACTTATTTATCTTGACAAACGAGATCGATAAATTGGCTTTATATGCGAATGACACGAAGCGAATCGATGAACAAATGGCAGAGAAAATGGTATCAAGGTCATTGGAGCAAAACATTTTTTCCCTTGTAGATAAGGTTGTTCACCGCAAAATAGAAGAAGCCCTGAGAATTTATTATGATTTATTAAAGCAAAATGAAGAACCAATTAAGATTTTATCTGTTATTACTGGGCAGTTCAGATTAATTTATCAGGTGAAGGAGCTTGCCAGGAGAGGCTACGGCCAGCAGCAGATTGCCGGCTATTTAAAAATTCATCCTTTCCGGGTGAAACTGGCGGCTGGACAGGCGCAGCTTTTTGCAGACGAAGAACTTGCAGCGATCATAAGCTTGCTTGCTGATGCAGATTACCAAATGAAAACTGGAGGCATGAATAAAACCATGCTGATTGAAATGTTCCTGTTTCGTCTGCAAAGTCAGGCTCTCAGAAAAAATCCTTAGAGAGATAGCGTCTTGCCCGCCTCTGACATCTTGAGGGCTGTGACAAAATTATTAATTCTGATGACATAAAAAAGCGGTCCAATTGGACCGCTTTTTTACGTAAAATAAAAGGCTATCCCTTAAGATAGCCGATATCTTCAAACATTACGCGTTTAAAGAGTTCATTTTTTTCATTAAACGAGACTTTTTACGGGCAGCAGCATTTTTGTGGATAAGACCTTTTGCAGCAGCTTTGTCTAGTTTACGAGCAGCATCAGCGAAAGATGCAGTTGCAGCAGCAGCATCGTTGTTTACGACCGCAGCATCAACTTTCTTAACAGCTGTACGCATTGCTGATTTAACTGTAGCGTTATGAGCGTTGCGAGCTTCGCTAGTTTTAACACGCTTAATAGCAGATTTAATGTTTGGCATTCCATTCACCTCCTGAAAAAGCATCGAGATTCTATAACTCGACATTCACATTCATTAACAATAATTAAGAACAAGTGATATTTTATCAAACACGGGGGCATAATGCAATACTCTGTAATCAAAATTACTGACCGCCATTATTAGGGAAGTTAATTCTTATTCTGCATGTTTTTGAACTTTAAAGGCAATGCTAGAATATATCCGAATTTTAGTATATTGTGTGTTATTTTCCAATAATCTAAAAAGCTGAGAATGTGAGGGATAAATTATGAAGGATTCAATAGATTTAAGCCAGTACTCAGTCCGAACGGACCTTGCCATTGAAGCCAGGGAAATGGTTATTTCTGATAGGCAGAAAGACAATATTCATCAGCAGGAGAACCTTTCCCAAATAGAAGGCGTAATAATTAAAGAAAAAGAAGAAAATGATATAAAAATTTCTTTTGTTGAAGTAACAAAAGAAGGTGCAGAGGCATTGGGGAAAAAAGAGGGAAAATATCTGACCCTTGAAGTGACGGGAATACGCCAGCAGGATACGGAGCTGCAGCACAAAGTGGAGTCTGTATTTGCAAGTGAATTCTCCCAATTTATTAAACAGCTGGGAATCAATGAAGATGCATCCTGTTTAATTGTCGGTCTGGGCAATTGGAATGTGACTCCCGATGCACTTGGTCCGCAAGTTTGCGAAAATTTGCTTATCACAAGACATCTCTATCAGCTGCAGCCTGAAAGCGTAGAAGAAGGTTATCGGCCAGTAAGTGCTATTTCTCCGGGAGTGATGGGCCTGACCGGGATAGAAACAAGTGACATTATTTATGGCATTGTTGAAAAAACAAAGCCCGATTTTGTCATTGCAATTGATGCTCTTGCTTCCCGATCAATTGAAAGAGTCAATTCTACCATTCAAATTTCGGATACAGGGATTCACCCTGGTTCTGGTGTCGGGAATAAACGAAAAGAAATCAGCAAAGAGACTTTAGGGATACCTGTCATAGCGATTGGAATCCCAACAGTTGTCGATGCCGTATCCATCACAAGCGATACAATTGATTACATCCTGAAGCATTTCGGCAAGGAAATGAAAGAAGGCGACCGTCCATCACGTGCTCTTGCTCCTGCAGGAATGACTTTTGGGGAGAAGAGAAAGCTGACAGATGATGACCTGCCGGAAGAACATCATAGAAAAACCTTTCTTGGCATGATTGGAACCTTGCCTGAAGAGGAGAAGCGGAAGCTTATTTATGAAGTGCTGTCTCCTTTGGGCCACAACCTTATGGTGACTCCAAAGGAAGTGGATGTATTTATAGAAGATATGTCAAATTTAATTGCTAACGGTTTGAACGCAGCACTCCATCAAAAAGTGAATCAGGATAATGCCGGTTTTTATACCAGATAGGAAATAACTGTTCTATCTTCTCTAGCAAAGTCATAACATTTACTAGACTAGCAAGGAGAGGTGGAACAATGAAACCTTTTAAATCGAACGGACTTGTAGTAACCATTCAAGGGACAAGCTTGCTGAAAGCCATAGGCGGATTTTTGCTTTTTCTATTTATGATATTTTCAATAAGCGGAGCATTAACTTCATTAAAGCCGGAATACAGAATCAGCTCATCTTCAGTTAATTCTGCCGCGAACAGCCTGACAGGAGAAATGCTTTATCATTTTCTTGGATGGGAAAACCACTCATTTCTCCAGGGGGTTACTGAAAACAGTTCTCCCCCTGGTTTTGCCAATTTGGTTTTTAAGCTATCCACAAATGTCAATTTGGATGATCCCAGAAGCCTTTTGGGAAGGGAACTTCCATTCTTCTCTATTTATGACAGTAAAATCCTTGTTGCTGGTGAAGGAACGGATTATACTAACATGCCTGTGGAATCTTCTCCTCCTATCGAAGTGCTGATGGCAGAACAGGAGGCAGCCCTGCAAAACACCGAAGGACTTGAGCAGGATGGTGATACGAAACAGTCGAAAACACCGCCGATGTCTACGGGTGATAAAAAACCAGTCTATGTTTATTTTTCTCATAATACGGAATCCTATCTTCCTTATCTGAAGGGTGTAACCAATCCTGATGCAGCCTTTCATTCCAAAATTAACGTTACTAAGATTGGTGATAAGCTTAAGGAAGAGATAGAGAGCAAAGGAATAGGGACCTTTGTTGACAAAACGGATATCCAGGGAAATTTAAGCAAGAAAGGATTAACGTATGGACGTTCCTATCAGGAATCAAGAGAAGTTGTTCAGGCTGCAATTACGTCCAACCGGGATTTGTCTTACTTAATCGATATTCACCGTGATTCAAAAAGAAAAAAAGATACAACGAAAGAAATTAACGGAGAGTCTTATGCCAAACTAGCTTTCATTATTGGTGGAAATAACCCGAATTACGAAAAGAACTTAAAATTTGCGAAAGAGCTGCATGATAGATTGAACGTTAAGTACAAAGGGTTAAGCAGGGGAATCATGAAAAAAGAAGGCGCAGGGACAAATGGCAACTTCAATCAGGATTTATCGGGAAATGCCATCCTCATTGAATTTGGCGGAGTTGATAATACGTTTGAAGAATTAAACCGTTCGGCAGAAGCACTCGCAGAAGTGTTCAGTGAATATTATTGGCAGGCCGAGGAAGTGAATTCACCAGCTGTCGGTGAATCAGAAAAGAAATAGTATTAGGATGATGCGGAATGAAAATATTTATGCTAAAAGCTCTTTTTCTGGCAGCGCTTATGTTTGTCTCAGTATTATTTGGAATGCAGCAGGCAAATGAAGGAATCCACAGAATGAAGGGTTTCCATGACGAAGATTTCAAAAGTGCCTTAACCTTAAATGAAACCAATGAAGGTGAAATGCAGGCATCTGTCCTGGGGAATGATGTGTCCAGCCATGATCTTCAGCAGAAAAAAGAAAAGCTTGAAGAAATGAAAGCATATAACTTCTTTTCATCTCTGGGAAAAAGCATCTCCGAAGGCTTATCAGAGCTGACAGAAAAATCGGTCGCATTCATCACAGACTTAATAACCGGAAAATAGGCTGCTCAGGAGGGCAGCCTTATTTTTTTTTGAACGGTTAAGGCGTAAAGCTTAGCATTGAATCTTCACATACGTACTGATATAATCAAAAATAGTGTAAACTAAAAGGACTATTTTAAAATTGACCACACTTGGCTCCAGGCGCCTGTTTTAAGGCGCTTGCGCTTTTCTTATAGTAGGAGTTGAATTATAAACAATGAACAGAGAAGATAGACTTAAAAGGCAAGAGAAAATAAGGAATTTTTCCATCATCGCTCACATTGACCATGGCAAATCGACTTTGGCTGACAGGATCCTCGAAAAAACCAATGCGCTTACATCACGCGAAATGAAGGATCAGCTCCTTGATTCCATGGACCTCGAAAGAGAGCGCGGCATTACTATCAAGCTTAATTCCGTCCAGCTAAAATATAAAGCTAAAGATGGTGAGATATATACTTTCCACTTAATAGATACCCCGGGACACGTCGATTTTACCTATGAAGTATCCCGAAGTCTTGCAGCATGTGAAGGCGCAATCCTGGTTGTGGATGCAGCTCAGGGTATTGAAGCACAAACCCTTGCAAATGTTTATCTGGCCTTGGATAACGATCTTGAAATTCTTCCGATCATCAATAAAATTGACCTTCCAAGCGCGGATCCGGAACGGGTACGCAATGAGATTGAAGAAGTAATCGGCCTGGATGCTTCTGAAGCAGTACTTGCTTCAGCAAAGGCAGGAATTGGCATTGAAGAAATCCTTGAACAGGTCGTTGAAAAAGTGCCCGCTCCAGTGGGTGAACCGGATGCCCCTTTAAAGGCGCTTATATTTGACTCCCTTTATGATGCCTACCGCGGTGTGGTAGCCTATATCCGTGTGGTGGATGGAACGGTAAAAGTAGGGGATAAAATTAAAATGATGGCAACAGGCAAAGAGTTTGAAGTTACAGAGGTTGGAGTGTTCACACCTAAATCCACTCCAATGCCTGAATTGTCAGTTGGGGACGTTGGCTTTTTGACTGCTGCCATCAAAAATGTTGGCGATACCCGTGTAGGTGACACCATTACAAGTGCTAAAAACGGTGCAACCGAAGCTCTTCCTGGTTACCGAAAGTTAAATCCAATGGTTTATTGCGGTTTATATCCAATTGATAGCGCCAAATTTAATGATTTGCGGGAAGCTCTTGAAAAGCTTGAGCTTAATGACTCTGCCCTTCAGTTCGAACCGGAAACTTCACAGGCGCTTGGCTTTGGATTCCGCTGCGGCTTCCTTGGATTGCTTCACATGGAAATCATTCAGGAGCGCATTGAGCGCGAATTCAAAATTGATTTGATTACAACAGCACCAAGTGTTATCTATGATGTTATCCTGACTGATGGTACAGAAGTTAAAGTAGATAACCCATCCAATATGCCTGATCCTCAAAAGATTGACCGTGTTGAAGAGCCTTATGTAAAAGCTACAATGATGGCGCCGAATGATTATGTGGGAGCCATTATGGAACTTTGCCAGCAAAAACGCGGCATCTTTATTGATATGCAATACATGGATGAAACCAGAGTAAACATTATATATGAAATTCCTTTATCGGAGATTGTTTATGATTTCTTTGATCAGCTGAAATCCAATACAAAAGGATATGCTTCTTTTGATTATGAATTAATTGGGTACAAGCCATCAAAACTTGTTAAGATGGATATTCTGTTAAATACAGAAAAAGTAGACGCATTGAGCTTCATCGTTCATAAGGATTTTGCTTATGAAAGAGGAAAAGTAATCGTTGAGAAGTTAAAAGAGCTGATTCCCCGTCAGCAGTTTGAGGTTCCTATTCAAGCGGCGATCGGCCAGAAAATTGTAGCCCGCTCAACCATTAAAGCCATTCGCAAAAATGTATTGGCGAAATGTTACGGCGGTGACATCTCCCGTAAGCGCAAGCTATTGGAGAAGCAGAAAGAAGGTAAAAAGCGGATGAAGCAGGTTGGTTCGGTTGAAGTTCCGCAGGAAGCTTTCATGGCAGTTCTGAAGATGGACGATAACAGCCCTAAAAAGTAAAATATTTGATTTGTTTTAAGAGGTTAGATATGCTGTCATAATAATAACAGCACTAGCCTCTTTTTATTTAGGAATCAGTTGTTTATGAACGTTGATTGAATGATGAAAGTAGTGAAATAAATGATTAAAGCAGCTTATATACACATCCCATTTTGTGAACATATTTGTCATTATTGTGATTTTAATAAAGTGTTCTTGAAGAACCAGCCAGTTGGAGAATACCTGGACTCTCTTGACAAAGAGATGAAACTTGCTTTGAAAGAAACACCTGCATCCCGTCTAGACTCCATCTTTGTCGGAGGCGGTACGCCAACTGCGCTAAACGAGAAACAGCTTGAACAGCTTTGCGGCACAATCAAACGGCAGCTTCCCTATGACTCTTTCACAGAATATACCTTCGAAGCTAACCCTGGAGATCTCTCTAAAGAAAAACTACAAATATTGCATGATGCTGGAGTCAACCGGCTCAGCTTTGGCGTTCAGACCTTCAACGATGAACTCTTAAAAAGAATTGGAAGGTCACACAGAGCAAAAGACGTTTTTCAATCAATTGAAGCTGCAAAGAAAGTCGGTTTCGATAACATCAGTATCGATCTTATATACAGTCTTCCGGGTCAGACACTTCAGGATTTTCAAGATACACTCGAAACATCATTCACCCTGGATATTGTCCATTATTCCGGCTATTCGCTGATCATTGAACCCAAAACGGTATTCTATAATCTGATGAGGAAAGGAAAGCTGCCTGCTCCTGGAGAAGATGTGGAAGCTGAGATGTATGAATTATTAATGGAACAAATGGACAAACATGGCTTTACGCAATATGAAATCAGCAATTTTGCAAAACCAGGCTTTGAGAGCCGGCATAACCTCACTTATTGGGATAATGAATGGTACTTCGGCTTTGGAGCTGGTGCACATGGCTATGTAAAAGGGCTTCGCCGTTCAAATCACGGACCCCTGAAAAAATATATGGAGCCTATTGAAAACGGCCAGCTTCCGATCCTGGAAGAACATAAAGTGCCCTTGGATGAACAGATGGAAGAGGAAATGTTTCTTGGACTGAGAAAAACGGAAGGTGTCTCAATAAGTCGCTTTAAAGAGAAATTTGGCAAAGATCCCCTGGAGCTGTTTGAAGTCCAAATTAAACAGCATACCGAAAAAGAATTAATTATTGCAGGGGAAGAGCATATTAAATTGACAAGGCGAGGACGTTTTCTTGGAAATGAAGTATTTCAGTCCTTTATAGGGTAATCAGGCATGGGTATTGCGCCGGGAAAAAAGAAAGCCAAATTATTGACACTGCACGTTTGATTTGATAATTTATTAGTAGAATTAGCACTCAGGAACAAAGAGTGCTAACAGAGGTGATAACTGTGTTAACAGATCGTCAATTATTAATTTTTCAAGTAATTGTTGATGATTTTATTCAAACTGCACAGCCTGTCGGGTCGAGAACCTTGTCGAAAAAAGATGAAATTTCTTTTAGTTCCGCAACGATCAGAAATGAGATGGCTGATTTAGAGGAACTTGGGTTTATTGAAAAAACACACACCTCATCGGGGAGGATTCCATCTGAAAAAGGGTACCGCTACTACGTGGATCACCTTTTATCCCCGCAAAAATTAAATCAGCATGATATCCACAAAGTACAATCAATCTTTGCGGAAAGACTCTATGAGCTGGAGAAAATCGTTCAAAAATCGGCAAAAATTCTATCTGAGCTGACAAATTATACATCCATTGTCCTCGGGCCTGCAGTAAGGGATAACAAGCTGAAGAAAATTCAGATCGTTCCCTTGAATAAAGAAACAGCGATAGCAATTATTGTCACAGATACAGGCCATGTGGAGAACAGGATGTTCCACTTGCCGGAAAACATTGATGCTGGTGATTTGGAGAAGATAGTCAATATCCTTAATGACCGACTTGCCGGTGCACCATTGGAAAGTCTGAACAATAAGTTATATAAAGAGGTTGCCGTTCTTTTAAGGCATCATATCAATAATTATGATCTAATGCTGAATTCAATCGCCGACACAATCAAGATACCGGCCTATGATAAGCTTTTCTTTGGCGGTAAAACAAATATGCTCAGCCAGCCCGAGTTTCATGATATTGAAAAGGTTAAAAACCTTATGAATATGATCGAGCAGGAAGAAGGCATATATGATTTAATCCGTAAAAACAAATCAGGGATCAATATAAAAATCGGCCGGGAAAATAATAATTCAGCAATGGAAAACTGCAGTCTGATAACAGCAAGCTATTCAATCGGCACCGAACAGCTCGGTACAATCGCCATTCTGGGGCCGACCAGAATGGAATATTCAAGAGTCATTAGCTTATTAAACTATATCAGTGCAGACCTATCAGCTGTTTTATCTAAACTGTATCAAAACAGATGATGGTGGAGATATTGATTAAGGGTGGAAATACCTTTCCACTCCTTTCCTTATGGTTTTTTAGTTTTACTGAAGTTAGGAATCTGTCTAGCTCCAGCGCCTACCCCCTCGAGGTCACAAGCCAATCCTCCCCAAAAGGCAAAGAACGCCTTTCAGGGAGGCTCGTCTTGTGCTTGAGGCCCACAGGATGTAGGTCATGCAGACGTTGCCACAGGACGTGGCGTTCTTAGTCTGCGTTCATTCGTGAGCAAGGCGCTTCCGCTTTTCTAATGAAACATCCATTCTTTAAGGGAGGTGAACATGTTGGCAGAAGAGAAAGACACACTAAACCAAGAATTAAATGAACAAACCAACGAACCTGAAGGAACTGAAAATGAGGCTCCTATTGAAGAGGTATTTGCGGAGGCAGAAGCAGAAGCTGGTACTGATGAGAGAAGCAATGATGCAGAGCTTACTGCAGCGAAAGCGAAAATTGCTGAATTGGAAGGCAAGCTGGAAGAGGAAGAAAATCGCATCTACCGCCTTCAGGCTGATTTTGAAAATTCCCGGCGCCGTGCGAGGCTTGACCTTGAAGCGTCTGAAAAATATAGAGCACAGAGCTTAATCTCCGATTTGCTGCCTGCAATTGACAATTTTGAGAGAGCACTTCAGATGGAAGCTGAAAATGAACAGGCTAAATCTATCCTTCAAGGGATGGAAATGGTTTACCGAAGCTTGCTGGAGGCTATTAAAAAAGAAGGCGCAGAGCAGATTGAAGCAGTTGGGAAAGAATTCGATCCTCATTTACACCAGGCTGTGATGCAGGTGGAAGATGAGAATTTTGATTCCAATATCGTGGTTGAAGAGTTCCAAAAAGGCTACAAGTTAAAGGACAGAGTCATTCGTCCATCAATGGTTAAAGTAAATCAATAACTACATATTTGGGGAGGTAAAGAACATGAGCAAAATTATCGGAATCGATTTAGGTACAACAAACTCATGTGTCGCTGTCCTTGAAGGCGGCGAACCAAAAGTAATTCCAAATCCGGAAGGCAACCGTACAACACCTTCAGTTGTTGCGTTTAAAAACGGCGAGCGCCAGGTCGGTGAGGTGGCAAAGCGCCAGTCTATTACAAACCCGAACACCATCATTTCCATTAAACGCCACATGGGTACGGATCATAAAACTGAAATTGAAGGAAAAGAATACTCGCCTCAAGAGGTTTCTGCTATTATTCTTCAATATTTGAAATCTTATGCAGAAGACTATCTTGGCGAGAGTGTTACTAAAGCAGTAATCACAGTTCCAGCATATTTCAACGATGCTGAGCGTCAGGCTACAAAGGATGCGGGCAGAATTGCCGGCCTGGAAGTTGAACGAATCATCAACGAACCTACAGCTGCTGCTTTAGCATATGGTCTTGATAAAATGGATGAAGACCAGACAATTCTTGTTTATGACCTTGGCGGCGGTACTTTTGACGTGTCTATCCTTGAACTTGGCGATGGAGTATTTGAAGTGAAATCCACTGCAGGGGATAACCGTCTTGGCGGAGATGATTTTGACCAAGTAATTATTGATTACCTGGTTGATCAATTCAAAAAAGAGAATGGCATTGATCTTGCTAAAGATAAAATGGCTCTTCAGCGTTTAAAAGATGCCGCTGAAAAAGCGAAAAAAGATCTTTCAGGTGTTACTTCAACGCAAATCTCGCTTCCGTTTATCACGGCTGGGGAAGCAGGCCCTTTACACCTTGAAGTGACACTTTCAAGAGCTAAATTTGAAGAGCTGTCTGCAGACCTTGTTGAACGCACAATGGGACCTACACGCCAGGCGTTAAAGGATGCTGGATTGACTCCTTCAGAACTTGATAAAGTTATCCTTGTCGGAGGTTCAACTCGTATTCCTGCCGTACAGGAAGCAATCAAGAAAGAAACAGGAAAAGAACCACATAGAGGAGTTAACCCTGATGAAGTTGTAGCAATGGGTGCAGCCATTCAGGGCGGTGTAATTACAGGTGACGTTAAGGATGTTGTCCTGCTGGACGTAACTCCTTTGTCTCTTGGAATTGAAACAATGGGCGGAGTGTTCACTAAGCTGATTGAACGCAATACAACCATCCCAACATCAAAATCCCAAGTGTTCTCAACTGCTGCTGATAACCAGTCAGCTGTTGATATCCATGTGCTGCAAGGGGAACGCCCGATGGCTTCAGATAATAAAACACTGGGCCGCTTCCAGCTTGGCGATATTCCTCCTGCTCCTCGTGGGGTGCCTCAAATCGAAGTATCATTCGATATTGACAAAAATGGTATCGTAAACGTACGCGCTAAAGACTTGGGCACAAATAAAGAGCAGGCCATTACGATTAAATCATCAACAGGATTATCTGATGAAGAAATCGAAAAAATGGTAAGAGAAGCTGAAGAAAATGCTGAGGCAGATAAGAAGCGCAAAGAAGAAGTTGAACTCCGCAATGAAGCGGATCAGCTTGTATTCACTACTGAAAAGACTCTAAAAGATCTTGAAGGCAAAGTGGATGAAGATGAAGTGAACAAAGCAAATGAAGCTAAAGATGCCCTAAAGGCTGCAATTGAAAAGAACGATCTGGATGAGATCCGTGCGAAGAAAGATGCTTTGCAGGAGGTTGTCCAGGCCTTAACAATGAAGCTTTATGAGCAGGCTCAAGCTGCTCAGGCTGCACAGGGTGCAGAAGGCGCTGAAAGTAAAAATGACGACGATAATGTCGTAGACGCTGAGTTCGAAGAAGTTAAAGACGATAAATAACCTCTGAATCTTTAAAGTCAAAGTCAGGTCTTTCTTGGCTTTGGCTTTTATTTTTGATACAATAACCTTTATGTGAAATGAATCGGGGAGTGGTAATCATGAGTAAAAGGGATTACTATGAAGTTCTTGGAATCAGCAAAGGTGCATCCAAGGATGAAATTAAGAAGGCTTATCGAAAGCTTTCAAAAAAATATCATCCTGATATTAATAAAGAGCCTGATGCAGACGAGAAGTTCAAGGAAGTTAAAGAAGCATATGAAGTCCTCAGCGACGACCAGAAAAAGGCCCACTATGATCAATTCGGCCATACGGACCCTAATCAGGGCTTTGGCGGAGCCGGTTTTGAAGGTTTTGGAGGATTTGAAGACATTTTCAGCACCTTTTTCGGTGGAGGCTCCCGCCGGCGTGACCCTAATGCCCCAAGGCAGGGTGCAGACTTGCAGTACACCATGTCCTTATCCTTTGAGGAAGCAGTATTTGGCAAAGAGACCGATATTGAAATTCCGCGTGAAGAGACGTGTGATACCTGCAGCGGTTCAGGCGCGAAGCCAGGAACTAAGCCGGAAACATGCCGTCACTGTCATGGGTCAGGTCAGCTGAATGTTGAACAAAATACGCCATTTGGCAAGATAGTAAATAGAAGGGTTTGCCACTACTGTAATGGTACCGGCAAGGAAATCAAAGAGAAGTGTACTACTTGCCGAGGAACCGGTAAAGTGCAGAAACGCAGGAAGATACACGTGAAAATTCCTGCGGGCATTGATGATGGCCAGCAGCTCCGCGTGGCGGGCCAAGGGGAACCCGGTGTAAATGGAGGCCCTCCTGGCGACCTTTATGTTGTTTTCCATGTTCGTTCACATGAATTCTTTGAACGTGATGGCGATGACGTTTATTGCGAGATGCCTATAACATTTGTGCAAGCAGCCCTTGGCGATGAAATCGAAGTTCCGACACTCCATGGAAAAGTAAAACTTAAAGTCCCATCAGGCACACAAACAGGAACCAAATTCCGCCTCAAAGGAAAAGGTGTTCCAAATGTAAGAGGATACGGAACAGGGGATCAGCATATTATTGTACGCATTATTACTCCTACAAAGCTGACAGAAAAACAAAAGCAGCTTTTAAGCGAATTTGCTGAAGTCAGCGGAACAGTTCCCCAGGGAGAACAGGAAGAAAGCTTTTTTTCTAAAGTAAAACGAGCCTTTAAAGGTGAATAAAGGAATGGGAGTTGGTAGTAGTGAAATGGTCAGAAATCAGTATTCATACTGCAAATGAAGCTGTTGAACCGATTTCGAATATTTTGCATGAAGCCGGAGCAAGCGGAGTTGTTATAGAGGATCCTTTAGAACTTGTAAAAGAAAGAAAGGACCAATTCGGTGAAATCTACCAGCTCAATCCGCAGGATTATCCTGAAGAAGGCGTAATTGTAAAAGCATACTTGCCAGTAAACAGTTTTCTTGGTGAAACCGTAGATGAAATAAAAGAAGCAATCAATAATCTGATTTTATTTAACATTGACATTGGGGCAAATAAAGTTAGCATTAGCGAAGTAAATGAAGAAGAATGGGCTACTGCCTGGAAAAAATATTATAACCCTGTAAAAATTTCAGAACGCTTTACCATTGTCCCAACCTGGGAGGATTACACACCTGTCAGCAGTGATGAGCTTATTATAGAGCTTGACCCTGGCATGGCTTTTGGAACGGGTACACACCCCACTACGGTAATGTGTATACAAGCACTTGAAAGAACAGTAAAACAGGGTGATAAAGTTGTAGATGTAGGAACAGGATCGGGTGTGTTAAGCATTGCTGCCGCTATGCTTGGTGCTGAGAAGGTGAAAGCACTTGATCTTGATGAAGTGGCAGTAAATTCAGCTAAATTAAATATTAAGCTGAATAAAGTGCAGAATATTGTGGAAGTATCACAAGGAAATCTGCTCGATGGTGTCAGCCAGGGAGCTGATGTGGTCGTTGCCAACATCCTTGCAGAAGTGATTCTCCGATTTACTGACGATGTTGCATCAGTCGTAAAGGCAGGCGGATACTTTATCGCTTCAGGCATTATCCAGCAGAAGAAACAGGAAGTAAGAAATGCTATTTCCTCTGCAGGATTTGAAATTGAAGAGACCATTCAAATGGAAGATTGGGTTGCTATTGTGGCAAGGAGAAAGTAATAATGTGAAAAAGGGGGTAATCAACTTACCCCCTTTTACAGTTGAAAGAATTTTGGACAGGTAAGAAAGAGGGTGCAGGTTGTGCAGAGGTATTTCGCAGAGAATGCTGTAAAGGAAAATGTCTTTCAAATTAAAGGGGAAGACCGCCATCATATTGTGAAAGTAATGCGCATGAAAGAAGGCGACAATATTATCTGTGTCGATCAATCCCAAAATAGCGCACTTTGCTCAATTGCAGAAATTACCGATGAACATGTGGCTGCAGAAGTTGTACAATGGATTGAAGGGTCTTCTGAGCTGCCTGCCGATATTACTATTGTGAGCGGACTGCCTAAAGGGGATAAGCTGGAGTGGATCATTCAAAAGGGCACTGAGCTGGGAGCACATCGTTTTATCCCTTTTACTTCAGCCCGTTCAGTAGTAAAATGGGATGCGAAGAAATCTGTGAAAAAAGCAGAGAGATGGCAGAAGATTGCTAAAGAAGCTGCTGAACAGTCACACAGGACCATGGTGCCTGAAGTGTTTGCACCTCTTGATTTGAAGTCATTGCTGAAATTATCTGGAGATTATTCATATAAATTGATTGCCTTTGAGGAAGAAGCGAAGCAGGGAGAGGACTCTGTGCTCTATAAAACACTTTCTTCTATGAATAAAGGACAATCACTTATGGTTGTATTCGGGCCTGAAGGCGGGCTTTCTGACAATGAAGTTTCATTGCTGAAGGAAGCAGGCTTTCTTGCCTGCGGGTTAGGGCCGCGTATTTTAAGAACAGAGACAGCACCTCTCTATTTGCTGTCAGCTGTTTCCTATCATTTTGAATTAATGGGGTGAAATTAGATGCCTGCAGTTGCATTTCATACACTTGGCTGCAAAGTCAATCATTACGAAACAGAAGCCATTTGGCAGCTGTTCAAAGAAGCTGGCTATGAACGGACAGACTTTGAATCCGTTTCAGATGTATATGTGATTAACACATGTACGGTTACAAATACTGGTGATAAGAAAAGCCGCCAGGTAATCAGAAGGGCAATCAGGAAAAACCCTGATGCGGTTATCTGTGTAACGGGCTGTTATGCACAAACCTCACCTGCCGAAATTATGGCTATTCCTGGAGTGGATATCGTTGTTGGCACCCAGGATCGAGTAAAGATGCTTGAATATATCGAGCAGTATAAACAAGAACGGCAGCCGATCAATGGTGTTGGAAACATCATGAAGAATCGTGTCTACGAAGAGCTAGATGTTCCGGCATTTACAGATCGGACACGTGCTTCCCTTAAAATTCAGGAAGGCTGCAATAACTTCTGTACATTCTGCATTATCCCCTGGGCGCGCGGTTTAATGAGATCCAGGGATCCGAAAGAAGTAATCCGCCAGGCGCAGCAGCTGGTTGATGCCGGCTATAAAGAAATCGTTCTGACTGGAATCCATACAGGCGGTTATGGCGAAGACATGAAAGATTATAATCTGGCTATGCTTCTTAGGGATCTGGAAGCTCAGGTAAAAGGTCTTAAACGTTTAAGAATTTCTTCTATTGAAGCCAGCCAGATTACCGATGAAGTTATTGAAGTTATGGATCAGTCCAAGGTTGTTGTAAGGCACTTGCACATTCCTCTTCAGTCAGGCTCAAATACTGTCCTTAAGAGAATGCGCCGCAAGTATACCATGGAGTTTTTTGCTGAGCGTCTTGAACGCTTAAAGGAAGCTCTCCCAGGTTTGGCTGTTACATCAGATGTTATCGTTGGCTTCCCGGGAGAAACAGAAGAAGAATTTATGGAAACGTACAACTTTATTAAAGAACATAAATTCTCCGAGCTTCATGTATTTCCTTATTCAAAGCGTACAGGAACACCTGCAGCGAGAATGGACGACCAGATTGATGAAGAAGTCAAAAACGAGCGTGTCCATCGCCTGATTGCATTATCAGATCAGCTTGCAAAAGAATACGCATCTCAGTATGAAGGCGAAGTTCTTGAAGTTATTCCAGAAGAAAGCTTTAAAGAAGGCCGTGACAGCAATTTATACGTCGGATACACAGACAATTACTTGAAAGTTGTCTTCCCGGCAACGGAAGAAATGGTCGGCCAGATTGTAAAAGTTAAAATTACAAAAGCTGGCTACCCTTACAATGAAGGTCAATTTGTAAGAGTCCTTGATGAATTGAGCGAAACAGAAGAGGCTGCAGTTTAAAGGAATTACCTAATGGTAATTCCTTTTTTTATGATTCATTTAATAATATATTTTGGGAAAAACTACTTTCGAAAACGATTACAAAAAACATAAATAGTGCTCGATATTTTATTATCTAAATGATATTATGTAAGAGGTACGTACAACTGTTTTTTAAAAGGAGTAGTTAAAATGACAAATAACGTAGCAAAAATGATCGATCATACATTACTTAAAGCCGATGCAACAAAAGACCAAATAGAAAAAATCTGTGCCGAGGCTAAAGAATACAATTTTGCGTCAGTTTGTGTAAACCCGGCATGGGTCAAACTTTCAAGCGACTTGCTTAACGGCACTGAAGTGAAAGTCTGCACAGTAATCGGCTTCCCGCTGGGAGCTTCCACACCGGAAACAAAAGCATTTGAAACAAAGAATGCCATTGAAAACGGGGCAACAGAAGTAGATATGGTAATTAACATCGGTGCTTTAAAAGGCGGAGACAATGAGCTTGTGGAAAGAGACATCCGTGCCGTTGTTGATGCTGCCAAAGGAAAAGCATTAACAAAGGTTATTATCGAAACTTGCCTTCTTACTGAAGAAGAAAAAGTTAGAGCATGTGAACTTTCTGTAAAAGCAGGTGCTGACTTTGTTAAAACATCTACAGGATTTTCAACAGGAGGAGCAACAGCTGAAGACATCGCCCTTATGAGAAAAACTGTCGGCCCGGAAATCGGTGTTAAAGCTTCAGGCGGAGTAAGAAGCGCTGAAGATGCACAGAAAATGATTGATGCAGGTGCAACGAGAATTGGAGCAAGCTCTGGCGCTGCTATTGTCAACGGTTTAACAAGCGATTCAGATTATTAAGAAAAGCGGAAGGCGCCCGTTTATCGGCTTAGACCCGTGAGCCGATGGCGCCTGGAGCAAGACAGTTATCGAAATTCAAAATATTATACTTGTTGTAAAAAAATGCCTGGATTTCCCGGCATTTTTTTATTGTTCTATCGGTCATGAAGCCTAATGACAAACCTTCCAAACTGATTTGCAACTGGAAGAACAAGCAGTGAGGATATCACATTAAATAAAACACTGATGTGTGCAAGCTGCACATCCGGGGAACTGGCTGCACTTTGTCCAAAAACAGCAAGGGCATGAATAAAAGGATAAAAGGCTGCGACACCCAGGCAGTTCAGCCAGATGTGTGCAAAGGCAGTCAGCTTTGCTTCTTTTCCGGAACCGATGGATGCTAAATAAGCGTCTACGCATGTTCCGATATTAGAACCAAGCATTATGGCAATGCCGGTATCCAAATCCATTGCCCCTGCAGTTAAAAACCCCATGATAATGCCAGTTGTTGCGGTGCTTGATTGGATAATCGCAGTAAGGACAATTCCAGCAGCTACTGCGAACATGTAATTCCCATCCAAAGTAAGCAGCCAGTGATTGACCATATCATTATCTTTAACTGAACCGGCCAGATATTCAAACCCGCGCATTGCTGCAAAAACCGCTGATAAACCCAGTAATGCCAGACCGGTGCTTCGCATGCTGTTTTTCTTCAATACAGCCAGGATGCTTCCGGCAGCAGCAAGCGGAATAATATAAGATTCTATATTAAAAGTGATTAATTCTGTCGTAAATGTTGTCCCGATGTTGGTTCCTAAAATGATGCCGATTGTCTGGGGGAAAGTAAGCATCCGTGCAGAAACCATTCCAATTGTAATAATCATTACCGCTGAACTGCTCTGCAGGACAGCGGTGACCATTGTGCCAATAACAAGGCCTTTCCACGGTGAATTTGTCATCACTGCCAGCCATTTTTTTAATGAATCGGCAGATAAATTAAACAGACCTGATCTTAAAAGTGTCATACCATAAATAAATAACCCGATTAGCAGAAAAAATAATAACAGCTGGACCAAGCATTCACCCCCTACAATTAATACTATGGGACAGCATGCTGGGACATGCTTAAGTGCGAAAAATTGTTTAGCTTGTCATGAATGGGGTATAAAACAATCACAATCAAATAAAAACTAATCCTATAGCAGGCTAATTACTGTTGACCTTGATAAGCTGTTATATTATAATTGCAAGGTACATGGAATAAACCATGTTGTTGATGTAAGTGTGTTGTGCTCGGAGGGAGGGAAAGAGAATGTCTAAAACCGTCGTTCGTAAAAACGAATCGCTTGAAGATGCTCTTCGTCGCTTCAAACGTTCAGTATCAAAAACTGGTACTTTGCAGGAAGCAAGAAAGCGCGAATTCTACGAAAAACCTAGTATTAAACGTAAGAAAAAGTCTGAGGCTGCTAGAAAGCGTAAGTGGTAAGAGAGGGTGTATGTAATGAGTCTTCTCGAGCGTTTAAATGAAGATATGAAACAAGCGATGAGGAATAAAGAAAAAGAAAAGCTTACTGTCATTCGTATGATTAAAGCTTCGCTTCAAAACGAAGCAATTAAGCTTGGTGAAGAGCTTAACGAAGAACAGGAGCTGACTGTCCTTTCTCGCGAAGTTAAACAACGCAAGGATTCCCTCCATGAATTTGAAAAAGCAGGTCGTGAAGATCTTGTTGAAAAAATTCGTACTGAACTTCAGTATGTCGAATTATATATGCCAAAACAGCTCTCTGAAGACGAAGTTTCAAAAATTGTTGCAGAAACGGTTGCTGAAACTGGTGCTTCTTCAAAAGCTGATATGGGAAAAGTGATGGCTGCTATTATGCCTAAGGTAAAAGGCAAAGCAGATGGGTCACTTGTAAATAAACTTGTACAACAACACCTTTCATAAAACTATGCAATAAAAGACCGAAAGCCATTGGCTGACGGTCTTTTTTATTTGGTGTTTAAATGATTCTTATCCTTTGGCTATGAAAGCTTAAATACTGCTGGAATGATTTACGTTTATTTCTAGGTTATACTAATAATACATCCGCTTTGTAAATACTGATTATAGGAAAAAATAAAAATGAAACTTTTTAATGATTGAATCGTAAATACAGATAGAATCTATTTTACGGTTAAAGGGGGGAAAGATTTGATTGCCAGAAGAGCAATAACCGCCTTTTCATTGTTCTTTGCTCTGCTGCTTTTCGGAAGCCCTTTTCAAGGAAAAGCCAATAATGAAAAAGTGCTGATTGTTCCTATTGAAGAAACTGTTGAAAAAGGGCTTTATGCATTTTTAAATAGAGCGGTCCAAACAGCTGAAGAAGAAAATGTCTCAGCCATTATATTTGAAATAAATACACCCGGAGGCGCAGTGGATGCAGCCGGGCAAATCGGAAGGCTGTTAACCTCGACAAATGTAAAAACAATATCTTTTGTCAATAAGCAGGCCTTATCTGCAGGTGCCTATATAGCATTGAATACAGATGAAATATACATGGTGCCTGGTTCAACAATGGGTTCAGCAGCAATTATTGACCAGCAGGGTAATACGGCTGGCAAGAAAGCGGAATCATACTGGTTTGCGGCTATGCAGAGTGCTGCCTCACAAACGGACAGAGATCCTGTTTATGCCCTTGCCATGGCAGATGAATCGGTGGATCTGCCAGATTTGGGGGCGCCGAAAGGAAAGCTTCTTACCCTCACAGCTGAACAGGCTAAAGAGGTAGGTTATTCGGAAGGCACAGTAGATTCAAGGGCGGATTTACTGAAAGTGCTGGGGTATGAGGGAGCTACTATACAGACAATTGATGAAAGCTTTGCAGAAAAGGTGGCCCGTTTCATTACCCATCCTGTCGTCATACCAATTCTATTATCCATAGGGAGCCTCGGGCTTGTTCTGGAGCTGTATTCACCGGGCTTCGGCATCCCTGGATTCATGGGGTTATCGGCCCTGCTCCTTTTCTTTTATGGCCATATGGTGGCCGGCCTGGCAGGATATGAAACTTTAATTCTGTTTGTAATAGGCATAGGTTTAATAATAGCTGAGTTTTTCCTTCCTGGTGGAATTGCAGGAATAGCTGGAATAGCAGCAGTACTGGGCAGCCTGTTCCTGGCTGCTGACAATGCAGCCCATATGGGAATGTCTATTTTAATTGCTATGGGAGTTTCAATATTGGCATCTATATTAATGATAAAGGTGTTTGGTAAAAAAATGAAATTCTTCAAAAAAATAATATTAACCGATAGCACAAATACAGAAAAAGGCTATATTTCAAATAAGAGCAGACTTGAACTGATTGGGCTTGAGGGTTATGCACTTACAGCCCTAAGGCCATCTGGTACAGTTGTCATCGCGGATGAGCGGATTGACGTTGTCAGTGAGGGAGGCTTTATCCTTAAAGGGGCAAAAGTAAAAGTTGTTAAAGCAGAAGGCTCACGTATTGTTGTAAGGGAAGTATCTAATCTTGATTTAGATAAATAAAATCATCAGGAGGTAGGAATATGTTAGAAGCAGGGACAGTATTTGTTCTGGTTGCCGTTGTACTTGGTGTCATTTTACTTGGGATATTATTCACCTTTGTACCGGTAATGCTGTGGATTTCAGCATTGGCAGCGGGTGTCAGAGTCAGTATCTTTACATTAATAGGAATGAGGCTTCGCCGGGTTATACCAAGCCGTGTTATTAACCCGTTAATCAAAGCCCATAAGGCAGGGCTTGATGTATCAACAAACCAGCTGGAAAGCCATTACTTGGCAGGGGGAAATGTTGATAGAGTTGTCAATGCATTAATTGCAGCACACCGTGCAAATATTGATTTAAGCTTTGAACGCAGTGCTGCCATCGACCTGGCAGGGCGTGACGTTTTGGAAGCTGTTCAGATGAGCGTTAACCCAAAAGTAATTGAAACTCCTTTCATTGCCGGTGTGGCGATGGATGGTATTGAAGTGAAGGCGAAAGCGCGAATTACGGTCCGGGCAAATATTGACCGTCTAGTCGGGGGAGCCGGAGAGGAAACAATTGTGGCGCGTGTTGGTGAGGGGATTGTCTCTACAATCGGTTCGCAGACTGACCACAAGAAAGTACTCGAAAATCCAGATATGATCTCTCAGACGGTTCTCTCGAAAGGACTGGATGCGGGGACTGCTTTTGAAATCCTTTCCATTGATATTGCGGACGTGGATATCGGTAAAAATATCGGTGCGGAACTTCAGACTGAACAAGCTGAGGCGGATAAGAAGATTGCCCAGGCTAAAGCGGAAGAAAGACGTGCAATGGCAGTAGCGCAAGAACAGGAAATGAAAGCCCGCGTTGAAGAAATGCGGGCGAAGGTTGTGGAAGCAGAGGCTCAGGTTCCGCTTGCCATGTCAGAAGCGCTCCGTTCCGGAAATATTGGTGTAATGGATTATATGAATATCCAAAACATCTCAGCTGATACCGAAATGAGGGACTCAATCGGCAATATGAGTGATGACGGCAAAAATGGCCGCAAAAATGACTAAATGATCCCATATTGGGAGAAGGGAGGAAACTCTCTTGGAATTCTTATTGGAGAATCCTTTTATTCTCATTGCCTTAATCGCTTTCATTTCCTCCTTTTTTAAAAAAAAGAAGGAGGAAAAGCCTGTTAAACAGACTCCCCGTTCAGTACAGCAGGAGCAGCGGACACAGGCAGAAAGAACTTCTGCAGATTCTGCTTTGGCCGAAGAGCTAAAAGAAGAAAAAAGGCAGGAGGCAGAGAAAGCCAGAAGAATAGAAGAGGAATACAGGCAGCGTAAACAGAAGGCTGAAGAAAGCATGAAAGCTCTTCAGAATCAGCGGAGAGCTGCCGAAAGAAAAGCAAATGCATTAGCGAAACCAGCTTCCAATACAAACGCAGAGTACCCAAAGGAAGCCTCAGGAGCAGGAAGTTTTGAGCCTCGGAAACAGTCGCTAGTTGACGGAATTATCTGGTCTGAAATCCTCGGGCCTCCAAGATCAAAAAAACCTCACCGATCACTGAACAGGAAGCAATAAAAAATAAGTGCTAGAACCTCCGTTCATTTCATAAATATGAGATGAAAGGGGGTTCTTTTTTTATGGCAAAAAAGTGGGGACAATTCGTCCGCGGCTGGATGACTAAAAATATGGAGCTTCCTCAAGATGTCATGATGGATCTGCCCCGCATCACTATGATTGGGCAAATCCATATATATATAGAGAACCACAGGGGATTATTGGCTTTTTCAGATAAGGAATTAAGACTGCTTTTAAAGCAGGGGCAGCTTTTAATTAGAGGGAAAGCTTTCGTTATAAAAACGATACTGCCAGAAGAAATATTGCTGGAGGGGAAAATTGACTCAGTTACTTATATTACAGACACTGATTAAGAATTCAGGGGGAAGGAAATGAAGAACCAGTGGATCGAATTTTACAGGGGCCTTGTAACAGTTAAAGCAAGCGGGAAGGGAATAGAAAGATTTATTAATGCGCTTACCCGCAGCGGAATCAATATATGGAATGTGAAAAATCATGGAACGCAATCAGTCACCTTCAAAATGAAATTGGAAGATGCAAAAAAAATAAGGAGCCACGCCAGGAACAGCGATTGCAGAATCGAGTTCCTGCAGCGGGCAGGAGCTCCATTCCTTGTGAAAAGGCTGCTGAAAAACAGCGGATTTGCTGCTGGTGCCCTCGCGTTTTTTGCAGTCATTCTCCTTTTATCCAATATGGTTTGGGGAATAGAGATTAAGGGTGCAAATCCTGCTACTGAATATCAGATCATCAAAGAATTGGACAAGATGGGGGTTAAAAAAGGAAAGCTGCAGTTCTTTGTAGATAACGTGGAGTCTATTCAGCGTAAACTTTCAAACAATATTGAAGCGATTACTTGGGTCGGTGTGGAGTTAAAAGGGACAACCTACCATTTGCAGGTCGTAGAGAAAAATGAGCCTAATAAGCCTGAGTATTTAAGTCCGCGTCATTTGGTAGCGAAGAAGAAAGCAGTCATTGTAGATATGTTTGTCGAAGAAGGGCGTCCAGTCGTTGATATACACGATCATGTTCAGCCAGGACAGCTCTTGGTCTCAGGGATAATCGGGAAAGAGGGCCAAACAGAGACTGTTCCTTCGAAGGGGGAGATTTTTGGGGAGACATGGTATAAATCTGAAGTCATTCTTCCGCTTAAGAGCACTTTCAAAGTCTTCAGCGGGAATGAAAAAGTCAAGCATGCACTTACGATCGGAAATCTTGAAATTCCAATATGGGGATTTGGGAGCCCGGAGTTTGAAGAGTATGAATTAGAGGAAAATGAAAAAAGAATAAAATTCCTGAAATGGGAGCTTCCTATTTCATATTTGAATAAAACGTTCCGTGAAAGGGAGCAAGTCACAAGAATATATTCCAATAAAGAGGCATTTGAAGCTGCGAAAGATTTGGCAAGAAAAAAAATAAAAAGCAGCTTAGATGAAAATGCTAAAGTTATGGGAGAAAAAGTTTTGCACCAATCAATTGACAATGGTAAAGTAACAATAGCAATACATTTCCAAATTATTGAGAATATTGCAGAAGGACAACCAATTATTCAAGGAGATACGGAATGACAGAAGACTTGAAAACAATGAACCTGCAGCTGGAAGACCCAAACGAAGCAATTGCCCTATTGGGAAATTCGGATGCAAACCTAAAAGTTATTGAGCAAGAACTGAATGTTTCCATTGTAACCAGGGGAGAATCTGTTTATGTGTCTGGAGAAATGGACAAGGTAGAACTGGTTGGCAAGGTTCTGGATAAACTGCTTTATGTAATCCGGAAAGGGATAAATATAAGCCAGAGAGACGTTATGTATGCTCTTCAAATGGCTCATAAGGGTACACTTGAGTACTTCAGTGATTTATATGAAGAAGAAATTACAAAAAATGCAAAAGGCAAGTCCATTCGTGTTAAGACATTAGGCCAGCGTCAATATATTCAAGCAATCCGCGGAAATGACCTGGTTTTTGGCATAGGTCCGGCAGGAACAGGCAAGACCTATTTGGCTGTTGTCATGGCCGTAAATGCTTTGAAAAATGGGAATGTGAAAAGGATAATCCTTACCCGTCCTGCAGTCGAAGCGGGCGAGAGCCTTGGTTTTCTGCCGGGGGATCTGAAGGAAAAAGTCGATCCTTACTTAAGGCCATTGTATGATGCTTTGCATGATATTTTAGGTGCAGAGCATACACAAAGAATGATTGAAAGAGGCACGATTGAAATTGCACCGCTGGCGTACATGCGCGGAAGAACTTTAGATGATGCCTTTGTCATCCTGGATGAAGCGCAAAATACAACTCAAGCCCAAATGAAAATGTTTCTAACCCGGCTGGGCTTCGGCTCAAAAATGATTATTACTGGAGACAGAACACAAGTTGACCTTCCAAAGGGAGTAAAATCCGGCCTGATAATGGCTGAAGATATACTCAAGGGTGTAAGCGGGCTATCATTCGTTCATTTGGAACAAAGTGATGTTGTGCGGCATCCGCTTGTGGCCAGGATTATCCAGGCATACGAAAAAGAAAATCACCAGTGAACTGTTAAGCCGCCGATTTTGGCGGTTTTTTCGTTGAGTAAAAAGATTCAGCGGTTTAAATGAATAGCAGGAATCACCATGGAATTATTTGCTATTAATGAAATGTTTAGGTAACCTGTAAATAGATAGGCCTTTTTCTTGGTGAAAACCATCAGAAAAACTGTTATGATTTTACATAATTAATACTGAAATGCTTTTTATAGTTTATTGGAATTTTTTTACCCAGGACAGGAGGGGTAAATGTGCCAAACCTTCAGCAGAGTATGACTACAATCAGAAATTTGCTTAATATGACCTTTTTTCGTGTTCTCTTATTTATTCTCTTGGGTATTGTTATGTATTTTTCCATGTATAGCAATGTAAAGCCTGAAAAGCTGGATTTAGGCCTGTTCTCTGTTGCTGAACAGACTATAAGGTCACCAATAACAGTAGAGGATAAAGCAAGCACAGAAAGAAAGAGAAAAGAAGCAGAAAATAACGTTAAGGATATTTACGTTGTAAAAAAAGAGATTGCACAAAACAGAGTTGACCTGGTTACCTCCATTTTCGGTTCCGTATCGGAAGTGAACGATGAAGTAAAAGAAGAGATGGAAGAGAAAAAGAAAGCTGCTTCAAATGAGGCCGATAAAGATGCAGAGGCACCAGATCCTGCAGGCCCTGGTCCTGAAGATAAATTGGCTATGGTTAAAGAAAAGCTCACTGATGACGTAACACGTGAGGTATCAGATGGCGTTTTCCTTTCTTTGCTGCAGGCAAAGGAGGGAGAGCTGAGCATTGCAAAAGACCTTACGGTAACGGCCATCAATAAAATTATGAATACTGAAATTTCGGCTGAACAGGTGGAAAACGCGAAAAAGCGTGTCGAAGAAGAACTGAAGTTTACCAGCTTAAATTCAGATTTGAAAAAAGCTGCAATAGAACTGGGACGTTATGCTATATATCAAAATCAATTTTATGATCCTGCCGCCACGGAAGAATTACGGCAGCAGACTGTTGAGAGTATCGAGCCGGTTAAAATCCTGCAGGGACAGATAATCGTAGAAGAAAATCAGCTGATCAGCAGGGACATATACAGGCAGCTGGAACTTGTAGGACTCCTTGACAGCGTTAATTCGATTCAGCCTTTTATCGGGTTATCGCTCATAATCGTCATTGTCTTATCGGCCCTATATTATTATTTCCATGAAATGAACGTGCAGCGGGAATTAAAGCAAAGTTATCTATTGCTGTTTAGCCTTATTTTTATCTTATCCATATTGCTGATGAAGGTCATAAGCCTATTTCAATATGCTGATTATTCAGAGATAGGATACATTTACCCTGCAGCTATGGGAGCTATGCTGATCAAAATACTAATTGATGAAAAGCTTGCCATGTACTATACGATCATTATGGCTATCACAGGAAGCGTAATTTTTAATGAAGGTGTCACTGGGACATTTCAGCTGACATCAGCCATTTATATCCTCTGCAGCGGCTTGGCTGCCATATTGTTTTTGAGCAAGCAAAATCGCCGCTCCAAAATATTGCAGGCTGGTTTATTTGTATCTGCAGTAAACATACTTGTTATCTTTTCAATGCTTTTCTTAAGAAACGGCCACTATGATACGATTGAATATGGATTTTACTTTGTTATCGCTCTGATTTCAGGCATTTCGTCTGCAGTGCTGGCAATTGGCCTGCTGCCGTATTTCGAGGCAGGCTTTGGAATTTTGTCTACTATGAGGCTGATTGAACTATCTAATCCTAATCATCCTCTGCTGAGAAAGATACTGACCGAGTCTCCAGGAACCTACCATCATAGTGTAATGGTTGCTAATCTTTCCGAGTCAGCGTGTGAAGCTATTGGGGCAAATGGGCTTCTGGCAAGGGTGGGCTGCTATTATCACGATATCGGTAAAACAAAGCGGCCTCAATTTTTTATCGAGAATCAGGTTAATATTGAAAATCCGCATGATCGGCTCCCTCCGCAGACCAGCAAGAATATTATTATCGCCCATGCTGCAGATGGTGCTGAAATGCTGAGGAAGCATAAGATGCCGAAGGAGATAGTAGATATCGCCGAACAGCATCATGGAACAACATTGCTGAAATATTTTTACTACAAAGCAAAACAGAATGGGCTGGAAGTAAAGGAAGAGGACTACCGCTATCCGGGACCAAAACCGCAATCAAAAGAGTCGGCAGTAATTGGCATTGCTGATAGTGTAGAAGCTGCAGTCCGTTCAATGGCGCATCCTACAACAGAACAAATTGAGGAACTGGTCAAAAAGATAATCGCAGACAGACTTCAGGATGGACAGCTGAATGAATGTGATTTAACCTTAAAAGAGCTGGAAACCGTTTCACACTCGTTCTGCGAAACGTTAAACGGAATTTTCCATTCACGTATCGAGTATCCTGAAATGACAAAACAGAAGGTGAAACAGGCATGAATTTAAATATTGATTTTTTGGACGAAACAAATGAGCTTCAGGAAAATGAAATAGCCAAAATTGAAGAGCTTATTAATTTTGCTGCCTCTAAAGAATCTGTGGAGCCGGAAAGCGAAGTATCCATCACATTTGTGACCAATGAGCGCATCCGCGAAATCAACAGGGAGTACCGGGATAAAGATCGGCCGACAGATGTTATTTCTTTCGCAATGGAAGAATTGGGTGAAGGTGAAATCGAACTGATTGGTGCCGATATGCCCAGAGTCCTGGGGGATATCATTATCTCCGTTGCGAAGGCGAAGGAGCAGGCGGAGGAGTATGGACACTCTTTTATAAGGGAGCTCGGCTTTTTGGCGGTCCATGGCTTCCTTCATCTTCTTGGCTATGATCATGAAAATCCAGAAGATGAGAAAAAAATGTTTTCCCGCCAAAAGGATATATTAGATGAATTCGGGCTCACAAGATAGAAAGGTCCGAAAACACAGTGTCCTCAAATCCTTTTCGTTTGCTTTTTCCGGCATTAGAACGGCAATATTGAATGAAAGGAATCTGCAGATACATTTTGCGGTGTCGATAGCTGTTATTATTTTTGGGGTATTCTTTGGCATTTCCAGCCTTGAATGGATGATCATTCTCCTGGCCATCGGGGGCATGCTCTCACTCGAACTGCTGAACACAGCCATTGAAAGAGTTGTGGATCTGGCAACAGAAGATTATCATCCCCTTGCAAAGCAAGCGAAGGATATTGCTGCTGGAGCAGTACTGGTGTATGCAATTATAAGTGTAATTATAGGCGGAGTTATATTTCTTCCTAAAATTCTCATATTTTTGCAGTAATGTGAAGCTGTCCGGATGGGCAGCTTTCCTTTTTGGCTTTTTTATATAAACAGCAAAGCCTGACAATATTCTGCAGAAATTTATTAACCATGTGTTTGAAAACGCTCACTGAATCCGCTAAAATGACAGAACAGCAGTTAATATTGCTCGCTGGGGAGATGCTGTGGAATCTCGTTCAGAACTATGGCTTGGTTCAAAATTTAATCAGCCTGTGTATTTTTAGAAAATTCAATTTTTTTATTACGATTTTGCTACAAACGATGAAAATCACAGTAAAATGTTGTAAAATAAAAGAGAAGCGGCTGCTTCTTACAGAAGAAGCTATTGAGCGCCTCTGCTCAATCTCACAAGGCCCATTACAGGTCCAAATCTTGGTTTTTAATGGCGTGGGGAGCAACTCGCTTTACAGGAAAGGAAGAAATATTTGTGAACAGCGATCAACTAATAAAAGAAGCAAAGATTGCAAGAGATAGAGCATATGTGCCATATTCAAAATTCAAAGTAGGAGCAGCACTATTAAGCAGTGACGGGCAGGTCTTTCATGGCTGCAACATCGAAAATGCTGCGTACAGCATGTGTAATTGCGCTGAGAGGACTGCACTTTTTAAAGCGTATTCTGATGGCGTAAAAAGTTTTTCAGCCATAGCTGTAGTTGCTGACACAGACCGTCCTGTTCCCCCATGCGGTGCGTGCAGACAGGTAATAGCCGAATTATGTCCGCCTGAAATGAAAGTGGTTTTAACCAATTTAAAAGGGGATATTAAGGAATTAACAGTTGAAGAATTACTGCCAGGAGCATTTTCACCGGAGGATTTACATGAATAACACTACTACACCAAAAGGACACAAATCAGGGTTTATTTCTATAATCGGCAGACCGAACGTAGGAAAGTCAACGTTCTTAAATCGCGTAATTGGGCAGAAGATTGCGATTATGAGTGATAAACCGCAAACAACGCGCAATAAAGTTCAGGGTGTCCTGACAACCAATGACGCACAATATATTTTTATTGATACACCAGGAATTCATAAGCCAAAGCATAAACTGGGAGACTTTATGATGAAAGTTGCCCAAAATACACTTAAAGAAGTGGATGTCATCCTGTTTATGGTAAATGCCCAGGAAGGCTTTGGACGCGGTGAAGAATTCATACTTGAGAAATTTCAGTCAGTCCGTACACCGATTTTCCTTGTAATCAATAAGATTGACCAGGTACATCCAGATGAACTTCTTAAAATTATTGAGTCTTACAAGGAAAAGTACGAGTTCAGCGAAATTATCCCCATATCTGCTTTAGAAGGCAACAATGTAGAGACGCTGTTAGGACAGATTAAAGAATATATTCCGGAAGGGCCGCAGTTTTATCCGGCTGATCAAGTAACGGACCACCCAGAGAGATTTATCGTTTCCGAACTGATCAGGGAAAAAGCGCTGCATTTAACAAGAGAAGAAATACCGCACTCGCTTGCTGTAACCATTGATAAAATGGAGCGCCGCGAAGATAAGGATGTCGTTCATGTCATGGCTACTATCATTGTGGAACGTGACTCCCAAAAGGGCATTGTGATTGGAAAGCAAGGCAAAATGCTCAAGGAAATCGGAAAAAGAGCAAGGGTTGATATTGAGAATCTTCTTGGATCAAAGGTTTTTCTGGAGCTTTGGGTCAAAGTCCAAAAAGACTGGCGGAATAAAATGTCACAGCTCCGTGACTTTGGCTTCCGTGATGATGAGTACTAAACCCGGCCCTAATTAAGGTATTATTCATTTCTGGTTTATATGCATACAGGTGATTGACAATATTTTCGTCTCATGATTTTACAAAGACAGGCTATGATATAGATAAATGTATTGGGATAAAAGAAATTGCTAGTTGAATAACTGAAAGGTGGGGTTTTCGATGATGGATTTTACCTGGAGAGTGTTTTCCCAGACAGGAAATATTGACACATATCTTCTCTTCAAGGAGCTAGAAAAGGAAACTCAGGATATACCCGGCAGCAATGATGAAGAGCTAGCAGAAGCTGATTTTCCCATCTCATAGGTTTGTCGAAAGACAGGGATGGTGTCACGGTTGCTTGATAAATGTGAAGGCATCGTCATCAGGACAACTAACTATAGTGAAACAAATAAGATTGTTACTTTATATACCCGTGAATGGGGAAAAGTTGGTGTGATGGCACGAGGTGCGAAAAAGCCGAACAGCAGACTTGCTGCTGTCACCCAGCTTTTTACATACGGGAATTTTTTAGTTCAGCGTGGAAGCGGTTTGGGTACCCTGCAGCAGGGGGACATGATTTCATCCATGCGGTCCATTAAAGAAGATATTTTTCTGACGGCATATGCAAGCTATATTGTCGATTTGACTGATAAAAGCATCGAGGATAAGAAGCCTAATCCATTCTTATTCGAATTGCTGTATCAAACGCTAAATTTAATAAACGAAGGATATGACCCGGAAATTCTCACAAACATTTATGAAATGAAAATGCTGAATGCTCTGGGTTTATATCCAGTACTTGATCAATGTTCTGTCTGCGGAAGCACTGACGGACATTTTGCATTTTCTATCCGGGAAAACGGCCTGATTTGTCACCGCTGTCTTGGTAAGGATCCTTATCATTATAAAGTGTCGCAGGCGACAATTAAGCTGCTTCGCCTATTTTACTTTTTTGACTTGTCCCGGCTCGGCAATATCTCTGTCAAACCGGAAACCAAAGCTGAATTGAAGAAGATTATTTCTGCCTATTATGAAGAGTATTCAGGCTTAAACTTGAAGACAAAGAAGTTTTTGAATCAAATGGCTAAGTTTAATGATTTAATGTAATGAGTTTCTTTATAAGCGAAGCGCTTCGGCTTTTGTTATTATTGACAATTTAAATCCATTCCGCTATGATTCAAATTAATAAAATATAATTGCTATGAAGGAAAAGAGTACTTAACATTTTCTAATTTAAGCGAACCCGGGATAGTGGGAGCCGGGCATGGATGGTTAAGGAAGGGCGTTCCAGAGCAATATTGTCTATCGACAACAAAAGAGGCTGCGGTCAAAATCGCAGCAAATAGGGTGGAACCGCGGGTAAACTCTCGTCCCTATGCCATTGGGCATAGAGACGGGAGTTTTTTATGTTCACAGAAAGGCGGAAGCGCTTTAGGTAGACAGCTCTAAGTTCATAAAGCTTTACTTTATAACAAATAAGAAAGAGGTGTCCTATGAATATTCAAAACATGATATTAACACTTCAAAAACATTGGTCTGAACAGGGTTGTATCTTGATGCAGGCTTATGACACTGAAAAAGGGGCCGGTACAATGAGCCCGTATACATTTTTAAGGGCGATTGGACCAGAGCCTTGGAATGTGGCTTATGTAGAGCCTTCACGCCGTCCGGCCGATGGGCGTTATGGAGAGAATCCAAACCGGCTTTATCAGCATCATCAATTTCAGGTGATCATGAAGCCCTCGCCTGATAATATTCAGGAGCTGTATCTTGATTCATTAAAAGCATTGGGCATTGATCCGCTTGAACATGATATCCGGTTTGTAGAAGATAACTGGGAAAATCCTTCTCTGGGCTGTGCAGGCTTAGGATGGGAAGTTTGGCTTGATGGTATGGAAATAACGCAGTTCACATATTTCCAGCAGGTAGGCGGATTGGAATGTAAGCCTGTTTCTGTTGAGATTACATACGGAATTGAAAGGCTCGCATCCTACATTCAGGACAAGGAAAATGTCTTTGACCTCGAATGGACTGACGGGTTTACGGTTAGAGATATTTTCTTGCAGCCTGAGTTCGAGCATTCGAAATACACATTTGAAACGTCTGATCAGGAAATGCTCTTCAATTTGTTCAATATTTATGAAAAAGAAGCACATAGGCAAATGGATGAAGGACTTGTACACCCAGCATATGACTATGTATTAAAATGCTCCCATACCTTTAATCTGCTTGATGCAAGGGGAGCGATTTCTGTAACAGAAAGAACAGGCTATATCGCACGATGCCGAAATCTGGCCAGAAAAGTAGCCAAAACTTTTTATGAAGAGAGAGAAAAACTTGGCTTCCCAATTTTAAAGGATAAGGAGGAAGGATCTCATGAATAAGAAAGATCTTCTGCTGGAAATTGGACTCGAAGAAATGCCTGCCAGATTTGTCACTAATTCAATGAATCAGCTTTCAGATAAAGTGAAATCATGGCTTTTGGATAAGAAAATATCTTTTGACGAGATCAGCGCTTTCTCTTCTCCACGCCGTTTGGCTGTTCTTGTAACGGGAGTAGATACCGCCCAGGAGGACATAAATGAGGAAGCGAAAGGACCTGCAAAAAAAATCGCCTTAACCGAGGATGGAGAATGGTCTAAAGCTGCGGTTGGATTTAGCCGGGGCCAGGGAGCTTCTATTGAAGATATATTCTTTAAAGAAATTAATGGGGTTGAATATGCCCATGTCAGCAAATTTATTAAAGGGAAAGAAACAGCAGCCCTGCTGCCGGAACTCCAGCAGATTGTTACCTCATTATCATTCCCGAAGAATATGCGCTGGGCAAACCAGGAACTGCGTTTTATCAGGCCGATCAAATGGCTTATGGCATTATTCGGAAATGAAGTCATTCCTTTTGCAATCACAAATGTTCAGACTTCTAACCTTACAAGGGGCCACCGCTTTCTGGGCGAAGAGATTGAAATTAACAATCCTTCTGATTATGAAAAGTTTCTGCTGGCGCAATATGTGATAACTAACCCTCAGGAAAGAAAAAGTGCTATTCTATCACAATTGGAAAAAATTGAAGAAGAGAATGACTGGGTGATCCCTGTCGATGAAGATTTATTGGAAGAAGTAAACAATCTGGTTGAGTACCCGACAGCATTATATGGCCAGTTTGAAGAGGAATACCTTGAGCTTCCGGAAGAGGTTTTAATTACCTCCATGAAGGAGCACCAGCGCTATTTTCCGGTAAAGTCCAAAGAGGGCAGGCTGCTTCCTTACTTTGTTACTGTCCGAAATGGATCACATGAACATTTGGAGAAAGTGGCTAAAGGAAATGAGAAAGTATTACGGGCAAGACTTTCTGATGCAGCTTTCTTCTACAGGGAAGACCAAAAAACGGAAATCGCGGTATCACTGGAAAAACTTAAAAACATTGTTTACCATGAAGAAATTGGAACTCTTGCTGAAAAGGTGGACCGTGTTCGCCAGCTTGCAGCTAAACTGAGTGAGAATCTTCATTTCAGTGATGAAGCAAAGGCCGTGACAGACCGGGCTGCTGAAATCAGCAAGTTCGACCTTGTTTCGCATATGGTTTATGAATTTCCAGAGCTGCAAGGCTTTATGGGTGAAAAATACGCCCTGCAAAAAGGTGAAAAGGAATCTGTGGCGCGTGCAATCAATGAACATTATATGCCGCGCAATGCAGAGGACCAGACGCCTGCAAGTGATGCTGGTGCAGTACTGTCTATTGCTGAAAAGCTGGACACAATTGTGTCTTCCTTTGCAATAGGGATTATTCCAAGCGGCTCCCAGGATCCATATGCTTTAAGAAGACAGGCAACGGGTGTTATCCAGACTTTACTGGCAAAAAATTGGGATCTAAAACTCGAAGAATTGATTGCATTATCTTCTGAGACTGTTCTTAATTCGAAGATTGGAAAGAAATCAAAAGGTGAATTGATGCAGGAACTGGTTTCTTTCTTTAAATTAAGAATCAAATATATGCTCCAGGAGAAGGCAGTGCGCTATGACTTAATTGAAGCTGTTTTAGGCAGTGAAATCGGTTCCGTGCCTTCACTTGTAAAAAGAGCTGAAGTATTGGAATCCCATAAGGATGCTGAAGGTTTCAAGGAAAGCATTGAAGCCCTTAGCCGAGTTATCAACATTGCTTCTAAGGCAGAGAATAAAGGGGACATAGATAGCAGCTTATTTGATAACGAATACGAAAAAGCTCTGTTCAACAAATATTTATCTGTGAACGAGGAATTAAGAAAAGAGGTTACAGAAGCAGCTGCCTTTAACTTGCTAATAAGCATGAAACCTGAAATTGATCAATACTTCGAGCATACTATGGTTATGGATGAAAATCAGGAAATTCGCAGCAATAGGCTGCATCAGATGGCAAACTTGGCTGATGTGATTAAGGAATTTGCAAATATGAACGAAATTATTGTTAAATAACGAGCTTAAATTTTGCGTTTTATGCTGGAATAGGATTAAATTTTAAGAGGGAAGACAGCTGCTTTGGCTGTCAGGAAAGAGCCTGTTATATTGCTGACGGGCTCTTTCATATTTTGCACATATTAGGTGAAGTAAAGAAAACTATATATGAAACACATCTTTTCATTTATGACAAATAGTATATAATAATTATATAAAAGTATAACCTTATTATAGTGGGAAATGAATGCCATTAGCATACCTTTTTCAGATTAGGTGGTGAGGAAAATCGAATTAAATAAAAGGCAGGAAAAGATCATAGAAATCGTAAAGGAAAACGGACCTATCACTGGTGAAAGTATAGCGGAACAGCTTAACTTAACCAGGGCAACACTAAGGCCGGATCTGGCTATATTAACGATGGCAGGCTATTTGGATGCCCGTCCGCGTGTAGGCTATTTTTATACAGGGAAAACCGGGGCACAGCTGTTGACAGAAAACCTTCAGAAGCTTTATGTAAGAGATTATCAATCCATTCCTGTAGTTGTTAATGAGAATGTATCGGTATATGATGCAATTGTGACTATGTTTCTGGAAGATGTCGGCACGCTATTTGTAGTGGACCAGAGTTCGCTGCTTGTAGGGGTTTTGTCAAGGAAGGATTTGCTTCGGGCAAGTATTGGCAAGCAGGAGCTTAATTCCATCCCTGTTAATATCATTATGACAAGAATGCCTAATATTACGATGTGTGAAAAAGATGATTTGCTCATAGAAGTTGCTAAAAAGCTGATTGAAAAGCAAATCGATGCCCTTCCTGTTGTAAAAAAGACGGAGAAAGGGTTCGAAGTAAACGGCAGGATAACCAAAACAAACCTGACAAAAGCATTCTTGGCCCTGGCCGGAGAAAAGTAGCAAAGTAAGAAGGAGATGGTGTTGAAGAATGGAAAAATTGCCGATCATCTACGTCGTTTCGGACTCAGTGGGAGAAACGGCCGAACTTGTAACAAAAGCTGCCACGAGTCAGTTTAATGGCAGTGATATATTTATTAAGCGCTTTCCATATGTTGAAGAAAAAGTACATATTGATGAAGTCATTTCGCTGGCAAAGCTGGATAATGGGATGATAGCCTATACAATGGTTAAGCCGGATATGAGGAAGTATATTAACCAGCGGTCTGCAGAAGAAGGGATATATGCTTTTGATATCGTTGGTCCATTAATGGATCAAATCCAAAGAGCCTGCGGCATTACACCGCTTTTCGAACCTGGACTGGTCAGAAAGCTTGATGAGGATTATTTTAAAAAGATTGAGGCTATCGAGTTCGCTGTGAAATATGATGATGGCCGAGACCCTCGTGGAATATTAAAAGCGGATATAGTGTTAATAGGCGTTTCAAGGACATCAAAAACACCTCTTTCTCAATATCTTGCACATAAGCGCCTTAAAGTGGCTAACGTTCCCCTTGTTCCTGAAGTCGATCCTCCAGAAGAGCTGTTTCTTGTCCCGCCGGATAAGTGCTTCGGTCTGAAAATCAGTCCTGAGAAATTAAACTTTATCCGAAGAGAACGTCTAATATCGCTAGGTTTAAGCGATAATGCCAGCTATGCTAATATAGAGAGAATCAAAGAAGAAATAGGTTACTTTGAGAAAATCGTATCCAAAATTAAATGCCCGGTTATAGATGTCACGAATAAGGCAGTAGAAGAAACAGCCAATATGATCTTAAATCAATACCGTAAAAGCTTTCCGAAAAGCTAGCACATAAATTTTTTATGTGCCTTTTCTTTTTTTATGTTCGGCATGAAGGCTGATTAGCTTTAAGTAAGTATGCTCCATTCTAAGATGGGCATTTTAACAAAAAATCCTGCAAATTAAATTATATTCATTCCAGATAAAATAATGGCAAAATAGAGATTAATGTACTATAATAAAAAATTGTGATAAAAATGTACCCGAATAGGTTTAGAGTTCATTGCGAAGGAATAAACTATTTATTGTGGCATGTCAAGCTTTCGTCCAAGAAAAAATTCGACATATCTCACTTTGCAAAAGTTATTCATGCAAAGAAGGATAATGCGGAGTGATGTAGAATTATTAGAACATTAGGCAAACCAAACATTATAGTGGATGCTGATTCCTGTCCCGTAAAAGAAGAAATTGTCGAAATAGCCAATTCCTTTACAATGGACGCAGTGTTTGTTGCTTCTTATGCCCATATGAAAAATGACCTAAATGGGGCTGTCTGGAAATTTGTTGACAGCAGTAAGGAAGCTGCTGATTTATTCATAATGAATTATGTGAAATCAGGAGATGTAGTGGTAACTCAAGATATTGGATTGGCTTCAACTCTTTTGCTGAATGGTGTTTACGTCCTTTCCCCCAGGGGAATTTTATTTGAAGAAAATGAAATCCGGACCGCGCTTGAAATGAGGCATCTTTCAGCGAAAGCGCGAAGAAGAGGAGTTTATGGGAAAGGCCCAAAACCATACAGCCGAGAGGACCGATCCAGGTTTGTGCAGCAATTGACAAAGATTTTGTCGAATCTTGAAGGAATTCAGTAACGTTTATCGAATACCTGAGTAAGTAATGGAGTTGTTCATATGGCAGAACGGATCGCCGAGGAGAAAGTAAATGAAATTCGGCAAGCTGTAGATATTGTTGATGTCATTGGCGACTATATTCAATTAAACAAGCAAGGACGCAACTACTTTGGGCTTTGTCCTTTTCATGGCGAAAATACTCCTTCCTTTTCTGTATCTCCAGAAAAGCAAATCTATCATTGCTTTGGATGCGGAGCTGGAGGTAATGCATTTTCTTTCTTAATGGAATTAGAAGGATATTCCTTTCAGGAAGCTGCCTTAAAACTCGCTGAAAAAGGAAATGTCAAGCTTGAAATTGATGCGGCATCTGCAGCATCAGCAAAATCAATGCCTGTAGATTTACAGCAGATGATGGAAGCTCATGAGCTTCTACGTAAATTTTATCACCATCTGCTCGTAAACACAAAAGATGGTCAGCATGCACTTGAATATTTGCTTAATAGAGGCTTTACAATGGAATCGATCGAAAAATTTCAAATCGGTTATTCATTGAAGTCCTGGGATTTTGTCTTCAAGTTTCTGACTAAAAGAAAATTCCCGGCAGATGTTATGGAAAGAGCAGGACTGATTATCAAAAGGGAGAAAGATGGGAACTATTTTGACCGCTTCAGAGATAGAATCATGTTCCCGATTTTTGACCGCAGCGGAAATACGATTGCTTTTTCGGGAAGATCACTTGGGGACGATGAGCCCAAATACTTAAATAGCCCTGAAACTGCAATCTTCAATAAAAGCAAAACTTTATATAATTTTCATTTGGCGAGACCACAGATTAAAAAATTGCAGAGGGCCGTTCTTTTTGAAGGGTTTGCAGATGTAATCGCCGCTGATCGTGCTGGTGTCGGCAATGGCGTTGGTACGATGGGCACTGCTTTAACTGAAGAACATGTTGCTTCCTTAAGAAGAAATGTTCAATCAATCACGATCTGTTATGATTCCGATAATGCGGGCATTGAAGCCGCATACCGGGCAGCAAACCTGCTAATGGAAGCAGGCTGCCAGATCAGAGTGGCGCTCATGCCTGACGGATATGATCCGGATGATTATATTAATGAATTCGGCGAAGAAAAATTTCGTCATGATGTAATCGAGTCCAGCATAACCTTTATGGCATTTAAGCTTCTTTATCTCCGCAGGGGCAAAAGGCTTCAAAATGAAGGAGATCGTCTCCTTTATATCGAAGAGGTATTAAAGGAAATCAGCCAGCTGGATAAAGCGGTGGAAAGAGATCATTATCTGCGCCAGCTTGCGAATGAATTCTCCCTTTCTCTGGAAGCCTTGAAAGAGCAGCAAAAACAGGTCTATTATACGGAGAAGCGAAGGAATAGCCAGAAGGGGAAAGGTACTTTCGAACCTCAAAAAAGGCTGCAAACACCAAAAAGGGCTGACAGTCTTAAACCCGCCTACCATACAGCGGAGAGAAGGCTAATCGCCCACATGCTCAGGAATAGTGACATAGCATTTAAAGTTCAGGATATGCTTCAGGGAAACACATTTAACATCGATGAACACCAGGCAATTATTACCTATCTTTTAGGTTTCTACGAAAAAGGCCATGCGCCTGATCCAAGTGCATTTATAAATTTTATAAAAGATGAAAAGCTTAAGCGCATTGTGGTGGATATAGAAATGATGTCCATAAACGATGAAATAAGCGAACAGGAATTATCAGATTATCTTAAACAGGTGTTGAATTATCAAAAGATGTTAAAAATAAAGGAAAAACTAAATGAAGAAAAAGAAGCAGAACGACAAAAGGATTATGCTAAAGCGGCTTTAATCGCAATGGAGATCCTTCAATTGCGTAAGTCACTATAAGAAGGCTGTGTGCCTTAAATAAATGTTTTTTGGGATTAAGCGTCTCCTAAGGAAGTAGTCCCATTTGCAAGATGTGTTAAGAATGTGTGTGATTTTTGGAAGGAGGGGGACATATGGCTGAAAAGTCGGCCCGTTCAAAAGAGGTTGATACAGAGTTGACCCTTGAACAAGTAAAAGATCAATTAGTTGAAATAGGAAAAAAGACAGGTGTCCTTGCCTATGATGATATAGCAGAGAGATTGTCTCAATTTGAACTCGATTCCCACCAGATGGATGAATTCTATGAATTCCTCGGAGATCAGGGTGTTGAATTAGTCGGAGATAATGAAAATGACGATCCAAATGTTCAGGAGCTTGCAAAAAATGAAGAGGAATTTGACCTTAATGATTTAAGTGTCCCTCCGGGTGTGAAAATTAATGATCCTGTCCGTATGTATTTAAAAGAAATTGGACGTGTTGATTTACTCTCTGCAGAGGAAGAGATCGCACTTGCCAATCGAATTGAGGAAGGCGACGAAGAAGCAAAAAGACGCCTGGCAGAAGCTAACCTCCGATTGGTTGTAAGTATTGCCAAAAGGTATGTGGGACGCGGAATGCTGTTCCTTGACCTTATTCAGGAAGGAAATATGGGACTGATAAAAGCGGTTGAAAAATTTGACTACCGCAAAGGCTTTAAGTTCAGTACGTATGCAACATGGTGGATACGCCAGGCCATCACAAGAGCAATTGCTGACCAGGCCAGGACCATTCGTATTCCTGTCCACATGGTTGAAACCATCAATAAATTGATTCGTGTCCAGCGTCAGCTTCTTCAGGATCTTGGCCGTGAACCAACACCAGAAGAAATAGCTGAAGATATGGATTTAACGCCAGACAAAGTAAGAGAAATTCTTAAGATTGCACAGGAACCTGTTTCATTAGAAACACCTATTGGTGAGGAGGATGACTCTCACTTAGGTGACTTTATTGAAGATCAGGATGCCACTTCTCCATCAGAGCATGCGGCATATGAGCTTCTGAAAGAACAGCTTGAAGATGTTCTGGACACACTTACTGACCGTGAAGAAAATGTTCTTCGTCTTCGATTCGGACTGGACGACGGCCGAACCAGGACTTTAGAAGAAGTTGGCAAGGTATTTGGCGTTACCCGTGAGCGTATTCGTCAAATTGAAGCCAAAGCCTTAAGAAAGCTGCGTCATCCCAGCAGAAGCAAACGTTTAAAAGACTTCTTAGAATAAAAAATAATTGCCAGTGGATAGTTTACTTCTTAAAATGGAAGTAAACTATTTTTTTTGACTGGATGTGCTTTGGTTGGATGAAAACAGAAAAAAGGTCATTGTTAACGAACTTCTGTATTGGAAGAAAAGCCGAATGCTCCCTGATCGATATTGTGACTACCTGCTGGCTCTTTATACGGAAGGAAGTCAGCCGAAGGAAATAAAAAAACATAAAAATATAATGGTTTTGTATCTAGCCAACCTTATTTTCTTGCTGCTTATTCCAATTTCTGCTTTATTAATTTATTTTACTGAATTGTCTATTATTTTGCAAACCGCCATTTTGATTCTTTTTATTTTCGCGTGTATTTTCTTTGTTTTTTATTTTTCCAGGAAAGCAAAATTGATGCATATTCCCATCATCTCAGCAGCTTTAATTTTACTCATGGGATCTGTTGGGCTTGTAACGGAGATATATCCCGAAAACCAGAAAGTACTCTATGTTGCCTTAGTAACCAATTGTGTTCTTTGGCTGTTTGCGGGTTTAAAATTTAAGTTTAAATATTTATGGATTTCAGGGATACTAGGATGCTTTTTAATAGTTATTTCTATATTCGTATAATAAAATATTTTAAAAAGTTTTTAAATGTTGAGAAAACTCTCGCATCCCTTATATAATAGTAATGAAAGCGTATACAACATTTGTGTTTGAGGGGGATGTAAATGAATTTTGATTTGACTGCCGAACAGAATATGATCCTTAAAACAATAAGGGAATTTGCTCAGGAAGAAGTGGCCCCGGGAGCTTTGGAAAGGGACCGTACAAAAGAATTCCCGATGAAAGTTTTCAAAAAAATGGCAGACCTTGGTTTGATGGGACTTCCTTTCCCTGAAGAATATGGAGGGGCAGGGGCAGATACTGTAAGCTTCGCTATTGTAACAGAAGAGTTGAGCAGAGCATGTGCGTCTACCGGGATCACTTACTCGGCGCATATATCTCTTGGCGGAGCACCGCTCTATTTATTCGGAACCGAAGAGCAGAAGCAAAAATATCTGGTGCCAATTTGTACAGGTGAGTCTTTTGGAGCTTTCGGGCTAACAGAACCTAATGCAGGATCTGATGCAGGCGGTACGAGAACATCAGCTGTCGAAAAAGATGGAGAATTCATTATTAATGGAAATAAATGCTTCATTACAAATGCCAGCTATGCTAAGCATTTAGCATTGACCGCTGTCACCGGTGAAGCGGGTGGCAAAAAAGAAATCAGTGCGATTATTGTACCCACGGATGCAGAAGGATTTACAGTGATCGATAATTACGAAAAGATGGGACTCAACGCCTCAAATACTACTGAACTGGTCCTTGAAGACGTGCGCGTTCCGACTGAGCACTTGCTCGGCGAAAAAGGAGAGGGCTTTAAGCAATTCTTAATTACATTGGATGGAGGGCGCATTGGAATTGGAGCCATGGCTCTAGGGATAGCGCAGGCTGCCTACGAAAAGGCACTTCAATATGCAAAGGAGCGCCAGCAGTTTGGCCGTTCTCTCTCAAACTTCCAGGCTATCCAATTTAAACTTGCTGATATGGCAATGAAAATTGAATTGGCACGAAATATGGTCTACAAAGCAGCATGGCTGAAAGACCAGGGAAGACCTTTCGCAAAAGAAGCTTCCATGTGCAAGCTCTATGCCTCTGAAATCTGTATGGAAATCGCCGATCAGGCCGTCCAAATCCATGGCGGATACGGCTATATGAAAGATTACCATGTAGAACGCTACATGAGAGACGGAAAGCTCACGGAAATAGGTGAAGGTACCTCAGAAGTACAAAGAATGGTTATTGCACGCCTTATTGGGTGCTAATACCGATTTTGATTGGTCATGCGGTTAAAATAATTAACAAAAAACTCCACCCTCAGGATGGAGTTTTTGTCCATTTTATGAACAAGATTTGACAAAGTTTACAATAGGGCTTTTCCTTCTGACTTTTTTAAAGTAAAATAGAGATTGTTTGTATACTTACTTAAACTGAATGTGCTTACATAAGGGAGGTTAAATCATGAATCGCAATCCAATCATTCCATTTGTGTTAATTATGGTTTTTGGTGTGGTAGCAATGTTCCTTGTTTCTTTTAAAGGTCTTGGCGATATGGAAGAGCTTGCAAAAGAACAGGAAGGCGGCGGTGCTGAAACTGAAGAAACTGCAGCTGCAACCCCTGAAGAAATTTACCAGAAGAGCTGTATCGGATGTCACGGTGACCAGTATCAAGGTGGAGTCGGTCCTGCTCTAACAGGTGTAGGCGATCGTTTATCACAGGATGAAATCGCGGATATCGTAGTAAACGGTAAAGGCTCAATGCCTCCAGGATTAGTGCCTCAAGACAAAGCTGCCGAAATGGCTGAATGGTTAGCAGGCCTTAAGTAATACCTATAATGAAAGTCCTTTGCATATGTAAAGGACTTTTTTTATACTATAAGAAAGGCTATCGCAAATTACGATAGCTTTTTTAGCTTTTCTCTCAGGAGGAGCAGATAGGCAGGCGCTCTGCGCTTGTTACAATACATAAATAAGTGGTGACAGAATGAATACAGAGAAATTATCAAATCGGCTTGAAGCTGTAACAAATTATATCCCCCCTGGCGCACGAGTGGCTGATATAGGCTCAGACCATGCGTATTTGCCATGCTATGCAGTAAAGAAAGGCATAGTCCCTTTTGCCATTGCTGGTGAAGTGGTGGAAGGGCCGTATCAATCAGCCAAAAAACAGGTAAAAATGGAAGGGCTCGAAAATCAGATTTCCGTAAGAAAAGGCAGCGGCCTTGAAGTAATTGAACCAGGTGAAGTTGACTGCATAACCATTGCGGGAATGGGAGGCGCTTTAATTGCGAGCATTCTTGAAGATGGGAAGAGCAAACTTGCTTCTGTGCAGAGGCTTATCCTCCAGCCGAATTTAAGTGCCATCTCGATTAGAACCTGGCTGATTGCAAATGGCTGGGAGCTAATAGCCGAAGAAATTCTTGAAGAAGACGGAAAGATCTATGAAATCCTTGCAGCTGAAAAAGGAGAGCCATTGAAACCTTACAATAATAAAGAACAAGGTTTGCTGATGGGCCCTTTTCTTATGGAGCAAAAATCCGAAGTATTTCGAAACAAGTGGCTCGGTGAAAGGAAAAATTGGGAGAGAATCCTTTTGCAGCTTGATAAAGCCGCATACTCGAGCGAAACAGAAAAGAGAAAACAGGAGTTGAAGGAGAAAATCAAAATGGCAGAGGAGGTACTCGAACAGTGAAAAAAATAAATGGACATGAGATTATCCAATTATTTGAGCAGTTCTCCCCAAAAGCATATGCGATGGAAGGAGACAAAATCGGCCTCCAGATCGGCAGGCTTAACACCCCCGTTGAAAATGTCATGATTGCCCTTGATGTGCTCGAAGAAGTCGTTGATGAGGCAATTGAAAAGGAGGTGCAGCTGATTATTGCTCATCATCCGTTAATCTACAGGCCGCTGCAAAAAATTTCAACGGATACTCCGTCAGGAAGAATTATTGAAAAGCTTATCAAACATGATATAGCCGTGTATGCAGCACATACCAATTTGGATATCGCCAAAGGCGGGGTCAATGATATGCTTGCTGATGCACTGAAGCTGTCTAATACAGAAGTTTTATATCCAACATATGAAACTGAATTGAAAAAGCTCGCTGTGTTTGTACCTGAAGAAAATGCTGAATCACTAAGGCAAGCGCTTGGAAACGCAGGGGCAGGTTCAATTGGCAATTACAGTCATTGTTCGTTTGCCTCCCGTGGAACAGGGCAGTTTAAGCCCAATGGGGAGGCCAATCCGCATATCGGCCAGCAGGGTAAGCTTGAGACTGTTGAAGAAGTCTGCATTGAGACTATTTATCCTGAACATATAGAAAAGAAAGTGCTGTCGGCCATGTTCAAAAACCATCCTTATGAAGAAGTTGCCTATGATATTTATAAGCTTGAAAACAATGGGGAAGTTCTGGGGCTTGGCAAAATTGGAGAAATCAGCGAAATGACTCTAAAGGAATTTACAGAGCATGTAAAACATACACTTGAAGTGGATGGAGTTCGGGTAGTAGGTGATCTCTCATCAAAAGTCAGGAAAGTCGCTGTTCTGGGCGGAGATGGAAATAAATACTTCATGTCAGCAAAGATGAAAGGTGCAGATGTATATGTAACGGGGGATATGTATTACCATGTGGCCCATGATGCTATGATGATGGGCCTTAACATTGTTGACCCCGGTCATAATGTTGAAAAGGTAATGAAAAAAGGAGTCACCCGAAGATTAACACAGATGTGTTCGGACAAAGGGTATAGCGTATCCATTTTTCCTTCCGAAATTCATACTGATCCGTTTAAGTTTGTCTGATATAAAAAAAGAACCGGATTCCCATTGGGACCGGTTCTTCTGATTATAAGATTAGAAAGTATAATTTTTGAAAGTGGATAACTGTCTAGCGCAAGCAGCCTGCCCCCTCGAGGTTATTGTCGGGGGTGGACAAGACGCTTCCGCTTTTCTTATAGCTTTGCAGGCTTCTTTACTTTAGGAAGTATTTTATTTAACGGCACTTTTTTCTCGCGTGACCATGTGGATTCATCACCGGGATTAAATTGTTCCAGGAACGTGATGACTTCCTTTGTGATCGGTGTCGGTGTAGAGGCTCCTGCTGTGACTGCAACTGTCGATGCATCTTTAATCCAATTCACATCCAGTTCAGTTATATCAGCAATGCGGTAGGCTTTTGTACCGGCAATTTCTTCTGATACCTGTGCAAGACGATTGGAGTTATTGCTCTTCGGGTCCCCCACAACGATTAAAACGTCAGCCTGGCCAGCTTGTTCTGCAACAGCTTCCTGGCGCACCTGGGTAGCCATGCAGATTTCTTTGTGGAACTCAGCGTGAGGATATTTTTCCTTTATCTGATCCATTACATGGACGACATCCCATTGGCTCATTGTAGTCTGATTAGTCACCAGTATTTTATCAGCCTGTATGCTAAGTTGATTCACATCCTCAATGGTCTGCACTAAATGGACTGCATGAGGAGCTACACCTACTGCGCCTTCAGGTTCTGGATGGCCTTTTTTGCCAATGTAAATGATTTGAAAACCTTCCTTTTCCTTTTCCCTGATTAAATCATGTGTTCTTGTTACGTCAGGGCACGTAGCATCGATTGTCACAAGGCCTTTTTGTTTGGCCGCTTCACGCACTTCAGGAGAGATGCCATGAGCTGTAAAAATGACAGTGCCTTTATCGACTTTATCTAGGATTTCTTTGCGGTCTTTCCCATCAAGTGTAATAATGCCTTCCTCTTCAAAAGCATCTGTTACATGTTTGTTATGGACGATCATACCCAAAATATAGATGGGCCTTGGCAATGATGGATCAAGTGCAGCGTTTCTCGCAATAACCATTGCATCCACCACACCGTAACAATACCCCCGAGGAGAGATTTTTATGACATTCATCTGCTTATCCTCCCTAATGAAAGCTTATATCTGAATTGAAGTGAGTTCTATTTCTAATGCGGAAAAAACCCCATATTGCATCTCTATTATATAAGAGATAAACCGATATTACAAAAGGAGTACTTCTTCTTAATGAAAAGCAAAAAAAAGAATGCATCAGCATCCTTTTCTTTAAATATATAATTTCGGTTTGGAAATACCTTCTGCTGAAGATGATTTGGCTGCTGGCTTTTCAGCGGCAGGTGCCTTTTTTGTTTTTTTGCCCTGTGAATCTGGTTTCTTTTTTTCTGCTTTTGCCTGATAGGATTCCTCTTTAGATTCAGAAGCAGCCTCATCAGCTTCTGGGGCATCTTTTAAACCTCTATAAAGTTTCCACATAGCAGGAAGATTCCTGACCAGCGGACCATACTGCTGAACCATTGGCCCAATTTGCTGTGCTGTATTTAGAACCTTTTGAGTGTTCGTTAAAAAGCCGTTTATGGAAGAAGGATTGCTTATTGCCTGCAGTATGCCTCCGCCTGCGGGGGAGCCTCCTGCCGCTCTGGGTGCCCCAATCCCAGCTGCAGGCTGAGCATTGCCTTTTCTCAATATTTTTGAGAGCAATCCTCCCCCGCCTCCCCCGCGTTTCATTCCCGGAGGACCGCCCATCATTGGCCCCATGGGAGGTCTGCCCTGCATCGGGGTCATAAAAGGATGGGGAGGCATTCCTCCGCGCATAGGGGGTCTTGATCCTGGCATCATATCCATTGGCCTCCTTTCTTTGCACATCTCTGCTTCTTAATAAAATTTCATATAATAAAGTATGCGTTTATCCCATTTTGGTTTAGGCATAAAGCAGAAGAAACCAATTTATTTATTAAAATCGCCCAAAAAGCTTATCATATAAAATATAAATGCCTGTATGAGTGGTTATTTACAGGAAACTTTATTATAATAACAGGATGTAAGAAAAGCTCGGAACCAGCAAGTTGTCAGTTGATACTAGTAGATCTTACTTCACTAATATATGTTTCGGATACAGCCTGAACTGAGGCGAATCTGAATAATTGAGGAGTTTTTATATGAACGAAACGAAATTTGACCGATTTAATTTTAAGCCATTTATTATAGAAGCGGTTAAAAATTTTGGCTTTTACGAGCCGACAGAAATTCAGGAAAGAATGATTCCTGCCGTACTTAAGGGTGAAAGCGCCATTGGCCAGTCACAGACAGGGACAGGAAAAACTCATTCATACGTACTGCCTATTCTTCAAAAAGTTGATCCATCCCGCCAGGAGGTTCAGGCTATTATTACAGCTCCAACCCGAGAACTTGCCAATCAGATTTATCATGAAATTCTCAAAGTTACAGAGCATTGTCCCGAAGGAGAAGAAATAACTGCACGCTGCTATATTGGCGGAACGGATAAGCAGAGAACCATTGAAAAATTGAAAAAACAGCCTCATGTGGTTGTTGGCACACCGGGGAGAATTAATGACCTTGTAAAAGAACAGGCATTGTTTGTGCATACTGCCGAAATTCTTATTGTGGATGAAGCAGATTTAATGCTTGATATGGGATTCATTGAAGATGTTGATCAGATTGCAGCAAGGATGCCGGAAAAGCTGCAGATGCTTGTTTTCTCAGCTACCATTCCAGAGAAGCTAAAGCCTTTCCTGAAAAAATATATGGAAAATCCAAAATATGTTCACGTTGAGCCGAAGCAGGCAGCAGCAGCCAATATCGAGCACTGGCTTCTGCCGTCCAGACACCGGAACAAAGTGGAACTTGTCTATCAAGCATTGACTTCATTAAATCCTTACTTAGCCATTGTTTTTACCAACACCAAGAAAAAGGCAGATGAAGTGGCAGACGGATTAATCAGCAAAGGCCTAAAAGTCGGACGGATTCACGGAGACCTTAACCCTCGTGAACGGAAGAAAATGATGAAGCAGATTCTAGACCTTGAGTTTCAATATATTGTGGCAACAGACCTGGCAGCCCGGGGCATTGATATACAGGGAATCAGCCATGTAATCAACTATGAACTACCGACGGATCTTGATTTTTATATACACCGGGTTGGCCGGACAGCGCGTGCAGGATTCTCTGGAATTGCAGTGACAGTGTATGAGACTTCCGATGAAGATGCATTAAACAGACTTGAAAAAATGGGATTAGAATTCCAGCACAAAGACCTGCAAAAAGGTGAATGGACAGACCTGGATAATCGCAATAAGCGAAAAACAAGACAGAAACAAACAGATGACATTGATAAAAAAGCTGCATCGCTAGTAAAGAAACCGAAAAAAGTAAAACCAGGCTACAAAAAGAAAATGAAATGGGAAATGGACAAAATAAAAAAACGCGAAAGAAGAATAAAGCGTAAATAATAATGTAAAAGGGAGAGGTATCGTCATGCTGAAAATTGGATCACATGTGTCCATGAGCGGGAAAAAAATGCTTTTAGCAGCAAGTGAAGAAGCTGTTTCATATGGCTCCAATACATTTATGATCTATACAGGAGCCCCGCAAAACACAAGAAGAAAAAAAATTGAAGATCTGAACATTGAGGCCGGGCTGAAGCATATGGCAGAGAACGGGATTGCTGATATTGTTGTACATGCTCCATATATTATCAATATCGGGAATACTTCAAACCCTTCAACATTTGAATTAGGCGTTAATTTCCTTCGTTCTGAAATCGACCGCACTGAAGCGATTGGAGCTAAGCAGATTGTTCTCCATCCGGGTGCCCATGTAGGAGCAGGAACAGAGGACGGCATCAAAAAAATCGTTGAAGGCTTGAATGAAGTCTTAAATGGCGAAGAAAATGTGCAGATCGCACTTGAAACCATGGCCGGAAAAGGCTCGGAGTGCGGAAAATCCTTCGAAGAGCTGGCTATGATTATAGAGGGAGTCCATTATAACAACCATTTATCTGTATGCTTTGATACTTGCCATACGCATGATGCAGGATATGATATTGTGAATGATTTCGATGGGGTATTGGAAGAATTCGATAAGATTATTGGTCTTGACCGCCTGAAAGTTCTTCATATTAATGACAGTAAGAATGAGCGCGGAATGCGTAAAGACCGTCATGCGAATATCGGATTTGGCCACATTGGCTTCAGTGCATTAAACTACATTGTTCATCATCCGCAATTACAGGATATCCCTAAAATTCTGGAGACTCCTTATGTTGGCGAAGATAAAAACAATAAAAAAGCGCCTTATAAGCATGAAATTAATATGCTGCGCAGCCAGGAATTCAATGAAAATCTATTAGAAGCCATTACGGCTGGATAACCATAATAAAAAGCTGTGCCCGAGATTGCACAGCTTTTTGCATGAGAAATTAAGTATTATAAGCTAAGTCCTATTTTGTAAATTGCAAAAACAGCCTGTTTACTTCCCTTGCAGTTTCCGGGCCGGCAATCCTGGCAATTTCCTTTATTATTTTTGTCCGTTCCCGATCATCAAAGATGTTTACTTGTTTGCCTCTCATATGGTCTGCAATTTTCTGCGCCTGTGCTTTTGTAATCCTGATGTTGAACTGCTCTCCATATTTTAATAATTCATCTGCTGTAATATTGCTTAATTTGTGATTAATGATGTTTTCGAATATTTTCATGTTCATCACTCCTCCTCAGTACTTTATGAGTTAAGGATGTGAATAGTGACAATAAGTTTTGAAATCCCCATAAATAAGCATGTACCTTTACTTTAAATGCAGGTTCCTGTATACTGTGTTAGTAAATCGTAATGATTCTTAATATGTAAGGTGATAAAAATGGCACAGCCAATTATTGAAATAGATCATGTTTCTTATAGATATGAGAAAGAAAATGTCCTTGAGGATATTAATCTGACCATTAATTCAGGAGATTTCCTCGGAATCGTCGGTCCGAATGGGTCTGGTAAATCAACCCTGCTAAAACTTATCCTGAATTTGCTTAAAGTGCAGAAGGGGAGCGTCAAACTGTTTGGCCAGGAAATAAGCCGTTTTAAGGATTGGCAGAACATTGGGTTTGTCTCTCAGAAGGCAAATTCATTTAACACAGGATTCCCGGCAACGGTCTTTGAAGTCGTTTCAAGCGGCCTTACAAAGAAGCTGGGTCTTTTTAAATTTATGGGTAAGGCCGATCAGGCAAAAGTTCTGCATGCTATTGAATCTGTTGGCATGCAAGAGTTTGCCGGACGCAATATAGGCGAGCTTTCAGGCGGGCAGCAGCAGCGGGTTTTCATTGCCCGCGCATTGGTAAGTGACCCAAAATTATTAATATTGGATGAACCCACAGTAGGCGTAGATGTAAAAAATGTCCAGTCCTTCTACGAGATGCTTGATGATTTAAATAAGAAGCTTGGCATTACTCTATTGCTGGTTACACATGACATTGGCACAATTTCTGATAAAGTCACCCATGTGGCTTGCCTGAATAAGAATTTGCATTTCCATGGAAATACAGCAGAATTTGAAAGCTTAAATATAAATGAAATGTCAGAGATCTACGGGCACGATGTACATGTTCTGACACATAATCATGACCATCATCACCACCATAAAGGAGCAGGCAGATGATTGCAGGAATCCTTCAATATGAATTTTTACAAAATGCTTTTTTAACGGGAATTATCATCGGAATCATTGCTCCTCTACTGGGTGTGTTCATTGTTGTCAGAAGGCTGTCTTTAATTGCCGATGCTTTAAGTCATGTAACACTTGCTGGCATCGCTGCAAGCCTGCTGCTTGAAAAGAAATTTATCGGATTGAGCGGGTTGAATCCGTTATATATGGGGATGGCCTTTTCAGTAGCCGGGTCATTGTTTATTGAAAAACTGAGGGCTGTTTATAAACATTATCAGGAGCTTGCTATTCCTATTATTTTATCTGGAGGCATTGGACTTGGAGTAATATTCATTTCACTCGCTGACGGGTTCAATACTGATTTATTCAGTTATCTGTTTGGCAGTGTCAGTGCAGTCAGCCGGCTGGATTTATGGACGATTTTAATCATCAGCGTGTTTGTTATTGCACTTGTGGTGCTGCTCTATAAAGAATTGTTTCTGCTGTCATTTGATGAAGAGCATGCCAAGGCATCTGGAATAGCTGCTAAAAGTGTCCACTTCATATTTATTGTCATGGTGGCTCTGGTCATAGCTGCTTCCATGAGAATAGTGGGTATTTTATTGGTTTCATCGCTAATGACTTTGCCGGTTGCAGCAAGCATCAGAATTGCAAAAGGATTCAAACAGACGATTTTCCTGTCCATGCTTTTCGGTGAAATTTCAGTTTTAGGCGGACTGACGATTTCCTACTATATAGATTTAGCTCCAGGCGGAACAATCGTCATGATTGCGGTGTTAATACTGATTGTGACAATCTTGCTTAAAAAAATTGCAGGCATGAGGCCGGCTTAAATGTGAATGACTTCTATCCGAGATTATTTCAGAGCAAAAAATGAGGTGAAAAAGATGAATGTTGATGAAGCCATGCAGCTTTTGAAGGATAAAGGCTATAAGCATACAGGGAAGAGAGAAGAGATGCTTCAGCTGTTTGCTGACAGTGATAAATATTTAACGGCCAAAGATGTTCTGGAAAAAATGAAGGATAACTACCCTGGACTCAGCTTTGATACAATCTACAGAAACTTATCTTTATTCGTGGATCTGGATATTTTTGAAATGACAGAGCTATCAGGAGAAAAACACTTCCGCTTTACTTGCTCACATGAACATCATCATCATCATTTTATATGTCTGGATTGCGGCAAGACGAAAGAAATCGAAGTCTGTCCCATGAAGCAGGTTCAGGAAAATCTGAAGGGCTATGATGTTTCTGGACATAAGTTCGAAATATATGGGAAGTGCCCGGAGTGTTTTTAATAAAGAAACAAAAAAGAAGCATGGAGCTATTTACTTAGTCCCATGCTTCTTTTTGCAATTTAGGAAATAATAAAATATAACGATGTGAATAACTTTGTGGAAAAATTATCTGCATCCAGCAACAGCGCCTAGCCCCTCGGGTCATAAGCCAAATCACTCCAGAAATCAGGACAAGGAATGCTTCGGCAGCGATACATCACCCGACCAAAGTAGCTTGGGGAGGTTTCCTGCGTGATTCGTCTTATGCCTGTCGGACTTGCACAGGATGTGCTGGCTTCAACGTTCGCCACAGGACGTGGCGGTTTTTAGTTGGAGTTCATCTGATCAAGGCGCTTCCGCTTTTGTTCCTGCAGCCAGTCATTTACCCATGCATTCGCTTCCTGCCAGTTTCTGACTCTAATAACGCCATTGGGAAGTGGCTCCTGGTTATAGGGTGTATCGAATAAAATGACAGGAATTCCGCAAGCCTCGTGAATCATGACTGCATTATCATGTTTGTCTTCAAAAAAGATATCCACCTCATATTTTTTCGCAGCTTCGATTTTATCATGGCTCCCAATCAGTTCAATATGATCAAACTCCAATGTGTTCTCTAAAAACCATTCCTCTGTTATTTGCTGCAGGTGAGACCCCCTGGCACTTATAAAATACAATTCATGCTTGCGTTTCCAGTTGGTCAAAACTTCCTTTGCGCCTTTAGCAATGGGAGATTCTTTGTATATGATGGGCTCATTTTCATAAAACCAATGTGCAAATTGTTCTTCTGAAATCGTCACCAAAGGTGTTAAATCATATTGCTTAATATCATTTAAAGTAATATTCAGATTAAATGCTTTATTTAAATACGGAACCATGGCTTCAGGACAAGTAACCGTTCCGTCTATATCAATACCAAAACGCCTCTTCATCATTATGATCTCCTTTAATGCATATATCCCTTATCTTAACAAAAGTACCGGCCTTACAAAAGAGTGTTGCCTGCAGAAGGTTTGACAGTTAAACATTTACATCTTAAAAAAGGCTTATATCGCAAACACTATAAATGCTCCATTAAGCAGTACTTTTTAGGAACACAGCAAAGGAAGCGAGGGATCATGATGGCAGACCAAGAGCGCAGGAATGAAGAGTATGACCTTCGATACAGTGAGCGGATTGGCGAAGAAGATGCAGATTATTCTGAAGAAGCTGCTGCGGAAATAGCAGCTCCAGGTGTCTACGGCAGATCGCTGGATCGGGATGAGGAAGACGAAACAGCTGCAGTTCATGCAGATTATTCTGAGGAAACCTCTGCGGAAATAGCAGCGCCGGGTGTCTATAATAGATCAGTGGACAGGGATGAGGAAAATGAAACAGCTGCAGCTGGCAGAGGTGTCGGATATGCAGCCCTGGCACTTTCCATTTTATCTTTGTTTGTGCTGCCGGTTCTTTTTGGAGCAACAGGAATTGTCCTTGGTTTTATCGCACGCCGGAGGGGCTCAGAAAGCCTTGGTGGCTGGGCGATTGCAATAGGGGCTATATCCATTATTGTCGGTATGTTCATTCTGCCGTTTTTTTAGAAAAAGAAGAAAAAAAGCCTGGTACCAAATATATTTGGTACCAGGCTTTTCTATAGATTTTTGAGCTTCGCAAAAGCGGGCAGCAATCGCCTTATGGCTGCAGGTTTTCTGCCTGTGCTTTTTCTTCTTCCTGTTTGGCAAAATATTCTTCGGCGATTTTGTCGATTTCAATCTTAAGTTCCTCAACCATTGTTTCTTCAGGAACTTTCCTTACAATCTGGCCTTTGCGGAACAGAAGGCCTTCTCCGCGGGCACCTGCAATGCCGATATCAGCTTCCCTGGCTTCGCCAGGCCCGTTAACAGCACAGCCCAATACAGCAACCTTAATTGGCGCTTTAATTTTTTGAATATATTCTTCCACTTCATTTGCAATGCTGATTAAGTCAATCTCGATCCTTCCGCATGTTGGACAGGAGATCAGTGTTGCAGCATTGGAGGATAAACCAAACACTTTAAGAAGTTCGCGGGCAACCTTAACTTCTTCAACGGGATCTGCACTAAGTGAAATTCTTAACGTATTTCCAATTCCTTTGCTTAAGATTGCACCAAGTCCAGCGGCACTTTTTACAGTCCCGGCAAAAAGTGTGCCTGATTCTGTTATACCTAAATGGAGAGGGTAGTCAAAAGCTTGTGCTGCTTTCTCATAAGCCTCAATGGCCAAATTAACATCGGATGCTTTCATAGAAACGATGATGTCATGGAAATCAAGGTCTTCTAAAATTTTGATATGATGCAGGGCACTTTCAACCATGCCATCTGCTGTAGGATACCCATATTTCTCAAGGATTCTTTTTTCAAGAGAACCTGCATTTACACCAATGCGGATAGGGATTCCTTTTTCTTTTGCAGCCTTGACGACTGCTTCCACTTTTTCACGTTTACCAATATTTCCCGGATTAATGCGGATTTTATCAGCTCCGCCTTCGATGGCCTTTAATGCCAGCTTGTAGTCAAAGTGGATATCAACAACAAGCGGTATGTTAATTTGTCTTTTAATATCTGCTATGGCATTTGCAGCTCTTTCATCCGGGCAGGCAACACGCACGATTTGACATCCTGCTTCTTCCAGCCTTTTTATTTCAGCTACAGTCGCTTCAACGTCATGTGTTTTCGTAGTGGTCATACTCTGAATGAACAGCTCATTGCTTCCGCCAATTGTTAATGGCCCAACTTTAACAGGCCTTGTTTTAGTGCGATGTATAATTTCACTCAATGGAGATTCGCTCCTTTTATCTTTTCATATAACAGCTGAGATGTATGCTGTTAGAGAAGGTTCACTTTATTGTATCAATGAACCGCTGAAGTTGACAAGAATGATGATTAGTTGGCCTGAGTATATTTTGGAAATTTATAGGTCTTACCTGATTTAATGTCTTCAGGCTGCATTCCATTGTTTAATTCCGAGAAGTCTGACACAACCTGGTCTATGCCAACAGGAATTGGTCCATCAAGGTTTAGTTCTATAATTGAAAGAACTGTTTCTCCAGGATTGACCTTTTTTTCAAAATAGGTTTCACCTGTTTCTGTGGGCAGCGTACTGGCCTCCAGTGCTTGCTTTTGTCCAGCGGGCAGTGTGCCATGATCAAGGTCATAATAGATTACATATATAACTAGGATTGAAAGCAGTACTCCCGCAAGCTTCTTCATAATGGCCAAACCCCCTGCAAATAGCATGTTTACCCAATATGTATGCTTGTCCAAATATGATTAGACCAAAAAAAGTCCTCAATTTGTATTATTCTGCATTAATAACTGCTTTATTTATAAAATAACTCCTCTTTATTAATTGCAAAAATAAAAAACGCGCTATTGGCACGTTTTTATTTAGAGCTATGAGATGGGACTTCCTTTATGGACAAGAGGAGGATGATAAGAGAAACAAACCAGTTAATAATCGCCCCATTTTGCACCACAGTCTGAAGGGCTGACATTACAGCAAAGAAAATAGTCGGCAAAGTAATGCTGTACGCAGAGATGCGCCATAAATGACGGTACTCCAGTTTTTTACTTAGTGCATTTTTGAGAAGAAGACCTGCAAGTGCTATCAGGGATATCTCAATAAATCGAATGCCGGCTGCGAAAATATAAATGACAACCGCTATTAAGGGAATAATAATCGGCATAAGGGATTCTGCAGAAGAAAGGAAGTCTGATAAGTCATCCTTTGTTATTGTGCGGCTTGTCAGCAATGTGTATGGATATGTCTGTTTCTGTCCTTCAGCATGTATGTAGACCTCATTTTTTAATAAGGCAATCGTATTGCCGCTTTCTGATAAGACAGTAGTGTCAACTGCTCCTGTCGAATCAACAATGATTGTAAAGTTATCTTTATTGAGGGTTACAGGTGCTTCCTCCTCTGTGTGAAGCTGTCCTTCTGTAATTTCAAAACCCGGCAGATCACTGTCAATTGTTTTATCAATAGCATTTAAGCCATTAATGATTGCCGAACCGGAATAATACACGGTTGGCAGAACTGATAGCAGGGTAAGGAAAAACACATACAAAATAGTCTTTCCTATCCCCTGATGGCGAAATAAAGCGATATCTTTAGGAGAAAACAGGCTTTTATAAAACTGAAGAAAAATATTCATTTTGACACACCCTTTTTGAGATTCACTATTATATTTTAGCCATATATCCAGACGTTACAAGCAAATGCGTTTGCAAGTCTTTTTTTGTATTTGTAACAAAGTTGTAATATAAGGATGAAATGTTAAGGTATTGTAAATTTAGTTCATAACAGGTTTACATTTCTGCGGGTTTCCTTTAATAATTGTATGGGGTTTGATGAAACATGTCGAATAAACAGTTATAGGGGTTGAAAAATTGTGGAACTGAATGTTCAGCAAATGCTTTTTGAGTTTTTGGGCGGGCTTGGTATTTTCCTTTATGGAATCAAGTTCATGGGTGATGGGCTCCAAAAATCAGCTGGTGACCGGCTGAGGGATTTATTAGATAGATTTACTACGAATCCTCTAATGGGAGTGCTGGCAGGTATTCTTGTCACCATTCTTATACAGAGCAGCTCTGCAACCACTGTTATTACAGTGGGATTAGTATCAGCCGGATTCATGACATTGCGCCAGGCAATAGGTGTTATTATGGGAGCCAATATTGGAACCACGGTAACTGCTTTCATCATCGGAATCGATATCGGGGAATACGCTTTGCCGATCATAGCTTTAGGTTCAATCCTATTGTTTTTCTTTAAAAACAAAAAAGTAAATAATTTCGGTCAAATTGTCTTTGGCTTTGGTGCATTATTTTATGGACTTGAATTAATGAGCGGGGGAATGAAGCCTCTTCGTTCATTGGAAGCTTTTCATGACTTGACCGTAAGCATGAGTTCAAATCCAATTCTGGGTGTGGTCGTCGGAACAGTGTTTACTGTTATTGTTCAGAGCTCAAGTGCCACAATCGGTATTCTCCAAGGCTTGTTTTCTGAAGAGCTGATTAACCTGGATGCGGCATTGCCGGTTCTGTTTGGAGATAATATTGGAACAACGATTACAGCGGTATTAGCTGCAATTGGAGCGTCTGTTGCTGCAAGAAGAGCCGCAGCCGTGCATGTATTGTTTAACTTAATTGGTACTACTATCTTCTTGATTTTATTAAAGCCGTTTACATTATTGATTGAGACACTGCAAGTGAATATTAACTTAAATCCTGAAATGACCATTGCCTTTGCACATGGAATTTTCAACAGTACTAATACACTTATTCAGCTGCCATTTGTAGCAGCGCTGGCATGGATTGTAACAAAACTTATTCCGGGAGAAGATGCAGTTGCTGAATATAAAGCAAAACATTTGGATCCTGTTTTTATAGAACAATCACCTTCGATTGCACTTGGACAAGCTAAAGAAGAAGTGCTTCGCATGGGAGCATTCTCAGTACGGGGACTGGAAGAAACGGTTCAATATTTGAAAACCGGCAATCAAAAACATTCCGAAAGTGCATACCAGTTAGAGGACGCGATCAATAACCTTGACCGCAAAATTACGGATTACCTGATTAAGTTATCTACAAGTTCACTTTCAGCACATGAGTCTGCCGAGCACACTGTGCTGATGGATACGGTAAGAGATATTGAGCGTATCGGTGACCATTTCGAAAATGTAATAGAACTGATTGATTATAAACAGGCAAATAAAGTGTCCATCACTGATTCAGCTATGGCTGATTTAGAACAAATGTTCAAATTGACCATTTCTACTGTAAAAGAAGCTCTTCAGGCACTGGACCATAATGATAATATTGCTGCAGAGCATGTTGTAAAAAAAGAAGAAGAGATTGACAAGATGGAAAGAAAGCTTCGCAAACAGCATATCCTTCGTTTGAACGAGGGAGTCTGCTCTGGCCAGGCCGGCATTGTGTATGTAGACATTGTCAGCAACCTTGAGCGTATCGGCGATCATGCGGTGAATATTGCTGAAGCTGTTTTAGGGGAAGAATAAGTGGTAAAATAAGCAAGGGGAAATCCCTTGCTTATTTATTTTGATAAAGAATGTATAAATTCTGAAGTTAGATAACTGTCTAGCTCCAGCGCCTACCCCCTCGAGGTCACAAGCCAACCCTCCCATAAAGGCAAAGAACGCCTTTCCGTGAGGCTCGTCTTGTGCTTGTCGGGGGTGGGCAAGGCGCTTGCGCTTTTCTAGAAAGGATGCTGATTATGCAAATAATTTATTGGACACTGATCATTCTGCTGTTTATTATCGCTTTTGCAGGCCTTGTTTTCCCGATTATTCCAAGTGTGCTGTTTTTGCTGGGCGGATTTATCCTTTATGGAATTCTTTTTTCTTTCGAACCGTTTAACTGGCTATTTTGGACGATTCAGGGTTTATTTGTTCTCCTTTTATTTGGAGCTGATTACGTAGCTAATATGATTGGGGTAAAAAAGTATGGGGGATCAAAAGCGGGTGTTTGGGGAAGCACGATCGGCCTTTTGGCTGGACCATTTGTCATTCCTGTACTGGGAATATTAATTGGTCCTTTTCTGGGTGCAGTTATTGCTGAGCTTGCAGTTAACAGGACAAACTTCAATGATGCACTGAAGATTGGATTTGGATCGGTAATCGGCTTTGTCAGCAGTGCAGCAGCCAAAGCGGTGATTCAAGGGGTAATGATTATTTATTTTCTATTTGTGGTCCTTTGAGGACCCGCTGGAATGGTTTGAATTTAATGGAATAATAAAAACGAGTTAGGATATTGTATATATGTAGCAAAGCATTTTGTTTGAAACAAAAAACCAACTTTGGTAATCTTAAACTAAAGACCTTAGAAACATTCTAAAATCAGAATTTTATAAATGATTGAAGTGTTTCAGGGGCTTACTAAAACAGATACATAGGGAGGAATTTTATTATGGCATTCGAATTACCGCAATTACCTTACGCTTATGATGCATTGGAGCCAAACATCGACAAAGAAACGATGAATATTCATCATACAAAGCATCACAATACTTATGTAACAAACCTTAACAATGCTTTAGAAGGAAACGAAGAGCTTCTTTCTAAAACTGTTGAAGAAGTTGTTTCTAACCTGGATGCCGTACCTGAAGCTGTTCGCACTGCAGTACGCAACAACGGCGGGGGCCATGCAAACCATTCTCTATTCTGGCAGATCATTTCTCCAAATGGCGGCGGTGAGCCTACAGGTGAATTAGCAGACGCTATCAGCAGCAAATTCGGTAGCTATGACAGCTTCAAAGAAGAATTTGCAAAAGCAGCTACAACTCGCTTCGGTTCTGGCTGGGCTTGGCTGGCAGTAAACAATGGCGAATTGGAAGTAACAAGCACACCTAACCAGGATTCTCCTTTAATGGAAGGCAAGACTCCAATCCTTGGCCTTGATGTTTGGGAGCATGCTTACTACTTAAAATATCAAAACCGCCGTCCTGAATACATCAATTCTTTCTGGAATGTTGTTAATTGGGATGAAGTTTCTAAGCGTTACAGCGCAGCAAAATAATAAATCAAAAAGCACGGCGGATTACATCTGCCGTGTTTTTTTGTTCAGGAATTAAGAGCTATTCTGTTAATTTCTAAATCATTGCATAACCGCACTTCCTTTGTAGGAGACTACCCTTAGAACCAAAGGGGAGTTTTTTTTATGAGCAGATTTAAAAAACTGATCGGTGATGTCGATTTAACGAAAGATTTAACATTGCTTTTATTTATAGGGGGGCTATATTCTTTAAGTGCTGCCCTTTCTAACACATTTGTAAATATTTATCTCTGGAAGCAGTCTGGTGAGTTCAGCGATCTTGCTTTATATAACCTGGCCATTGTGGTTCTTCAGCCTTTGACGTTTATCCTGGCAGGGAGATGGGCGAAGAAAATTGACCGTGTCATTGTACTGAGAATCGGTGTAATTTTTTTGGCACTATTTTATCTGACAGTGCTTTTCATTGGAACAAATGCCTCAAAATTTCTATTGCTTCTAGGGGCTCTGCTGGGAGTCGGGTATGGGTTCTACTGGCTTGCTTTCAATGTACTCACTTTTGAAATAACTGAGCCGGAGAATCGCGATTTCTTTAATGGATTCCTTGGAATACTAACATCCGTTGGGGGTATGATTGGACCGATAGCAGCGGGTTTCATTATTTCAAGGATGGAAAAGTTCACGGGCTATTCCGTTATCTTCGGCATCTCCCTGACACTTTTTTCAATAGCCGTCTTTTTAAGCTTTTTCCTTAAAAGGCGGCCGGCTGACGGAAGGTATTTATTTGGAAGAATCCTGGCAGAACGAAAAAACAGCCTGAACTGGCGAATGATTACGAATGCCCATTTTTTTCAGGGTCTCAGAGAGGGAACCTTTATTTTTGTCATATCAGTTTATGTTTTTATTTCAACTGGCAGTGAACTGGCTCTTGGTACATACGGATTGGTCAACTCAAGTATATCTTTTTTGGGGTATTTTCTTGTATCAAGGCTTTTAAAGAAGGAGTATCGGAAAAGGGCCATACTTATAGGCGGGTTATTACTGTATGGTGCCATTTTCTTTATCGTTTTTGAGGTTACGTATCCAAAGCTGCTGATGTATGCAGCCGCTATTGCTATAGCGTATCCTCTCCTGCTTGTGCCATATATTTCATTAACATATGATGTCATTGGCAGAGGCTGGAAGGCTGCAGAGATGAGAATTGAGTATATCGTAGTAAGGGAAATCTTCTTAAATGCAGGACGTATAGTATCTATTTTAGGTTTTTTAGCTGCGGTTTCTTTTTTCAATGAAGAAAAAAGCATCCCTATTCTTCTCTTAATCATTGGGGCCGGACATTCGGTCATATATTTCTTCGTCAGGAAAATACAATTTCAGTCTGCGTGAGAGAGAGGAAATCCTCTCTCTTTTTTTACCAGAAAAATATCTCTGTCGAAAAAGGGTTCTTTATAGAATTTATTGCTATTTTCTTTTAGAATGGGATTATGAGACTTTTTTAAAGGAAGTGTGCGTAATTTTGAATAGGAAGAAAAAGAAGAAGACCCATGTTCCTTTCCGCCTGAATATGCTCTTCTTTGCTGTGTTTTTATTGTTCTCCATTCTGATCCTCAGGCTTGGGATGGTTCAGATTGTTTACGGTGACGATTATAAGCGTGAGATTGAAAGAACGGAAGATGTTACAGTCAACAGCCCGGTGCCGAGAGGAAAGATGTTTGACAGAAATGGCCAGGTGATTGTCGATAATACTCCGCAAAATGCCATCACATTTACTAATAATGGATACAAGCAGGACGAAATGCTAGAGGTGGCAGAAAGGCTGGCCAAGCTCATACACAAAGATACCGAAAAAGTTCAGGAACGTGATAAAAAAGATTACTGGATTATGAAAAATCCTGAAGAGGCTGAAAAAAAGATCTCTAAAAAAGACAAAGAAGAGCTTGAAAAGAAGTATGAAGGCGACCAGAAGGAATTGGACAAGGCCATCTATCAGCTCACATTGGATCGAATTACAGAAGATGAATTAAGCGAATTGACAAAAGATGATCTTGAAGTACTTGCCATCTACAGAGAGTTTACAAGCGGATACGCATTAACACCGCAAATTGTCAAAAATAAAGAAGTCACTCCTGAGGAATTCGCAGTTGTCAGCGAAAATCTTCAAATTCTTCAGGGTGTTGATACAACTACCGACTGGGAACGGTATTATGCCTTCGGAGATACATTGAAATCAGTGCTGGGTAATGTGACGAGCTCTGACGAAGGACTGCCGGCTGAACAGCTTGAATACTATATGGCCCGTGATTACAGCCGTAATGACCGTGTAGGAAAGAGCTATATTGAGATGCAATACGAAGAAGTCCTTCACGGCCAAAAGGCAAAAGTGAAAAATGTTACAGATAAAGCCGGCAATGTCCTTGAAACTGTACCCATCACTGATGGACAAAGAGGAAAGGACCTTGTGCTGAGCATTGATATGGATCTTCAAAAGGAAGTAGAGAAAATCATTGAAGAGGAATTGCGTGAAGCAAAGGCATCTGCAGGTACTGCACTACTGGACAGGGCCTATGTGGTTCTTATGGATCCACATACCGGAGAAGTCCTCTCGATGGCCGGAAAGAAGATCGTGAAGGATAAAGAAACAGGCCAATCAGTTATGCAAGACGATGCATTAGGCAATATCACTACTACTTATAATGTCGGTTCTGCTGTGAAGGGTGCTACAATTCTTACCGGATATAAAACGGGTGCTATTTCTCCGGGGACCGTATTTTATGACCGGCCTTTAAAAATAAAAGGAACACCTGTAAAAAAATCCTGGAGAAATTTTGGCCCTTTAAATGATATCAATGCACTTAAATTCTCTTCGAACGTTTATATGTTTGAAACTGTCATCAATATCGGCGGCGGGAAATATGAGTATGAAAAGCCATTGTGGATAGATGAGCAAGCCTTTAGTACTGTAAGGGATTCCTTCGCTCAATTTGGGCTTGGAGTACGGACAGGAATTGATTTGCCGAATGAGCAAACAGGCTTTAAAGGGATGAGTACATTGCCTGGTTTCATGCTTGACCTTTCGATTGGCCAGTACGATACCTATTCCAATATGCAGCTTGCCCAATATGTTTCAGTCATTGCCAATGGTGGAAACAGGATGGAGCCTCATATTGTTAAGGAAATCCGTGAGCCATTGATGGAAAATAATGAACTTGGCCCTATTGTTCAGGAAATGGAGCCAAAGGTCCTTAATCGGGTTGAATTGGAAGAGGGATGGATGGACCGTGTCCAGGAAGGCTTCCGCAGAGTCATGCAGGAAAAGGGCGGAACAGCATACGGTTTGTTTGGCGGTAAGGAATATAAGCCGGCTGGGAAAACCGGTACTGCCGAGGCATTTTATGATGGACCAGAGCGCAGCAAGTTTGGCAAAGAGCCGCCTGAGGTCATGAACCTAAGTCTTGTAAGCTATGCTCCGTCTGAAAATCCTGAGGTAGCCATGGCGGTATTAGTTCCATGGGCTTACCAGGGAAGCGTGGATCACGGAGCCAATAAAGAAATTGGCGAACGTGTTTTGGATGCGTATTTTGATTTGAAAAAAAATCGTCAAAAAGAAGGCAAAGGTAGCGAAGGTCCTGTTCAAAAGGTAGAAAATATAAATGATGTGCTTGAAGGACAGGAAGAGGCTCGCGAAGAAGACGTTGAATAATTGCTGCTTAACTGTCTCCCGATAAAGGGAGGCAGTTTTTTTTATTTCCCCTTATATGAATTGCAACCCGGCTATGATGGAAAGATAAATTTATGTTATACCTCATATTCGACATATTTACACAAGAATCGCCCACATTTACAAAAGCTTTACAATCAGTTAAAACGGCGTTAACAGTCAACCCTTATTCTAATACTCGTAGGACAAAACAACCAATTTTCTTAGGGGGAATTCAGGAATGAAACGTCTTAAAAAAATGAGCCTGTTTTTAATGCTGGCAGCTGTAATGGTATTTACTGCAGCTTGTGGAGGCGGAGATACAAATGAAGGTGCAAGCGGAAATGGCGAAAATAGTGAAGAGCTGGAAGGCAGTGTAGTAATAGATGGTTCTGGAACTGTTTATCCATTCATGGCACGCATGGCTGAAAATTATATGGGAGAACAAGAAAATGTCTCTGTAGAAGTTAGCCGCTCCGGAACTTCAGCTGGCTTCAAGAAATTTCTTGCAGAAGACGGTACAGATTTTAACGATGCTTCCCGCCAAATCAAAGATGAAGAGAAAGCTTCAGCTGAAGAGCTTGGCATTGATGTACAGGAAATGAAGGTTGCTTTAGACGGTATAACAATTGTAATTAATAAAGAAAATGACTGGGCTGCTGAGCTTACACAGCAAGAAGTTGTCGATATCTTCCTTGCCAGTGCTGGAAAGAAAAAATGGTCAGATGTTCGCCCTGACTTCCCGGATGAAGAAATTCAAACTTATGGCCCAAATGAAAACCATGGCACTTACGAATTTATGTTTGAAAATATTCTTGAAGAACAGGACCTTCCTGAAAATATCAACTTACAGCAGGATTACTCAACTTTAGTGGATCTTGTATCTAAAGATAAAAACGCTATCGGATTCTTTGGCTATGGATACTATGACAGCAACAAAGATAAATTGTCGGCAGTAAAAGTAGACTTTGGCAATGGACCAGTTGAGCCATCATTAGACACAATCAAAGAAGACGGAGACTATGCTCCATTTACTCGTCCGGTATTCACATACCTGAATACAAATATGGCTAAAGAAAAGCCTCAAGTGCTTGATTATGCTATCTATACAATGGAAAATGCACAGGATGTTGCAGCAGAAACTGGATTTGCTCCATTATCTGATGAAGATATCCAGGCTTCTCTAGATACTTTGAACGGATTGAAATAAGAGATTGAAAGTATTGTCATGGGAAGATGAGAAGTTTGCCTTCTCATCTTCTTGTGATGTTATATGTTTTTCCCTGGGTATTATGAGCTGAAGAGTTCTTCTTTGGATGAGAAGGCTGAAAGGGGTTTTACACTTGGCAAAAAGTGCTGTTCAACACGATAACAAAAAACTGAATGTACGTGAAATCATTCAACAAAAGAAAAAGTCTCGAAGTGTTAATAATTACACTGAAAAATTAATACCAAAAATATTATTCGGCATAGCCGCAATCTCAGTTTTTACTACTATTGGAATTGTACTCACCTTAATTACGGAAACAATCGCCTTTTTTAAAGACGTTCCTTTTATAGATTTCTTTACAGGCACTGAATTAAAGCCTTTAGGAGAAAATGCTGTCTTTGGTGTTCTTCCCTTACTGACGGGAACAATCATTTCCACTTTGATCGCCATGCTTGTTGCCATTCCAGTGGGACTGATGACTGCAATATTTTTAAGTGAATACGCATCAGAAAAAACAAGAAAGGCACTAAAGCCACTTCTTGAAATCCTGGCAGGTATTCCTACTATTGTATATGGGTTTTTTGCTTTTACGTTTGTAACACCTTTACTAAGATCGTTTATTCCAGGCCTTGAACCTACGAATATATTGAGCCCCGGGATTGTAATGGGAATTATGATCATTCCTATGGTAGCGTCACTTTCAGAAGATGCGATGAGTTCTGTGCCAAATGCAATGAGGGAGGGTGCTCTTGCATTAGGTGCCACTAAGCTGGAAGTAACCTGGAAAGTAGTTGTTCCAGCAGCTATTTCAGGTATCATTGCTTCATTTGTACTCGGTATATCAAGAGCAATCGGGGAGACGATGATCGTAACCATTGCAAGCGGAAGTTCAAAGAACTTTACATTTGACGTAACACAGTCCATGCAGACCATGACTGCCTATATAGTGGAAGTTACAGGCGGGGAAGCAGCAGCAGGAACAACATTATATTATAGTCTTTATGCTGTTGCTATGACCTTGTTTGTGTTTACGCTGATTATGAACCTGCTCGCTCAGTATATCTCTCGCAAGTTCAGGGAGGAATATTAATATGAAATATGTGGATTCAGAACAAGTGCATAAAAAGATGGGCAGCCGCCTGCTAGCCAATAACCTTGCTAAAACACTCTTCTTTTTGGCCACTTTATTTGGCCTGGTAGTTTTAATTGTTTTGATTTATCGGGTTCTTGCTGATGGTTTAGGCTGGATCAACATGGATTTTCTGATGAATCGTTTATCGACTGATCCTGAAAGAGCCGGAATCTGGGGAGCAATAACAGGAACACTATGGCTGATGCTTGTTGTTGCTCCTGTAACGATGATTCTTGGAGTAGGCACAGCAATTTATCTTGAAGAATATGCAGCCAAGGGACGTATTTCTTCATTTATTAAAACGAATATCTCAAACCTGGCGGGTGTTCCGTCTGTTGTTTTTGGAATCCTTGGATTAACTGTTTTTGCAAGAGCATTGGATTTGGGTTCTGTAGTTCTAGCAGGAGGTCTTACGATGGCACTGCTGGTTCTTCCTGTTGTAGTAGTTGCCAGCCAGGAAGCCATTCGTGCAGTTCCTCAATTCTTAAGAGAAGCTTCTTACGGTATGGGTGCAACAAAATGGCAGACCATTAAAAATGTAGTCCTTCCCGCTTCTCTGCCGGGAATTCTTACGGGTGTCATTCTTGCACTGTCACGCGCAATCGGTGAAACAGCGCCATTGGTTGTTATCGGTATTCCGGCATTGTTAATACCTGTTCCTGATGGGATCTTTGATAAATTTACGATATTGCCGGTTCAGATTTATTACTGGACTCTTGACTCTGCCCTAGTAGCGGAATATGCCAACCTGGCAGCTGCAACTATCGTTATATTATTGATTGTATTGTTTGCGATGAATTCAATCGCTATTTTGATCCGCAATAAATTCCAAAAAAGATATTAGTCTGGGAGGTTTTATAAAATGCCTGTAATAACAGAAAAAGCCAATCCGAATACTAAAACAGCTAATCTAGATCAAAAAGCAAAAGAAAATAAAAAAGTAGTTTATCATACAAAAGATCTTAACCTTTGGTACGGGGAGGGCCATGCGTTAAAAAATATTAATTTGGCCATTAATGAAAATGAAGTAACAGCCATCATCGGTCCATCAGGATGCGGCAAATCCACTTATATTAAAACCCTGAACCGCATGGTTGAACTTGTGCCTACAGTAAAGATTTCCGGTGAAATCTTATACCGTGAACGTAATATACTTGATAAATCTTTTAAAGTGGAGGATTTAAGAACAAGTGTAGGCATGGTTTTCCAAAAGCCAAATCCTTTTCCAAAGTCTATTTATGAAAATGTGGCATATGGGCCGAAAATACACGGAATCCGTGATAAAAAAATCCTGGATGAAATTGTTGAGAAAAGCTTAAGGGGAGCGGCAATCTGGGATGAGGTAAAGGATCGCCTGAACCAGAATGCGTACGGCTTATCAGGCGGACAGCAGCAGCGTCTATGCATTGCACGCTGTCTTGCAATTGAACCGGATGTCATTTTAATGGATGAGCCAACTTCTGCACTCGACCCAATTTCCACTTTAAAAGTAGAGGAGCTTGTGCAGGAGCTTAAGGAAGAATTCAGTATTATTATCGTTACGCATAATATGCAGCAGGCAGCCCGTATTTCTGATAAAACAGCATTTTTCTTAAACGGTGAGGTAATCGAGTTTGCCGAAACAGATAAGATATTCTCTACCCCTTCAGATAAGCGGACTGAGGATTATATCACTGGACGATTCGGCTAATCTATTATACTGGTTTGTATCAACGATTTAATCATTACTATTAGGATGAAGGGGGATTACATTGATGGTAGTACGTGAGAGGTTTGAATATGATCTGCAGGAACTTCAAAAGAAACTGATTGAAATTGGCAATTTTGCTGTAGAGGCCTTGCATAGATCAGTTGAAGCGCTTGAAACACAAAATATAGAATTGGCACTTGAGATCATTGATGACGATAACCAGGCTGATATTTTATATGAGGAAATAAATGATTTAGCCATTCTGTTAATTGCCAAACAGCAGCCAGTGGCTATTGACCTTCGACGCATCATTGTCGCTATAAAAATCGCAACAGACATTGAACGAATTGCTGACTTTGGAGTGAATATTGCGAAGTCTACAATACGGATTGGGTCAGAACCTCTTATTAAGCCGATTGAACATATAAAAGAAATGTACAAAATTTCTACAGAAATGCTGCGTCTATCACTGGAGGCTTTCACTGAAGAAGATATAACAAAGGCAAAAAAAGTTGCCGATATGGATGATCAGGTAGACGACCTATATGGTGAAACAATTAAAGAGCTTCTGCAAATCAACCTGCAGAAACCGGAATATCTTCCTCAGATCACTCAGCTGTCTTTTGTTTGCCGATATTTAGAAAGAGCAGCTGACCATGTCACCAATATCTCTGAACATATTTTTTACCTGGTTAAAGGACGTCAGTATGATTTGAATAATTAATAAGAAAAGCGGAAGCGCCTTGCACGCTTGTGCTAAACAGTAAAAAAGCTAAAAGGATTCAGCTCCTTTTAGCTTTTTGTTATGACTTTAGCGATTTCTTTATAGCTCATATCAGGGGTCAGTTCAAATGTGCCCAGCTGTATTTTTTTGCTGTACCCGTATTCTTCAAGGTAATTGCCGAAGTCTGCTGCCTGATTGATTACATTTGCTTTTTCAAGCTGTACTGCGATTTCCCCAGGTGTCATGCCGCTCTCAATTGTAAGCTGATAGACTACCTGTGCACCTTCTTCCAACTCCGTATCTTCCTCAGCAGGTTCTTCTTTTTCTTCCGTATTCTCATTTGCTGGTTCTTCGGATTTAGTCTGCTGCAAGAGAGTATATTCTTCGTTTGTTAAAACAGTATAGCCTTTTGCCTGAAGAAATTCTTTCGCGCTGTTTTCATCTATTTTTCTATTTTCAGACTGATTTGGTTTAATGAAAAAATAGGCTGTGCCAAAGGCTATGACAGCCATAAGGATGCCAAATGCAAATGCCCGGGTATTTCTTTTATTCATAGCCATGACCTCTAAATTTCATTTCTGTTTGAATGGTCCTTACTTCATCAGGAGAGAGTGATGATTGTCTGGCAATCTGCTCTACTGACAATCCTTGCCTGGTAAGCAGCATCACCTGATTTTTTATAATTTCATGAACTTCCCTTTTCACTAAGGAATGAGCAGAAGAGTCTGCAGGAACGTGCTGAACGTGCTGAATATAGGGTTCGTCAGCCACCAGCAGTTCTTCTTCCAATACTTTTAATTTCTTTTTAATCTGATACATTTCCTGAATCTGCTGCATGGACATTTGGTCCATTTCTTCGCGCAGCTCTTTATAAGGATCTTTCAAGAACACTGAAAGAATAAATAGCCCTATAGACAAGATCAATAATGCCAGCATGATTGATTCCAAAAAAGTCACCTCATATTCATTGAACAGAAATATTTTACCATCAAAATTGACAAATTTCGATATGCAATCCATAAACGGGTGAAAATTAAAGATTTTTGTCGCTGGAGCTCTGTCGAAAAAGCATCCCGGCAAACTTTGAAAATTTTTTTCTTATTTATATTCAAGCAGGCATGTGCATTCGCAGGAAGCGACAATTTCCGTTCATTGTAGGCTATCCATATCAGTGATAACATTGAGTTATATAAATAGTCATAAAATTTTGCTTTTTGTCATATATATCCCTTTTTTAGTGGCTTATGAAAATAAATACAAGAGGTGCCGGGTATGATCGATGAAATTATTAAGCTTCGCCGCAGGGGGCTTTCATTTCGCAAAATTGCCAGTGAGCTTGATACAACAGTAGGAAAAGTGCAATATCAATGGACCAAACTTATCCAAAATAAAGCAAAACGCGACAGCGAGGATTCTGCCAGGAATAAGGTGACAGCTGAAGAAAATGCCGTTCCTAAAAAAACGAAAGATCAATTGATATTAACACGCTTAACATCTGATAAGGTAAAAGTATTATGGAAATTATCTAATCATAAAGAGAAGATGGCTTCACTTTACTTGGACGAGCCTGTCTCTTCCATGAGAAAATCTTTAAGAATCTATGATGTTACCGGTATTAATTTTGATGGCGCCAATGCGGTCTCTGATCATGAAGTAATCCTGTCCCATCAGTCAGAATGGATCTTCAAAGGGCTCAAACCTGGTAAGGTGTATTGTGTAGAACTGGGTATAAAATTGACAGAAACCCATTTCTTCCCATTGCTGCGCTCAGAAGCAATTCATACTTCTGAGGAAATGCTTTATCAATCATCTGGAAAAGGCGAAGCTGAGAAGCAGCCTGCTGAATGGACTGTGAATGTGAGTACATACACTTATTATGAATCAATGAGTGAAGGAGAAGAATGATGGAAACAGTAACTGCTGAGCGAAATAAAGATAGCTGCCATAAAGGTTTACCTAAGGTCCTTCTTCTTACGTGGGAATATCCTCCACATGTTGTTGGCGGCTTATCAAGACATGTGCATGGACTCGCCGGAGGATTGAAACAGGATTATGAGGTCCATATTCTGACAGCTAATCGGGGCGATCTTTCCAGCACTGAACTTAAAGATGGTATCTATATACATCGAGTTAAACCGCTTAATGAAAAAGATCCTAACTTTTTGCATTGGATTTTAGGATTGAATTTGGCGATGGAGCATAAAGCCAATGAACTGTCATCCTTCCACCGCTTCGAGCTCATCCACGCACATGACTGGCTTGTAGGTGCATGCGGCCTGTCATTAAAGGAGAGTTTACAGTGTCCATTAATCACGACTATACATGCAACCGAATATGGAAGGAATAATGGGATTTACACAGAATTGCAGAAGTTTATCCATAGAAAAGAAGAGCAGCTGATACTAGGGTCAGATCAGGTTATTGTCTGCAGTGAATATATGAAGGAAGAAGTACTTCAGCAATTTGCTATCGAAAGTGAAAAAATGTCTGTTATCGCAAACGGAATCAGCAAGGAACCCCTGCTTGATGACCCAGACTGTTTATTGGAGGGGCTGCAGGTAAAGAAAGGAGGCAGGCTGATATTTTCCATTGGGCGGATGGTCAGGGAAAAAGGGTTTGATACCTTGATCGACGCAGCGCCTATTATAAAAGAAAAGTACCCGGATACTTATTTAATTATAGCCGGCAAAGGTCCTATGCTTGAAGCGCACAGAAAAAAAGCGAAAGAACTGAAAGTGGACGATGTAATTCATTTTCCGGGATTTATTAATGATATGCAAAGAGCAGCTCTCTTTCTGAAGTGTGAGTTCGCTGTTTTTCCAAGTTATTATGAGCCATTTGGCATTGTTGCCCTCGAAGCAATGATTGCCGGAAAACCGGCGATAGTATCTAACACTGGCGGGTTAAAGGGGATAATAAAACATCGATATTCCGGACTGTTCATGACCCCGGGAGATCCTGACAGTTTCATAGAGCAGGCGTCCGCTCTCCTTGAAGATCCAAAAGCAGTCCTTACAATTGGCAGACAAGGTCAAAAGGTCGCAGAAAGCCTATTCAGCTGGGGACGCATTGCGGAGGAAACCAAAAGAGTATTCCAGGAAACCCTAATCAGCCATAAGCTTGAAGACCTTGTTTGATTTTTGTATATTCTGCCTTCCTTTAAATGACGTTAAAAAAATTATAGAAAAAGGTGCATGAAGATGAATACATTAAATTGGATTCAATCTGATGTTTATGAAGAAATGGAGAAAGCGCCGATTGGGAAATTGAAAATGATTCCGGGTTTATGGATAGACGGGAAAACTTTCTGGATGGAGAATGGCAGCAAAGAGATATTTCCTGATGAAAATATTTCTGTTCAAATTAAGACAGAAAAAATACACTCTAAAATTTCATATTTTAAAAGCTATATTACTAACCATGTAGACGAGCCCAGAACGATTAAGCTCTTATTGCAGCACAGACATGAGTACTCTTCCCGTGAACATCTCTCATTCATTTCTCCCGCAGAAAATGTCATCTTTCATTTGGCTGATTCCAAGCTGTTTTTGGTTAATGGGCAGCTAAACGGCAAAAAAATGGAAGAGTGTACGATTCAGCCTTACTGGAACGTATACAGTGACCAAATTTGGAACTGCAGAATGAAAGGAACTTTAAAATATCATCCTATGGTTCAGGGAAATGCCATAAGTGTCTTCTCACTTAATGCAGTATTCAATGGAAGAGGGACAGTGGAAGGAGAATCATGGATTATTAACGGGGACAGCAAATCAGAAATCCTTCAGTATAACAACCTGCTAATAGGCAGGGTTAAAGAGGATACTTTTAAAAAAACGTACTAGCATTTCGATTTAAAAAGTGATATTATAGAAAAGTCGTATGAACGAACTAGTTTGAACATAGTTTGGAGGGAAATTACATGCGTGTAAACATTACGTTAGCTTGCACAGAATGTGGAGATCGTAACTATATTTCTAAAAAAAATAAACGAAATAATCCAGATCGTCTTGAGCTTAAAAAATATTGCCCAAGAGATAAGCGTTCGACTACACATCGTGAAACAAAATAAGTGGTAGGATCATTCCTACTGCTTTTTTTGTTGACTTTTTTTATGGGTATACTTCCCTTTTTTGGATAAATTATTGAGGGGCTTTGCAGATGTCATCTTCTGTTGGAGGGTTTGATATGGAAATGGATAAAAAGGCGCTTAGAAAGCAGATGCTGGAAAGAATGAAGAAATTGAGCAAGCCTGAGTATGAACAGCTATCCTATGAAATTGCCTGCAGCCTTTTTAGAAGCCCTTTATGGCTTCAGGCTAAAACAATAGGAATAACGGTTTCAAAGCCGCCAGAGGCGGATACGTGGCAGATTATCAGAAAAGCATGGGAAGAAGGAAAAAGGGTTGCTGTCCCGAAGTGCATTCCCCGCTCAAAGCAAATGGTGTTCCGTGAACTGAATAGCTTCAGGGATTTGGAGTCTGTGTACTTTGGATTATGGGAGCCAAGTCCAGAAAAAACTAATGAAGTTCGCAGTGAGGAAATCGAAACTTTAATCGTACCCGGGCTGGCATACATGAAAAACGGCTTCCGCCTCGGATTTGGGGGAGGCTATTATGATCGGTTTCTCGAGCACTATAAAGGAAGAACCGTTTCACTGGCATTTGAGCTGCAGCTTATAAACGGTGTTCAAGTGGAAAACCATGACAAGCCGGTGGAAATGATTATTACGGATCAGCGGGTGTGGGCATCCGGCGATGCTTGAATCTATAGTTATTGTTATTTTTATATTGATCACAGCGCTAGCCGGGTATTATTTTCAATTGCTGACCTTTTCAGGCAGTATAGCTGCATTCATTGTGGGCTCGGCAACAGGCTGGGGATTTGGTTTTTACGGTCTCCTTGTGCTGGGGTTCTTTTTTGCTAGTTCAAGCTTTTGGTCAAAATTTAAAAGCCATAGAAAAGAGACATTCGAAAATAAGCATGCAAAAGGGTCAAGAAGGGATTGGCAGCAGGTGGCAGCAAACGGAGGAATAGCTGCTATTGCCAGCATATTTTATCTTCTGAATCCATCACCGGTTTGGCTGATAGCATTTCTAATCGGCCTGGCTGCAGCGAACTCAGATACCTGGGCATCAGAAATTGGCTCATTAAGTAAAAAACCTCCCATTTCATTGAGGACCTGGAAGGCAATAGAAACGGGAACTTCAGGTGCTGTCAGCATTTTGGGCACAATTGCAGCTTTGTCAGGTTCTTTTGCTATTGGACTTCTGTCATTCATGCTGTTCAGTGTTTCACTTTATGAGGCTTTACTTATTGGGATCTTTGGATTTGCGGGAAATCTGATTGATTCCATATTGGGAGCTTTTTTTCAGGCTGAATACAAGTGCCTGGTGTGCAATGCAAACATTGAAAAAACCGAACATTGCGGGCAGCCGGCCACTTTGGTAAAAGGCAGGCGTTTTGCAGATAATGACTTTGTTAATTTTTTTTCAGGTTTAGCTTCTGCCTCGGTGGGAATGCTTCTATATATTCTATTGACATAAAGGGACTAAGATGTAGCTGTTCCTTACCATAAAGTGAAAAGGGGAGTTGTTATGAAAAATCGGGTAAACAGAGTTGTGCTGATTGGAACTGGCTTTGTGGGCTCAAGCTATGCCTTTGCACTATTAAATCAGGGTGTTACAGAGGAATTGGTTCTGATCGATTTAAATAAGGATAAATCTGAAGGAGATGCGATGGATTTGAATCATGGCATGCCATTTGCCCTTTCCCCAACATCAATCTGGTTTGGAGATTATTCAGATTGCAAAGAGGCTGATTTGGTTGTCATAACTGCTGGAGCGAATCAAAAGCCTGGGGAGACCCGCCTGGATCTTGTGGAAAAAAACACTAAAATCTTTAAAGGCATTGTGGATCATGTCATGGACAGCGGCTTTGATGGCATTTTCCTGGTTGCAACAAATCCAGTTGATATTCTGACGTATGCAGTCTGGAAGTTCTCCGGACTGCCAAAAGAAAGAGTAATCGGATCCGGTACGATATTGGATACGGCCAGATTCAGGTTTCTGCTGGGAGAATATTTCAAAGTCGATACGCGCAATGTTCATGCTTATATTATAGGTGAACACGGGGATACTGAATTGCCTGTATGGAGCCATGCTGATATTGCAGGGAAAAACATTGATGACTGGATGGGGAAAGAAGAGAATTTTAGGCAGGAAGATCTTAATTCGATATTCCTTAATGTCAGAGATGCGGCTTATCAGATTATTGAGCGAAAAGGGGCGACTTATTACGGGATAGCCATGGGTCTGGTCAGGCTGACGAAAGCCATCCTTCAGAACGAGAATTCGGTCCTTACGGTGTCAGCATACTTAGATGGGGAGTATGGTCATGATGATGTTTACATTGGGGTACCTGCTATAGTCAATAGAAATGGCATTCGCGATATTGTTGAACTTCACTTAAACAGCGAAGAGAAGGATCAGTTTACCCATTCTGTAAATGTTCTCAAGAAAACGATCGAACCAATAATGAAGGATTAGTCAGCTTGCAATGGGGGGCGAATTTTATTTTGTTCTGAAGCATGGATAAAAATTATTTCCTCTTCTCACAATAAGGAAGAGGAGGGATTTTTAATGTCTCGATTACTATCTATATTTATGATAGGGCTTGGCACTTACTTTGCCTATCATAACCGGTATCGATTGATTAATGTTATTTTTGGGAATGTCTTTTTGCGGAAACTGCTAGTCACTTCAGTAATGAGTTTTCCGCTTGTCCGCGACAGGATGATGAGCTCTGTTTTCTCTTCTGGGCCATCGGAAGGGCGGCAATAAAGAAGTAAAAAGACCGTAATGGTCTTTTTATTTTGGATAAATATTTAGGTGCTTTTTCTTTTACAAAAGGTTTCTTTTTTGCCTATAGTTAAATAAAGTATTGTAATCATTGCAACATATAGAGAGTGGGGGAAGAATTGGCCGTTCAAGAGGATTATTTATTTTGGAAACTTGCTGATTATTTCATATCTGATCAGGGGTACAGAATGATTCAGCTATCTGGAGATCAGGATGAATTATGGCTTGAAAAGATGGAGCATAAAACGATAAAGGCAATCAGGCTCTTAAAATATAATCTTGACTGGAGCAATTGGATGCAGCGGGATATTGAAGTTACTGCCCAAAAAGCAGAATCTGTCAGGAAGCAGCTTGGCAAAAGGGAGATGCCGGTATTAAATATCTATGTCACTAAGTACCTGCCTGTGGATGACTATGAATTCCGCATCACAGACCCCTTCATGCCTGAAAATGCGAAAGCCTCTGTCCAAACCCTAATCATTCAGTCCGGCAAACCGGATAGCCTAAGTGCGGTTGAGGCCATTTTTGAAAAGCCATTAACGCTTCTGTCCGGAAATTATACGGAAATGGATGTTGATGCTCTGAAGCATGCTGCTCTTTCTAAAGCTGTGAAAACAGCAAAGAAAGAAAAGGAAATGTTTAATTTTGGGAAGCCATTCTTTACGTATATATTCATTTTTATTCAAGTTTCTGTTTTTTTATTTTTGGAAGCAATGGGCGGGAGCACAGATACATCGACTTTAATTAAGTATGGAGCTAAATTTAACCCATTAATTCTTGAGGGGGAATGGTGGAGGTTTTTGACCCCGATTGTTCTTCATATTGGGCTGCTGCATTTATTAATGAATACACTTGCCTTATTTTATCTTGGTTCGGCAGTGGAACGCGTGTATGGAAATATAAGGTTCCTATTTATCTATTTGGCTGCTGGTTTTGGCGGGACATTAGCCAGTTTTATTTTTAGCCCTACACTTTCAGCTGGGGCAAGCGGAGCTATTTTTGGCTGTTTTGGAGCACTTTTATATTTTGGGCTCATTTATCCTAGTCTTTTCTTCCGAACAATGGGATTTAATATACTTGTGGTATTGGGAATAAACCTTGCATTTGGGTTTACCATTCCAGGGATTGATAACGCTGGCCATATCGGCGGGCTGATTGGCGGATTTCTTGCTACTGGAATTGTGCATTTTCCCAAGAAGAAACGTCCATTGCTTCAGTTCCTGTTTTTAGCAGCATCATTCTGTCTGGCTGCTGGATTGTTGAAATATGGTTTCAATGAACCAGGAAGACTTTTAAATGAACAGACTGCAATGGTGATGGCCCAGGAGCATATACATGCTGAAGAGTATGAACAGGCTCGTTCTATGCTTGCTGATTTTGTTAATGAAGGGAACGCTTCCCCGGAAGCTTATTTTCTGTTATCATATGCGGAAATAAAAGTGGGACAACCGGAAGAAGCAAAAGTGCATCTTCTCCATGTGGTTAAGGAAGAAGCTTCTTTCCACGAAGCACATTATAATCTGGCACTGATCTATTTAGATGAAGAAGACCCGGAAAAAGCAAGGCATCATGCTCAAAAAGCCGCTGGTCTTAAACCGGATCAGGAAGAGTATCAAAAGCTATTAAACCAAATAGAATAGACAGACAGCTGATATTATACTGAATTTTCAGCTTACTTCCTGGGAAATAAAATCTTCATTTCCGGTGAATTTTCATTGAATCATGCCAATCATTGGTATGATTTTTTTTTTGCATGTCTATGATGTTGAATAGTATGCAAGGAAAAGAATGGAACAGAATGCTGAGGTGGGGATTTTGGAGAAAGTCAGAAAAGAGCCTGTAAAGGTTTCGCTAAAAGAAAATATAGAATATCTTAAAGATGCACTTGGAGTTGAAAAAAGCTTTGATGTGATTCAGCTGGATGTTGAATATGCAGAAAGGGAAATGGCTCTATATCTTGTAGATGGCTTTGTAAAAGACGATATATTGCACTACCTGATGAAAATGCTTGCTGGATTGGATGCAGGCCAGCTGGAAGGGGATGCACTTTCCCGGTTAATAAAAACGTATATACCATACGTAGAGGTTGAAACCACTGATGATCTGGATAAAGTTGTGGATATGGTGCTGGCTGGTCCGACTGCATTAGTCGTGGATGGTATCGATGAAGTGATTCTCATTGATGCCCGTACATATCCTGTAAGAGGCCCACAGGAGCCTGATATCGAACGTGTTGTCCGCGGTTCAAGGGATGGGTTTGTAGAAACACTCGTTTTTAATACTGCTTTAACGAGGAGAAGAATTAGAGACCGGACACTTCGCATGGAATATATGCAAGTGGGAAGACGGTCTAAAACAGATATTGTTGTCAGTTATATTGAAGACATTGCAGATCCTGAAATGGTCAAAAAAATAAAGGATTCAATTTCTAAGATTGACACTGATGGATTGCCAATGGCCGAAAAATCAATAGAGGAATTCATTTCTGGCCGGCATTGGAATCCATATCCAATGGTAAGATATACCGAAAGGCCTGATACAGCAGCAACTCATCTTTATGAAGGGCATGTCTGCATCATCGTCGATGGTTCCCCCAGTGTGATCATAACACCGACAACCTTCTGGCATCACCTGCAGCATGCTGAGGAATACCGGAATAAGCCTCTTGTAGGTGCGTATTTGCGATTTGTCCGCTTTTTGGCTGTATGGGCTTCCATTTTTCTTTTGCCTTTATGGTACTTATTTGCAATAGAGCCACAGCTGCTGCCTGATGCATTATCATATATCGGGCCAAATGATACAGGACAGCTGCCATTAATAATTCAGTTCCTTATGATAGAGCTCGGTCTGGATATGCTGAGGATGGCTGCGATCCATACTCCATCCGCGCTGGCCACTGCACTAGGACTGGTGGCGGCCCTGATGATTGGCCAGGTAGCTGTTGAAGTTGGATTGCTCATTAATGAAGTAATTCTTTATTTAGCAATAGCAGCAATTGGAACATTTTCAACACCAAGCTATGAAATGAGCCTGGCTAACAGGCTGATAAGAATCGCCCTGCTGATTGCAACAAGTATTTTCGATACTTATGGATATGTAGTTGGCATCATGCTGCTGATAATCATGCTTGCTAGACTGAAGTCTTTTGGAGTGCCATACTTGTGGCCGTTCATCCCTTTCAATCTGAGAGCATTCAGAGATGTATTGCTCAGATCACCAATACCATTGAAGAACAGGCGGCCGCGTTTCCTGCATCCAAAAGATCCAGACCGCTAAACCTAAAAAAATCCCTTCAAGGCTGCTGAGCCAGGAAGGGATTTTTTACATAATTCCAGGAATCTTATTTATTTCTGGGTGCTTGTCCATCTTGAGAAGGATGAAAATTTAGATTATACTTTATTGTGGTATAAACTTATCGATAAGGCAGAGGTACAGAATGAAAACCATTTATGATATACAGCAATTCCTGAAGAAATATGGGACAATAATCTACATAGGGGATCGTGAAGCTGATTTGGAGCTTATGGCTGCCGAATTAAAAGAGCTATATGATTCTCAGCTTATTGATGTGAAAGATTACCAGAGCAGCATCTTGGTTTTACGGACTGAAATTCAGAATCTTAAAGAGAAAAAATAGACAGAAAAGGTGATGGAGTTTGGCAGAAAAATGGCTGGTTGGGGTAGATTTAGGCGGAACAACTACAAAACTTGCTTTTATCAACTACTATGGGGAAATAATTCATAAATGGGAAATTCCCACTGACAATAGTGAAGAAGGAAAAAATATTACGATAAATATAGCTAAAGCCATCGATCATAAATTGGAGGAACTGGATTTAAGCAAGGACAAAGTCATCGGCATTGGCATGGGGGCCCCAGGTCCTGTAAATCTGGCAACAGGTGTTGTTTATAACACTGTTAATTTAGGCTGGAAAGATAATTACCCGCTGAAGGATATGCTTGAAGTGGAAACATCGCTTCCAGTCATCATTGATAATGATGCTAACTGCGCTGCTCTAGGAGAAATGTGGAAGGGAGCCGGAAATGGCGCTAAAGATCTTGTATGTGTCACACTTGGCACAGGTGTCGGCGGCGGGGTAATTGCAAACGGAGATATTGTGCAGGGAGTCAGCGGAGCTGCAGGTGAAATTGGCCACATTACTTCCGTTCCTTTTGGAGGAGCGCAGTGCAATTGCGGAAAAACGGGCTGCCTTGAAACAATAGCATCAGCTACAGGCATTGTCCGGCAGGCTCTTGAAAACCTAAAATCGGGTGGAGAAGGGGTTCTTTCCAATTTGTATAAGGAAAATGGGTTTATCACCGCAAAAGATGTTTTCGATTCAGCAAGGAATGGGGATGAAGCATCTCTTCTGGTAGTCAATGAAACAGCTATGCACCTTGGACTGGCATTGGCAAATATTGCAAATACCTTAAATCCGGAAAAAATAGTATTAGGCGGAGGAGTATCTAAAGCAGGGGATGTCCTGTTGAAGCCTGTTATTGAAAACTTCGTTAAATTTGCGTTTCCAGGAGTGAAGGAATCCACAGTCATTGATATTGCGACTTTGGGCAATGATGCCGGCGTAATTGGAGCAGCCTGGCTTGCTAAAAATAAATAAATTGAAAAAAAGTGCCTGATTGTGTGCAGGTGCTTTTTCTTTGCTCAAAAACAGTGAGAGTCTTTTGACACTGCGGAATCCTTTTTCATATCAGCAATTCATATATTTACACTGTTAAACAGTCATCTTTTTTTCTTTTTTTCATAAAATTGAAATGATGGAAAGGGGGATAAAGATGAAAGTCAAAGTCCGGTCCGGAGACTCCTTATGGTATTACAGTCAGCTCTTTATGGTGCCAGTCAATCTCATTGCTGATTCCAATCCCGGCGTTAATCCTGCATCGCTTCAGATAGGCCAGGAAATTAATATTCCCGGCTTTACATTGCAAAATTATACGGTTAGACCAGGAGACACCTTTTGGAAACTGAGTTCTTCCCGAAACCTTTCTGTAGATGCTCTTCTCCTGGTTAATCAATCCCTTAATCCCAACAGTCTGGCCCCTGGTGTAGCCATAAAGCTGCCAAGGCGGGTAATATCTCCAATTGTATCAGGCAGGAGAAATTATGACTATAAAGCTTTAACAGCTGATATTTCCATGCTGTCAGATATTTATCCGTTTATAAAGGTAAATACAATTGGCCGAAGTGTCCTTGGGAAGCCAATTCAGGAGATACGTCTGGGAAAAGGGAATAAGAAAGTGCAAATTAATGCATCTTTTCATGCAAACGAATGGATTACAACCCCTATATTAATGGCTTTGCTGAACAGCTTTATCTTATCCATAACAAATGTCCGGCCGATAAGAGGGATTTCAACAATGCCTTTATATAATTCCGTTGACCTTTCCATAGTTCCAATGGTGAACCCTGATGGAGTAGATCTCGTCTTAAATGGGCCACCACCAGAACTCAGGGAAGAAGTAATTGCCATAAATAGGGGAAGCACTGATTTCACAGGCTGGAAGGCCAATATTAGGGGTGTTGATTTAAATAATCAGTATCCTGCCAAATGGGATTTTGAGAAGCAGAGAACTGAACAAAATGCTCCGGCACCAAGAGATTATCTTGGGGAAGCCCCGTTAACGGAACCAGAAGCCATAGCAATGGCGGAACTGGCAAGAGAAAATCAATTCGACCGGATGCTTGCCTTTCATACACAAGGAGCAGAATTTTATTGGGGATACGAGGGATTGGAGCCGCCGGAATCACAGGTACTCGCGTTTGAGTTCGAACGTGTCAGCGGGTATAAGGCAGTCCAATACATTGATAGTTTTGCGGGTTATAAGGATTGGTTCATACAGGAGTTCCGGAGACCGGGATTCACAATTGAACTTGGAAGAGGCATCAATCCGCTGCCCCTGTCACAATATGATGATATTTATGAAGAAGTGCTGGGCATTTTTCTTGCATCGCTTTATATGTGAAAAAATTAACCTTGAAAATGTTTCTGTATTGTATTTTAATCAAACAGACATTAAAATAACTATCATACTAACTTCACAAAGCCAATAGTTCAATGGTAGCCAGCCGCTTTTCCAAATCGAAGACGGAAAAACGGCTTTTTCCTATTAAACTCATTAATTCTATTATTTTTGAAACATTTTCATGCTGTTTACGTACTTATATTTAGGGAGAAAAGGAGGTGCGGATTTGTTGAACACTCAATCTACATATCAAGGGAAGTTTCTTTTTTTATTTTTTATTCTGATAGTTTCACTATTTTTAATAACCGGCTGTGAACAGCCGGAAAACGCTGAGATTCAGCAGAAAAAGAATCAAGAAACAGAAACCTCTGAACCTTCCGCACCAACTGATAATGCTGAAAATAAGAGCGTTAAGCCTATCCGGATTAAAGAAGGGGAATTTCAGGGAGCAAATGGCTGGCTCAGCGATGATAAAATTGTTTACACTGTAAATGAAGGATCAGATTCCAGGGTTTTTTCTTATAACCTGTTTTCAGGCGATCAAAATCTTCTCTATGAAAGTTCACATCCGATTGCGTCCGTAACGGTCAGCCCAGCTGGCAAATACATTCTGATTCGAACGTCACCAGGAACTTATGAAGGAGCTTTAACCGTTATAAAAGCAAATGGGAAAGTTGTTTGGGAGAAAAATATTTCAGGCTTTGACTTTGCTGTTGAGTGGAACCCTTATCATGAAGAATCATTATTAATTGCTTCATTTACTGAAGACTGGGATTTTACTTCCTACCATATCGACATTGCAAAAGGTACATCAGAAGAATTAAACCTAAGGGAGCCTTTTGCCAAATGGGGGGATTCAAATCATCTTTTCTTCCTTGATTGGGACAATGAAAACCCGTCACTTTTTGCACCGCTAATTAAACAATCTATTGATGGAAATAATGAAACCCAGGTTGAGGCAGACATTTTTCAATTCGATGCTGCCAAAGACAGGCTAATGACCATCACTGTGCCGGCAGATCAGTCAGACCAGGCTATGTATACTTTTATGGATAATGATTTCAGGAAGTTATCTTCAATCTCAGTACCACATTTGACAAGGTTTTCGGATTGGCTGGTACCGTACTATGACTGGACTCCTCAGGGAATCATAACTTTTCAGCCCTTATATAGCGCTGAAAGTGATATGTATGCAGGAGGATTTCAGCTTATATCCGTTGACAGTGAAACAGGAGATAAGGAAGTGCTTCTGGAAGATATGGAAAATGCGCCGCTCAGCTGCTCGCCCAATGGGACAGCCTGTTTAGCGGGTTTTTATCTCGAAGAATTAATAATGCCTGACAGAAGAGAAGTCTTTCGGTTAGTAGAACATAACGATAAATCAAGTTAGATAGAGGGGGAAAGATATGGCTATTGCAGACGTTACTGTTATTCCAATTGGAACGGAAACACCAAGTGTCAGCAGTTATGTGGCAGACATTCAGCGTGTATTAAAAAAATATCAAGAAAGCGGCAAAATCCGATTTCAGCTGACACCCATGAATACCATTATTGAAGGGGAACTTACTGATTTGTTTGAGGTCATCCAGGCAATGCATGAAGTCCCTTTTGAAAAAGGCCTAATGAGGGTGGCGACCAATATCCGCATTGATGACAGACGTGATGTTAAAAGGAAAATGGAGGAAAAGGTCCGAAGGGTTGAAAGTCAGTTCAATGGCTAAAAATAAAAGGGCTGCCCATTGAGGGAAGCCCTTTTATTTCTTTAAGAGTCAAGCTTAGTGAACAGCAGGATATCCACTGTTAATTATGGTCATTACAGAGAACCATCCGAAAACGGCAAGTGTTCCTACAGCAAAAACCAAGCCAAGGAAGTTCTTGTTTTTCAGTGCGCTAAACGCACCAAAAGCTGCAAGAACTGCGACTAATGCAAAAATGATTGGTAGTCCCATTAAAACAGCCCCCTTTATTTCGTGATCAGCAGGCAAAAGCCATATCAAAATCATTCTTCAGGTTATATACCCATTATGTAAAACCCAAGTATATACATTCGTCCTTTATTTTATATTTTTTTCTTCTATTTGTCGAGGTCTAAAAATGACACTTGTATGTCATATGCTTCAGCAATGCCGATTATTAAATCCTTTAAGTGAAGTTCTGAAAAATAAACCAATGGCACTTCTTCTTCTTTTGCCGTAAAGACTAAATGTTCCTGAAATTGAAAGACAGCCATCCGGATATCTTCCGCACTGCCCCCGGTTATAGTAAAGGCACTAAGGAGCTCAGTGAACAAGCAGAATCCGCTGTCTGTTTCTATGGCAAAGTCATTAAAAGTTTCTCCCTTTACACCAGATTTTATGTAACAGAGATTAAAAAATTCTTCGAAAAGCCCGGCTTCGGCAAGTACACTTCTTGTAAATTCTGCATGAGCCATCTGCTCAAACAGAAAAGTGCTCTGCTGAAAATCGAACAGTTCAGTCTCTTTTTTTATTAGATCCATGAATTCGGGCACATCTTGAATAATATAGCTGGCTTCAACGCCATATAGGATTTTCATCTTATTCTCCTTTTGCAGATTTAAGGCATTCCATTCTGATATAGTGTAAAATAATAAACAATTAATCCAACACTGGGAGGTGTAAGCAATGGAATGGAATCAGATCCCTCTTGGCCCATTGCAAACAAACTGTTATGTTCTTTCGAATGAAAATAAAGATTGTTTAATCTTCGATCCGGGTGAAGAAAGCGGAAAACTAAGCGGTATTATTGAACAAAAAGGGCTAAATCCTTTAGCTGTAATTCTTACTCATGCCCACTTTGATCATATTGGCGCTGTAGACGAAATACGAGATGCATTTTCTATTCCTGTATACATACATGAAAAAGAAGCAGCGTGGCTTCCAGATCCAGCCTTAAATGGTTCTCACCTTTTTAAAATAGGCAAGCTGATAAAAGCAAGGGTAGCCGACCATATTATAACAGGGGAACAAGAGTTGAGCATAGGTGAATTTAACTTGAAAATTCTAGAGACGCCAGGCCATTCTCCCGGCAGTATTTCTCTTTATTTTAAAGATGCTGATCTCGTGGTTGCCGGTGATGCATTATTCAGCGGGAGCATTGGACGCACAGACCTGCCGGGCGGCAATCATCAGCAGCTTCTTAAAAGTATACATAATAAGCTTTTAACATTGCCTGAAGAAACAGAAGTACTGCCTGGACATGGACCGGTTACGACAATTGGACAGGAAATGGATTCAAATCCATTCCTGAATGGGTTCTGAATGTAAAATAGAAAAGCCCTTCTCCAATGAGAAGGGCTTTTCTGGGGGATGTTTTATTCATATAAAAATGGGAGGGGATATAGTTAAGCTACTACATTAACAATATAACAGAGAAAACACTATGTCAATAGTGAAAACAGTGATCAAAACAATAGAATTGGCTGTTTCCAATAAGCTAGAATTTTTTATAAAAGGGAGTTCTTATGCGGAATTTTTTAATGAATTTTATAAAAAATACTCCTCAACAAATGATCAGCTATGCTGAATATATCCAGCAGGCTCTGTATCATTCCGAATATGGTTATTATATGAAAAATACGCCAAAAATTGGGCCAGGAGGAGATTTTATAACAAGCAGCAACATTTCTGATATATATGGAAGGACCATTTCAAAGTGGTTTTTTCAGAAGGCAAAGGAGTATAAGCTGCCTTTGCAGGTCTGCGAAATAGGGGGCGGAAATGGGCGTTTCGCCAGAGCTTTCATTGATGAATGGAATCTTATTGCTGATGAAGAGATTCATTACTGCATTCTTGAAACAAGCCCCTATCACAGGAAGCTGCAGCAGGAACAGATTGCATTTTCTGAACATATCAGACAAATAGTTAGCTGGAATGAAATCACCCCATTTTGCGGCATGATTTTTTCAAATGAGCTGTTTGATGCCTTGCCCGTACATGTGGTTGAAAAAAAGAATGATCAATTGCATGAAATTATGGTAACCATAAAAGAAGGGGAGCTTGCAGAGAAGGCAGTGCCATTAACAAATGGAGATATTTGCTTATTTCTTGAAGAAAGCGGTCTGTCACTTAGCAATGGCCAAAGAATTGAAATTCCTCTGCAAATGGAACAGATGATCCAGAGCTTGTCTGCTGCTCTGGATAAAGGCATTGTACTGACTGCCGATTATGGATATACAGATGAGGAATGGCAAGAGCCGATGAGAAGGGATGGAAGTCTCAGAGGTTATTACAAGCATTCATTAATCAATAATGTACTGGAGCACCCAGGAGAGATGGATATAACCAGCCATATCCACTTCGATTCCCTGATCCGCATTGGAGAAAAGGGAGGGCTGAATTTCCATTTTAAAATGAGGCAGGACGAATTCTTGCTGTCCGCGGGCATTTTACAGGAACTTGAAGATCATTATGATCCTAACCCGTTTTCTCCTATCAGCAAAAGAAACCGGGCAATCAGAAGTCTGATTATGCCTTCAGGCATGAGTTCAGCCTTTCATCTAGTTCTTCAGGCAAAGAAAATATGAGAAAAATAAAAAAGCGATGGATTCATCGCTTTTTTATATCGGCTATTAGTGGCCGCCCGCGCCAGGTGTCATCATAAATGTTGACCAATAAGTGAAGCCTACGAAGAAAACGGTTAAGTATGCTCCAAAAACATAAATATACATACGTTCGGAAAGCTTTAAGTAGCTTAAAAGCAGGAAAAATCCTGTTTGGCCGAAGAAAATCAAGGACGTTGTATACATATCGCCAAGGTAAAACATAACGGCGAAAATTCCCGTCCAGAAGCCTAATACTCTGTACATACGATCCATATGTATCCCTCCTTTTACCCTTACAAGTCCATCACTACAATATTATAAAGTAAATGCTCAATAAAAGTAAATAATGGTTTCAAAATAGTACAGAAAAGAGCAGGAAAAAAAAGATAGGCTTGCTGAGCATGGCCATTTTTCCCGCCATTTTCTCTGGGTGTTATTTAGTTTCCAACAATTGCCTGGTAGGAGCATGCATCACAGCCAGTCAGCATATTTTGCTTTTCCACCAGCTGAATGGAATCAAACAAACTTTCAAACATCCCCTTCAAATATTCATAATGCATATTGCACACAGGCTCTGCATGCCGAGCTGCAACCTCTTTAAATGGGCAATTATAAATTTGGAAATAAACAATGGTCTTTTCGTCATTAGCATCAAATTCAGGGTGAAAACCTGACATATCAGCAGCATGCTTTAGGATGTTTAATTTCTGGTCAAAGGTAAGTTTTTCTGTATCTGCAAATCTTTTAAGCTCTTGCTGGATCAGCTCTCTGCCAAATTTTTTTCCTGTCGAATATAGTGCCTTTCTTCCTTCTTCACCTAACTCCAGCATTGTCTCCATGGCTATTTTGGCAAGCAGCTGATAATCCCTGTAAGGAAAATGCAGCTGAATTACATCATCAGATAACCGATATAACCGGCTTGGCCTTCCGCCTTTGCCTGTCTTTTTTGTTTCGGATACAAGCATATTGACATCTTCGAGCTTGGATAAATGCAATCTTGCAACATTGGGATGAATGCTGAAATTATCTGCAATCTCCTGTACGGTCACATCTTTATGTCTTTTCGTAATGTATTGATAAATATAATAGCGGGTTGGATCGGATAACACATTAGTTATTTTTAATGTTTGCTCCATTTATTGTCACCTCAAAAGGGTTATTTATTCCCGAGGTCATCAGCTTGTCTCTTATAGGATTGAGCTGGCGCCTTCCTGGCCTGCTTCCATTATAATACAGTCGATTGAGGTTAACACTGTAAACACTATAAGTTTAGAAAATGTTCACAAATGAAGTTTAATTACTTATACAAAAGTGTGTACATTAATTATACAAATGGTGTACAATAAATATAAATAAAATACTGAATTTTGTGAGGTGAAGAGGTATGAGCCAATTGACATTTTTCACATATCCCAGCTGTACTTCCTGCAGAAAGACGAAAAAATGGCTGACAGCCCATTCAATTGATTTTGAAGAAAGGCATCTCTTCAGGGAGACTCCATCACCAAGAGAATTACTAAAAATCCTTTCCTTAACAACAAGCGGCCTTGACGAGCTGCTCGCGACCCGGAGCCAAACATTTAAAAAGCTGGAACAGAACCTTGAGGAATTATCTTTATCGGAAGTGGTGCAAATGGTAATTAAGGAGCCAAAACTGCTGCGGAGGCCAATACTGACAAACGGAGATAAAATTGTCATAGGCTATAATCCGGATGCATTTAAGAATATTGCGAAATAGATTTTAAGAGGAATGCGTATATAATGCGCATTCTCTTTTTTTTTGAAAAAGGAAGGAACATCTGGTGTCCTTCCATAATTACTGGGCTAGCAGGATTCGAACCTGCGCATGACGGAGTCAAAGTCCGGTGCCTTACCGCTTGGCTATAGCCCATCATTCATTTGGTACACTTTTAGTATGAAAAGAAAGAATTAATTTATTCACAAATTCGTCAAAAAGTTTTGCCGGAATATGGAGGTAATGCTCGGGATTAGTCGAATAATAATCTATAACAAATAATAAAGGTGGTGCATAAGTAGTTGAGTATAATTGAAAGAATGGCAGAACGAATTATCAAAGACGCAGTCAGGAGCCATGCTTCCGACATCCACATTATTCCCCGAAGAAAAGATACACTAATTCAGCTGAGGTTCGGCAGCCAATTGACCCCCAGGCTTTATCTCCCCAAAGAAGAGTGCGACAGACTGATTTCTCATTTTAAATTTACCGCTTCGATGGACATTGGTGAAAAAAGACGGCCGCAAAGCGGTGCCTATTCTCTTGAAGTAGATGGAAAAATGATTGGAATGCGATTTTCAACCCTCCCATCAAGCCACAGCGAAAGCCTCGTTATCAGAATTCTGCCTCAGCAGGAACAAATTCCTTTTTTAAAAATCAGCCTTTTTCCAGACATGACCAGAAAAATGCTTGCATTACTGAAGCATGCTCATGGATTAATTATTTTCACAGGCCCAACCGGAAGCGGAAAAACCACAACATTGTATTCCCTGCTGAATGAAACCTCCCATATGTTCCATCGCAATGTGATTACCCTGGAAGATCCGATTGAAAAAGAGAATGACTTGGTTCTTCAAGTTCAAGTGAATGAGAAAGCGGGCGTCTCTTATTCCGCAGGCTTGAAAGCAATCCTTCGGCATGACCCCGATATCATTATGGTGGGTGAAATCAGGGATGCTGAAACTGCGAAGATTGCAGTTAGAGCAGCGCTTACAGGTCACCTTGTCTTAAGCACGATGCATACTCGGGATGCTCAGGGGGCTGTATATCGTTTAGCTGAGTTTGGGGTGAATATGATGGAAATTGAGCAGACCCTAGTGGCTGTCACGGCTCAGCGCCTTGTCGAATTGAATTGCCCTTATTGTGAAGGGGAATGTTCTCCATTCTGCTATGGATACGGCAGGTGGAAAAGGGCAAGTGTGTTTGAGCTTCTTGCAGGAAGAGCGCTTAATGCCTCTATAAAGAAGGCAAGAGGCGAAATCAGCCTTGTTAAGTATCGCACACTTAAAGAGGTAATAAATAAAGGGATTGCTCTTGGATATATAAAGGAAACTGAGTACAGCAGGTGGGTGCACGATAATGCAGACAAGTAAATGGACCATTCAAGAACAGGGTTTGTTTCTGAAGAATACAGGAGAACTGCTGTCCAGAGGGTACCCCTTATCTGAGGCACTGGAATCACTGATGCATCAGCTGCCGCCAAAACGAAAACATGAAATCAGCCAGTGCCACTCTCAATTGAAAGAAGGATTTCCATTTTATCAAATCCTTGCAAACATGAATTTTAATAAAAATCTGATTGGCTATGTATTTTTTGCTGAACAGCATGGCGGTCTTGCTTCTGCATTTCTTGAAGGAAGCGAAATGGTGCTGAGAAAAGGCAAGGACATTGAAAAATTGAAAAAATTGATGGCCTATCCTATTTTCCTGATGTTCATAACCGCATTCCTATTTGTTTTCGTTGATAAAGTCCTGCTGCCCCGTTTCTCTTCTTTATTCGTTTCCATGCACCTTCAGCCTAATTTCTTCACAAAAGCCGTTTATTTGTTTGGGGACCTTCTCCCATTATTCATTCTGCTTGCACTCTTCGGTTTAGTCCCATTGCTTATATACTATTTTTTTAGATTCAGAAACCTTTCCCCTATCCAGCAAAAAAAGATCATGGTAAAAGTTCCTGCAGGAGGCCATTTTCTTCGCCTTTACTACACCCATTTCTTTGCTGTACAGCTCAGTCACCTTTTAAATGGCGGCCTATCCATACATGAGGCGCTTAGTCTTTTTGAGAAGAATGATAAGCAGCCTTTTTACAGTGCCTTGGGTGAAGCCGTGAAAATCAAACTCCGAGAGGGGAATAGGCTTGAGGATATACTAATGAGTTATCCTTTTTTTGAAAGGGAACTGGCCAATATTATCAGACATGGTCAAAAAAATGGCAGGCTGGACCAGGAATTATCTTTTTTCAGCAGGCACTGCCTAAACAAATTGGAAGAAAAGACAGAAAAACTCCTAAAAATGATTCAGCCTATTTTATATATGTTTATCGGGTTTTTAATAGTCTCAATGTATTTGGCGGTTCTGCTGCCTATGTTTCATCTATTGGAGGGATTTTAATGAAATGGCGCATAGTAAACAACAATGACAAAGGGTTCACGCTCATTGAAATGATGATTGTTTTATTGGTGATTTCGGTGCTTTTAATTATCACCATTCCGAATGTAACGAAACACAATTCAAAAATAAACAGCAAGGGATGCGATGCGTTTGTTAAAATGGTGCAGGCCCAGGTTCAGGCATATGAAATTGACAATAAAGAGCTTCCTTCGGATATACAGGATTTAGTGGATGCTCAATATCTCAATGCCGAAACCACTACTTGTCCAAATGGAGATGCCATTAAGATTTCTGCAGAGGGGAAGGTTGAATCTGCAGGGTCATGATAAAAAACAAAGAAGGTTTTACATTAATAGAAACTCTATTCATTTTCAGTATTTTCCTTATTATTGCCACGATTACAGCTGTTCTTCTAAAAACGCAATTCATCCATCTTGAAAAGATAATGTTCTTTTCCCAATTAAAGTCTGACCTGCTTTATGCCCAAAACTATGCCATAACACATCAGACAGATGTAGCTATTCAGATTGTTCCCGAGGAGAACAGGTATTTTGCTCAGGTAAAGCTTGCAGCTGATCCTATCATTAGCAGAGAATATCCGGGAATCATTGAGATTAAGGAGGGTACCATGCCATTGTTTTTTCAATATGGGCCAGGCGGTATTACAAATAAATTCGGTACCTTCTATGTCAAAGCAGACAAGGATCAATACAAAATTACCTTTTTAATCGGAAGAGGGAGATTTTATGTGGAGAAGGAATGAAGGCTTCTTTTTGGCTGAGCTCCTGCTTTCTTTATCAGGGATGCTGCTTGCAGCGGGCATAATGTTTCCTCTTGTCATTAAGGCTATTGAGCATTCTGAAGAGGTAAAACAGGATTACGAAAGCACGCAGCTGCTTTATGAGTATCTTCAGCAGGCCGCCTCGGAAGGGCGTTTTCCTGAGGAGAAGACTATGAAAAGAAATCAAACAGTCTATGAAATATTCCTTAAGGAAAACCAAGGATTTATGGAGGTTTGCATAAGATATGAAAATGTACGGGATAGAACGAAAGAAAAGTGTGAAGTATTTCAATAATAATGGATTTACCATGCTGGAAATGCTGTTTGCGTTTTCAATATTCTCAATGATCGTTTCCTTATTGCCGGTCAGCTTTAATTTCCTCTTTCAGGACTGGAAAATGGAAGCCAGGACACAAAGACTTGAGTGGCATGTATTTATCAATCAGCTGAAAAAAGAGATAAGGCTTGCTGATACTGCAGATATATCACCAGTTTCAATTGTATTAACGATAGACGGGAAAAGTGTGATTTATGAAAAATATGGTTCCAATTTGAGGAGGAGAGTGGATATGAAAGGCCATGAAATTGTCCTTCAAAAGCTTGATGCAATTACATTCAGTTCCTTCAATGGCGGAGTTGAAATAAATGTATCGGATAATTTTGATCAGGAGCAGTCCGCTTTTCTTTATTACCTGATGGATATGGAGGATGTTGATGTACCGTAATCAGGAGGGATTTTCTTATCCGCTTACTTTAGCAATCATTCTGGCTGCACTCTTTCTCCTTACGATTCAATTAGATCAATTTATTTCTGAGAAAAGGATAGTGAATCAGGCGGAAACCGTCATGATGCAGGAGTATTATTTACTGTGTTCCTTTAAAAAAACTGAAAAAATGCTGAGAGAAAATATAAACCCGGAAAAATCAGGAATTTATTCGTTTAAAAATGGATCTGTTTCATATGAAGTTTCACCAGTGGCAACAAGCTTAATTCAAATTACTTTCAAAACGAAAATTGGCTCTGATAAGGAAATTTCCGGATATGCTTACTATGACACGGATCTGCAAAAAATGATAAAATGGATTGAAAAGAACTGAGTGGGGATAAAGATGAAGCCAATTTACTTAATCGGATTCATGGGTGCCGGCAAAACAACAATTGGAAAAGAGCTTGCATCCTGCTTAAATCAAGATGTAATCGATACAGATGAAGAAATAGTTAAGCGGGAGAAGAAAAATATTAATGATATTTTTGAAGAGCATGGAGAAGGATACTTCAGAAACCTTGAAACGCTTATTTTAAATGAATTTAATAATAGAGAGGGAATTGTTACTACTGGCGGGGGAATTGTGGTTAAGCCTGAAAACAGAAAAATGCTGAATGAAAAAGGAATCGTTTTCTTCCTTTATGCATCGCCGGAAGAAATATTTAAACGGATTGAAAATGATCGTTCCAGACCACTGCTGAAAGGCGATAAAAAAAAGCTGATTCAGGAACTTTATGAAAAAAGGATGCCACTTTATAAAGAAACCGCCCATGTGGTCATTGATACCACTAATAAAGATAAAGCAGAAATAATTCAAGAAATAATAGATTGTTTAGGGTGAAAACTCGTTGGACATACTTGTAAATGATAATATAGCAAGCTGTTATTGCAATATGTGCGGAAAAAGGCAGGTATGACAAATGAAATCCAACGATTATGTTAAGTATCTTACACAGACAGTGGTAAAATATATTGATCAGCCCAAAGATGAGCGAAAACGGCATAGAATAGAGAAAAAGGACATGAAAGAGCCGTTTTTATTCAGGTGGTTTGGAATGTTTTCATATCTTTTCTATTTAGGCATGAGAAGAAAAAAACATAAATAGATTTCATGCAAAAAACCGGCAATGTCTGCCGGTTTTTTGTGTGGTTTCATACTGCGCTGTCTGTCAGATAAAAGAGGCCTCCATTTATTATAGAGATATTAATTTTTGGCTCATATTGCTCTTGAAGGGCTGCTTTTTCGTTTTCATAGCTTTCGCCCTTTTCTTCTGCATCTTCATAAAAATGTTCAAGAAGGTTGAGATCTTTTTGCCATCGCTTACGGGCTTCATCAGCCCATAAATGTTCTTCTTGTTCAATTTCAGACTTTATGAAATTAGCTACCCTGAATACACCGCTCCCCGGCATAATGAGCGGAGACAGAGTGAAAGAGTAGTCGGGAATCTTTGGTGTAAGGCTCATGCCAAGCAATCTGTCATGAAAGCTTTCGACCATTTGCCCATTTATTAATTGGAGGCCGATGGATTTAAAGACATCTCTTTTTCGGTCGCATTGATAAGATACGCGGACGTTCATTCCCAGCCATGGCCTTAATGGAACCTGCATGCCTGGTGCCTGCCGGTGGTTTTCATATAATCGTATATAGCCTGCCAGGTTTCGGGCTGAATGAAAGATCTGGTGAAGTCTTGGGGAGCCAAAATGAATGACTTCCCCCTTAATATGCGCAGGGGCGAGCTGCTGGTTTGTAATAAGTGTAAGCTGCATGGGGTTAGGGACTCCGCCTGTTTTTTCGAGATAATGCCAATAAAAGGGGCGATTCATTAATTCCTTATCCAAATCAATCGTCAGCTGTACGGTTATATACCCCGGGCCTTTATCAATTATTTCGCATCCATTTGCGTGAAAATACCTTTCAAGGAATTTATGAATTTCCTGTTGCTGCATTCAGCCCACCTTCTTTCATATCTTCAGCAAATTGAATCATGCTCGTCAGGTTCTCCATTTTGATTCGCATTTCACCTTCTGAAGCTGATCTTCCGAAAATATCAACAAGGTGATCGTCAATACTGCCAAATTCAAGTTTTGTTAAAATATCATCCAAATCACCGATGACTTTTTCGAAAAGATGTATTTTCTCATATAAAAGCTTCATTACATGTTCTTCGACTGTATCTTTCGTGGCAAAATTATAAATCATGACATCCTTTTCCTGGCCGAGACGATGGATACGTCCAATCCTTTGTTCGAGACGCATTGGATTCCAGGGGAGATCGAAATTAATGATATGATTGCAGAATTGCAGGTTTATCCCTTCCCCGCCTGCTTCTGTTGCAATCAGGACTTGAGCTTTCTTTTGGAAAAGCTCCCTCATCCAGTCCTTTTTGCCTCTTTTAAATCCTCCCCTGAACGGCACAGATGTAATTCCATATTGTTTTAAAAACCACTGAAGATACATTTGTGTTGCTCTGTATTCAGTAAAGATTATGACCTTGTCGTTTATTGTTTGTATTAATTCCAGAGCTTTTTGAGCTTTGGAATTTTGCTGGACAGCTTCAACTTTTTTAATAAGGCATTGTATTTGTTCCTGAAAAGCTATTGAGGGCTGTTCCTGTCTTTTCAGCATATTCTGAAGGGTAAAATAGACAGCTTCCCTGCTGCTGCATGCCTCTCTTTGCAGGGTCATCACTGAAAATTGGCTGGAACTGACCCAATCACCTTCCCCTCGCAGCTCTGTTACAGCTTCATAAAGCTCGCGCTCAGCCTGCGAAAATTCAATCGGTATTGTTTCCACATGTCTTTTGGTCCATTCGATTCCTGTATCTGCCCTGCGGTTGCGGATCATGACTTTGTTTACGAGTTCTTTTAGATGTGCATCATCGTTTAAAGAACGCGAGTCCTTTTTATAATTCTCATAAAAGGCTGATTCATTGCCCAGGTGGCCGGGTTTGAGCAAGGACACAAGATTGAATATCTCACTGATGCGATTCTGAATGGGTGTTGCTGTTAAAAGGAGGCAAAACTTCTTTTTCAGGTTTTGCACAAACTCATAGTTTTTGGTTTTATTATTTTTAAGCTTGTGAGCTTCGTCTATAATGATCAGATCATAATCCAGGCTGTAGATAATGTCCCGATGGGGATTGCGTTTGGCTGTATCGATGGATGATACCACAACGTCGCATTGTTCCCATACATAGCTTTTCCGCTGTGCCACAGCCGGAATGAAAAATTTGCTGTTCAGCTCCATGGCCCACTGTGAAACGAGGGAAGCAGGAACAAGTATAAGGACTTTTTTTACGAGTCCTCTGATCATATATTCCTTTAATATCAGACCAGCTTCTATCGTTTTACCGAGACCGACTTCATCAGCAAGGATCGCTTTGCCGTTCATGCTTTCAACAACCTGCCTGGCTACTTCCAGCTGATGAGGGAGGGGAGTAAGGTTCGGCAGATGCTTTGGAGCCTGCAGGCCTTCAAAATCAGGAATAGTCGTGTGATTTTCAACCTCTACAGCCAGTTTATAAAGCTCCCAATTTCCCCATGGGCCGTCGTCATCAATTCTTTTTAAGAATTCATCCTGCCAGGCAGAATCAAAGCCAATTTGCACTGTCATAAAAACAGCTCCTTTTATCTATATAAAGATATTGCCCAAACCTCGTTAAGGTGGTACGATGTTAATAGCTTTGAAAGTTTTGAAAGTTAACACATTACATTTAGTTAACCGAAATAATGGATTCTTTATTTTTTCTGTTTGGTATAAGTATGACCAACTTGGAAAATTTTATAAATGCGAATGACAACAAGGGGAGAGACTACTTTGTAGCGCCGAAGGAGCAAGCAAAATCTGTGAATCTCTCAGGCAAAAGAACTCTTGTTTGACGCAGCTCTGGAGAGTGCTTTTAAATAAGCCACCCAAGGGGAAAGCCGGTTTCGGTAAACTTTCAGGTGCAAGGACAGAGATCTTCTCATAATTGAGGGGATACTCTGTCCTTTTTTATGTTCCTACAACAAACTTCAAAAGATTTTAAGGGGGACGAGTAAATGTCACAGTTAAAACGCACGCCTTTATTCGAGGTGTACAAAGATTACGGAGCAAAAACCATCGACTTCGGAGGCTGGGACCTTCCTGTTCAATTTTCAAGCATTAAAGAAGAACATGAAGCAGTCCGTACAAAAGCCGGCCTTTTTGATGTATCCCATATGGGTGAAATCGAAGTGAAGGGGACGGACAGCCTTAAATACCTTCAAAAAATGATGACGAACGATATTTCCAAATTAAAGAACTCAGGTGCTCAATATACAGCCATGTGTTATGAGAATGGCGGAACTGTTGATGATTTACTTGTCTATAAAATAGAGGATGACCACTATTTGCTGGTTGTAAATGCTTCCAATATTGAAAAGGACTTCAACTGGCTTGAGGACCATGCTGAAGGGAATGTGGAATTGAAAAACCTTTCTGAAGATATGGCACAGCTGGCAATTCAGGGGCCGCTTGCAGAAAAAGTGCTCCAAAAGCTTGCTGGCACGAACCTGTCGGATATAGGATTTTTCAAATTTCAGCAGGATGTCGATCTGAATGGCAAGAAAGCGCTCGTCTCCAGAACAGGATATACAGGAGAAGACGGATTTGAAGTTTACTGTGATGCCAAGGATGCAGCCGCATTATGGAATGAAATCCTTGAAGCAGGCAAAGAAGAAGGCGTGCTCCCATGCGGACTTGGCGCAAGGGATACACTTCGCTTTGAAGCCAACCTGGCACTCTATGGCCAGGAGCTCTCACCTGATATCACACCGCTTGAGGCAGGAATCGGCTTTGCTGTAAAAGTCAATAAAGAAGCTGACTTTATCGGCAAAGAAGTGCTTAAGAATCAAAAAGAAAATGGGGTTCCGCGCAAGCTGGCTGGAATTGAAATGATTGACCGCGGCATTCCGCGCCATGGCTATCCTGTATATAAAGGGGAAGAACTGATCGGGGAAGTGACAACAGGCACTCAATCGCCGACATTAAAAAAGAACATTGGCCTTGTCCTTATCAAGAAAGAGCATGCGGGTCCGGGAACTGAATTAGAAGTGGAAATTCGCGGCAAACGACTGAAGGCTAAGATTGCAGCAACACCTTTTTATAAAAGAGAAAAGAACTAACCGGGGGGAGAAAATGATGAAACATCGCTATTTACCGATGACAGAGTCTGACCAGAAAGCAATGTTTGAAAAAATCGGCGTCAGTTCTGTGGAAGAACTATTCAGTGATATTCCCGAAAGTGTAAGATTTAAGGGCGAATATAAAATCAAGCCGGCAAAATCAGAGACAGCCTTACTGAAAGAGCTTACTAAAATGGCTCAGAAAAATGCTGATCTTCGCACAAATACATCTTTCCTTGGTGCGGGTGTTTATGATCATTACATGCCAATCATTGTTGATCATGTTTTATCCCGTTCAGAGTTTTATACGGCCTATACTCCTTACCAGCCGGAAATTTCCCAGGGTGAGCTCCAGGCAATCTTTGAATTCCAGACAATGATCTGTGAGTTAACAGGAATGGATGTTGCCAACTCATCCATGTATGATGGCGGAACAGCACTTGCCGAAGCAGCCATGCTAAGCGCAGGCAGCACACGCCGCAAGAAGATACTTATCTCAAGCGCAGTTCATCCTGAATCTAAAGAAGTAGTCAAGACATACGCAAAGGGCCAGTATATTGAAGTGATTGAAATCCCTCATAAAGACGGCATCACAGATCTTGAAGCTCTAAATGGACTGATTGGCGATGACATCGCAGCTGTCATTGTACAGTATCCTAACTTTTTTGGCAGAGTCGAGCCTTTAAAAGAGCTTGAGGAAATTATTCATGCCCATAAATCCATGTTTGTTGTTTCAAGCAACCCGCTTGCTCTTGGCGCACTGACACCTCCGGGTAAATTCGGAACTGACATTGTAGCAGGAGATGCCCAGGTTTTCGGAATTCCTACAGCTTTCGGAGGCCCGCATTGCGGATATTTTGCCGTAACATCCAAGCTGATGAGAAAAGTGCCGGGACGTCTTGTCGGACAAACGGTAGACGACCAGGGGCGCCGCGGCTTCGTGCTTACTCTTCAGGCACGTGAACAGCATATCCGCCGCGATAAGGCAACTTCCAATATTTGTTCCAATCAGGCTCTAAACGCACTAGCGGCATCTGTAGCGATGACTGCTCTTGGCAAGAAGGGCGTAAAGGATATGGCAGCTGCCAACATGCAAAAAGCCCATTATGCAAAACAGCAATTCAGGGCTGCCGGCTTTGAAGTTCCATTCGAAGGCCCTTCATTTAATGAATTTGTCATCAAGCTGAATAAGCCTGTTAAAGAAGTAAATCAAAAGCTTCTTGAGAAGGACATTATTGGAGGCTACGATTTGGGCAGAGATTATGCTGACCTGAAAAATCATATGCTTGTTGCTGTAACGGAATTGAGAACGAAGGAAGAAATCGATGCATTCGTTAAAGAAATGGGGGATTACCATGCATAAGGAAGATCAGCCACTCATCTTTGAATTAAGCACAGAAGGCCGTATCGGCTACAGCCTGCCTGAAATGGATATTCCGGAAATTGACCTGGGAGAGCTTCTTCCTGAAGGCTACCTGCGAGAGGAAGAGCCTGAGCTGCCGGAAGTGTCCGAACTTGATATCATGCGTCATTATACTGCACTTTCTAAACGCAATCATGGCGTTGATTCAGGGTTTTATCCACTGGGGTCCTGCACAATGAAATACAACCCTAAAATCAATGAGAATGTAGCGCGCTTCAATGGTTTTGCCCACTTGCACCCGCTGCAGGATGAAAGCTCTGTTCAAGGTGCCCTGGAACTGATGTATGATCTGCAGGAGCATCTGATTGAAATTACGGGAATGGATGAAGTGACGCTTCAGCCAGCTGCAGGAGCACATGGAGAATGGACTGGATTAATGATGATCCGTGCTTATCATGAAGCGAATGGCGATACAAAACGCACTAAAGTAGTCGTTCCTGACTCTGCCCACGGAACAAATCCTGCATCTGCGACAGTCGCAGGCTTTGAAACAGTAACTGTTAAATCGGATGAAAATGGATTAGTGGATTTAGAGGACTTAAGAAGAGTGGTTGGCGAGGATACTGCTGCCCTTATGCTGACTAACCCGAATACTTTAGGTTTGTTTGAAGAAAACATTCTTGAAATGGCTGAGATTGTTCACGGTGCCGGCGGGAAGCTATACTATGATGGAGCTAACCTGAATGCTGTACTTTCAAAAGCACGCCCTGGAGATATGGGATTTGACGTGGTTCACCTTAATCTTCATAAAACCTTTACAGGACCGCATGGCGGCGGCGGACCAGGATCAGGCCCAGTCGGCGTAAAAGCGGATCTGATTCCTTTCCTTCCGAAGCCTGTTTTGGTTAAGAAAGGTGACCAATATGAATTTGATTATGACCGCCCGCAATCAATCGGCCGTGTAAAGCCATATTACGGAAACTTCGGAATCAATGTCCGGGCTTATACTTATATCCGTACTATGGGGCCGGATGGACTGAAGGCTGTTACGGAAAATGCGGTACTAAACGCAAACTATATGATGAGAAGGCTTGAGCCATTCTTTGACCTGCCATTTGACAGACATTGCAAGCATGAATTCGTTTTAAGCGGAAAGCGCCAAAAGAAGCTTGGCGTACGTACTTTGGATATTGCCAAGCGCCTTCTTGACTTTGGCTACCATCCGCCAACCATCTACTTCCCGCTTAACGTGGAAGAGTGCATTATGATTGAGCCGACAGAAACAGAATCAAAAGAAACGCTGGACGCTTTTGTCGACGCCATGATTCAAATAGCTAAAGAAGCTGAGGAAAACCCTGAGATTGTCCAGGAAGCACCTCACACAACAGTAATTGGACGTCTGGATGAAACAATGGCTGCGAGAAAGCCGGTTCTTCGTTATCAAAAGCAATAAAATGCAAAAAAAGTGTGTCCTAAAAAGGACACTCTTTTTTTGCGGCAAATAAACTAATTGTGAACTCTGGGAAGGGAATAGGGGAGTTTGGGAATAATTCAGCGATTCCGGGGAAAAGAATCGAAAACCAGGGAAAGAATCAAGGAAAATGAGGAAAACAACAGCGGATTTGAGGAATGACTTATAATTGAACCGGCAGAGGGGCTCTCCCAATCAAGAGACCCCGTTAAGATAACGGGGTCTTTTCAAATATTGCTATTATTTTTTCGCTTTCACTTTTCCTGTCCATTTTTTAAATCCGCCCTGCAGGTGTGAAAGGTCTTTGTAGCCTTTACGATGCAAAAACTGGGCAGCTCTTGCACTTCTCATGCCGCTTTGGCAATATAAGTAGACTGGCTTGTCCGGACGCAATTCTTTCATGCGCATTTTCATTTGTGAAAGCGGTATATTGCGGGCACCTAAAATATGGCCGTTTTCAAATTCATTTGGTTCACGTACATCAATTAATTGGGCTTTTCTGTAGCCTTCCCTAAACTGGTCTTCCGTAAGCGTTTTAACAATTCGGCGCTGATAAAACCAGGTTATCACGGAATAGGTAATGATTGCACCCAAAATGATTAGAATGAAATAAAGTGTTTCCAATATGTCTTTCTCCTTTCACACATAGGTAAGCCAACTAATATTATATAAGCCTTTCCTAATAGGAGTAAAGGAAATCTGTTAAATTTGTTATGGAAATTCAACTTGCTTTAAATTTCACTGGAATTTTGGTAGACTATTAACCGCAAATGACTAGTTAAAGAATCTGAAAATGAGGGCTACATATGACTAAAGAAGTTTGGCGATTTATCGATTCAGGGGAGGGGTCACCTTCTTTTAATATGGCTTTGGATGAAGCATTGCTTGACTGGAACAGTGAGGGCAAAATGCCACCAGTCATCCGTTTTTACGGCTGGAATCCAGCCACTCTTTCAATCGGTTATTTCCAAAAGGTTGAAAAAGAAATAGATATGGAAGCTGTAAAGCAGCATGGATTGGGATTTGTCCGCAGGCCTACAGGCGGAAGAGGAGTGCTTCATGAACATGAACTCACATACAGTGTGATCGTTCCTGAAGCCCACCCCGAAATGCCGAATACAGTTACAGAAGCGTACAGAGTCATTTCTGAAGGGATTTTAAAAGGTTTTCACGGACTTGGTATGGAAGCTTATTTCGCAGTCCCAAAGACAGCTGAAGAAAGGGACTCTCTGAAAAATCCAAGATCTGCTGTTTGTTTTGATGCCCCCAGCTGGTATGAACTTGTTGTAGAAGGCCGTAAAGTGGCGGGGAGTGCACAAACAAGGCAAAAAGGCGTAATCCTTCAGCATGGTTCCATTTTGCTTGATTTGGATGAAGACAAGCTGTTCAGCTTGTTCAAGTATCCGAATGACAGAGTCAAAGAGAGAATGCAAAAAGCTTTTAAAAATAAAGCTGTTGCCATAAATGAGCTGACAACTGAAAAAATTACCCTGGATCAAGCAAAAACAGCTTTCAAAAAGGGATTTGAAGAAGGCTTAAATATTGAGCTTGAACCTTACAAGCTTACAGATGAAGAAATGGCATATGTACAAAAAATCGCAAAAGAGCGATATGAAAGTGATGACTGGAACTATAAGAGATAAAAGCGGCTGAGTCGCTTTTTCTCTTTTTTTAATGAATAATTTTCCAATTGTTACCCTGTAAAAGTGCAAGCTTCAAAATATGTTAAAATTTATCGTTAATTGTCGGAAATCGGCTATTAACTCTGTTTTTCTTTAAATTCTAGTATATTTTAAGTTTGACAAAATCACATTTAGCTGAACCTGACACAATATGTAGTGGTGTCGAAAATATTTAGGACACTATATATTGATTTTGGGGTTTGAGGTATGGTAACTTTAGGGTACTCTTTTAAAACAGATAGATTTACTCTATCTGCCCAAATGCTTACACATTAATTGATAATTGAATTTAGAAGGAGTTGTAACAATGTCTGTTGCTCTAGGACAAAAAATGAAATTGAACATTGATCGTTTAAACAAGGACATCCGTCTCTTTCCTCAGGTTCATCCTGTAACCCCAGATATGAAAATGACCCACAAAGGTGTTTCCCGCTTAGTTATGCTTGATCGCTACACTTTCAAAGACACCGAAAAAGTAACACTCACAAATGGTGACTTCGTTGTCCTCACCATCAAAGAGGATCCGAAATTTCCTGCACGGGGCCTGGGCTTTATCCAGGATATCGATTGGGAAAACAAGACAGCCAAAGTTTTAGTAGAGGAAGATTACAGAGGAGTGCTGGATGATCCGGAAGAATCGAGAACAGGCATTATTACAAAGCCTCTTGATGTAATCGAGAAGCCCCTTGAAATCTTCTATGAGCAAATCGCCAAGCGTAACGCAACAGGCCTGGCATCTGTTGAGAAAACCGAAGAAAAGAAAAAAGAATGGTTTGAAAAATTCTATCAGGAATTGAAAAACTTGAATTTCATTCCGGCTGGCCGCGTATTGTATGGAGCGGGTGCCGACACAGATGTTACGTATTTCAACTGCTACGTAATGCCATTCGTACAGGACTCCCGTGAAGGAATTTCCGAACACCGCAAGCAGGTAATGGAAATCATGAGCCGAGGCGGAGGAGTTGGGACAAACGGTTCGACCCTAAGACCGCGCAACACACTGGCTAAAGGAGTAAACGGCAAGTCATCGGGTTCCGTATCCTGGCTTGATGATATTGCGAAGCTTACACACCTTGTGGAGCAGGGAGGTTCCCGCAGAGGTGCTCAGATGATTATGCTGGCGGACTGGCATCCGGACATTATCGAATTCATCATCTCGAAAATGCAAAACCCAAGAATCCTACGATTCCTTCTTGAAAATACAAATGATGAAACAATAAAAAAATATGCTAAAGAAAAATTAAAATTCACTCCATTTACTGAACAGGAAATTGCCATGTACCAGGGTATTATTAATTACAAGAGCATTCCTGGCTATGGCGGGTTCAGTGATAAAATCATAAAGGATGCTGAAGAAAAACTGGAGACTGGCGGTACTTACAGTGTTCATAATTCTGAATTCCTTACTGGGGCAAACATTTCAGTCTGCCTGACAAAAGAATTTATGGATGCAGTTGAAAATGATGCAGAATATGAGCTTCGCTTCCCAGATGTTGAATCATATGATGCTGATACCATGAAAACCTACAACGAAGAATGGCATAAAGTCGGTGACGTCAGAGAATGGGGAAAACTTGGCTATAAAGTCCGTGTTCACCGCAAAATCAAAGCGAAAGAACTTTGGAACCTGATTAATATCTGTGCAACATACTCAGCAGAGCCAGGTATTTTCTTTATTGATAATGCCAACGACATGACCAATGCACAGGCTTACGGACAAAGGGTTGTAGCAACAAATCCATGTGGCGAACAGCCACTCGCACCATATTCTGTCTGCAACCTTGCAGCAGTGAACCTTGCAGAAATGGCAGATAAGGAAAATAAGACCGTTAACTTTGAAAAGCTGAAGCGTACTGTTGAAGTAGGAGTACGTATGCAGGACAATGTAATAGATGCTACTCCATACTTCCTTGAAGAAAACAAAAAGCAGGCATTAGGCGAGCGCCGTGTTGGTCTTGGTGTTATGGGGCTTCATGATCTGCTGATCTATTGTGAAACAGAATATGGTTCTGAAGAAGGCAATGTGCTGATTGACAAAGTCTTCGAAACCATTGCAACAACAGCTTACAAAGCTTCTGTAGAGCTTGCGAAGGAAAAAGGGAGCTTCCCATTCTTAACAGGTGATAATCCTGAAGAAACAAATCGCCTGCGCAAAGCTTTTACAGAAACAGGCTTCATGCAGAAAATGCCAGAGGATATCCGTGAATCCATTTTAGAAAGCGGAATCCGTAATTCACATCTGCTGACTGTTGCTCCTACTGGATCCACAGGTACCATGGTTGGAGTATCTACAGGTCTTGAACCATATTTCTCCTTCTCATACTTCAGAAGCGGCCGCTTAGGCAAGTTCATTGAAGTGAAGGCAGATATTGTTCAGGAATATTTAGACCGCAATCCGGATGCAGATCCGAATAATCTGCCTGAATGGTTTGTGGCAGCGATGGATCTGGCTCCAGAAGCTCACGCAGATGTTCAATGTGTGATACAGCGCTGGATCGACAGCTCGATCAGTAAAACAGTAAACGCACCGAAGGGCTACAGTGTTGAACAGGTTGAGAAAGTGTATGAACGCCTATACCGCGGCGGTGCAAAGGGCGGCACAGTCTATGTAGACGGATCACGCGATTCTCAAGTATTAACGCTGAAAGCTGAAGAGAACAGCTTTGAAGGTACAGATACAGTCAAAAAAGAAAAATCAAAGCAGCATGTAGTTCTGGTTGATACAATCAGCGACCTGCGTTCAACCGATGTAACAATCGGTTCGGAAGTCGGCAATACATGCCCAGTATGCCGTAAAGGAAAAGTCAAAGAAATTGGCGGCTGCAATACTTGCACTAACTGTAATGCACAGCTGAAATGCGGCTTATAAAAATAATTTAAAAGACCAAAGAAGATGGAAATAATTGTTCCATCTTCTTTTTTTGCTGGTGGATCATTTGGTTCATACTACAGTCATAGGGTTTAGCGGATATTTTTCGCTGGCAGGACAAATTGATAAAGTGAGGTATGCCTATGAAGCCATTTATCCCTCAGTTAGTTTATATAGAACCTCAAGCTCTTGAATATCCCCTGGGAAGAGAGCTAAAGGAAAAATTTGAAAAAATGAACTTAGAAATTAGGGAAACAACATCACATAACCAGGTCAGAAATATTCCAGGTGATAACGAATTGCAAAAATACCGAAATGCGAAATCCACTTTGGTGGTAGGCATTAGACGGACTCTGAAATTTGATACATCCAAGCCTTCGGCAGAATACGCCATTCCCCTTGCTACAGGCTGCATGGGCCACTGTCATTATTGCTATCTGCAAACTACACTTGGAAGCAAGCCATATATTCGCACGTATGTAAACCTTGAAGAAATCTTTGAGCAGGCCTCTAAATATATGGAAGAGAGAAAGCCGGAGCTTACGCGATTTGAAGCTGCATGTACTTCCGATATCGTAGGGATTGATCATTTGACCCATTCCCTGAAAAAAACAATTGAATTTATTGGCCAGACGGAATATGGCCAGCTTCGGTTTGTCACCAAGTATCATCATGTCGACCATTTGCTTGATGCTAAACATAATGGGAAAACCCGATTCCGATTTAGTGTTAATTCACGCTATGTAATAAAAAACTTTGAGCCTGGCACTTCCTCATTCGACGATCGGCTTGAAGCTGCCCGTAAAGTAGCCAATGCCGGCTACCCGCTTGGCTTTATCGTGGCGCCTATTTACATGCATGATGATTGGCGTGAAGGGTACCATGAACTTTTTCAAAGGTTAAGCAAATCACTCGAAGGCATCAATCTGGAAGGATTAACTTTCGAGTTAATCCAGCACAGATTTACAAAGCCGGCCAAAAAGGTAATTGAAAAACGCTACCCGAAAACAAAGCTGGAAATGGATGAAGAAAAACGCAAATATAAGTGGGGAAGATATGGAATAGGCAAGTATGTGTATCCGACTGATGATGCAAAGGATCTGGAAAATACAATTAGGGGGTATATTCACTCTTATTTTCCAGAAGCAGAAGTGCAATATTTTACCTAATTATGAAATTCTGCTTGTCAGCCGTACTATTTTAAAAAACTCCTGATTAAAGATGTATAAGTAAGAGTTCCTCTATGAGCAAGTACATCGACAGGAGTGGCTTTCATGTATATAGATGGTGTTTTTTCAGGAGGAGGCATCAAAGGATTTGCCTTAATCGGGGCATATGAAGCAGTCCATAAAAGGGGATTTCGATTCAAACGGGTTGCTGGAACAAGTGCAGGGTCCATTGTGGCTGCTTTAATTGCAGCCAATTATACAAGTGAGGAAATATATCAGCTCGTCGATGAATTTGAAGTCAAAAAGCTTCTTGATGAAAGAAAAACATTCATCCCCTTTGCAGTCGGAAAATGGCTTAATCTGTATTGGCGTCTGGGATTATATAAAGGGTCGGAGCTGGAAAGCTGGATGGCTCAGAAGCTGGCTGACAGGGGGATTAGAACATTTTCTGATTTGCCGCCGCAATCGCTGAGAGTCATAGCGTCCGACCTGACAAATGGAAGGCTGGTTGTATTGCCTGATGACCTTGTGCATTATGGCATTGATTCAGCTTCATTTCCGGTAGCAAAAGCTATCAGGATGAGCTGCAGCCTCCCGTATTTTTTTGAGCCGGTCAAGCTGAATGGCTACAGCAGCACAAATGTCATCGTGGATGGAGGGGTACTAAGCAATTTTCCCATGTGGCTATTTGATAAGGAAAATGTGAAAAAGACAAGGCCTGTGCTCGGGATAAAGTTAAGCCATAATCTAAGCGAACGGCCGCCGAAAAAAATCGACAACGCCATACAAATGTATGCGGCGCTTTTTGAAACGATGAAGGACGCGCATGATGCAAGATACATCTCGAGAAAACATGCACAAAATATTATTTTCATTCCAACGGATGGCGTACTGACTGCGGAATTTGATATAACCGAGCAGAAGAAAAAAGACCTTCTGGAGCACGGCAGGCAATGTGCGGAGCAATTTTTTTCATCATGGAGCTATTAATTAGAAAAGCCATGAGCTCGATCTGGAAGGTTCCCCCAGAATTCAGGACTTATCATATAAAAATAAAAAATCGAGCCCGAATTAAAGGGAGGCTCGATTTTTCTTTTTGCCTTTTTTGCCTTCTATGACTGTCAAGTGTGGTGAAGATTTTTTCTTAGACTTTTTAATTGAAGTAAGGGAACCTACAGAAGCCTTTCTTCCATTGGTTGAGCCCGTTTCTTTATTGTTAAAGCGCCTTTTTGATTTTTTGGCTGCCTTTATAAAAGCTCGCTGCTCCCGCTTTGAGGGACTAGATCTGTTAAAGCGCTGAAAAAGAAAGTATACAACAGCACCAATGATGACAATGACAGCTATTCTCTGCAAAAAACCGGCAGGATTTGAGATCAGGCTGACGGCAACTCCGATGACAGCTAGCATAATGAGCCCGGAGACAATATAAAATGCAAATGGTTTTTTCAAGAAAGCCACCTCCCTAAAAGCATGATGAGCAATTTTATAAGCTTTTAAACTATATAAGCTAAAGTTTATCGAAATAATTAATGAAAGTTGTCTTCATATTTTTCTTTTCCTATTTCTTTACAATTTAAACAGCAGATTATTAACTTTTAATAAGTATCAGGAATAGCTGCATATTTACCAAAGAGTATCCCGCATGTTGCTTATACTTAAATTTATGCTGTGCACACCAGTCCCGGAACTCACTTTACCTCAAATAAGCACAAAATCAAAGGACTGTATCATTATTATTTTATTCGACCTAAAATCTCATAAAACCTCTATACAACAGGAAAATATATAAAAAATATGAACGATCTTTGCCGGATGGATTAATCCAATCTGCATTTATTTTAAATCTGATGCAATGGAATAAATGCGTGTGGACATAATAGGAAAAGGAGGTGGCGCAAAGTGGCAGAAGAAAAAGAGCGCTTGGAACAGGATCAAAGGGAAAAACCAATGTCTTTTATGGCAATGGTGGTCATTACCGGACTGGTTGGAGGCATTCTTTGGAGCGGCCTGGCCTATCTGGCTTACGTGTTTAATTTTACCGAAATTCGCCCTAATGTCATTCTCGAACCCTGGACGATTGGGGCCTGGAAAGAGGGCTGGCTGGGAACTCTGATCTCAATTCTCCTTATTGGGGCAATATCAATTGTGGCGGCCTTAATTTATTATGCAGCGCTGCGGAAATTTCAAAGTATTTTCGTGGGGGCTGGCTATGGAGTTGCCCTTTTTTTACTTGTATTTTTTATACTCAACCCAATCTTCCCTGGAATCAGCCCGTTTTGGGATCTTGAGCGGAATACAATTATCACATCGATCTGTTTCTATATATTATTTGGCGTATTTGTAGGGTATTCCATTTCATATGAAGCTCAAGAAATACGAGGCAAGACTGAAGATGAAAAAAAGGCCCGGACAGATCCGGATTTAACTTGATGAACAAAGCATAATGGCGAATGTTAAATCTTTGTGCATGATTGCTGTTAAGTAATGAAGAATTTTGCGAAAAGCGCTATACATCAGAACTGTATGAAATTTAGCTTTATGATAGAATGTTCTTAATGGGCATTCTTTTTCGATGCTGTCAGGATAAGACTTGAATAGAAAGAGAGGCCCGTCAGCAACTATGTAAAAGGGGGTTGAACATGGGGAAAATACTCCTGTTAAATGGGCCGAATTTAAACCTGCTCGGCAAAAGGGAACCAGGTGTTTATGGAAAAGAAACGCTTGATCAGCTGGAGCAAAATATGAAAGCATTGGGTGCTTCATTTGAGACAGAAGTGACCTGTTTTCAGTCAAATCATGAAGGGGAACTCATTGACAAGCTTCACCTCGCCAATGAAGATGGCACACAGGGTATTATTTTCAATCCCGGCGCATTTACCCATTATAGTTATGCGATCAGGGATGCTGTTGCAGGAATCCAGGTTCCTTTGATCGAAGTACATATTTCAAATGTTCATGCCAGGGAAGAATTCAGGCATACTTCTGTTATTGCACCTGCTGCAATGGGCCAAATAGTTGGTCTGGGCTTTAAAGGGTATGAACTGGCTTTTCATGCATTAATGGATTTTCAAAAGGGGAGAGGATAAGATGGAAAAAATACAAAAATTACGCGCACGCTTTACAGAGTATGGGATAGATGGAATGCTGATTACCAGCAGTTTCAACCGCCGTTATATGACTGGTTTTACCGGTTCATCCGGCGTGGTATTAATCAGTGCGGATAAAGCACTCTTCATAACCGATTTCCGCTACACAGAACAGGCAGCTAAACAGTGTGAAGGGTATGAAATTTTGAAGCATACTGGTGCAATTCCAGAAGAAGTTGCCAAACAGGCTGAACAGCTTGGGATCAAAAAGCTTGGCTTTGAAGAGAATCATCTAACTTTTTCATCCTATAAAGCCTATGGAAAAGCTGTTAACTCTGAGCTTGTCCCTGTTTCTGACACAATTGAAAAGTTACGCTTGATAAAGACCGATTCAGAGATTAAGATAATAAAAGTGGCAGCTGACATTGCAGATGCTGCGTTTAAACATATTCTTGATGTCATTCGGCCAGGAATTACTGAATTGGAAGTTTCCAATGAATTAGAATTCTTTATGAGAAAAGCGGGTGCAGTTTCATCATCGTTTGATATTATCGTAGCATCCGGATACCGTTCTGCTCTTCCGCATGGAGTAGCCAGTGATAAAGTTATTGAAAAAGGTGATTTTGTCACACTGGACTTCGGCGCTTATTATAAGGGCTATGTTTCAGATATTACCCGTACGGTTGCTGTTGGAGAACCTGAAGATAAGCTGAAAGAAATCTATACAATTGTGCAAGAAGCTCAGGAGCGGGGGATGGAAGGCATCAAACCGGGAATGAGCGGAAAAGAAGCAGATGCCTTAACCCGTGATTATATTTCTGGTAAAGGCTATGGCGAATATTTTGGCCATTCTACCGGACATGGCATCGGGCTTGAAGTGCATGAAGGGCCTGCATTGTCATTTAAGTCTGATGTTATACTTGAACCTGGAATGGTTGTAACGGTGGAGCCGGGCATTTACATACCGGGCCTCGGCGGTGTCCGCATTGAGGATGATACAGTCATTACAAAGGATCACAATGAAACGCTTACTCATTCTACTAAAGAATTGATTATTCTTTAATTGTACACATTAGGAGGACAAACTCATGATTTCTGTAAACGATTTTCGTACGGGATTGACGATTGAAGTTGATAACGGCATTTGGCGTGTAATGGATTTCCAGCACGTTAAACCGGGAAAAGGAGCGGCATTTGTACGTTCCAAATTGCGTAACCTTCGCACAGGTGCTATTCAGGAAAAAACCTTTCGTGCAGGTGAAAAAGTAGGGAAGGCACAAATCGATAACCGCAAAATGCAATACCTTTATGCAAATGGCGATCAGCATGTTTTCATGGACAATGAGTCTTATGAGCAAATCGAGCTGCCTGCATCAACAATTGAGTATGAATTAAAGTTTTTAAAAGAAAACATGGAAGTTGCTATTATGCTTTACCAGGGAGAGTCTCTTGGAATCGAGCTTCCTAACTCTGTTGAGCTTACAGTGACTGAAACAGAACCAGGCATTAAAGGGGATACTGCTTCCGGCGGAACGAAACCTGCTACACTTGAAACAGGCCTGACTGTACAAGTTCCTTTCTTTGTTAATGAAGGAGATAAGCTGATTATCAATACAACTGATGGTTCATACGTGTCACGTGCATAATTTGATAAAAAAATCCCGATCTCTCGGGATTTTTTTTTATCCTTTATATTTCCTGCCTTCAGCTCCGGGGGATATGTCAGTATCATTGCGATTATTATAATCAGGGTCAGATGCAGTAGCATTTCTGTTATCGCGTGTTCCGCCAAGATAAGCCCTGTCGCCTTTTTTCTGGTATTTTAAAAATTCACCTAAGTTCTCATTCATCCTAAAACCTCATTTCTCTGGGAAGTTACTCAGTGAAACATTATTAGTATTAGCTTTTTCCTCATGATTATAATACGAAGATCTTCTAGCTATAATATGTGAACTCTGCCGTGATTTGGCTTTCTATGTCTATAGTTCCGGGCTGGATAGGCGTGCTGACGGCACTTTTAACAAAAGTGGAGGATTGAAACGAAACAGGCTGCTCTATGCCTAAAGTTCCTTCCGCAACCGATACCGGGGTGCTGATTAATTGTACTCTTAGTGCAGAGGCAATTGTTTCTGCCTTTTTGTAAGCATCCATAACGGCCAGACTTAATGCCTGCTGGTACAATTCCGACTGGTTTTCAGCTTCAAAATGAATTCCTCTGACAGTGTTTGCACCGTTATCCACTGCTGTATCCACAACAAGTCCCGTATTTTCTATCTCATCGACAGTAATGCCTAGTATATGCTCAACCCTGTACCCGCGGAAAATTTGCTTGCCATCCACAAAATCATACTGCGGAAAAATGGTGAAATCGGACGTTTGAATCTGCTTATCTGTTATTCCAATAGCATTAAGAGCCTTTTTGACACTTGAAATGGCATCTGCATTCTGTTCCTGTGCTTTCTGAAGCTCCTGGTCTTCTGTTAAAACTCCCAGCTTTATGTTAGCCTGGTCAGGCTGTACAGCTAGCTTCCCCTCACCTGAAACCTTTAAAATATTTGGCTTTGATCTGGAATGGCTTCCTGTTTGCACAGAATTGCGGACAAAGGGCTGGTAATAATACATGGATTTCATTCCCCGCTTTCATTGAGGTATCTTTCTAGAATTACGCGGGAGAAAGAGAGAAAATGCGTACATTATTAATCCCAGCTGTAATTCATCAGCCGCGCAATTCTCTTTGGTATATCTGTATTCTCCATCACTCCTGTAAAAGTTTCGCTCCCAATGCCATATGCAAATAAAGGAATCATATTGCCTGTATGTCCGCCGGTTGAGCTGAGAGATCTTACTTTATTCGTTAAAATTCCTCCATGATATTTTTCTGCAATCAGGCTGCCTATTTCCCATGCTGCTAAATATTGAGGATAAACCTGGCTGTCTGTTTTCATCAGCTTGCCATTAAATTCTTCAATTTCCTGCTCGGTTAAATCAATGTTTGCATACTTTTTTAAAACATCCTTCACGCTTTCTGACCGATAAGTGTCCCTATTTTCATCTCTAGCAAATTGGCTGACCATATACTGCGGGGTCGCCTTGATTTCTTTTAACTGCTGTATATCCAGCGGCTCTGATGCTGATATACCCATAGTTTCATGATCAGCGGCAACCAAAACCAGTGTCTCTTTGTCCTTTTTTGCCCATTCAACCGCATATTTGACAGCTTCATCAAATTCAATGGTTTCTTTCCAGATGCTTGTAATATCGCCTGCGTGTGAAGCATGGTCAATCCTTGCGCCTTCAGCCATAAGAAAAAATCCCTGTTTTCCTTTTGAGAGTACACTGATCGCTTTTTCAGTCATTTCTTTTAAGCTTGGTTCTTTGCTGTTTTTTAGAGGACGGTCCAGTTTAAAGTTCATATATCCATTATTGAACAATCCGAGAAGCTTTTCCCCTTTTGCTTTCTGCATTTCATCCCGATTGCTTGCATAGTCATACCCTTTCATCCTGGCCTCCTTAATTAAATCCTTCCCGCCTTGCTTTTCCGGGCTGAAATAGGCTCTCCCGCCTCCCATTAACACGTCCACCTCATTATTCAGCTGCTGGCGTGCAATTTCCTCCTGTCCAGACCATCTGTTTGAAACACTTGCTGTAAAGGCGGCAGGTGTTGCATCTGTAACTGTATTGGTAGAGATAACCCCCGCCTTTTTTCCGTTTTTCTTGAATAAATCAAGAATGCTGTCTGTTTCCTTCCCATCAGGAGTGACTCCGATCATCTCATTATTCGTTTTTATTCCAATTGCAAGTGCAGTGCCACCGGCAGCTGAGTCTGTAACAAAATTATTGGCAGATTCGGTATGCACCAATGCCGTGTGAGGGAGAGATTCCAGGAACAGCCGCCCATCCTTTCCATATTCCAGTTTTCTTGCAATCTCAATCTGGCCTATTCCCATTCCATCCCCAATCATCAGAATGACATTTTGCGGTCCTTTAGTATTTCCCTGATGAGCCATTCCTTCTGCAGGGAAGAAGCCAAGGACTAAAATATGAAAAATAACCATAATGTAAATGCATTTAGCTTTCATAAATTGACACCAGCCTTTATCAACGTTCTTATTGGATTATTTTTTGGAGAAAAGATTTTTTTTACTCAGCGAAAAGCTTGTCCTAAATAAATGTGAAGCTTGCAAATCTAAGTCATATTGTTTTGCCTCAGGCATACATTTTAAATAATGAGAAGCTAGTCCGAAATCAGATTATGAATGGAGGAGCAGACATGGAAACGATTATAGCCTTTTTGCCGAAAAAAATTGCCGAACAAATACAGAGAATCCCTCCGCAAATCTTAAAGGATCTGGAGGAAATCAGGGTCCGCATTTCCAGGCCCATTGAGCTGACAGCAAGGGGAGTACCGCATTATCTCCCTTATATAGTTGAGTCAGAGGATGCCATGCATTTGCTGAATAAAATAAGCCATTTTTCTATTTACACACTGGAGGAAGAACTGAAAAGAGGATATATCACGATTGAAGGCGGCCATAGGGTGGGACTTGCTGGAAAGGTCATTCTTGAACAAGGAAAGGTTAAGGCAATCAGGGATATTTCCTCTTTTAACATTAGAATTGCCAGGGAGAAAATCGGCATTGCCCAGAATTTGATTCCCAGAATTTACAGGGATGGGTGGCTGCATACCATGATTATTGGTCCGCCGCAGACTGGTAAAACCACCTTGCTGCGAGACATTGCAAGAATCATTTCATCTGGTGATCCCAATCGTGACTTTCCTGCCAGCAAGGTCGGGATTGTGGATGAACGCTCCGAAATAGCAGGATGTGTGAACGGAATCCCGCAAATGACATTTGGGAATAGAATTGATGTCCTGGATGCCTGTCCAAAAGCTGAAGGCATGATGATGATGATTCGTTCCATGAGCCCCGAGGTTCTGGTTGTTGATGAAATTGGCAGGCATGAAGATGCAGAGGCCATAATGGAGGCTGTAAATGCCGGAATAAAGCTGATTATGACTACACATGGAAATTCTCTGGAAGAAATTAAGAAGCGCCCCACTTTACAAGCCATACTGGAAATGGGCATTTTTCAGCGATTTATTGAACTGAGCAGGAAAGAAGGGCCAGGCAGCATTGTGTGCATTAGAAACTCAGACGGTGCGGGATACCCGTATAAAGCGGGCGTGATGTAAATGATGAAGGTTATTGGAGCTGTTTTGATCATCATTGCTACAACGTGGGCAGGATTTGAAGCTTCGAGGCATCTGACCGAAAGGCCGCGCCAGCTTCGCCAGCTTAAATCGGCCCTGCAGTCGCTGGAGGCTGAAATTATGTATGGCCATACGCCTCTTCATGAAGCAGCCAGAAGACTTTCTGCCCAGCTTTCCAAGCCGTTATCCTGGTTCTTTGAATCCTTTGCAAAGAAATTGACTGATTCCGAGACGACCGTTAAGGACGCCTGGGAAGAAAGTTTGAAGGAAATATGGAAAATGACGGCTTTTAAACAAGGGGAATTCGAGATCATGAAGCAATTTGGCGAAACACTTGGAAGACATGACCGTCTTTCCCAGCAAAAGCAGATCATGCTGACCCTTTCCCACCTGGAACGTGAAGAAGCAGATGCACATGACAGACAAGTGAAATACGAGAGAATGGTCAAGAGTTTGGGGTTTTTATCCGGATTGCTCTTAATCATTTTACTAATGTAGGAAACGCCGGCAGCCTGAATTGCCGGACGCTGATCAGAGCTTAGGGGGAGAAAAGATGGGCCTAGAGGTAGATATCATATTTAAGATTGCAGGTGTCGGAATTGTTGTAGCCTTTTTGCATACAATTCTTGATCAGGTGGGCAAAAAGGAATACGCACAATGGGTGACGCTTTTCGGATTTATATATATCTTGTTCATGGTTGCTTCCATTGTGGATAATCTATTCCAAAAAATAAAATCTGTTTTTTTGTTTCAGGGATAAAAGGGGGGCTCAGCCATTGAAATTCTTCAGATAGTCGGATTTTCGCTTGTAGCCACTTTCCTGGCGCTGATTGTTAAGGAGCAAAAACCCAATTTTGCTTTTTTGCTGATTGTTTTTGTCGGCTGTGCCATCTTTCTTTTTCTGGTCGACCAAATTTATGCAATAATCCATATGATTGAAAAGATTGCCGTCAATGCAAAGGTGAATATCGTATATGTTGAAACCATTTTAAAAATAATCGGAATAGCTTATATTGCTGAATTTGCAGCCCAGATCACGAAAGATGCAGGACAGGGGGCCATTGCAGCAAAAATTGAGATGGGCGGGAAGATACTTATCCTCGCGATGGCTATCCCGATTCTTACTGTATTAATCGAAACCATCATTCGCATGATTCCGAGCTAGCTTGCGCCGGCCTGCTGAATATGCAGGCCGCCGGACTGGACAAGCACATATTGCTGGCATTAGATAGGGTCTTTTAAAAGAGGTGAAAAAAATGAAGCAAAGGATGCAGAAAATTTTATGGTTCAGCTTAATTCTATTCTTTTTCCTGGCACCAATTGTACAAGCCTCACCTAAGACCGGCGAAGCAGAGGAAACGATATCCCCCCAGGATTTAGTAGAATCTCAGGTGGAGAAGTTAGATCTTAATGAATTAAAAGGATTTTGGGAAGAAATCACAACGGAGTATGGAGGCTTTTTGCCTGAAAGCCAAAAGGGGAGCCTCTATGAATTTATAAAGGGAGAAAAGGAATTCTCACTAAAAGAGTGGGCTGCAGGCGCAATGAAGTTTGTGTTCCATGAGTTCATTGTAAATGGAAAACTGCTGGGAACCTTGATATTGCTGACGGTATTCAGCATGTTCCTCCAGTCCCTGCAGAATTCATTTGAAAAAAGCACTGTCAGTAAAGCGGCATATTCAATCGTGTTCATGGTTTTAATAATTATTGCTCTGAATAGCTTTCATGTTGCGATCACTTACACACAGGAAACCATTTCAACCATGGTGTCATTCATAATGGCTCTCATACCGCTGCTGCTTGCACTGATTGCTTCTTCGGGAGGTGTGGTATCCGCTGCTTTTTTCCACCCGGTGATTTTATTTTTGATGAATGTCAGCGGGTTATTTATCCAATATGTCATCCTTCCGCTTTTATTTTTATCAGCCCTGTTAAGCATTGTCAGCACATTGTCAGAACACTATAAGGTAACTCAGCTTGCGAATCTGCTCCGGAATTGGAGCATCGGGCTTCTCGGGATGTTTCTGACAGTCTTTTTGGGAGTTATATCAGTTCAGGGAGCCTCAGCCGCGGTTACTGATGGAATTACCATTCGTACAGCAAAATTTATTACTGGAAATTTCATTCCGGTCATTGGAAGGATGTTTACAGATGCGACTGATACAGTAATTAGCGCTTCGGTGCTATTGAAAAATACTGTTGGGATAGCAGGTGTCGCCATTCTCCTTATTATCGCAGCTTTTCCTGCAATCAAAATTTTAATGATTGCGTTTATATATAAATTCGCGGCAGCCATTTTGCAGCCGCTGGGGGGAGGGCCGATCATATCCTGCCTGGATATAATCAGCAAAAGCATCATCTATGTTTTTGCCGCTCTGGCCATCGTCTCCCTGATGTTTTTCCTTAGTATTACGGTTATTATAGCAGCCGGTAATTTGACCATGATGGTCAGGTAGGGAGGGAATGAAGTGGATTTCATAAAAGAATGGGTAACGAACATCATATTATTTGTTCTGCTTGCCACTGTCATAGATATGCTCCTCCCCAGTTCCAAGCTTCAGAAATACACAAAAATGGTGACAGGGCTGCTGCTGATTGCGATTATACTTACACCAATTTTAAGAATTATATCAAGTGATTTTGAAGAGGCACTTGTTTCAGTGCCAGTTTTTGAGGCATCCGGAGAAAAAAATATGGAAAATTTAATAGAAATGAAGAAAAAAGAAATACAAGCCTCAAGTGATGCATATATTTTAGAACAAATGGCTGTCCACATGAAACAGGACGCAGAAGAGGAGTTGATGGAACAGTACGGTCTGGAAATTGCTAACATTGATATTTTAGTAGATGAAAGCAGTGATCAAGCCTTCCCGGATAACCTGCAAAAGGTCATGATCCAACTCAAAGCAGAAGATGCAGAAGCTGAAGCTGTAGAAGTGGTTAAAACAGTAGAAATCAATGCCGGGAAACCTCTTCCATCCAGCGGTCCCGAACATGAAGACGCAGTAAGAATTGCTTCTTTTCTCGCACAAAAATGGAATGTAGACGCAAACTCAATCGAAGTTCTGGTAGAAGGGGGGAATATGGATAAGGATGGATAATGAAAAAGGTCCTTTCACATGGATAAAGAAGCTGATCTCCAAAGATGGGCAGTCTGATAAGAAACCCGGTAAATTCCATTATTTGCTGCTTGTTCTCCTTTTTGGAGCAGCGATCATGCTGATCAGCAATACGCTGTTTCAAGAAGACAGCTCCACCGAGGATTTGTCCGTTTTTAAAAATGGAGAAGAAGAAGTGAAGCAGGAGGAAGAGGTGCCAGTATTCGGCCAGCAGAAATCTGGAGGAAATGACACAATCGCCAATTATGAAAAGGCATACGAAGCTCAAATAAAAGAGGCACTTGATGCAATCGTCGGAGTAGAAGATGCCACTGTTGTGGTTAATGTGGATGCCACAGAGAAGAAAGTCCTTGAAAAAAACAAAACGACCCAAACACAGAAAACCGATGAAACAGATCGGGAAGGCGGCAAAAGGAAGGTTGAGGATCAGTCACAGGAGGAACAGCTTGTGATTGTCCGAAATGGAGAAAAAGAGGTTCCCATTGTCATAGAAACCAAGAAACCTGAAATAAGGGGAGTGCTGGTTGTGGCAAAAGGGGCTGAAAATATACAAGTGAAAAAGTGGATTATAGAGGCAGTAACAAGAGCGCTTGATGTTCCAAGTCATAGAGTATCCGTAATGCCTAAAAAAACTAAGGGGGAATAATAGATGCTTTTAAAGAAACAAACGGTCTGGCTATTAACAATGCTGAGTTTGGTGGTTGTATTATCTGTATATTATGTAACATCTCCGGAGCAAAAAGGCAGTGACCTTGCTGCAATGGAAGAAAAGGCAGAGGAAGAAATGGAATCAGTTGAAAGTGAAGATGGCAAGGCGATCATTACAAACACTGCCAGTGATGAAATGTTTGAAACTCTGCGCCTTCAGCTTGACGATGAGCGCAGCCGCATGAAGGAGGATCTTACAGCGGTCCTAGGTCAAACAGATCTTCCGGCTGAAGAAAGAATGAAGGCAAAAGATCAAATTGATGAATTAAATGAAATCGCTCAAAAAGAAGCGATGCTTGAAACATTAATCAGAGCGATGGATTATGAAGATGTACTTGTCCGTGCTGATGGCAAGAAGGTTCAAATTACGGTTAAGGCAAAAGATCATTCAGCTTCCGCTGCAAATAATATCATTCAGGAAGTAAGGAACGAAATTGGGCAGCTTGAGGCAGTAGCCGTTGAATTCCAGGTTGAAAAGTAAAAGATATAGAGGGAGCCTGCAAAATTCCTGCGGGCTCCCTTTATAATTTTATTTAGCAGTTTGGTAACTTTTTTATATAAGTGCATAATATAAAAGTCCTGTCTATGTAAGAAATTTGGCTGGATTTCGTGTAAATTCCCTGAAACATTTCACAAAAAATTAGAAAAATATTAAAATAAAACAAAGGATGGATAGAGAAATTATTATCCAGTACATAATAGGATGTTGAAGTTTTATAAGGTCTTATCGTATGATATTAGTATCTAGTCATAATTAAATCATGCAGAACATTCCTGCCGTATGTTCTAATTCTTTGCAGCAAAAGTATATATACGGATCAAATGGATTGTCATGCATTGAGAAAACAAGGGGTGCCAAAATGTTAAAAGTACAAGAAATCCGTGAACTGATTAAATTGGTTGATCAGTCAAATATTGATGAATTTGTATATGAGCATGAAGGTTCAAAAATTAAAATGAAGAAAAAAGGCAATGAAGCAGCCGTTGTTCAGCAAGTTCAGCCGGCAGCTGTTCAAGCGTTAGCTCCTGCTCCGCAGCCAGTCCAGCCAGCTGCTGTAAAAGTGGATGAGCCAAAAGCAGAAGCGCCGGCGCAGGCACCACAGGGTGATGCCGCGGAAGATTTACATAAGATTGTTTCACCAATGGTAGGGACCTTTTATCAATCATCTTCACCTGATGCCGATGCATATGTAAAAGCCGGCTCTAAGGTTACAAAAGATTCCATTGTCTGCATTGTAGAAGCAATGAAGTTATTTAATGAAATTGAAGCAGAAGTCAATGGTGAAATTGTAGAAGTGCTTGTAAAAGACGGCCAGTTAGTAGAATATGGCCAGCCACTATTTTTAGTAAAGCCTGAATAAGGAGCGGTTACAGATGATCAAAAAACTCTTGATTGCCAACAGAGGAGAAATAGCGGTCCGCATCATTAGGGCAGCCCGCGAGATGGGGATAGAATCTGTAGCTGTATTTTCAGAAGCTGACAGGGAAGCACTCCATGTTCAGCTGGCCGATGAGGCTTACTGCATTGGCCCGACAGCTTCAAAGGACAGCTATTTGAATTTTACCAATATAATTAGTGTCGCCAAGCTTACAGGCTGTGACGCCATCCATCCAGGTTATGGATTCCTAGCTGAAAATGCGGACTTTGCTGAACTGTGCAGAGAATGCAATATTATCTTTGTCGGCCCGACTCCAGAAGCCATCAGCAAAATGGGTACAAAGGATATTGCAAGGGAAACCATGAAGGAAGCAGGAGTACCGATTGTTCCTGGCTCCAACGGAATCATAAAGGATGCAGAAGATGCTATTCAGCTTGCTGAAAAGATTGAATATCCGGTAATTATTAAAGCGACTGCTGGCGGAGGCGGGAAAGGAATCCGTGTAGCGCGCAATGAGCAAGAGCTTATTAAAGGAATTACGATCACTCAGCAGGAAGCATTAACTGCGTTCGGAAATCCTGGCGTTTATATTGAGAAATATATAGAGGACTTCCGCCATGTTGAAATCCAGGTTCTTGCAGACAATTACGGGAACACCGTTCATCTCGGAGAAAGGGATTGTTCCATTCAAAGGCGTCTGCAAAAGTTGCTGGAGGAAACGCCTTCACCTGCCCTTGACGGTGAAACACGCGAAGAAATGGGAAATGCAGCAGTTAAAGCAGCAAAAGCAGTTGATTATACAGGAGCTGGCACGATAGAATTTATATACGATTATCAAAATCGCAAATTCTATTTCATGGAAATGAACACGCGTATCCAGGTGGAGCATCCTGTTACAGAAATGGTTACAGGGGTCGATTTAATCAAGGAGCAAATTAAGGTTGCTTCAGGTGAAAAGCTTAATTTCACACAGAGCGATGTTACATTTAGCGGCTGGTCGATCGAATGCAGAATTAATGCGGAAAACCCGGAGAAGAACTTTATGCCATCAGCAGGAAAAATCAATATGTATCTTCCTCCTGGCGGGCTGGGTGTCAGAGTGGACTCTGCTGCCTACCCGGGCTATATGATTCCTCCATATTACGATTCAATGATTGCAAAAGTGATCACTTACGGCAATACTAGAGAAGAAGCTATTTCCCGAATGAAAAGGGCATTAAGTGAATTTGTAGTGGAAGGGGTTCATACAACAATCCCATTCCACCTCAAGCTCCTAAGCCACGAAAAATTTGTGGAAGGGCAGTTTAATACGAAATTTCTTGAATTGCACGATGTAATGAATTCTTAAAGACTTGTGGAGGTGCTGAAATGAGCGAAAATAATATTCTCGAAATGAGCCCTGAAAATTCTGGCCTTGGCAAGGTGGAAATTGCACCGGAAGTTATTGAGGTTATTGCCGGCATTGCTGCTTCAGAAGTAGAAGGCGTAGCGCAAATGCGCGGAAACTTTGCTACAGGAGTGGTTGAAAGGCTCGGTAAAAAGAACCATGGAAAAGGCGTTAAAGTCGAATTAACAGAAGATGGAATCAAAGTTGATGTATATTGTCTGATGAAATTCGGCGTGTCCATTCCAAGCGTTGCCCAAAAAATTCAGGATAACATCCGTCAGGCCCTCCTGAATATGACAGCCCTGGACGCCCAGGAAGTAAACATTCACGTAGTAGGAATCATGTTTGAAAACCAAAAGCATGAGGTCGAATACGAACAGGAAATGTAACGCACCATCAAGCCAAAGACATAAAACTCGTCTTTGGCTTTTCTCATGGTTCATTCTCTTCATCATTCACTCCTTAAGACGTTATAAAGGAGTTTTTAAAGGGAAAATTAATCTTATAAGTTTCCATGCCTAAAATCATGTCTCTGCTCAAACATAATGCTCATGTTGTAGTGCGAAGATTCCTTACTTATGCTATTATCTTCTTATGCATTTTTTGGACGTGCAAATGCTCAAAAATGAAAATTACTATGTTAGCCATAAAGGAGTTTTAAAAAGATGAAGAGAAGAACAGCCAGAGAAAAAGCATTGCAGGCTTTATTTCAGATTGATGTAAGTCAGACAGAACCGGAGACCGCCATCGATCACGTTTTAGAGGGTGAAAAAAGCGATGAGTACCTGAACAAACTAGTCTCAGGTGTCCTGCAGCATAAAGAAACAATTGATGGCGAAATCAAAGGATTTCTTGAAAAATGGACGATGGAGAGGCTTGCTACTGTAGACCGCAATCTTCTGCGCTTATCCGTTTTTGAGCTGCTGTACTTGGCGGAGGAAGTGCCAGCCAATGTGGTGATCGATGAAGCAATAGAAATCGCCAAACTTTACGGTGATGATCAGTCAAGCAAGTTTATTAATGGTGTTTTATCAAAGGTAAAAGAAAAGCTCTAAAAAACATTAGAATTCTGACTCACACTGGATGTGCTGGCACTATCTAGATGCAAGCGAGCCGGCAGTCCTTATCATAGGCGCTTCCGAGTTCCTGATAGGGGGATAAAAATGGCTGCAGAATTAATAGATGGAAAAGAAATTGCAAGAAAGAAACAGGATCATATCGGCTCAGAAGTGCAAAAGCTGAAGGCGGCAGGGATCACGCCAGGCCTGGCCGTTATTTTAGCGGGGAATAATCAGGCGTCCAGAACATATGTGAAAAACAAGCAGAAAACCTGCGATAAGCTGGGCATGAATTCTATGCTTATTGAACTTCCCGAAAGCGTCAGCGAGCAAGAGCTTATCAGAAAAATCACAGAGTTAAACGAAAGTGATGATATTCATGGAATCCTTGTCCAGCTGCCGCTCCCAAGCCATATTAATGAAAAAGCCATCATCGAGACCATATCTCCTGACAAAGATGTTGATGGGTTTCATCCCATAAATATTGGCAGGATGATGACAGCTCAGGATGCATATATCCCTTGTACTCCCGCAGGGATCATTGAAATGCTGGATAGCATTGGTGCAGACATTTCCGGAAAGCATGTAGTGGTTATTGGCAGAAGCAACATTGTAGGGAAGCCCGCAGGGCAGCTGTTCCTTAATGAAGACGCTACTGTCACATACTGCCATTCGAAAACGGCTGATCTGAAGGAATATACAAAGCGGGCGGATATACTGGTGGCTGCAGCAGGGAAAGCGAAATTAATCACAGAAGACCATATTAAAAATGGCGCAATCGTGATAGATGTCGGCATGAATCGAAATGAGGAAGGAAAGCTTTGCGGCGATGTTGATTTCGAGGCAGTTAAGCACAAAGCAGGATTTATTACTCCTGTTCCAGGCGGAGTGGGACCGATGACAATTACCATGTTAATGCATAATACGTTAAAGGCAGCAAAGTCTTCCATTAGCAAAACCCAAAAGTAATGGCCGCCAGAGATGCAAAATCTGTCCATTTCCATTATCCTGTATTTAGGAAACCTGTCATGCAGGTATAAGCATGCGGGCTGAATGGAAGGACAGTTTTTTTGCGTTATTGCTCTGGGTGAGATGCAATGCAGCTTCAGCATAAAGGAGATTGTTATGAAGGAACAGCAGTATCTGACAGTAAACGCACTGACCAAATACATAAAAAGAAAATTTGATGCCGACCCTCATTTGCAAAATATTTTGGTTAAGGGAGAAATCTCAAACTTTAAACAGCATTCAAGCGGCCATATGTATTTCACTTTAAAGGATGAGAAAGCCCGAATTTTAGCCGTAATGTTTGCAGGAAATGCGAGAACCATGAAATTTAGGCCAGAGAATGGCATGAAAGTTTTAGTTCGCGGAGCCATTTCCGTTTATGATTCCAGCGGGCAATATCAAATATACGTACAGGAAATGCAGCCGGACGGGATTGGTGAACTTTATCTGGCTTATGAACAGCTTAAAGAAAAACTTGAGAAAGAAGGATTCTTTTCGCCTGCACATAAAAAAGATATCCCGCGTTATCCAAGAACAGTTGCTGTTATCACATCCCCTACTGGAGCTGCAATCAGAGATATTCTGACAACGCTCAAAAGGCGCTATCCGATTGCGAACATACTTATATACCCTGCGCTTGTTCAGGGTAACCAGGCAGCTCCCTCTATTGTGAAAGCGATAACTGAAGCTAATTCCTCTGGGGATGCCGATGTCTTAATCATCGGCCGGGGCGGAGGCTCCATTGAAGAGCTTTGGGCCTTTAATGAAGAAGCTGTAGCCAGGGCAATATTCATGTCCGAAATACCTATTATTTCAGCTGTCGGCCATGAAACGGATTTTACAATAGCAGATTTTGTTGCAGATTTAAGGGCCCCCACCCCAACGGGAGCTGCAGAGATGGCAGTTCCGCATATTGATGACTTGACGGAAAGGCTTTTCAACAGGCAATCAAGGCTGATAAGAGCGATGAAAGAACAAGTTGCACTGCAAAATGAAAGGCTTCTAAGGGTGCAGAAATCATACGCTTTCCGGTACCCGCAAAAATTGTATGAACAAAAAATGGAACAGCTGGATAAAGTGACCGAACAGCTAATGCGAGGGTCAAGCAGGCTGCATGATTTAAAGCTGGAGCAGGCAGAAAACCTGCAAAAAAGGCTGGTTCGGAGTCATCCTGGACAGCTAAAGGATCAGGCTAAAGAAAAAAATGATCGGCTTCATAAGCTTTTAAACAGAACAATGGCAAATATCCTGGCTGCAAAAGAAAAGGACTTTGCGAGGGTCATTTCAACCCTCGAGGCGCTCAGTCCTCTTAAAATTATGGATAGAGGCTATAGCCTTGCTTATACAGAAAAGGAAACCCTAATAAAGACCGTGTCCCAAGTTAAAGCGGATGATATGATAAAATTGAAGGTGTCTGATGGAACCATTGAATGCAAGGTAACGGATATTGAGGAGTGAATGGCATGGCGAATGAAAAACAACTTTCATTTGAACAAGCGATGGAAGAACTTGAAGTTATTGTAGAAAAGCTTGAAGAGGGAGATGTTCCCCTTGAAGAGGCTATAAATATTTATAAAAAAGGCATGGAGCTATCAAAATTATGTCATGATAAGCTTAAAAACGTGGAATCACAGCTTACGGAAATACTGACGGAGGATGGCCGTAAAGCGAACTTCGCCATTCCGGAGGAGGAATAATCTTGCAGCAATCCTTAAGTTCTTTCTCTGAACTGCATAAACAGAAACTGGAAATCCATTTAAAGGATTACGTAAATAAATTGAAAGCTCCTCCTGAGATCAAGGAATCGATGCTGTATTCACTTGAAGCCGGGGGAAAGCGGATCAGGCCAATGCTGTTATTTGCTTCATTGGCTGCTTTTGGCGAGGATACGTCGAAAGGGTTGTGGACTGCGGCGGCGATTGAGATGGTCCATACATATTCGCTCATTCACGATGACTTGCCAAGCATGGATAATGACGATTTAAGAAGAGGCAAACCGACCAACCATAAAGTATTTGGAGAAGCATTCGCCATTCTGGCAGGCGATGCCTTGCTTACTTACAGCTTCCAAACAATTACGGAAACACCTGACGAATTTGCTTCAGCCGAAACAAAGCTGTCTTTAATTAAAGAGCTGTCGAAAGCTTCCGGTGCTGAGGGGATGGTTGGCGGCCAGGCAGCAGACATTAAAGGAGAAGGCAAGCAGCTGGGATTAGAGGATCTTGAGTACATCCACGTGCATAAAACCGGCAAATTGCTGGAATGCAGTGTTGTATCAGGAGCAATTTTGGCAAATGCCAGTCAGGAAACACTTCGGGCTCTATCTGCTTTTGCCTATCACCTGGGACTGGCTTTTCAAATCAGGGATGATATCCTCGACCTTGAAGGGACAGAGGAGATAATTGGGAAGCCTGTTGGCAGTGATGAATCAAAAAATAAAAGCACCTATCCATCTCTTCTTACAATAAATGGGGCGAAAGAGGCGCTTGAAAACCATATCAGATCTGCAAAAGAAAAGCTGAGGGAAACAGGCCTTCAAACAGAGCTGCTGGAAGAAATAACAGATCTAATTGCAAACAGGGACCACTAATTATATGTATAACCGCTGGTCTTGCCGCTGTACTTTTGTATCAGCGGCATTTGCTGTTTAATAAAATGATGGTCTTCAATGTGTATATTTTGGTATCATAGGAATTGCTGCCAGAGGAGCTTGCACATTTTTTCCTGTGCATGCATTGGCCAGCGGCAGAGACACATCGAGAAAGCATATTCTGAAGCTGTTTAATATGAAAAGCATTTGGAAAATCTCCTGTAATAAGGTAATCTTAAGATACTATCTTTTAGACAGGCTAGACGCTGTAATAATTAGGCTTTGGTTTGTTGAGGCTTATACCAACACTGCCTAACATTACGTAAAAAGAAAACGGACGAATAAGAAACGAAAGTGAGTGGTCCGCAGTATGGATCTGTTATCAATTAAAGACCCTTCCTTCTTAAAAGGGCTCTCGAATAAAGAATTGGAAAGTTTGAGTCAGGATATCCGCACTTTCCTAATAGAAAAGCTTTCAGGCACAGGCGGGCATATTGGCCCTAATCTTGGAGTTGTTGAGCTGACTGTTGCATTGCATAAATGTTTTGACAGTCCGAAGGATAAAATTATCTGGGATGTCGGACATCAGTCGTACGTCCATAAAATTCTTACGGGCCGTGCGTGTCAATTCGATACTTTAAGACAATATAAAGGTCTTTGCGGTTTTCCAAAAATGATTGAAAGCGAGCACGATGTATGGGAAACGGGGCACAGCTCCACTTCTTTATCAGCTGCGATGGGAATGGCTATTGCCAGAGACTTGAAAAAAGAGAATAATTATGTCATTCCCGTAATTGGGGATGGTGCCTTAACAGGCGGGATGGCTTTAGAAGCCTTAAACCATATCGGTCATGAAAAAAAGGATATGATCGTCATATTAAATGATAATGAAATGTCAATTGCCCCTAATGTAGGTGCTCTTCACAATGTACTTGGAAGGTTAAGGACCGCAGGCAAGTATAATTGGGTAAAAGATGAACTTGAATATTTATTAAAAAAGGTTCCGGCAGTCGGCGGTAAATTGGCCTCAACTGCTGAAAGACTGAAAGATAGCCTAAAGTATCTGTTTGTGTCAGGCATGTTCTTCGAAGAATTAGGTTTTACCTATTTGGGACCTGTCGATGGGCATAACTATGAAGCCTTATTCGAGAACCTTGCTTATGCAAAGAAAACAGAAGGCCCAGTGCTTCTCCATGTTATAACGAAAAAAGGCAAAGGCTATCACCCTGCCGAAAGCGACAAGATTGGCACATGGCATGGTACAGGCCCTTATAAAATGGAGACAGGCGACTTTGTGAAACCTGCAAGTACACCGCCTGCATGGAGCAAGCTTGTCTCCGAAACCGTCAGGGAGCTTGCGAGAGAAGATGAAAGAATCGTTGCAATTACTCCTGCAATGCCTGTTGGCTCGAAGCTTGAAGGCTTTGCAAGTGAATTTCCGGATAGGATGTACGATGTTGGTATTGCTGAACAGCACGCAGCAACGGTAGCTGCCGGGCTGGCAACCCAAAACATGAAGCCGTTTCTTGCGATTTATTCTACTTTCCTGCAGCGTGCTTATGACCAGGTCGTACACGATATTGCACGCCAGAACTTGAATGTATTTATCGGAATAGACCGGGCAGGACTTGTGGGTGCAGATGGTGAAACCCATCAGGGTGTATTCGATATTGCGTTTTTAAGGCATTTGCCGAATATGGTATTGATGATGCCAAAAGATGAAAATGAAGGCCAGCATATGGTAAAAACAGCTATAGAATATAATGATGGCCCTATTGCTATGCGTTTCCCGCGCGGAAATGGCATAGGAGTGCCTATGGATACAGAACTTAAGCCAATTCCAATTGGAACATGGGAAGTTCTGCGCGATGGCAATGACGGAGCGATTTTAACCTTTGGGACAACCATTCCAATGGCTTTGAAGGCAGCTCAACTCCTGGAGAAAGAGGGACACAACATTAAAGTCATTAATGCAAGGTTTATTAAGCCGCTTGATGAAAAGATGCTGCATGAATTGTTCGCAGCCAATATGCCTATTCTCACTATAGAAGAAGCTGTGCTGCAGGGTGGCTTTGGAAGTGCAATTCTTGAATATGCACACGAATATGGCTTCCATCATGCCGAAATCGACCGTATGGGGATACCTGATAAATTTATTGAGCATGGCAGTGTAAATGAACTATTGGAAGAAATCGGGATGACTGCAGAAGATGCTGTTGAGAAAATGGGAAAACTGGCAAGAAAAAAACAAAAAAGGGCTTAAAGAATGAAAACAAAGAAAGAACGATTAGACGTTTTATTAGTTGAAAGAGGTCTTGCTGAGACAAGAGAAAAAGCGAAAAGAGCCGTTATGGCCGGCCTGGTGTTCAGCAATGAAAGCAGGCTGGATAAGCCGGGCGAGAAGGTTAGTGCAGACATTCCGCTGACTTTAAAGGGGAAGGTCATGCCTTATGTCAGCCGCGGAGGATTAAAGCTTGAGAAAGCTCTAAAAGTTTTTGATTTAGAAATCGAAGGCAAGATCCTCCTTGACATCGGATCCTCAACCGGGGGCTTCACAGATTGTGCCCTGCAGAATGGCGCCAAAATGTCTTATGCTTTAGATGTCGGATATAATCAGCTTGCCTGGAAATTAAGGCAGGATGAACGGGTAGTTGTAATGGAAAGGACCAATTTCAGGTATGTAACCCCAGCCGACCTTTCAGCCGGTATGCCTGACTTTGCGTCCATTGATGTTTCGTTCATCTCTCTAAAGCTTATATTGCCTGTATTAAAAACGCTGCTGGTTCCTGGCAGTGACACAGTTGCCCTAGTGAAACCGCAGTTTGAAGCTGGACGGGAACAGGTTGGGAAAAAGGGGATTGTCAGAGATCCTAAAATACATGAAGCCGTGATTGATAAAATTATCGAATTTGCACTGGGCCTCGGCTATGACGTCAAGGACGTTTCCTTTTCACCCATTACAGGCGGAGACGGCAACATAGAATTTCTCCTCCATCTGTATTGGTCAGGCAGCAAAGAAGAAGGAGAAAACCTTCTTAAAGCCCGGACAGATGAGATTGTAAAAGAAGCCCATGCCGAACTGAAAACGAAGCAGGTTAAAGAAGAGGAATAGGCTTACTGCCTGTTCCTTTTTTTAAAAGGAATTTGTCGACTTTCAACGAATTATAATAAATAATATACGGGAAAAATTGTACTTTATTGAGAAAATCAGCTAACATTAGAGTACAAAACACTTTAAATTAATTTTTTTCTGTCTGCTGTCAAGCGGCTGATTATAGAGGTGAAGAAATGAATAAAGGGCAAAGACATATAAAAATTCGGGAAATTATTACAAATAACGATATTGAAACACAGGATGACCTGGTGGATGAATTGAAAAACGCCGGGTTTAATGTAACCCAGGCGACTGTCTCAAGAGATATTAAAGAGCTTCACCTGGTAAAAGTTCCATTAATGGACGGCAGGTACAAATACAGTCTTCCGGCGGATCAGCGTTTCAATCCGCTGCAAAAGCTTAAAAGAAATTTAATGGATGCCTTTGTTAGAGTGGATACTGCAGGACATCTCCTTGTTATGAAGACTCTTCCCGGCAATGCCATGGCTATTGGCGCACTTATTGATAACCTTGACTGGGAAGAGATTCTGGGAACAATCTGCGGGGATGACACATGCCTGATCATATGTAAAACCCCAGAAGATACAGAAGCAATTTCAAATCGGTTTCTTGAAATGCTGTAGATAACTTTTCTAGCTGCGAGCGCCATTGCTTCAAGGTCTTAAGCCGATATCCGGGCGTTCTGGGCTTTTCTTAAAAGATAAGAAAGTATAAATTCTGAAGTTAGATAACTGTCTAGCTCCAGCGCCTACCCCCTCGAGGTGTCGGGGGTGGGCAAGGCGCTTGCGCTTTTCTTATGAGGTGATATGATTGTTAAACGAAATATCCATACGAAATTTTGCCATAATCGAAGCCCTTTCTGTCTCATTTGAAAAGGGCTTAACTGTTTTAACTGGTGAAACCGGAGCAGGGAAGTCCATCATTATCGATGCCATTCACTTGCTGGCTGGAGGCAGGGGATCTGCAGAATTTGTCCGCCATGGTGAAGATAAGGCTGAAATTGAGGGGCTTTTTATCCTGGATGATCCTAAACATCCTTGCTATAAAAGGTCTGCTGAATTTGGGATAGAGATTGAAGATGGAATGATTGTTCTCCGCAGGGATATATCAAAGACAGGAAAAAGCGTCTGCAGAGTGAACGGAAAACTTGTCACTATTTCTGTATTGAGAGAAATCGGAAGTTCGCTTATTGATATACACGGTCAGCATGAACATCAGGAATTAATGGATGAAACCTTTCATCTTCCTCTCCTCGATCAGTTTGGAGGATCCAAAATATCCGCTGCCTTAACTGAATACCACGATATCTATAGGTTATATGAAAGTACTCTGAAAAAGCTTAAGAATTTAAGTGAGAATGAACAGCAAATGGCGCATCGGCTTGATCTAATTCAATTTCAGCTGGATGAAATTCAGTCGGCTCAGCTGAAATTGAACGAAGATGAAGATTTGATTGAAGAAAAGAGCAGGCTTTCCAATTATGAACGTATTTTTGATTCTCTACAGTCAGGCTATAATGCCCTTCAAGGAGAACATAAAGGGCTTGATTGGATCGGAATGGTTATGGGCTATATGAATGATGCCGCTGAACTGGACTCTGCCTATAAAGAAATAGCGGAAAATGTGGCAAACAGTTTTTATTTGCTTGAAGATGCAGCCCGATCACTCCGCAATGAAATGGACTTTATGGAATATGATCCCCAAAGGCTTAATGAGATAGAAAGCAGATTGAATGAAATTAATGGGCTAAAGAGAAAATATGGAAAAACGGTTGAAGAAGTGCTGGAATACGCTGCAAAAATAGAAGAAGAAATTGAAACCCTGCAAAATAAAGAAACTCATATTGATAAGCTGCAAAAGGAAGTTGCTGCACTGAAAAAAGACCTTCTGGTTGAAGGAGAAGAATTGAGCAAGCTGCGCAGAAAATCTGCTCTTAAGCTTACCAAGTTAATTCATAAAGAGCTTAAGGAACTATATATGGAAAAGACAGTTTTTGAGGTCAGATTCTTTTCTGATCCCGAAGTCTTCCTAAAGAACGGAATTGACAGGGCGGAGTTCTACCTTTCCACCAATCCGGGAGAACCGCTCAAGCCGCTGTCTAAAATTGCATCAGGCGGGGAATTGTCCCGAATCATGCTTGCTTTAAAGAGCATATTTTCAAAACATCAGGGTGTCACAAGTATAATTTTCGATGAGGTAGACACAGGCGTGAGCGGCAGGGTTGCGCAAGCCATCGCGGAAAAGATTCATCACGTTTCCGTGGATTCACAGGTGCTGTGCATCTCTCATCTTCCGCAGGTTGCGGCCATGGCAGATACTCATTTATTCATTGCTAAAAACACAAAGGATGGGCGGACAAAAACAACAGTAAAACCGCTGACTGAGGATGAGAAAATCAAAGAAATCGGCCGTATGATTTCCGGAGTGGAAATTACTGATTTGACAAAAGAGCATGCGAAAGAGCTGCTGCATCTGGCTAATCAGCTAAAGTTATTTTGATCAATTATAAGGTCTGTTCCCATCAGCTGCACTATTAGAACTAATACCTTGAAAAGCTATCCAAAGCAGGATAGCTTTTTTTATGTGAATGGCTGTTATAAATGCCTTCGATGCAGGCAAAATTAAAGATGTAGCCATTTGACGTGGATGGACTAGAAGCGAGGAGAGTGAAAAATTTGACATATGATGTTTTACGCAAAATAATTGGTGGAATTCTCCTTGTTTCATTAATTGCTTTAGGTTTTTCCAAGCCTGTTCAGGAATATTTGCAAATACCTGCAAATATTACTCTTTTTGAAGGGCAGCAGCTGGACATTGCAAAGGCAGAAGCAGTGTCGGCTGGACTGTCCATAGATAATAAAAGTGTTTCACTTAAGGAAGATAACCATTCGATATCGGTTCATGCAAATGAAAATGGAAAAAATGAAATGCTTCTCGAGCTGGCAGGGTTTCCGATCAAGAAAGTTGATGTTAACGTCTTAAAAGATTTTAAAGTAATTCCAGGAGGCCAATCGATCGGGGTTAAACTGAATACAGTAGGCGTGTTAGTAGTTGGACACCATCAGGTTAATACGGCTGAAGGAAAAGCTTCGCCAGGCGAAACAGCCGGCATAAAAGTTGGAGATATCATTACAGAAATCAATGGAAAGAAAATAGAAAAGATGTCAGATGTTGCTCCCTTTGTTCAAGAAGCAGGCAAAAGCGGCAATCCGCTCCAAATCATCGTAAGCCGTGAAAGCGGAAAGGTGAAAACTGAGCTGACTCCCTTAAAAGAAAACGGGGAAGAAACCTATAAGCTTGGATTATATATACGTGACTCTGCAGCAGGCATTGGGACGATGACTTTCTATCACCCGGAATCAAAAAAATATGGAGCACTCGGCCATGTTATTTCCGATATGGATACAAAGAAGCCAATTGTGGTTGAAGACGGACAAATTGTCAGATCGACTGTTACTTCAATCGAAAAAGGCAGCAATGGCAATCCCGGTGAAAAACTTGCACGATTTTCCTCAGATAAAGAAATAATCGGGAATATTGTCAGGAACAGTCCTTTCGGAATATTCGGGGAATTAAACCGGGATATGAAGAACGGAATTTTTGACAAACCGATGCCTATAGCCTTATCCCATCAGGTAAAAGAGGGAGCTGCCCAAATTTTAACTGTGGTCGACAATGATGAAGTACAATTGTTCGATATTGAAATTGTCAGTACGATTCCGCAGAAGTTTCCGGCAACAAAAGGAATGGTCATAAAAGTGACGGATCAGAAGCTGCTTGATAAAACAGGCGGCATAGTCCAGGGGATGAGCGGAAGCCCGATTATCCAGGATGGCAAGATTATTGGAGCAGTGACACATGTATTTGTAAACGACCCTACTTCAGGATATGGTGTCCATATTGAATGGATGCTAAATGAAGCAGGCATCGATATATATGAAAAAGCTGAAGAAAAAGCATCCTAATACTTGAATGGAACAATTAAAAGGCGGGTAAAACCCGTCCTTTTTTTTGGCTGTTCTTGTACAGCGGAAATCAACAGGTCATATTATAGGCTAAACAAAACCTATGAGGAAACAGCCATAATTATGCTAAAATGAATGAAAACAAAGATTTTTCGACAAAAATACACGAATTGTAAAGAGTGTGACGAAATCGGTCGAAAACAGAAGAAAACAAAAGAATAAATGAGATTTAGTTGGTTTTTTAAGAAAATTTCAAAAAAGTAGAGGGATTTTTGTTGCATTGTCGAATTTCTCATTTAGAATAGAAAATAGATATCAAAAAGAGCGTGTTCGAAAATGAACATTCATTAAAGAGACCATAATTGGACCGAGGAGGAAAGTAAGTGAAGAAAATAAAAGTTTGTGTTGTGGATGATAATAGGGAACTGGTCGGGCTTTTAGAGGAATATATATCTTCCCAGGAAGACATGGAAGTTGCCGGTGTTGCTCATAATGGACAGGATTGCCTCGAAATATTAGAGCAGACACAGCCCGACGTTCTTGTATTGGATATCATCATGCCTCACTTGGATGGACTTGCTGTACTCGAAAAAATGAGAGATTTAAATTTGAATTCACTCCCTAATGTCATCATGCTTACTGCATTCGGACAGGAAGATGTCACCAAAAAGGCAGTGGATTTGGGAGCTTCTTACTTTATCCTTAAACCATTTGACATGGACAATTTGGCAAGCCATATACGTCAGGTCAGCGGAAAATCAAATTCATTTCTCCGCAAGCCCGCTCCATCTTACCGTACTCAGGCAGAAGCAAAGCCTAAGAACCTGGATGCCAGCATCACCAGCATCATCCATGAAATTGGCGTTCCTGCCCATATTAAAGGATACTTATATCTCCGTGAAGCAATTTCAATGGTGTACAATGATATAGAACTTCTCGGTTCCATTACAAAAGTGCTGTACCCCGATATAGCTAAGAAGTTTAATACTACGGCAAGCCGTGTGGAGCGTGCAATCCGCCATGCGATTGAAGTTGCGTGGAGCCGCGGTAATATTGATTCCATTTCCTCTCTTTTCGGATATACAGTCAGCATGACAAAAGCAAAGCCAACCAACTCGGAATTTATTGCAATGGTTGCAGATAAGCTGCGTCTGGAGCACAAAGCTTCTTGAAAGGGTAAGGACTTATAACAAAATCATTTATTTATTTTGCTGCGCTCCTTATGGGGCGTTTTTTATTATCCTCAAAACTCAGCGGAAACAAAAAAGTTCAGTTTGAAATTTTTCAAACTGAACTTTTTAATTTATTTTTTTTCTTCTTTCTCAAGCTCCATCATCTTTTGAATCAGAATGTGCTGAGGCATGTGCATGATTTGCTCAAGAGGAAGATTTAGTTTTTCAGCAAGCATTAATGCTGTTTCCGGTGATATCTGCAGCGGCTTCACTTTTATCCCCCACTAACTTATTTGGTTTTAAATCGTTCCTGAACTTTGTTTCTCTTTCGATCGCGATAAAGAATAAATCCTGCGATAAAGCCAAGACCTATGATTAAGAAAAGGAAACCTGAAACAAATTGAAGCCATAAATATGGAAATGGGCTTTGCAATACGCCAAAGACCATATCTCTCATTAATTTTATCCCATAGACAGCCAATATGCCTGGCAGGAGTAAAATTAATAAAGCAATTAGTCTAATCATAAAAAAATTCCCTTCAAATCGAATTACCTACCGAAATCATAAATCATTAAATAAATTTGTCAAGTGCCGTTGCTGTGCTAAAATAAAATCATGAAGAATGTTGCACGGAATAATGTGAAGCGTGCAAGAATTTTCAATGAAAGCAGGTAAAACAATGCAAACAGTAATGATTGTCGGTGCAGGAAAAGGCGGTACGTCCATCCTTAAAATAATAAAAGAAACGGCTGTTCTGGATGTAAAAGCAATGGTGGATATCGATCCGGATGCTGACGGGCTTCAGATTGCCAAAGAAAGCGACATCCCGATTGGCACTGATTGGCGTCATTTTATGGATCAAGATATTGATATCATTATTGAAGTTACCGGAAATGAACAAGTATTTATCGACATCAGGGAAGCCAGAAGCAAAAATACGGTCCTAATACCTGGAAGTGTAGCTTTTTTAATCGCGAAATTACTTGAAGAAAAGGAAGAGCTGATTTCAAAATTCAGAAATGAAACGTATAAGCATGATTTGATTTTTAATTCGACTGATGACGGAATGATAGTAATCAATAATCTTAGTGAGATTACAGTCTTTAATCGAAGTGCGGAGAGAATAACAGGAATTAAGAGGAAAGACGCTTTAGGAAAAAAAATTAATGAAGTCATTACGGACAGCATGCTTCCCAGAGTTATGGCGACAAGGAGAATTGAAGCGAATCAGGCAATGACTTTGGCAAATGGCCTGAAAATTATAACGACAAGAATACCGATGCTTGGAGAAAATAACGAATTAATGGGTGCATTTGCTGTTTTTAAGGACATAACAGAAGTAGTCTCGCTTGCGGAAGAAATTACGAATTTGAAAGAGATACAGACGATGCTTCAGGCGATTATTCAATCAAGTGAGGAAGCCATTTCCGTAGTTGATGAAAATGGGAAAGGGATTTTGATTAATCCGGCATATTCCAGGCTTACTGGCCTGGAAGAAGAAAAAGTGATCGGGAAGCCTGCCACAGCGGATATTTCCGAAGGTGAAAGTGTTCATATGAAGGTTCTTCAAACGAGAAGGGCGATGAGAGGTGTGGCCATGAGGGTCGGACCGAAAAGAAAGGATGTTATTGTAAATGTTGCGCCTGTCATTGTTGATGGAAAGTTAAAAGGAAGTGTTGGTGTTATTCACGACGTATCGGAAATTCAGAATCTGAACCGTGAATTAAGCCGGGCAAGACAGATTATCCGTACATTGGAAGCGAAATATTCATTTGAGGATATTATTGGAACATCTGAAGAGATGACGCTTGCAATTGAACAGGCAAGACTTGGAGCTAAAACTCCCGCTACCGTTTTGCTTAGAGGAGAATCAGGGACAGGCAAAGAATTGTTCGCCCACGCTATACATAATGCAAGCGACCGAAAATATAACAAGTTTATCAGGGTTAATTGCGCCGCGTTATCAGAGTCTCTTCTGGAAAGCGAATTATTCGGCTATGAAGAGGGGGCATTCTCGGGAGCAAAAAGAGGCGGTAAACGGGGTTTGTTTGAGGAAGCTGATAAAGGCAGTATCTTTCTGGATGAAATTGGCGAGCTGACAGCTAACACTCAGGCGAAACTGCTCAGGGTTCTTCAAGAACATGAAATTACAAGAGTTGGAGGGACCAAGCCTGTTTCAATAGATGTTCGTGTTATTGCTGCGACCAATGTGAATTTAGAAAAAGGAATTGCAGACGGCACCTTCAGGGAAGACTTATACTACAGGCTGAATAGAATGCCCATACATATTCCTTCATTAAGACGCAGGAAGGAGGATATTCCTCTTCTATGCAGCAGACTTATTCAAAAGATCAATCAGGAATATGGACGGAATGTAGAAGGTGTAACAGAACAAGCTGTTAATAAACTGATGGCTTATGATTGGCCGGGAAATGTGAGAGAACTTGATAATATCCTCGGCAGGGCCATTATTTTTATGAATTACAACGAAACGGAAATAGAGGAACGGCATATTCCGGATTTAATAGGTGCCAATAATCCGTTTCCGAGCGTTGAAACAAGTGAAGAAGCACAAACTAAAACCTTAACTCAGCTGGTAGAGCAGTATGAGGCAAAAATGATCAGACAAACACTTCACAAGCTGGATGGAAATAAAACCAAGACAGCTAAATCGCTTGGACTCTCAGTCAGGAATCTTTACTATAAATTGGAGAAATACGATATTGCAAAAGATGGCATGCAATAAATTTCATAGTGTGCAATTATTTGCGCGCTTTAGTTCGATGAATAAAGCGTTTTCACAGCATTTTTTAAGTTGGCACACTTCTTGCAAGAATAATAAACGGAAGAACATCAAGAAAAAGGCGTCGATTATTGTCTAGTGCAAGCAGCCTGCCCCCTCGTGGTGTCGGGGGTGGGCAAGGCGCCTGCGCTTTTCTTGTAAGGGGGTTGAACAGATGAAATTGGATTCGCTTCTAACGAAAGCAACCCAATATGGTGAGAAAACTGTAGCCGTAGCCGCAGCGGAAGACGAAGAAGTTCTCGAAGCAGTTGCTGAAGCAATTAAGCTGAACTTAGCAAGCTTTTTATTATTCGGAGATCAGGAAAAAATCCGCGAAATTATAAATCGGAATCATAGCGCAGCAGCTGAAAGCCCTAAGCTTGAAATCATTCATGCAGAATCGCCTGCTCAAGCTGCAGAATTGGCAGTCAGGGCTGTAAAAGAGCAGAAAGCCAATGTGCTGATGAAGGGAAATATCCCGACTGCAGGTATTTTAAAAGCTGTCTTAAATAAAGAATTCGGCTTAAGAACAGGTAATGTTTTATCACATGTGGCTGTATTTGAGGTTCCAGGTTTTGAACGATTTACGATTGTCACTGATGCAGCTATGAATATTGCACCGGACCTCAATCAAAAAGCACAAATCCTGAAAAATGCAGTTGAAATTGCAAGGAGCATAGGAATAGAAAAGCCTCTTGTAGCCCCGATTGCTGCAGTAGAGGTTGTTAATCCTGCTATGCAGGCAACTCTGGATGCATCAGCATTAACTCTTATGAACCAAAGGGGCCAGATAAAAGATTGTCTTGTCGACGGTCCTCTGGCTTTGGATAATGCAATTTCATTTGAAGCGGCTGAACATAAGGGGATCAAAAGCGAAGTTGCCGGACAGGCAGATATTTTATTAGTGCCGACTATAGAAGTTGGGAATACTTTATATAAATCACTTGTCTATTTTGCTAAAGCAAAAGTAGGAGCCGTTATTGCAGGTGCCAAAGCTCCGATCGTTCTTACTTCAAGAGCAGATTCGGCTGAAAGCAAGGTTTATTCACTGGCTTTAGCGATATGCTCAGCAAAGTAATGGGTTTGATAGAAATTAATTCATTCAGCATTTTCTAAATCGCAATTAAAAATTTATTAACAAAACGAACATATTACTTTTAAAAAATCCGGGGAGGAATTATAACATGGAAATCTTCAAATACCTAGAAACTTACGATTACGAACAAGTGGTGTTTTGCCAGGACAAACAATCAGGCTTAAAAGCTATTATTGCTATTCATGATACCACTTTAGGCCCAGCACTAGGCGGTACACGCATGTGGACTTATGAATCTGAAGAAGCAGCTATTGAGGATGCATTGCGCCTTGCACGCGGCATGACTTATAAGAATGCAGCAGCTGGTTTAAATCTTGGAGGCGGTAAAACAGTTATTATCGGCGATCCGCGCAAAGATAAAAACGAAGAAATGTTCCGTGCATTCGGACGCTATATCCAAGGTTTAAATGGACGTTACATTACTGCTGAGGACGTGGGTACTACTGTAGCTGATATGGACCTGATCCATGAGGAAACAGACTATGTAACAGGAATTTCACCTGCTTTCGGTTCTTCTGGCAACCCTTCACCAGTTACAGCTTATGGCGTATACAGAGGAATGAAGGCAGCAGCAAAGGCGGCATTCGGAACTGACTCTCTTGAAGGCAAAACAATTGCTGTTCAGGGTGTTGGAAACGTTGCGTTCAATCTTTGCCGCCATCTGCATGAAGAAGGTGCACAGCTGATTGTTACGGATATTAATAAAGAAGCAGTTCAGCGTGCAGTTGAAGAGTTCGGTGCTAAAGCAGTTGAACCGAATGAAATTTATGGAGTTGAATGTGATATTTATGCTCCTTGTGCTTTAGGTGCCACAGTTAATGATGATACAATTCCACAGCTGAAAGCAAAAGTAATCGCTGGAGCTGCCAACAATCAGCTTAAAGAAACACGCCACGGTGACTTAATCCATGAGATGGGCATCGTTTACGCTCCAGACTATGTAATTAATGCAGGCGGAGTTATTAATGTTGCAGATGAGCTGTACGGATACAACCGCGAACGTGCAATGAAAAAAGTTGAAACTGTATACAATAATATTGAAAAAGTTATTGAAATTGCTAAAAGGGATGGAATTCCGACATATAAAGCGGCTGACCGCATGGTTGAGGAAAGAATTGAAAGAATGCGTAATTCACGCGGACAATTCCTCCAAAATGGCCATCATATTCTAAGCCGCAGATAAGTTTCAGGGAGGACTATCTTTCCTGAAATGCAAAGCGCTGAATGGAATATTCAGCGTCTTTGCCTTTAAAAACAGAGTAGAAAAAATGCAGCGGAGTTATAGTACCTGAGTAAGAGTATGCTTTTACAAGGGAGATTTCCGCTCTTTATGGAGGTTTAAACGTGCTAGAACAAGAACATCGAATTCTCGTCATCAATCCGGGATCCACTTCAACTAAGATTGGAGTTTTCGATAATGAGATCTCTGTCCTGGAGAAGACATTGCGCCATGATGCAGATGTCATTAACTCTTATGAAAGTATTATCGATCAATATGAATTCCGCAAGCAGACCATTCTGGAAACACTGGATCATGAAGGAATCAATATCTCCAAATTAAGTGCAGTGTGCGGCCGTGGCGGTTTGCTGCGACCGATTGAAGGAGGCACATATTCAGTTAATGATGCAATGCTTGAGGATCTTCGTGCCGGTTTTGCTGGTCAGCATGCTTCTAACCTTGGCGGAATCCTGGCATATGAGATTGCTTCGGGTTTAAATATTCCTTCGTTCATTGTCGATCCGGTTGTGGTTGATGAATTGGATCCAATTGCCCGTATTTCAGGCTTTTCAATGATAGAGAGGAAAAGTATTTTCCATGCCTTAAATCAGAAAGCTGTTGCCAGGAGAGTAGCTAAAGAACTTGGGCTAAAGTACGAGGAGCTTAACCTGATCGTTACGCATATGGGCGGAGGTATTACTGTAGGCGCTCATAAAAAAGGCAGAGTAGTTGATGTTAATAACGGACTTCACGGAGACGGGCCATTCAGTCCGGAACGGGCAGGTACAGTACCTGCCGGTGATTTGGTGGGACTTTGCTACTCCGGCAGCTTTTATCGTGAAGAAGTGATGAAGAAGCTTGTTGGACAAGGCGGTCTCGTTGGTTACCTGGGAACAAATGATGCAGTAAAGGTTGAAAAGATGATTGAAAACGGAGATGAGAAAGCAAAGCTTGTCTACTCCGCAATGGCTTATCAGGTGGCTAAGGAAATCGGTTCTGCCAGTGCAGTGCTTGGCGGAAAGGTTGATGCCATTATCCTTACAGGCGGTCTTGCCTATGGCAAGGACTTTGTAAAAGAAATCAGTGAGCGGATTAACTGGATTGCAGATGTTATGGTGCAGCCTGGTGAAAATGAACTGCAGGCACTCGCAGAAGGCGCTCTTCGTGTCCTTCGCGGTGAAGAGACTGAAAAAGAATATCCTGGAAAAACAGCTGGCAAAGCAGCGTTGAAATAGAAGGGGGAAGCAACTTGGCACAGGAATATGATTTGGTGATTTTAGGTGGAGGCACAGGCGGTTATGTAGCAGCCATCCGTGCTTCACAGCTTGGTTTAAAAACGGCAATGGTTGAAAAAGGAAAACTTGGAGGGACTTGCCTTCACAAAGGCTGCATACCAAGCAAGGCTTTATTAAGAAGTGCTGAAGTGTTTGCTACCGCTAAGCACAGTGAAGATTTTGGCGTAATGACAAGTGATGTATCCATCAATTTCAGTAAGGTACAGGAAAGAAAAAATAAAATCGTTGATCAGCTTCATAAAGGTGTTCAGCACTTGATGAAGCAAGGCAAGATTGATGTTTTTGAAGGCACAGGCCGCATTCTTGGACCTTCTATTTTCTCTCCGATGCCAGGGACAATTTCTGTTGAAATGAACAATGGGGACGAAAATGAAATGCTTATCCCTAAAAATGTTATTGTAGCAACTGGATCACGTCCTCGTACCCTGCCAGGATTGGACATTGATGGACAACTTGTAATGACTTCGGATGAGGCTTTAGCTTTGGAAGAAGTGCCAAACTCCATTATTATTGTTGGAGGCGGAGTCATCGGCATCGAATGGGCATCAATGTTATCAGACTTTGGTGCTGATGTAACAGTAATCGAATATGCTGACCGCATTATTCCTACGGAAGATAAAGAAATTTCAAAAGAAATGCAGCGCCTTATGAAGAAAAAGGGAGTCAAAATTGTAACAGGAGCAAAAGTGCTTCCTGAAACCCTTCAGAAAGGCGAAGGAGTTACGATTTCAGCTGAAGTGAAAGGATCTCAGCAGGAATTCTCCGCCGAGAAATTGCTTGTTTCTGTGGGGCGTCAGGCAAATACAGAGGGCATTGGCATTGAAAATACTGACATTCAGATTGAAAAGGGATTTATTCTAGCAAATGAATACTTCCAGACAAAGGAATCCCATATCTATGCAATTGGTGACGTCATTGGCGGCCTACAGCTGGCGCATGTTGCTTCTCATGAAGGCATTGTAGCCGTGGAGCACATTGCCGGCCAGAATCCTTCTCCAATTGACTACAGCCTGGTTTCTAAATGCATTTACAGTTCACCTGAAGCGGCAAGCGTAGGATTAACAGAAGATGAAGCTAAAGAAAAAGGCCATAATGTCAAAACTGGCAAGTTCTCATTCCGGGCAATCGGAAAGGCACTGGTATTTGGTGAATCCGACGGCTTTGTCAAAATTGTGGCAGATAAAGATACCGATGATATCCTGGGTGTCCATATGATAGGCCCGCACGTAACAGACATGATTTCAGAAGCAGGCCTGGCGCGTGTTCTTGATGCAACTCCATGGGAAGTAGCACATACCATCCATCCTCATCCGACGTTATCTGAAGCAATCGGTGAAGCTGCCCTTGCAGTTGATGGAAAAGCTATCCACGGATAAAGTTCCAATTGAATAAATAGAAAAAGTCCAGGCTCACTTTTGGAGCCCGGGGATACATATTAGCTTAGGAGGTTGTATAAATGGCTGAAAACCGTCATAAAGATTTAGGTTTAAGTGATGAGAAAGTTCTTGAAATGTATGAGACGATGCTATTAGCTCGACGTATTGATGAGCGTATGTGGCTTTTGAACCGCGCGGGAAAAATCCCTTTCGTTATTTCATGTCAGGGACAGGAAGCTGCTCAGGTAGGTGCTGCATTTGCACTTGATCGCGAGAAGGATTACGTCCTGCCATACTATCGCGACATGGGAGTAGTCCTTACATTCGGCATGACTGCAAAGGAATTAATGCTTTCAGGGTTTGCCAAAGCTGAAGATCCAAACTCAGGAGGCCGCCAAATGCCAGGACATTTTGGTCAAAAGAAAAACCGTATCGTAACAGGCTCTTCACCTGTTACTACACAGGTGCCTCATGCTGTTGGGGTTGCTCTTGGCGGAAAGCTGGAAGGAAAAGATCTGGTAACCTTTGTAACGTTTGGTGAAGGTTCATCAAACCAGGGGGACTTCCATGAAGGTGCGAACTTTGCCGGTGTTCATAAGCTGCCTGTTATCTTTATGTGTGAGAATAATAAATATGCAATCTCTGTACCGATTGAAAAGCAGCTTGCTTGCGAAAACGTATCTGACAGAGCTATCGGCTACGGCATGCCGGGTATAACAGTTGACGGAAATGATCCGCTTGAAGTTTATAAAGCTGTGAAAGAAGCGGCAGACAGAGGCCGCCGCGGAGAAGGGCCGACATTGGTCGAAACCATTTCATACCGTTTAACTCCTCACTCATCTGATGATGATGACCGAAGCTACCGTGCTCCTGATGAAGTGGCTGAAGCGAAAACAAAAGATCCTATAATTACTTTTGGCGCATACCTGAAAGAAAATAGCGTAATGGATGATGCGATCGAAAAGGAAATTAATGACCGGGTTATGAAATTGGTAAACGAAGCAACTGATTATGCTGAAAACGCTCCATATGCAGAAGCGGAATCTGCTTTAAAGCATGTCTATGCTGAACAGTAAGGGGGAGAGAATATGGCTGTAATTTCTTATATCGATGCGGTAACTATGGCAATCCGCGAGGAAATGGAAAGAGATCCAAAGGTATTTGTTTTAGGTGAAGACGTAGGTAAAAAAGGTGGCGTATTTAAAGCGACACAAGGACTATATGATAAATTTGGAGAAGACCGCGTAATTGATACTCCGCTTGCTGAATCAGCGATTGCAGGGGTTGGAATCGGTGCAGCGATGTATGGAATGCGTCCGATTGCTGAAATGCAATTTGCCGACTTTATAATGCCGGCGGTTAACCAGATTATTTCAGAAGCGGCACGCGTCCGATACCGATCCAACAATGACTGGAGCTGTCCGATTGTTGTTCGTGCACCATATGGCGGCGGTGTTCATGGAGCACTATATCATTCCCAATCTGTCGAAGCAGTATTTGCGAATCAGCCGGGACTTAAGATTGTTATGCCCTCAACGCCTTATGATGTAAAGGGTTTATTGAAAGCGGCAATCCGTGACGAGGATCCTGTACTGTTCTTTGAACATAAGCGTGCATATCGCCTGATTAAGGGCGAGGTTCCTGATGATGATTATGTGCTGCCAATCGGAAAAGCGGATGTAAAACGCGAGGGTGAAGATATCACGGTGATTACTTATGGTCTATGCGTTCATTTCGCTCTTCAGGCTGCTGAAAGACTTGCCAAAGATGGCATCTCAGCGCACATCCTTGATTTAAGAACGGTTTATCCGCTAGATAAAGAAGCAATTATCGAAGCTGCTTCAAAAACAGGAAAAGTGCTTCTTCTCACTGAAGATAATAAAGAAGGCAGCATCATGAGCGAAGTTTCTGCCATTATTGCAGAGAACTGCCTGTTTGAACTGGATGCACCAATCAAACGACTTGCCGGTCCTGATGTGCCAGCAATGCCTTACGCCCCAACTATGGAAAAATACTTTATGGTTAACCCTGATAAAGTAGAAAAAGAAATGCGTGAATTGGCTGAATTTTAATAACTGGCATCTTAGCTAATAAAAATGGAAAGCGCAGATGGTGCAGCTCTCCGGCTGGAATTCATTCCGGACCAGCTGCACCGGCTGCATGACCCGCAAAATGCGGGCAGCTAGAAGGAGGTTACCCAATGGCTATTGAGCAAATTAAAATGCCCCAGCTTGGGGAAAGTGTTACAGAAGGGACAATCAGCAAATGGCTGGTTTCCGTTGGAGATAAAGTAAATAAATATGATCCGCTTGCTGAAGTAATGACTGACAAAGTAAATGCTGAGGTCCCATCTTCTTTCTCCGGTGTAATCAAAGAATTGGTTGCAGAAGAAGGCGAAACTTATGAAGTTGGCCAGGTTATTCTGACAATCGAAACTGAAGGCGGCGGTGAAGCAGCTCAGGAGGCTCCATCAGAGCCTAAAGCAGAGGACAGAGCTCAAGCTGCACCTTCAGGAGCGACGCCTTCTGCACCGGCGGCACCTGTTAAAGAAGATGCTCCAAAAGGAGTCCGCTATTCACCTGCCGTTTTAAATCTTTCTCAAGAGCATGGCATTGACTTAAACCAGGTGACAGGTACAGGCGGGGGCGGACGCATCACCCGTAAAGATCTTATGAAAATCATTGAGTCCGGAGATATTCCTACAGCTGCAGCAGCTGCGGCTGCACCGGAAAAGACAGAAGCGCCAGCACCTGCTCCAGCCCCGTCCCAGCCTGCAGCACCTAAACAGGCAGCTCCTGCACCTAATGTTCCAGTTATGCCGGGTGATGTTGAAATCCCTGTCACTGGAGTGCGTAAAGCGATTGCTGCCAATATGCTTCGCAGCAAACATGAAGCGCCTCATGCATGGACAATGATGGAAGTGGATGTTACCAATCTTGTTGAATACCGCAACAGCATCAAAGGTGAGTTTAAGCAAAAAGAGGGCTTCAACCTTACATTCTTTGCTTTCTTCGTAAAAGCAGTTGCACAGGCCCTTAAGGAATTCCCGCAGATTAATTCCATGTGGGCAGGAGATAAGATTATCCAGAAGAAGGATATCAACATCTCCATTGCAGTTGCAACAGATGACGCGTTATTCGTTCCAGTCATCAAAGCAGCTGATGAAAAAACGATTAAGGGCATTGCCCGTGAAATCAATGATCTTGCATTAAAAGTACGTACAGGCAAATTGACTTCCGCTGAAATGCAGGGTGGAACTTTCACTGTAAATAATACCGGTTCATTCGGTTCTGTCCAGTCAATGGGGATTATCAATTATCCTCAGGCTGCAATTCTTCAGGTTGAATCCATTGTGAAGCGTCCTGTTGTAATGAACAATGGCATGATTGCTGTCCGTGATATGGTTAACCTTTGTATGTCACTAGATCACCGTGTGCTTGACGGCCTGGTATGCGGACGCTTCCTGCAGCGCGTGAAAGAAATTCTTGAGAACACATCTAAAGAAAATACAACTATTTATTAAGGTGTAAAATTGCCGCTGCCCTGCTTTGGGGCAGCGTTTTCTTATTGGAACTCTAAAAGAGTTCATGCACATTGCCAGTTTCCCTTATGTATACTAAAATAGATATGTGAAGAATTTTGAATTTTATTATAATTAAATGATTGCGGCATTTGTTTCTTTTGTTGAAGCGAGTCCGCTGCCGCATGAGGGGAGGGAACGCTGTCAGCTACAATGACAGCATATTATGTCATTAAATAAAATGATCCAGGAAAAATTCCCGCAGCAATCAATTGATGATTGGGAACAAAGTGCGGAAAAAGCTCTTAAAGGAAAATCCATTGAATCATTATCACGAAATACATATGAAAACATAAAATTGAAACCGCTTTATTCTAAAGAAGACCTGACAACAGGTGCATTATCACAGTATCCAGGTGCAGAAGATTTCAGAAGAGGTTCATATGCTGCCGGCTACCTGTCAGAAGAATGGAAAGTTGCACAGAAAATTAATGCATCATCTTCTGAAGAGCTGGCAGATAAACTCCTTGCCGCCACAAATAAAGGACAGACAGCGCTGGCTTTCGAGCCTGAACACTTAAAAAATCCAGAAAAGATAAGCGTGGCTGTTGGGGAACTCTATGAAAAATATCCTTTCAGTGTGGATGCAGGCCCCAATCAGCACTTATTAATAGCAGGGCTTGGTGCACTAAAAGAAAGAGAAAAAGTCTCTGGATATATTGCCGCCGACCCGCTTGCTATTGCTGCTGCAGATTCATTGAACGATCGCTCAATCGATGAGCTATATGAAAATTTGAATGAAACGGTGAGTGTGGCAGCTGAAAATCTGCCCAGCCTGAAAACAATCATGGTAAATTCTGTGGTCTATCATAATGGCGGCGCGAATGCTGTCCAGGAACTTGCTTTTTCACTTGCAGCAGGGGTAAATCACCTGCAATATTTTCTTGAAAAAGGCAAAAGCACCGAAGAAATGCTATCCAAAATGGTATTTAAGTTTGCTGTTGGCTCAAACTTTTTTATGGAAATCGCCAAGCTGCGTGCCGCAAGGGTTTTATGGGGCAAAGTGGCAGAAGCATACGGAGCTGAGGGTGACAGTAAAAAAATGGTCATTTCAGCAGAGACGTCCTTTTTTACAAAGTCAGCCTATGATTCCTATGTGAATATGCTGAGAGCAGGAAATGAAGCGTTCGCAGCAGTTTTGGGAGGAGTCCAATACCTTCATGTCAGTCCGTATAATGACCCGGAAGGATCTCAATCTCCTTTTTCAGAACGAATTGCCCGCAATACTCAGCTCATTTTAATGGAAGAGGCGCATTTACTGAAGGTCTCTGATCCAGCAGGGGGCTCCTGGTATATTGAGCATCTGACAAATGAACTGATTTCTAAATCCTGGGAACTCTTCCTTGAGATAGAAGAGCACGGAGGAATGGCGGATGCCCTTCAAACAGGATGGGTTCAGGATCAGATTTCCCAAGTTCTTGAAAAGAAGAAGAAAGATGTTCATACAAGAAAACAAAGTATCATCGGAACAAATATATATGCAAATCCTGATGAAAAGCCGCTTCAGACAGAAATGGAAACCGTCCACAACAGCAGGAGTGATCTCAAGTCTATCCCACAGGTTCGTCTTTCTGAGTCCTTCGAAGGTTTGCGGAGTTTATCAGAAAGATTAAAGGGAAAGGGCATTCGTCCTGAATTAGGTCTTATCTGTCTGGGAGCATTGAAAGACCATAAGGCGCGTGCTGATTTTATTTCAGGCTTCCTGGCTCCCGGTGGGGTTGATGCAGTTAAAAGCGGTTCTGTATATAATCCTGAAGATGCTGAAGCGTTTATTCAAAAAACAAATTGCAGGCATTATTTTATTTGCGGATCAAATGAACAATACGAAAGCATGGCTGTACCTTTAATTAAACAATTGAAAGAAGCTTTCCCGTCAGCTGCAATCTATTTAGCCGGCCTTCCCGAAGATAGGAAAAAGGATGAATATAAGAGCGCTGGCATCAGCGGATACATTCATGTAAAAAGCGATTGCTATGAAACTCTCTTAAATATGCTGAACGAGATGGAGGAGGCAAGCAATGGCCAATAAACCTGATTTTAAAAGCCTGGATATTCTTGAAGCAAAACAATCAGCAAAAAATGACTGGAAAAGAAATGCGGAGGAAGAAATCAATTCATCCATTGATAATCTTCTCTTTGAAACAAATGAGCAAATAAAAGTAAAGCCTCTGTACACAGATGAAGACCTTAAAGACATGGAGCACCTAAACGATAAGCCGGGGCTTCCTCCATATACAAGGGGACCATATTCAACCATGTATGTGAACAGGCCATGGACTGTCCGACAATATGCCGGTTTTTCTACTGCAGAGGAAAGTAATGCTTTTTACCGGCGCAATCTTGCAATGGGGCAAAAGGGCTTATCAGTCGCTTTCGATCTTGCTACTCATAGAGGCTATGATTCAGATCATCCAAGAGTCGAGGGAGACGTCGGGAAAGCTGGCGTGGCCATTGATTCCATCCTGGATATGAAGACGCTGTTTGATGGGATACCGTTAGATCAAATGTCTGTATCCATGACGATGAATGGAGCGGTATTGCCTGTCATGGCTTTTTATATTGTTACAGCGGAAGAGCAGGGAGTAAGCCAGGAGAAACTTTCGGGAACAATCCAGAATGATATTTTAAAAGAATATATGGTGCGCAACACATATATATACCCTCCGGAAATGTCCATGAAAATCATTGCCGATATATTTGAATATACATCAAAATACATGCCGAAGTTCAATAGCATCAGCATTTCAGGCTATCATATGCAGGAAGCGGGAGCTCCTGCTGATATTGAACTTGCCTATACGCTCGCAGATGGCCTCGAATATGTAAGGACTGGACTTAAAGCTGGAATCGATATCGATTCCTTTGCACCGAGGCTCTCGTTTTTCTGGGCCATCGGCATGAACTACTTTATGGAAGTGGCAAAAATGAGGGCAGCCCGCTACATTTGGGCAAAAATGATGAAGACATTCGAACCTCGGAATCCGAAATCAATGGCGCTTAGAACGCATTCTCAAACCTCTGGCTGGAGCTTAACCGAGCAGGATCCATTCAATAATGTAACAAGAACGCTTATTGAGGCGCATGCGGCAGCGATGGGACATACACAATCCCTTCATACGAATGCACTGGATGAAGCCATCGCATTGCCGACAGATTTTTCTGCCCGCATAGCGAGAAATACGCAGCTGTACCTGCAGGAGGAGACAGGGGTCACGAATGTAATCGATCCTTGGGGCGGCTCTTATTATGTAGAAGCTTTAACAGACCAATTAATAAAGCGCGCCTGGGAGCATATTGAAGAAATCGAAAATCTTGGCGGAATGGCCAAGGCAATTGAAACAGGATTGCCAAAAATGAGAATCGAAGAAGCGGCTGCCAGAAGACAGGCACAAATTGATTCCGGCAAAGAAACCATTATTGGTGTGAATAAGTACCGTCTGGAAAAAGAAGAGCCGATTGATATCCTGGATATTGATAACACAGCTGTACGTTTAAAGCAGATCGAAAAACTGGAGCAGTTAAAGGCTTCACGTGATAATGAGAAAGTTGCGGAAGCCTTGGAAGCTATTACTACAGCTGCAGATACAGGGGAAGGCAATCTTCTAGAGCTTGCAGTAAATGCAGCGAGGGTGCGAGCCACTCTCGGTGAAATTTCTGAAGCGATTGAAAAAGTGGCCAATCGCCATAAAGCGATTATCCGTTCTATCAGCGGCGTGTACAGTTCTGCTTTTTCCAACGAAGAAGAAATTGCAGAAGTAAAGCAGATGACAGATGAATTTCTTGAAAATGAGGGAAGGAGACCGCGGATTCTGATTGCCAAGATGGGGCAGGATGGACATGACAGGGGAGCAAAAGTCATTTCAACCGCCTTTGCCGATCTCGGCTTTGATGTGGATATAGGCCCGCTTTTCCAGACACCGGAAGAAACAGCCATGCAGGCTGTGGAAAATGACGTTCATGTCATTGGGATCAGTTCACTTGCTGCCGGACATAAAACCCTTTTGCCTCAGCTTGCCGCTGAACTGAAGAAACTGGACAGGGAAGATATTATTGTCGTCATTGGCGGGGTTATTCCGGCACAGGATTATCAGTATTTATATGAGCATGGTGCTTCTGCCATTTTTGGCCCGGGCACCGTTATTCCAGTGGCAGCCCAAAAAGTCATCAGGGAGATCTACAGCCGTCTCGGGTATGAGGAAGTGACCCAGTAAATGACTGAGGATAAGAAACCGGAATGGTTTGATGAAGAAAAGGCAGATAATTTTACAAGCATTGTGCGCGGTGGTGTGGATACAGGTGAGCCGGAGCTGAAATTTGAAAAAAAAGGCAGGTTTCAAAAAAAATCTGCCTCTCTGCCTGATCTTAATGTTCTTGAAGAAGGCATTTTGAATGGCAGCAGGGGTGTACTTGCCAGAGCGATCACTCTGATTGAAAGTAACGCAGAACATCATTTTCGCCATGCGCAGGAAATCCTGCACAAACTTTTGCCCCATTCAGGACAATCGCTTAGGATTGGGATAACCGGAGTGCCGGGAGCAGGAAAGAGCACATTCATTGAATCTTTTGGGACATACCTATGTGACGCAGGATTAAAAGTAGCTGTGCTTGCCGTTGATCCGAGCTCCAGCTTGAGCGGCGGCAGCATCCTTGGCGATAAAACGAGAATGGAGCAGCTCTCCAGAAACCCAAGTGCATTCATAAGACCTTCCCCTTCAGCAGGGAAACTGGGGGGAGTCCACCGGAAAACAAGAGAAACCATGCTCCTGTGTGAAGCGGCAGGCTTTGATGTAATTCTGGTTGAAACAGTCGGTGTGGGACAAAGTGAAGTCATTGTCAGGGACATGGTTGACTTTTTTATGCTATTAACGCTGACAGGGGCAGGCGATGAATTGCAGGGAATGAAAAAAGGCATTATGGAACTGGCTGATGCAGTAATCGTCAACAAAGCCGATGGAAGCAATAAAAAATTGGCGGAGAAAACAAAAGCAGAGTATAACCGTATTCTTCACTTTCTCCAGCCTGCTACTAAGGGATGGCAAACCAGAGCCTATACCTGCTCTTCTGTTTTAGATGAGGGCATCCCTGAGATATGGAAAGTAATCAAAACATTTGAAGATACTTCAAAAGCCTCAGGCGTATTTGAGGGAAGAAGAAGACTCCAGACAAAACAATGGATCCATTCCATGATCCTGGATCAGCTTCAATTCAGCTTTTTTTATCATCCTGCCGTAAAACCGCTCCTTCCAAAAATCGAAAACGAGGTCATCGCAGGAAACAGGACGGTTACATCTGCAGTGGAAGAATTGTTTAATATCTATTCGAACAGATAAAGCTGCCCGTACCGGGGCAGCTTTTCATACAAAAAAATGGCCAGTGCCTTGCGGGCACTGGCGAATCTAGGGAGTTTAGGGGTATGGATCTAGCTGTAGTTTTATCTTTCCCCCATAACCCAAAAGCTAAACTTTTTTATTTAAAAAATTGACTTGATTGTAAATTTTGTTCTTGTCTTGGTATTATGTATATAGTGAAAAAGAAACTTGGCAGAGGAGCGATGACTATGAATATGGATTTCAATTTATTTATGAATGATGTTGTAAGGCAGGCGCGGCAGGAAATCGTGCATGCCGGCTATACAGAATTAACGACACCGGAAGAAGTGGATGAAGCCCTTAATAAAAAAGGCACCACACTTGTAATGGTGAACTCAGTCTGCGGGTGTGCAGGCGGAATTGCCCGCCCTGCGGCCATGCATTCCCTGCATTATGATAAGCGCCCTGACCATTTGGTTACTGTATTTGCCGGACAGGACAAAGAAGCAACCGAAAAAGCAAGATCTTATTTTACCGGTTATCCGCCATCTTCACCATCTTTTGCACTTCTTAAAGACGGAGAAGTATGCACGATGATCGAGCGCCATGAAATTGAAGGACATGAGCCAATGGCAGTTGTTCAAAAACTGCAGGATACCTTTGAGAAATATTGTGAAGAGCTTTAAGTAGCGGAAAGGTCCCGAATTTCGGGACTTTTTTTGTGTCTATTTATCTGAATAATTAAACTTCTGATAAATATTTAAAAATCTTATTGCATAAATATAAAAATCTGTTAAAATTCATTTTAGTGAATATTTATTAATAGTTATGCAGAGATTATTCATATTTTATAGGGGGAAACTAAAATGAAAAAAGTCATCATGATTGCTTTAAGCATACTTTTAGTTAGCGTATTAGCTGCATGCGGCACAAGTGAAGAAGCCAGCACTGGAAGTGGCTCAGAGGAAAACTCAGATAAAAAAGTATTAACAATGGGTACGTCAGCGGATTATCCGCCATTTGAATATGTAGATTCCGCAAAAGGGGAAGAAATCATCGGCTTTGACGTGGATTTGGCTAAAGCGATCGCTGAAAAATTGGGTTATGAGATTCAAGTGAAGGATATGGACTTTAACGGATTGATTCCTGCATTGGAAACAAGCCAGGTTGATTTTGTTCTGGCCGGTATGACACCTACTGAAGAGCGCAAACAAAACGTTGATTTCAGTGATGTATATTATACAGCGAGCCACATGATCGTTTCTAAAAAAGGAAGCGGAATTGAGTCATTGGAAGATTTGAACGGGAAAACTTTAGGCGTGCAGCTTGCCTCCATTCAGGCAGATAAAGCAGAAGAAATTGGTGAGACAGTTGATATGACTGTGGAAAACCGCAACCGCATCCCTGAATTGATTCAGGAAATTATGGCAGGCCGTTTTGATGCTGCCATGATTGAAGACACTGTTGCAAAAGGATACTTTGAAAAAAATGAAGATCTTGCCGGTTTTACAATCGAAGAAGCTGAAGCGGAGGCAGGTTCTGCCATTGCTTTTCCTAAAGGAAGCGAATTAACTGAAAAATTCAATGCAGAGCTTGTGAAGATGAAAGAAAACGGTGAATTGGAAGAACTAATCGTAAAATGGTTTGATAACAAATAATTCCGCTGGGAATTGGCGTCCAAGGCATATTTTCCTTTGGACGCTTTATTCTTCCCGGAAACTAATAAACTACTTATAGAGAGGATGGAAAGATAGTGAATCTGGATTTTCAGCAGTTCATTCCCTCCCTTCCATATATACTAAAAGGCATTGGCGTCACGCTTCAAATAGTTTCTATGGCAGGCATACTAGGTTTTGTCTTAGGCATTATTCTATCATTCTTTAAAATCAGCAGATTTAAACTTCTCGGGTGGATTGCAGATGCCTATACATCCGTTTTTAGAGGAACACCTCTTGTTCTTCAGCTGATGCTCATTTATTATGGGTCGCCCCAGCTGATCGGGTATAAAATTGATCCATCAACAGCTGCCGTCTTGTCTTTTGGACTAAACTCAGCAGCCTATATTTCGGAGATTATCCGGGCCGGCATCCTGGCTGTGGATAAGGGCCAAAGTGAAGCGGCCATGGCTTTAGGTGTCCCATATAGGCCGGCCATGATGGATATCATTCTCCCGCAGGCGATGAAAAACATCTTGCCTGCTTTGATGAACGAGTTTATTACCCTAACAAAAGAGTCTGCAATCGTAACGGTTATTGGGGTTACAGACGTGATGCGCCGGGCTTACATCGTGGGAGGCGAAAAGTTTTCATACTTCGAACCAATCTTGATTGCCGGGCTTATCTATTACATTATGGTAATGATCCTGACTGTGCTTGGAAAAAGGATCGAAAGGAGAATGAGACGCAGTGATTAAAGTGGAAAATTTGCATAAACATTTCGGTAAACTTGAAGTTCTTAAAGGTATTTCAACCAGTATTCAAGATGGCGAAGTAGTAGCTATTATTGGTCCATCCGGTTCCGGCAAGTCAACATTGCTGCGCTGCATCAATCTCCTGGAAGTGCCTACAGACGGCAGGATCATGATTAACGGGCAGGACATTACGGATAAGAGCACGAACATTATGAAAGTGCGCCAAAATGTGGGAATGGTTTTTCAGCATTTTCATTTATTTCCGCACAAAACGGTCCTGCAAAACCTGACCTATGCACCAATGAAGGTTAAGGGAGTTTCGAAATCGGAAGCTGAGAAAACAGGGCTCGAGCTTTTGGAGAAGGTCGGATTATCAGCCAAAGCATACGAATATCCAAATCGGTTATCCGGGGGACAGAAGCAAAGGGTTGCGATTGCCAGAGCTCTTGCTATGGAGCCTGATGTCATGCTGTTTGATGAACCGACATCCGCTCTTGACCCGGAAATGGTGAAAGAAGTGCTGGACGTTATGAAAAATTTAGCCCATACAGGCATGACAATGGCAATTGTAACCCATGAAATGGGATTTGCCCGTGAAGTGGCAGACAGGGTGCTTTTCCTGGATGGCGGCGTGCTTGTAGAGGATTCTTCACCTAAAGAATTTTTTTCTAATCCTAAGAGTGAACGTGCAAGGGATTTCTTGCAAAAAATGCTATAATCGATATATGCTGTAGGAGAAGATGATCAAAAGGATCATCTTCTCTTTCGCTTTTCTCAAAACTAACAGCCTTCTTTAAATTTGGTGGGGCAAATGAATATAGGAGTTTGACTAAATGAAGTACAGAATTGGCTACCGGACAATCAAGACTGCCGTGGGAACTTCCATTAGCATCATGATTGCACAAATGCTGCAGCTTGATAATTTTGTCTCTGCAGGAATATTAACTATTTTATGCATAAAAGTAACGAAGAAAAAATCTCTGCGCGCTTCATGGGACCGTTTTTTTGCCTGCTTAATGGCAATGGTGTTTTCTTCCTTGTTTTTTGAGGGGATTGCCTACCATCCGCTTGTAATTGGACTGCTGCTTTTGTTTTTTATCCCCGCAGCTGTCATGGTAAAGGCCAGTGATGGGATAGTGACAAGCTCCGTTATTATTCTGCATATTTATTCTGCAGGGGAAGTTTCAAAGGAACTCCTGCTGAATGAACTGGGCATTATTACTGTGGGTATTGGTGTGGCGCTCATCGCAAACCTCTATATGCCCAGTCTGGAATCGAAGCTTAAGGAGTATAGGCTCGAGATAGAAGATAACTTTAAGATAATCTTTGATGAAATCGTGAAGTATTTGCGCACACATGAAAGCAGCTGGGATGGCAGAGAAATCACTGAAACGATGGAATTGATCGATAAGGCAAAAACATTGGCTTTCAGAGATGTCGAAAACCATTTCCGAAGGAATGATAATTTATATTATCACTATTTTAAAATGAGGGAAAAACAATTTGAGATTATTGAGCGTGTTCTTCCAAGTGTAACGTCCATTGCACTGCCTGTTGAACAGGGGGAGATGATTGCTGATTTTATTGAGGAGTTATCGGACCACATTCATCCAGGGAATACGGCCATTCAATTTCTGGAGAAATTATACCGAATGAGGGTTTCTTTTGAAAATATGGAGCTCCCCAAGACAAGAGAGGAATTTGAGGCACGGGCTGCGCTGCTTCACTTCGTAAAAGAAATGGAACAGTATTTAATTATAAAAAGCTCTTTTATAGGATTAAAGGATAGGGAAATGAATCAAGACCGGGTAGCAGAAGCAAACTAAGGAAAAGGAATTGGAGCGTGAATGATCATGCTGAAGTTTGCTGCAGCGGCCATCATGTTTTTTTCATTTTCCCCAATCTGGCCTTTGGGACCCAACCCTCTGCCTGGAGATCCATTTTTAATTGTCAATAAACGGACTAATGAAGTTGCGTATATTCAAGATAATAATGTGCAGAATGTTATCACAGCTGCAACCGGGAAAACGGATGATCTTACACCTGAGGGACTTTTTACTGTGACTGTAAAGGCAGCCGACCCTTACTACAGAAAAAAGGACATTAAAGGCGGGGACCCTCGTAATCCGCTCGGAACAAGATGGATTGGATTTGATGCAGAGGATACAGATGGAAGAATCTATGGCATTCACGGAACCAACGACCCATCGTCCATCGGCAGATATGTCTCCAATGGCTGTATAAGATTGCAGAATGAAGAAGTCGAGTCGTTATATGAATTTGTGCCGATTGGAACAAAAATCTTAGTAGTTACCTCAGTTAAAAACTTTGAAGAACTTGGAAGAGAGTACGGTGCAATAAAAAAAAGATAATTGAAGGAATGTGCAGCTGCATCTGAACGGATGCAGTTTTTTAATGTCTTGGAAGACTGGAAAGTGTTTTAGATGTAAAATAAATTCTAAAATATGTTAGAAAAAACAAAAGGCTTTTTTCGCAAGGTTTGTTACTTTTTGTATATTATTAACTGAGTTGATTGTAGTGGAAGGTGCGATATCCTCGAAAATGCATTCGCATTTTCTTCGTGCGGTGTTTACTCAAGGAAGCTTATTCAAAGTCCTGCGGGAGTAGCGGGACAGGTGAGACCCCGCAGACGCGCAGCGTCGAGGAGGCTCACCGCCCGCCCCGCGGAAGCGAGCAACCTGGAGCGGAAATCAACGGAAACATTGGTAGGCGAAAAATAACAATTTATACGAAAAGAGCCAAACAAAAAATCATGCCAGAAAAAAGCTGCCCGGAATTGCCATCCGCAGCAGCTGAATAAATTTACAGAGTTCCTTTTATAAAAACATCGACATACCCATAATGAGGGTAGATGCGAGCATTGCAAATATCATTAAATATACAATCACTTTCGCCAATTTCTTATTTGACATTCTATTCCTCCTCGTCCCAATTCTTACTATTATTTTACTAAGAATTTTCAAATTGAACAACCGCTCAATTTTTAAAAGGATTTTCGACATTTTTAACGAATATTTAAATAATAGTCTTAAAATATGCCCGCATTCTGCGGGAAATTGATAATATCCGACATCCATGAGGAGGAAAACAGATGATCCAGAAGGTGGACCATATAGGTATTGCTGTCAGGTCTCTTGATGAAGCGCTTCCATTTTATACTGAAACACTGCAGCTAGAATTTCTCGGAATTGAGGAAGTGGAAAGTCAAGGGGTAAAGGTTGCTTTTATTAAAGCAGGGGAAACGAAACTTGAGTTGCTGGAGCCGACAAGTGAAAAAAGCCCAATTGCCAAGTTTATAGAGAAGCGAGGCGAAGGTCTTCATCATGTAGCATTAGGTGTTGACAGCATACAAGAACGCATTAATCAAATGAAGGAACAGGGCATCAGGATGCTGCAGGATGAACCGAAGATAGGTGCTGGCGGTGCCCAGGTAGCCTTTATGCACCCGAAATCAACAGGCGGCATTTTATATGAATTCTGTGAAAAGAAAGGATTGAAATAAAGCATGGCAGACATCTATGAGAAAATAAATGAGTTATACGACCGCCGCAGGGAAGTCGAACTGGGCGGCGGGGATGAGCGTATACAAAAACAGCATGAAAAAGGAAAACTGACTGCCCGTGAACGAATCGATTTATTAGTTGACCCGGGCACATTCGTTGAGCTGAATCCATTTATTGAGCACCGCAGCACGGATTTTGGATTGGAAAACCAAAAAGGCCCTGGCGACGGTGTTGTAACTGGTTATGGCAAGGTCAACGGCCGGCCTATCTTCTTATTTTCCCAGGACTTTACTGTTTTTGGCGGCGCCCTGGGGGAAATGCATGCAAAAAAAATTGCCAATGTAATGGATTTGGCGGCTGAAAATGGGGCTCCATTTGTAGGCTTGAATGATTCCGGCGGTGCCAGAATTCAGGAAGGGGTTGTTTCCCTTGATGGATATGGTCATATTTTCTACCGGAATTCCATTTATTCAGGAGTGATTCCGCAGATCTCTGTCATTATGGGGCCTTGTGCAGGCGGAGCGGTTTATTCTCCAGCGATCACGGATTTCGTTTTCATGGTGGAAAAAACGAGCCAGATGTTCATAACAGGCCCAAAAGTAATCGAAACGGTGACTGGGGAGAAAATTTCACCGGAGGATCTGGGCGGTGCCCGTGTGCATAACACAATCAGCGGAAACGCACACTTTAGAGGCGAGTCCGAAGAGGAAGTTATAGAGCAGGTGCGAAGTCTGTTAAGCTACCTACCGCAGAATAATGAGGAAAAACCGCCAATGTCAGAACGTGATGAGGACGATGATTACCGTCCGGATTTGACAGACGCCATTCCTTTTGACGCCCTTCGTCCATATGACGTCCGAAAAGTCATTGAACAGGTAGTGGATAAAGATACTTTTATGGAGGTACAGCGTGACTTTGCTAAAAATATTGTAGTCGGGCTTGCCCGAATCAAGGGTGAGACGGTGGGACTTGTCTGCAATCAGCCGAAGGTAATGGCAGGAGGCCTTGATATTGATTCTTCCGATAAGGCTTCAAGGTTTATCCGGTTCTGTGATTCTTTTAATATTCCGCTTATTACATTTGAGGACGTTACAGGCTTTTTCCCAGGTGTTAAACAGGAGCATGGCGGAATCATCCGGCATGGCGCAAAAATACTCTATGCTTACTCAGAAGCAACGGTGCCAAAGCTTACTGTTATTTTAAGAAAAGCATTCGGAGGAGCCTACGTTGCCCTGAACAGTAAATCTATTGGCGCAGATCTTGTATTTGCTTGGCCGAATGCGGAAGTAGCCGTAATGGGCCCTCAAGGTGCAGCCAACATTATTTTTGCAAGGGAAATCCAGAATAGTGAAGATCCCGAGGCCACCAGGGCACAAAAAATCGAGGAATACAGAGAAAAGTTCGCCAATCCATATGTGGCGGCAAGCCGAGGCATGGTGGATGATGTCATCGATCCGCGCGAGACCAGAATCAAGATCATTCAGGCACTTGAAATGCTGCGCAATAAAAAAGAAAGCAGGCCTCATAAAAAGCATGGAAATATCCCGCTATAATGGATTCCTGATTTGCTGTGCCAAAATATTGGAGTTATACTTGCTTAGTAAGCTTAAATTTGGAGGTTTGTACATAAATGATTAATGAGGAACGGTTATTAAACGAATTTCTGGAACTGGTGCAAATTGATTCTGAAACAAAGTATGAAGCTCAAATTGCAAAAGTGCTGAAGAAAAAATTCAGGGATCTTGGGGTTGAGGTATATGAAGACGATACAACTGCACAGACCGGACACGGTGCAGGCAACCTCATCTGCACTCTTCAAGGAACCAAAGAAGGAACAGATATAATTTATTTCACTTCCCACATGGATACGGTTGTTCCTGGAAAAGGAATTAAACCTTCCATCAAGGACGGCTATGTTGTAACCGATGGAACAACGATCCTGGGTGCCGACGACAAGGCAGGACTTGCCGTTATGCTTGAAGTTGTTAAAGTCCTGAAAGAGCAGAATATTGCTCATGGAACTATCCAGTTCATTATCACAGTTGGGGAAGAATCCGGACTGGTCGGAGCGAAGGTTCTCGACCCTTCACTTGTTAAAGCGAAGTTTGGCTACGCACTGGACAGTGACGGCAAAGTCGGAAATATTATCGTTGCCGCCCCGACACAAGCTAAAGTTAAAGCTGCTATTCTAGGGAAAACAGCACATGCCGGTGTAGCCCCTGAGAAAGGCATTTCGGCTATCACTATGGCAGCGAAAGCGATCTCAAGAATGCCGCTGGGCCGTATTGATGAAGAAACAACGGCTAACATTGGCCGTTTTGAAGGCGGACAGCAGACGAATATCGTGTGTGATCATGTTGATATTTTAGCAGAAGCACGTTCATTAATTCCTGAAAAAATGGAACAGCAGGTTGCTAAAATGAAAGAAGCTTTTGAAAGTGCTGCCGAAGAAATGGGGGGCAAAGCTGAAGTGGATGTTCAGGTTATGTACCCTGGCTTTAAATTTGGCGAAGGCGACCATGTCGTTGAAGTAGCCCGCAAAGCGGCTGCAAAGATTGGCCGAAGCTCCGAGCTTCTTCACAGTGGCGGCGGAAGTGATGCGAACGTTATTGCCGGTTTAGGCATACCAACAGTCAACCTTGCTGTTGGCTACGAAGAAATTCATACAACCAATGAGCGCATGCCTATTGAAGAATTAAATAAACTGGCTGAAATGGTCATTGCCATTATCGTAGAAGTCTAAAGTCTAAGCTTAAAGAAAGGGAACCCGAAGCGGTTCTCTTTTTTATATTACAGAATTCAATTAGTTTCCTCACTAGTTAGAAAATAATGGCTATGGTATATTAGTCTTATACATAAGTGTTGTCCGAGGGGGATATGGAATGATTGAAAATAATAAAGCCGTCGTATTCCGGGTTGGAAATGAGGAATATGCCACGCCCATTCCTTTTGTTATATCCATTGAGAAAATGGAAGGCATTACACCGATTCCTCATTTGCCTAGGCATGTAAGAGGAATTGTTAAAGTCAGGGGAGAACTAATTCCCGTTGTTGATTTTGAAGAAATTCTTTACAGCCGGACACTGCCCGATAGCGACTCAGCAAGAGTGATTGTGCTGCAGACAGACGAGCTATCATTCGCAGTGCTAGTGACTGAAGCCAAGGAAATTTTAGATATTCCAGCAGACTGCCTGAAACAGCCAGGTATGATTGCCTATCAAAAAACCAATTATTTTACAGGGGTAGCCAATATCGAAAGTAGGCTGATAACCATAATCGACCCTGCAAAGCTGGTGGAATCCCTGGAAGGAATAAGGGAAATAAAAGAATATATGAAAACGCAGAAAACAACAGCATAGCGGGCGAATTCAAAAACAGAGGAGCAAGATTCTCTGTTTTTGCTTTTATAATCCTCCTAATAAAAGAAAAGAAGAATATCTGCTAAAATAGAAGTGAATGATTTTACAGGGAAGTGCCGGCATGAAGCAAATGTATCCGAAAAACGGGAGAGTTATCCTCCATGTTGATATGAATAGTTTTTATGCTTCGGTTGAGATGGCTTATGATCCCACATTAAAGGGCAAGCCTTTAGCGATCGCAGGCAATCCGGAGGAGAGGCGCGGAATAATCGTGACTTGCAGCTATGAGGCAAGGAGCTTCGGGGTAAAAACCACCATGCCTCTATGGGAGGCTAAAAAGCTCTGTCCCCAGCTGATTATTATGAAACCAAATTTTGAGAGATATCGTGCAGCTTCTATGGGAATGTTTGATATATTGCACGAATATTCCACCCTTGTTGAACCTGTATCCATTGATGAAGGATATGTGGACATTACAGACAGCTATGAGTTTGGGAGCCCAATAGAAATTGCTGAGACGATACAGAAGCAGATTTTCCAGCAGCTTGATTTGCCCTGCAGCATCGGTGTTGCACCCAACAAATTTCTAGCCAAGATGGCTTCTGACATGAAAAAACCGATGGGGATTACAGTTCTCAGAAAAAGAGATGTACCCCATATTTTATGGCCGATGCAAGTGGAAGAAATGCACGGAGTCGGCGAGAAAACCGGGGAAAAGCTGAGAAATCTCAACATCGCCACAATCGGCGAATTGGCAAAAGCGGATGAAATTATATTAAAAGCAGCCCTGGGCATCAATGGCCCTAGACTCAAACAAAAAGCTAATGGCCAAGATCTTAGAAAAGTCGATCCGGAATCGGCATCTGAATTTAAAAGTGTGGGGAATTCGACTACACTCCCAAGGGATGTTTCAAATCAAAGAGAGCTGCTTCAGGTGTTTGAAAAATTGGCTGCACAGGTTTCTTCCAGACTGAAGAGGAAAAAGGTAATGGCGGTTTCTCTGGGGATTACCATTAGGTATAAGGACCGAAAAACGATTACCAGAAGCCGCAAACTGAAGAATCCGATTCAGCAGGATGAAGAAATTTTTCAAATGGCAAAAGAGCTTTTTATTAAACATTGGAATGGAAACGCAGTACGATTGCTTGGCATTACAGGAACAGACCTTGTCGAACCCGAACAGGCGGTTAAACAGCTGGATCTATTCAGTTTTGAAAAAGATGCCAGAAAGGAGCCGTTGTTTCAGACAATGGATCTTTTGCGCAAGAAATATGGGACTAAAATAATCGACAATGCAGGTGCACTTTCGGAAATGAAATTGACCCGCCCCAAAATTGGCACTGATACCAGCTTTAATAAAGACTTTTTGCATAGCAGGCCTGGAAGGGGCAATAAAAAAGAAAAAGATGATATTTCATGAGTTTTTCAGGCGGCTATAAGCTAAACTAAGACAGGAAAGTTGAATAAGAATAGGAATCTTGCTAAAGTAAAGTGGATTCTTTTATTGGATTAAATGTTCATAAAAACTCTTAATGAAATCTTTTTTTGAACAAGCAATTACACGCATAAAGGCTAGAAGGGAAGTAATAAAAAGATGATGAAATCACAGTTTGGTGTTATCGGCTTAGCCGTAATGGGCAAAAATCTTGCCATGAATATTGAAAGCAGAGGTTACTCTGTATCCGTTTTTAACCGGTCACGTGAAAAAACGGATGAGATGCTTAGGGAAGTGGAAGGAAGAAATTTTAAAGGTACATATACACTTGAAGAGTTTGTGGATTCCCTGGAAAAACCGCGCAAAATCATGCTTATGGTTAAAGCAGGCGGTCCGACAGATGCGACAATTGAGCAGTTAAAGCCCTTATTGGATAAAGGGGATATTCTGATTGATGGCGGAAATACCTTCTTTGTGGACACACAGCGCCGCAATAAGGAATTAAGCGAGCTGGGCATCCACTTCATCGGTACAGGCGTATCCGGCGGTGAAGAGGGCGCATTAAAAGGGCCTTCCATTATGCCTGGCGGCCAAAAAGAAGCCTACGAGCTGGTTGCCCCGATTTTTCAAGATATCGCGGCAAAGGTTAGTGGTGAAGCATGCACAACATACATCGGTCCGGATGGGGCAGGCCATTATGTGAAAATGGTCCACAACGGCATTGAATACGGTGATATGCAGCTGATTTCCGAATCTTATTTTCTTTTGAAAAATGTGCTTGGTTTGACTGCTGAAGAGCTTCATGAAGTATTTGCCGATTGGAATAAAGGTGAGCTTGACAGCTATCTAATTGAAATCACGGCTGATATCTTCACGAAAAAAGATGATGAAACCGGCAAGCCGCTGGTAGATGTCATCCTTGACACAGCTGGCCAAAAGGGAACCGGCAAATGGACAAGCCAAAGTGCGCTTGACCTCGGTGTACCGCTTCCAATCATTACTGAATCCGTTTTTGCCCGATTCATTTCTGCTATGAAAGAAGAGCGTGTCAACGCAAGCAAAGTTCTGCGGGGGCCAGCTGCATCGGAATTCACCGGCGATAAAAAAGCCTTTATCGAAAGTGTCCGCAAAGCCCTTTACATGAGCAAAATCTGCTCATACGCACAAGGCTTTGCTCAAATGAGAGCAGCATCCGAAGAATATGGATGGGATCTTAAATACGGCGATATTGCTATGATTTTCCGCGGCGGATGCATTATCCGTGCCCAATTCCTTCAAAAAATTAAGGAAGCATATGACCGTGAGCCTGGTTTAAAGAACCTGCTTCTTGATCCGTATTTCAAGGAAATCGTAGAAAGCTACCAGGATGCTACCCGTGAAATTATCAGTACGGCTGTGAAGAACGGCATCCCTGTACCATGCTTCTCTGCTGCGCTGTCCTATTATGACAGCTACCGCACTGAAACTTTGCCTGCAAACCTTCTTCAGGCACAGCGTGACTACTTTGGCGCACACACTTATCAGCGTACAGACAAAGAAGGCATTTTCCATACCAATTGGATGGAGTAATATAAAAAAACAGCGTCCAAAAGGCGCTGTTTTTTTGTAATTGCAGGAAGCTGGATCATGGCATTTACTAAACGACCCCCCCTGCCGCGGCAGGGGGGGTCGAAAATTATTTAGCATTGTTCAACATCAAGGTCTGTTACTGGCCACCAGAAGAAACCGTCTTTTTCAAGCAGCTGGTCTGCTTCTTTTGGACCCATTGAACCGGATTCGTAGTTAGGGAAGCCATCTTCTTTAGTGTTTTCCCATACGTCGGAAATTTTGTCGACAAAGCTCCAGGAAAGGGCCACTTCATCCCAGTGGGTAAAGTTGGTTGCGTCTCCGCGCATGCAATCATATAATAGCCTTTCATAAGCCTCAGGCGTATTCATGTCATCGATGCCTTTGTTGGCAAAGTTTAATTTTACTGGTGTGGCTTCCATGTTTTGACCTGATTTTTGTGCATTCAAATAAAGGGTAATGCCTTCTTCAGGCTGAATATGGATGACCAGAAGGTTCGGATTTAACGTTTGCTCAGTCTGATAATATAAGTTCATCGGAATATCCTTGAACTGGATAACAATTTTCGTTGATTTTGCAGCCATTCTTTTTCCAGTGCGAATGTAGATTGGCACACCTGCCCAGCGGAAATTGTCAATCATCAGCTTGCCAGCAACATAAGTTTCGGTGTTTGATTGTTCATCCACCATCGGTTCTTCATTGTAAGCTGGGACTTCCTGTCCGTTTATTTGGCCTTTTCCATATTGGCCGCGGACAAAGTATTCTTTCACCTGATCGCCTTCAAGCGGACGCATGGCTCTTAAAACCTTCACTTTTTCAGATCTGATCTCATCCGTTGTCAGCCGGATTGGCGGTTCCATTGCCAGGAGGGCAACCATTTGCATCATATGGTTTTGAACCATGTCACGAAGAGCGCCGCTTTTTTCATAGTAACGGCCGCGTTCTTCTACACCCAGTACTTCGCTTGATGTAACCTGGATATTTGAGATGTAGCGATTGTTCCATAAAGGTTCGAAAATGGCATTGGCAAAACGGATAACTTCAATATTTTGCACCATATCTTTCCCTAAGTAGTGGTCAATCCGGTATATTTCATTTTCTGAAAAAGCTTTTCGAATTTGCTTATTAAGCTGTTTCGCTGATTCCAAATCATGACCAAAAGGCTTTTCAATGACAAGACGCTTAAAGCCGTCCACATCCGTCAGGCCATCTGCTTTTAAATGCTCTGCAATGGTTCCGAAAAATTCAGGAGCCATGGCAAGGTAGAAAATGCGGTTGCCTTCAAGGGAATAATGAGCATCCAATTTTTCGGCCATACTCTTTAATGCCAAATAGGAGCTTGAATCCGTCACATCATGCGAATGGTAGTAAAAATGAGAAATAAAATCTTCAAGTTCTCCATTATCTTTAATAGCTGACTCAACAGAGGTTTTGACACTTGCCTGAAATTCATCATTTGAGAGCGGCCTTCTGGCAATCCCGACTACCGCGAAACGTTCAGACAGCCTTCCTTTTTTGTACAAGCGGTAAAGTGAGGGAAATAATTTTCTTTTTGCCAAATCCCCCGTTGCCCCAAATATCATTATTAATGCGGTCGGTTTTTCGTTTGATTTCACGATTCTAGAACCTCTTTTCGACAAAATTCTGTATGTAAGGCTGGACTGACATTTGTCCGCCAGCAGCTTTAGAAAAAGCTGTTATATTGCATTCGTAAAAAAACGTCTGTACAAGTATAAAATTGTATCTGTTTAAAGCTATTTTCGCAAATATTAAGTTTGTCCTTTTTAACATAGTTTCTTTCTAAAGGCCAGGAACTATCCTGTCAAATAAAACAAAAACCAATTGTTTTAGAATGAATTCCGAGGATGCTATGGTATATTGGTTATATTCGAATTGGCAAGGCCTGACAGGTTTTTAATCCGAACTGCCGGAAAGGAGGCTGTTTTTTCAATGGATGTTTTTTTCTTGGGAACGGGTGCAGGAATTCCAGCAAAACTGAGGAATGTATCTTCGATGGCTTTAAAGCTCCTGGATGAAAGAGGGTGCATTTGGCTTTTTGACTGTGGGGAAGCTACTCAGCACCAAATTTTACATACAAGCATTAAACCAAGGAGAATTGAAAAAATCTTTATTACCCATCTTCATGGAGATCATATTTATGGTCTGCCCGGATTGCTGTCCAGCCGCTCTTTTCAGGGCGGTGATACTGAGGTGACTCTCTATGGACCAAAAGGGCTGAAAGAATATATTGAAGTCTCGCTCTCTATCAGCGGCACATACCTGAAATACCCTTTGAAAGTTGCTGAAATCAGTGATGGCACTATATTGGATGAAAAAGACTTTAAGGTGGAAGCGCGCTTGCTCGAGCACGGGATTCCTTCATATGGCTACCGGGTTACTGAAAAGGACCGTCCGGGAACATTGCTCGCGGATAAGCTTGCTGAAGCGGGAATCAAACCGGGTCCAATATATAAGAAAATAAAAAATGGCGAAAACATAGAGCTTGAGGATGGGAGTATTCTGGAAGCAAAGAACTTTCTGGGCCCTGCTCAAAAGGGAAGAATTATCACGGTTCTGGGAGATACCAGAATCTGCGATGCGGCAATAGAATTAGCTGCTCATGCTGATCTATTAATTCATGAGGCAACCTTCTCGCAAGGGGAAGAAAAGCTTGCATACGATTATTTTCATTCGACAACCCTGCAGGCTGCCAAAGTCGCGCGCAAGGCGAATGCAAGGAAACTTTGCCTGAATCATATCAGTTCACGATATGAACGCCAGGATTGGGAACAGCTTTTGAAGGAATCGCAGACAATTTTCCCCAATACGGTAATTGCTGAGGACTTTAAAGAAATTCATATACCGCTTGATAAAGGAGAGGAGAATTAATTGAAAACTTTCTATATCGTGCGCCATGCAAAGGCTGAGGGCCAGCCTTTTTCCGCCAAATTGACAGAAAGCGGAAGGGAACAGGCATTAAAACTAATTGATTTCTTTAAAGGAAAGGAAATTAATCGCATATACTCAAGCCCTTTTGTGCGGGCGATTGAAACTATTCGGCCGCTTGCACAGTCGAGAAATCTTGAGATTGTTGAGGAAAGCCGTTTGGGGGAAAGGGTGCTAAGCTCTATTCTTTTTGATGATTGGCAGGAGAAGCTTAAGCAGAGCTTTTCCGATTTTGATCTGGTTTTCGAAGGTGGAGAATCCCATTCGTCAGGTATGGAACGAGCTGCTTCCCTGCTGGGTGAATTAATTGCTTCTAATGAAAATCATTTCGTTCTGGTCAGCCATGGCAATTTATCCACTTTGCTGCTGCGCTATTTCGATGAAAATGCAGGCTTTGAGCATCTTATGAAGATGAGCAACCCGGATGTTTTCGAAATTAAGGCAGATAGCGATGGTGCGGTTTGGAGGCGGATTTGGAACGAAAAGTAATGACTGGAAAAATTGAATTTTTCAAATTTGGCATTGACGGTTTCCTGCAGGCATAATATAATCACACTTATACTTTAAAACATTATATTAAAAAGCTATGAAGAGACTCTATTAAGTCTTATCTCCCTGTTTATAGAGAGCCAGTGGATGGTGGAAACTGGCACAAAGATAAGATGAATTTCATCTTGGAGCTTTTCTTTTCTGCACTATAGCAGAAAAGACGGTTAATCCGTTATATTTCGAGTGGAAAGTCACATGCTTTCAAAAAGGGTGGTACCGCGTGAATCTGATTCGCGTCCCTTTTGAAGTATGTGGCTTTTTTGTTTTTTTGGAAAAATATCTTAAAATGGAAATCCGGCCGGTTTCTATTAAGAATAGCTGCAGGCACCCGCTTATTGGCGTCTGGAGCTAGACAGTTATCGAATTTCAGAACTTTATACTCTCTTATTTTTAAATTATGGAGGTACAGGCATGCAGCAAAATGAGCAATGGTCATCGAAGATTGGATTTATTTTAGCCTCGGCCGGTTCGGCAATCGGACTTGGAGCTATCTGGAAGCTTCCGTATGTGACGGGAACAAGCGGTGGCGGAGCATTTATATTATTATTTCTGTTATTTTCCCTTTTAATTGGTTTTCCGCTTTTGCTGGCTGAGTTTGTGATCGGCCGCAGCACGGGGAAAGAGGCAATCTCGGCATATAAGGATATTGCTCCGGGAACTAAGTGGCACTGGATTGGCTACCTTGGCGTATTTACCTGTTTTCTGCTTTTATCGTTTTATAGTGTGATAGGCGGGTGGATTCTGAAGTACATTGTTTACGGGGTTACCGGTTCTATGAATGGAGCCGGCAATTACGAAGAGCTATTTGGCGCATCGGTGTCAGACTCTGTGTCTGTTGTAGCGGCACAAGGGATCTTTTTATTCATAACTGTTTTAGTGGTGGCTAAGGGCATCCAGAAGGGTATCGAGCAGGTCAGCAAAATTATGATGCCGGCTTTGTTCCTTTTATTTATTATCTTGATTGCACGATCTCTAACACTGGATAATGCCATGGAAGGCGTCTCATTCTTCTTAAAGCCTGATTTTTCAAATTTAACGTCTGAAACCGTCCTTTATGCGATGGGTCAATCGTTTTTCTCTCTAAGTGTCGGGGTATCGGTTATGGTAACGTACAGTTCTTATCTATCTAAGAATGAAAATTTGATGCAGCCCGCCTTTTCCGTTGTCGGAATGAATTTATTTATCTCGATTCTTGCTGGATTGGCTATTTTCCCGGCCGTTTTCTCACTGGGATTTGAGCCTGCTGCAGGTCCTGGTTTATTGTTCATTGTCCTGCCATCTGTTTTTGATCAGATTCTGTTTGGGCGAGTGTTTTTGCTCTTATTCCTTGCACTGTTTCTATTTGCAACCCTAACTTCCGCTTTTTCAATGCTCGAGATTGTGGTGGCTGCTCTGACGAATAAGAAGGGCAGGGGCAGAAACCGTGCAGCCTGGCTGACAGGATTGGCAATCTTTATCGTGGGAGTCCCATCGGCACTTTCCTTCAGCAGCCTTTCAGATATTTCAATTTTCGGCAAAACGATTTTTGACAGTGCCGATTTTCTTGTCAGCAATGTATTAATGCCGGTAGGGGCACTGTTTATTTCTATTTTTGTTTCATACAAAATGAAGGAAGACCTGCTGAGAAATGAATTGATTCAAGGTTCAAAATCGCTGAATGGGATTTTTTCCGCGTGGTATTTCCTTCTGCGTTATGTGGTGCCTTTGGTTATCATCATTGTATTCCTTGATTCACTGCAGATTATTTAATAGGAAAGGGATGGTGGTTCACCATCCCTTTTCTCTTTATGTTATAAATTAAATCCATCCGCGCTCATATTGCTTAGGCGGTTCGATTAATGCGCCAAGTTCTTTTGCTGCCGTACGAGGCCAGTAAGGATCTCTCAGCAATTCCCTCGCAATGAATATTAAATCTGCCCGTCCGTTTTGCAGGATTTCTTCGGCCTGCAGGCCGGATGTAATTAGCCCGACCGCACCAGTCTGAATATTGGCACCTTCCTTAATGGTTTCAGAGAATTTGACCTGGTAGCCCGGGTAGCTATTTATTCTAGCCGGCACTACTGCTCCGGAACTTACGTCAATAAGATCCACTCCCTGCTCCTTCATCCATTTGCCCATTTCTGCATAATCCTCTGCAGTTAACCCTTCATCATGATAATCATGTGCTGATACTCTAACAAATAAAGGTCCATCCCAAACGGCTTTAACTGCTTCAATGACTTCACGGAGGAAACGGTAGCGGTTTTCGGCTGATCCCCCATACTCATCACTTCGCTTATTGCTTAGCGGTGAAAGAAACTCATTAATCAGGTAGCCGTGTGCCGCATGGATTTCAATTACTTCAAAGCCGGCTTTTTTCGCTCTTTCAGCACCTCTTTTGAATGCCTCCACAGTTTCGGACACTTCTTCTTTTGTCATTTCTTTAGGTGTTTTCATTTTTTCATTAAAAGCAACAGCCGATGGGGCGAGAATTTCCCCTTCGACAGTCGCTTTTCTGCCGGCATGTGCAAGCTGTATCCCGGCTGATGCCCCGTGTTCTTTCATTAGCCCGGTTAATTCTCTCAGGCCTGCGATATGGTCATCGCTCCATATTCCCAGATCCTGCGGAGAAATACGTCCCTGCGGAGTTACAGCAGTTGCCTCCAGGATGATTAATCCTACCTGGCCAACAGCCCGGCTCGTATAATGTGTCCGGTGCCAGTTTTCAACCATGCCGTCTTCATTATGGCTTGAGTACATGCACATCGGTGCCATAACAATTCTGTTTTTAAAGGTGACTCCTTTAATCGTTAAAGGGGAAAAAAGCTTTGTTTCCATAATCAATGCCTCCTTATTTCGTTATCCTAAATATTGAGTATATCAGGCGATTCCGCAAATGAAAAAGAACATGCACTTTAGAAGGTGTTTGCTTTCTTCAGCGCTTATTCCTCAGTTCGCTTAATTTATATAATGTACCTCTCCAGACTATACCGCCCCTTACAAATGTTAGAATGCTGGCACGGATTATGGAATAAATAAACAGGAGAGCTGTAATTGGAAATACTACAAACAGAAGCGGAGAAAATTTGGACATTCTTTTTGTAATGATTGTATAAACGCCTGCTATAAAAATGATGTTTGCTAGGCTTAAATTGAAAATAATTTTATCAGCTGAAAAAATTGTGATAAAGGGAAGCACCTGAGAAATGAATGTTCCGGCAATTGCAAACAGAACCATGCTTACCCGGTAATGAAGGCCTGCAAAAGTATTTTTCTCCAATCCTTTGAAGGCTTCTTTTAAGCTTTCATACCATTCAACTTCAATCAGGTCCATCGCCGTTGCAAATTTCTGTTTGAGGCCATTTTGTTTCATTCTCATTCCAAGCATTAAATCATCATCAGGCCGCATTTTTATTGCTTTATGTGTTCCGATTGCTTCATAGGATTGCCTGGATACCATGTTAAATGCCCCAATGCCAATGCCGGTCTTGGAACGTGGATTGTTCGCCAGCCAAGGGCGTTTATAATATGAAAAGCCGAAAAGAAAAAAAGCAATGAAGGTGTTGAGCCAGAAACTCCTTCCCTTTAAGCTTGGTGCTGCAGTCAAATGGTCAAGCTTATTTTTTGTAAAATCATGAACCGCTTTGCCGAGGGCATCCTTCTTAAATAACACATCGGCATCTGTGAACAAGATTATTTCCCCTGATGACTCCAAATACCCCTTGTAAAGGGCATGGTTTTTTCCAAGCCACCCACCGGGGAGAGTCTTGATATCGATACACTTAACCCTTGAATCACTTTTCTGGAGGCGGTCCAGGATGCTTCCTGTGCTGTCGGTTGAACGGTCATTGACCAATATCCATTCAATGCGTTTGTAGCTTTGCTGCAGCTGGGTTTTTAAGCTTTCCGCAAGTTTGGCTTCTTCATTCCTTGCCGCTGTTATAACAGAAAGAAGGGGGCCTTCAGTCATCGTATCGCTATCTTCAAGGCGGTCCAGGCTTTTTAGTCCCAGAGCGGCATCAATTAGTACTGCAATCCATACAAGGAGGCTTGCGCTTAATAGAATAATGAGCATTTGCAGGTTTCTCATCCTTTTTTCATAGTTTGCAATAAGAAGACTATTTACAGGGGAGATGCCCCCAGCTACATTTTCACTGTGCTGCTGAAGCTTTGGCCAAGCCGCCTGGATTGGGCTGTCGCTTCCTTGATGCATTCAATAAAGGCTCTCTGCACCCCGTTGGCTTCAAGCACTTTTACACCTGCTTCGGTGGTGCCGCCGGGGCTTGTTACTTCCTTCCTAAGCTGGTGAGGGTCCTTGGCCGACCTGGCCAGCATTTCGGCTGCCCCGATGAGGGTCTGGATGATGAATTCTTTCGCCATCTCCTTTTCGAGCCCGATTTCTTCCGCGCTTTTTTCCATGGCTTCCGCAAGATAGTAAATATATGCCGGTCCACTGCCTGACAGGCCCGTAACAGCATCCAGCTGTCTTTCCTCTACAAACGCTGACTTTCCCACTGTATCAAAAATGCCTCTTACTGTTTCCATCTGTTCTTTGGTCACTCTTTCATTAGCCGATAAGGCGCTCGCTGACTTTCCGACGGCTGCCGATGTATTCGGCATGGCTCTCACGACTGGCAGCTTTTTTTCCGCCAAACGTTCAATGCTTTCGATTGAAACGCCAGCCAGAACGGAAATGATCAGCATATCTTCCTGTAAATAAGGTTTTATTAGAGTGATTGCATCCGCTGCATCTTTTGGCTTCATCGCTAAAATAACAGTTTCAGCCCCCCTGAACAGTTCACTGAGATTATAAGTTGCCTGAACGCCATAGGCCTTTTGCATGGATTGCAGCTTTTCCCTGCTGCATTTGTTTGTGACCCAAATATTGCTGCCGGTAATGAGCCGGCTTTCAATCATTCCTGATATTAACGCTTCTGCCATTGATCCTGCTCCAACAATAGCTAATTTTTTCATTTGCTGTTATTCCTCCTTTATTGTTCAAAATGCCGGCTGACTAAAATAAAAAAAGCCTTTCCATCCTGTAAAGGACGAAAAGACTATGCTTCCGCGGTACCACCTTCATTGCCTTTTCCTTCTTAGTGCAGCATGCCTGCTGCAGCCGCTGTCTTTTGAAAAGGCATCTCGATCCCGATAACGCCGGGGGTGCGTTTAGGTTTTCCTAACAGCTCATAAGGCAGGTTCAATGGTCAAGTGGACGGTGAAGCCTTTCAGCCGCTGAGCTTCACTCTCTTTCGCCGTTTTCCATTTACTAATCTTATTCATCGCTATTTTTCTGCTGTCCAATATTGCAGCTTTGGTCTGTTAAATCAAATTTTAATTGTGATTATGCAAGAAGACACGCTTACTTGTCAAGCGGTATTTTCCAAAAAAATATTAATAATGTGCAAAAATTATGTGAAAATAATGACAATCGGTAAAAAGAACGGTACACTTATTTTTATATATGAAGATTTCTAAATTTTGTTATGGAATTTCGGTAATTTGTACGCATGGCAAATGCTGATATTTTAAGGGTGAAACAGGTTGGCTTATCTAAAGGGCATATGGACTGTATGACTTGGATGGCCTGCGGAAGTATAAAAAAAACAGCTTTATTTTATTTAAATATAGTGATTTTAGGGGGATTGTTAAAATGGCAAAATGGAAGGATGGAATTGCAAAACTTGTTATCCCGACACCTTTTCCTGTCGGCGACGTTAATGTATATGCAGTAAAAGGGGAAAAGCTGACTCTTGTGGATGCCGGCCCTAAAACGGATGAAGCGTGGGAAGCCCTAAAATCCCAGCTTAAAGAGCTGAATTTAACTCCCGGTGATTTTGAACAGGTTGTCCTTACACATCATCATCCCGATCATGCCGGGCTGCTTGACTTTTTTCCAGACTATCTCGATGTGTTCGGGCACCCGGTTAATCAAAGGTGGCTGTCCCGGACGGACCAGTTTCTAAAATTTCATGATGAATTCTACATAAAACTTTTTAACGAATTTGGGATTCCTGAAAGTTATTTTTCCTTTATAAACAAGATGAAAAAGACTCTGCGCTATTCCTGCAATCGTACCCTGACAGGCGAACTGAAGGAAGGCAGCCAGCCTGAAGGGCTGGACGATTGGACGGTAATGGAGACACCTGGGCATGCACAGAGCCATATAGGTTTGTTCAGGGAGAAAGATGGTGTATTCCTTGGAGGAGACCATTTGCTTGCACATATTTCTCCCAATCCCATCCTGGAGCCGCCGCTTCCTGGCAATACGGAACGGCCGAAGCCGCAGCTTCAGTATAACGAGTCGCTGAAAAAGCTGCGGCAGCTGCCAATTTCCCTTTTTTACTCTGGACATGGAGAGGATATTACAAATGTGAATGAGTTAATAAACGAAAGGCTTGGCCGCCAGCATGAGCGGGCAATGAAAGTAAAGGCATGGCTTGAGTCTGAATCGCTCACTGTTTTTGAAGTGTGCCGCCGCCTGTTTCCGAAAGTTTATGAGAAGGAGCTTTCCCTGACGATTTCCGAAACGGTCGCTCAGCTTGACTATTTGCATTCAATAGGAGAGATTTATATAAATAAAGAGGAGGAAGCATTCTTGTATTCCGCATCAAAAGAGGTGGTTTGATTTGTCAGACAGATTAAAAAATAAAAATGTGATTATCACAGGTGCATCTGGAGGAATTGGGGCCCAAATGGCTTTCCTTTGTGCCGAGAGAGGAGCAAACCTTGTCCTTCTTGCCCGCAGCCTTGACAAATTGCAGGAACTGCAGGCAGATTTGCAGAGGCGTTTTACAGTGGATGTTTACATACATAAACTCGATGTTTCGGACACTGACGAAGTCTCGGCTGTTTTTTCCGAGGTACTTGCCCGGTTTGATCACATAGATGTTCTTGTGAATAATGCCGGGTTCGGAGTTTTCCGGGAGGCACATGAAGCAAAAGTTGAAGAAATAAAGGGAATGTTTGATGTAAATGTAGTTGGTTTAATGGCTTGCACCAGCATGGTGCTGCCGGTGATGAGGAAACAGAGGAGCGGCCATATTATCAACATCGCCTCACAGGCGGGCAAAATTGCCACACCGAAATCCAGTATCTATTCCGCAACCAAGCATGCTGTTCTTGGCTATACGAACAGCCTTCGGATGGAGCTTGATGACAGCAATGTGTTTGTGACTGCTGTTAATCCTGGACCGATTGAGACAAACTTCTTCAATATTGCCGATGAAAAAGGCACATATGTGAAAAATGTCAGCAAGTATATGCTTAAGCCCGAGTATGTGGCGCTTAAAGTAGTCAATGCCATGCTGATGCCAGTCAGGGAAATTAATCTCCCGCGGTGGATGAATGCGGGAAGCATTATCTATACACTTTTTCCAGGACTGTTCGAAAAAATTGGAAAACGTGCATTTAATCAGAAATGAAAAAGGAGCCGGAGCAATCGCTTCGGCTTCTTTTTCATTCAAAAATATGGTGAATCAGTAATATACCCGTATACCACATCATTTACTATTTCATGCAGCTCGCTGTCTGCTTCTTTATTTTTCTCCTCTATGACTTTATTGAATATCTCTGCAAATTCCCTGCTTTCAAACATAATGGAATGGCTGTCCTTGTTATATTGCTTTAAACAGTTTTGAACCATTTTATATATCAGTTTTTTGTTCATTATTTTTGCACCTCAAGCTGATTATACTGGTTTCTGGTAATATCGGCACCTGGCAAAAGAACCTGTTTTAAGAAAAACCGCGTAAAATTTCCATTGAAACCGAACGCATATTCGCTTAATATAATGGGTATACATATACAGAACGGATGTTCTTGTTTATTTTTTGTTTGGATTCGGGCGCTGCCGACCTGCATAAGCCGGTGCGGTGCCTTGCGCTTTTCTGAAGGAGGATGTCGAAGTCATGGTTGATTACAGCGCAATGCCGAATAATCAAATTTTGTGTGTTGATATGAAGAGCTTTTATGCAAGCTGTTCTGCTGTCATGCTTGGTCTGGATCCCCTTGACTGCTATCTTGTGATTGCGGGGAATGTGGAACGGAAGGGCAGCGTTGTTCTGGCTGCCTCTCCGCGAATGAAAAAAGAGTTTGGGATAAAGACAGGGGCCCGCCTTTTTGAGGTTCCCAATGACCCGCGCATTAGAATTGAGGAGCCGAAAATGGCGACTTATTTAAGAATCTCCACTGAAATCACCAGGGTGTTTAACCGTTATGTCCCCAAGGAAGCCATCCATACCTACAGTGTCGATGAAAGTTTTATAAAAGTAGACGGCGCAGTGCATCTATGGGGTGATGCCCGGACAATTGCCTGGAAAATAAAAGATGATATTGAACGGGAATTTCAGCTCCCCTGTGCCATAGGAATAGGGCCTAATTTGCTTATGTCAAAGCTCTGCCTGGATCTTGAAGCGAAAAAAAAGGGAGTTGCTGAATGGACGTATGAAGATGTGAAAACAACGCTGTGGAATGTATCCCCTTTAAGGGAAATGTGGGGCATCGGCCGCCGTGTTGAAAAGACATTGAATGGAATGGGGATTTTTACAGTCGGACAGCTTGCCCGCTATGATCTGGCTAAGCTTGAAAAAAAGTTTGGGATTATGGGCAATCAGCTCTATCACCATGCATGGGGTATTGATCTGTCGGAAATAGGGGCACCGATCATGGAAGGGCAGATCAGCTTTGGGAAAAGCCAGATTTTACTGAGGGATTACAAAGAGGAAAAGGAAATTAAGCATGTGGTCCTTGAGATGTGTGAGGAAGTGGCAAGAAGGGCCCGCAGCCACCGTAAAGCCGGCAGGACCATCAGCTTTGGCCTTGGCTACAGCCAGGATGAATTCGGAGGAGGCTTTTACCGCTCAAGGACAGTTGACCAGCCAACCAATATTACGATGGATCTTTACCGCGTCTGCCTCGAGCTTTTTGACGAGAATTTTGAGGGCAAAACAGTGCGTCAGATTTCCATTTCCCTCGGCAATATTACGGATGACTGCGAAATGCAGCTGAATCTGTTCGATTTGGATGGATGGAAAAAAAGGGAGCTCGGCTACACAGTGGACCGGATCCGCTCCAAGTTTGGAGGGGGAGCTCTGCTGAGAGCCGTCTCTTATACAAGCGCAGGAACCGCCAAGCACCGTGCGACATTGGTTGGCGGCCATAAAATGTAAAAGGGGGGTCAGCTTATGATTCGCGATCGGGGCAGAATAAAATGGACTTCTATGATGCTGCCGGAACATGTAAAGCTCTTAAGAGACTGGGCAGAGGAAGATACGTACGAGCAAGAGCGGGAATTGGATGAGCAGAAATTTGAATATATGAATGAAATTCTTTCGGAGGCAATGGAATTTCAAAAAAGCGTTACACTTACTCATTACAGGGGCAGGAATTATGAACTGGTCATCGGGAGCATCCATTATTGGGATGAACTTGGCCAAAAGCTTCATATTGTTGATCGATTTGGGGAAATTCATCATATTTCCATTAACGCTATAGCGGATGCGCGGTTCACGGATGAATAGAGCTGTCTGAACTGGATGAATTTAAAACGGGTAGTTTTTGGACGTGGGAAGCATCTTAACAGCAGGGAGGTGTATGAAATATGCCTAGAGGAAAAGAACTGGAACAGCTGCCGATGGCTAATATCGCACCAGGGGCCGGAGAAGACAGTACGGACAGGGACCGGGAACTGCTTCAAGGGATTGTACAGGATGAAAGAGCAACACCCGCAGGAATAAAAAATGAAAAAAAACGGGGATGATTGTCCCCGTTTTCCACCCTTATTGATTGTCATCGAGAGCTTTCTCCGCACGGACACAGGATTGAAAAGTTCCTTTATGAGTGCCATCACAAAATGGGATTTTCGAGGATCTTCCGCAGCGGCAAAGGGAGAAGGTTTGTTTTGTTTCAAATTTATTGCCATCCATATCAATTAATTCTACATCACCTGTTACACGAAACGATCCATTATCCATTACTTTAATCTGCGCCTTTGACATATCCAATCATCCTTTCACAATTTTGGTGGCTGAATAAGCAACTGTCTCTTTCAGAAGCATGTTATTCCTAACTGTGTTAAAATACAGCATATGCAAAGGGGAGGTAGTTTTAAACATGGAAATTGCATTAACTGAATTGGCGGCAGAAAAATTATCGGGACGGATTGCCGGCAAAGATGGATTCATAAGGCTTAAGTATGATATAGATGGCTGCGGCTGTGTTGTAAGCGGAGTGACGGCACTCTGGCTTGTTGACGAGCTTGATGATGATGACAGGGAAATCAAAACGAACACCGGCAGCATATATGTGGAAAAATCAAAGGAAGTATTTTTAGATGACGATTTGATAATAGACTTTTCAGAGAAGGCAAACTGCTTTCAGTTAAAAAGTCCGAATCAGTATTTAAACCCGAGAATGAGCTTTATTGATAAAACAAAATAATGATGTAGCAGGCGGCCGCTGTGGGAAGGCGGTCTTTTTTAATTGGTTACATAGGTAAAAATACCCTTCCAAAATTCTGGAAAATAAGGTTTTAATATATTAGTAAAAGGTTACAGGCTAAATAGAATAACAATAACAAAGATGTTTGTCATTATTGTTGAAGAGAGTGCTGATTGGGGGAGATTCGAATGAAGCAGAGATTATTTTTGCTGGCGGCAGCTTTCCTGATTTTGTCAGGTTGCAGTAAAGCAACAATGGGCCAGGCGATTGATGATGGAATTCCATTCAATGTAAAAGAAGTCTTACATAAAGAAAAAGTAAAAGATGGAGTCATACTGCTGTATTTAACGCAGCAGAATGATGGACAAAACGAAGTCGAGGCCATGGCGGCTGCCTATTTGAAGGGCAGTGACAATAAAGGCTGGAAAAATGAAGGCCATAACCATTGGGAACATTATGAGAATGAACATATGACCGTTTATACAGATACTTTTTATGATTACGATAAGGAAGGTAAATTAGAAAACAGATTACCGATTATTTTTGGTGAGATTCAGAGCGGGGATATTAAAAAAGTAGAGGTAGCCGGCAAGGAAGAGAAATTTGAAGAAGCGGCTATTATTAAAAAAGAAAACAAACGCTATTATTTTAAAATGGGAGATTTTCATACTGCAAGAGGGCTGTCGGCAGAGGGGAAGGAAATCATAAAGAAAAAGAAAAATTAGAGGATCCTATATGAAGCAGCTGGCTCACATTGAAGCCAGCTGTTTCTATTGTGATAAAGTATCTTTGCTGCTGACATACTGATCCAAAAACTCGTCGATGACTTTTTCATAATCTTCTCTGTTTTCATTGAAGGATTGGGCATGGATCCCATTGACAGCAAGGTAAAGTTGTTTAGGGCCTTTTTTCTTCTCGTATAAAGCCTCGGACATGGTCGGCAAAATAAAATCATCTTTTTCACTGTGTATGAACAGGATGGGTTTCTTTATATTTTCAATAACGGAAATAGGCGATACATCTGCGATGGAGTATTTCTCGCGCATCCGCAGAAATAGATCGGCAACAGGCAAAAAGAACTTTGGCGACAGCTTCATTTCTGCTTTCAGACGGTAAGTCAGCTGCTCTTTAAAGTCTGAAAAAGGGCAATCGGCGATGTAAAAGTCGGCACCGTCTTCGAGCATTCCCGCATAGAGGATCATTGTAGCAGCTCCCATGCTTTCGCCATGAATGCCAATCTGAATATTTGGCCCTTTTTCCGCTTTAAGCCAATCAATAATAGCTTTTAAATCAAACTTTTCATAATGCCCGTAACTTGTCGTTCTTCCTCCGGATTCTCCGTGGCGGCGATGATCATAGATAACCGCATTAAATCCCCGGTCCAAAAAGAGGTTCATATATTTAATCGAGTTCATTTTATTTTCCGTAACCCCGTGGGAAATAACAATATAGCGACTATTTTTATGCGGTTCGACAGCAACGGCTTTTAAGTTATAGCCAAATGGGGAGGGAATAAGCACTTCTCTTTTTGGCAGGCTTTCATACTTGATAAGATCAAGTCTGCCGGACTCCTTCTCCCTTTCTAAAATAAAGTCATCTTCCTTCTTTTTCATAAACATAAGCCTATTTGTAAAATAGACGCCGAGTGATGAAAGAAAGAGTACGATGGAAAATAAATAACGTAAAAACCTTCTCAAACCCATCCCTCCATCTTTTTTCTTTATTTTACCATTCTGGATAAAATTAAAACAGAGATGTGAGCCGGGACATGCTGAATTTCATGAAGGACTCTCAGCATGAAAAAAGCCGCTTTGCGGCGGCTTATTGCTTTGCGTTTTGTCTTTTAGTTGGATGAATCGCCTTTTCTAATTCTTCGGCAGCAATCGTCTGGTTTACTGTATCGGAATTCGGCTTCCCCTTCTGGCTATATCCTTTATCGCGTTTTTGGCTCATTGGATTATCCCCCTTTTTATAGGCTTCAGCTGATTTGAATTCGTCAGCTGCTTTAGCAGTTGCTTTCATCTAATAAGATGCTATAATAGAGGGCGCATTATTCATCTTAAGAAGCTGCTATTGAACAGTTTGAGCGTTCAGCCTGAAATAGGTGCTTTCAATCGGCCTGGAAAGATGAGGCTGAACAATTTTTACCGCTTCCATTAAGTGATCAAGGTTAACATTGGTTTCAATTCCCATACGCTCAAGCATATAAACAACATCTTCAGTTGCCGCATTGCCTGCAGCGCCTGGGGCAAATGGGCATCCGCCAAGTCCTCCGGCGGAAGTATCAAATCGGTCGACACCTGCCTGTAAGGCTGCAAAAATATTAGTAAGGGCCATTTTTCTTGTGTCATGGAAATGTGCAGTCAGCAGGGTAGTTGGAAACTCTTCTTTTAAACGGGAAAAAAGCCCGTGCGACTCATGGGGAGCAGCCATCCCGATTGTATCTGCCACGCTTAATTCATCAGCCCCTGCCTCAACAAATTGACGGCATAGTCCAACTGTATCTTCAGGATTGATTGCTCCTTCATACGGGCAATGAAATGCCGTGGAGATGCAGGCGCGGACAAAGTAACCTTTCTCCTTCAGTTCTCCGATAATCGGCTTTAGTTCATCCATGCTTTCCTGAGTGGATTTATTGATATTTTTCTTATTAAACGTATTGCTTACACCGACGAAAACGGCAACAGCCCGGCATTCAGTCATATATACCCTGTCAATGCCCTTGCGGTTTGGGGCCAGCACGATATCCCTTGTATTTGCATCAAGGCAATCTGCCGTAATTTCAGCTGCATCCCCCATCTGCGGGACCCACTTCGGAGACACAAATGAAGTAAGCTCCAATTCTGTTAATCCTGCATTTTTTAAACTTCTGATAAAGTCTTTCTTGACTTCGGTGGGTACAAAGGCCTTTTCATTTTGCAGTCCATCCCGCGGGCCAACTTCAATAATTGTTACTTTATTTGGAAATGCAAGCGTCATGTTTTCCTCTCCCGTTTCATATTTTAGATTGTGTCTGGTAAGCGCTTTCTTAAAAACCTTGAATTTATTGTAGTAGGAAAGTATTTTCGATTGCAAGAATAATAAAAATTTTGACAAAATAAAAGGAATTTTGAGGTCTTGGCACGAATATAAGCAGAGAGATGTTTTGAAAGGATGAGAGAGATGGCACAAACAGAAGTCGTAATAGTCAGCGCTGTCCGGACAGCAATCGGCAGTTTTAATGGAAGCCTTAAAGATGTATCAGCACCAGAGCTTGGGGCGATTGCGATAAAAGGCGCTCTTGAAAAAGCAGGTGTAACATCGGACCAGATAGATGAAGTAATCCTGGGGAATGTCCTGCAGGTAGGTCTGGGCCAGAATCCGGCAAGGCAGGCTGCTCTTAAAGCGGGCCTTCCTGAAAGCGTTTCCGCGATGACGATTAATAAGGTCTGCGGTTCCGGGCTGAAGGCAGTTCATTTAGCTGCACAGGCCATATTAGCCGGTGATGCTGAAGCGGTGATTGCTGGCGGCATGGAGAATATGAGTCAGGCTCCTTACATACTGAAAAATGCAAGAAATGGATTTAAAATGGGAGATCAAAAGCTTATAGATTCGATGATATCAGACGGGCTCTGGTGTGCATTTAATGATTACCATATGGGAGTTACTGCTGAGAATCTCTGCTCGAAATACGAGCTGAGCCGGGAAGAACAGGACGAATTCGCCGCAGCCAGCCAGGAAAAGGCTGCAAAGGCAATTGAAGAAGGAAAATTCAAAGATGAAATCGTTCCTGTGAAAATTCCTCAGCGAAAAGGGGATCCGATTGTTTTTGATACAGATGAGTATCCGAAAAAAGGGACGACTGCTGAAAAGCTCGCAGGCCTGCGCCCGGCGTTTAAGAAAGACGGCAGCGTAACAGCCGGTAATGCTTCCGGGATAAATGACGGGGCTGCGGTATTGCTTGTTATGAGCAAAAAGAAAGCAGATGCACTCGGGCTTAAGTCTTTAGTGACGATTAAAGGAAATGCAAGTGCAGGTGTGGATCCAAGCATCATGGGCATTGGCCCTGTTGCTGCGGTAAAAAAAGCGCTTGAAAAGGCATCTGTTTCCATGGATGAATTGGAGCTTATTGAAGCAAACGAAGCATTTGCAGCCCAGTCGCTCGCAGTTGACAGGGAGCTTCGTTTTAACAAGGAGATTCTGAATGTCAATGGCGGGGCCATTGCGCTCGGACATCCAATCGGCGCAAGCGGTGCAAGAATTCTTGTAACTCTTATTCATGAGATGCAAAAAAGACAGGCGAAAAAAGGCCTTGCAACTCTATGCATCGGCGGTGGCCAGGGGGTAGCCACAGTGGTGGAGCTTGCATAGTAAATTTCGAAAATAAATGATTAGCAAAAAAAATTGAGTATTTCAATGAAAGGAGTGATTGAAGTGAAGAAAATTTGTACTTCCTTCAGTGAAGCGGTTCAGGAAATTCATGATGGCGCTGTCCTTATGGTTGGCGGCTTCGGTCTGTGCGGAATCCCTGAAAACCTTATTCTTGCTTTAGTTGATAAAGGGGTCAAGGACCTTACTGTCATTTCTAATAACTGCGGTGTTGATGATTGGGGACTTGGACTGCTTTTAAAAAATAAACAGATTAAGAAAATGGTCGGTTCTTATGTCGGCGAAAACAAAGAGTTTGAGAGACAGGTTCTTTCAGGCGAAATTGAAGTAGAGCTGCTTCCTCAAGGAACTCTGGCGGAAAAAATCCGTGCAGGCGGTGCCGGCATTCCTGCTTTTTATACGCCGGCAGGAGTAGGTACACCGATTGCAGAGGGGAAAGAAACCAAGGTTTTTGACGGCAAGGAATATCTCCTTGAAGAGGCACTGAAAGCAGACTTCAGCCTTGTAAGAGCATGGAAGGGCGATAAAATGGGCAATCTTGTATATCACAAAACTGCCCGGAACTTCAATCCGATGATTGCAGCAGCAGGCAAAGTGACGATTGCAGAAGTGGAGACACTTTATGGAATTGGTGAATTGGATCCGAACTATATTCATACGCCGAGCATCTATGTTCAGTCGCTGATTGAGGGAAAACAGGAAAAGCGCATTGAAAGACTGACTGTAAAGAAATAGATACTGACGGAAGGAGAGGGTCTCATGAGTAACGATAAAGCAGCAGTCCGCGAGAAAATTGCCAGACGTGCTGAGAAAGAAATAGAAAATGGCTTTTACGTGAATTTGGGAATCGGCATGCCGACATTGGTTGCAAACTATATTTCTGATAATAAAGAAGTAGTCCTTCAATCTGAAAATGGATTGCTGGGAATTGGACCATATCCTGCGGAAAGCGAAGTTGATCCGGATTTAATTAATGCAGGAAAAGAAACAGTTACCGCAATTTCGGGGGCCTCCTATTTTGATAGTGCTGAATCTTTTGCGATGATCAGGGGAGGCCATGTGGATATTGCCATTCTCGGCGGCATGGAGGTTTCTGAAAAAGGGGATCTGGCCAACTGGATGATTCCCGGGAAAATGATCAAGGGAATGGGCGGTGCAATGGATCTGGTTCATGGCGCCAATAAAATCATCGTCATCATGGACCACACCAATAAAAATGGCGATTCGAAAATCCTTAAAGAATGCAGCCTGCCTTTAACAGGAAAAAACGTCGTTGACCGCATTATAACTGAGCGGGCAGTCATCGATGTCACCGATTCTGGTTTGAAGCTTGTTGAAGTCGCTAAAGGCTTCACAATCGAGGACATAATCAATTCAACGGAACCTGAATTGCAAATTGATGAAAACGTTGTAACAGAAGCTTATTAATATCTTTTGAAAAGTACAGCTGCATGCTGTGCTTTTCATTATTTTTTACTTGTTTTTAATAAACTTTATTGTTTATATTTGCATACAAAGTTAACCAGTTGAGTTGATTGGAGCGGAGGGCGCTTGACTCCTGCGGGAGGAGAGGGAGTGAGAGACCCCACAGGCGAAGCCGAGGAGGCTCTCGTTCCTCCCCGCGGAAAGCAAGTGCCCACAGCGGAAATCAACGGGCAGCATTCAAAAGTGCAAACAACCTTATAAGAAATAGGCCTCTTAATAAGAGATCGAAAGAAAAGAGGAGAAAAAATGAGTTTTTCATTTAAAGGAATCGACCATATCCAGCTGGCAGCTCCAAAAGGCTGCGAGGATGCAGCCAGGAAATTTTACGGTGAACAGCTTGGACTGAAGGAAATTCCCAAGCCTGAAAATCTTCAGAAGCGCGGCGGCTGCTGGTTTATATGCGGAGATCAGGAAATCCATATCGGGGTGCAGGAAGGCTTCCTGCCGGCCAAAAAAGCCCACCCTGGATTTATTGTGGAAAACCTCGAAGACTTGAGAAGCAGTCTCCAAGAGCAGAAGATAGCTATAAAGGAAGAACCGCCAATAGAAGGAAGAAAGCGATTCTTTGCTGATGATCCATTCGGAAACAGAATTGAGTTCCTGGAGTATTTGTCGTAATAGCTATGCAGCCTGTTCCTTCATGAATAAAAAAATATGATATAATAAATGGCAAAATTAGTTGATGAGGGGATTTTATGAAAAAGAAAAAACATCATTCCCAGCCTAAAAAAGACGATAAGCCAGTCACGCTTGGCGACATGCTAAACCAGGACTTGATGGAGCAATTAAAAGGGAAAAAGCAGGAATTAAAAGCTGCTGAAGATAAACAGAAGGAAGAAGAAGAGCGCCGAAAAAAAGAGGAAAGAAGACTGCGCGAAAAAAATAAAAGCTTTGAAGAACTGCTTGGAGAAAGCAATCTTAACTGGAAAGAGTTCAAATAATAAGAAAAGCGGAAGGCGCCCGCTTATCGGCACGAGAGCCGATGGTGCCTGGAGCTAGACAGTTATCTAACTTCGGAAAATTACACATTCTTAACTTTCAAAAAGAAGGGGCTGACTTTTCCGTCAGCCCTTCTTTTCCATTATTACGAGCTATTTATTATCGATGCTGCTCATATTTGTTTAGCTTGGCAATGGATTGAATAATAGCCAATTCATCTTTATTCAGGGGATTAGCTCTTGCTGCTCTTGCATTTGCCCTAACTTGCGCTGCCATGCTGGCACCTGCCGTCACGGAAGCGACAGCGGGATCCGCAAGATTATACTGAAATGCTATCTCAGTCATGGAGCGCTCATCCGAAATTTTTTCCCTAATGCTGGTAAGTGTTTCTTTCAATTCAGCATAGCTGTAATCCAAATAGCCTTTCTCTTTAACTGACTCCGTAGCCTTATCCAGCATTTTGTCGCTGAGCAGTCCTTTAGCTAGCGGACCTCTTGTAACCGCGCTGATGCCTTTTTGATTTAGAAGCGGCAAAGCTTCTTCTTCCGGTCGCCGATCTAGAATGCTGTATTGCATCATGACTGAAATGATGGAGGACCTTGAAGCATATTCACGGATCACATTTGGACGGATGGAGGATATGCCATACTGTCGGATGTATCCTTCTTCCTTCAGTTCCTCAAATGCTTCAATGGTTTCATCAATAGGATCTTCAATCGTGCCACCATGAAGCTGATATAAATCAATATAGTCTGTGCCCAGCCTTTCTAAACTGTCCTTTACAGCTTCTTTGATGTGGCTTTTTGAGGGATCCCAGCTCCAGCCGTCTTTATTTTTATTCCAGCGGTTGCCGGCTTTGGTAGCAATGATCACCTGTTCGCGGACACTCTTTAAGGATTGTCCGACAAGCTTTTCATTTTCGCCAATGTCATATAAATCAGCTGTATCAAAATAATTGATTCCTTCTTCAAGGGCAGCTTCAATAATCTCCTGAGCCTGGGAAGGTCTGGTGCCAATTGACATGCAGCCCAGCCCGAGCTCGCTTACGTACAAGTCTGAGTTTCCAAGTCTTCTCTTTTTCAAGTACCCACCTCATTTGAGTGTTTTCTATAATTGTACATAAACAAATGAGGCATACTCAAATTTAGAGGCTTATCATTTTATATTGTTCTGAGATTCAACCCAGTCTTTTACAAGAACATACTGCCTGCTGTATTGTTTTAGTTTCTCCCGGACTTCCCAGGCTTTGCCGGTAAGAATAATTCCCCTATTGTGGACATACACCTTCATGCCATACTCCCCCTCATCAAGTATGATAAAATGTATGAGCAATCATTATCGGAATAGAACAGGAGTGACTGAAAACAATGAGCCGCCTAGAAGAAAAAACGATTAATACGGAAAAAATCTTCACTGGTAAAGTCATTAGTCTGCAGGTGGAAGATGTTGAGCTGCCGAATGGCAAAACATCGAAGCGGGAAATTATCAAACATCCCGGGGCAGTAGCTGTATTGGCAGTAACAGAAGACAATAAAATAGTGATGGTCGAACAATATAGAAAAGCGCTGGATAAGATTATTGCTGAAATCCCTGCCGGAAAGCTTGAAGCAGGAGAAGAACCCAGAGTTTGTGCAGAAAGGGAACTGGAAGAAGAAACGGGGTACGGCTGCACGGAAATGGAATGGCTGATATCATTCTACACTTCTCCTGGATTTGCCGATGAGCTGGTACATTTATATATAGCAAAGGGTCTTATGAAAATAGAAAATGCCGCTTCGCCTGATGAAGATGAATTTGTGAATCTTATGGAAGTAACGCTTGATGAAGCAATATCCCTGCTGAAGCAGCAAAGGATTTATGATGCGAAAACCGCTTATGCTATCCAATATCTGCAGCTGCAAGAGGCGCTGAAAAAATAGCATGAAGCGCTTTTTTGCTGATCTCCATATCCATATTGGACGTACGTTTACGGGAAAGCCTGTTAAAATAACAGGCGCTAAATCCCTAACCTTCACAAATATCATCAGGCATGCCCGAAATGAAAAAGGTCTTGATATCATCGGCATTATTGATTGTCATTCTCCTGAAGTCATACTTGAAATCGAGGATTTGTCCCAAAAAGGCCTTATAACTGAGCATAGGGACGGGGGACTTCAATATGGAGATTTAACAATTATACCCGGGTCAGAACTTGAAATATATGATGAATCCTGTAAAGGCCCCATTCATGTTCTTTGCTTCTTTCCGACCCTTTCAGCCATGAAGGTTTTCTCAACCTGGTTATCAGGACATTTAAAGAACATAACGTTAAGCTCACAGAGAATTTATGCCTCAGGCAGAATGCTTCAGGAGAAAGTGAAGGATCTGGATGGGCTTTTTATTCCTGCCCATGTTTTTACCCCATTTAAAAGTTTATTCGGGAAAGGAGTAGAGCGGTCGCTGTCAGAGGTTTTTGATCCTGGCTTAATTGATGCAATAGAGCTGGGGCTCAGTGCAGATACTAAGATGGCTGATCAAATAGCTGAACTTCACAGATATACCTTTTTAACAAACTCAGATGCCCATTCACTAAAAAAAATCGCGAGAGAATATCAAATCCTTGAAATGGAGTCACCAACATTTGCTGACCTGAAAAAGGCTTTGACTGGAAAAGAAAAAGGCAAGGTGAAAACCAATTTCGGGCTCGACCCGCTGCTTGGAAAATACCATCAGACTGTTTGCTCTGAATGTTTTGGCCCCTTCGATGATGCAAAGGGTAAATGCAGAAATTGCGGTCACCACAAATTTATCAAAGGCGTGGCTGACCGGATCTCTGAACTAAAATCATCTGGAGAATTGCTCTTTGTACGTCCTCCTTATATTCATCAGGTACCGCTTGAATTCATTCCAGGGTTAGGCCCAAAAATGCTGGAGAAGCTGCTGAATTATTTCGGCACTGAAATGGCCATTCTTCACGATGTTCCTTTATCAGAAATAAGCAAAGTAATCCCTGAGAAAACAGCCAGGCTTATTGGGAAGGCGCGTGAAGGAACATTAAACCTCAAGGCAGGGGGCGGGGGCAAGTACGGCAAAATTATGGATTCCTAAAAACATAGAGCTCATCAGGCTCTATGTTTTTTAGGTGCTTTAGCATAAATGCATGTATCCCTAAGCTCTTTTCCATCTGCGCTTAGACTGTCATTGATTAGTACTCCTTCAAGTGTGAATCCCAGCCTTTCGGGAATCCTTCGGCTGTTTATGTTTCTTGGATCACATCTAATTTCCACTCTATTCGCTTGAAAATGCTCAAAGGCAAATTTCGTCAAACCTTCGGCAGCTTCAGTAATATATCCTTTTTTCTGAAACCTCGAATCTCCCCAATAGCCTATTTCGAATTTGCGGACATCCCAATCTATACGATGCAGGCCAGTGGAGCCAATAAAAGCATCGTCTTCTTTCCTATAAATATGGATACGGAAATCTTCCCTAAGGATAAACTTGGCATAAGATTTGCGGATGCCAGCTTCAGCTTCATCCGCTGATTGTTCATTCTGTGCAAAAGGAAGCCATTTTTTAAGCTCTGCAGCTGAAGCTAATACAGCCTCATGCACTGTTTTTCCATCTCCGGGCAAGGCAGGTCTCATATAAAGTCTTTCGGTTTCAATCCTCTCTGGAAACTCATTTAAAATCGGATCCAACTGTTATTCCTCCTATGACAATTTAAATAATTTTGAAAATTATAGCGGAAATAACTGAAGTATTCAAGACTTTTTTTTCCATTGGGAATAATCCAATTCTTTGTCATACAAATCTGGGACAGGCATACAATTTAATATCCAATTTGTTTTGTCTTAGGGGGAAGAGCAAATGAAGAAAAAAATGTACCAGAACGCCGCAGCAGCCCACTTTCGCGAACATTCCTCAATCTATTTATTTGTTATTGTTTTATTCCTGATGGGTGTCATTTTTGGGGCTATCGTTGTAAATAGCTTAAGCTTTACCCAAAAAGAAGATTTATTTTATTATCTGTCGCAGTTTTTTGGCCAAGTATCAGATGGACATGTTGCAGCAGCAGATGAATTATTCAAACAGAGCTTTTTTCATAATACAAAATTTATAGGACTGATGTGGATTTTGGGAATCTCCATAATTGGACTGCCTGTCATTCTGATACTTCTATTTATGAAAGGGATGGTGGTTGGCTTTACAGTTGGTTTTCTAGTTAACCAAATGGGGTGGGAAGGATTTTTGCTTTCCTTCGTATCTGTCCTTCCCCAGAATCTGATCATCATACCTATATTTATTCTCGCTGCAACTCTTGCTGTTTCTTTCTCATTAAAAATGATAAGAAGACAATTTATGAAAAAAGTCGGACAGCCCATGATGCCTCTTTTTGGAAGATATATGATTGCTTTTGCTGTAGCCATTCTGTTTTTAATTGCTGCAGCCGGAGTGGAGGCGTTTATCTCGCCTGTCTTAATGAAGTCTGTTGTTAACTCAATCCAATCCTAATATATGAATGATTGCAAAAGGCAGAGCGAGCGGCTCTGCCTTTTGTTTGTACAGGAAAAGGGATAGAAACTAAAAAGATAGGGTACATATAAAGAGGTTTAAATATGTTTTGAAACATATTATAATAATTATTATATAAAAGTAATTTTTATCTGTTATTTATAATTATTTTATTTTGAATGTGATCTCATTTCTGTTATAATGAGAATGTTAGTGGCGAGGGAGGGACTTTCGGTATGGAAAGCAGAATTGAAAGAATAAAAAAACAGTTGCATTCATCCAGCTATAAACTAACACCACAGCGAGAGGCAACAGTTCGCGTCCTGTTAGAACACGAAGAGGATCATTTGAGTGCGGAAGATGTCTACCTCCTAGTAAAAGAGAAATCGCCTGAGATAGGCTTGGCAACTGTATATAGAACACTTGAATTGCTGACTGAACTAAAAATTGTCGATAAAATTAACTTTGGTGATGGAGTTTCCCGTTATGACCTGCGTCAGGAAGGGGCAGCACATTTTCACCACCATTTAGTCTGTATTGAGTGCGGAGCTGTTGATGAAATTCAGGAAGATTTGCTTGAAGACGTAGAGGAAGTGGTTGAACGCCGCTGGAACTTTAAAATAAAGGATCACCGCCTTACGTTTCATGGCATCTGCTACCGCTGTCAGGATAAACAGACAGACAATGAAACCGAAGCAGAAGAAAACTAATACTTATTGACAAAGCTTATTCTTACATTAGAATGGGCTTTTTATTTTGATTTAATTTATATAGTTTGCTTTTTTCAGCGGAAAAACAATAATCTAGAATAGCCTGGCTATAAAGGAAAGTGCCCTGAAGAAACGCCAATTATGCAGATTCAGGTATAATTCTTGTCCAAAATGGCATACCTTTTAATAATAGAAAGCTTCTAAATCTTTATTAGGCTGTTTTCGCAAGGTTTGTTGCTTTTTGTATAATGTTTACTGAGTTGATTGTAGCGGAAGGTGCGAGATCCTCGAAAATGCTGCCGCATTTCCTTCGTGCGGTGTTTATTCGAGGATGCTTATTCAAAGTCCTGCGGGAGTAGCGGGACAGGTGAGACCCCGCAGACGCGGAGCGTCGAGGAGGCTCACCGCCCGCCCCGCGGAAAGCTAGCAGCCTGGAGCGGAAATCAACGGACAACATTGATAGGCCAAAAACAACAATTTATACGAAAAGAGCCTTTTATTAAACGTTATGGAGGACCAAACAATGAAATCCTGGCTGAGTATGGCTTTTCAGACCATTAAAGTGTTTGTCATTTTTACAGGATGCACAATCCTTTTTTATTATGGTATTATGTGGTTAAACGAAGAATACCAGGATTATCACCGCTATGACGAACCACAGGGAGCGGCTGTTAAGGTGTCGGCGAGCGGAACAGATGAAGATAGGAGCTTGCTGGACCGGTTAATTCTTTTCTACTTAAATGGGGAGTAATGCAATCATATGGATGATCAGTTAAGAGACTTTATTCATTATTTACTTGTAGAAAAAGGCCTCGCCAAAAATACAATTGTATCTTATGAAAGAGATTTGAAAAGTTATCTGAAATATCTCAAGTCTGAAGAGAAGATTTCAAGCCTTGAGAGTGTGCAGCGTATGCAGATTGTCCAATTTCTCGGCTTTTTAAAAAAACAGGGCAAATCCTCAAAAACCCTGGCCCGGCATATAGCCTCCTTAAGAGCCTTTCACCAATTTCTGCTCCGCGAAAAAGCAGTTGGCCATGACCCTTCTGTCCATATAGAAACACCGCAAATGGAACGTTCACTTCCGAAAGTATTAAACATGCAGGAAGTGGAAACTTTATTGGATTTTCCAGAGATTAAGGATCACTTTGGTTTGCGCGATAAAGCCATGCTTGAACTTTTATATGCTACAGGTATACGCGTGAGTGAGCTGATAGGCCTGAACATAGGTGATGTCCATTTAACGATGGGCTTTGTAAGATGTATAGGCAAAGGAAACAAGGAACGGATTGTGCCTATTGGCAAAACAGCTTCTGAAGCGCTTGAAAGGTATTTAAGTGAAGGAAGAGGAAAGTTTGTTTCAAAAAAGCATAAAGATGAGGCGTTATTTTTAAATCATCACGGCAAACGTCTTTCAAGACAGGGATTTTGGAAAATATTGAAGCGGCTGGCTCAGGAGTCAGGGATCGAGAAGGAACTTACTCCACATACGCTGAGACATTCATTTGCTACTCATCTGCTTGAAAATGGTGCGGATTTGCGGGCTGTCCAGGAAATGCTTGGACATGCCGATATTTCCACCACGCAAATTTATACGCATGTAACCAAAACTCGCCTTAAAGATGTGTACAGCCAATATCATCCGCGTGCTTAAAGCATTATTTGAATAAGTAAATATAAATGTCATAAAGCTGCCATGAAAAATAGGCAGCTTTTTCTTGTCTTTTTACCTGTTTATTATGTAAAATATAGATGTCAGACTTCTGACAAATGAAAGGGCTATCTCTAAATGTTAATTAACTCCATGAATGTCCTTTTATACTGACTAGCTCCAGCGCCTCCCCCTCGAGGTGTCGGTGATGGCAAGGCGTTCAGCTTTTCTTTCAACAAGAGAATCAGTGTTAAATAAACCTAAAAAGGGTACTATACGAATATGATTTTTGTAACCGTATTCAAATAAGTAGGAGGTTTTCTTATGTCTGCATATACATATAAACGCGTTTTTTTAATCGTTATGGACTCAGTAGGAATTGGAGAAGCGCCTGATGCCGATAAGTTTGGTGATAAAGGCGCTGATACGTTTGGCCACATCGCAGAAAAAATGAATGGCCTGAAGATGCCGAATATGGGCAAACTCGGGCTCAGCAATATCCGAGAAATCAAAGGCATTGAAAAAGCGGAGAAGCCTATGGCATTTTATACAAAGATGCAGGAAGCTTCTAACGGAAAAGACACAATGACTGGACACTGGGAGATCATGGGCTTGAATATCCATACTCCTTTCCGGGTATTTCCGGACGGATTCCCGCAGGAATTGATTTCTGAACTTGAAGCCCGTACCGGGAGAAAAGTAATTGGCAATAAACCTGCGAGCGGAACGGAAATTCTAGTTGAACTCGGGGAAGAGCATATGAAAACCGGTGCTTTGATTGTTTATACATCAGCCGATTCAGTTCTGCAGATTGCGGCACATGAAGATATAATTCCGATCGAAGAACAGTATAAAATCTGTAAAATTGCACGCGAGCTGACGCTGGATGAAAAATATATGGTCGGCAGAGTGATTGCCAGACCATTTGTTGGCGGGCCGGGAAATTTCCAAAGAACATCAAACAGGCATGATTATGCGTTAAAGCCATTTGACCGCACGGTAATGAGCGAAATGGCAGACGTCGGGCTTGATGTTGTGGCAATTGGCAAAATCTCTGACATTTATGATGGAGAGGGAGTAACTGAAGCCATTCGCACAACTTCTAATATGGATGGAATGGATAAGATTATAGAAACATTTGATAAAGAGTTTACGGGCCTGAGCTTTTTGAATCTTGTTGACTTCGATGCATTGTTTGGGCATAGACGTGATCCAGAAGGCTATGGAAAAGCACTTGAAGATTTTGATGAGCGCCTGCCTGAAGTATTTGCAAAAATGCAGGACGGCGACCTATTAATGATCACTGCAGACCATGGCAATGACCCTGTACATCATGGTACAGATCATACACGAGAATATGTTCCTCTTCTTGTTTACTCAAAAGATATGGAGGAAGGGAAAGAGCTTCCAATTAGCGAAACCTTTGCAGATATTGGAGCAACAATCGCGGATAACTTTAATGTAAAGATGCCGGCTTTTGGCAAAAGCTTTTTAAATCAATTGAAGTAACGAAATAAAAAAGCAGATGAGGAGAATGACTATGGATTACAGCAAAATTCAAAATGCGGCTGAATTTCTTAAAAATAAATATACAGGGCAGCCAAAGATTGGGCTGATATTAGGGTCAGGACTTGGAGTACTGGCAGACGAGATCGAAGAACCGGTTAAAATCCCATACAACGAAATCCCTGATTTTCCTGTATCAACAGTAGAGGGCCATGCTGGACAGCTGGTATTCGGACGTTTGAACGGCATTGAAGTGGTTGCTATGCAAGGCCGTTTCCATTATTACGAAGGATACTCATTTGATAAGGTAACCTTTCCTGTAAGAGTTATGAACGAAATGGGTGTTGAGAAGCTTATTGTTACGAATGCAGCAGGCGGAGTGAATGAAACCTATTCACCTGGTGATCTCATGCTTATTTCAGACCATATCAACAATATGGGCAGCAATCCGCTTATTGGTCCTAATGATTCCCGCATGGGTCCGCGTTTTCCGGATATGTCAGAAGCATATTCCAAAGAATTAAGAAAGCTTGCCAGAGGAATAGCCGATAAGCTAAACCTGAAGATTCAGGAAGGAGTTTATGTCGGCAATACGGGGCCAACTTATGAAACTCCTGCAGAAATTCGCATGCTGAGAACAATGGGCGGAGATGCAGTCGGTATGTCAACTGTTCCAGAAGTCATTGTAGCACAGCATTCAGGAATGAATGTGCTTGGAATCTCCTGTATCTCAAATATGGCTGCAGGTATTCTGGATCAGCCGCTGAACCACGAAGAAGTAATCGAAACAACTGAGAAAGTCAAAGCCGATTTCCTTCGTTATGTGAAAGCAATCGTTAAAGAACTTGGTGTATAAGCAAAGACATTAAATGAAAGCAGTGGTGTTTGATGATGAGAATGGTGGATCTTATTGAAAAGAAAAGGGATGGCCTCGAGTTAACGACAGAAGAAATTCAGTTCGTCATTAAAGGATATACGGACGGTTCAATCCCGGACTATCAGATAAGTGCTTTAACAATGGCTATCTTTTTCCAGGGAATGACAGAGAATGAAAGAGCCGACTTGACTATGGCGATGGTAGAATCCGGTGATCAAATCGACTTATCAAAAATAGAAGGCATTAAAGTAGATAAACATTCAACTGGCGGTGTTGGCGATACAACAACACTGGTCCTGGGGCCGCTCGTAGCAGCAGTTGGTGTTCCGGTTGCCAAGATGTCAGGGCGGGGCCTCGGACATACAGGCGGAACAATCGACAAACTTGAGTCTGTAGAAGGTTTCCACGTGGAAATTGAAAATGATGAATTTATTAAGCTTGTTAATCAAAATAAAATTGCAGTAATTGGGCAGAGCGGCAATTTAACGCCAGCGGACAAAAAATTGTATGCACTGCGCGATGTTACAGCTACAGTCGACAGCATCCCTCTAATTGCAAGTTCGATTATGAGCAAAAAAATCGCTGCAGGTGCTGACGCCATTGTCCTTGATGTTAAAACAGGCGCTGGTGCATTTATGAAGACGCTTGACGATTCTCGTGAATTAGCGAGAGCGATGGTCCGAATCGGAAATAATGTTGGCAGAAATACAATGGCAGTTATCTCGGATATGAGCCAGCCGCTGGGGTATGCAATTGGAAATGCCCTTGAAGTAAAAGAAGCGATCGATACTTTAAAAGGAGAAGGTCCTGAAGATCTGACAGAACTTTGCCTGACCTTGGGCAGCCATATGGTTTTCTTGGCGAAAAAAGCGGATACATTGAAGGAAGCGCGCGAAAAGCTTGAGAACGCTATTAAAGACGGTTCCGCTTTAGAAACATTTAAAGTATTCCTAAGCTCTCAGGGCGGAGATGCTTCCGTTGTTGATGATCCGCAAAAATTGCCTCAGGCAAAATATACATTTGAATTAGAAGCTAAGCAGGATGGCTATGTATCTGAGATTGTTGCAGATGAAATTGGAACTGCAGCCATGCTTTTAGGAGCAGGAAGAGCTACAAAGGAATCAGAAATCGATCTCGCAGTCGGCCTTGTTTTAAGAAAGAAAATCGGCGACCGGGTAAGCAAAGGTGAATCTCTCGTAACCATCTGCAGCAATTTCGAAAATGTAGAAGAAGTAAGAAATATGCTTTATGAAAACATTACTATGTCGACTGAAAAAGTACCGGCTCCAGTATTGATTCATGAAGAAATAACTGAATAATATAGCAGCAAAAGCCGCCAGGACTTCATGTCTGGCGGCTTTTTGCTGTGGTGCTGTCTTTTCTTATTTTCTTTTTAGTCTGCCTTATCTGTATAAATTTTCTTTGAATGGAAAAAATGGAAGCTATAAAGAATGGAGGTATTGTGTGATGAAACGACTCGTCTCATTAATGTTAATAACATTATTAATGGCAACAATCTTTGTTCCTTCAGGATTTGCAAGAGAAAGCAGTGCAGATTTAACGGAAAATGTGAAATCCGCAATTCTTATCGAACGTGATACCGGATCGATATTGTATGAAAAAAATAGCGGTGAACAGCTTCCGCCTGCGAGTATGACTAAAGTAATGACAATGCTTTTAATCATGGAAGCTATAGATGAAGGAAAGCTGTCATGGGATGAGAAAATCCGGACAAGCGAGTATGCAGCATCCATGGGCGGTTCGCAAATCTTCCTCGAGCCAGGTGAAGAAATGACCACAAAGCAAATGCTGCAGGGAATCGCAATTGGTTCCGGAAACGATGCGTCCGTTGCAATGGCTGAGAGAATTGCCGGTTCTGAAGAAGCTTTTGTTGAAATGATGAATAACAAGGCAAAGGAATTAGGTCTTAAGAATACTAATTTCCAAAACCCCACAGGCCTGTCAGCTAAGGAACATTTCAGTACTGCACATGATATGGCAATAATGGCGAAAGAGCTTCTTAAATATGAAAAAATAACTGAGTTTACTGGCACATATGAAGCTTATCTTCGTGAGGACACAGATAAAAAATTCTGGCTTGTCAATACAAACCGCCTTGTGCGTTTTTATCCAGGAGTTGATGGGCTTAAAACAGGCTTTACTTCTGAAGCAAAATACTGTCTAACAGCAACAGCGGAGAAAGATGGCATGCGGGTGATAGCAGTTGTATTTGGCGCACCGACTTCGAAAGAACGCAATGCCCAGGTGACTAAAATGCTCGACTATGCATTCAGCCAATATAAGACACACCCAATGTATGAAAGAAATCACGTTCTTGGCAAAATTACAGTAAGCAAAGGGGAGAAGAAAATGGTTGAAGCCCTGACAAGCGAACCGATTTCCCTATTAACTAAAAAAGGTGAAAGCATTGAGGAAATTGAACAAAAAGTCACTTTAAATAAAAATATTAAGGCACCAGTCCAAAAGGGCGATCAAATTGGAACATTAACCTTGAAAAAGGATGGAAAAGTTTTAGTTGAAAGCCCTCTGGTAGCTAAAGAAGATAGTAAGGAAGCATCATGGTGGACCTTGTTTAAGAGATCAATGGGATTATTTTCAAAAGCTGAATAAATACCATTCCATTTTTGTCGAAAAGAACATTAATGTTAATTATTTTTAGCGAAAATGCACTAGTTTTGTCTCCAGGAAGGAAATGAAACTTCAGGCATCGAAATTGACTCACTATAAGGGCGGATACCGGAATTTTTTGAGATTCCGGCTTATCCTATCCGGAGGAAAAGCATGAAGCATTAGCGGCTTTTTCAGTTCCGGATACCAGATAAGGAGGCTAAGATAGTGAGTCTTAACATTAATTTGGAAGTGAAGCATGATGTCTTATGTATTCGTTTAAGCGGGGAGCTCGACCATCATTCGGCAGATGAGCTGCGTGAACAGGCAACAAGGGCGATTGAAGATCATGACATCCATCATATTATTTTGAACCTTGAGCATCTTTCTTTTATGGATAGTTCCGGGTTAGGAGTTATTTTGGGCAGGTACAAACAAATCAAACAAAAGCATGGTGAAATGGTTGTTTGTGCGATTTCTCCTGCAGTGCAGAGACTATTTGATATGTCGGGTTTATTTAAGATTATCCGTTTAGAACCGACAGAAGAAAATGCACTGCAAAGATTGGGGGTTGCCTAGAATTATGAAAAATGTGATGAACCTCGAATTTAGCGCACTTAGCCAAAATGAATCATTCGCTCGTGTCACTGTTGCTGCCTTTATTGCTCAGCTTGATCCGACGATGGATGAACTGACAGAGATTAAAACTGTCGTTTCCGAAGCTGTAACCAACTCCATTATTCACGGCTATGAAAATGATCCTAATGGGATTGTCTATATTTCTGTCCTGATTGAAGATGGATTCATTGATTTGACCATTAAGGATAAAGGCCTTGGAATTATGGATGTGGAGGAGGCCAGACAGCCGTTATTTACAACAAAACCTGAACTGGAAAGATCAGGGATGGGCTTTACCATCATGGAAAATTTCATGGACGAAATCGAAATCAAATCGCAGCCGGGAATAGGCACAGAGATCCGATTAAGGAAGCATTTATCAAATAGTAAAATGCTATGCAATTAAGGGAGTCTTGCTATGGATGTGGAGGTTAAAGCAGAGAAGGGCCAAACCTATTTAAAGGACAATGAAGTCAAGGAGCTTATAAAGCAAAGCCAAAGCGGAGATCAGGGTGCAAGAGACAAAATTGTTCAAAAAAATATGCGTCTTGTCTGGTCTGTCGTCCAGAGATTCTTGAATAGAGGATATGAACCGGATGACCTCTTCCAAATTGGCTGTATCGGCTTGTTGAAATCGGTTGATAAATTTGATCTCAGTTATGATGTGAAGTTTTCAACCTATGCGGTTCCAATGATTATCGGAGAAATCCAAAGATTCATCCGCGATGATGGAACGGTTAAGGTAAGCCGGTCATTGAAGGAAATGGGCAATAAAATCAGGAAGGCCAAAGATGAGCTATCAAAAACGCTTGGCCGCATCCCAACAGTTACAGAGCTTTCGGAGTTTCTGGAAATCTCTCCGGAAGATATTATCCTCGCCCAGGAAGCAAGCCGGATTCCTTCATCAATACATGAAACAGTGTATGAAAATGACGGAGATCCCATAACGCTGCTCGATCAGATAGATGATGGCAATGAAGGAAAATGGTTTGATAAGATAGCTCTAAAAGAAGCGATCCGCGAATTGGATGAGCGGGAAAGGCTGATAGTCTATTTGCGCTACTATAAAGATCAGACCCAATCCGAAGTGGCGGCAAGGCTTGGTATTTCCCAGGTTCAAGTATCGCGTCTTGAAAAAAAGATACTCCAGCAAATGAAAGACCGAATGGATATATAAATCCATCGGTCTTTCTTTTTTTCGTCTTCAAAATAACAAAGCCTAAAACTTTAAACTTCGAACCTAACTAGGTCCACGCACACTCAGCTTTTCTAAACAGCCAATTATTGGAGTTCATGAAGCTAATATATGTAACTCATACTAAATATAGACACAAAAGCGGAAACGCTCTAATAAAAATACCAAGTTCGATGAAAAGGAAAACACTTTGTGGGAAGTGAGCGTTATGGAGAAAACAGTTTATATTCGCTTGCGGCACCGTCTGCAAATACGGCCCAATCAGAAAATACTGCTTAAAGATGTCGCACAGGTCATTGCCGATGATGACATTTATGAAGAGCTTTGTGCACTTCCGCTTTATAAAGTAAACGAGCTTGACCGGAATATCGTCATAATTGATGTTATGAAGGTAATTCGCGCCATAACCCAATTATTTTCGAACCTGGAAGTTCAGTCGATCGGGCCCGCTCAAGCGATAGTCGAGGTGGTTACAAAAAAGCAAAAAGTATCATTCCCTCTTTTCCTGCTGGTTTGGCTGCTTCTGTTTATTGGTGCTGCCCTGGCTATTATGAATTTTCATGAAGACGTGAGCATGCAGGCTGTACAGCTTAGAATTTACACTCTCATAACTGGGGAAGTGGACAGCAAGCCCCTCATTTTTCAAATCCCCTATTCAATAGGCCTGGGGCTTGGCATGATCATATTTTTTAATCATGTTTTTAAGAAGCGGCTTAATGAAGAGCCTAGCCCATTGGAAGTGGAAATGTTCAATTATCAGCTGGATCTTGATAATTATGTTGCATTGAAAGAAAACAAGGAGAGTATGAAGCATCTTGATGACCATTAATGTTGTCCTGGTAATGATCATTGGATTTGCCGGGGGGCTCGCTGTTGGTTCAGGTTTTGTTGCCTTTCTGGCTGTTTTGGGCATTATCCCGAGGCTGACCCAGCTCACCAAAACGATGAAGATGATCCATCATTATGAAGCTGCAGTTGTTATGGGTGCTTTGGCAGGTGCACTGGCAACTTTATGGGATCCGGTGCTTCAGTTAACACCGCTGCTTTTAATCCCCCTCGGACTGGCTTCGGGAATATTTATTGGAATGCTTGCTGCAGCTTTAACTGAAGTTTTAAATGTTTTTCCAATCCTTGCGAAAAGAATCGGAGTGGATGGGAAAATTGCGATTTTATTGATGGCATTTGTATTTGGAAAGGTGTTTGGATCACTGTTTCAATGGATTTATTTTGTAAATAAATAAGCAATCGGCTGGGCATATTTAAAGAAAAATGAGGATTAGGAAAGGAAAAACCGCTATGGATGATCGGAGGCACGTTATTCTTATAACAGATGGAGACGATTTTGCGAGGAAGACAGTTGAGCTTGTTGCAAAGGAAATTGGAGGAAGATGTTTATCCTTGTCGCATGGAAACCCTTCAATCTTAACCGGTCAGCAAATCGTCAAGCTGATAAAAAAAGTCTCCCATGATCCTGTGCTGGTCATGTTTGATGACAGCGGGTATATCGGGGAGGGAGCTGGGGAGAATGCGCTTAAATATGTTGCGTGCCATAAGGATATCGATGTTCTGGGAATCATAGCTGTTGCCTCGAAAACAAGACAGGCCGAATGGACAAAAGTAGATGTATGTATTGATAATAATGGCGAATTAACCCCCTATGGAGTTGATAAGTTTGGAGTCCCCGAGATGGAAATAGGCAGAATCAATGGTGATACCGTTTATTGTCTTGATCAGCTGGATGTGCCAATAATCGTGGGAATTGGCGATATCGGAAAGATGTCTAAAAAAGATCATTATGATGCAGGTTCACCAATTACTATGAAGGCAGTAGAACTTGTATTGGAAAGGAGCGGCTATTATGGGACAAAGCAAGACGAAGGAAGATAAGACACCCATATTTGAATCCGTACATGAAATTGAAAAATATATGAAAAAAAGAGTCGGTCTGGGAGATAGCTTCGATCTGGGTGTCAGAAAGCTGACGATATTAAGGAAAGATGTACATTTCTATTATATTAATGGATTAACGGATACAAGTTTCATTATTGCCATCATTGAAGGACTGGTTGGGATCAATGACAGTGAAAAACTTTCCGCTAATCTATTTAAAATCATTGAAAACAGACTGAGGCATCAATCAATTGAGCACATTAAAACAATGGATGAGCTGGTCGATCAGGTGCTTTCAGGCCTAATTGTGGTTGTGGGCGAGGGAGAGGGAGAAGGGCTTGTCATCGATGTAAGAAGCTATCCCGGCAGAACTCCTCAGGAGCCGGATACTGAAAAAGTTGTCCGCGGATCAAGAGATGGCTATGTAGAAAATATTATAGTAAACACTGCCTTAACCCGCAGAAGAATTAGGGATGAAAGACTCCGGTTTGAAATCATGCGCGTAGGAGAAAGGTCTAAAACAGATGTTGCCATCGGTTATATTAAAGATGTTGCCAATAAAGATTTAGTTGATTTAATTAGAAAAGAAATAAAGGCAATTGAAATAGATGGAATTACCATGGCTGATAAAACAGTTGAAGAATTTATATTGAAACAGGGATACAATCCTTTCCCGCTGGTCCGGTATACGGAAAGGGCCGATGTGGCAGCAGCCCATTTGCTTGAGGGGCATGTTATTGTATTTGTTGATACTTCACCAAGTGTCATTATAACACCTACTACTTATTTTCATCATTTACAGCATGCGGAAGAATACAGGCAATCGCCAGCTGTCGGCACATTTCTCCGCTGGATTCGTTTCTTAGGCTTAATGGCATCGATTGTACTGCTTCCGCTTTGGTTTTTGTTCGTTTTGGAGCCTTCACTCCTGCCTGAAAGAATTGCGTTTGTCGGTCCTAATGAAGAAACGAATATTCCTGTCATTGTCCAGCTGTTCCTTGCCGATGTCGGGATTGAATTTCTAAGGATTGCCGCCATTCATACGCCAACTCCGCTTTCAACCGCAATGGGTTTGATAGCAGCAGCACTTATTGGGCAAATTGCTATTGATGTCGGTTTGTTTGTGCCAGAGGTCATCTTGTATGTAGCGCTCGCATCTATTGGAACATTTGCAACACCAAGCTATGAATTGAGTATTGCCAATAAAATTGTAAGACTTGGCCTGCTTATTGCTGTTGCGATTTTCCATACACCAGGCTTGGTGGTAGGGCTTACACTGACCATTCTTCTGCTTGCAAGCATCAAATCATTAAACACACCATATCTTTGGCCGTTTATTCCGTTCAGCCCAGTGGCTTTAACCCAAATCCTGATTCGCCGTTCCATGCCCGGTTCAAAGATCAGACCGAGCATCGTCCAGACTAAAAATCGTTATAAACAGCCTGTTAAATAAGAAATACGCGTAAAGCCGATTGCGGAAATACACGAAATATGGTAAAGTTTTTTTAATTAAATAAAGGATTAAAGGAAACAGAATAGACAGTCTCTTACGCAGCTGTCTATTTCTTTCATACTGATTAATCTCGGGGGCAGGGGCACCTGGACTGGCTCCTGCGGAAAAAGGAAGAGGGGGAACCATGTTTTTTCACGGCACCATGAAGGTAAATGAAAAAGGACATCTTGAAATTGGCGGTATGGACACAGTCGATCTTGCCGGTCAATTTGGAACACCTTTATATGTATATGATGTGGCATTAATAAGAGACCGGGCAAGGGGATTTAAGCAAACTTTCGATAAGCTTGGAATAAAAGCACAAGTGGCATATGCAAGCAAAGCTTTTTCTACAGTGGCGATGGTTCAGCTTGTTGATCAAGAAGGTCTTTCTTTGGATGTAGTTTCTGGAGGCGAGTTATACACAGCACTTGCTGCAGATTTTCCATCTGAAAGAATTCATTTTCACGGGAACAATAAAAGCAGAGAAGAATTGGAAATGGCTCTAAAGAATCATGTCGGCTGTATTGTTGTCGATAATTTTTATGAGCTGGAATTATTAGAGGAGATTTGCGAATCTCTTGCAGCCAGGACAAACATTTTACTGAGGGTTACACCTGGAATTGAAGCCCATACCCATGACTATATCTTGACTGGCCAGGAAGATTCAAAATTTGGATTTGACCTTCAGAATGGACAGGCGGAAACGGCTTTACAAAAAGCGCTGAATTCAAGCTGGATCGAAACGCTTGGACTTCATTGTCATATCGGTTCTCAGATTTTCGATACAACAGGATTCATTTTGGCTGCCAAGAAAATTTTTGAAAAGATGGCAGAATGGAAAGAAAAGCATGCTTATGAACCTAAAGTGCTTAACTTAGGCGGAGGTTTTGGAATACGCTATACAGAAGATGATGAACCGATTCATGCATCTCAATATGTTGAAGAAATCATTGGGGAAGTTAAGAAACAGGCTGAACATTATTCAATGAAGATGCCGGAAATTTGGATTGAGCCGGGCCGGTCCCTTGTGGGAGATGCAGGGACAACTTTATACCAGACGGGATCACGCAAAGAGGTTCCAAATGTAAGAAATTATCTGGCTGTGGACGGCGGCATGAGTGACAATATCAGGCCGGCTCTTTATCAGGCTAAGTATGAGGCGGTATTGGCAAACCGGGTATTGGATAAACCGGAAGAGACAGTATCAATTGCCGGTAAATGCTGTGAATCAGGCGATATGCTTATTTGGGATTTGCCCCTTCCAAAAGCAGGGGATCAAGACCTCCTGGCCGTTTTCTGCACCGGCGCATACGGCTATTCCATGGCAAACAACTATAACCGAATCCCAAGGCCGCCTGTAGTTTTTATTGAAAATGGAGAGGCTAAGCTGGTTGTTAAAAGAGAAACATACGAGGATATTTTAAGATTAGATCTGCCGATTAATGAAAAAATAAAAAATTAAGCTGCCCGCCAAGGCAGCTTAATTTTTTAAGAAAAGAAGGCTTTAACAGCGTCTATTACACTCACAAAAAAGCGCTTTAAACTTTCTAAAAATCCTTGACCTTCCTCACTTTCAAGGTACTTGGAAATTTTGTCTTTTGCCTGGTTAAGCTGCTCGCCGACCTGATTCCAGTCGATATCAAGCTCTTTCAGCTTATTGAATAAATCTATTAAGCTTAAAATCTCCTGTTCAGTCAGAGTGATGCCAAGTTCCTTTGCGGCATTTTCAATAATGGTTCTTAGTTCTGCATCGGTTTCAGGTGAATTTTTGGCAATTTCCTCTTTAATTTTGGCAATTAAAGCAGCAGCATTCTCGTTTCCGACCGAATCGCCAAGCTTAGCTGTTTCAACCATTTCTTCATTGGCTGCCTGTTTGACTTCTTCTGGTATTGTTTTTTCGGCTGAGATTTCATATGCCTTGATGATGCCTGTTAAGGCAGCTGTTCCGGAAACATTCGCAGGAGCTGTTATATAGATTTTCGCATCTTTTACACCTGCAGTAATCAAGGCATTTATATACATTTCATCTGTTACCCAGTTGATATTTTTTGTCTCAACTTCAAGTCCGGAGCCTTGTTTTGCTATTGTGACGGCTGAAGAAGATATCGCTCTCGTGCCTATTAAAGCTTTAGAGATATAATTGCCAAGATATTTATGTTCTTCTTCATTTGAAACAGTAATGATGGTGGCATCTTTCGGAGCTTTCATTTCAGCCAGAAGCATGTTTTTTTGTTCTTCTGACAGATTCTCTCCTAGAGTGACAATTACGTCACCTTCTGCCATATCGGCAAATGCCTGTATTGGCATAATAAATAATAGCGAAATCATGAACAGTGCAAGCATTTTATTCCATTTCATGCGGTTTCCTCCCGGAGCAAAAATAGGTAAGCCATGTATGACAAGTCTGCCTTAATTATAATGGCTTCCTGTAAATAGACGATTCTTATGCGAAAAAGTTTCAATTCTTCTTTAACTGAAAGATTAGCTCAAAATGCCTATTTCAGCAAGCAGAATGGAATTATCAGAAAGAATAGTGTAAAATGAATGATAGTTTGTGAGTCATAGGATTTATATAAATGGGGGCAGTAAGGAATCATGAAAAAAAGCAATTGGCTTCTTTTTATTTTATTGCTTGTCTTAAGCATCGGGTGGGGACTGGTTTACTGGTTTTTTATAGTTTAGAGCCGCCTTATATCAAAAAAAGGCGTTAAGGCAATGAATTAGCCGGTTTTTATTCGAAAATAGCAACATTCAGCTTGAATACATATACTGTTATGGTAAGTTTACAAATATTAAAAAATGGGAAAAATAGTTTATGATGTTTTTATTCAAATAATGAGGGATTAATATGCTAATTCGATATAAAAAATCATTTGAAAAAATTGCAATGGGTCTTTTATCTTTCATGCCTAATGAAAAAGACTTGAAAAGGCTGCAGCAGACGATGAAGCAATATGAATCAGAAGAAAATAGGCAGCTGTTTTTGTGGAAGGAAGGCGAAGATATTATTGGGCTGGTTGGTGTTACATCAAGTGATCAGACCATGGAGATTCAGCATATCTCTGTTAACCCGTCACACCGGCATCAAGGGATAGGCAAAACAATGATAAAAGCATTGGATGAACTATACCCTAGCAAAACGTTAACTGCAACTGATGAAACGGAATCTTTTCTGAACAAATGTGATATCAATAATGAAAATAAAGAAAAAGGCAGCGAATAATCATTATTCCTGCCTTTTTTTCTGATTCAGAGCCTCCAGTCTCTCTTTAATGACCATTGTTCTATCTCTTCTTTTATGGCGGTGAACAATTTCTTTATCCAGTAGAATGCTATCAGAGCACCAGGCAAATCCCCTGGAGGAGCAAATATTCCTGCATTTTTCCTTAAGCAAGTGGTCTGTAATTGGCAAATTAACGCTCGTATACTTTCCACCTTTTTGTATCAGATCGAGCCTTTCTTTAAGGTCTTTCATCAATTGATCTGCATTAAGTCCCAATGCCGTCAAATCTGCAGGTCTGCACTCCAATATGCCGATTCCTTTGCGGAGAGTACGTTCGGCACCATTATTATTTTCTCTGCGATGATGATAAAAAGAAACTGCCATGAGAATTAACCCTACCCATGTAGAACTTTTATTGTTTCGATCCATATTCTTCCAGTATTCCTCCAGTATTTCGTGACATTCAAAATAATCCCGGTCACCATGAAAATGGACCATGAACTCGATATATTCATCAGGATACATACTTTCACTCCTTGATAATTCTTTCTTTATTTTAACATAGGAGAAGCGGTTATCAGAAAAATAAAAACCCGGCGATTTAACCGGGTTTTTACAGGGGATGAATTTGAACACGTATATTTTGGCGCTGCTGGCTGGTTTCTGAGAGGCCATCCTTTTTCAGGTCCAGCCAGCAAAGTGCCGAATTTGTTATTTGCTGTATTAAACGCAACAATTTAGAAACACCAGGAAGCTCCTACAATAATTAATAGGATGAACAGCACTACAATTAAAGCAAACCCGGTTCCGCAATCTCCAAATCCAGAATTAGACATATAAAATACCTCCTGTATCTTTATTTCCATACATCGTATGTAGGCAATTGCCTGAATGATTGGGCGCATCAAAAAGTTCGAAATGAATTTGGGGGCATTACGGACATCAGGGTTATTTTTCTATTGGATAACATTAATGAATAATCTATACTAGATATAGTCTTTTGGCATTTAAGGGAATTTATATTAGGAAAATTTGGTGGGTATTTATGCAATATGATCATTATAACGTAAAAATAGATGCGTTCGAAGGGCCGCTGGATCTTCTTCTTCATCTTATCAATCGGCTAGAAATCGATATCTATGACATTCCTGTATCAGAAATCACCGAGCAATACCTCATTTATATACATACAATGAAGGAGCTTCAGCTTGATGTAGCAAGCGAATATCTTGTAATGGCTGCTACACTGCTGGCTATTAAAAGCAAAATGCTGCTGCCAAAGCATGATGAGGAAGAGCTGGAGGATGAATTTGGAATGGAAATGGAAGAAGATCCAAGGGATGAACTTGTAGAACGGCTGATTGAATACCGTAAATATAAGGAAGCTGCGGAAGAGCTTAAGGAGCGCGAACAGGATAGAAGTTTAATGTACACAAAGCCGCCTGCTGACCTTTCGGAATATGTTAATGATTCACAGCAGGAAAAAGCTGATTTAAATGTAAGTCTTTATGATATGCTTGGCGCTCTGCAAAAGTTATTAAGAAGGAAGAAACTGCAAAGGCCGCTTTCTGCGAAAGTTGCCCGTCAGGAGATTCCCATAGAGAAGCGGATGTCGGAAATTGTGGACCAGTTAAGGAATTTTAAGGGCAGAAAAAAATTCACTGACCTTTTTCCAATATCAGACAGAGAACATATAGTGGTAACTTTCTTAGCGGTGCTGGAGTTAATCAAGCGTAAAGAAATACTTGTCGAGCAGGACAGAAACTTCTCGGATATCTTTGTAGCTTCCATGGAAGGAGAAAAATAGTATGGAGATTATTAATTGGAAGGGAATTGCTGAGAGCCTTCTGTTTGCTGCAGGTGATGAAGGCTTATCCTTAAAGCAAATTGCCCATGTTCTGGAGGTGGAAGAACTTCAGGCCCGTGAAATCATGGACAGCCTTATTGAAGACTACAGCAATAGCAGCCGCGGAATTATGGTGGTTGAACTGGCGGGGACTTTTCAGCTGGTTACGAAAAAAGAGTTTTCTGCATATTTAAAAAAGCTGGTAGAATCTCCATCTTCCGCCTCCTTATCTCAGGCGGCACTCGAGACATTGGCAATCATTGCTTACAGACAGCCTATTACAAGGACAGAGATTGAAGAGATAAGGGGAGTCAAGACAGAGAGGCCACTTCAGACCTTATCGGCAAAAGCACTGATTAAAGAAGTTGGGCGGGCAGAAGGAACAGGGCGGGCCTACCTGTATGGAACGACTAAAGAATTCCTTGATTATTTTGGCCTTAAAAGCATAGAAGAGCTTCCTCCGCTGCCGGATAAGATTAGTGAAGAAGAGGATTCATTCCAGGAAGAGGCAGATTTATTCTTTGAGAAGTTCCAGGAGCTAGATTCTTGAGTTTTCTGACACATTACATAGGAAGTGTGGTAAAATAGATTTATATTTTTCCCTTTCCTTTTAAAACAGCTGTCGTACATATCATCTTAAAACCATCGGGGGAAATAGGAGGGTTTTGCTTGCTGATTAAACATTGCAGGGGATACGAGCTTGAAAAAGAAAAGCCGAACACTTCGGAAGACTTTTTTAACAGAAGCGAGATTGTGTTCGAAGAAGATGGGCAGGAGAAAACTTTTCATGTTTTATATGTCCGTTTCTTTGATGAATCCATGAATGAGTTCACACCCTATGAACAGGACCCAGTCTTCATTGCTGGTTCGAGAGAGGTGCAGTTCAAGGATCTTGTTGCTCTTTCATGTTTATTAAAGAACCCGGGTTTTAGGCATCGCAAACGAATTTATCTTAACTCAAAGGCTGATTTTGCATCCTATTTTCAGGATCTGGACTTTTCCAGGCTTCCCTCCATTTTTGAAGCGCTGGAGAATAAAAAATCCTTTGACCTGCGATCACCTTTAGATTTTATTGTTCAACCGCATTAATAGCCAGTGTATAAATACGGGGGTGTAATGGATGGGGAATTCAATCGTTAAATCACAAATGGAAGATGTGAAAAATTTCCTCGGTAATAGCGTTGCCGATTTTGAAGATTTCTTAAATAATACAACGATTAAAGATCTTGAAACAGAAAAACAGGGAAATGTGAATTATTATAAAAGCATTCTTTCACATGTCAGAAAACTGCTGGTTTATTGTGAAGAAGGGCTTGATACCTGCACGATCATTTTAAAAAGCGAACCCTTCCAAAAGGGGGCTGCCGAAAAAACATTATATCGGATTTACCATCAATGCATTGAAGAGTTTTTCTCTCCGAAAAATGATGCCTGGTTTGAGAATAGCCGTTCAGCATATACTGGAAAAAACTCAATCCAATTCCATGAGGAAGTTCCTGACAGCTTAAAAACAATGTTCAGGCAGCTGGAAGGGGAGTTCCAAAGGATTCGGGAGGAACTTGAATATTACGAAACCGATTACCGGACAAAAATGATTCAATCAAAATAGGAATGTTGAAGAACAGCAGGCAGCTGTTCTTTTTTTGTGGGCGGGATTATCGCAGTCTAGCGGGCAGTAAACCCCCACTGATTGAAGTTTCACTTTATATGCAGGTTTCCAATTTTCTTTGGAAAACGTACAAACTTCCACTCATACAAATAGAAAGTGAGCTATAAAAGGAAGTGAGTGAGGGATCTGTATGAGTAAAATGGAAGATTACATTAAGGAAGTTACAAAATGGAACAAAGAGCTAAAAGATTTTTTAGACTCAGAGGATGTTGAACAAAATAATGAACTGTGGCAAAGGCTGGATCGTTTTACAGAAATTATGGATGGAATAAACGGCCCCCTCGATATAGAAGCCCTGGAAAAGCTGCAGGAACAAGTGGACGCGCTTCATTCCGATATGGAGAATTATTTTACTAATAGACAGCAGCTTGGAAATATCTATATCAATGAACCGTTCATTTCTGCGGGTAAGCATATTTTGCCTCCGCTCCCTTATGATTACAGTGCACTTGAACCGCATATATCAGGTGAAATTATGAGGCTGCATCATGATAAGCATCATCAATCTTATGTGGATGGATTGAACAAAGCAGAGGTGATGCTTCAAAATGCGAGAGACAATATTGACTACAATCTCGTAAAACACTGGTCCCGTGAACTCGCCTTTCATGGGTCGGGCCATTATTTGCATACGATATTCTGGAATAATATGAGCCCTGAGGGCGGAGGAAAACCATCTGGGGCACTCCTAAAAGAAATCAACAAATACTTTGGGAGCTTTGAAAGGTTCAAAAGCCATTTCTCTGAAGCAGCCAAACAGGTAGAAGGCGTAGGCTGGGCAATCCTGGTCTGGTCGCCGCGAGCTCGCAGACTCGAAATACTTCAATCGGAGAGACATATGCTTTTAACCCAGTGGGATACGATTCCATTGCTGGCTTTGGACGTATGGGAACATGCTTATTATCTTCAATATAAAAATAATCGAGGAGACTATGTGAAAAATTGGTGGAATGTTGTCAACTGGAAGGACGTAGAAGACAGGTATTTAAAAGCATCTGAGTTAAAATGGAAGCCGTACTAAATAGGAGAAGAAATAAGTAAGAGGGGAGTACCAAGAGTATTCCTCTTATTTTTGATGGACAAGCCATCTCCAAAGCTTCCAGAAAAGACAAACTTAATAGTCATATCACTACTTGTCCTGCATAAACTTGTACAAATAAATGAAAAACATGGAGCTCCTCCCTGGCGGGGAGATCATGTATTTCGCTCAATTTGACATCCACAAAGGAGACGGGGTTTTGTGCAATGAAAAGATTTAGCAGGCTGATGGCCATAGTTTTGGTCACCGCGTTGATGATGATGTATATTCCTCAGGAGACAAAAGCTTCTGTTTCAGTAAGTGCCCGGAGCGCAATATTAATGGAGCAGGATTCTGGCCGTATCCTTTACCAGAAAGATGCAAATGAAGTGAGGAGAATAGCAAGCATTACAAAAATCATGACAGCAATTCTCGCTATAGAGTCGGGGAAAATGGATGACATGGTTAAAGTTAGTGATCGTGCTGTCAGAGCGGAAGGCTCCTCGATTTATCTAAAGGCAGGCGAAAAAATAAAGCTTGAAGATCTGGTATATGGACTCATGCTTCGTTCAGGCAATGACTCTGCTGTTGCTATCGCAGAGCATGTTGGCGGAAGCCTTGAAGGATTTGGCTTTTTAATGAATAAGAAAGCTGAAGAGATTGGCATGAAAAACACACATTTCGCAAACCCCCATGGTCTGGATGATCATGAAGACCATTATTCGACATCGTATGATATGGCTTTGCTAACCAGGTATGCAATGAATAATGAGATCTACCAAAAGATTTCTGGAACAAAGGTGCACAGAGCGCCAAATCCAAATGAAAGCTGGGACAGGGTTTGGAAAAATAAAAATAGGCTTCTGACTGAATTATATGAGTATTGCACCGGAGGAAAAACAGGATACACAAAAAGGGCGAAGAGAACTCTAGTAACAACAGCATCCAAAGGAAGCCTAAATCTGATTGCAGTGACCTTAAACGGACCCGATGATTGGAATGACCATATTAATATGTATGAGACAGCTTTTAAAACCTATGATAGTGTGGAAGTCTTGCCCGAGGGAATTATAGAGGATATGGATGAAGAGTATTATAAAGGCAAAGTTTATTTAAAGCATTCCTACAACTACCCTGTTTCAAAAGACGAAAAAGACAAGTTTAAAATTGATATAAAGCTGCAGAAGCCTGACTCAAAATGGGAAGACAGCCGGACCATGCCTGAAGTCATCGGCCACGCAACAGTGTATTTTGAAGATCAGCCTGTTAAAAAGCTTCCTTTATATTATAAGCATGATCCAGCAAAAGAAGATAAATCGCTATTGGATTACTTTAAGGGTCTTTTTACCTCCATTGCGGGAGTGAAGACAAATGGTTAATATCATATGGGTGATGCTTACCGCTATAGGCATTGTTTTTGCCATGATAAATGGCACCATGAATGAAGTGAACGAAGCCATTTTCAATGGTGCAAAAGAAGCGGTAACATTATGTATAGGTCTGATTAGCATTCTAGTTTTTTGGCTGGGAATGATGAGAATAGCAGAGGACGCTGGATTGCTGAAAATACTTGCTTCGTTATTCCGGCCAATTGTGAAAAAGCTTTTTCCAGAGGTGCCCGGCGATCACCCTGCGATGGGATATATGCTTTCAAATATGATGGCCAATATGTTCGGTCTTGGAAACGCAGCTACCCCGCTCGGCATAAAAGCTATGGAAGAGCTGAAGCAATTGAATGGAGGCAAAAATGAAGCGAGCCGCTCTATGATTACCTTTTTGGCCATTAACACTTCAAGTCTTACTTTAATTCCTACAACCGTGATTGCAATACGGATGAATTATAATTCCGCCTCGCCAACCGATATTGTAGGTCCCACTTTAGTGGCTACATTCTGCTCAACATTGGCTGCAATAATGATTGACCGCTATTTCTATTACCGAAGAACGCGTAAAGGATGAGGTTAGGATGGAGATTGTGTCAGCTGTTTCCCTTTGGTTAATTCCTATTTTAATAGGCTTTATATTAATATATGGAACATTAAAGAAAGTTCCTACCTATGAAAGCTTTACTGAAGGCGGAAAAGAAGGCATAAAAATTGCTGTATCCATCATTCCGTTTCTTGTCGGCATGCTTGTAGCCATATCGGTCTTCAGGGCTTCCGGCGCTCTGGAGTATTTTATGGATCTGATCAGGCCCGGACTATATGCCATTGGAGTACCTCCCGATATCGTACCCCTGGCTATCATCCGTCCGATCTCTGGAACTGCAGCCCTGGGAATGACCAGTGACTTAATCGCTGTCCATGGTCCCGACTCGTTCATAGGCAGACTTGCCTCAGTGCTTCAGGGCAGTACAGATACAACTTTTTATGTACTGACGGTCTACTTTGGAGCGGTAGGAATCAAAAAAATGGGAGATGCCCTCAAAGTCGGACTCTTAGCCGATTTGGCAGGCATCATTGCCTCCATTGTGATCGTAACACTTGTTTTTGGAAATATGTAAAACAAGAATGAAAAATAACTAGGCATTTAAAATAGGTTCTTAACGATGATTCAGGTTGTTGATATTTAATTGCAAACGAAGTTTAATCACTGAGTTGATTGTAGCTGAGGCCGCTTGATCCTCGAAAATGCATTCGCATTTTTTTCGTGCAGTGTAAATTTCTTAGAAGCAAGTTCAATGTCCTGCGGGAGGAGAGGGAAGTGAGAGACCCCGCAGGCAAAGCCGAGAAGGCTCTCATTCCTCCCCGCGGGTTCGCTGAGTGCCCGCAGCGGAGATCAACGGCCAACAGTTTAAAAACAAAACATTCTATTATCAAAAAGATACCTAATTAGGTGTCTTTTTTCATTTTTATCTATATTCCAACTTTCAGTAATTACAGACTATTTCTGATGTAAGCTGTTTTAACTATGGTTTGCTTTGAAAACTTGACGAATTATGTCATAATTCAGTAGGAGTGAAAAAGTATGAAATACTGTTAATAAAACTTTGAGGTGACATATATGGAAAGATTGCAGAAGGTTATTGCCCATGCCGGGTTTGCTTCGCGAAGAAAAGCGGAAGAGCTAATAGCTGAAGGCCGTGTAAAAGTTAACGGAAATACAGTGAAGGAATTGGGAGTTAAGGTATCTCCTTCAGATCGGATTGAAGTGGATGGAATTCCAGTTGAGAGGGAGGAACCCGTTTATTTCCTTCTCTATAAGCCAAGAGGCGTAATCTCTGCCGTTTCCGATGATAAAGGCAGAAAAGTCGTCACGGATTTCTTTGAAGGAATCAAACAAAGAATTTACCCTGTTGGAAGACTGGATTACGATACATCCGGAATTCTCATTCTTACCAATGATGGGGAGTTTGCAAATCTTTTAATGCACCCAAGCAATGAGATTGAAAAAGTCTACGTTGCCAAGGTAAAAGGCATTCCTTCAAAAGAAAGCATGAGAAGCCTTCAAAGAGGTGTGGTACTCGAAGATGGAAAAACAGCACCTGCCAAAACGAAACTTTTATCAATGGATAAGAAAAAACAGACAGCCATTGTGGAAATCAGCATCCATGAAGGACGCAATCGCCAGGTTAGGAGGATGTTTGAAGCCATTGGCCACCCCGTTCTGAAACTAAAGAGAGAGAGATATGGCTATCTCACTTTGCAGGGATTATCAGCGGGAGATGCGAGAGAACTTACGGCCCATGAAGTTAAGCAGCTGCGGGCACTTGCTATGAAAAAGAAATAGTGAGCTTTTAAAAAAATTCATAGAAGTGTCACAGTTACGATTATTTGTTAACAATATAGGTATGATGAAAAATGCTATAATAGTAAACAGCTATGAGGCTAATTTCTTTTTCCATATGTTACATATTAACTTGTTAAAGGGTACGATTTTTGATCTGAAAAGGATGCCTTAGGAGGGAAATTTTTTATGAAAAAGCAGCGTCTGGTAATAAGAACAGTCATATTGCTTGTCCTTGGTGCTGCCGTGGCATATACGCTATACGCTAATTTTACGAAAGACAAGATTCAAAAGGTTGCCGTAGGCGAAAAGGCACCTGATTTTGTTCTTGCAGACATGGATGGAAATAAACACCGGTTATCAGATTATGAAGGCCAGGGTGTTTTCCTGAACTTTTGGGGAACATGGTGCAAGCCCTGTGAGAAAGAGATGCCATATATGAACAACCAATATAAGCAATTTAAAGATGAGGGTGTTCAGGTTTTGGCTGTCAATGTTGGAGAAACAGATTTGGCAGTTAATAAATTTTCTGAGCGTTACGATTTATCTTTCCCGATTGTCATTGATAAGAATACCCAGGTCCAATCAGCTTACGGGATTAATCCTCTTCCTGCAACTTTCCTTATCGATAAAGACGGTAAGGTAGTCAAGTATATTACAGGAGAGATGACTGAAGATACGATCAAGAACTATATGGAACAGATTAAACCATAAGTTACGGGGAGTTTTATATATGAAAGAAGTAAAATGCGACTGCGGCCATGTAAACCCCATAGGTACGATACTATGTGAGTCATGCGGCAAGGTATTGGAAGAAAAAGAAAAAGATAAGAAACTTCTGGATATGCGGTATGAAGGAAGTGCACGCCGTTCGCAAACCTATAACAAAACGATAATTGATAAAATTTGGAATTTTTTCTCGTCTGTAAAGGTTGGAGTCTGGCTTATTGTAATAACGCTGATTGCTTCAGCCCTTGGAACAATTCTGCCTCAGGAAATGTATATTCCGCCAATCATGCCTGCTGAAGAATATTACGAAGATCAATATGGCTGGATAGGTAAATTATACTATGATCTGGGATTTCATAACCTTTACAGCTCATGGTGGTATTTGATTTTGATTGCCTCAATCGGCATATCGCTTGTGATATGCAGTCTGGATAGGGTTGTCCCTTTGTACAGGGCTCTAAAAAAACAGAGGGTAAGCCGTCATGAAAGCTATCTGCAGCGCCAGCGGGTATTTGGAGTGTCAAAGGCAGAAGATACTGATCAGGCATTTACAATGGCAAAAGCAAAATTACAATCCAAGAAATACAGCATCAGAGAAGAGAATGGAAATATCCTTGCCGAGAAGGGACGTTTCTCAAGATGGGGCCCATACGTTAACCATGTAGGGCTTATCATATTTTTAATCGGAGGAATGCTGCGTTTTGTTCCCGGCATGTACGTTGACAAAATACTTTGGATCCGGGAAGGCGAGACAAAGGTCATTCCAGAAACCAATGGAGAATACTATCTTAAAAATGATGGCTTCATCCTTGAAATGTACGATAAAGAGAAAGATAAAGAAGTGTTTGAAGAAGCGATTGATAAAGCAGGGATGGTAGCAAAAAATTATCAGTCCAATGTGATTCTTTATAAAAAACAAGGAGATACAGTTGCAGGGGAAGAGGCTGATCTCGAGAAAGTTAAGGACTATGAAATTAAGGTAAATAAACCTTTAAAGTTTGAAAAATTTGCATTATACCAAGTAGATTATAAACTTAATGAGCTTAACAAAATGTCCTTTGCCCTGACAAATAAAAAAACGGGTGAAGAGTATGGTGATTTAACAGTCGACCTGAATGATCCTCAGGATGTATATGATCTAGGAAATGGCTATAAAGCGGAAGTTGTCAGCTATTTTCCCGATTTTGAATTTGATGAAAATGGGGAACCGATTACAAAGTCCAGAGTTCCTAATAATCCTGCCTTTGTTTTTAAAATGTTTACTCCGGATAAGCCAGATGGCGAAATTAGCTTTGTTGCAATCCGACAGACAATTGAACCATTTGGCGATAATGAATATAAGATGGCATTTAAAGGCATAGATACTAAAAATGTATCGGCTCTGACTGTCCGAAAAGATTTGACCCTATGGATTATCGCATTGGGCGGTGTTATTTTCATGATAGGTGTTGCACAAGGGTCTTATTGGAACCATCGAAGAGTTTGGCTGCGCCGTGTTAATGGAGAGGTGTGGGTAGCAGGACACACTAACAAAAACTGGCATGGACTTAAAAGGGAAATTGAAGCAGCATTGGATGGAACCGGAATTACGATGCCGGAAGATCAGCTGCAAAATCAAAGTGAAAAGAAAGGCTAAGGAGGAATCTGAGTGGTTACAATAAGCAGCAATTTACTATACACAGCTTTTATCCTCTATTTAATTGCTACTGTCTTTTTTGCCGGCTCTATAAAGGATAAGAATAGAACAAAACAAGGGCCAAACAGATGGGCAGCAATTGGATTATGGATCTCGATTATCGGGTTTGCTGCACAGCTTGGCTACTTTATTACAAGGTGGATTGCAGCCGGGCATGCGCCTGTCAGCAACCTTTTCGAATTTACAACATTCTTTGGAATGTCACTTGTTGGTGCTTTTATAGTGATTTACTTAATTTATAAAACACCTATTTTAGGAGTCTTTACGCTCCCGGTTGCGGTACTGATGATTGCTTATGCAAGTATGTTTCCGCGGGAAGTTTCACCGCTGATCCCCGCCCTGCAGAGTGATTGGCTTCATATTCACGTTACAACAGCTGCAGTTGGGCAAGCTATTTTGGCTGTAAGCTTCGCTGCCGGATTAATTTATTTGGTAAAATCAGTGGATCAAACTAAGCAAAGCAAACAGAGATTCTGGCTTGAAGCCGTTATGTTTGGCCTGGTTTGCACACTTGGGTTTATTGTTATAAGCTCAGGCTTCTCAGCTTCAGGCTACAAAGCGGAATTTAACTGGATTGATAAGAACGGTCAGGAAGATGTTCTTGAGTATCATATGCCTGCTTTAACTGGTCCTAACGAGGGACAGCTGATTACGGAAGGGAAATTTGAACCTCTGGCCGAAATGCCTGCAATTATCAATGCAAAAAAATTAAATACAGTTATATGGTCATTGGCTTCAGGTATCATTCTATATCTTGCCTTAAGATTGATTCTCCGGAAAAGGGTTGGAGCTGCGCTTCAGCCGCTTGCAAAAAATATTAATCTGGATTTGGTTGATGAGATTGGCTACCGTTCAGTATTAATTGGATTTCCGGTATTTACGCTCGGAGCTTTGATTTTTGCCATGATATGGGCACAAATCGCCTGGACTCGTTTCTGGGGATGGGATCCAAAGGAAGTATGGGCGCTTATTACCTTTCTATTTTATGCTGCATATCTTCACCTTCGCCTTTCAAAGGGCTGGCATGGTGAAAAGTCTGCGTGGCTTGCAGTAATCGGATTTATCATTATCATGTTTAATTTGGTTGCGGTAAACCTGGTCATTGCAGGATTGCACTCTTACGCCGGATCATAACTATAAAAGCGGAAGCGCCTTGCTCACGAAGGAACGCAGACTAAGAACGCCACGTCCTGTGGCAACGTCTGCATGACCCGCATCCTGCGGGCCTCAAGCACAAGCCGAGCCTCCCAAAAAGGCGTTCTTTGCCTTTTTGGGAGGATTGGTTTGTGACCTCGAGGGGGTAGGCGCTGGAGCTAGACAGTTCTCAAAATTCAAAGATAAAAATACTGAAATTAATCATACAAGCCTTCACTTCACAACAGTGAAGGCTTTAATTAAAGCTTTATTTATTTTTATTGAACGTTAGGGGGATTTGAAAAATGGAAAACCAAGTAAAAATTTTACTAGTGGATGATGAAGAAAGAATCCGCCGTTTATTAAAGATGTACCTTGAGCGTGAAAATTATTCCATTGATGAAGCGGAAAATGGAAACCAGGCTTTGTCAAAAGCTCTGGCAAATGATTACGATGTCATCCTTTTGGATTTAATGATGCCCGGCAAAGACGGCATTGAAGTATGCAGAGAGCTGAGAGAGAAAAAAGCGACTCCTGTGATCATGCTGACAGCCAAAGGGGAAGAAGTTAACCGCGTACAGGGGTTTGAAGTGGGCACTGATGATTACATTGTAAAGCCTTTCAGCCCAAGGGAAGTTGTGCTGCGCGTGAAGGCATTATTGCGCAGGTCTTCTAAAACTACCTACCTTCAAACAGAAACAACAGCAAAAGATGTAATCGTTTTTCCTCATCTAACGATCGATAATGATGCTCACAAAGTGTTGGCTGATGGGAAAGAAGTCAGTTTAACTCCAAAGGAATATGAACTTCTCTATTTCCTGGCAAAGGCGCCGGATAAGGTTTTTGACAGGGAGCAGCTGCTTAAGGAAGTGTGGCACTATGAATTTTTCGGAGATTTAAGAACAGTCGATACACATGTGAAGCGCTTGCGTGAAAAATTAAATAAAGTTTCTGAGCAGGCTGCCAGAATGATTGTCACTGTTTGGGGAGTGGGCTACAAGTTCGAGGTTATCAATGAATGATGCTCTTTAGGAGTGTTGCAGGTAAGCTATGGGGCACAATTCTTTTATTAGTTTCCTTTGTACTGCTTATATTAACAGTCATGCTGCTTGAGTTTTTTGAGAATTACCATATAAATGAAACAGAAAAAGGATTATCGAATACCGCCCATAAAATAACCAGAATTTTAAAAGAGCATAACCGTGAAGTCGGTTTGGAGATTTCCTGGGAACTTGTCGACGATGTTACAAAAGTAGTCATTATTAACTCGCCGAATGAGTACTACTATTCTCCAAACCATACAGGTTCATTAAAACTCCCTATCTCCTACCTCACCGAGGAAGATGATTTAAAAGAAGTTCTCACGGAAGATAAGACTGTAAAAAAAGTAACATCCGTTAATCCTGAGTATACAGACCTAGCCGCAGATGACGACAGCAAGATTCTTATAATTGGGGTCCCTCTTGAAGGTGACAGCAGCAATGGGGCAGTCTTTATTTATCAGTCCATTGAAGTCATGCATGAAACACTGCGTTCAACGACTAAGTTCATTTTGCTGGCAGCAGGAGTTGCCATCATTTTAACAACCATCTTTGCTTTTTTCTTATCGACAAGAATTAATGCTCCGCTTAGAAAAATGAAAGAAGCTGCTTTTGAGGTAGCAAGAGGTAAATTTGATACAAAGGTTCCGATTCTAACTAATGATGAGGTTGGCGAATTAGCCATGGCTTTTAATCAAATGGGCAGACAGCTGAAATTCAATATGAATGCTCTAAGCCAGGAAAAAGAACAGCTGGCAAGCATTCTAAGCGGGATGGCTGATGGGGTAATCACCTTCAACCGGGATGGCACGATCCTGATCACCAATCCTCCTGCAGAGCGATTTTTGCAAAGCTGGTTTTATGAACTGGATGACATTGAGAATAATACAGAGGAAGTGCCATCCAAAGTCATGGAGCTCTTCCAGCTTGCTGTAAATACCGAGAAGGAGCAGATTGGCGAAATCTCTATACAAGGGCGTTCCTGGGTGATAATCGTCAGCCCTCTTTATAATAATAAATATATAAGAGGAGCGGTTGCGGTTATCAGGGACATGACGGAGGAGCGTAAGCTTGATAAGCTCCGGAATGATTTTATAGCGAATGTTTCTCATGAATTAAGGACGCCAATTTCTATGATGCAGGGGTATAGTGAAGCGATTGTCGATGATATTGCCGGAACGGACGAAGAGAAAAAAGAGATGGCAAGTGTCATTTATGATGAATCCCTGAGAATGGGCAGGCTTGTGAATGAATTGCTGGATCTTGCCAGAATGGAAGCCGGACATATTCAGCTGACAATGGAAGAAACTGAAGTGAATTCCTATCTGCAAAGAATTATCAGGAAGTTTCAGGGGCTGGCAAAAGAGAAGGAAATTAGTCTGGAACATGATCTGCAAAGCAAGGGTGTCCCTATTCAAATTGATCCGGACAGAATTGAACAGGTCATGACCAATCTGATTGATAATGCCATCCGGCATACACCTCAGAATGGAGAGGTAAAAGTGATCGAACGAAGTGATGAACGGGGACTGTTTATTGAAGTGAAAGATTCTGGCTCAGGGATTCCCGAAGAAGACCTGCCGTTTGTATTTGAACGCTTTTACAAAGCGGACAAAGCAAGAACGAGGGGCCGATCTGGAACTGGCCTTGGCCTTGCAATTGCAAAAAATATAATTGAAGCTCATAAAGGCCATATTACCGTTCAAAGCAAGACCGGACATGGTACGACATTTTCAATCTTTATCCCTCGAAATGAAGGATAAAGGCGAGAAATGTGACGATTGTTCTTGATACACGGGAAACAATTAATTATAGGCTTAGGGAAGGAGATGCATAAAATTTCCTTCCCTATTTTTTTGAAATATATAGTTCTAAGCAATAGGCCGGGCGTTTTTGAAGGCAAGGGAGTAATCCTGCACCCAAACAGGCTCTTGCGCTTTTCTGCAAAATAATAATATAGTTAAACTGTAACTTTTTTTAGAGAGAGAACGACTATTTTATTGAACGGGGAGGGGAATCCATGGACTCCGTTTTTGATGAACTTTATAAAAAATACCATCATGACGTTTTTCAATTTCTTTTTTATATGGTCAAAAACAAGGAACTGGCTGAGGATTTAGTCCAGGAAGTCTATATAAGAGTATTAAAATCATATGAAAGGTTTGAAGGGAAAAGTAGCGAAAAAACATGGCTCTTTTCAATTGCGCGGAATGTTGCCATAGATTCCTTTCGCAAGCAAAAGGGCTGGAAGCAAAGGATTATGGAGAAATTTGACTGGTCAACTCAGCAGGTAAAGGATGAGCTCCCCTTGCCTGAAGAAATTGCCTTGCAAAGAGAAGAAATTCAGCTGATCTATCGCTGTCTGGATTTATGCACCATTGACCAGAGGCTTGTCATAATTATGAGATATATACATGAACTCAGCATTACTGAAACAGCTGATTCACTAGGCTGGACCGAAAGCAAGGTTAAAACAACCCAGCATCGTGCTTTAAAGGTGCTTAAAAAACATATGGAAGATTTTAAGGTGAAGGAGGGAATGGATAATGAAGGAATCAAAGTGGAGCGATGAGCAGCTTCAGGAATTGCTGAGCCAGATGCCTAAAATTAAAGATGATCGTGATCCGAAAGACATTTATCAAGCCATCGAAATTAAGATGGGAAAGCAAAAAAACAGAACGTGGATCCTGCCATCTATCGCAGCGGCTGCTGCCTTGCTCCTGCTTTTTATTCTCGTCCCAAACCTTATGAGCTGGCAGGAGTCTGCCGATAAGCAGGTCGAATTGAAAGCGGACCGATCAACATCATCTGAACAAATAACAAGTGAAAATAACACTATTCTGGAAGCAAGAGAGGAAGACTCTGAATTAAATGCTCAAGAGAAAGGCTCAGAAGAACAGGACCAGGCACAGCTGTCCACTGAGCCGGAAGCGGAAACAAATGATGAGATAAGCGAGAAGACAGTTGTATCAGAATCAAGCCCTACTGCCGTTTATGAAGAAGACTTGGCAGGGAAAGAGGTACTGACTTATGCGATTCCGGATAAGGATGCGCAAAATATTGTACCCGTCAGTGTTTTAATTGATGAAGACCCTGCCAGGACGAAATTTGAACAATTTGAAGACACGATGAGCAGGCTTACCGAAGTTGAATGGGGTTTAGATGATTACTATCCTTTGAAAGCAAATTTCACCTATGATCAGGGAAATAAAATGTTAACTGTTGATGTGCCAGCGGATCATCCATATAGTATATCTTCCACGACAGAATTACTTTTAGAGAAGGTCTTGGCCAATATAATGAATAATCTTGATATAGAAAAGATTAACCTCATGACTGAAGGGGAAATCGGCATTGACTTTAGCCATTATGGATATAGAGAGGAATTTATCCCGGAAAATAGCAATGGTAACTTAATTTATTATTTCTTATATCCAAATGGCGCAGATTCAACACCATTCCTGGTCCCGCTGAGAGAACAGCTCAATTCTATAAAAGAGGCTCTAATAGCCATGAAGCAAAACCGGACTGAAAATAATTTACAGGCATCTATACCAGAAGACATTGATTTTGAAACAGAAGAAATACAGGATGGGAAACTCTTAATCCGTTTTAATAATGAATCAGAAATAATAGATGATAAATCAACACTTCATGCGATTGAAGCAATACTTCTGACGGCAAAAGACTTTGATTTTGACACGGTTAAATTGGAAAATGCAGATGTTGATAAAATCGGCAAGTTTGACCTTACTGAAGAATTAAAGGTACCAGTAGCAGCTAATAAACGAGATTTGCCAAATTAGAGAGGCGGCCCATGTGGCTGCCTTTCTTTTTTTAGGAATAAAAAAACCCTCAGGTCTGCATAAAAACCATGCTGCTGGAAGTATACTAATAACTGTGCTTTTAAGAGCTTTATTGTTAATTGTTCTAAAAGAGTACAAGCTGTCATAGGGTGAAAGAGAGTGCGGTCAATGACAGGCACTCGTACGGATATTTCAGCTGACAATATAGGAGGAAAAGAATGAAGGATTACATAAGACGTTTCTTTATCGCAGGAATAATGGCTCTTTGTGTGAGTCTGTTATTTCTGGGAGGGAAGCATTCTAAAGCTGCCGAGCCAAAAATTTCGGAACTGACAGAGCATTGGGTATGGCCTGCAGATGGTGTAATTACAGATACGTTTGGGACAAGGGAAGGGCAGCATAAAGGCATCGATATAGCTGGAGATTCCGGGTCTCCTGTTTATTCTGTTGACGCAGGATTTGTATCGAGGTCTTATTATTCCCAAACATACGGGAACGTGATATTCATTAAACATAACAACCAAACTGAAACAGTATACGCCCATCTGGATAAACGCTTTTCTGCTGAAGGTGAAAATGTTGTGCAGGGACAGAAAATCGGACTGATGGGAAGCACGGGTGACTCCTCAGGGGTGCATCTCCATTTTGAAATACATACACAGGCATGGACAGCTGATAAAATAAATGCGGTTGATCCCTCTGTTGCATTTGGGATAGGAGAAGTTGGACAAGCTGTAAATGCAGTGATTAAAGATGAAAATGCGCGTGAAGTTTCAGCACGGCCGTCTAATTTTGAGTCAGGGAAAATAAAAAATGATTCCGAGGAAACTTACCATATAGTTAAAACAGGGGAAACATTATGGTCTATTGCTGCACACTATAATCTGCAGGCCGGGGATATTGCGGATTTAAATAATATTAATCCTGATAACATTTTTTCAGGTCAAAAGCTATTGATAAAGCTCGAGAAATCTATAGAATACACTGTTAAACAGGGAGATACTCTATCTTCTATAGCAAAAATGCATGATACAACAGCAGAAGCAATCAAAGACTTAAATAATGCAGATTCAGATATTATAAAAATTGGACAAATTCTAATCATTCGCAAAAAATAGAAGAGAAATGATTGCACCGCTTTACTCCCTTAAAGTATAATGGGGAAAAAAACTGGGGGAGTTTAGAAATGCTTACAGACTATCATAATCATCTCGAAAATGGCACGTTGAGCCTGGATTATTTAAAGAAATTCACAGATGCTGCAGTTCAAAAAGGGATTGAATCTTTTGGAATTTCAGAGCATGCATATCATTTCTACCAGACAGCAGACATCCTGCAGAATCCATGGGTAAACGAAAGGCGCTTTTATGATATGAAAGACTATGTGAATGTTTTTCATGAAGCTTGGAGCAATGACATAGATGTGAAGATGTCGATCGAAATGGACTACACACCCGGCAAACATGGTGAAATGGAGAAGTTTATCAATAGTTATTCTTTTGACTATGTAATCGGATCCATTCATTGGATTGGAGATTTCGGTATAGACCTGGCTGAATTTAGAAAAGAATGGGATAAACGGGATCTATATGATGTATATCGAAAGTATTTTGATCAGGTGGTCACTCTGGCTCAGTCAAATTTATTCGATATTGTTGGCCATTTAGACCTCGTGAAAATTTTTAAATATGTTCCACAGGACGAAGAATTTTTGCTGGAGCAATATGATCGTGCAGCCAATGCGCTGGCAGAATCCAAGACATGTGTTGAAATCAGCACGGCTGGTCTGCGAAAACCAGTGGGGGAACTATACCCGGACAAACGGCTTCTTCAGAAATGCCATGAAAAAAATATCCCGATTGTTCTATCGTCTGATGCGCACTTTCCTGAACATGTAGGTGCAGATTTTGAAAAGGCAATTGATCTTGCAAAAGAAGTGGGGTATAAGTCCATCATGACCTTCTCAAAAGGAGAAAGAAAGGAATATCCGCTTGGATAATATATAAAGGATGGCTATTTGCCATCTTTTTTTTTTATCTAAAAAAACTGAAAGGGTATTGGCATGGATCTAAACCTGACAGGTAAACATATCCCTTCACAGAATAACTTTTTTTCAGTATAATTAATCTGTATAAATAAATACGGTCTATCTTCGGGGCAGGGTGAAATTCCCGACCGGCGGTGACGGGTCATTCTTGACTCTAAGCCCGCGAGCCTGAGAGCAGAGTTTTTGAATAAAAAGCTTTGCGGTTAATTTGGGCAGGATTTGGTGCGATTCCAAAGCCGACAGTACAGTCTGGATGGGAGAAGATGGAGGTTCTGCAGACGTTCAAAAAATGCAGGTTTTGAACGTTATTAAGCGTGCCTTTGCAACTCTCCCTCAAGTTATATTAGCTTGAGGGTTATTTATTGTGAAGACATTTGCTTTGCTGAACCTTTCTTCTTTAGGAGAGATAGTCCTAAAAAGGAGAGAGGAACTTGAAAAAACTTAATATCAAAACTATGGTTGCCATCGGAATGCTAAGCAGCATCTCTTACGTATTAATGCTGCTCAATTTCCCAATCCCGCCGTTTCCGCAATTTCTGATGATTGACTTCAGCGATATTCCTGCATTAATCGCAGCGTTAATCTTTGGTCCAGCAGCAGGGATTTTAGTGGAACTTATAAAGAATATTCTTGATTACTTCATGACAGGGAGTGCAACAGGAGTACCTGTTGGGCATATTGCAAACTTTGCCGCAGGCATTTTGTTCGTCCTGCCGACTTATTATGTGTACAGCAAGCTGAAAACAAAAAAGGGCATGACGTTTGGGCTTGTAATCGGCACCATGGTTATGGCTGTCATAATGAGTGTGCTTAATTACCTTGTAATTCTGCCGGCATATACATTCTTCCTTAACTTCCCTGCAATGTCAGCACCTGAAATGAGAACAATGATTGTGACAGGGATATTGCCATTCAATATTTTAAAAGGTTTAATCATTTCAATTGTTTTCATGCTTATTTTTACACGCATGAGAACTTGGGTGGAAAAGCAGGCTGTTATCAAAAGCGCAGCATAATTAATATATAAATTTAAAGCAGCGGCAAATGTGTGCCGCTGCTTTTTCTGTTCACTCCATGCAAGCTTGTTAAAAGTTAACATAAAAAACTCCCTTTCATGACGAAAGGGAGCAGCAGCTTAACAAAGGATAAAGTATGGTTGAAGGATTATTCGTATTTCAGCGGATCGCCATCAAAAGCATCATCAGCTACTTTGATTGAATCGGTTGGGCAGCCCTCGAATGCATCCATCATATCATCAACTAATACATCTGGAATCTCAACGATACCCTGGTTATCATCAAGGGTAACGAATGCGATGCCTTCATCATCATAATCATAAATGTCCGGTGCAGCTGCGCCGCAAGCTCCACATGCAATACATGTTTCTTTGTCAACAATTGTATACTTTGCCATGAAAAAAACCTCCCAAGATTTAAACAATTAATCGTCCATCAAGATGATGGTAACACATTCCTCACATCTATTGTAAAACTGAATGTTCAACTTTTCAATAGAAAATGTACTGAGAATGCTTATCACATAAGGGTTTAGGCATAATTTACCCTCTAAAAAAATAATAAAAACGGCCTGCCGATTTCTTTCATGATAAAATGGAAGAAGGAGAACAAGCTTATTAAAACAAGAAAAAAATCTTTGGCCGTAAGGTGAAAAAAATGGAAAGATCTTATTTGAAAACTGTAATAATGTACTGTATTAAAGAATTACAGGGACAAAGAACTATATATTCCATTTTGCATTTGCTGAATGGAAAAAAGTCTTCCCAAACCATCCAAGATGCTCATTTATTTCAACTAACCCCGCTTTTTCGAACATTTGGAAGTTTAAGCCGGGATGCTCTGGATCATCTTGCACAAGAAATTGTAAGCAGCAGCTGGATGACTGCAACTGATGAAAAGCATTACATTTTGACTGCAGTGGGTAAGGAAAAGCTGGAAAGGTCTCTTTTAGAATGTCCAATACCGTCTTCATTAAACGGATGGCTGTATCATAGTGCAGGTGACTTGTTTTGGGAGAGGATTACTCTTTTAATTCAGGTTATATCACATTTAAATAATAACAATGTAAAATACCTCCCTATTCAAAGAAAAAGAGATGTTCATGAATGGCTGAAAAATTTTTTGAGAACATCTGGATTTGCCCGCGAGGAAGTAGGGGGTGTGCTGAACAGGGAACTTTGCCAGTGCCTCGAAAGACTAAGTGATATTAATCCTGCTGTGCTGACATTGAGGCTGACGGGCTATAACCGTATTGGCCTCACTGCTGTTCAGGCTTCAGAACAGCTGGGAATCAGGCAGGATTATTACCACCATCAGTTCCTTGGAGCCATTCATCATATTCTTGCAAGCGTAAGAGAAAATGCTGCTGAATATCCGCTTATCGATAAATTAGTGAGCGGGGCAGGAAATGAAGTTCAGCTAACGTTGTCGGCCCAAAGAACTTACACACTTCTAAAACAGGGACTGGATTTGGATGTTATAGCGAAAACGAGAAACTTGAAAAAAAGCACAATTGAGGATCATGTGGTGGAGGTAGCGTTAAATGACAGCGGCTTTAATATCACGCGCTATGTATCGGAGAAGAAGCAGAAATTGATTCTTCAAGCAGCGAACAGTGCAGATTCATTGCAATTAAAGCAAATACGTCAAATGGTGCCGGAATCCGATTATTTTGAAATCAGATTAGTCATGGCAAAGCTTGGAGAGGGACAATGAGATTAGAAGCGGTATTGCAGAGCAAATTTGGCTATCCTTCCTTCAGACCTGGACAAAAGGAGATCATTGAATCTGTGCTTTCAGGGAGAAATACTGTTGCCATGCTGCCTACAGGTACAGGAAAATCCCTCTGTTATCAGCTGCCGGGATATATGATTGAAGGCCAGGTGATTATTATATCTCCTTTGCTGTCCCTGATGCAGGATCAGGCTGAACAGCTTATGATGAATGGGGAAAAAAAGGTGATTGCATTCAATTCTTTTTTAACCCGTGCAGAGAAAAAACAGGCATTGATTCATCTGAATCAATATAAGTTTATCTTTATTTCACCTGAAATGCTTTATTATGAATCAGTACTATCTCAGCTGAAGAAATTGCGCATTGCTTTATTTGTTGTGGATGAAGCTCATTGTATCTCCCAATGGGGATATGATTTCAGGCCCGATTATTTAAAGCTTGGCGAAGTCAGAAAAATTATCGGGAACCCGGTTACACTGGCTTTAACTGCTACAGCTACCCCTGACGTTAAAGCAGATATAAAAAAGTCACTTGGCATACTGGACTGCAGCGAATTTATTTACTCCGTTGACCGACCTAATATTGCATTATCTGTAGAAAAGTTAGATAATTTCCGTAAAAAAACAGATAGACTTGTGGAGCTTGCTGAAATCCTTCAGGGTCCTGGAATTATTTATTTTTCCAGCAAAAAAATGGCGGAACAGACAGCTGATCTGCTTAGGGACAAAGGAGCCAAAAGAGTGATGGCTTACCATGGGGGAATGGACCAGGAAAGCCGCATCCTTGTGCAGCAGCAATTTATTCATGGGCAGCTCGATCTTATTTGTGCTACAAGCGCCTTTGGCATGGGGATTAATAAAGATAATATCAGGTATGTAATACACTTTCATATGCCTCTTCAGATTGAATCCTACCTGCAGGAAATTGGGAGGGCAGGGAGAGATGGAAATCAAAGTATAGCCATCATGCTCTATGCACCGGGTGATGAGCAGCTTCCCATACAGCTTGCAGAAAGTGAATTGCCTGACAAAGCACAAATTGATTGGATCAGGGAATGGGTAGAAGAAAACCCAAATGCGATCCTGAATATTGGACCATTTGAAGAGCAAATTAAGCAGCGTTCCGGTTTAACCGATGTTCAGTGGAGAATATTTAATGACTTTTTTGAGCGGAAAAGCAAATCTGGACTCGATTACAGAAGGATTCTGCAGGAGATGAAAGTGTATTACGAAGGCAGAATCAAATTGAAAAGGGTTAGCATTGAGGAAGTATATAAGTGGATACACAAGAAGACATGTCGGAGAGAGAATATACTTTCCTACTTTGATGAGGAAAAAAATGCCTCCGTCCAATCCTGCTGCGATATTTGCGGTTTGCAATTTGAAAATTTCACAAGAAATACAAATTCAGATAATCAGGAAAGCCCGCTGTATGATTGGAAAAATCATTTAGAATACCTCCTGATTCCAAGTGAGTGAACCAAAATGAGAAAAAGATACGCGGACATCATTAAGGAATTGACAGACAAGGAACTATTATTTCATCTTTATCTTACACAGGTGCTTATTTTATCCATTTCTTTGATTCTAAGTATAATATTGTTTAATAGTTTTGAGGAATTCCAAGCTCTTTTTGTATTCAATGATATAAATGTTCTTGTAATTGGAGCGGCGGCAGGAGCGGCAGTTGTCCTGATTGATATCGTCTTGATGAAGGTTCTTCCAGAAAATTTGTATGATGATGGAGGATTAAATGAGAAAATCTTTCAAAATCGCAGTTTTCTCCATATTGCTTTTATAGCTGCAGTGGTGGCTTTTAGTGAAGAACTTCTATTCAGGGGTGTCATTCAGACTCATTTCGGCCTTGCTATCTCAAGTCTTATTTTTGCGCTTGTTCATTACCGATATCTTTTTAATTGGTTTTTGTTTGTAAATATTATTACATTAAGCTTTTTAATAGGTTATATTTATCATATAACCAATAATTTGCTTGTTACGATTGTTATGCATTTTCTGATTGACTTTCTTCTTGGTATTCTTATTCGAAAACGTTACCTGGTAAAATCTAAAAGGAAAGCGGAAGAGGAGAATGTAATTAACGATAATTAACAGCAGTATCAAAATATACTTCTTATGATTTTTTTATTACAGAAAGGGATGAAACATGAATAAAGAAGACCCTTATAGAGATCAAGCTGAAAGACTCCGTAAGAAGATTGACCGAAAACAGGAAACGGAAAATAGAGGGCAAAAATCCGCCTTGCCGCCACGGAGCCGTGTTCATCAGGAAAAAAGAAAAAAGAGTAAATGGAAGATTAAATACCCTGTTATTCGCCTGCTTGCTTTATTCTTTATCCTTCTGCCTATCACCATTTTCAGTATTTATCAATATGTAAGTAGTGATAAAAGCATCAATGCCGGGTTAAATGCAGAAATTGAGGAAACCGGTTCTGAAACGGTCGTTTTTGCCACAAATGATGAAGATAAAGGGACAACTATAGAAGTAAGAGAAGAGCCGGAATCCCAGGAACCTGAGAAACCTGAAAAAGCTGAGGGCGTTCAAGAAAAAGAAGATGCCAAAGTCCGGCAGGAAAAACAGTCCCCTCAAAAGACTGATATAGAAGATAAAAGAGCTGAACCCAAAAAGCAAGCCCAGCAAACAGCTCCTGAAACCACAGACTCTTCCAAAACAGCCGGGACACAGGAACAGGAAGAATTAAAAAAGGAAGGCAAAGTTGTTTACCATACGGTTAAACCAAAGGAAACAATTTTTAGAATTGCCATGACCTATTATAAATCCCAGTCGGGAATTGAAAAAATAAAGCAAGCCAACAATTTGCCGTCGAATGAGATACAAACGGGCCAGGTATTAAAGATTCCGCTTGAACAATAAAAGGATCGAAAACAGGTGCGGCAGCCGCCTCTCCTTCTTAGTCATATAATAATGTACAAGCTCATACATTATTGAGAAAGGGAGGGAGAGTTTTGGAATCGCCGATTAGAATGCTTGACGAACGTACAGACCAGGCTACAAGAAAAATGCTTGAGAAAGTAGTAGAGAGAAAGCAAAAATTTGATCGATTCAAGTCCTGGCATTTAATTGCCATGTGGGCGACTGTTTTTATTTCTTTTTTATTCTTTTTTTATATTTATAAGAGTGTCATGCAGCCTTACTCTTACTCGTTTGCATCCATGTTTTCGGCTTTTGTCAATCAGTCAGCTAATTTCTATTTGCTTGTTTTTACGGTTGGCCTTTATGGACTTATGAATCTTCTGAGGGAAAAAAGGGAGAAAGCAGAAAAAGAATATCATGCCCTAAGGTGTGAAATAATTGATAAGAGCAAAGACCTTTGGAAAAAAGAAGATGAATGGAAAAATCGCCATACCGTTTTCGAAATGATGAAAAAAAATTATGATATAAATCTTTATCATGAGAATAAATGACACACAGTAAATGGAAAAAGAAGCAGCCCGTCTGCTTCTTTTTTGTTAAGTATAGTTTTAAAAGAATTTCTTTTTATCGCGTTCTTCCTTAAGAATTTCCACGGCTTCTCTGAAGCGCTGGGAATGGATAATCTCTCTTTCTCTTAAAAACCGGAGTCCGTCATTTAAATCCGGGTCATCACTCATATTAATAATCCACTGATAGGTTGCCCGGGCTTTCTCTTCTGCAGCGATGTCTTCGTATAAGTCTGCTATAGGGTCGCCCTTTGCCTGAATATAAGAAGCTGTCCAAGGCACACCTGCAGCATTATTATAAAACAGAGCATTATCATGGTTGGCATAATGGGCGTCGAGACCGGCAGCTATCATTTGATCAGGCGTAGCATCCTTTGTTAATTTGTAAACCATTGTTGCAATCATTTCCAGGTGGGCAAACTCCTCAGTTCCGATATCTGTAAGAAGTCCGATGACCTTATCCGGAATGGTATAGCGCTGATTCAAATATCTTAGGGCAGCAGCAAGTTCACCGTCCGCTCCCCCATATTGTTCAATTAGATACTTTGCCAGTTTGGGATTGCATGTGCTTACCCTCACCGGATATTGCAGCTTCTTTTCATAAACCCACATTTTTTCTCAGCCCCCTTCGGAAGTCCGCTAATCTATTGAGCGCCTTCATGCAAGAAGGCGCCTGTAAACCAAATTTATACTTGCCAAGGCCATGGGGCATCATCCCAGTTCCATGGCTGACCGGAATAGCTGTGTCCAAATTGCATTAATGGACCATACTTGCTTTCAATGGCATTTCTCAGTTTTTTTCGTTCCTTTGCATAGTGATTGAATTGCTTAATGGCTTCAGTATCATTGTTATGAGTGTCAAGGTATAGAGTCAGTTCAACAAGGACAAAATCCACAGCCTGAAGCTGTTCAAGAAGCTGATAGTAATCTGCCGGCAATTGTTTCATGGCTATTGTCCCTCCCTGGCTTTTTCATAGGGACTGTACCATGGATCATAGAAAGCCTTCCAAAGCGTTCCTGCTCTTAAAGCCTCCATTGGTGTAAATTGTTCGAGTCCTGGCGGCTGAAATCCCATATATAGATTTGGAGGAGTGGAATAGGTTTTGACCTTTATCGGAGTGCAAGGGTCAAAGGGGCTTACATATGGGTGCCAGGTTTTACGGAGTGTATTCATTCATAATCCCTCCTTTTTATGCGTCATTGAAACTTATGAAAAGTGCAGTGTTTTTATGATTGTTTACTCTAATAAAAAGAGGGGAAAGTTGAGGTGATGGCGAAATTAAATGTTAGGTCTAATTAATATTACTCTGAGGTGATGGCAATGTTTGTGAAAAGTATCATGATCCCCAAACATACCTGTTATACAATCGGACAGGATGCAGCATTGAAAGACGCTCTGGCTTTGCTGGAGGACCACCAGATCGACGGGCTTCCTGTATTGGATGGCGACCAATATGCCGGCATAATTACGAGATATGGAATATATGAGAACTTCTTTTTGTCAGGGAAATCAAAGGAAGATTTTCTTGAAGGGACATTGGTAAAGGATATTGCCACACATCAGGAGCAATATTTAAAAGGAAATGAGATTTTTGAAAAAACGCTCCTGGATTTAAAGGATTTCCCTTTACTCGCTGTTTTGGGCGATAATCGTAAATTTCTGGGCATTGTTACTCGCTTTGATGTCCTCGCTCAATTCCAATCCGCCTTCGGCACCAATAAATCCGGTGTCAGGATTGCGTTTACTTCTGTAGAAGCGGAAGGGCGAATAGCACGTTTAGCCGAAATCGCCCATTATTTCCATGAGCACATCATTTCCCTTGTAACCTTTGATGAAACAGACAAACTGGTCCGCCGCATCGTGATGAAGGTGGAAAAAAATAATAATATGGAAAAGTTCATCAGCCGGCTTGAAAAATCCGGTTTCCGTGTTCTGGATATAACAGAGGATTAATGTAAATATAGTCAACAAAATAAATCCTTCTCATACACTTTGTATGGGAGGGATTTTTAGTGTTTTTTATTTTGCTGAAGCTAATGACAGGCTTTATTAGCGGCATTTTATTTATTAAATTTTTTCCGGTGTCTATTCCAATGGGCATCTCGGATATGATTGTCATTTTTGTACTGGAGCCGGTGGGCTTCGTCCTGGGAATGACTTTTTTCCTTATTGCCTTTATAGCCAACGCAGAGATCATTAGAAGTATAATCGAGTGGACTGCCAGGCTTTTAAGAAATATAAGGTCATTAAAACATATTGATGCTTTATTTGGGGCTGTTCTGAGTTTATTGCTTATTGGAGGCTTTTTTGTTTTGTCAGTCCTTTCGCCATGGGAAGCATTCGCCCTTTTCTGTTTTTCAGTAATTTATGGTATTATTTCTTTAGATTTCAAGAAAATCAATCTTGCCGAAGACTGATTGAAGGCGATTGATGGCAGGAGGATTTATGATATACTTAATAGCTTTGGCCTTAATTGGCGGTGTGTGTTTACTAATGTTTATGCTTAGGGAGGCATTTGCAGATAGAATTATATATAAAGAGCTTTCTTTTCCTGAATTTCCGGAAAGCTTCGGTGAAGTAAAGCTTTTTTTTATTTCGGATATTCATAAGAGGACGGTGTCAGAAACGATAATCGGGGAGATTAAAGAGAAGAAGCCTGACTTGGTCATCATCGGCGGCGATCTCTTGGAAAAAGGAGTCCCTTTTGAAAGAGTAAAGAAAAACCTAATGGGGTTAAAGGAATGCGGGCCCGTCTATTTCGTTTGGGGGAATAATGACTATGAAGTGGATTATCACCAGCTCGATGCCCTGCTCCTCGAATGCGGAGTAAAAATTCTTGATAATACTGCCCTTTCCTTTGAATCAAATGAAGGAGAACGTTTTATTTTGATGGGGACAGATGATCTCAGCAAGGATAGAGATCGGCTCGACCTCGCACTTAAGGATGCGGGTTCAGGAGGATTTCGGGTGCTGGTCAGCCATGATCCAAGAATCATTAACAGTATAAAAAAAGAACAAAATATTCACCTGGTCTTAAGCGGACACACGCATGGCGGGCAAATTCATATTTTCGGGCTTAGCCCATATGAGAAGGGGCAGATAAAAGTACTGCCGCAAACAACAATTCTGATCAGCAACGGCTACGGTACGACCGGTGTGCCATTGCGGCTGGGGGCAAAGCCGGAAACTCATTTCATTACTCTTAGTAAAGGCTGAAAATAAAACACACCCAGATTTTACAGTTCTAGCGGCGGTTTTTTATAATTAGTAATGAATGGAGGGCTGGGCATGGCAACAGAAGAAGGAAAGTATAATATTAAGGCTGTATCTAAGATGCTCGGCATTCAGCCAGGAACGTTAAGAGCATGGGAAAGACGGTATCAAATCGTTGCTCCTAAGAGAAATGAATCAGGCCACAGGCTATATACAGAAGAACATATCAAAGTGTTAAAATGGCTGATCAGGAAAGTGGATCAGGGTTTTTCCATAAGCCAGGCTGTTTCCCTTCTGGAAAATAAGGAATTAAATGCCGAACCGCTTCAGATGGATAAGGAAGGTGATCGGTCTGGTGCCCTCGCCAATGAGCTGCTTGAAGCTCTTCTTCAGTTTAATGAATCAAAAGCACATGATTTAATTAATCAGGCTTTCAGTTTTTATACCATAGATAAAGTCCTAATTGATATATTAGGCTCTCTTCTTGTGAAAATCGGACTTCTGTGGGAAGAGGGGAAAATAACAAGTGCACATGAGCATTTTGCCTCATCCATATTAAGATCCAGAATTGGGATGATTCTGCATTCTTTTCCGCATAACGGAGTCCTGCCAAAGGTGATAGCAGTCTGCGGACCTGGAGAAGCTCATGAATTAGGGCTTTTAATTTTTACTTTATTTCTGCGCAGAAGGGGATTTGAAGTCGTTTACCTTGGGACAAGCATCGCTGAAGAAGATATTGATACTGTGATTAATATTGTTAAACCAAAGTTTGTATTCTTATCCTGTACGATGAAGTCCAACGTACCTGAAACCCTAAAACTTTCAGAGAGACTTGCAGATACTTATAGGAAACTGCATGTAGGCATTGGGGGATTCGGCATTGATACCCTTAGTAATGAAGAAAAAATGAAGTATGAACAGTTTATTCCCGGCGGTTCCACACATGAATGGGAAGAATGGATTAGAGAACGGCTCCTATAACATAGATCTGGCGGTTAATTGCCGGGTCTTTTCTTTTTTTAAGTCATACAAAATAAGACGACTCACAAACTGAGCAATGTTTCATACACTAAACCAAAGAGTTGGTTCAGGGCAGGGGGCTTATTATGCGCTTAGAACGTTTGAATTATAATAAAATCAAAATCTTTCTAACATTAGATGACTTAAATGATAGGGGACTGACTAAGGAAGATGTCTGGAAGGATTCTCTAAAATGGCATCAGCTTTTTCATGAGATGCTGGAAGAGGCAAGTGAAGAATTTGGAGTAGACATTCAAGGCTCAGTTGCTGTGGAGATATTCTCCATGCAGGCTCAGGGAATGGTTATGATCGTTACAATGGAGGAGCAGATGGATGAAGAGCTCCTTGAGGATGGTTTTATTGAAATGCAAGTAACTGTTGAGGGCAGTGAAGATATATTATTCGAGTTCCAGGATTTTGAAGATGTAATTCAAATGGCTAAAGAGCTGAATCGTGTGCAGATTGAGCAAGGAAGCCTCTATTGTTATAAAGAAATGTATTATTATCATGTTACAGATTTAGCGGGGGAAGACATTCATAGAGTTATTGCCATATTAGCTGAGTACGGTGATTCAGCCTTTACCAGCATACATGTTATTCAGGAATATGGGAAAGTACTTATCGAGTCCAATGCTGTAAAAAAGCTGGTTGAATACTTTTCATAAGGCGGAAGAGGGGGAGATCCTCTTTTTTTTTTGAACAAAGGCAGTCTCTTTTTTTGCAGGTTGCAGAAATTAGCAGGCAGGATGATAACAGCGAAATGCAGTGAATTTGGATTAAATGGTCATGAACTATATAAAAATTGGGTAAAACAAGTATAGTTAATCAGCTGCAATAATAGCATAAAAATGGAAAAGTTTTTAAATATACAGTAAAGAAGGAAATGGGATGTTTCTTTTAGGCTTAAACGGGAAAACGGGTACTAGGAGTAAACAGAAAATTCCCTTTAATACCAAGGCTGAGAGCGGTTTCATAAAAATATTAAAAAATGCGGAAAAGTACATTATTCTTCTTGCATAAATTAGGCAAAGGTGTATACTAATCCATGGAAGCGGACAACTAATGAAAGTGATTTTTCTAGGAGGTTTACAAATGGTAGCCGAGAAAGGTACTGATTCAAATAAAGCTGAAAAATTGGACGTCTTAAAGTCGACTCAAACTGTCATACATAAGGCTTTAGGGAAGCTGGGATATTCTGATGAGGTATATGAGCTTCTAAAAGAGCCAATTCGCATGATGACAGTGAAAATTCCTGTACGGATGGATGACGGAACAGTAAAAGTCTTTACTGGCTACCGGGCCCAGCATAATGATGCAGTGGGTCCTACTAAAGGCGGTATTCGTTTTCACCCGAATGTAACTGAAAAGGAAGTAAAGGCACTGTCAATTTGGATGAGCTTAAAATGCGGAATTGTGGATCTTCCATATGGCGGAGGTAAAGGCGGAATCGTTTGTGACCCTCGCGATATGTCCTTCGGTGAGTTAGAGCGGCTAAGCCGCGGGTATGTACGGGCAATCAGTCAAATTGTGGGGCCGACTAAGGATATTCCTGCACCTGATGTATTTACCAATTCGCAGATCATGGCATGGATGATGGATGAATACAGCCGGATTGATGAATTTAACTCTCCAGGCTTCATTACAGGTAAACCACTTGTACTTGGCGGTTCACATGGACGGGAATCAGCAACAGCTAAAGGGGTTACAATTTGCATCCGGGAAGCTGCCAAGAAAAAGGGCATTAATCTGGAAGGTGCAAGAGTTGTTGTTCAGGGATTCGGGAACGCTGGAAGTTTCCTCTCAAAGTTTATGCATGATGCCGGTGCAAAGGTTGTTGGGATTTCAGATGCATATGGCGGTTTATATGATCCGGAAGGCCTTGATATCGATTACCTCTTGGATCGCCGTGATAGCTTTGGCACTGTGACAAAATTGTTTAATGATACAATTACAAATAAAGAGCTGCTTGAACTTGATTGCGATATTCTTGTTCCTGCGGCCATCGAAAATCAGATAACAGAAGACAATGCACATAATATAAGAGCGGGCATTGTAGTGGAGGCGGCTAACGGCCCAACTACTTTGGAAGCTACACGAATCCTTTCTGAGCGAGGGATACTGCTTGTCCCTGATGTACTGGCTTCTGCCGGCGGTGTAACAGTTTCATATTTCGAATGGGTACAAAATAACCAGGGATATTACTGGACTGAAGAAGAAGTAGAAGAAAAGCTTGAAAAAGTCATGGTTAAATCATTCGATAATATTTATCAGACATCGCAAACCCGCCGTGTAGACATGCGTCTGGCTGCCTATATGGTAGGTGTGAGAAAAATGGCGGAAGCTTCAAGATTCCGCGGATGGATCTAACTGTAAATCTCCATCGATAAATGTAAGACATTTGAATAAACATAAAAAATCTCCTATCATAAACTGATGGGAGTTTTTTTATAAAAAGCAACTTGAAACTTTTTTTCATTGGTATTGATTAAGGAGTGAGAATCTTGAATATAGACGCTATTATTGTTGGCGGAGGCCCCTGCGGATTGGCAGCTGCCATTGCCCTTCAGGAAGCCGGGAGAAACCCGCTTGTTATTGAAAAAGGCAATATTGTAAACGCAATCTACCACTACCCCACACACCAAACCTTCTTCAGCACAAGCGAAAAGCTCGAAATCGGCGGGGTCCCCTTCATAACGGAAAATTACAAGCCTAAGAGAAACCAGGCGCTAACTTATTACCGGGAAGTAGTGAAAAGAAAGGGCATTAAGATTAATGCCTTTGAAAAAGTTCTCAAAGTAATTAAAAATCAATCTGAGATATTTGAAGTACAAACAGATAAGGGTGTTTATACCGCCAATAACGTTATAATTGCTACAGGGTATTACGACCATCCAAATTACATGGGAGTTCCAGGAGAGGACCTGCCAAAGGTTTTTCACTATTTCAAAGAAGCCCACCCTTATTTTGATAAAGACGTAACGGTAATTGGCGGGAAAAACTCAAGCGTCGATGCTGCGATCGAACTGGTTAAAGCAGGAGCCAGAGTTACGGTGATCTATCGCGGAACAGAATATTCACCAAGCATAAAGCCATGGATCCTACCTGAGTTTGAGTCTTTAGTCAGAAATGGCGTCATCAAAATGGAATTTAATGCACATGTGAAAGAAATCAGTGAAAATAAGCTGACCTACATGGCAGATGGCCAGCAATTCGACATTGAGAACGATTTTGTATTTGCCATGACCGGCTACCATCCTGACCATGAATTTTTAAGGAGTATGGGAATTCAAATAAATGAAGAAACAGGCCGCCCTCAATTTAATCCTGAAACGATGGAAACGAACGTTCCTGGAATATTTATTGCGGGTGTGATAGCTGCCGGAAATAATGCCAACGAAATTTTTATTGAAAATGGCAGATTCCATGGCGGACAAATAGCCAAAGCTATAATTGAAAAAGAGAGTGGCAATAACAAAGGCTGATCCCATGTGATCAGCCTTTGTTATTGGATTTTTATATTTGAAAAATCTCTTCGATATTTTGCTGGGTTTCCAGTCCGATTAGCAGTTTAATTCTTGCTTTTTGCCCGTTTAGTCCATTCGAGAAAATAACACCCATGTCCTTTAGGTGTTTTCCGCCTCCGTCATAGCCATATACATCTTGAGCAATTCCATTGAAACATCGGGAAACCAATACAATCGGAATGTTCTTTTCTGTAAGAGCTTTAATGCCTTCGATTGTGGCTGGAGGCAAATTACCTTGTCCAAGTGCTTCAATCACAACTCCGTCAAAATCTAAATCACCTATCGCATAAAGCAGAGAAGAATCCATTCCGGCAAATGCTTTAATAAGTGTGACTTTTTTTACAATAGCATCTAAAGGATAATATTCTCTATTTGTGGGCGTGTTATGGAATAATACACCTCTCTTTGTCACTATTCCAATTGGTCCATACTGCGGGCTTTGGAAAGTAGATACATTGCTTGTGTGTGTCTTTGTCACATTCTCCGCAGTATGAATTTCATCATTTAAAACGACCAGAACCCCTTTGTCTTTTGCTTCTTCGCATGCAGCTACGCGAATGGAGGACATTAGGTTATATAGTCCGTCAGAGCCGATTTCATTACTTGATCTCATAGCACCTGTAACAACGATGGGAAGGGATGTTTTTACAGTCAGATCCAGGAAATAGGCTGTCTCTTCTAATGTATCTGTCCCATGGGTAATTACTACGCCGCTAATCTCTTCCTTTGCCAGGCTTTTTTCAATGATTTCCTTCAATTTAAGCATTTCTCTCGGTGTTATATGCGGTGAAGGGAGATGAAAAGGCTCTTCAACCAGTAATTCTGCAAGGGAAAGCAGTTCCTTTGTTTTTTCAGTTAATGGATTATTGTCTGTCGGCTTAACAGCACCAGTTGCTGCATCCTCACTCATTGAAATGGTGCCTCCGGTGTGTATAACAAGTATCTTTTTTTTCTCCATGTTAATCCCCCAATTTTAGGTTTGAATTAAAATATGATGCGAAATATTTGTTTTCCAATATTTGAATAATCATTTTAATTCTTTCTATATCATGATACGATTAAGAAAACAGATTGAAAAGAGGGCAGCTCATGCTGGGAATATTATCCGCTGGCATCGCGCCGGGGTTGGCACTATTAAGCTATTTTTATTTAAAAGATCAATATGAGTCTGAACCCATATCAATGGTTTTTAAAACTTTTTTGTTTGGTGCTTTGCTCGTGTTCCCCATCATGTTTATCCAGTATGTTTTAGAGACTGAAGGGGCGCTTCAGTCTAGTTTGATGGATGCATTTCTGTCCTCAAGCCTGCTGGAAGAATTCTTTAAATGGTTTATATTATTTTATACTATTTATCAGCATATAACATTTGATGAACCATATGATGGAATTGTGTATGGTGCTTCTGTGTCACTTGGCTTTGCCACTGCAGAAAATATCTTCTATCTCGTCGCGCTCGGTGTGGAACACGCTCTTGGAAGGGCCTTGCTTCCAGTTTCCAGTCATGCTCTCTTTGGTGTTATCATGGGCTATTATATAGGAAAAGGAAAATTCTCGGCAACCTCGACAAAAAAATGGATAGCCTTCTCGCTCTTTATACCTTTTCTCCTTCACGGTATTTACGACTACATCCTGATTTCCCTAAAACATTGGATTTTTATCATGTTTCCATTTATGATTTTCCTTTGGTGGCTGGGCTTAAGAAAAGTCAAAAAAGCAAGGGCACATAGCGTAAACCACATGAATAATCAATTTGATATACAGAAAACTCTCCATTCCTGATGGAGGGTTTTTTATTATGCCTAAAACCAACCTAAAGTAAAAAGACACAAGTTATTGAATAAAAAGCCAAGGACTACAAAAAATAGGGTCAATGAAAAAAGATTGACTTTTGGAGGTTAAAATCCATGAAAAAGAATTTTTTGGCAGGAAAGGTTCTACTCATAATCTCCCTTTGTGTTCTGGGAATTCCATTGAGCGGAAATATGGACAAAGCTAATGCCTTTTCGAACCAGGTTATCCAGCACGGAGCAGTGGGAGATGATGTAATCGAGCTTCAGTCCCGCCTGCAGTATTTAGGATTTTACAATGGGAAAATCGATGGAGTTTTTGGGTGGGGAACCTATTGGGCGCTTAGGAATTTTCAATATGAATTCGGACTTCCGATAGACGGGCTTGCTGGCCAGGAAACAAAAAACAAGCTTGTGAAAGCATCCAAATATAACGAGCAGTATGTGAAAGAACAAATCAATAAAGGCAATAAATTTACCCATTATGGCGGGGTGGACACTGAAAAGCAGACTAAGCCACAGCAAGGTGGATCTTCCGGGGGAACGGCACAGCAGCAGGAAGCTCCTAAAAAGCCAACTGCTGCAAATGTGCCTAACGGATTCTCAGAAAATGATATCCAGCTGATGGCCAATGCTGTTTATGGAGAATCAAGAGGGGAACCGTACACAGGCCAGGTGGCAGTTGCCGCAGTAATCTTAAACCGTGTAGACAGTGCTTCATTTCCAAACACTGTATCTGGTGTTATATTTGAGCCTCGTGCTTTTACTGCCGTTGCCGATGGACAGATATGGTTAACGCCGAATGATACGGCAAAAAAAGCTGTCCTTGATGCCATCAATGGATGGGATCCCACAGGCGAGGCACTGTATTACTTTAATCCGGATACAGCTACAAGCGGATGGATTTGGACACGGCCGCAAATCAAGCAGATTGGAAAACATATATTCTGTAAATAGAGGGGTGAATGATCATGCTTAGAGGAATTCTCATAGGCGTACTTGCACTGGGTGTTGCCGGTACAGCGTTTTGGGGCTATCAGGAACACCGGGAGAAAAATGCAATCCTAATTAATGCCGAAAATAATTATCAAAGGGCATTTCATGATTTAACTTACCAAATTGACCTATTGCATGACAAAATCGGAACAACCTTAGCGATGAATTCGAGAGCTTCTCTATCACCTGAATTGGCAGAAGTATGGAGATTGACTTCAGAAGCTCACTCAGATGTTGGCCAGCTGCCTCTCTCGCTTCTTCCTTTCAATAAAACAGAAGAGTTTCTATCCAATATCGGAGATTTCAGTTATCGGACAGCCGTAAGGGATTTGGAGAAGGAACCTTTATCGGATAAGGAATATCAAACGCTAAAGCAGCTCTATAAACAGTCGGCAGATGTTCAGCAGGATTTGCGCAAAGTTCAGCATATGGTGCTTGAAAAGAACTTACGGTGGATGGATGTAGAAATGGCGCTCGCTTCCAATGAGGAAGCTGCAGATAATACAATCATAGATGGATTTAAGACAGTGGAAAAAACGGTTGAAGGCTATGGAGAGACTGACTTTGGGCCTGCATTTGTAAATATGCAGAGGAAGGATGAAAATTACAAATATCTTAAGGGCAAAGAAATAACAGAAGAAGAAGCTGCACGAATAAGTCAGCAATATGCAAGGCTAGGAAATAATGTGAATATCAGAGTGACGGAAAACGGCAAAGGATCTGATTACGGGTTTTATAGTGTCAGTATTCAAAATAAAAAAACAAAAGAAGAAGCAAACATGGATATCACTAAGAAAGGCGGTTATCCAATCTGGTTTATACTGGATCGGGAAGTGGCGAAACAAAAAGTAAGCCTTAATGAAGCAAGCAATAATGCGGTTAAATTTCTGAAAGACAATGGCTTTAAGGACCTTGATTTATTTGAGAGTGCCCAGTATGACAATTTAGGGGTATTTACCTTTGTGTCCAATCAGGATGGCGTAAGAATTTATCCGGACTCCATTCGTGTGAAAGTTGCGCTTGACAATGGCAGAATGGCAGCCTTTTCAGCTGAGGATTATTTAAAAGCTCATCACCAGAGAGAAATTCCTGAGCCTGCAATTACTGCAGAAGAGGCAAGAGCCAAGGTGAATCCACAGCTGAAAGTCATGGAAGACAGACGGGCAATAATCATTAATGATTTAAATCAGGAAGTTTCCTGTTATGAATTTCTAGGCACATTGGGTGAAGATACCTACAGAATCTATATAAACTCAGAAACAGGACAGGAAGAAAAAGTAGAAAAGCTAAAAAATGCTGAACCAGTATTTGAAGATGTACTGTAGAGAAAGCCGGATAGGCTTTCTTTTTTTTGCTTTAAATACTATTTGGGTCTTTTTGCCCGAATCTTTCAAAAATGCTATTGCAGGATTCTTTTATACCGGTCATAATTAAATGACAAGATTATCCTTTTAATAATGGGAAGTGTGTCAGTGTGATAAATATTGGAGAGACATTGCTGCTGGAATTAACATACTCGGAAAAATCCGAGAAATATAAATGCAAGCTTGCTGAAAGAGAAGGAAATAATCTATATATTGATTATCCAATAAATCAGGAAACGAATAAAACTGCTTTCCTGCTCGATGGGACTCAGCTGAAGGCAACCTTTTTGGCTGAAGATGGGACGGTATATCTTTTCGAAAGCGAAGTTAAGGGAAGAGTTAAGCTGAAGATCCCGATGATGATTTTATCATATCCGGGGGACGAACATTTGGTGAAAATTCAGCGGCGTCAGTTTGTCCGGGTTGAAACACCTGTTGATGTTGCTATCCACCCGGAAAGTAATGAGTTTATTCCTTTTGTATCCGTTACGGATGATATTAGTGCGGGCGGAGCTGCAATTATCGCACAAACGAGCAGCTCTTTAAAAGCGAATATGCAAATACATACTTATTTCGTATTAGCTATGCAAAACGGAGATAATTATTATTTGCAGCTTAAAAGTAAAGTAATCAGAGTTTCTGAACCCCAAAATGGAAAATCGCTTATTTCTGTTCAGTTTATGGAGACAAGCCCCCAGGACAGGCAATTGCTTCTGCGCTTTTGTTTCGATAGGCAATTGGCCATGAAGAAAAAAGGCCTGGAAATATAAATGAAGGAATATTTTTTATAATCATCTCTCATAATAGATGGTGAAGTCTATTGGCTTATTCTTATATTACCAGTTGGAGAGATGGCAATGATGAAAACGGTGGAGAGGATTATTCTAAAGTTAATTTTTGTGCAATTTGTTTTCTTGCTGTTCACTCAATTTTTCTTTCATCATATGGATGCTTTTCCGGAATTAAAGCAGCTGACACAGTATGAGGGTGTTACAGATCAGAATTTTACTGAGCTGCTTGAAACGTTCAGGGAAAATTATTAGCAGGCAGGCGCCTGCTTATTTTTGTGCTGGCAGTTGTGTGAAAACGATTATTTATAAGTCTTTTAGGGGCTATTTTAAAAAATTTGCAAGACTTAAAAAACAGCTTAATTATGCACTGATGCAGACTTATTATGTTAAAATAAAGCTGAATGAACCTGGGGAAGAAGCGGCCAGGGGTACAGGAGGAACTATGAGCAAACGTATATCAATTGCAATTGACGGCCCAGCTGCTGCAGGGAAAAGTACAGTAGCAAAGATTGTGGCAGAAAAATTATCTTACATATATATTGATACTGGTGCCATGTATCGCGCCTTGACTTATAAAGCGATTCAGAAGAATGCAAGTCTTGAAGATGAAGCTTCTCTTATGGAGATTCTAAACAATACAGGTATTGAACTGCAGCCAGGCGAAAAAGGGCAATTAATTTATCTGGACGGGCAGGATGTGACAAATGAAATCAGGACTTCTGAAGTGACAAATTCTGTTTCTATAGTTTCCATGCATAAGCTGGTTAGAGAAGAAATGGTACTGCGCCAGCAAAGCTTTGCTTTAAATGGAGGAGTGGTAATGGATGGCCGGGATATCGGAACCCATGTCCTGCCCCATGCAGAAGTAAAGATTTTCCTTTTAGCCTCTGTCGATGAAAGAGCTGTAAGGCGACATAACGAAAATATCCAGAAGGGATATCCATCTGATCTTGAAAAGTTGAGGGAAGAAATTTCCTTAAGGGACAAACTGGACTCTGAGCGTGAAGTAGCTCCCTTAAAGAAAGCAGATGATGCAAAGGAGATTGATACAACTTCTTTGTCAATTGGACAGGTAGTCGATAAGATAATGGATCTGGCTATTGAAAGGATTGGTTCAAAGTGAATCTCTATTCTTTTGCCAAAGCAGCAGTCTATGGAGTTCTAAAACCCATATACAGATTTGAAGTAATTGGGAAGGAGAACTTTCCTGCTGAAGGGGGCGTCCTTTTATGCTCCAATCATATAGATAATCTCGATCCTCCGGTAGTCGGCATTAATGCTCCAAGGCCAGTTTATTTTATGGCCAAAGAAGAGCTTTTTAATGTACCGGTTCTGGGGAAAATTCTTCCCGATCTAAACGCATTTCCTGTCAAGAGAGGAATGAGTGACAGGGAGGCATTAAGAAGAGGGCTTGGAATCTTAAAAGAAGGTAATGTTTTAGGGCTGTTTCCAGAGGGTACTAGAAGTAAAACGGGGCAGCTGGGGAAAGGACTGGCGGGTGCAGGTTTTTTTGCTCTCAGGTCAGAAGCGCATGTCGTTCCCTGCGCCATTATTGGCCCTTATAAAGCTTTTTCAAAATTAAAAGTTGTTTACGGTAAACCAATTGATATGAAAGAGCTAAGGGAAAGAAAGGCTTCGGCGGAGGAAACCACCGAATTGATTATGTCAGAAATACGTAAATTAATTGAAGATTATTCATAGACCTTCCCGCTTGACAAAAAACTTCTTTTGTAAGAAGTTAGTAAAAAGGCATTTTTTAAAAAGGCGAAAATATTCGAAAAATTAGGCTGTCCTTTACTGAACAATTTTTATATGAGGGCAGAAAGAGACATTCAACAACAGTTGAAAAAAAGCCTGCAAAATAAATAGCCATTCGAGTATTTCTGCTGCTGACACAGGGTTCTTGCCTGGATGGCAGGCAGTTGAATACAGATTAAAAATTTGAAAGCAGCCATTGGATTAAGGAGGAATACATATGTCAGAGGAAATGAATCAAGTAGAAGTTAAAAATTTTGAGGTGGGTGACAAGGTAAAAGGCCAAGTTACCAAAGTTGAAGAAAAGCAAGTCATTGTTGACCTTGCTGACAGCAAATTGGATGGGATTATCCCAATTAGCGAGCTTTCAAGCCTTCATATTGAAAAAGCAAGCGATGCGGTTTCAGAAGGAGATGAGCTCGAGCTTGAAGTTTTAAAAGTGGAGGAAGAAGCCCTTATTCTTTCTAAACGAAAAGTTGATGCCGGGAAATCCTGGGAAACCCTTGAAAAGAAATTCAATGAGGGTGAAGTTTTTGAAGCAGAAATAAAAGATGTTGTTAAAGGCGGCTTAGTAGTAGACTTGGGTGTGCGCGGATTTGTTCCTGCTTCCCTGGTTGAAGCTCACTTTGTTGAGGACTTTACTGATTATAAAGGCAAAACGATGACATTTAAAATTGTAGAGCTTGATAAAGATAAAAATCGCCTGATTCTTTCTCACCGTGCTGTAATAGAGGAAGAAAAAGGAAAACAGAAACACCAAGTGCTTGAATCCCTTCAGGCAGGTCAGGTTTTGGATGGAACAGTTCAAAGAATTACTGACTTTGGAGCATTTGTTGATATCGGCGGGATCGATGGTCTTGTCCATATTTCCCAGCTTTCTTATGAGCATGTAGAGAAGCCTTCAGATGTTGTGGAAGAAGGCCAAAAAGTGAAAGTGAAGGTTTTAAGTGTAGACCGGGATAATGAACGCATCTCACTTTCCATTAAGGAGACTTTGCCAGGGCCATGGGATAATATCAGTGAAAAGGCTCCTAAAGGAAGCACTCTTGAAGGAACAGTAAAAAGACTTGTGTCTTATGGAGCATTTGTTGAAGTTTTTCCAGGTGTGGAAGGCCTTGTCCATATTTCTCAAATTGCGCATAAGCATATTGGAACTCCTCACGAAGTATTGAGCGAAGGACAGGAAATAAAAGTAAAGGTTCTTGATGTGAACGAACAGGACCAGCGCCTGTCACTGAGCATCAAAGATCTTCTTGAAAAAGAACAGGAAGAAGTGACTGACTATGAACTTCCTGAAGAAAATAAAGGCTTCTCGCTTGGTGATATGATAGGCGACCAGCTAAAGAATTTAAAAAAGTAATGGTGATAAATTTTGTCTAGATCAAAACGTAAATGGGATCATATCCAGCATGCTTTGGCAACGGGCCAAAACAGCAATACCGGTTTAGAGGATATTGCATTTATTCATCAAAGTCTTCCTGATGCGTTTCTTGATCAGGCTGATTTAGGCACTTCAATTGGCGAACTTTCATTAAGTTCGCCAATTTTTATAAATGCCATGACAGGGGGAGGAGGAGAAAGAACGGTTCAAATTAACCGGGATCTCGCCCTGGCTGCCAGATCAACAGGCCTTGCTATGGCAGTAGGGTCTCAAATGTCTGCACTGAAGGATCCAAGTGAAGCAGAATCCTACAGGGTTGTCAGGAGAGAAAACCCCGGTGGAATAATCTTTGGCAACTTAGGCAGCGAAGCTACAATCGATCAGGCAAAAGCAGCGGTTGATATGATTGAAGCAGATGCATTGCAAATTCATTTAAATGTTGTCCAGGAATTGACCATGCCTGAAGGTGACCGTGATTTTCGGGGTGCCTTAAAAAGAATTGAAAATATCGTCTCCCATTCTGAAGTTCCAGTAGTTGTAAAAGAAGTGGGATTTGGCATAAATAAAGAAACAGTTTCAATGCTTGCATCAGCCGGTGTTACAGCAATCGATATTGGCGGATTTGGCGGAACGAATTTCTCCCGCATAGAAAATGCAAGAAGAGAGAGACTGTTAACGTTTTTCAATGAGTGGGGAATCCCGACAGCTGTCTCCATTGCAGAAGCTGCATCTTTGGAAAAAGATATTGTTGTCATAGCTTCGGGGGGCATCCAGACAAGCCATGAAATAGCTAAGGCAATTGCTCTTGGTGCAGGAGCTGCAGGGATGGCGGGATACTTTTTGAAAGTTCTCATGAAAGAAGGACTTGAAGCACTCATTGAAGAGATTAACAATATGAATACCGAATTGAAAGTGATCATGACTGCCTTGGGGGCAGCAAACATCGCCCAGCTTCAGCAGGCTCCAATTATCATAACTGAAAGGACCCATCATTGGCTGAATGAACGTGGCATTGATACAAAGGCATATTCCCAGCGGATAATACAAAAGTAAAGCTCTCGTCAAATGACGAGAGCTATTTTTTTGCCTTCAAGAGAAAGTATATATTAAATTTTGAACATCGATAACTGTCTAGCTCCACAAGGAACGCTTCGACAGCCTAATCATCGCACGATTAAAAGCGTTAGCTTTTAAGAGGAGCGTCTACCCCCTCGAGGTCACAAGCTTGTCCAGTTTCGGCTCCTAGGGACTCGAGACATAAGCCAATCCCTTCCAGAAGGAAAGAACACCTTCTTGCAGGGCTCGTCTTATGCTGGTCGTCCCTGGGCAGTCGCCTCCACATTTCGGGCAAGCCTCCCAAAAAGGCAAAAAACGCCTTTCCAGCAGGCTCGTCTTGTGCTTGAGGCCCACAGGACAAGGAAGGCTTCGTCAGCCTAATCATCGCACGACCAAAAGCGGCAGCTTTTGGGAGGATGTGGGTCATGCAGACGTTGCCACAGGACGTGGCGTTCTTAGTCTGCGTTCCTTTGTGAGCAAGGCGCTTCCGCTTTTCTTTTTTAACTGTATTTTGAATCATTCAAAGATCTGGCTTCTTCGGGACTCTGCATCTTGGCAGCTCCAGGATAATGAAGTGCCTGGTCGCGATCGGATTCCACTTTTCCGCTATTTTTAAGTTTTTTTTCCTGTCTGTCTTTGCCCATATTAAACACCTCCATGTTATTAAGATGAAATGAGTGCAAAAGAATTATGCAAAAAGATAACTTTGATTCCAAAGGAATTATCCTTTTGAAGTTGCAGGGTTATTTTACATACGAAAAAGCCATAATGGAAATGATAGGAGGTAGAGGATGGAAGGATTAATTTTCTATTGGATTTCCTGGATGGTTTGGATTATGGCGACTTTTTTTATGGATCGAAATAATAAATACAGGTTTCTATTGTCTGCCTGGATTTTATTCTTCATTATGCTGTCACCCTGGACACTTAAAATCTTCAATGTTGAAACTAGTATCGGTGGCCTTTTTTTGATTATATCTTTATATATTTTTGCTGGGAGATTAAAAAAACTGAGTAAATTTTATTTCCTTTTTTGTGCTTTCATCCTGATGATGGCCTATGTCACATTTCATCTGTTTGAACTGTTTGATCCTGTTTGGGTAATATTCTCCCGGAATTGGATGCTGTCAGTCCTTCTTGTTTATATGGCAGTTCTCCTGCAAAAAAACAGAATGCTCAGACTGCCTTTAATATTGCTCGGGGGCATCCAGGGAGAAGTTCTATATGCGCTTATTCTTAAACAATTTTCCTTTCCGTACACTATTGGATCATTGGCCTTTCTGGATATCATGGCAATCTCTGTTTCCATATCGGCCGTATGGATTGCAGGGCAATGGGCCGTCAAATATATTGAAGCCAACTTTAAACATTTCGAAAGGGAGAAACAAAAATTATCATGAGCGAATATACGTACCCGATACTTTTTGGTCTGGCAGCTGGAACTTTGACCCGTATTTATATGCTGCGGACCGATTACCGGCAATATCCTACATACTTACATGGAAAGATTATACACGTTGCATTGGGATTCATTGCTGCTGGTCTGGGAACGGTGGCCATTCCTTCAATAATGGAGGAAGAATTCACAGCCATTACCTTTCTGACCCTTGCTGCATCCCAGTTTAGGGAAGTCAGAAACATGGAGAGAAACACGCTTACTGAACTGGACAGCTACGAAATGGTTCCCAGAGGCAAAACGTATATAGAAGGTGTGGCGATCGCCTTCGAAAGCAGAAATTATCTTGTGATTTTCACATCTTTTTTAAGTACGCTTGGCTATCTGGTATTTAATATATGGGGAGGGCTTGCGGCAGCCATTCTGGCCGTGCTTATTTCCAAGAAATTAATGTCAGGGGGAAGGCTGAAGGAAATCGTTGAAGTTGAGTTTGTGGAGCCGCGATTTGATGGAGCGGGCTTGTATGTGGACAATATTTATATCATGAATATAGGTTTGCCCGAAAGACAAGAGGAAGTGCTGCGATATGGGATGGGATTTATTTTAAAACCTAAAAATTTCAATGCCCGCTCCACCATTGCCAATCTTGGGCAGAGGCAGGCTATATTGCATGATGTTTCTACTGCTTTGGGTGTTTACCGGGATTCCGGGACTCCTGCGCTTGTTCCGCTTGCGAAAAGGGACCTGGATGATGGGCGTGTTGGGGTATTTGTATTGCCGCAGGAAAAGAATATCAATAAAGCCATAAAAATCATCGAAGCGGTTCCAACACTCGAAAACGCGATTAGGATGCCTACTGAACGGCAAACGAATGGGAAAGGAAGTTAGCGTATGGTGCTTGAAAAATTCATACTGGCTGCAATTACAACAAATCCATCCAAGATACCATCAGGAACCGCCGTATTTCATTGTGAAGATAAAAAAGAAATGCAAATCATCGCAGCCAATCTTGAAGCAATTCTTGACGGTATTGCCCATGCTTTAACAGAAGAACTATATGTAATTGTTAAGCATTAATGAGGCTTCCAAGTTTTTATAAATCAGAAATTATATCTTTGAACTTCGATAACTGTCTAGCTCCAGGCGCAATCGGCTCGAGGTCATAAGCCGATAAGCGGGCGCCTTCCGCTTTTTCTATTGCTAGGAAGGTTTCTCTTTGTTAAAATATCTAAGTTAGACCCTTCTATCTTTGAGAAGGGTTTATTTTATAAATGTACAGCTGTTTGGATGGTTTTAACATCAATGTAGTGTTATTGTGGACAGCCATCTGTATGCTTACTTAAGGTAAAGGCATTTCTGGAACATAGATGGGATGTTTAAACAATTTAAGAATAAAGAATTGAAAGGGTGATGTTCATGGCAAAACCAGTGGTGGCTATTGTCGGGCGTCCTAACGTTGGAAAATCAACGATATTTAACAGAATTGTAGGAGAACGGATATCCATTGTCGAAGATATTCCGGGAGTGACAAGGGACAGGATTTATAGTTCGGCAGAATGGCTGACTCATGATTTTAATATTATTGACACAGGCGGAATTGATATTGGGGACGAGCCATTTTTAGAGCAAATTCGCCTTCAGGCAGAAATTGCGATAGATGAAGCAGATGTTATCATTTTTCTTGTAAACGGGCGAGAGGGTGTTACCTCTGCAGACGAGGAAGTTGCCAAAATTTTATATAAAGCCAAAAAGCCTGTAGTACTTGGGGTAAATAAAATCGATAACCCTGAGATGCGGGATTTAATTTATGACTTTTATGCACTTGGCTTTGGTGAACCATTTCCTATTTCAGGTTCTCATGGGCTTGGTCTTGGAGACTTGCTTGATGAAGCAGCCAAGCATTTCCCGAAACATGGCCAAACTGAATATGGAGAAGATGTCATTAAGTTTTCATTAATTGGGCGCCCGAATGTCGGGAAATCCTCTCTTGTAAATGCAATGCTTGGCGAAGAACGGGTCATTGTCAGCAATATCGCAGGCACCACGAGAGATGCTATCGACTCGAAGGTGAAAGTTGATGGACAGGAATATGTCATCATCGATACTGCAGGAATGCGAAAAAAAGGGAAAGTCTATGAAACAACAGAAAAATACAGTGTACTGAGAGCTTTGCGGGCAATCGAACGCTCTGATGTTGTCTTAGTGGTCATCGATGGGGAAGAAGGAATCATCGAGCAGGACAAGCGCATTGCCGGTTATGCTCATGAAGCAGGCAGAGCTGTTGTTATTGTTGTCAATAAGTGGGATGCTGTTGAAAAAGATGAGAGAACAATGAAGGCTTTTGAACAAAATATCCGTGAGCATTTTCAATTCCTTGATTATGCACCAATTGTTTTCCTTTCAGCTAAAACGAAAAAGCGTATTCACACCCTAATCCCAATGATTAACACAGCCAGTGAAAACCATGCTCTGCGTGTTGAAACAAGCGTCCTCAATGATGTCGTCATGGATGCTGTTGCGATGAATCCGACACCTACAGATAAAGGAAGACGCCTAAGAATTTATTATACAACACAGGTTGCTGTGAAGCCGCCGACATTTGTTGTGTTTGTTAATGATCCTGAACTTCTTCATTTTTCATATGAACGTTTCCTGGAAAACAGAATTAGAGACGCTTTTGGCTTTGAAGGCACACCTATTAAGATATTTGCAAGGGAAAGAAAATAATGCGATGACGCCAGCCAGAAAGCTTTATTGTTGTCTGGCAGGGAGAATCGGATGAATTTTTGATGCATCCAAATACATTAAAAGGCAGTGATCAAATGGAGCGGAAAATAGAAAGTGTAGCTGTAGCAGGTGCCGGCAGCTGGGGTACTGCCCTGGCGATGGTGCTTGCGGATAATGGGCATGACGTCAGACTGTGGGGCCATAATCCTGATCAGATAGCGGAAATCAATAAGCAGCATATGAATCAAAAATATTTATCAGGGATACATCTGCCTGAAGGAATAAGAGGATACACTTCGCTTGAAGAGGCTTTAACCGGAACAGACACTTTGATTTTGGCAGTGCCGACAAAGGCCATTCGTGAAGTAATCGGCAAGATCAAGGGAATTAGAAAAGAGCCCCTTACCATTGTACATGTAAGTAAAGGCATTGAACCTGATTCACTTCTCCGGATTTCTGAAATGATTGAAGAAGAAATGCCAGTAAATCTTCTGGATAGTGTAGTGGTACTCTCTGGCCCAAGCCATGCAGAAGAAGTTAGTCTGCGGCATCCAACTACTGTTACGGTATCATCAAAAAATATGGACGCTGCCGAAAAGGTTCAGGATTTGTTTATCAATAACAATTTCAGAGTATATACAAACCCGGATATCATTGGAGTGGAAATTGGCGGTGCTTTAAAAAATATTATTGCCCTTGCAGCTGGAATTACAGATGGCTTAGGTTATGGAGACAATGCAAAGGCAGCCCTGATAACCAGAGGTCTTGCTGAAATTGCCCGTCTCGGTATGAAGATGGGGGCAAGCCCGCTTACTTTCTCTGGATTAGCGGGAATCGGTGATTTGATCGTTACATGCACTTCTGTCCATTCACGCAATTGGCGAGCAGGCAACCTTCTTGGACAGGGCCATAATCTGCAGGAAGTCCTTGATAATATGGGCATGGTCGTAGAAGGAGTCAGGACAACAAAGGCAGCGCATCAGCTGGCTCAAAAATATGACGTGAAAATGCCGATTACCACTGTCCTGTATGATGTTCTTTTTAATAATGTTAATGCGAAGGATGCTGTTGATCTTCTGATGGCAAGAGGAAAAACACATGAGATGGAAGATCTTGCGAACGTTTTGGAAGATCAAAGCGGGAATAAAAAGAATTGAAATGTTTATTAATTGAAAAATATAGGCATTAGATGATGCGAGACAGCAGGTTCCTGCATACAATGCAACGAAGCAAACTAGTGTAATGAACAGGGTGCTGGGTTATTTAGTCAAATGGCTGAGGTAAAGAATTGCCCCTTCTTTGCCTCAGTTTTTTTGTGCTTAATTTTTTTCGTAATGAAAAGCTTTTAGATTTATTCATTTAATATGTTATAATACATTTCGGAAAAGGGAGTTGATTTGTATGTCGCCGGCTTTAATGAAAATGTGGATATCCCTTGCTTCAATGGGATTTATGTTTTTATCTATAATATTAATTTATCTTAGCCGCTACAAGCTGAAAGCTGGAGTTTTTAAGGTTATAACAGCCATTGTTGCCTACTTTTTAATGATAATAAGCGGGATTATTATAGTGATTGTCGTGTTCAGCGGTCCGACAAGCAGCTAGCACTTTTACATAAAGGGTTGATTAAATGAAAAAAGCTTTTAACATGTTTTTGCTTTTGTTGAGCGGTGCTTTGATTCTGACGGGCTGTATGTATCCTGAAGAGAAATTATCGCAAAATCAGATAGCCTACAAGGATCAGCTCCAGTCTGTCCAGTCGGCAGTGGACCAATATCGGGAAGCAAATGGCGGCCTTCTGCCGATTAAAACCAAGGATCAGACAACCCCTATTTATCAAAAGTATCCAATTGACTTTAAGAAAATTGCCCCGGAATATATGGCAGAGCCGCCTGGGAATGCCTTTGAATCAGGCGGAGTTTTTCAATATGTGATCGTTGATGCAGAAACAGATCCGAAAGTGAAGATTTTTGATTTAAGAATTGCTGAAACCATTAGAGATATTAACCTGAGGGTTAAGGCACATGGGTTCCCGCCATATAAAGAGCAGATTGCTGAAAATGTCTTTACAATGGATTTCAAAAAATTAGGGTTTAAGGAAGAACCTCAAGCCCTCAGTCCATACAGCGGCCAGAGCCTCCCGTATGTCGTTACCGGCAATGCAGAGGTATATGTGGATTATCGGGCTGATTTATATCAGGCATTGGAAAGTAAGGAAAACAAGCCTAAACCTGGAGAAGATATTAGAGATCTTCTTGTGGAGGATTCTGATTTTGTTCCCGCCTATTCTCTGCCTTATACAATTGATCCCGGCACGAATGATCCAATCTTTTTGGTGAAATAGTCATAACCCTTCTCCTGCAAAATATATTGTAGGAGAAGGGTTATTTTTTTATATACTTTTATAACCACTCTTCAACTATTGACTATAAGCATAAAGGTAAAGAAATAAAGAAGTAAGGGGAGTTAGTAAATAAAAAAGGAAATTTGGGATGGTCAGCTGTCCGTTTCAGACTGTCATAGGATTGCCGATTTCCAGCTGGGCTGGCAGGTGCAGTGCACATTCCTGATAGGGGGGTAAAAATTTAAAAAAACTGTCATAACAATGTAGGACAACATCATACACATATAATGTCCAAACATAATAGATAGGATAATATTATCCCATTAACTCAAGATTTCAGGAGGGGATCACTTGGAAAAGGTTGATATTTTTAAAGATATTGCCGAAAGAACTGGCGGCGATATATATTTTGGAGTAGTTGGCGCAGTTCGCACAGGCAAATCTACATTTATAAAAAAGTTTATGGAACTAGTTGTTCTGCCAAATATGGAGAATGAAGCAGAGCGTGCCCGCACACAGGATGAGCTTCCTCAAAGTGCTGCCGGCAAGACAATTATGACAACAGAACCGAAATTTGTCCCTAACCAGGCTGCTACAGTACATGTTGCAGAAGGGCTGGATGTAAATATCAGGCTCGTGGACTGTGTGGGATATACAGTACCGGGGGCGAAGGGCTATGAAGACGAAAACGGCCCGAGAATGATCAATACACCTTGGTATGAAGAGCCGATTCCTTTTCATGAAGCTGCTGAAATAGGAACAAGAAAGGTGATTCAGGAGCATTCAACTATCGGAGTGGTGATTACAACTGACGGAACAATTGGAGAAATCCCGCGGGCGAATTACCTGGAAGCCGAAGAAAGGGTTATTGAAGAGTTAAAGGAAGTTGGCAAGCCATTTATCATGATCATTAACAGTGTCCAGCCTCACCACCCAAATACGGATGCACTGAGAAATAATCTCGCTGAAAAATACGATATCCCTGTCCTGGCCATGAGTGTTGAGGGCATGAGGGAATCAGATGTACTAAACGTTATGCGTGAAGCTCTTTATGAGTTTCCGGTACTGGAAGTCAATGTAAATCTTCCGAGCTGGGTAATGGTGCTGCGTGAAGATCACTGGCTTCGTGAAAGCTATCAGGAAGCTGTTAAAGAAACGGTTAAGGATATAAAGAGGCTAAGAGATGTTGACCGTGTGGTCCATCAATTCAGCGACTTTGAATTCATTGACCGGGCAGGCCTTGCAGGAATTGAAATGGGGCAGGGAGTAGCCGAAATTGACTTATATGCGCCAGACGATCTTTACGATGAGGTCCTTAAAGAGATAGTGGGTGTTGAAATCCGCGGAAAAGACCACTTGCTCGAGCTTATGCAGGAATTTGCCCATGCTAAAGCAGAGTATGACCAAATTTCCGATGCACTGAGAATGGTGAAGCAAACCGGCTACGGCATTGCTGCTCCTTCGCTTGCTGATATGAGCCTCGATGAACCGGAGATTACACGCCATGGATCTCGCTTTGGTGTAAGACTAAAAGCCGTTGCTCCATCCATTCATATGATTAAAGTAGATGTGGAATCTGAATTCTCACCTATCATCGGAACAGAAAAGCAAAGTGAAGAACTTGTCCGCTACCTGATGCAGGACTTTGAAGACGATCCGCTTTCAATCTGGAACTCCGACATCTTTGGACGCAGCCTAAGCTCCATCGTAAGAGAAGGAATTCAGGCCAAACTCTCCCTAATGCCTGAAAATGCAAGATACAAACTGAAAGAAACATTAGAAAGAATCATCAACGAAGGCTCTGGCGGATTAATTGCTATAATTCTTTAATGAAGGCTCCTTTTGGAGTCTTTTTTTATTTTTTATCCTGCGGTTTCTATAATAGTGTTTTAAAACGCTCCATTAGGGTAATAAAAACAGGTCAACTTATTACAAATATGTTGCAAAGAAGAAAAGATTCCCATTAAATAATGAAATATTCTTGATAACAGCATTTGATTGTGATAATCTTTTAACAGAATTACCGTTATGGTGGCCAAAACCCTTATATTTAAAGGGTTTATAATGATTTTTGGATTGAAAAATTTCAATTTATCATTTATTATAAGGCTTGTTAAACAAAAAAACGCCATAACGTATAGAATTCAGTAATTTTGTTTACAAATGTATGTAAGGAATCTTATTTTACTGGGTTTTATCCATATTTGGGAGGAGGTGAAAGGCATGAACAAAACAGAACTAATTAACGCAGTTGCTGAAGCTGGCGAACTTTCTAAAAAAGACGCGACTAAAGCAGTTGATGCTGTTTTCGATACAATCCTTGATGCTTTGAAAAATGGTGATAAGGTACAACTAATCGGTTTCGGTAACTTTGAAGTTCGCGAGCGTGCTGCCCGTAAAGGACGCAACCCGCAAACTGGCGAAGAAATCGAAATCGCTGCAAGCAAAGTTCCTGCTTTCAAACCAGGTAAAGCGCTTAAAGATGCAGTTAAATAATCTACATACAAGTGCTTAAAGCTTATGCTTGAGCTAAAAACCGCGAATATTCGCGGTTTTTTCTTTTTTATCCGATCTGAAATCGTGCTGACCACAGGGGAAAGAGCAGTTTATTTATATTAGTGAAAGACACGGAAGTTTCGTTTTGCCTGAATGAAAGGGTTATGCTAATATGAACATATTATTACCACAGTGTTAATACATAGGAGGCATAATTATGGCAGAAGTAAATCGTGCCCAGATAGAAGATGCGGTGCGTTTAATATTAGAGGCAATCGGTGAAGACCCGAATCGTGAAGGGCTTCTTGATACGCCAAAGCGAGTCGCAAAAATGTATGAAGAAGTTTTTATGGGGCTTAACCAGGATCCTAAAGAATACTTTGAAACAGTATTTGGCGAAGATCATGAAGAACTTGTTTTAGTTAAAGATATTCCATTTTACTCTATGTGTGAACATCACCTTGTGCCTTTCTTTGGTGTTGCTCATGTAGCTTACATCCCGAGGGGCGGCAGAGTAACAGGTTTAAGCAAACTTGCCAGAGCGCTAGAGGCAGTTGCAAAGCGTCCTCAGCTTCAGGAACGCATTACATCTACTGTAGCAAATTCCATCCTGGAAAAGCTTGAGCCCCATGGTGTAATGGTCGTTGTAGAAGCGGAACATATGTGCATGACAATGCGCGGTGTTAAAAAACCTGGTTCAAAAACGGTGACATCAGCAGTAAGAGGCGTGTTTGCAGAGGATGCAAGAGCACGGGCTGAAGTCCTTTCGCTGATTAAACAATAAAAATTAGAGCTCTGTTAATGGTGAGTTCAGGCTATAAAAGGTCAAAGGCTGAAAGATAAAACTTTTAGCCTTTTTTTGTAAGTAATTATTAAAATGAACAATATTAAGCAAAGGATGGTATGAATGGAAAAGGAAAAGAAAAGTCCATCAGGAAATGATTATATTGTGATAAAAGCCAAAGAAGACGGTGTTAATGTAATAGGGTTAACAAGAGGCTCTGATACAAGATTCCACCATTCAGAAAAACTTGACCAGGGAGAAGTAATGATTGCACAATTTACCGAGCATACGTCTGCGATTAAGATCCGGGGGAATGCAAGAATAATGACAAGCTACGGGGAACTTGAAAGTGAGGCTAAGAAATAGCTTTCCCTTTGAATAGAAGGATAGGATATTTTCACAAGAGAATGTCCTGACATGTTCCTGTAATTTATGATATAATTGTCTCTGCTTGATTATTTCTCTTGAATACAAGATACCGGGTAAAAGGCTTTTTTTTGCCCTTTACAATTAATAGTAATCAATGAATTGGCTAAAAATAGATAAGATGTATAAGACAATATGTGCCCGTTCTCTTTGTCGCAGTATTCACATGGAGAAATCGCGGCTATGGAAAAAAGAAAACTAAGGGGAAACAAGGGTGATGGCATGCATGATGTGAAGATTAAATTAGCAGATGTTAAAGAACAGATTGAGAAAAAAGTTAACCACCCTTATCTGCTCAGGTATATTGATTCTCCTGTTATTGATGAAGACAAGCTTCTGCTTCTAATCTCTTTCCTGGATGATGTGGAAATACCCGACTCAAAAGCAGAAAAATATGCAGTAACTGCAATGCTTATCCAAATCGCCCTTGATACCCATGAACTTGTTAAGAACGATGAATCTGAAGACAAAGGTCTTAAACATAGACAGCTTACTGTCCTTGCAGGTGTTTATTACAGCGGTTTATATTACAAGATTCTCGCAGCTTTTGATGATATCCGAATGATCAGGGCCTTCGCAGATGGGATAAAAGATGTAAATGAGCATAAAATTTCGCTATATCAGAAGTCTCCTGATGCAGTTGACAGCCTGATGAATTCAGTCAAAAAAGTTGAGGCGTCACTTTTTGAAAAACTGGCTGATGCATTCAGCAAGGCAGCTTGGAAAGAGGTAATATCCAATCTTTTATTCATCAAGCGCCTGATTGCAGAGAAGCAGCAGTTCATGAAGGAAGGCACCTCAGTTGTTTTTGAAGCCCTTAAAAAGCTGACTTTCCCAAAAGTGAAAGACATGTCTGCGGAGCAGCGGAGATATCTGATTCTCATTTGTGACAGATATATTGATTTTTCAAGGAATTTGGTTGATCAATCACTGAGGAAATTTCCTCTTGCAAATGAATTATTAGAGCAGCGTATTCACTGTATTTTCAATAATAGTCAGTCTGTGGCTAAAACTTTTGTGGAAGAAGGATAAAATATGCAGCAATCAAAAGAAGAACGTGTTCATAGCGTATTTGAAAAGATTTATGGCAACTACGATAAAATGAATTCAGTCATCAGCTTTCAGCAGCACTTAAGATGGCGCAAAGATACAATGAAAAAGATGAATGTTCAAAAGGGTTCAAAAGCTCTTGATGTATGCTGCGGTACAGCCGATTGGTCCATAGCGCTTGCTGAAGCCGTAGGAGAAAGCGGTAAAGTAGTAGGTTTGGATTTCAGTAAAAATATGCTGAAAATCGGCGAGGAAAAAATTAAGGATCGGAAACTGAAGCAAGTGGAGCTTGTGCATGGAAATGCAATGGAGCTTCCTTTTGCGGACAATTCCTTCGATTATGTTACAATCGGTTTTGGTCTGCGCAATGTTCCGGATTATCTGCAGGTATTAAAAGAAATGCACCGTGTTGCAAAGCCTGGCGGTATAGCAGTGTGTCTGGAGACTTCTCAGCCAACTCTGTTCGGATACAAGCAGGCTTATTATTTCTACTTCCGTTTTATCATGCCTATGTTTGGCAAGCTGTTTGCCAAAAGCTTTAATGAATATTCCTGGCTGCAGGAATCAGCCAGAGACTTTCCAGGGATGAAAGAACTTGCAGGAATGTTTGAGGAAGCAGGCTTTGAGAATGTCACATTTAAGCCTTATAGCGGCGGTGTGGCTGCAGTACACATTGGAACGAAATAAAAATAAAAACTTGTTCTGTATGTTTCTCATCGAACGATAGAGAATAGATCAGACGGGATCGATAAGCTGGGTGAGTAAGCAAATGAAATTGAAAATGATGTATTCATTTTTAAATTCAGATTTAACTGTTATAGAGAACGAGCTTGAGGAGACGATTAAAGCTGAGTCTCCTCTATTGCATCAGGCTTCCCTGCATCTGCTGCAGGCCGGGGGGAAAAGAATCCGCCCAGTTTTCGTTTTGCTTGCTGCGAAGTTTGGAGAATACGATATTAATAAAATTAAAAACGTAGCGGTATCATTGGAGCTTATCCATATGGCGTCGCTTGTCCATGATGATGTTATTGATGATGCAGAATTGCGCCGGGGGCAGCCTACCATTAAAGCAAAATGGGATAATAAGATTGCCATGTATACCGGTGATTATATTTTTGCGCGTGCCTTGGAGTTAATAACCAATGTGGAAAGTCCGCATGCTCACAAAATTCTATCTCATACACTTGTGGAACTGTGCATAGGTGAAATTGAGCAAATTAAAGATAAGTATAACTATGACCAGAATATTAGGACATATTTCCGTAGAATTAAAAGGAAAACAGCCATGCTTATTGCCGTGAGCTGTCAGCTTGGCGGCATCGCGGCTAATGTAGAGGAAGATATACATAAAAAGCTCTTTAAATTCGGCTATTTTGTGGGAATGTCCTATCAAATTATTGACGATGTCCTGGATTTTATCGGTACAGAAAAAGAGCTTGGCAAGCCGGCAGGAGGAGATCTCCATCAGGGAAACATTACACTCCCTGCTTTATTTGCAATGGAGGACAGCATCATCTGTGATCAGATCAGCAGAGTCCACGAAGGAACTGAACGAAGTGATATAGAGAAAATAATTGCCTTGGTCAAAGACTCCGGTGCAATTGAAAAATCTTTGCAAATTAGTGATAAATATCTGCAAAAAGCTTTGGGGGTTCTGGAAGAGCTGCCTCCTTCCAGGTCAAAGAAAGCTTTGCGGGATATTGCAAAGTTTATAGGCAAAAGAAAATTTTAATCCACACAATTAATTGCCAGCACTTTTTCGGGTGCCGGCAATTTATGTTTATGAGGAAAATTTAAATTAAAAGCGCTTTCAAATTTCTGTTGCTAAATTTTCAAAACAATGTTAATATTTTCGTGGATTAACATAAATCACTATACATAAGTTTTAGGAGTGGAATTCAATGGAAAGAACATTTTTAATGGTTAAACCAGACGGAGTACAGCGCAATCTAATCGGGGAAATCGTTTCCCGTTTCGAAAAGAAAGGCTTTCAGCTTGTAGGCGGCAAGCTAATGAGCATTAGCCAGGAACTTGCGGAAGAGCATTATGGAGAGCATAAAGAGCGTCCATTCTTCGGAGAACTTGTTGACTTTATTACGTCCGGACCAGTATTCGCAATGGTTTGGGAAGGTGAAAATGTTATCGCTACAGCTCGTCAGATGATGGGTTCAACAAATCCTAAAGATGCTGCTCCTGGAACAATCCGCGGAGATTTCGGCATTACAGTTGGAAAAAATGTAATCCATGGATCAGATTCACCGGCAAGTGCAGAACGTGAAATCGGCCTTTTCTTCAAAGAGGAAGAAAAAGTGGAATACAAAAAACTAATGAATGAATGGATTAACTAATATTCAAAAAAGTACTTGTCCCTGACAAGTGCTTTTTTTGTAACCGAATTCATTTTTGCAGCTGGGCGGGCATGGAGAATAGAAGCCATAAGCTCACCAATTATTATCAGAGGGGAAAAGGAATGGCTAACGATTATCAGGATTTTATTCTAAATATAAAAAGAAAAACAGGAATCGATCTTTCTCTCTACAAAGAAGCACAAATGAAGAGAAGGCTCATATCATTGTATGAGAAAAAAAGCTTTAATTCATTTGGAGATTTTTTTAATGGCATAGTTAAGGATAGGGAGCTCCTGAATGATTTTTTGGACAGGATGACGATAAATGTTTCTGAATTTTACCGTAATGCGCAGAGGTGGGAGGTGCTCGAAAAAAAAATCCTGCCGGGGCTATTAGAGCAGAATAGGAATCTGAAAATCTGGAGCGCAGCATGCTCCACTGGTGAAGAGCCTTATACAATTGCCATGATTTTATCAAAATTGCTGCCAATATCCCAAATAAAGATTACTGCAACAGATATTGATGAAAATGCCCTTGCGAGGGCTCGGATGGGTGTATACCCAGAACGTTCGCTTAATGAAGTTCCTGAAACGATGAGACTTAAGTTCTTTAGGCGTGAAGGAAGTTACTATAAAGTATCCGAGGATATAAAAAAGACGGTAATTTTTAAAAAGCAAAATCTCCTTGCAGACGATTTTGGCGGGCCGTTTGATTTAATTGTATGCAGGAACGTTCTCATTTATTTTACAGAGGAAGCTAAGGATCAGCTTTATCACAAATTCAGCAGCGCATTAAGAAAAGATGGCATATTCTTTGTTGGGAGCACTGAACAGATTTTTAACTCTGGCCGCTATCACTTGGAATCTGCTGAAACCTTCTTTTATAGAAAAGAATAAAAATAGTAACAGCATGGAGGATGATTTACTATCATTCTCTTTTCTATTGTGAATTTCCGTTTTGTAGTAAATATCTATTCGTGTTAAAATGGCTCCATTCATAAGAAGAAATAAAATATTATAGGAATTTTCAATTTTATCTATTCTTATATTTATCATTATGTTATATTGATACATAATCCTTTAATGAGTTGAAGGGGGAAAGAGTTTTGAGATATCTTACATCTGGTGAATCTCACGGACCGCAGCTGACCACTATAATAGAAGGGCTGCCTGCAGGAATGCCGCTGATTGATTCAGATATAAATGAAGAGCTTGCCAGACGCCAGAAAGGCTATGGCAGAGGCAGAAGGATGCAAATTGAAAAGGATACTGTTCAAATAACAGCGGGGATCAGGCATGGATATACATTGGGATCGCCGGTGGCACTTGTTGTTGAGAATAATGATTGGAAGCATTGGACAAAAATTATGGGTCAGGACCCTCTTAATCCTGAGGATGAGGGTGAAGTGAAGAGAAAAATATCACGTCCCCGTCCAGGCCATGCTGACTTAAATGGAGCCCTTAAATATGGGCACAGGGATATGAGGAATGTGTTGGAGCGATCTTCAGCCAGGGAAACCACGGTGAGGGTGGCAGCCGGTGCGGCTGCGAAAAAACTGCTCTCTGAATTGGGGATTGAAGTTGCAGCACATGTTATTGAAATTGGCGGGGTTGTTTCAGGCAAAAGGGATTATTCTTCACTAAAGGAGTTAAAGGAAATCACAGAAGATTCGCCTGTCCGCTGTCTGGATCAGGATGCCGGCCAAAAAATGATGGATGCCATTGATTCCGCGAAAGAAAATGGCGATTCCATTGGCGGAATAGTGGAGGTTATTGTTGAAGGCATGCCTCCGGGAGTTGGAAGTTATGTACACTATGACCGTAAGCTAGATTCGAAGCTTGCAGGTGCAATGGTGAGCATTAATGCTTTTAAAGGTGTTGAGTTTGGCATTGGTTTTGAGGCTGCAAGGAAGCCTGGAAGTGAAGTTCATGATGAAATCGCATGGGATCCTGAAAAAGGCTATTATCGGAAAACGAACCGGCTTGGCGGCTTAGAAGGGGGCATGACAACGGGTATGCCTATCGTCGTCAGAGGAGTGATGAAACCAATTCCAACCCTCTATAAGCCCCTTCAAAGTGTCGACATTGAAACAAAGGAACCCTTCTCAGCAAGCATAGAGCGTTCTGACAGCTGTGCAGTACCAGCAGCTGCAGTCGTTGCAGAAAATGTAATTGCCTGGGAACTGGCTTCAGCCATTGTGGATCAATTTTATTCTGACCGGTTTGAAGCATTAAAAGCTTCGGTTGAACAGCAAAGAAAATTTGCGAGGGAGTTTTAATGAATAGTATTTCAATCAAAACACCTGGCAGGACCTATCCCGTTTATATAGGGGCTGGAGCAATTGAGGCATTGGGATCATATATTAAAGATACTTTTCCGGCCATGACGAATTTAATGATAATCACAGATGAAACGGTCCGGGACATACATCTGCCTGCGCTGGAAGCAGCACTTAAGGATATAGAGGCAAAAGTCTGCACAGTGCCTAGCGGGGAGAAAGCCAAAACATTTGAAGTTTACTATCAATGCTTGTCATTTGCTTTAGAACATAAGCTTGACCGAAAATCTCTTATTCTGGCGTTTGGCGGGGGAGCTGTCGGAGATTTGGGAGGTTTCGTGGCAGCCACATTTATGAGGGGGATACCTTTCATTCAGATTCCTACTACCATATTGGCGCATGATAGCGCTGTTGGGGGGAAAGTTGCCATCAACCATCCTTCAGGAAAAAATATGGTGGGGTCTTTTTATCAGCCTCAAGCCGTATTTTATGACTTGGATTTTCTTGATTCCCTTCCTCAAAAAGAGTGGCGCTCAGGGTTTGCAGAAGTTATAAAGCATAGCTTGATAAATGATATGAACTTTTATTTGAGTCTTAAAAACAGCATCCGCTCGCTTGATGGCCTTCCTTCTGATGAATTAAGAGGGATGCTTACAAAGGGAATAGAAATCAAAGGCAGGATCGTTGCTGAGGATGAAAAGGAAGCTGGTGTTCGTGCATTCTTGAACTTCGGCCATACCCTGGGTCATGCAATCGAAGCAGAAAAAGGCTATGGAGAATGGACACATGGAGAATCTGTCGCAGTAGGAATGCTATTCGCACTCCAATTAAGTGAAAAAATGCTTGATCTGCGTTTTGATGTTAACGATTTCCGGCGCTGGCTTGATCAGCTTGGCTACAAAACCGATCTCCCGGAAGATTTATCACATTCTAAACTGCTGGAACGGATGAAACAGGATAAAAAATCAGAAGGCCAGAAGGTCCGCTTTGTTCTTTTAAAAGAAGTGGGCAGTCCCGTTATACACCAGGTTTCTGATGACTTGATTCTGCAGGAGCTTGCAATATTTTTAAATTAAACAAGGCAGACTTTATTAATAAGAGATAAAAAGGCTGGTGAATCAGCTTTGGGAGGTGCTGCAAGTGATTCGAGGGGTGAGGGGAGCCGTCACCGTAGAGAAGAATAGCGAGTCTGAGGTATTAGAAGCAACTGAGCTGCTGATCAGACAAATGATTCGGGAGAATAAGATTAAATCTGAGGATGTTGCTTCTGTGTTTATATCCGTTACGGAAGAATTAACAGCAGCCTTTCCCGCAAAGGCAATGCGTTCAATAGAGGGCTGGACTTATGTTCCTGTCATGTGCATGAGAGAAATACCTGTTGAAGGATCACTTCGGAATTGTATTAGGGTTATGATGCATGTGAATACAGATGCCCCTCAGCAGAATATCTATCATATATATTTGCGTGATGCCATCCAGCTTCGCCCAGATCTAAAGACCACAGACTCTCCTTAATGGAGAGTTTTGTGATAATATAGGAGCAGATCAAATAATACTTTAATACGATAATAAGTAAAAGTGATGAAAAAGAGGTGGATTTGAATGAAATGGAAGGAACAGCTGTTGAATTTAACTCCTTACCAGCCGGGAAAATCAATTGATCAAGTAAAAAAGGAATACGGTCTGGAGAAAATAGTTAAGCTTGCTTCAAATGAAAATCCGTTTGGGTGCTCTGAAAAAGTTCTTTTTACTATGAATCAGTCACCATCATTTTTTGCGCTGTATCCCGATGGTTATGCTTCTGAACTGCGGACGGCTCTGGCTGGACACCTAAGCATACAGGAAGATCAGCTGATTTTTGGCAACGGCTCGGATGAAATTATTCAAATGATTTCAAGAGCTTTATTAAGTCCAGAAACAAATACTGTTATGGCTGCGCCAACATTCCCTCAATATAGGCATAATGCTGTAGTAGAAGGTGCGGAAATAAGGGAAATTCCATTAATTGATGGGGGACATGATCTTGATGGAATGCTGGCTGCTATCGATGAAAACACAGCTGTAGTATGGGTTTGCAGTCCAAACAATCCGACAGGGAACTATGTTAATGAATCTTCATTGCTTTCCTTTCTGCAAAAGGTGCCTCGTGATGTATTGGTTGTCCTTGATGAAGCTTATTATGAATATGTTATAGCTGAGGATTACTACAATGCATTGGATTTGATCCGGAAATTCGAAAATTTGATTGTCCTGCGTACATTTTCGAAAATTTATGGCTTAGCAAGCCTTAGGGTAGGCTATGGAATTGCAGATCCTCAAACTATCAAAGCTCTGGAGCCGGTTAGGGAGCCATTCAATGTAAACAAGTTTGCTCAGGCTGCAGCTGCTGCAGCCATTGGGGATCAGAATTTTATCGAAGAGTGCAGACAGAAAAATCGGGAAGGACTGGAACAATTCTATACTTTCTGTGAAGCACATGGACTGGAATACTACCCTTCACAGGGGAATTTCATTTTAATCAACTTTAATGCCGATTCAAATGAAGTGTTTCAATTTTTGCTTGAAAAAGGGTATATCGTCCGTTCCGGCAAAGCACTTGGCTTCCAGGGATATGTCCGTGTCACAGTAGGTTCCAAGGAACAGAATGATGGAGTACTTGCCGCAATGGATCAATACCTTTCAAAGCAGGCTGCAGCATTGTAGGCAATATTGGAGCTCTTAGTATTAATACTTTTTTGATATCCATTCAGAGGCACAGAGATGCCTCTGAATTATTTTTAATAAGGCGGTGAGAGGATGAGAGGGAAAATCTTTATTATCGGCCTTGGTTTGATCGGCGGTTCTTTGGCATTATCAATAAAAAGAAGCCATAGTGAGAGCATGATCATCGGCTTTGATGTAAATAAAGAGCAGGGACGCCTTGCTGAAATGCTTGGGGTCGCAGATGAAATTTCTGCTACTATTGAAGATGGGGCAAGGGACGCCGATTTAATTTTAATAGCTGCACCTGTGCAGGAAACACAAAAAATTATACATATATTAAATGAGTGTGAATTGAAAAGCACGGTCATCATTTCGGATGCAGGCAGCACTAAAAAGGGAATTGTCAGCTGTGCTAAGGTACTGAAGGAAAAAGGAATTGCTTTTATCGGAGGCCACCCGATGGCAGGCTCCCATAAGAGCGGTGTCACAGCAGCAAAAGCATTGCTTTTTGAAAATGCCTTTTATCTGCTCACTCCTGAAGATCATATTTCCCCAGCAGAGGTTGAAAGGTTAAAAGAATGGCTCTCAGGGACGAAAGCAAAATTTCTAACCATATCGCCTGAAGAACATGATTATATAACTGGTATCGTGAGCCATTTCCCGCATATGGTGGCTGCTTCTCTTGTCCATCAGGCAGAAAAGACAAGCCGTTCGCAAAAGCTGATTCCAAGACTGGCTGCTGGCGGATTCAGGGATATTACCAGAATTGCCTCCAGCAGCCCTGCAATGTGGAGAGATATTCTTCTTCAGAATAAAGAAGTGCTGCTTAAGTTAATGGAGGATTGGCAGGAAGAAATGGAGAATGTTAAATCAATCCTCAAGCAAGAAAACAGTGAGGGCATTTTTGAGTATTTTTCCAGTGCAAAACTGTTCAGGGATGAACTTCCGCAAAAAGAAAAAGGGGCAATTCCGGCATTTTATGATCTCTTCGTCGATGTGCCGGACTACCCTGGTGTCATTTCAGAAATCACTGGATATTTAGCCAAGGAAGAAATCAGCATTACGAATATCAGAATACTGGAAACAAGAGAAGAAATCTATGGAGTCCTGGTTATCAGCTTTCAGACTGAAGAGGACCGGGAACGGGCAATTAATTGCTTAGAGCGATATACAAGCTATGAAACAACCATCGGTCTATAGGGCAGGAGGAAAGACCTTTATAAACCAGCAAAGGGTGATTAATATGATTCCGGCAAATTTGAGAACAAATCTTAAAGGATTAAGCGGAGAAATTGCGGTACCAGGTGATAAATCCATATCTCATCGATCTGTAATGTTTGGATCAATTGCACAGGGAAAGACTGTTGTAACCAATTTCCTGCTTGGTGAGGACTGTTTAAGCACGATAGCATGCTTTCGAAAGCTGGGAGTATCTATTGAACAGGAAGGCAATAAAGTCACCATTATGGGGCAGGGGATGGATGGATTACAGGAACCCGAAGATATTTTGGATGTTGGCAATTCCGGTACGACCATTCGCCTTATGATGGGAATCCTGGCTGGCCGTCCGTTCCATTCGGTCCTTGTCGGGGATGAATCAATAGCAAAAAGGCCAATGACAAGAGTTACCGTGCCACTAAGTTTATTTGGAGCGAAGATTAATGGCAGGAAAAATGGAGAATTTACTCCTTTATCAGTAATTGGAGGACCGCTGACAGGGGTAACGTATGAGCTTCCTGTTGCGAGTGCACAGGTAAAATCATCGCTGCTCTTTGCCGGTCTGCAGGCCAGCGGGGAAACAGTCATTATTGAACCCATGAAGACGCGTGATCATACCGAGAGAATGATTAAGCAATTTGGCGGGGAAGCTGCTGCGGATGGGCATACCATTCGGATTAAAGGCGGACAAACACTAACAGGGACGGAAATTCATGTTCCTGGCGATATATCTTCTGCTGCCTTCTTTCTGGCTGCAGGAGCCATTGTGCCTAATAGTGAGATTAAATTGAAAAACGTAGGGCTGAATCCTACAAGGACCGGCATCATTGAAGTTTTGCAGCAGATGGGTGCAGATATAAGCATTGAGCCATATGAAAATGGATCAGCCGAGCCTGCAGGAGATATTACCATTAGAACATCCCACCTTAAAGGAACCGTTATCGAAGGGGCGCTCATTCCCCGGCTTATCGATGAAATTCCTATTATTGCCCTGCTCGCAACACAGGCAGAAGGAGAAACAGTAATCAAGGATGCAGAAGAACTTAAAGTCAAGGAAACGAATCGCATTGACACGGTTGTCAATGAACTGTCAAAGCTTGGTGCCGATATTACTGCTACGGAAGATGGAATGTTGATCAGAGGGAGATCATCCCTTTCAGGAGGAACTGTTTCAAGCCATGGGGACCATCGAATCGGCATGATGCTTTCGGTTGCCGCTGCCATTTCAAAGGGGGAAGTTCAGCTTCATAAGAAAGAGGCTATTTCTGTATCCTATCCGTCGTTTTTCGAGCATTTTGAAAGCCTTATTTCATAATCGTAAAAAAGAGCTGTTTTCCTGCAGCTCTTTTTCTATTTAATCAGTCATATTTATGTAAAAAATTCATAGCTTGTCATAAGACCGTTTTAGAGGGTGGTTTTATGACTTATATTATTGAGAATGCAAATATTTTAAAGGAAGACAAGCTGATAAAAACATCACTGCTGATCAAGAATAATGAGATTTCACTGATGCAGGCAGAAATGAAAAGGTTTCAGTTTGCCAGAATGGATGCCGATGCGTTTATTATGGCTGCAGGATTTGTGGTTCTGGATACATCTATACCGCTGGAAATGCCTTTTTCAGAACTCAAAGAGTATTATATAAGGGAGTTCATTTTAAAAGGCTGTACAGCCTTCCTAACAGCCGCACCTGTAAAACATGAATATTCCATGAAGAGTGATCTAAAATGCTTTAAGGCAAGTTTGTTAAGCAGCCCAATCGATTATATTATTGGTGTTAAGATTCCTGTCCGTCTCCTCACACCTTCTTTTATAAGAAAATGCAAGAGGGAAAGGATTCCTGTTGTTTTTGTTGAAATACAGGATGCAAAGGAGCTTGAAGCTGTTCCATGGGGTTGGCTGCGTGAAGCCATGTTTCCTTATAATTGCCCGCTTGCCCCTATCTTTGCACGCAGGAACGAAAAGGAGAAAAGCAGAATTAATACATTATGGAAAAAACTGATGCAGGAGCAGAAAATTCCTTCTATGCCAAATGAGCTGAACGAACACGAACCGCTATCCCGGTCAGTCCTATCCAAAGCAGGAATTTACCCGTTAAAAGGAAATATCCACCAGGGTAGTGAAGTCAGCTATAATTTATACGAAAAACCTGGAGAAGGTCTTACCGTTGAAGAATCACAGCTGTTTCATTATCATAGAGATAAACTTGCTGTCTCTGTACTGAAGGGAAAAGTGATACGAGCCGGACAGGAAGTGATTTTTCGTTCAGGGTCCGGCGAGCATGTTAAAATCAGTACACCAGCTTACTTTAAAATAGCCGATTAGCATTCGAAAGGAATTTAGTATGGATAAAGTAAATAAAATCATTACTCTTTTAGAAAACGGTCATCACGAAGAAGCATTGGAGAGCTATCAGCAAATACTGCTGGATGGTTCACATGAAGAAAGGTTCCTGCTGGCAGAAGAACTGTTCCAGTATGGATTCCTTGAGGAATCAAAAGCATTATATGAACGTCTTCTGGAAGCATATCCGGAAGAAGGGGAACTGCTCGTTCTGTTAGCTGAAACACATATTGATCTGGGAAATGAAGAGGAAGCCATCCTCGTCCTTGAAAGAATAAATGAGCATGATCCAAGCTTTCCGCAGTCGCTTCTCCTATTAGCAGACCTTTATCAAATGGATGGTCTATTCGAGGTCAGCGAACAAAAACTGCTGAAAGCAAAAGAAATATTGCCTGATGAAGTAATTGTAGATTTTGCTTTGGGGGAACTTTATGCAGAGCAGGGAAGGTTCCTGGAAGCAAAGCGGATTTACGAAAATGTTCTCGGGAAAGAGGAAGTCATTGCAGGCATAAATGTAAATCAGAGAATGGGGGATATTCTCAGCGCAGGAGGGGCATTTGAAGAAGCCCTTCCATATTACGAAAAAGCGCTTGATGATAAACTGGAGATTAATACCCTTTTCAGCTATGCTTTTACAGCGCTGCAAGCTGGCTTTAACCGTACAGCAATTGAAAAATTGACAGAACTGAAGGAACTGGACCCCGAGTATCATTCACTGTATTTATACCTTGCCCAGGCATACGAGCGGGAGGAAGAGGCTGGAAAAGGTCTTGAAGCGGTAAAGGAAGGCTTAAAACAGGACGATTTTAATAAAGAACTATTCTTCTATGGCGGTAAGCTCGCCCTGAAAAATGGCAATGAAAAAGAAGCTGAAGATATGTTCAGGCAGGCTCTTGCACTGGATCCTGAATATGTCCAGGCAGCCATTTATATAAATAAACTGCTTCTCCAGCAGGAAAGATATGAAGATGTAATCGAGATCACTGATATTTTGAACGAGCTTGAAGAGCCGCAGCTTATATGGGATTCAGCTGTTGCCTTTCAGCATACTGAAGAATATTCAGAGGCATTAAACAAATATCAGCTTGCATATACTTTCTTTAAACAGCAGCCTGATTTTCTTTCAGATTACGGATATTTTTTAGCAGAGGAAGGAAAAAGGGAAGAGGCTGCCGAAATTTTTAATACACTAATCAAACTGGAGCCAGGCAATGAAGAGTATCTCGATGTTCTGGAAAGACTCACAGATGATTTTCTTGCTTAAATGAGGAAGCTGCTTTTATAAGCGAATGGTGCCCTTATTGTAATTTCAGTTAGGCCAAATTTGTCTGTAAGCAGAGGAGGGAATCAAAAATGGCGACCCCTGTATCTGTCAACGAGAAGAAAGATTTTATCCGCTGGTTTTTAAACCATTATCAGCTCAAAAGAAGAGAATGCGTATGGATTCTCAATTATTTGATGAGCCATGACCAGCTTATGGAGAAAGTGCATTTTGTGGAGCAGGCACAGTATTGTCCAAGAGGCCTGATCATGTCCACCCATTGTGTGGATGAAGTTCCTTTCCGTTTTTATAAAGAGAATGTAATGACCACAGACGCGGAGAAGTCCTTCCATGATATCCGCTTAAACAGGGATGAAGAGATTTACATTCAGCTTAATTTCCATGCTTCCAACAAGGCACATCAGTATGCAGCGGTTATGGAGGAAAACCCCTTTATGCCAAAAACACTCCAGATTAATGAAAAGGACCGGCTGATCGCGGAAAGGTTCCTGACAGAAAGCCTGGAGAAGTTCAGAAGAGAAAAACTCCTTGAGCTGATTGATGAAGCATTGGATAAGCAGGATAAAAAAGCTTTTAACATTTTGACTCAGCAGCTGAATAGAATAGAAACAACCTAAGCCTTGCTTTTATAAAAGCAGGGCTCTTATTTTGTCAGCGCCCTTATAGCGTAATCTGATTTGAAGCACTCTAATCATTAATGATATATTAAGGGAGGCAAAAATATGTAATGGAGTGAATGATATGAAATGGGTATCACAGGATATCGAAATGTTCCTTAAAGAAAAGCAATATGTAGACACTGCAGTTCTGCCGCTCCTTCCAGTATCATTTGGCGATGATATCAAACAGTCTGTAGCCATGACAGAATTTATATCGCTTCTAAGTGTGCAGCTTGAACGGCAATTCAGAGGCCGCCTGATCATGCTTCCTGGCTATGCCTATCTGAAATCAGCAGGGGAAGACAGCCTGCTCAGCGGCTTGGGCAAATGGGAAGCAGAATTGAAGGCACAGGGGTTTAATCACATATTCCTTCTAACTTCAGACAGCATGTGGAAATCACTTGAAGACCGCTTGGAAGGAGGTTTGATTTGGCTGCCATCCCTGCCTCTTGAGCATATGGATGAAAACTATCGAAATTCCATTCTGGATGACCAGGTGAAGCAGCTGTTGAATTTATTCGTGCAAAAGTGGCAAAATGGTGAATAGTGCGAATGTTAAGTCGCTCTATTTACATGTTTCGCCAAAGGATTATATTGACCTTACATAAAGATTGATATATCATTGTTATGTCCTAGTTTTATATTGTGTTGAATTTTGTCCGTTGGACTTAACTTCATAATAGAGGGGGGAAAAGTATGAGCAAAAATCGAGTTTCTAGACGTCAATTCCTAAACTATACACTTACTGGTGTAGGCGGTTTCATGGCAGCTGGCATGCTGATGCCGATGGTCCGTTTTGCGGTCGATCCTGTATTGCAGGCAGCTGGTGAGAGTGATTTTATCCCAACAAAGCAAAAAGTGGCTGAAATTACTGAAACGCCAACAAGGATTGATTACACATTTGAACAGCAGGATGCTTGGTACACATCCGAAGTTACCGGCACTGCTTGGGTTTATAAGGATGAAAAAGGTGAAATTGTAGCATTGTCTCCAGTATGTAAGCATTTAGGGTGCGTAGTTGACTGGAATACTGACAAATCAAACCCTGATCATTTCTACTGCCCTTGCCATGGCGGCCTTTATACAAAGGATGGGACAAACGTTCCAGGTACACCGCCGGTTGCAGCGCTAGATGTATTTCCTTACACAGAAAAAGACGGCTTTTTGTATTTAGGCAAGGCTGAACCGCGAAAGGAGGCGTAATAATTGTTAAACAAAATTTATGATTGGGTAGATGAACGTTTAGATATTACGCCGATTTGGCGGGATATTGCCGACCACGAAGTTCCTGAACATGTAAACCCTGCACATCATTTCTCTGCATTCGTTTACTGTTTTGGCGGTCTGACGTTCTTTGTAACTGTAATTCAAATTTTATCCGGTATGTTCCTGACAATGTATTATGTTCCGGATATTAAAAATGCCTGGGAATCCGTGTATTATCTTCAGAACCATGTTGCATTTGGACAAATTGTCCGCGGAATGCACCACTGGGGGGCAAGTTTGGTAATCGTAATGATGTTCCTACATACGTTACGTGTTTTCTTCCAGGGAGCTTATAAGAAGCCCCGTGAATTAAACTGGGTTGTCGGAGTGCTTATATTCTTCATTATGCTTGCACTTGGACTCACAGGTTACTTATTGCCTTGGGATATGAAAGCCCTTTTCGCTACAAAAGTAACAATCCAGATCGTAGAATCAACTCCGCTGATTGGAGAATATCTGAAAATACTTATTGCCGGACATTCTGATATTGTCGGCGCTCAGACTATCACCCGATTCTTTGCCATCCATGTATTCTTCTTACCGGCTGCACTATTCGGGTTAATGGCTGCCCACTTTATTATGATTCGTAAACAGGGTATTTCAGGACCGTTGTAAGAAATAATTTTTTGATCATTGCAAAAGGAGGGGAAATCGCCCAATGCATCGTGGTAAAGGTATGAAATTCGTAGGTGACTCTCGTGTTCCTGCAGAACGCAAACCGAATATCCCGAAAGACTATTCGGAATATCCAGGAAAAACAGAAGCATTCTGGCCAAACTTCCTATTAAAGGAATGGATGGTAGGGGCTGTATTCCTTATCGGTTTCCTATGCTTGACAATTGCGCATGAGCCGCCATTAGAAAAAATTGCTGATCCTAGTGATACAGCTTATATCCCGCTGCCAGACTGGTACTTCCTGTTCTTGTACCAGCTTCTGAAATACAGCTATGCTTCTGGACCTTATAATGCAATCGGTGCTTTCATTATTCCAGGTCTTGCATTCGGAGCTTTGCTGCTTGCACCATTCATAGACCGCGGACCTGAACGCCGTCCGTCCAAGCGTCCTTTAGCAACTGGCTTCATGTTATTGGCTCTAGCCGGCATCACTTTCCTGACTTGGGAGTCGGTTGCACATCATGATTGGGAAGCAGCAGCACAGCAAGGTAAGATTGTGGCTGAAGTAGAGTTTGATAAAGAGGACGAAGGCTACAAGATTTTTGAAGCGAACGGCTGTATTTCCTGCCACGGAGGAGATCTTCAGGGTGGAGCAGGTTCACCTGCACTTGTTGACACTGGGTTAACACCTGAAGAAGTTGCTGACATTGCTAAAAACGGTAAAGGCGCCATGCCTGCCGGAATGTTCAAAGGCACTGATGAAGAACTTCAAAAGCTTGCTGAGTTTATTTCTGGCCTTGAAAGCAAATAATTTGTAAAGAAGCTGGCATTGCCAGCTTCTTTTTTATGCACATAAATTGTTCGGTTTTTTTTACAGGCATTTGGTGTGGTAAAATAATGAAATAATCGTGTACATAGAGAAGGAGAACAAAATATGAAATGGATCTATCCTTTATTAGGCAGCAGAGCTATGCTGATACTGCTTCTGATCATTAACACGGCAGGCACAATTTATGGATATATATGGTATAAGTGGCAGCTTGTCGATACACCGCCAATTTTCTTGCTTTTCGTACCGGACAGTCCTACAGCGAGCCTGTTTTTTATGTTTGTGCTAATCGCCTTTCTATTGGGCAAAAATTGGCCGCTGTTTGAAGCATTAGCTATTGTGACCCTTATTAAATACGGAATATGGGCAGTGGTTATGAATTTGCTCGTTTTTCAGGTGACAGGTGAATTGGATCCTGTTGCTCTCATGCTGATCTTCTCGCATGGTGCAATGGCAGTTCAGGGTGTTCTGTATGCACCTTTCTACCGTTTTAAAGTATGGCATCTTGTTTTAACAGGAATCTGGACTCTTCATAATGATGTAATTGATTACGTCTTTTTCATGCTGCCGCGCTATCCTATTTTAGATCTTTACACACCGCAAATCGGCTATTTTACATTTTGGCTCAGTATTTTTTCATTAGGAACCGCTTATTACTTCGCCTTAAGAAAGAATCGGTTCAGTCTGGATATAGTGAAATAGTACTCCAAATAACTTGATCCAAACCATTGAGTGTTTTGGGTCCTTGTATTTGAAAGAAATAACCTTGCTAAGGTAAATAATTTCTGGTCTAACCTTGTCCCTCTTTTCATATTTATCTAATAGTAATTTGAGGGGGGACAAGTTTAATGAGGCGAAAAGTAATCGCATTCTTATTCATTATTATGTTATTGCCTGGAATGGTGTCTGCAGATAAGACAACACAAATAGATAAATTAGACCAATTATCTAATGAAGCCTTACAGATGGTTAAGCTCCATAGGTATGAGGATGCCAAGAAGCTATTGGAGTATTTTTCCGAGCAATTTGTTGCTGTGAATGGCAAGGAAAGGCCATTTACAATGGACGAACTGCGGATTATTACCGTCTCTCATGATGATGCTGTACAAGCTGCTGTCAATACATCAATGAGCCATGAAGAAAGGCTGAACCATGCAACAAAATTCCGCCTTGTAATGGATGCAATCTCCTCAAAATATCAGCCTTTATGGACCGAAATGGAGAAGCCGATTATGACGGTATTTGGAGAAGTTAAGGAAGCCGCATACAGCGGAAATAACGAGAACTTTCATTCACATTTGAATTCCTTTTTGTCTTTATATGAGGTTATTTATCCCAGTTTAAAAATTGATGTTGATGCAGAAAAAGTACAAAAACTGAACGCCCGCATTAATTTTATCGATCACTATCGGCCGCAGGTGCTTTCCCAGCAGGCAAGTCAGCAGGAACTCGCTGCATTGGAAAATGATCTGCAGACAATCTTTGATGAAATGACAGAAGATGAAACAGATCCATCCCTTTGGTGGGTGATCATTTCAACAGGGAGCATTATCATCATTACATTATCTTACGTAGGCTGGAGAAAATATAAGGGAGACAGGGCAAGACAAAAAAACAGATCTTAATAAGAAAAGCGGAAGCACCTTGCTCACCCCCGACAAGCACAAGACGAGCCTCACGGAAAGGCGTTCTTTGCCTTTTTGGGGGGATCGGCTTGTGACCTCGAGGGGGTAGGTGCTGGAGCTAGACAGGCCTCGAAATTCAAAAATTTCTACACTCTTATCTTTGAACAAAAAGAATAATTGAGCGTCTTTTCCGTTTTGCAATAAAGGGAAAGGGGAAAAAGATAGTTAGAAGGAATCGTATGCTGGAGATATGAAAGCCAGCCGTTAAAATTCAACATGATCAGCTTGATGGGAGGTAATAAAATGGGAGGATATCTCATTTATTTTGCAATAATTATTCTTGTTCCGCTCTGGGCGCAAATGAAAGTAAAGGGAGCTTACAGCAAATATTCAAAAGTTCCTTCATCCACGCAAATGAGAGGTGCTGAAGTAGCCAGAAGAATTCTGGATGAAAATGGCTTATATAACGTTGGCGTGGAGGAAACCAGGGGACATTTAACAGACCATTATGATCCGCGTTCTAAGACTGTCAGGCTATCAGCAGCAAATTATCACGGCCATTCAGTGGCGGCTGCAGCTATTGCGGCTCATGAGGTTGGCCATGCAATCCAGGATAATCAGGATTATGCTTTTCTGCGTTTTCGCCATGCGCTGGTGCCTGTTGCGAATCTTGGTTCAAACTTCTCCTGGATTCTGATCATGATCGGTTTTTTTGCAGGGTTGAGCGGAATGGTGCTGCTGGGAATTATCTTTATGGCAGCTGCAGTGATATTCCAGGTAATCACTCTTCCAGTGGAGTTCAATGCTTCTAATCGTGCGATGGATCAGGTAGTGTCCCTCGGAATTATCAGAAACGATGAAGAAAGAGAAACAAAAAAAGTATTGAATGCAGCTGCATTGACATATGTGGCGGCAGCAGCTGTTGCAGTGCTGGAATTGCTGCGCTTAATCCTTATTTACACAGGTATGACAAGATCAGAGTAAGAAAAACGGAAGGTGCCTGGAGCTAGACAGTAAAAAAGCCGGCTAGCTGGCTTTTTTTTTGCCAAAAAAAGAGATGCCCATTATAACATCTCCTGGAACTATTTTTAGCGTTCAACCGGCTTTTTATTTTCATCCAAAGTAAAGCCTTCCCCCAGTACGTCATGGACAGCTGTAACCGAAACAAATGCATGCGGATCAACAGCTGTAATGACATTTTTCAAACGCACAATTTCATTACGGCCAACTACACAATAGAGCACTTCCCGCTCTTTCTTGGTGAAGGAGCCGTGGCCTTTTAACACAGTGACACCCCGGTCCATTTCTTTCATGATTTTATCGGCAATGGCATCATTTTGTTCTGAAATAATCATCGCTCCCCTTGCTGCATAGGCGCCCTCTTGCATAAAATCAATTACTTTGGCACCGATAAAAACAGCGACAAGAGTATACATTGCTTCCCTATAATCCAAATATGTAATTAAAGAAAGTGCTATAACAAAAAAGTCAAAAATGAACATCGTTTTTCCCATGCTGACCCCTGCGTACTTATGGGTAAGCCGCGCAATTATATCCACTCCGCCTGTTGTGCCCCCATACCTGAAAATGGTCCCAAGTCCAATCCCGATAAAGACTCCGGCGAATAGAGAAGCAAGAGTTAAATCCTCTTTTAAAGGCATTTCGATCTGGTATCGCTGAAAAATCCATAAGAAAATGGACACACCGACCGTTCCGATGATCGTGTAAACAAAAACATTCCTGCCAAGAAGTTTCCACCCTATAAAGAATAGGGGGATATTTAGCAGCAAGTTTGTATAAGAAGGGTCCCATTTGAACAGGAAATATAAGAGCAGCGTTATCCCGGTGAATCCGCCTTCAGCCAAATTATTCTGCATATTAAAATGAACAAGGCCCCACGAAAAAATGGCCGCACCAAGCAAAATGAAAAAAATATTCTTAAACTTTAACCCAAAAAGCATATTATCCCTCCACTGCCTGAATATCACAATACCAAAGCGTATCTAATTATATAAGATACAGAATATAAGAGCAATGACCTTTCCGGACAAGAAGGCACAGGGGAATCAATTAAGCGCGATGATAAAAAATATTTGTAAAATAGCCGATCTTTAGCTTAACATGAAAAGTGATAAACTCCGTATATAGATACACCTATTAAAAGCAGAGGTGAAATAAATGCAAACAGCAAAAACAATCAAAGATATGCAAACAGAAGTAGACTCATACATAAGCCAATTTAAAGAAGGTTATTTCAGTCCATTGGCCATGCTGGCAAGAATGACAGAAGAACTTGGGGAACTATCCAGGGAAGTGAACCATCACTATGGTGAAAAACCCAAAAAATCCACCGAAGAAGAAAAGGCTATCGAAGAAGAGCTTGGAGATATGCTCTTTGTTCTAATATGCTTTGCTAATTCCTTAAATATTGACTTGGAAGAAGCGCACGATCGTGTCATGAAAAAATTCAGCACACGGGATAAAGACAGATGGACAAGAATTGAAGAATAGAAGGAGAGAGGACAATGGATAAAGTTAAAGTTGTTATAGCGGGACCGCGGGGGCGAATGGGAAGCGAAGCAGTCCAGCTGGTTAATCGTACAGAAAACTATGAAATAGCTGCTGTAATCGACCATAAAAATGGCGGGGGTTATCTTGGCGATTTTGAAGGATTCTCACAGTTTGGCCAAATTCCGGTATACACAGATCTTGCTCTATGCTTTCAGGAACTAAAACCGGATGTGCTTATCGATTTGACCACTCCGGAAGTAGGAATGTTCCACACAAAAACTGCCCTGGAGTATGGTGTAAGGCCAGTTGTTGGAACAACAGGCTTTTCGCAGGAAAATCTGAAAGAGCTTGAAGAACTTTGCCAGGAAAAAGGAATCGGCTGCATTATCGCCCCAAACTTTGCACTTGGTGCTGTATTAATGATGAAATTCTCACAATTGGCAGGAAGATATTTTAACGATGTGGAAATTATAGAGCTGCACCATGACCAGAAATTGGATGCTCCATCTGGGACTGCAGTGAAAACAGCGGAAATGATTGCTGATGTAAGAGCGAAAAAGGAGCAGGGGCACTCACAGGAGAAGGAAACGATTCCTGGTGCAAGAGGCGCAAATTTTGATGGCATGCATATACACTCTGTACGCTTGCCAGGCCTGATTGCCCATCAGCAGGTTATGTTCGGTTCTGAAGGACAAACATTGACCATCCGTCACGACTCCTATAACAGGGCTTCCTTTATGTCTGGAGTAAAGCTTGCTGTTGATACAGTTTTAAAAATTGATACTCTCGTCTACGGCCTCGAAAATATTATCGATTAGGAAGGGGTGCCAACATGAATATTGCCTTAATTGCCCATGATAAGAAAAAGGATGATATTGTAAGATTTGCGATCGCCTATAAATCTATTCTTGCTGAACATACCCTTTATGCTACTGGAACAACTGGGTCACGTATCATGAAAGAAACTGGCCTTTCCATTCATCGTTTTCAGTCTGGACCACTTGGCGGGGACCAGGAAATTGGTGCTTTAATTGCCAACAATAAAATGGATGTTGTATTTTTCTTCAGAGATCCTCTGACTGTTCAGCCTCATGAGCCGGATGTCTCAGCTTTGGTGCGCCTCTGTGATGTATATGCCGTCCCATTGGCGACTAATATGGGAACTGCTGAAATTATTATTAAAGGCCTGGAACGCAATGATTTATCATGGAGGAATATTGTAAGTGAAAAAGGTGACATGAATGAACCTGGATAATCTTGATATTCTGGCATTTGGTGCGCATGCTGATGATGTTGAAATCGGCATGGGCGGAACAATTGCCAAATTTGCCTCGATTGGAAAAAAGATTGGAATATGCGACTTGACCCAGGCCGAGCTTTCTTCTAATGGGACGGTTGAAATCCGTAAAGAGGAATCACTAAAAGCAGCTGAAATTCTGGGGGTTAGTGTCCGGGAGACTCTTAATCTGCCGGACAGGAGTTTATATTTTAACCAGGAGTACATAAAAAAGATTGCTGAAATGATCCGTAAATACAAGCCTGCTCTTGTGTTTGCGCCTTATATGGAGGACAGGCATCCTGACCATGGACATTGTGCCCGTCTGGTGGAAGAAGCCGTCTTTTCGGCCGGAATCAGGAAGTATGTAACAGGCGGCAATTTTGCTCCTCATAAGGTGAAAAGCCTGCACTTTTACATGATAAATGGTTTCCATAAGCCTGACTTCCTTATCGATATCTCAGCTTTTATGGATAAAAAAGCTGCAGGACTGGAGTCTTATCGAAGTCAATTTACAAAAAGCCCTGGTTCATTTGATACACCGCTTGTCAACGGTTATATTGAGACTGTTGCAGCGAGGGAAAGCCTATTTGGAAAACAGGCAGGGGTGGAATATGCAGAGGGTTTTAAAGTGAATAAACCCTTAGTGGTTAATATGGATATATTCGGTGGAGAATTATGAGAAAAAAATTAAAAATAGGTATCACCTGCTATCCTACGGTGGGAGGATCAGGTGTTGTGGCAACAGAACTGGGTAAAATGCTGGCCGAAAAAGGCCATGAAATACATTTTATTTCTTCAAGCCTCCCTTTTAGACTGAAAAGGATGTACCCTAATATTTTTTATCACCAGGTAGATGTAAATCAATACTCTGTGTTCCAATATGCTCCTTACGATATCGCGCTTGCAAGTAAAATGGCAGAAGTGATAAAACGCGAAGGACTTGACCTTCTTCATGTGCATTATGCAATTCCGCATGCAGTTTGTGCGATTCTGGCTAAGCAGATGAGCGGCACGGATATTAAGATTGTTACGACCCTTCATGGAACAGATATTACAGTTCTCGGGTATGATCCATCCCTGACAGATGCGATCCGTTTCGGTATCGAAAAGTCTGATGGCGTTACAGCGGTATCCAATGCGCTCATTACGCAAACTTATGATCTGATCAAGCCTGATAAATCAATAAAAGCGGTTTATAACTTTATAGATGAAAGAATATACAAGAAAACCGATTCTGCTTATCTTAAAGAAGAATATGGCATAAAAGCGGATGAGAAGGTTATCATCCATGTTTCCAATTTCCGCGGTGTAAAGCGGGTGCCTGATGTTGTTAAGGCTTTTGCAAAAATCATGGAAGAAGTTCCTTCCAAGCTGCTATTAGTAGGAGACGGACCGGAAATGACCGTTATATGCAGGCTGGTGAATGATCTGCAGCTTAAAGATAAAGTCTTGTTTTTGGGAAAACAGGATAATCTGGAGGAGCTATACAGCATCAGTGATTTAATGCTCTTATTATCCGAAAAGGAAAGCTTTGGACTTGTTGCTCTCGAGGCAATGGCATGCGGAGTGCCATGCATCGGCACTAATGTCGGGGGAATTCCAGAAGTAATCAGCGACGGTGAGACTGGTTATATTTGTACTCTGGGGGATATAACTGATATCTCACGAAAAGCAATTAAACTGCTTAAGGATGAGCTCCTTCTTAAAAGGTTTGCTTCCCAATCCATTTCACTTGCAAAAGACAGGTTCAGTGCCGGCCAGATTGTCATTCAATATGAAGAGTTTTATTATGAACTTTTGGAAAAAGGTGACCTTGGATGAATGAAGCTTTTTTAAAGGCAGTTCCTGTGCTCGAGGATATAGAAGCGGCAGGCTATGAGGCCTATTTTGTTGGAGGTTCTGTCAGGGATCATATCCTTGGTAAAGAAATTGCGGACGTCGATATTGCCACTTCCGCTGCCCCTGAGGAAGTAAAAACTATATTTTCAAGAACACTTGATGTGGGCATTGAGCATGGCACTGTGGTTGTCCTATATAATGGAATACCCTATGAAATTACAACTTTCAGGACAGAGGCTGAATATCTGGATTTTAGGCGGCCTTCAGAGGTTCAATTTATCAGATCTCTGGAAGAGGATTTGAAAAGAAGAGATTTTACGATGAACGCCATTGCCATGGATAAGGAAGGGCGGCTTATTGATCCCTTTAACGGCAGGGGCGCTATAGAGGAAAAAAGGATATGTACCGTTGGACAGCCTGCTGAGAGATTTACTGAAGATGCACTTCGAATGATGAGGGCAGTCCGCTTTTTTAGTCAGCTTGCATTCGAAATTGAAAAAAAAACTTATGATGCTTTGGCATCTTTGGCTCATTTACTTGAAAACATTGCAGTGGAAAGAAAGCTGGCAGAATTCGAAAAGCTATTAGCAGGAACCAGCCGGATGAAGGCTCTTAAGGTCATTGGGGAAACAGGATTGTCTAAGTATCTGCCAAATATGTCTGGCTTCCAAAAGGAATTAATGCAGGCAGAAGATTATAATGCAGCTGAACTGACAGTGGATGAAATGTGGGCCTTTCTTGCATGCATCTTTGATTTGGGCGAGTCGCAGGCTGAAGCCTTTTTTAAAAGCTGGAAACTGCCTGTAAAGAAAATAAAAAAGATATTGGCAATTAATAGATGGATTCGATATAGAGCCAAAAACAAGTGGGATTCCCATTCCCTTTACCAGGCAGGGTGCGTTTCACTAAACGCCGAGCGGGTTCGCAACGTAATCGTGCATGAGGACTCAAGCACGGGAACCGATATGCTGGTGAGTCAATATAATTCCCTGCCGATTAAAGAGAGAAGCGATCTTCAGCTTACTGGAGATAACCTGATGGATTGGTTTGGCAAACCTCCTGGCCCCTGGATCAAAGCGGAGCTTGAAAAAACGGAGAAAGCTGTCTTGCGCGGCGAATTGAATAATAGCAATGAATCCATAAGGGAGTGGCTCATAAATTGCAATCAGAAATTAGGAAAAAATTGATTGATGCTTTTACGAAAAGCAAGGAGGAATACCTTTCTGGCCAGTATTTAGCCGACCTGATTGGCTGTTCAAGAACGGCTGTATGGAAGCATATTGAAGAGCTGAGGAAAGAAGGTTTTGAACTGGAAGCGGTCAGAAGAAAAGGATATCGGATTACGAAAACACCTGAAAAGGTTACTCCTGATGAAATCAGGCTGGGTCTGCAGACTGAAACACTTGGCCGTCAAATTCATCATGAAGAAAGTGTTGACTCAACACAGAAGATTGCCCACCGCCTTGCGTACGAAGGTGCGCAGGAAGGAACAGTCGTCATTGCGGAAGAACAGCTGTCAGGCAGGGGAAGAATGGACAGGAGATGGCATTCCCCAAAATCAACAGGCGTATGGATGAGTGTTATCCTGAGGCCGAACATTCCACCTCCGAAAGCACCGCAGCTTACGCTCATTACAGCAGTGGCTGTTGTACAGGCGATTGAAGAGCTGACAGATTTAACACCGCAAATTAAATGGCCGAATGATATATTAATGAACGGGAAAAAAGTTACGGGAATCCTGACTGAACTGCAGGCGGATGCAGACCGCATTATTTCAATAATCATCGGCATTGGAATCAATGTTAACCAGGAGCTTGATGATTATCCAGATGAACTTAAAGACATTGCCACTTCTTTATCCATTGAAAAAGGCGAAAAGCTTTCCAGAGCGGAGCTGATTAGAGTATTGCTGGGCAAACTGGAAGACCTTTATAAACTGTATTTAGATAAAGGCTTCTATCCGATTAAGCTTTTATGGGAGAGTTATGCTGTCAGCATTGGTAAGAACCTTACTGCAAGAACTATTACCGGCAGCATATATGGCAAGGCTCTTGGAATTACAGAAGATGGAGTCCTGATGATTGAAGACAGCAGCGGAAAGGTCCATCACGTCTATTCTGCGGACATTGAGCTGGAAGTCTAATTTGCACGCCTAAAATTTTTATAGCCAATTCTTTTGCCTTTTTGATATACTTTTTATGGGCAGTATCCTTAAAAGAACTGCACCTTTTTGCAAGAATCATAAAATTAATAGATATCTGCCTAGATCCAAAAAATGGACCGGGACAGAGGGATGAACTGATATATGAGCTATTGCAAAATCCTTCTGCCTTCAGAAGGATTTTTTTAATGTTCTGTTTTTTAACTCATTTGGAAGTTTTATTGCCTCTTCCTGCATAAGGAGGACGAATAATGAAGCAAACAACTGATTTTCTAAAAATGAAGGAAAATGAAGAGAAAATTGTCATGCTGACCGCTTATGATTTCCCTGCTGCCAAACAGGCCGAAATGGCCAATGTGGACATGATTCTTGTGGGGGACTCGCTTGGGATGGTAGTGCTGGGATATGATTCAACCGTTCCTGTTACAATGGAGGATATGATACATCATGGAAAAGCTGTCAAGCGAGGAGCAAAAAATACATTCATTGTGATTGATATGCCGTTTATGAGCTATCATTTGTCCGCAAAAGATACACTTATAAATGGAGCAAGGCTTATTCAGGAAACAGGAGCACATGCTGTTAAGCTTGAAGGCGGTGATGAAGTCGCACAACATATCGGAGCGTTAACAAAAGCAGGCATTCCTGTTGTTGCCCACCTGGGCCTGACACCACAATCCGTGGGGGTCCTGGGCGGATACAAAGTCCAGGGGAAAAACGCTGAAGCAGCCAGAAAGCTGATTGATGATGCCAGGGAATGTGAGAGGGCTGGAGCTTTCGCTCTTGTCCTCGAGTGTGTTCCAAAACAGCTGGCAAAGCAGATTACTGAAGAATTGACGATTCCTGTCATTGGGATCGGTGCCGGCAAGAATACAGATGGACAGGTTCTTGTTTACCATGATGTATTGGGATACGGTGTAGAGCGTGTTCCCAAGTTTGTGAAACAGTATGAAAACCTGAACCCGATTATCGGCGATAGCCTTGCGGCTTATTCTGCAGAAGTGAAGAACGGATCATTTCCTGATGATTCCCATTCTTTCAAGATGAAAGAGGAAGAGCTGCAGAGCTTGTATGGAGGAAAAGCATGAGAACGATTAACAAAATAAGAGAAATGCAAAGTATTGCTTTACAGCTTAAGAGGGAAGGAAAGACAATCGGCTTCGTCCCTACTATGGGTTATTTGCATGAAGGCCATCTTTCCTTATTAAGTGCCGCCAGAAAAGAAAATGATGTGACAGTGGTAAGCATTTTTGTCAATCCGCTTCAATTCGGCCCTAAAGAAGATCTAGCGACATATCCCAGGGATTTTCAGCGTGACAGCAGCCTTGCAGAGAAAGATGGGAATGACTACATCTTCTTTCCTTCAGCAGAGGAAATGTATCCTGTGACTCCATCTGTAACAGCCAAAGTACAGGACCGAACGGATGTTTTATGCGGAAAATCCAGGCCGGGACATTTCGATGGTGTTGCAACGGTCCTTATAAAGCTCTTTAACATTGTACAGCCTGATAAAGTATATTTTGGGATGAAGGATGCTCAGCAGGTGGCCGTTGTTGATGGACTAGTAAGAGATTTCAATATTCCAGTGGAAATTGTCCCTGTTCAGACGGTCCGGGAAGAAGATGGCCTGGCTAAGAGCTCAAGGAACGTACATCTTCTTCCGGCAGAACGCGACCAGGCAACAGCTCTCCATCAAAGTCTTAAGGTGGCGGAGTCCGCTATAGCTGAAGGGGAGCATGATCCTCAAAGGATTCTCGCACGCATGAGGGAATTCATTAAAAAAAATACAAGCGGGGAAATAGATTATATTGAAATTCTATCCTATCCGCATCTTAAACAGCTTTCCCGACTGGAAGGTAAAATCATCATCGCAATGGCCGTTAAATTCTCAAAGGCCCGTTTAATAGATAACGCTATAATATCAGTGAAAAAAGAAAGCTAAGGGAGGAAGGCAGCATGTTTCGCACCATGATGAATGGCAAGATCCATCGTGCAACAGTAACAGAAGCCAATCTTAATTATGTTGGCAGCATCACTATCGATACGGACATTATTGAAGCAGTAGGAATGGCTCCCAATGAGAAAGTTCAAATTGTTAATAATAACAATGGGGCAAGATTTGAAACCTATATTATACCCGGTGAAAGAGGGAGCGGCGTAATCTGCGTGAATGGTGCAGCTGCACGCCTTGTTCAGGAAGGGGATATTGTCATTATCATTTCATATGCTCTCGTTCCTGATGAAAAGGTGCCTTATCATGAACCAAAGGTAGCGATAATGGACAGCACCAATCGGATCGCTGACATGATACATGCAGAGCCGGAAAGTACAGTTTTATAATTAGAGTTTTATAAAGTGCTGAACTCCTATGGAGATTCAGCTCTTTTTTATAATCAGCAGTGAATAACGGCATAGTTCAGGTGGAAGAAAAATAATAAGGGTAAAGCTATTTGCCTTTTTCTTTTTCCGTTTTTATGATACCGTTTGAATGACTGAATATAGAGGTGTTAGCCATGGGTAATAAATATGTTGTAGTGGATTTGGAAACAACCGGGAACGCCCCGAAAAAAGGCGATAAAATGATACAATTCGCTGCTGTGGTGATTGAAAACGGAAAAATCACAGAGGAATACTCCTCACTTGTAAACCCGGAGCAATCCATCCCCCCTTTCATAGAAGAACTGACAGGATTGTCAGATGAAATGGTCGAGAATGCCCCGCTCTTTTCGGAAATTGCCCCTAAAGTCTTGACTTTGCTTGAGGGTGCCTATTTTGTGGCTCATAATGTTTTATTTGATTTATCTTTTTTACAGGAAGAATTAATTGAGGCAGGATATAATGGGTTTTACGGTCCTGTTCTTGATACAGTTGAGATGGCCCGTATTCTTTTTCCGACCGCAGATAGCTTTAAATTATCTGATCTTGCACTCCGGGAAGGCCTTAATCATGAACGTCCCCATCAGGCAGACAGTGATGCGATTGTGACTGCTGAGCTCCTGTTAATATTATTAAACAAGTTTAAGAACCTTCCCCAAAACACCATAGAACAGCTGCATAAGCTGTCTGGAGGCTTAAAGAGTGATCTTGATATATTATTGGACGAGCTCATTGTTGTTAATGAAAGTAAGATTGGGTATTTAGCTGATGAAATTGAAGTTCACAGAGGGATTGCTTTGAAAAAAGAGATGAAACCACTGGAATCTCCAGGCTCCGAATTTCAGGGCTTTCCATACAGTGATGAGGAAAAACAGGAAATGTTCATTAAAGCTTTCCCTGCTTATGAAAAAAGGCAAGGCCAGTTTATAATGATGGATTCGGTTTATGGAGCGTTCAAAAATAAACAGCATGCATTAATAGAGGCAGGCACTGGTGTTGGGAAATCTTTAGCATATCTTGTTCCATCGGCTGTGTATGCAAAGGAAAGCGGAAGAACTGTCCTTATCAGTACATATACAACACAGCTGCAGGAACAGCTGCTGACGAAGGATGTTCCTTTGCTGCAAAAGATGCTGTCGTTCCCGCTTAAAGCTGTATTGCTGAAGGGGAGAAGCCACTATATCAGCCTTGCGAAGTTTGTTCAAACGTTAAGAGATGATGAAGATAATTATGATACAACCCTCAGCAAAATGCAGATTCTTGTCTGGCTCCTGGAGACTGACACAGGAGATATTGATGAATTGAACCTCTCAAGCGGCGGGATGATTTACTGGAGCAGGATAAAGAATGATGAAACAGCTTTTTTGCAGGATAAGTCGTGGATTTCCAGAGATTTTTATCTGAGGGCAAGAAAGGATGCACAAAAGGCAGATATTATTATTACGAATCATTCACTGCTTTTAACGGATCTTACAGCAGAGAATGTTATTTTGCCTGAATTCAGCCATGTGGTTATCGATGAGGGGCATCATTTTGTTAAGGCTTCAGGGAAACATTTTGGCAACAAGCTTGATTATCTATCAGTTCGGCTGATGCTTGGACAAATTGGATTATTTGAACAGAAACAGCTATATTATAAGCTTGAAAAGCTGGTGGAAGAAAAAGCAGAGACACCTGATGATTGCATGAATTCTTTTGAAATCAACCAAATAATAGCTGATATTATTCATGAAATGGATGAGTTGTTTAGAGTTATAGCGATTTATGCTAAAAAATATACAAAAGCAAAAAAAAGCGTAAATCGAATTACGGTCCGATTTAAAAGTGCTGCTAACAAGGAGACGAATGCTGTATTAGCGAGTGCCGAACGTTTTGGATTTATGCTAAAGGAATTGATCCAAGGCTTAGACAGCCGTGTATGCGCAGTTTCAAATATTGAATCAGCTCTTTCTTTTGAGGAAAAGGCATTAATGGAGGAAGTGGCTTCCATTTTGGATGATCTGAGGGGTATGTATGAGGACTTAAACCATATCTTTCACTTGCCGTCCCCGGAATTTGTTGTTTGGATTGAGATGGATACGCGATCTGCACAAAATGCCACAACTGTTTATGCACAGCCTGTATCGGTTTCTGAATATCTTAATGAACAATTCTTCAGCCAAAAGGAAAGTGCGGTCATTACATCTGCTACTTTATCTGTAAAAAATTCTTTCAGTTTTATTCTCAAGGAACTAGGGCTTGAGGAACAGCAATGCATTCTGAAGCAAATTCAATCTCCTTTTGATTATCAGAGGCAGGTTAAGCTCGTGGTTTCTGATGATTTGCCTGAAGTTAATGCAGTACCGCTCGAGGAGTATGTGGCATCTATTACTGAGCATATAATTTCAATTGCGGAAGCAGCGAAAGGAAGAATGCTGATTCTTTTCACTTCGCATGAGATGTTAAGGAGAACCTATGAGCTTATTAAGGAATCACGTTTCCTGGAGGACTATGCTCTCATTGCCCAGGGTGTTACAAGCGGAAGCCGATCAAGGCTTACGAGGAACTTTCAGAGATTTGATAAAGCCATTCTTTTAGGGACAAGCAGCTTTTGGGAAGGTGTGGATATCCCGGGTGAGGATCTTTCCTGCCTTGTTATTGTCAGACTGCCTTTTTCACCCCCAGATGAACCGATGTCACAGGCGAAAAATGAGCAAATTGCAAAAGAAGGAAAAAATCCGTTTTCCGAATACTCATTGCCCGAAGCAGTTATCCGCTTTAAACAAGGTGTCGGGAGATTAATCAGAACAAGTTCGGATAGAGGAGTCATCGTGATATTTGACCGGAGAATTATCACTGCAAGGTATGGAAAGGCATTTCTGGATTCTATTCCGCCTATTCCTGTCCAGAAAAGTAATATTGATGAAATTGTCGAATTAATTTATACTTGGCTGTAAAAAGTTCCGGGGATTTCACCTGAATCCTTCTATGATGAACAAGGCATCTGTTTTATCAGGATAAATTTAGATGATTAACGCATTATAAATTTGTTGGGTTTTATATTTATAAATCCTCAGTTTGCTTTTGTTCATATGTAGGAGGAATGGAAAGATGAACGTGCTGTTCGCCTTTATGCTACTGTTCACAAATTGGTATTACATACCGAAAGATTCACCAGCAGTTCCTGTTAAAGTGGAAAGCATTGACTTAAAACTAAAAAGTGATGAGCTGGCTTTTACATTTTTTTCTTTATCTGATGGTGAGGCTTCCTTAATTCATCATGGAAATGACGAAAAAGTCCTTATTAACACCGGCGGACCAGGAACAGAAGAAGAATTAAAAAAGCTTCTTGAATTATATGGCGTTAATCGGATTTCAGCAATCATCCTGACAGATGAGGAATTATATAACATGGCCAGCCTTAAATGGCTGATTGAAGATTTCGGGGTTAAAGAAATTATAGCGAATGATTCTGCTGTTTCGGAGTTGAAGGGTGAGAACGGAATAAGTGATCTTAATCTGCATGCCTGGTATCAGAATTTTAAGCAGCAGCTTTTCCCGGGATTGCTTGCGGAAGTTCTTTACGCAGGTAAGGGACCGGGGGAAGGAATGGATATTTCATTTACATTCGCAAGGCATCGGGTATTATTTATGAACTCGACTAGTCCAAAATCTAAAGGTTTTCTCATGGAAAAAGAGTTATCAAATGTTAATATTGTAAAGCTTCCTGCGTTTGGAAGGAGCGATTCCATATCAGAAGAGATGATCAAACATTTGGATCCTCAAATCGCCATTCTTTTTTATAAACCATCCATAAAACGTGATTCGGATCTGTTCGGACTGTTAAATGATGCCTGGGTTGATGTATATTATACAAGAAAGCACGGAACCGTCACCATCAAATTTACAGACATTAACTATGAATTATTCACGATTTTCCAGGGCGAGGAGTTCAAATAAACAGGAATTTAAACCTTCACGAAAATTCCCTCCGGGAGATATTTTGTGAAGGTAATTAATTTTTTTATTAATTATTATCGGTAGAATCATCATCTCCCTGAAAAGGGTAAACGAAAAAGCTGCGCTTGCAGCGCAGCATGACGTGGTGGACCAGAAGAAAATTTGTAGTTGTTTTAATACCAGTTAATCAAATCTGCTGTTATACTGTTACTGAGATTTATTTCTTTGTAAAATTAGTTTAACCTTAACGGCTGGGTATATAAGTTACAAATATTGTAGAGGCTGAGGAGGAATTCCAGAATGGAAAGCAAAATTGAGGTTTTATCTACCGTGAAGATCCAGCAAAGCCCGGATCTGTATAAAATTGTTGATGCACTGAACAGAACTTTAAAAGAAAAAGACTTGATGTTCGGTTTGGCGCTTGATCAGGAAGACCAAAATAAAGCGATTTTTACGATTTATCGTACATAAAAGAGTGATTGAGACATGAAAAAAGCAATATGGGGTATCATTATTCTGCTTGTCATATGCATTGGAGCAGGCTCTTTAATTTATTTCAACAGCATGAAGCCCGTTAGAGCGGCAGAATCAAAGGCTGTAGAGCTTGCGAAAAAGGAAACTGATCTTGCTGAAACTGAAGATTTCAATATATATCATGGCACTGAGACCTACTATGTCATCGAGGGCAAAGATCATGATGGGACAAGCATATATGTGTGGGTTCCAGAAAAAAAAGGGAAAATCGTTACAATGAAGCAATCTGATGGAATTTCCAGAAATGAAGCCATTAACAGACTTAAGCAGGAGAAAAATGCTGCTGAAATCATGTCTGTGCGGCTGGGAATGGAGAAAAATATTCCATTATGGGAAATTCATTACCGTTCCGGCAGTGATTTAATAAATTATTATTATATAGATTTTAAAACAGGAGAATGGCTAAAAAAAATTGAAAATCTATAGCCTGAGGCAATACACCGCCTTAGTGCAGGAGAAAATCGGGAGGAAGCAAGCAATGGAGATTCAATTGGCACAAAGAGTAAAAGCATTGACACCATCAACAACTCTGGCAATCACAGCTAAAGCAAAAGAGCTAAAAGCCCAGGGACATGATGTTATTGGATTGGGAGCAGGCGAGCCGGATTTTAATACGCCACAGCATATTATAGATGCTGCCGTGAAATCCATGAATGAGGGACATACAAAATATACGCCTTCGGCAGGTCTTCCAGCATTAAAGAATGAAATCGCAAACAAGTTTAAAAAAGACCAGGGACTTGATTATGACGCTTCAGAAATCATCGTTACCAATGGTGCAAAGCATGGCTTATATACACTGTTCCAAGTTTTGCTGAATGAAGGGGAAGAAGTCATTATCCCGACTCCATATTGGGTCAGCTATCCTGAACAGGTTAAACTAGCTGGGGGAATTCCTGTTTATACAGAGGGAAGGGAAGAAAATGATTTTAAGATCACCCCGGAACAGCTGGCTAAAAGCATAACTGACAAAACCAAGGCAGTTATCATTAACTCACCAAGCAACCCGACGGGCATGCTTTATTCGGCGGAGGAATTAAAGGAGCTTGGCGAGGTTTGTTTAAAGCATAATGTCCTTATCATTTCTGATGAGATATATGAAAAGCTGGTATATGGAGGCCATCAGCATACTTCGATTGCCGAACTTTCACCTGAGCTTAAAGAACAAACCATTATCATTAATGGAGTATCCAAGTCTCATTCCATGACAGGCTGGAGAATTGGGTATGCCGCAGGTAATAAGAATATTATCAAGGCCATGACCAACCTTGCCAGCCACAGCACATCCAACCCGACAACAACAGCACAATATGGTTCAATCGCTGCATATGCCGGACCACAGGATACACTGGAAGAAATGAGAGAAGCATTCGAACATCGATTAAATGTTATCTATGATAAATTAATCAACATTCCAGGCTTTACATGTGTAAAACCGCAAGGAGCATTTTACCTGTTTCCCAATGTGAAAAAGGCAGCAGAATTGACCGGATTTGCGAGTGTCGATGAATTTGTGAAGGCGCTTCTCGAGGAAGCGATGGTTGCAGTAATTCCAGGTTCTGGTTTTGGCTCTCCGGATAATATCCGTTTATCATATGCAACTTCTCTTGAATTATTGGAAAAGGCCGTGGAACGGATGCACGGGTTTGTGGAAAAGAACATGAAGTAATGTGAAACAGGAGCGCCGGATCATATCCGGCCTCCTTCTGTATTTTCTATCTATTTAGAGCGCTTAAAATATTACTAATATTGCTTGTCAATGTGCTTGAAGGTATAATATATAGCGATACATAAGAAGTGATTGCTTAGATTTTTTTGGAGGGAACATAATTTGATAAAAACAACAATTTCTCAAGTTCATAAATATGTTGATCAGGAAGTTACAATTGGAGCTTGGATTGCCAACAAGCGCTCAAGCGGAAAGATTGCATTTTTGCAGCTGCGCGATGGGACTGGTTTTATTCAAGGTGTTGTAGTGAAAGCGGAAGTGCCGGAAGAAATTTTCCAGGGTGCGAAATCAGTTACTCAGGAATCTTCCGTTTATGTTACTGGCAAGATTCAAAAGGATGAGCGTTCACCTTTTGGATTTGAAATGCTCGTTACAGGCCTGGAAGTTATTCATCAGGCTGTAGATTATCCGATTACTCCTAAAGAACATGGAACTGAATTCCTGATGGACAATCGCCACTTATGGCTGCGCTCCCGCCGACAGCATGCAGTCATGAAAATCAGAAATGAAATTATCCGGGCAACTTATGAGTTTTTCAATGAGCAAGGTTTTTCCAAGGTTGACCCGCCAATTCTGACGGGAAGCGCCCCAGAAGGCACTTCGGAACTTTTTGCGACAAAGTATTTTGATGAAGATGCTTATTTATCACAAAGCGGCCAGCTTTATATGGAAGCAGCTGCTATGGCTCTTGGAAAAGTATTTTCATTCGGGCCGACCTTCCGTGCTGAAAAATCCAAAACTCGCCGTCATTTAATCGAATTTTGGATGATTGAACCTGAAATGGCTTTCTGTGAATTCGATGATAACTTAAAAGTACAGGAAGAATATGTAGCTCATATTGTACAATCTGTTCTTAAGAACTGTTCAATTGAACTCAAAACACTTGGCCGTGATACGGAGAAACTTGAGAAAATTACGGCTCCATTCCCACGCATCACGTATGATGAAGCAATTAAGTTTCTTCAGGAAAAAGGCTTTGATGATATCCAGTGGGGAGACGACTTTGGTGCACCGCATGAGACAGCAATTGCAGAAAGCTATGATAAGCCAGTTTTTATCACACACTATCCAACTTCACTGAAGCCGTTCTATATGCAGCCGGATCCATCAAGAGAAGATGTTGTATTATGTGCCGACTTGATTGCACCTGAAGGTTATGGAGAAATCATCGGCGGCTCTGAGCGTATTCATGACTATGACCTTCTCAAGCAGCGCCTTGATGAACATAAATTAGATATGGATGCTTACAAATGGTACCTTGAGCTTCGCCAATATGGTTCAGTGCCGCATTCCGGATTTGGTCTTGGGCTTGAAAGAACAGTTGCCTGGATCAGCGGCGTTGAGCATGTACGTGAAACAATTCCGTTTCCTCGTTTATTAAACCGTCTATATCCATAATTAAAATTAATTGATAGATAAAGCAAAAATCCGCCTACCGCGGATTTTTTGCTTCTTTCGATTCCCGCTAGTTCTTTCAGAAGAAACAGTCAGGCTGAATTTCATGGAAAAGTTACCGGTTTTTCATCTCACTTTGGCCACTATGTTCATGATATACTTAGAAGGAGGTGTCCCGAATGTCTAAAAATAGTTTATTAAAATGGCTTCAGGAAGGAAATATTTCAATACCTGGAGTCCTGCTGTCACAATATAAAGAAATGAATTTGAATGAGCATGAACTCGTCTTAATTCTTCATGTAATTTCCTATATTGAACATGGGAATGAATTTCCCACCCCTGTAGAATTATCTTCCCGTATGACCATTTCAGTGGCTGAATGTACGGATATGCTAAGAAAACTAATCCAAAAAGGCTTTATTGATATCAAGGATAGCTATTCTGCTGATGGCATCCGATATGAAAGGTACCATCTTGATCCGCTTTGGGAGAAGCTTATTGACCAGTTTCTGCTCAGCGGCAAAAAAGAGGAAGCAGTTAAGATTCAGCAGGAAGAAACAGATCTTTATTCTTGCTTTGAAAGGGAATTCGGCAGGCCGCTTTCACCTTTTGAATGTGAAACACTTGCGCTTTGGATGGATGATGATCACCATGATCCCCATATTATAAAAGCTGCATTAAGAGAATCTGTCCTGTCCGGTAAACTAAATTTCAGATATATAGACAGGATTCTTTTTGAATGGAAAAAGAACGGCATCAAAACGATTGAACAGGCTAAAAGCTATGGTAAAAAATTCAGGCAGAACCAAGCACAGCAAAGAACGAAGAGGGAAGACACACCGTCACAGACAACGAAATCCGTTCCCTTTTATAATTGGCTTGAACAGTAAGCAGGCTAAAGCAGCACTCTAAATATTGAAGATAGTAAGTTGGTGATTTCTTTGTTAAATAAAGCACAAATTAGATACTGCCTTGATGCAATGGGGGAAATGTTCCCGGAAGCACACTGTGAATTAAATCATTCCAATCCATTTGAACTGGTTATAGCTGTAGCACTATCGGCACAATGTACTGATGCACTAGTTAACAAAGTGACAAGAAACCTGTTCCAAAAGTATAAAACTCCCCAGGATTACCTCAATGTTTCCATAGAGGAACTGCAGGAGGATATCCGCTCTATTGGTCTTTATCGCAACAAAGCTAAAAATATCCAAAAGCTATGCAGATTGCTTCTGGATGAATATGAGGGTGTAGTACCGCGCGACAGGGATGAGCTGACAAAGCTTCCTGGAGTAGGACGCAAAACTGCCAATGTTGTTGTCTCAGTGGCTTATGGAGTGCCTGCCATTGCAGTTGATACTCATGTTGAACGAGTAAGCAAAAGGCTTGCCTTCTGCCGCTGGAAGGACTCTGTACTGGAAGTTGAAAAGGCATTAATGAAGAAAGTGCCGATGGATGAATGGTCAATTACTCATCATCGTATGATCTTTTTTGGAAGATATCATTGTAAGGCACAGAATCCTCAATGTGAGATTTGCCCTCTGCTGGATTTATGCCGTGAAGGCAAAAAACGAATGAAGGTGAAGCAAGCAAAATGACCGGGGAGATAGCCATTCCTGTTACAGAACAATTATGCCATTCCCTGTTTTACAAAATGAATGATTCATTGGCTGTAAAAGAAGGATCTCTTTCCGCTTATCAGCCTCTCCCGCCATTTTTATATGAAGCGGCTTTTTATGCGGGCATACCTGCTGTAAGGCCTTGGGAAACCAGCGATAAATATATTCCGGTTTTAATGAAGGAGTGGGCAGGGCAGAAACATCATTTGGATATGCACTTCTCAAACCGGAACCAGAAGGCTGCCTTAGATCCAATGAAAATATCTTTGGGAGTATTTTTACAGCTATTGTTTTGGGCAAACAGCAAGCCGGTAAACCTTCAGTCAGATCCTGGAGAATTGCCAATAAAGCCAGTGAACCTTAAAGAACGGCTGAATTTCATTTTTGCACGGCCGGCTTTTTATCATTCTTATATACAGCTGTCTGAACTAATGACTGAAATGGAAAAGCAATATATGAAGATGCTTGCATTGGAAAAAATAAAGAGAAAGCGCCTTTAAATGAATAGGCGTTTTTTTCTATGGCTAGAGACTAGTTCATCAGCACATAGACAAAAAAGAGCTGACTCAACACTGAGCCAGCTCTTCATTTCTATATAGTTATGTGCCAGATCCATTTCCAGAACCGCTCGAGCCTGGAGAGCCGCTGCCAGTGCCGTTTCCGCCGCTGCCGGTACCTCCAGTACCCGTTCCGTTTCCTTCTCCGGTACCGGTATCGCCATCTCCGGTACCTTCACCATCACCTTCACCGTTTCCGGCTCCTTCACCATCTCCGGAGCCATCTCCGGAACCTTCGCCATCACCATTTCCAGAACCGTCGCCATCTTGGTTTCCGTCCTGGCCGTCTTCACCATTTTGTCCTTCTTGACCTTCCTGTTCTTCTTCGCCAGTTCCATCTTGTCCTTCACCTTCAGTATCATCTTCTTCTATGACGCTTGGATCAGGGATTTCTACTTTTACAGAAGCAGGATCACTTTGCTGATCACCGTTAAATGCTGTTACTTTAAAGGTATACACAGCTCCAGGCTGAGGGTTGGCAATTTTTAAGCCTTTTTCAGAAGTGACGCTAAGCTGCTGATCTCCGCCTTCATTTACGGATACCGTCACTTCAAATTGAGTGCCTTCTGCATCTTCTGGATATTCCCATGATAATGTAATTTCATTTGTCTCCTGGTCAAAGTTCGCTGACAGGCCAGAAGGGGAGTCCAGTTTATCAAACTTCTCAGACACTTGTGTCGGAGCATTGCCTTTTACAGCATACTCATAAATGATTTGGTCCTTAGGCGTGAATTGGCTTGCCAGTTTGGCAGGATTGCTGCCTTTTTCAATGGCTACTTTCTCAACTGAATTAGGGACCTTGAAGTCTTCTGTTTCTTTTCCTTCTGATACATGTGCCATTAAGCTGCTGAAAAGTTTTTGAGCAATTTTTTGCTCATCGCCTGCAGGAATATAATTTTTTCTATCCTGATAGCCGGTCCAGACAGCCGCTGTATAGTTAGTTGTATATCCTGCAAACCATGCATCAGGCACAGCACCTCTAGGTATTCCAAACTCCTGTTCCTGTTCATCGGTGTAGTTTGTAGTCCCCGTTTTTCCTGCTACAGGCAATCCTGGAACATCTGCCAGACGGCCGGTACCATAAGAAGATTTAACTGCACTTTTCAGCATGTCACTGATCATAAATGCTGTATAATCTTTCATTACTACTTCAGATTCAGGTTTCAAATCAAGCTTTGTGCCGTCACGCATTTCAATTTGCTTGATGGCATGTGGCTCAGTGTAAAAGCCATTGTTTCCAAATGCACTGTATGCGCCGGCTACCTGCATAGAGGATACCTCATAAGCGCCAATAGAATATGACTCATACATTTCTTCCATTGGGATGCCTAATTTATTGGTAAATTCTAAAGCTTTATCAGTTCCTACTTCCTGAAGTGTTTTCAGGGCAGGGATATTACGGGAACGGGCAAGGGCTTCACGCATCGACATAGGGCCCATATGCTTTCCATCCCAGTTATTGATTTTTGTACCGCCGGAATATGTGTGGGGTTCGTCAACAATAGTATGGTAGGTTCCCCAATTTAGATACTCGATTGCTGGTCCATAATCGACAATAGGTTTAAAAGTTGAACCAGCATGTCTTTTTTGATCTACGGCAAAATTAAATCCGCGTTTTACTTCCTGATTGCGTCCTCCGCCAATTGCTCTGATTTCGCCAGTTTTTGTATCCAGCAGGGTGATTCCCGCCTGGAACTCGTCATCTGGATACGCTACCGCTGCATCAGTGTTTAAGATGTCTTCTACGTGTTTCTGTGCATTCGGATCCAGGGTCGTATAAATTTTTAATCCATCAGAATATGGATTAAGATCCGGGTATTTCTTTTCTACTTCATCCAAGACAACATCGATGAAAGAATCATATTTTGATTCGTTTGTTTCTCTTTTCTCCTCAGCCACAAGTGTAGATTCCACAGGAACTTTTTGAGCTGCTTTCATTTCTTCTTTAGTAATAAAACCATGCTGATTCATAAGAGAAAGAACTATATTTCTCCGTTTTTCTGCTTGATCAGGATGTTTAAACGGATTATAATTGTTCGGGCTTTGCGGCATACCTGCCAGAAGGGCCGCTTCATGCAGCTCAAGCTCATCTAATTCTTTTCCAAAGAAAATTTTCGATGCCGTCAGCACTCCATGGCCTTCAGACATATAAATCTTGTTTACATACATTTCAAAGATTTCCTGTTTTGTATACTTGCGCTCAAGCTGGAAGGCGAGCCAGGCTTCCTGAGCTTTCCTGCTCAGCGTTTTTTCATTATTTAAGAAGGAGTTCTTTACCACCTGCTGGGTAATCGTACTTGCCCCTTCCGAACCAAATCCGCGAGTTACGTTGGCAATTACTGCACCGCCTAATCGTATTAAGTCCATGCCATTATGTTTGTAAAAGCGGACATCCTCAGTTGCCAAAAAGGCGTCTTCCACTAGTTTTGGTATATCTTCATAAGCGACATAATCACGGTTTTCGGAGCCTACATCTGTAATGAATTCGCCCTCCATATCGTAAATCTGTGAAGAAATAGGATCCTTCAGCAATTTTTCATCAAGTTTTGGTGCGTCTTTCACCATAAAAGCAAAAGCGCCTGCTCCTATAAGCATTCCAGCAATTCCGAGGGCAATTAAAATAAGAAAAATACGTTTAAAAGTGCCTGTGCCTTTTTTCCCGCCCTTCTTTTTAGGCTTGGATTGCTGTTTGCGGCGCTCCTCTCTTGATTGATATTTTTCAGTCATATCTATGTTCATCCTTTCTTGACAATGGAACTGTAAAAAAACTTATTTAAGGGTATAAAGATAATCTATTATCTTAATATAGTCAATTCTGGGCTGAAATCCAAGCGGAATGTGATGGCCATGCATTTCGATTTCACCCTTGGTAATTGATTTTCTTCCCCCATCCTTCATTCTCTCCCAGTATGAGAGCAAATGATGTGCCTCTAAAAGGAAAACTTCTTCGGTAGCAGAGAAGCGGAGAAGAACAAAACAAATCCCTTGCTGGGCTAATACCTTCTCCATGTGCTTCACCTGGTGTTCATGAAAATTCTTTAAAGGAAAGGAGGTCGTGTTCTGAGTTTCTTTTGCTTCAAAATCAATATATCTCCCTTTATACACACCATTATAATCGGTTGTTGAAGCTTGTTTGAAATATGCTTCTTTAATAACGGCCGCACTTCTCTTTGGATAATCGACCTGGACGATTTGAACAGGAGTAGGCTTTTTATGAATAGTGGCTATTCCATGTTCCAGATAGAATTCATTGGTTTCATTTATATCTTCCTCCAGTGTCATTCCACGATTGCTGTACGTCCATTTCTTCTCTGGTGTTAATTTATTGGCGCTATTAGCAGATGGAGTATATCTCCTGCCATTAGGATAATGGAAATTCATGCATTCACCTCGTTTTAAACTCCTCCCTATAATAACAAAAGTAAGCATGATTTGGCTGAATAAAAAGTTCTAAATAACAAAGTATATAGGAAACTCCATTTGAGCATTATTTTCCGGTTTTATTCGTGTTACAGAGTCATTTGGCATGTCTGCCTGCTGGCTAAATATAGACCAATCAGTTTCTGAGGTGAAATGAGATGTTTCTTCCTGGGAAATTTTTGAACAGCCATGAGAAAAAGGAACAGGCAATAATGGATCATATTATGAAGATGACAGCAAAATATAACCTGGACAATATTTCAAGAACGGAAGCATATTTCCGGTTTTATAAAAAGCATCCTGAGATACGCTGGGCGTTTCTTGCCTCCATGGTGTCTCGAAATGCCGGCTGGAATATGTGTGATCTTGAAGGAAGCTGTTTTCCTAAATTGATTGGAAAGAAATTGCGGGACATGCTTTATGTTACATATGAAAGGGCCAATTGGCTGATTTTTCAGGATGCATTTCCACAATTGCTCCTCTATCATTATTCGACGAAAATAAATAGGCCAATGTTTCATTTATTAAAAATTTTTCGTGTATCGGCATTTATGGAACAGGAGTGGCTATATTTCTGGAAAAATAGAAATAAAAAGAGGTTAATGATTTCACTGATTATCAATGAACAAAATGTTATTCAAGAGCCTGTGATGGAGCATGAAATTTATAAGAGTAAAGTTTTTCATACTTTGCTTTTTTCCTTTCAGGACTATCTTCATTTTAGTTCTGTAATCTTCCCTACTTGTAAAGGGGAATTATACGGGGCAAGTGTAAATGGTTTCCGCTCGGTGTCCAAAAGAATTGATCTTGGAAAACGGCTGGCAGAAATCTTATTTGACACCAGCTATTATGAGGACGTGTATGAATTTGCTTCGGGCACGATTCATACTGGTTCAAGGCATGATTATGAGAAATACTTTAAGGGAAGAATACGGAGAACCAGCCCTTTCCTACGCTGTACATACCCGATAATCACACATCACATTCATCAATTTAATGATTGGTCTGAAAAAAAACGCATAAAGAGTAAATGGGCATCAGAATCGGTTGTCCTAAAACACCCTGTCCATATTACAAAATGGTATTTGCATAAGCAGAAACAGCTTCATACTGCTGCGAAGCTGGGCAAATTATTTCGCTTGCTTTGTTAGCGGAATTGGGAAAAAGCAAGGGATCCCTTGCTTTTTACAATGTCTATGAATTTATAAAATATAACAATGTGAATAACTTTGATGAAAAAATATCTGCATCCAGCTCCAGCGCCTAGCCCCTCGGGTCATAAGCCAAATCACTCCAGAAATCAGGATTTCCTGCGTGATTCGTCTTTTGCCTATCGGGGCTGATCAAGGCGCTTCCGCCTTTGTTCTTTTAAGTTGAAGGGCGGTCAGGGCCTTCAAGCTTCTTATTGCCATAGCCTGTTTTAGTTTCTTCCAGCTTTTTTGGCTGTGATTTATTTTGTTTTTCTTTTTTTGCCATTACATTACACCTCCGTTAATTAGTTTGTTCAATGTCGTTATTTTCATTCTTCCGGTGGCTGTCGAAACCATGTTGCTGCCATGCAAATAAGTACTTTCTTTGACGAATCACTTCTAGTTTTGTCATGCATGGAGGAAACCTACAGGCAAAATAGAATTATGTAGGCACACAGCAAAGTTTTCACTGTATCCTTCGTCGTATTTATTGCAGGAAGCAAGGAGAAAAAGAAATCGGGAGGTTTTTTGTATGCAGGGAAAAATGGTAGAAAAAGAAGAATTGCTGGCCATGCTTTCAGAAATATATGATCAGCTGGAAGAGCTTGAAAATGTACTGGAGTCTAATTTGTCGGGACTTCGCCAGGATTGGTATTATGAACAGTCAGAAAAAATAGAGGTTTGCGGAAGCAGGCTGGAAGCGATTGAAGAGGATATGACGGCAATCAAGTCTGAGGCAGACAATATAGAAAACGCAAAAAGATCAGCCGGAATGAAGCTTGAACTTGGCTTCTAAGTGGCATAGAATAGCAGTATCCTTCAGTAGCTAATGTTGACTAGCTACTTTTATTTTTGGAGATGATGCTGAATGGTTCATGAAAATTCCCTGCTGCAAATGACAGACAAGCTGCTTGAATATGTGGAAATCTCAGACAGCAGGTTTAAAAAGGTGAAGGAATCGGGTGAAAAGGGTGATTTTTATCATGAAGTCAAACCTTTTGCTGATGACGTTAAATCCATAAATGATAGATGGAAAGAAGAAGCTCTGGAGTGGATTGGCATTCATAAACCCCGAAATCTTTATCCTCAGCAGATTGAATCTGCTGCTGAACATATTGAAATGGTTTCCATTCAGGCATTTTTCCCTGAAACAAGCAAAACCAGGTTCATTAATTATGTTAATTCCGCCGAGTATGTCCTAAAGCAATTGATAAAATTAGTAGGTGAAGAAAAAAAGGGAACCTGAAATAGGGTCCCTTTTTTTGAATTTCTTATGCATTTACTGAATCCTGGAGGGTGTTATCTTTGTAGCTTTCCGGAACGGCCGCTCCTTGAGCTTCAAGCTCACGAACGAGATTTCGATAATCTGTACTGGAAATTTCATTATGGATATAGGCCTTTTTAGCAAAATCCAATAATTCATTAACATTTTCAGGAGTGTACTCCCGCAGCTGATGAAACTTCATTTTTAGTTCGTGAACATTCATGATATTGCCTCCTCTGAATATAGATTCGCGGAGAAATTCCTTCCCCGCAGCCCGGTAAATGAAAAAGGGGGACAAGAAACTGTTTTGTTTTTTATATCCTATCATGAAAATTTATTTTTCATCGTTTTTAAAAAAATCAAACTTCCGACACCATTCTTCATAGTTAGACAAAAACGGAAACCGCTTCTATTTTAGATGTTAATTGATCCTTTCACATTCTGGGCAAATCTTTCATATAGTATATTGGTGATAATAAGAAGGTTTTTGCCTGTAATTATCGTTAATATACTTATATTTTTTGAATGGGGAGGATGTTTGCCCATGTTTGGCCGAGTAATGAATAGAGCGAACCATCTGCAGCCATACGGCCATTTAAATCAAAATCTTTACATTGATCCATTTTATATGGGGACGAATGGCCAATATTATTTTAGGGAGCAGCCAATGCAGAATTATAATAATTCTGCTGGACAGTATAGCCCTTATTATTTGCCTTATAGTATGGAATATCATCAGCCGCCTCAGATGGCAGGACTACAGCAAAGTTATTCACAACAGCCCTATCCGCAGCATAATTATGGCCCAGGATATTACCCACAGACCGGTTCGAAAAATGCTGGTGTTTTTCAAAACCCATTAGAATCTGAAGATTATTATGGAACTCAAGCAAACAAGTCCGCTGCACAGCAAATACCGTATATGAATCCGTATCCGAAACAATCATTCATTCCTAAGCAGCCATCCGGAGTGCAAAGCATTATGAATTCCTTTAAAGCCCAGGATGGTTCGCTTGATCTTAATAAAATGGTGGACACCGCAGGTCAGATGATGTCTGCTGTAACGCAAGTATCATCAATGGTAAAAGGGATTGGCGGAATATTTAAAGCTTAACTGATCATGGCCGAATAGGCCTTTTTTTTATCTTTGATTTTAAGGGCATGGAAATTATATATAAAAATCAGACTTGAAAAAAAATTAAATATATTTAAAAATAAAATAGCCGGTCTATTTTTTGTGACTTCCATTAAATAGGAATTATTAACCAGGAAAATTTAATTGTATGATTGACAAAATTTAGATAAAAGTGAAAAAATAGAAAAATGACTTATGGTCATTAAAGGGGGATTTGTATGGTTCGTGCTCTGCAGCAAATATTTATCATATTTATATTAATTTTGCTTCTTGCGGCATTGCCAAAGATTATTTCTGTTGATCCATCAATCGGGAGTCTTGATTGGAGCTTTGAAAGTTTACCGCAGATTTATGGAGATTTTATTACGGAAGTAAGCGGGGGCAGCCTGGGTACCTATCAGCTTGGCCGGCAAACTCGTCCTATAGCCGAGGATATAGCTGATAACTTTTTTACCAGTCTGCTAATTGTATTGATTGCTGTGAATGCTTCCTTAGTTATAAGTCTTATTTTCGGGGTATTTATCAGCCGTTTCAGGCTTACTAAGCTTTTTGGGGCATTCTTAAATATCCTTGCCTCCATACCCGACTTTATTATCATTGTGATGTCTATGATTCTTGCCGTTAAAATATATAAGATGACGGGAATCAGAGTGATTTCACTCAGGCCGGATGGCGGAGCCCTTAATACCTGGTTTCCCACAGTGCTTGCAGCTATAGCTCCAACTCTATATTTATTTAAGCTTGTCTCGGTAAAATATTATCAAACAAGCGGGGAGGACTATATAAAGACTGCAGTTGCTAAAGGAATGGGCTTGAATTACATAAATTTTCAGCATGTATTTAAAAATTTAGAGCCATTTATTAAATCTGAGCTAATCAAAGTGATTTCCCTGGCCATTGGCAATCTCTTCATTATTGAACATATTATGAATGTTTCCGGCATAACTAAATTTATTTTTCAGAGCAATGAGGTCCAGCCGATTGCAATTGGCTTGTTTGCCATGCTTTTGATTTCTCTAATTGTCTATATCTCTAACAGACTCATATTCTATCTGTTTAAACGGGGTTTTATCTATGAATAAGCTGCTAAAAATAAATTACTCCTTGATTATCGGAATTCTTATGGTTGCAGGCCTGCTTTTTTTCAGCATATTTGGGCCTATTCTTGCACCGCATTCATTGACTTCAACAATGGAAACACAATATACAAACGGGAAGGTTTTGGCTCCGCCATTGGAGCCCTTTGAATCATCCTCCTATCCGCTGGGGACTGACAAATGGGGCTACGATCTTTTGTCCATGATTTTATATGGGTTAAGATACACTGTCTTTATTGCAGCTGCTGTTACGATCATTAAAATGGCTTTAGGAACAATCATCGGTTTGTATGCTGGCACCTTGAAAAGGACACCTGGCTGGCTGATTGCTTTCGAAAATGCATGGAGCTATGTTCCGCTGTTTCTGATCCTGTATTTTTTCCTGGCACCAATAAGCTTCAACAGCAGCCTTAAGCAAAATGTATTAATACTCTACTTTATAGTTATTGCATCAATCATCAGCATTCCCAGCATTGTATCATCTGTAAGGCTTAAAACCGCTGAATTAAATAAGTCCGTTTATATTGAAGCGGCCAAAGCACTGGGAGCTGGAAAAAACCGTTTAATCTGGAAGCATATTTTCCCTCAGTTAAAGGAAACTTTCCTTGTTATGTTTATACTTGAAATTGTGTATGTGATCGCTCTTATGGGCCAGCTGGCGCTTTTGAATATTTTTGTCGGCGGAACCATTATGAGATTTGACCCCATCATATACCTATCAGCTACAAAAGAGCTGTCAGGGCTTGTTGGGCAGGCGAGATTGAATATCTATGGAAACACTCATATATTAGTTGCGCCACTAGCGGTCCTTTTATATACCACAGTATCCTTCAGCCTGCTGGCAAATGGATTGAAGAATCGATTTCAGTCAAATTATCAGCGTACACCGTGGATTAGGACAGGGCATGAACCGTTAATTCAGCCTTCCAGAAAACAATATGGCCGAAAAAAGAAATTTTGGTCATTTTCTGCCCATAAAACAGCCTTTTCTATATTAGTCATAGCTTTTGCTGGTGCTGGAATCTATGTAACTGCCGCAAAAGACGCCAATATTGGCGTTAAAAGCGGGAGCCACGCGGATTACAACATTGATCTGGAAATGAATGGGGAAGGCTATTTCACTGCCAATGCAAATATCCAAATGAAAAACCAATCAAATGAAGAATGGAAAGAGCTTGTATTTTATTTCATTCCAAACGTTTTTACAGAGGGACATACATTTGATTCTGTCGAAGGCACATCTGAGGCAGATATCAGGAAGGTGACAGTGAACGGGAAAAAAGCGTCTTTTATGCTAAAGGGTGATACGTTAACCATAAATTTAAGACCTGAAATGAAAGATAAAAGCAGACATAATGTAAAGATCGAATATGGATTTACAGTCCCTGACAAAGGCAGCCGCTTTTCAAAAGTAGACACAAACTATTATCTTGCTCAATGGTACCCTATGGCTGCAGTTTATCAAAAAGGCAAATGGAATAAAGAGCCTTATATGGAAGGACTGGAAACATTTCATACAAGCTTCTCTGATTTCAGCGTTTCCTATAAGCTTCCAAAAGGATATTCTCTGGCTTCCACAGCAGACAAAGATCCGGCAGAAGGGAAAAATGAAGGGAATATTAAAGCCAAAAAGGTCAGAGACTTTTTCATTGCTGTCATGAAGGATATGGAAGTTTATGAAACGGAAGCGAAAGACGGCGTGAAGGTCAGATTATTTTCAAGGAGCAATCATGATAAAGACCCTGAAGCTTCCTTAACACTGGCCAAAAATGCATTAACATTCTATCAGGATAATATTGGAGACTACCCGCATGAGCAGCTTGACATCGTTTTGGATGATGGACAATTTATGGAATATCCCGGTATTGTAACCATTAACCCTTATATTGATGATAAAAGGTTTTATGATATTTCTATTGTTCATGAAATTGCTCATCAGTATTTTTACGGAGTAGTTGCCAATGACCCTTACAATAATGCATGGATTGATGAAGGAATTACTGAATTTGCCACCTCTATGTATTTCTATGCAGGTCAAAATCAGGCTGAAAGACAGGCATTTGGTATTTCCCATTTTCGAATGGAGGCCATTGAAGAAGCTGGCCTTGGCAGGCAATATTCAAATGTGCCGGTTAATGAGGTAAAGCATACAGGCTATATCTATGGGCAGCCTGCTCTGGAGATTTTACAAATGATTCAGGAAAAGTATACCTTAAAAGGGGAATCCCCTAAAGCAGTGGGGATGCAGTTCTTGTCCGATTATTATCAAAATTTCCGTTATAAAGAGGTCGATACGAAGGAGTTTATATCCTTCACAAAAGATTACTTCAGTGTTCCGACCGGCTATTTCAATAATTGGATTGATACATCTAAACTAAACAGCTAATAAGCATCTTGGTTTAGTTTATTCAAACAAAAACAAGCAGGCATTGATACTGCTTGTTTTTGTTTAACCAGACCTTATTAGTGAATCAATTTTACCTGGCTTGCAGGCAGGATCAGCTCTCATCGATCACGATTCTTTTTCCCTGCTGCTTTGGCACTGTGATTTGCAGAAGGCCATTTTGGTAAACTGCCTTTACTTTCTTTTCATTAACTGGCTGGGGAAGCGGAACGGTCCTGCTGGAACGCTGCATGCTTTGCTGTCTTCGGAAAACTTTATTTTTCTCATCCTCTTCTGTAATCATCTCAGTGGACTTGACAGAAATGGTTATATAATTGTCCAGGATGTCAATTTGTATTTGCTCTTTATTTATTCCTGGAAGTTCTGCACTAATGATATGTTCTTTTTCAGTTTCTGCAACATCGACATGGAAGGAAGAAGAAGTTGGGAAGGGATTCTTAAAGAAATCATCCATAGTCTGCAGAAATCCTCTAACGGGTTTTTCATGGAAAAGCTGATTCATCGATTTCATTAAATCACCAAATGGCTCATTTCGGTCTTTTTTCTTTGGATCCTCCATATATACATCCATCCCCTCTCAAACAGGATTTTTCAACATATCCTATGCTTCCCATTGGGTGGATGTTCCTGCCAGGCAATAAGGTCAAAAGAAAAAACCGCATAGTGCGGTCTTTAAAAGATTGTCTCTAAGAGATGATCAGGGTTTATGATTAAATGTCCATCCTGATCTGTTTCAATTAACATTTCTTTTTTCATTTTTGTTAAAGTCCTGCTGACCGTTTCCCTGGTAGTGCCAATCATATTGGCAAGGTCTTTATTGGTAAAGTCCCCTTTTAAAAGAAAGCTGCCGTTTTCAAGCTTTTTCCCATGCATTTTGGCAAGGCGGACAAGCAATTTGATGATTTGTTCATATGTATTGTTTAAAATTTGCGCTTCCAGCCGCTCCTGCAGATCGACAATCTTCTCGCCCAGAACTTTAAACACCTTAATGCATAGCTCCGGATTCTCAATTAGTACCTTTTCAAATTGCGAAATTGGCACAACAACGAGCTGAGAGTTTTCAAGTACCTCGGAAAAAGCCGGATACCCCCCTTTTCTGAAAAATCCTACATGTGGGAACATCTCGCCTTTTGTTAAGATGGCAACAATCTGCTCTTTTCCATTAATATCACTTCTATAAATCTTAACTCTGCCGTTGTTAATGAAATAAACATTATCCAGCGGGTCATCCTGAAGAAAAACATGACTTCCTTTTTTCCATTCCCGTGAAATTGATATCTCTACCACTTTATCCAGCTCTTCATTGTTCAGTTCTTTAAAAAGAGAGAACTGGGAAAGAACTCCCTTAATTTCTTCTGCTCTCATAATCCACCTCTTGCTTCTGTCCTATTAAGCTTATTGTAACAAAAAACATTCATAACGTTTATATTAAGAAAAAGCTTATTTTAAAATATGGCCCTTAAAGAGGATGGGCTGGTCCGAAAAGTTAAATATAACGGACCTTCTTGGTGAAAAATGATTTTAATCCCTGAGCGATTATATTAAAAGTTAAGATGGCACAGGTCATTGCAAATGCCGGGAAGAAAGGAATCCAAATCGGGCCTCTTATATCCTCAAAGGCTTTCATCAGCATCATAGGCCATGAAATCGAATTATTGACCAATTGCCAATCTCCTCCCATGGATTGAACTAAATCCTGGGAAATAAAAATGCCGACAAACCCTAATTGACCAAGCAAAAACATGACTTTTCCAAGGTCTGTAACCATATATACAAGAAGCTTACTGAATAGAAAAGGCAGATAGTAAGTTCTGAAAAGCCTGGAAGGTGAAGCTCCGGCAGCAATCCCTCCATATATGTATTCCTTAGAAGAAATTTGATCAAATTCCAGCTTTATCATTTCCGCAGCACGGGGCATTTCTGCCAAACCTATAATAAGGAGCAGGAATAGGGGGCGGTATTCAGTTAACAAAAATGGCGGAAGCATGGCAAGAAGCATGACAATGATGATGGTTGGAATATATGACAGCAGTCCATTAAGCCATTTAAGGGGTAGGTGTGTACCCATCCATTTTTTGTGTGCAAGAAAGGAGAGCGGAATAGCCAGTGCGTATCGCAGGACAGTTATACAGGCAACAAGCAAAATGGTTTCTTTTGCTCCCAATATGATAAGGCTGAGCAAATCCCTTCCGCTTTTGTCAGTGCCGAATAGGTAATCCTCTGATGGCGGATAAGGCGGTATAACTGGCTTTTTATCCTCATTAAGGATGTATGTAATCTTTGATAACTCGCGGTCTACAAAAGGAAGATATGGTCCGGCAAACGTGATTGCCAATAATATCAGCAGCAAAACAGCTCCTATGCAAAATAAGGCATGTTTCTTAATCCATATTAAAAAGTACATACTCCATCACGACCTTCCTTTTGGCACGAGCCAGAATTTTACTATCTGTGAAAAGATAATAGTTATAAACATGATAAAGAGGAAAGGGAGCATAAGGGACAGTGCCTTAATTTCATCATTAGATGATATGCTGAATAGAAGCTCCTTGCCTGCTCCATTATAGCCTGCCAGCTTTTCTATGATTGGCAGACTGGATAGGATATAGAGCATCACCAGCTGCGCCTGGTTCAAAATGGGGGTCCAGCAATTCCAGAGCATATGCAGGAGTGCTTTAAAGTCGCCAAGCCCTTTTGCATAGGTTGTGCGCACATACTCTTCGCCCATTTCATTTTCAAGTGCAGCCGAGGTGAAACGGGACATATGAAGAAATGGAAACACGGATAAAGAAATGAGAGGCAGTAAAAAGCTATACCAATTTTCATGCCCATAAAGCTTAAAGTGCGGCAGCCCATGCTGCATCATCAGAATCAAAAGATATTGAATGGCAATAAAAAGAAAAAAATCGGGTACGGAAGAAAACAGCCAGGAAAGAAAGTTCTGCAGCTTCCCGGTGAATTTTTTTCTCCTGTAAAATTGGAGTGCACCCATCAGTGTGCCAAGCAGCATGCTGACCATGAAAGCCGGTAATATAATCTTAATGCTCCGCATAACAAATATCCCTGATTCCTCACTGACTGGGCGTCCGCTCCTTGCATCACCCAAACCTTTTTCAGTCAATATATAATCAGTGAAATCTTGTATTCTCTCTTTATATAATTCAAAGCTAAAGGGATAATCCGCTTCAACATGAAACGCCGAAAAAACAGTTATTTCTTGTTCCCGGGGAAGAAGAAGAATCAGAATAAATCCAATTAGTATTAACAAAAATACTGCTGCTGATTTTAAAATGCTGTGCAGCATGGTTTCACCTCTTTTAAAATAAATAAAAAATATACATAATATTGTCCTATACTTGGAACTTTCAGTCAATTTTTTCCATGAAATCTGATTTAGTGAAAATGCAGCCTGATGATTATACAGTTTAATAGAATATTTTCCATAAAAAGTTAATGAAATTTAATAGTTTGCTCTGTTAGAACGAACATTTATTCGCTAGAATAGGGGTATGAGGTGAAATAGATGAAAGTGCGTAAAAATCTGCCGGAAATCATGAAAGAGCTTATATCTGAACAGCAATATAAAGATAATATTGTCCATTGGCATACAATAGAAGAAAAAGAGGCTAAGACTGCCGGCCTTCCGGAAGACATTCATCCATCTTTAATGGAAGCATTGCAAAAGAGGGGCATTACAAGGCTTTATACACATCAAAAAACATCTTATCGGACAGCCATGAATGGGGACAGTCTTGTTGCGGTAACTCCGACGGCCTCAGGGAAAACACTTTGCTACAACCTTCCAGTCCTGCAGACGATCGTCAATGATCCAGATGCAAGGGCGCTTTATATGTTTCCGACAAAAGCCTTGGCTCAGGACCAAAAAAGCGAAATCAATGAAATCATCCAGGAGTCCGGATTGGATATCAATTCCTATACATACGACGGGGATACACCAGCAAACATCCGGCAAAAGGTACGCAGGGCTGGGCATGTGGTTATAACAAACCCGGACATGCTACATTCGGCGATATTGCCACATCATACAAAATGGGTGTCTTTGTTTGAAAATTTAAAGTATGTGGTCATAGATGAACTTCATATTTACAGAGGGGTATTTGGCAGCCATGTAGCCAATGTCATTCGCCGCCTTAGCCGCATTTGCCGTTTTTATGGAAGTGACCCCATTTTTATCTGTACTTCTGCTACAATTGCAAATCCATTGGAACTCGCAGAAAAGCTTACAGAAAAGCCGATGAAACTCGTAGATAATAATGGAGCCCCGAGCGGGAAAAAACATTTTGTGTTTTACAATCCTCCTATTGTCAATAAACCGCTGAATATCAGAAGAAGCGCTACTCTCGAAGCGAGAAAGCTCGCAGGCGAACTTTTGAAAAATAAAATCCAGACCATTGTGTTTGCAAGAAGCAGAGTCAGAGTCGAGATCCTGCTGACTTACCTCCAGGAACTTGTAAAGCATAAATTGGGGCCTAAAGCCATTCGGGGGTATAGAGGCGGTTATCTGCCAACCCAAAGGCGGGAAATTGAAAAAGGACTTCGTTCAGGGGAGATTTATGGAGTTGTCAGCACAAATGCCCTTGAGCTTGGAGTGGACATCGGACAGCTGCAGGTTTGTGTCATGACCGGGTACCCCGGTACAATTGCCAGCTCATGGCAGCAGGCTGGACGTGCAGGCAGAAGGCATGGTGAATCGCTTGTCATCATGGTGGCAAGCTCCAATCCGCTCGATCAATATGTTATTCAAAACCCTGATTACTTTTTTAATAAAAGTCCTGAAACAGCCAGAATTAATCCAGATAATCTTATTATTCTGGTGGATCATATCAAGTGTGCAGCCTATGAGCTTCCTTTTAATGCCGGGGAACGTTTTGGTACCTTTGAAACTGAAGAGGTATTGGAATACCTGGCGGAAGAAAGGGTGCTTCATCAAAATGGAGATAAATTTTATTGGATGAAAGACTCATTTCCTGCCCATAACATCAGCCTCCGTTCAGCATCACAGGAAAATGTCGTTATAATCGATCAATCAGATATCGCGAATGTGAAAGTTATTGGCGAAATGGACCGCTTTTCCGCTATGACCCTTCTGCATGAAGAAGCAATCTATCTCCACCAGGGGACCCAGTTTCAGGTGGAAATGCTTGATTGGGAAGAGAAAAAGGCATTTGTCCGTGAAGTGGATGTAGACTATTTTACAGATGCCAACCTGGCAGTTGAGCTAAAGGTGCTGGAACAGGATAAACTCAGAACATCCACCATTGGGGAAGTGGGGTTTGGGGATGTAAGTGTAGTGGCAATGGCTACGATCTTTAAGAAAATTAAGTTTGAAACACATGAGAATATCGGATCCGGTCCAATAACACTTCCGGAAGAAGAACTTCATACAAGCTCAACCTGGCTTTCGTTTAACAAGGAATCCTTAAATTATAAGCAAGACTGGCTTGAGCAGGGACTCATCGGAACAGCACATGCGCTTAAACATATTGTACCGCTATTTGTTATGAGCGATCCTCAGGATGTTCATGTTGTCCCTCAAGTGAAAGCGGCCCATAATGAAAAGCCGACGATCTTTTTCTATGACAGGTATCCCGGCGGTGTAGGGTTAAGTGAGAAAATTTTTGGGGGAATAGAACATATCATGCACGAAACGATGGAAATGGTCAGCAGATGTTCATGTGACCATGGCTGTCCTTCCTGCATCGGAACAGATACTTCATCAGAAACGGCAAAAAAAGATGTAATCAGGATTCTTAGCTCTTTTAAAAATGGCGTTAATAGTGCGGGTGATAGAATTGTCCATTAAAAATAAGCTGAACAGGCTAAAGGGCCATCTTGGTACAGATAGTAATAAACAGCCCTCATTCGTCCAAAACCCTGAGAATAAGATCGAGGTCCCATTTAAAGAAGTTTGGGCTAATGAAGGTGTTTATCCGTATTATTTTGAAGACTCCTACTGCCTTGTAAGGGAAAAAGAATACAGTCTTGATCAAATGCATGGAATCTATTCTTTCGGGCACTTTACAGCAGCAGTGGAGGCCTGGAATTCTACAAGCATCAGTCATCCCCTGTCTGCTTCCGGTCACGGGCCGGAAAATCTTTTCTTTTTTGATACAGAGACAACAGGATTGGGCGGAGGGACTGGCAATACTATATTCCTGCTTGGCCAAGCCAGTCTGCAGGGAAGCAAAATAAAGCTGAAACAGCATATCCTTCCTCACCCAGGCGCTGAGATACCTTTGTATAAAAGCTTTCTGGAAAGCATTGATTATTCAACAATGGTGACATACAACGGGAAAGCTTTCGACTGGCCGCAGGTAAAAACGAGACATACCCTCCTAAGGGAGCATGTCCCAAAACTGCCTCCATTTGGCCATTTCGATTTATATCATGCTGCAAGGAGAATGTGGAAGCACAAACTCGAGAGAATAAAGCTTGCTGCAGTAGAAAAAGATGTTCTGGGGATTGAAAGAAAAGACGATATTCCCGGTTTTCTCGCACCGATGATTTACTTTGATTTTATTGAAAGAAAAGATCCTGAAGGCATGCTGGGAATCATAAAACATAATGAAATTGATATTTTATCCCTGATCAGCCTGTATACACATCTTTCTTTCCAGATACTGCAGCTCGATGAAAAACAGACCTCCCGAGAGCTTTATGAAGTAGGAAGGTGGCTTTCAGCACTGGGAGAATCTTCACAGGCAAAAACAGCTTTCAATAAGATATCTGAAGGAGAATCTCTGGAAGCATTAGATGCCAGGTTTGCGCTGGCTTATGAGCATAAGAAACATAAAAATTGGGTCGAGGCCGCTAAATTATGGAGGGATACAGCGGATAAAGGCGGAATGAATGAGAGGTTAATATCCTGCATTGAACTGGCTAAGATTTATGAGCATCGGCTAAAGGATTTAAGCAAGGCTTTCATATATGCAAGAAAAGCGATGGACCTTTTCGATGAGATCAGAAAAGAAGAGACGAATATTAAAAAGGAAGAACTCAGTAAGCGGATTGGGCGGCTTGAAAGAAAGTGTAAAGGAACTTAAATTTACCTGTAACATAATTTTAATATACCAGACAAAAAAATCCACTATTTCCTAGTTGTATGTACTTCTCCTAACAGTTAAAATTATAACTTGTGTGGTACTTTTTTAGGAATTTTATATAGTGAGGCTGGTAAAAAATGTATAAAGCAATCTTGTTTTTATTCTTCCTTGTAATTTTCACTACAGCAATCGTTTTCTCCAATTTAAAAGACAGTTTCTACAGCATGCTCTAAGGCTAGTACCTAAAAAATAGGTATTTTCATTAGTACAAGATTACTCTTTCTCACATAGGTTGTTAATGTAAAAACAATTTCGAAAGGGGATCTTTACATGTATTGCAGACCAAGACCTTCGCAGGTGATGCCTGCTGTTGTTCATCCGACAAAATGCTGTGTAACTCATTCGTTCCAGAACATTGTGGTTCCACACATTCATCCTACACATCATACTCATGTAAACCACATTAACTATGAGAATCAGCATTCTTACCCGCATACGCAGTCAAATGTGAACCAGGTGACACAATCGAATGTTAATATGGGACCAAGACCAGGCGTTGCAGGTGCATATAGCCCAGGAATGGGTCCAGGTATGGGAATGGGCCCTGGATATGGCGGACCAGGTATGGGAATGGGTCCTGGATATGGCGGACCAGGTACTGGCGTAGCAGGAGCATCAACCGGAATGGGTCCAAAACAAGGTCCAAGTTTTTCCGGCAGATAATGAACAAGGGCTTTTTGCCCTTGTTTTTTAATATTAATATAAAATGGAAACTTAAATGAGTCCCGGCCAGATTTCTTTAAGGAGTTTTTGCAATTGACAAAAGTAGCAGTTATTTCAGGGTACAAGCCTTTTGAAGTAGGGATTTTTAAAAATGATGACCCGGCAGTCGGCTATATAAAAACCGCCATAAGAAAAAGCCTGCTTTCTTTGATGGATGATGGGCTCGAGTGGGTAATCATCAGCGGGCAGCTGGGTGCCGAGCTTTGGGCGGCTGAAGTTGTATCTGACCTTAAGCTGGAAGGTTACGAAGACCTGAAGCTTGCAGTCATTACTCCGTTTTTGGAGCAGGAATCGTCCTGGAAGGATGCGAACAAAGAATGGTATGAATCCATACTGCTTCAGGCTGACTTTGTTGATTCAGTATCAAAAAAACCTTATGAAAGCCCACAGCAATTCAGGCTGAAAAATCAGTTTTTTGTCAGCAAAAGTGATGTGCTGCTTCTTTTTTATGATTTGGAAAAAGAGGGAAGCCCTAAATATTTGTATGAAACCGCAAAAAAATATCAGGAAGAAAATGAATATGACATTAGACTAATCACCTTTTATGATTTACAATTGATTGTAGAAGAAGAACAATTCTCTCAGAGAGACATATTTGAATAATGCTCAGATAAATTGACAAATGTACATATCTCTGGAAAAATAGTATTAATTATGATTGGCCATATACTGAGGTGAGTGTCATGCTATCCGATAAAATTAATTTAACTGCAAAAGATATTTTGGAAAAAGAGTTTAAGACAGCCATGAGAGGCTATAAGCCAGAAGATGTTGATAAGTTCTTGGATTTGGTCATTAAAGATTATGAAGCCTTCCATCAGGAAATTGAAGATCTTCAGCAGGAAAATATAAGATTGAAAAAACAGGCTGACGAAGCTTCACGCAGACCTGCAGCACAAACTGCAGGTACAACCAATTTTGATATTCTAAAAAGATTATCAAATCTGGAAAAACATGTTTTTGGCAGCAAATTGTATGATTGACAGGAATTATCATTTTTTCCTGTTTAAAACCATTGCTATTCCATCACAGATTACATATAATATTCTTTGTGATCATTAATAGCGTTCGGGTAATCGCTGCAATATATTTTATATTGTAGAGGAAAGTCCATGCTCGCACAGGCTGAGATGCCTGTAGTGTTCGTGCCTAGCGAATTCATAAGCTAGGGCAGTCGGAGCTAGCTCTGGCTGACGGCAGGGAAAATGCCTAAGTCCTTCTGGATATGGCATGAATACCTTGAAAGTGCCACAGTGACGTAGCCTTTTCAGAAATGAAAAGGGTGGAACGAGGTAAACCCCGCGAGCGAGAAACCCAAATGATGGTAGGGGCACTTTCCCTGAGGAAATGAACAACGGGAAGGACAGGCAGATGCCTGTAGATAGATGATTACCACCTGAGTACGAGACATTTGTCGCTTGCAGTACTACGGTACAAAACATGGCTTACAGAACGTTATTAGTGAGACAGTATGAGTGTTATAAATTCAAGCTCTCCTTTTTAGGAGAGCTTTTTTACTTTGCTGCATGCTGGCATAAAATAATGGAACCTAACAGGCCTTCATTGCGGCTAAGCATATAAACAGATATACTTTATGTGTTGATTACAAAGTCCAGTTAGGGTATACATAATAGAAATAAGAATTAGGTTAGGGTGAAAATATGTCTAAATACGATTTAATCGCCACTACGGCCATGGGACTTGAGGCACTCGCTGCCAAAGAAGTGCGCGATCTCGGATATGAATGTGAAGTTGAAAACGGCAGAATAACATTTAAAGGCGATGAGGCTGCAATTGTCCGGTCGAATTTATGGCTGAGAACAGCAGACAGGATTCGCATAAAAGTTGGAGAATTTAAAGCAACAAGTTTTGATGAGCTTTTTGAGAAAACAAAATCGCTGCCCTGGGAAAAGTATATGCCTGAAAATGCCGAATTTCCTGTTTCAGGAAAATCTGTGAAGTCCAAGCTTTTTTCAGTTTCCGATTGTCAGGCTATTGTCAAGAAAGCAATAGTGGAACGCATGAGAACAAAGTATCAGAAGACAGGCTGGCTCGAAGAAAATGGGCCGTTATTTAAAATAGAAGTTGCTCTTCATAAAGATGTAGCACTTTTGACCATCGATGCCAGCGGAAGCGGCCTCCATAAACGGGGATACCGTGCAGGGCAGGGGGAAGCACCCCTAAAGGAAACACTTGCAGCTGCACTGGTTATGCTGACTAATTGGAACCCGGATAAGCCATTTGCTGATCCATTCTGCGGATCTGGCACTATCCCGATAGAAGCAGCATTAATAGGCCAGAATATTGCACCAGGTTTTAATCGTGAATTCATTTCGGAAGGATGGTCATGGATTCCTGAAAAAGTTTGGGAAGATGCAAGAACTGAAGCTGAAGATCTGGCGAACTATGATCAGCCTCTCGATATCACAGGTGCTGACATTGATCACAGGATGGTGAAAATAGCTGAAGAAAATGGTTTTGAAGCTGGATTGGGAGATTTAATAAACTTCAAACAAATGCAAGTCCGCGATTTTACGACTGCTAAGGAATATGGTGTCATTGTCGGAAATCCTCCATATGGGGAGAGACTTGGTGAGAAGGCTGCGGTACAGCGAATGTATGCTGAAATGGGCAGTGCCTTGGCCCCTCTTGACACATGGTCCATTTATATCCTGACTTCAGACGAAGAATTTGAAACTCACTTTGGAAAAAAAGCGACTAAGAAACGCAAGCTCTTCAATGGCTTTATTCGCACAGACTATTATCAGTACTGGGGTAAAAGACCGCCAAGAAATAATTAGTATTTAAAATAAAAGCATAATTCCTCCTGAAACTGTATAGAATATTTCTATCTGATTCTTTTTCAGGAGGGGTGGCAATGAAACATTCCAGCATCGATTTTAATAAAATTTCCCAGGCGCTGAATGGAACACTTGAAGCAATACAGGGAGATGGTGATCCATCAGCAGAAGCACTGGAGAGTCTAAGAAATGCACAGGACGAATTGCAACAGGCATTGTCATTTTCTATGTCACGTGTCAACTAATCGTCAATATTGAGCAGGGGGCTGCCTTTAATAGCACCCCTGTTTTTTTATGTGAAAGATCAATATTCGATTTTTTGATAAATCTTGACAGTTGCAGTATTTGAGATAAAATTATATGATGTTCATTTGTTTATTAACAATCTAAATATGAAATAATGATAGAACTGAAATCAAAGCGTCTGGATAAAAAGGCGCTTTAACTTTTTAATTACGGAGGGGTAACATGTCTAACCGAATGCCTTTTGCCGTATCCAAGAGCGAATCTTTTTACGAAAAGCTAAGCGAGTGGATCGGAGATGTTTTTTACGATATATTGCCTGAAGCAGGATTTGAGATTCGGGATGAGCAAATATTTATGGCCTTTCAGCTGGAGAAGGCATTTAAAGACAAGAGTGTTATATTTGCTGAGGCAGGTGTAGGGACCGGGAAAACGATTGTTTATCTTTTATATGCAATCAGTTATGCAAGGTACATAAACAAACCTGCTATTATCGCCTGTGCGGATGAGACTTTAATTGAGCAGCTTGTGAAAAAGGAAGGAGATATTGCCAAGCTGGAGAAAGCACTGGGGTTGAATATTGATGTCAGGCTGGCAAAGTCACGTGATCAATACCTATGCTTAAATAAGCTGGACAAGCTCGTAGCGAATGATGTTCATGATCATTATAACCGCATTTTTGATGATCTTCCGGATTTTGTTCAAACAGGCTCTTCCATGCAAAAGTTTGAGAGATATGGTGACCGGAAAGATTATCCTGATTTGCCGGATGAGCATTGGAAGAATGTATCGTGGGATTCAATCCAGGATTGTTTTACTTGTGAGAAGCGCCACCGCTGCGGTCAAACCCTCCATAGGGAATACTACCGGAGCGCAAAAGACTTGATTATTTGTTCGCATGATTTTTATATGGAACATATCTGGACCAAGGAATCAAGAAAACGTGAAGGGCAGCTGCCCTTGCTTCCTGAGAGCTCCTGTGTGGTTTTTGATGAAGGCCATTTATTGGAATATGCATCCCAAAAGGCTCTGACCTATCGTTTTTCTGAGCAGATACTTGAATCCATTTTAACAAGGCTCATGGCTAATGATGTACGTGAAAAAACGCTAAATATCATTGAGGATGCTATTTACCAGAATGAGCATTTCTTTTTAACACTTGCCATGTCCGCTTCGGGTGACACAGGCTCTGACAAGAAAACGATTGAAAAAACTGCCGATGTAATGAGAGAAGGCCGTAAACTGCAGAGCTTAATCAATACACTTGAGGAAGAATTGGTGTTTGAAAGCGAAATGTACGTTATTAATGAATATGACTTAAAAATTGTCGAAGAATATCTTGAGCAAATTGCATACTCACTTTCACTGTTCCTAAAGGATTTAAAAGGAATTACCTGGTTTGAAGAAAATAATGGGGAAAGAACCCTGGTCATCATGCCCAGAATGGTGGAAGATATTATGCGGGAAGAAGTATTTTCCCAGAAGAAGCCGTTTGTATTCTCTTCAGCAACATTGTCAGAGAATAAATCCTTTGATTATATGGCAAAGAGCCTCGGAGTAGATGATTATTTATCTTTTACCGTAGACTCCCCGTTCGACTATGAAGAAAATATGGTCATTCGCATGCCGGAATTTGCAGAGGAAACAGGCTTAGCGAAGATGGAATATATACTGGAACAAATTAAGCTGACAGAAGGTAGGGCTTTAGTATTATTCAATAGCCCTTCTGAATTGGCAGAATTCAAAGCCTTTGCATCAGGAAAATTGAGTGTGCCAGTCTTTTTTGAAGGGGATGCAGAAATAAGTACCCTCGTGTCAAATTTCCAAAATGATGAGCATTCAGTCCTCTGTTCTGTTCATTTATGGGAAGGCCTTGATATACCGGGAAGATCCCTGGAAAATGTGCTTATTTTTGGCTTGCCATTTCCTCCTCATGATCCGGTCTTTACAGCCAAAAGAGAAGGTTCATCTGATCCTTTCAGAGAGGTTGATCTCCCATATATGATTCTTCGGTTAAGGCAGGGTATTGGGAGATTAATTAGAACACATGAAGACAAGGGTACAGTTCACATTCTGATGTATAAAAATGAAAACCAAGAAGTACGCGAAACGATAAAAAAGGTTCTGCCTGCAGAGCCATCCATAAAAAGCTGAACAAAGGCAGTGCCCCAAGCGGGCACTGCCTTGTTCTTAACCTCTCAAAAGCTGATTTGCTTCAGGTGTCATACGGGCAGGGGTCCAGGCTGGCTCCCAGACAAGGTTGACCTCAACATCAGAAAATTGATTCAGATCTTCAATGCAATACTTTACTCCGCTGACTATACTGTCATGGAGCGGGCATCCGGGTGTTGTCAGAGTCATGGTAATAACTGCCTTGCCATCATCGGGAAAATCAATATCATAAATAAGTCCCAAATCAACCACGTTTATATTTAACTCAGGATCCATAACTCTTTTTAGATTGCTGAGAACTAATTCTTCTGGATTCATGTTCATTCCTCCTATTTTTTTAAAACAGAAATAATCAAATAACAGAAAACAATGCTGGCGCCAGCCGTTAAAATCTGGCCGGATAGGAACAGGACAAGGTGTTTATATGCAATGGAGACTGTCACACTGAGTATACCGAGAATGAAAGCGGAAAGAACCGGAATGGCTGCCTTGTCATTCATCATATCCTTGAGCGAAGGTACACTCTTTTTGCCGATTTCATTGCTGTATTTCCAAGTCCACCATAGGAATGGCACAATTTTAAATAGATAACCAAGAATGCTCAATGCTACCCAAAGCAAGAGGTATGCAAATGCCAGATACCCAACGGTACTTTCAAAGCTGCCGGTAAGCGAGCATATGAAAGCTCCCAGGTGGATGGCCAGTCCTGCAGGTATAGCGAGAAGAGCAAATCGGAATGAATAATCAAGCTTTTTCTTTACTCTTTTCTGCAGGATTTGCAGCATGTGCCAGGCGAAGAATGCAAATCCGCCTGCCAGGATCATTAATGCAATGGTAAGAAGTGAACTTATCTCTGTAAAAAAAGAGATAACTGCGGCAGCCAGACCTGCTGCATAAACCGTAAAGACATATTTGGCCGGCTTCATGCTATAGCCATGAGACAAAGAAAACATGGGAACCATTTTATAGGAAAATCCAAAAATCAACAGTGTAAACCAGCCCGCTGTTCCAAGAAGTATGTGGCTTTTAAAGACTGCTTGATAATAATCAGAAATAAATCCTGTTTTCATGCTGTAGACCATGATGATTCCCATTAGAATAGCAGTTAACAGACTAATCAGTGCAGTTCCCACGAAAAGAGTCAATACATTGGGCTTCGCCTGCTGCCTTAAAGTCATGAACATTTGCAGCAGAAACATTAAGATGCCTGTTAAAGTAATAAGCCCAGGCAGCAGTGCACTCTCTGGATTATGAAATAAACTATGGGCAAAATATAATATTCCAAAGGCAGTAACCGTAAATTGGATAAAGCCAAACCTTTCATTCCATATTGGTGTTAGAAAGGCCACTGGAATGAGCTGATACATGGCTCCCATTGCTGTCATCAGCGCCCATCCCAATATAAACAGATGAGCGGCTGACCAAATTGCGGGTACACGAAATTGGCTGTTAATGATGGAATCGCCTTGAAAAAGAATGAGGGCCATAGATCCTATTAAACAGATCAAGCTGAAAAGTATAAATGAAAAAGGAAGTTTGATATTGGTCTCATTTTTTGTATTGGCCAGCAACGGGATCACCTGCTTATTTCTTAATTTCTATTAAAAAGCTTCCATCTTCCTGTTCGGCAGTTACATGCCTGCAGCCCATTTCGTCCAGCTGTTCATAAAGAAACATGGGTCGCCTGTCATTGATGATTGATAAGGTTTCTCCTTCTGGAAGGCTTTCAAGAGCTGCAAGTGTTCTCAGCATCGGCTGCGGCGGCTCCAGCCCCCGGTTATCCAGCTTCATTTTGACGCACCTCTCTTAGTAAAGATCACTTTCCAATGTTTCTTGTCAATTTCTTCAGCTTTATATTCAAACCCTTTTGCCTTTAATACTCCAAAAAGAGGGATGGGCTTAAATGGGGCATGCAGAATAAAAACATCTTCGGCATCAAGTCCAGATACCGCAGACATGATTTTCTGAAACGGCTCCAATTTGTTTTTTATATCCTCTCTTACATCGAGTTCAACGACTTTGTTTTCCATTCTGATCTCTCCTTTAATTGGCTAATGGTTTAAATTAGTTGCCAATAACAGTGAATCAACTGCAGTGAGAATAGTTATTAATTGCTTTAAGTTTAACAGCGGCAGCTTTTCAAATAAGTGACATATATCATATTTCGAAGAACATTTTTCAGAAGGCATTATAAAGTTATAAAATAATCATTGGAACAAAAAAATCCGCAGATGCCTACTCTGCGGATTCTTCCTGTTCTTCAATACATTCAAAACAGATTGTTTCATTTTTTTCATTATGGACTCCGTTGAAGAATCCATCAAGACAGTATAGGTCTTTGCCGCAAACAGAGCAGCTGCCAACTAATTCTTTCATTTTCGGTCACTCCTGGCTCTTTAATAATTGGGAACTCCGCTTTTTAAAGTATATGAACATGCCGCATACCGTTAACAGTAAAAGTGTTGCGGCGATCAAAAACCCTATATTGAAAGTTACTCCCAATAAACCTAATAGGGTGGAGCCAGCTACAACGCCCAAAGAAAAAAAGGCATAGAAGAGGCCAAACGCCTTTCCTCTTGTTTTTTCTGTTGTATGGCTGGCTATAAGGGCATTAATGGAAGGGAATAAAAGAGCAAACCCGGTGCCGTAAAGAACCATGCATAAAAACATGAATGCAAGAGAAGAAGCTGAACTTAGCAGAATGAGGGCCATCCCAATGATCAGCATTCCTGCAAGCATGCTATTGTGAGGCTTATATATATCAAAAATTTTATTAATGGGCAGCAGAAAAATAAGGATTGCGGTTATTCCGAAAGTGCTTAATAAAATCCCGCTGAATATCGAATCAAATTGCAGAGCTTCTACCTGAAGTGGAAGAAGATAGGCAAGTGCTCCCTGGGCAAACATGAGTGAAAAAGCTCCTAAATAGCTTGCTGCAAGCATAGGATTCTTTAATAATGGAAGCATTTTTTTAGAATGAGAGCTTTCTTCTTTAACTTTTTTCAGATTCCCTGATGGCAAAAACACAAAGGCCAGGATTGCACTGGTGATCATCGTTGCTGCTATAATTAAAAAGACCCAGTTTATGCTGTAATTGGAAGCAATCACAGCGCCAAAAGCAGGCCCGATAATGGCAGAACAGCCAACAGCAGCGCCTGATACAGCCATTTTTTTACCTTGTTTGTGTGATTTTCCGCGGTCTGCAATGACTGTAAAAGCGGCAGGTACCAGAAAGCCGCCAAATAACCCATGAAAAAATCTTACTGTAATTAAATGCATAGGTGTCTCAGCAAATGCATACAGGACTAAAATCATGCCAGTTAAGGAAAGGCCAGAGACCAAAACTTTTTTTGCTCCGCTTTTATCTATCCAATAGCCTGCTAAAATATTGCCTATCATATTCGAGAAGGAATACATCCCAACAATCAATCCCACAAAGGCTGGGGAAGAGTCAAAGGTTTTGGCAAAAGGGCTCATAATGGGGAGCTGGGAAAATGTATCTATAAATGCTGCAATAACGATAAAATAAATCAAAAATTTCATGCTATCTCACTTTCTGGTTAGTTCACTTTCCACCATTATAACTCTTTGGCCGGCAGGTTAAAAAGAAAAACAGCAAAAGGAAAAAGATTATGATGACTGCCTTTTCAGAAAAATGTGATAAAATGATACTGTAATAGATATAGAGGGGGAAATATTGTGGCAGAATCACTAAAACAGACAGAACAGCAATTCCTTGATTATGTCAAAAAAATGACGGCCTATAATGAAGCCATCGGGCTGATGTATTGGGATATGCGGACAGGCGCACCCAAACAGGGTCTAGAACAGCGCTCCGAAGTGATTGGAATGATTTCCTCAGAAGTATTCAGAATGTCTACATCTGAGGAAATGGCTGCATACATAGCGAAACTTTCCAGCCAGGAAAATCTTTCTGAAGTGACATTGAAAACTCTTGAAGAATGTAAAAAGGATTATGATCGAAATAAAAAAATTCCTGAAGAGGAATACACGGAATATGTCATCCTGCAATCCAAAGCTGAAAGCATTTGGGAAGATGCAAAGGCGGGCTCAGATTTTGAAATGTTCCAGCCTTATTTAGAAAAGCTTGTTGAAATGAATAAACGATTCATTTCTTATTGGGGATATGAAGGAAACAAATATAATACTCTGCTGGATATGTATGAACCTGGTGTCACTGTTGAAACACTTGATCAGGTTTTCGGGCAGCTGAGGGAAAAAATTGTTCCGCTGGTTCAGCAAATTTCCGAATCACAGAATAAACCAGACACCAGCTTCTTATTTGAACACTTTTCCAAGGACAAACAGCGGGATTTCAGCCTACAAGTTCTTGAACAGATGGGCTATAACTTTAAAGCAGGACGCCTGGATGAGACTGTTCATCCTTTTGCAACCGGTTTAAACCCTGGTGATGTCCGAGTAACAACCAAATATGATGAAACAGATTTCCGAACAGCTGTATTTGGCACGATTCATGAAGGCGGGCATGCTCTATATGAACAAAATATTTCTTCTGACCTGGTGGGCACTCCGCTTTGCTCTGGAACATCCATGGGAATTCATGAATCACAGTCATTATTTTATGAAAACTTTGTTGGAAGACATTTTTCTTTCTGGAAAAGGAATTATGACCTTCTTAAAGAATATGCCAGCGGTCAATTTGATGATGTGCCAATAGATGCTTTTTATCGTGCCATTAATGAATCAAAGCCTTCTTTAATCCGTATTGAAGCAGACGAATTAACATATCCGCTTCATATCATCATCCGATATGAAATTGAAAAGGGCTTGTTCAATGATGAAATCGAAGTTAAAGACCTTCCTGCAATCTGGAATGAAAAATATGAACAATACCTGGGAGTAAAGCCTGAAAACGATGGAGCAGGCCTTCTGCAGGATGTTCACTGGGCAGGAGGAAGCTTCGGTTATTTCCCTTCATATGCTTTGGGCTACATGTATGCAGCACAGCTTAAAAACAGCATGTTAAAGGACTTGCCAAACTATGATGAATTACTTGAAGAGGGCAATTTGCTGCCAATCAAAGAGTGGTTTACCAAAAATGTGCACCAGTTCGGCAAAATGAAAAAACCGCTTGAAATCTTAAATGATGTCACTGGAGAAGGCCTGAATGCCCAGCATTTAATTGATTATTTGTATGATAAGTACGGTAAGGTGTATCAGCTGAAATAGGTGTTTATTAATAATTTGAGTAAGAGGGTGGTCTCAGCCATCCTCTTACTTCATGGAGAGAAATAATGAAGAAAATACTTCCATTCTTAATGATTGCTCTAGGAGCTAGTCTATGGGGCATTATTGCTGTGTTTGTTAAAGGGCTCGGAGATTATGGATTTACGGCTATGGAAATTGTGGCCACGAGAGTTTTTTTTGCAGCAATATTTCTCGTTCTTTTCGGAATTGTGCGTTTCCGGAACTGCTTTAAACTGGAATCAGCCTTTGACATCAGACTTTTTGCCGGAACCGGAATACTGAGCATCGTCTTTTTTAATTATTGTTATTTCACAGCGATGAACCAAATCAGCATATCAATGGCAGTCGTTCTGCTTTACACAGCTCCAGCATTTGTTACTGTATTATCTTACCTTTTCTTAAAGGAAGGGATAAATCTGGGGAAAATTGCAGCTGTGGCAGGCACGATTTTGGGCTGCATTCTAGTTGCCGGAGTAACAGCAGGCATCGGTGATATTACTCTGCTAGGAATTCTGACGGGATTGGGTTCTGGGTTTGGCTATGCGCTGTATACGATATTCGGAAAATTTGCGTTAAGAAAATATCATCCGTTTACAGTTACGCTTTATACATTCCTCATTGCATCGGTATTTCTAATCCCGGTAACAAGACTATGGTCAAAAGCTGAAATTTTTTTAAACACTGAAGTCTTGTTCCTTAGTATTGGTCTGGGATTTGTGCCTACGGTTCTCGCCTATTTTGTATATACATGGGGACTGGAAAAAACGGATGGAAGCAAAGCAGCTGTCATCGCTACAGTTGAACCAGTCGTGGCCATGCTTCTAGGAGTAACACTCTACGGGGAAAGTCTCGGTGCAGTCCAGATTGCGGGTGCTTTGCTGATACTCAGTTCGGTAATTATTGTGAATTTGCCTTCAAGAAGGAAAAATGCGGGAATGGTGGCTGACTCAAGCAAGCTTGAACACTAAAACACTCCGTCCATATTGGAACGGAGTGTTCAGTTTGTAGACAAAAGGGGTTCGGAATAGTCTCATTCCGAACCCCTTTTTTGATTTTTTATTGGATTTGAAGGGATTTTAGAGAATTCTAGACCTCTCCGAGGTCATCATTTAGGCCATTTCTGGACTTTGCCAAGTCCAGTTGGCCATCTTCTTCAAATTCATGGCAGCGAAAGTAAGCATCGCCTGCATCGACAATTTTTTAAGTCCCCTTAGGGTTGTCCAACGCATGCCATGCTTTTCTTTTGCATCTGCGAATACACGTTCAATTGTTTCTTTGCGTTTCTCATAGATCGGTTTGACGTCTTGATGGTGACGAAGGTGATCTGCTTCTTCCACGTGTTCCTCCCACACATGTCGTTGAATCAGTTTTGATGTGCTTGACTCTGTGTGCATTGAGACAAGAAAGGGCATCCAGCACAAATTCGCGGATCTGATTTATATTGACGATACCCTTCCTTTGTAGTCGTTGTATATTTTAATATCTCACCAGCTGGGCAAATGTAACAGTCAAAATGCTCGTCATAAACATACTCATGTTTTCTGAAGTAACCCTCTTTGTGCGAGGTCGTGTGTAAGGTAAAGCAGGTGTGATATCGTTTTTCAATAAGTAGCTCGTGATGGCAGGTGTTTTATAAGCTGCGTCTGCCGCAACAGCTTCTGGTTTACTAACTTTCTCGATGACTTGTTCAACCAATGGCTCTAAAATATGACTATCATGCGTGTTACCCGGGGTTACAATTGTGCCTAGCACGAAGCCGTTGCGGTCTGCGGCCGCATGGAAAGAATAGGCGAACTGTTTTGTACGCTCATCTTTTACATAGTAGCCACTCTCTAGGTCCGTTGTACTCTCCTTAATTTCTTTGTATTCTTCCTTATCAAACTTATCTGGTGGAAACGGCTTTTTTCCATGATCCTCACGGTCTTGGTTAATCTCCTCTTGAAGGCGTTCTTGATAGGCACGTGTTTCTTTTCGAACAACTTTCTTTTCAAATTTGCGCTTATTTGCACTCGCTTTTACATGCGTAGAATCTACAAAAACGTGTTCAGCACTAATTAAATTCTTTTCAGTTGCAGTTTTTAAGATTCGGTAAAATATCTGTTCAAAGAGATCGGTGTTTTTAAATCGGCGCTCATAGTTTTTACCGAAAGTTGAGAAGTGAGGAACTTTATCGTGGAAACCATAGCCTAAAACCATCGATAAGCCATATTCGTTTTCAATTCTTCAATTGTTTGACGCATGGAGCGAATACCGAAGGTATATTGAATAAATGAGAGTTTAATTAATATTACAGGGTCAATACTTGGGCGCCCTACCTCTGAATACATATCTTTTACCAAGTCATAGATGAATGAGAAATCAATCGCAGCCTCAATTTTGCGAACCAAATGGTCCGCTGGTACAAGTTCGTCTAAAGCAATCATTTCAATTTGATCCCGTTGAATTGGATTATGTTTTGAAAGCATTTTACTCACCTCAAGCATTGTATTACTTCTATTTTAAAATAAAAAAGACTGAAGACAAGCACGATTTTCATCGAGTTTGTCGACAGTCTGAACACTCCGTCCATATTGGAACGGAGTGTTATTTCTACCAGAGTTTATATCCTTTAGCCCCAGGAGGTGCATTTTGAATTAAATCTATAAATGGAATGGTGTAGGCAAATAGAATAAGAACAACCGTAATTCCAAGCCAAAGCTTCCAATTTTCAAATACCATTGGTGCTTTTTCGGCTTCATCAGCAGCTTCTCCGACAGGGAATTCCTGCTCTCCCTTTGGTGCGAAAAAGGCAAGGTTGATGAAGATATAAAGCATTAAGATGATGCCTATAAATAGGATAGTACCGCCTATTGCCTGTGCAACCTGATATGGAATCCATTCTGCTGCCTGTGCTGCTCCGCCATATTCAGAATATGACGAACGGCGCGGTGCTCCTAGAAGACCGGCAGCATGCATGGCACCAGACATGAATGTCATTCCGATTGCCCAGATAACTGCTTGGATGATCCCTAATTTATTCATCGCTTTTGTTAATGTTCTTCCTGTCAGATGAGGAATCAGCCAGTAAGAAACCCCAAAGAATGTAAGTACTACAGATGTTGCCACTGTTAAGTGAAAGTGGCCGGTTACCCAGATCGTGTTATGAACAACCTGGTTCATCTGGTGGGACGCATTAACGATACCGCCTGCACCCGCTGGAATAAAGGCAACCATCCCGATGAAAGGAACAGTAAATCGGGCATCTCCCCAAGGCAGTTTTTTTACCCAGCCGAATAATCCAGTGGCCCCTTTGGAACGGCCAAAGCTTTCAAAAGTGGCAAATAGAGAAAATGCAGTCATCAGAGATGGAATGACAACCAGGAATGTTAGGATAACCTGAAAGAATTTCCATGCTGGATCAATTCCCGGCTCCATTAATTGGTGGTGAAATCCGACAGGGATTGAGAACAGCAGGAATAAAATGAATGACATGCGTGCTAATGAATCAGAAAAAATCTTTCCGCCGATGACTTTAGGAATTACAACGTACCAGGCCATGTAAGCCGGCAATAGCCAGAAGTACACAAGCGGATGTCCGAAATACCAGAATAGAGTACGGCTGACTCCGATATTTACTGTTTCTACAAACCCCAATGACCAAGGAAGAAGCTGGAAAAGAACAGTAGACGCTACGCCGATTGTTGCCACAATCCACATCATCGTGTTGACCAATGACATAAAGGTTAATAACGGACTCGGCTGTCCAGGATTTTTTCTTCTCCATTCTGCATATTTCATAATGATTGCTGCCCCGTCAATCCAGCTTCCCACTATAACAAGTGTTAAACCGATATAGTACAATGCATGTGCCTGAAGAGGAGCATAGAAAGTATAAAGAACAGTAGCTTCATTCAAAAGGATCATGACAGCTGCAAGAACAGTTCCTGCGGTCATAAGCCAAAAACCGATCCAGCCGGCAATTCGCTGTTTATTTGTAAGGGTCCCTGATGTTTTGCTTGTTGCAGCGATCTGGAAGCCCATTATAAAAAAGGTAGTAAGTACAAGTCCCAGTACAACACCGTGAACCGTGAGAATTTGGTAATACCCGATGCCTGCTGGAAGCTCGAATTTACCTGAGCGGACCAAAGTCTGCAATAAACCAGCAAGGCCGCCTATTGCTAAAGCTGTAAATGCAACGAAAAAGTGAGCCATTGCCAATTTTCCGTCACGGCGGTCAACTTTTAACTTTGCTGAAGGATTAAACATTATTCCACCACCTTAATTTTAGACGACATCATGTGGTGACCAACACCGCAATATTCATTACATACAATTAAGTATTCGCCTGTTTTATCAAATGTTGTAACATGTTCACTGATATAGCCGGGTTCAAGCATCATGTTGATATTTGATCCTGCAACTTCGAAACCGTGGACGACGTCTTTGGTTGTAGCGATAATTTTCACTTTAGCACCATATGGAACCTCCACTTCAGCTGGGCTATAGGAAAACGCGGATGCTACGTATACCAATTCGTAATCCCAATCTTTCCCTTCTACCTTTTTCAGTCCTGGCTCATTAAATGGAGCGGTAGTATCGACCTTTTCAGGGTCGATTGTTGCCAAACAGCTTGGAGGCTGATTGCCCAGGTAAAATGCGCTGACTCCCAAGACTGTTAGAAAAACAAGCAGCGATCCGATTCCAAAAGTGAGCCAGGCCTTTTCAAATTTATGCATATGCATGGCTTTTTCCCCTTTCTAACTTAAAAGCGGCTGATAAATAATGAATAAACGCCTACCCATGTAATGATCAGGAAGAATCCTAATAAGAAAACGGAAGCTAGCGTTCCCTTTAAGGAAGAGCTATCCTCTATTTCAGTTTTTGTTTTTCGGCTGAGTTCCGTTTTCGCCATTGTCCTTCACTCCTTTCGAATATTTGGAAAAAGTATATGATTACACTTTCATAATACAAAACATTTAGGAAGATTCTAGATGCTTTCAGTGAGTTCACAAATTGTTCATTCGTAACTTAAACACTATGATAATGGTGAAAAATTGATATTTAAGTGATATATGTCACAAAACACACCCGTAAATTGTGAAAAAACTGTGAAGGTTTATTGAAGCTACATAAGACAGGCTAATTTATTTCAAGATAAGCATACTGAAGAGGGTGAATAATCTGATTAGCGAACAATTTTCTGATAATATATTATTTAGTTCGTATTTAGTTAAAGATTTAGATTGAAGTATTAGTAAATGATGTTATAATGTTAATAAATTAATAACATTCACTCATATAATCGCGAGGATATGGCTCGCAAGTTTCTACCGGGTTACCGTAAATGATCCGACTATGAGTGAGCAATGTACAGGACGTTTTTTGCCATCCTTGTTTGCCTGCAGCTTAGATCAATTAGCCTGAAGGCCATTGCTTCACTCATTTTTATGATGTGAATGCGATGGGCTTCAGGCTTTTTATATGGCCGGAATGGGTATTTGAGGGCTTTCTATCATAGAGGAGGATGCAAAATGGATATGCTTATTGAAAAAATAAAAAGCGAAGGGATTGTTTTATCGCCGGCAGTTTTAAAGGTGGATTCTTTTCTGAACCACCAAATAGATCCCCAGCTAATGCATGAAGTCGGCAAAGAATTTGCAGATAGATTCTCCAGCAGCAGGATTACAAAAATATTGACTCTCGAATCTTCGGGGATTGCGCCAGCTGTAATGGCGGGGCTCCAGCTGAATGTTCCAGTTGTCTTTGCGAGAAAAAGAAAATCTCTTACTCTGGTAAATGACCTGATTACAGCCTCTGTCTATTCTTTTACTAAGGAAGAAACAAGTGAAATTTCTGTTTCAAAGAAATATCTTTCAGAAAAAGATAATGTTCTTATAATCGATGATTTTCTAGCGAATGGACAGGCAGCATTGGGTCTTGCGGATATAGCGAAAAAAGCGGGATCAGCAATAGCAGGGATTGGAATCGTTATTGAAAAAGGCTTTCAAAATGGCGGACAGCTGCTGAGGGAAAAGGGATTTCGGGTTGAATCTTTAGCAATTATTGACTCGCTTGAAAACGGCATGATCAGCTTTGATAAATCAGCAAAGAAAATGGAGGAATTGATGCGATGAATCAGAATCCGCTTAAAATTGCTTCCCTTGGAATTCAGCATGTCCTTGCCATGTATGCAGGCGCAGTAATTGTACCATTGATTGTAGGAGGGGCCCTGGGATTAACAGGGGAACAGCTTACCTATCTAGTTTCAATTGATATTTTTATGTGCGGTATTGCAACACTTCTTCAAGTATGGCGCAGCAGATTTTTTGGGATTGGCCTTCCTGTTGTTCTTGGCTGCACATTTACTGCCGTTGGACCTATGATTGCGATTGGCGGGCAATATGAGATACCAGCAATCTATGGTTCGATCCTTGTTTCAGGCTTGTTTGTTGTAGCTGTTTCAAAGTACTTTGGAAAACTAGTGAAATTTTTTCCGCCTGTCGTGACAGGGTCGGTAGTTACAATTATCGGAATTACGTTAATTCCTGTTGCAATGAACAACATGGCTGGAGGACAGGGAAGCCCGGACTTTGGTTCCATGACAAACATAGCATTGGCTTTCGGAACTTTGCTGTTCATCATTATTCTCTTCCGCTTCTTTAAAGGCTTTATTCGAGCGATTGCCATTTTGCTGGGGCTGGCTGCTGGCACCATTACAGCGTTTTTTATGGGCATGGTAGATTTCTCCGCTGTTGGGGAAGCTTCCTGGTTTCATATGCCATCACCTTTCTATTTTGGCATGCCGACATTTGAGGTGACAGCGATCCTCACTATGATTCTCGTAGCAATGGTCAGTTTAGTTGAATCTACTGGCGTATATTTTGCCCTTGGTGATATCTGTGAAGAAAAATTGGAAGAAAAGGATCTGTCAAATGGTTATCGTGCCGAAGGACTTGCAATCATCCTTGGTGCTGTCTTTAATGCTTTTCCTTATACAACATATTCGCAAAACGTCGGACTTCTTCAGATGTCAGGCGTAAAAACAAAAAATGTCATATATACAGCAGGGGCGTTTCTTGTACTGCTTGGGCTAGTTCCGAAAATCGGCGCATTGACAACCATTATTCCAACTCCCGTATTAGGAGGCGCAATGGTAGCTATGTTCGGTATGGTAGTCGCCTATGGAATAAAAATGCTCAGCAAGGTAGAGTTCTCCTCTCAGGAAAATTTATTAATCATTGCCTGCTCTGTCGGGATGGGATTGGGAGTAACAGCCGTTCCTGAACTATTCGCGCAAATGCCTTCCAGTGTGCGCATCCTGACTGATAATGGAATAGTAGCAGGCAGTGTGACGGCAATTCTTTTAAACATCGTATTCAATGTTGCTAAAGGTAAAAAAGCAGTTCAGCCTGCATCTTTTGCGGAGCAGAAGGCTTCATAATTCTTCTTAGCGGCAATCACAATAATTCTGGCAATCAATATAATATTCTATCGGTATTTTACATTTCCGAAGCGATTGTTTCTCGCAAGAAAGAGAGTGTAATGTGATGGAGAAATATTATTGTGATAACTGCCGGCTTTTATATAATGAAGAAGAGGTTTGTGCTGCTTGCGGTATCCTGGTTACGAAAAAAATATATATAGAAGTACAAAAGCATCACAAAAACAATAATGGATTGGATGCATCAGAATAACTATGTAATGGGCCAGCCATATTTATTGAAATGCTTGGCCCCAGCGCTAATTGGAAAAGATTTAGTAATGCTATTCATTTAGTTATTCCTTTATAATAAAGATGCACAACAACTCCTTCAAAACACATTGCTTCCTCCAAATGGGGGGAGCTTTTTTTTGCTTGATTGTACAATTTTGAACATAAATTGCTTTTATTTGGAAAAAATAAAAGAAAGCAAGCGGAGGAGAGTCATGTATGCCAGCAATTGTATCAGTTGCAGAAGCAATACCTGAACATGTTCTGACACAGGATCAGGTAATGGATTTTGCCAGAGATTTATTTTCAGAGTCTTTTAAGGATATTGAACGCCTATTGAAAGCTTTCCGCAACGGCCAAATTGAAAAGCGCTACTTTGCAAAGGGACTAGAATGGTTTAAAACAGATAAATCATTTGAAGATCGAAACAATGCTTACATTGAACAGGCTATTGAACTGGGTACAAAGGCGATAAAGAGCTGTCTGGAAAATGACATTTTCCTGAGCAAGAATCTCCAATGCGATGAAATCGATGCCATTTTTACTATTTCAAGTTCAGGAATTGCCACACCGAGCATTGAAGCAAGAATCATGAATAAGCTTCCATTTTCTGAACATACGAAGCGAATACCGATATGGGGACTGGGTTGTGCGGGCGGCGCATCAGGACTTTCAAGAGCCTATGAATATTGCCTGGCTTTCCCTGAAGCAAAGGTACTGGTTTTAACCATAGAATTATGCAGTTTGACCTTTCAGCGCAATGACCGGTCAAAGAGCAATCTAATCGGGACCTCACTTTTTGCTGACGGTGCAGCATGCGCGCTGATAACGGGTGATGACGTTCAAAGGGATTTTCAAAAGGTGTCATCCATTCCAAGAATTTTGGGAACCCAGTCAACAACGATGCATAATTCTTTGGATGTAATGGGCTGGGAAGTAAAGAATGAGGGCTTATATGTGGTTTTTTCAAAGGACATACCATCGATAATAGAGAGCTGGCTGAAGCCGAATGTAACGGAATTTCTAAGGGGAAAAGGCATTGAAATGGAAGAGATAAACCATTTTGTTGCCCATCCTGGCGGTAAAAAAGTCATTGATGCTTATCAGAAAGCACTGCAATTCGATCCTGATATGACAAGAATTTCACTTGATGTATTAAAGGAGTTCGGGAATATGTCATCTGCAACCATTCTTTACGTACTGAAAAGGTTTATGGAGATCGGCCGGCAGGGAGATACCGGGCTTGCAACAGCCCTCGGCCCGGGATTTAGCTCGGAATTACTGCTGCTGGAATGGGAGTGAATACATGCTGTTCAAAATATTTGTTGCTGCCATCATTTTGCAGAGGGCAGCAGAGCTTGCTGTAGCCCGAAATAATGAAAAGTGGATGAAAGGCCGGGGCGCACTGGAATTTGGCCAGCGGCACTATCCCTGGATCGTTGCGGTTCACGCTTCCTTTTTTATTTGCTATCTGCTTGAAGTAACCATCGTTGAAAAAGACCTGTCCCCTTTTTGGCCTATTCTTCTTATTCTTTTCTTTCTTACCCAGGCGGGAAGAATATGGGCACTATTCTCTTTAGGGAAATACTGGAATACTAAAATCATTGTCATGCCGGGGGCCAAGGTTGTCAAAAGGGGGCCATACCGCTTTATAAAGCATCCAAATTATGTAATTGTAGCTGCTGAATTTCTCGTGATACCTTTAATGTTTCAGGCTTATGTCACAGCGGCTGTATTTACCCTGCTAAACATAATGGTACTTTCGTTCAGGATACCAGCCGAAGAAAAAGCACTGAAAGAATTGACAGAATACGAAGAAGCTTTTTTACGATTAAGACCTGGCCTGAAAAGAGATATTAAAAAAGTTTGACAATTTTAAAATCCCTATTGAAAATGATTATCGTTCGTGATAAACTTCTAATTGAATTTGAAAATTATTCTCAATATCATTCCAACAGGAAGGTGTTGCTACATATGACAATTCTATTTGTTGCAGGAACAATTGCTGCCTACTCACTTGTTATGAAACATGTTTTAAATAACGTAGCTAAACCACATACAAGATAATAGTATTTCTTGAAACCAGGCAGAGGCCTGGTTTTGTTTTTTTTACGCATGTGAAAATACAAGCAAATGAACATAGAATAAAAGCAGGAATTGATTTCTGCTGAGAAATATTAGAAAAATCAAAGAATAACCCATCCTATATAGGAAAATAAACGAAAATCATATAAAATAGGAAGTAAATTAAAGTTACAAGGGGATTAATGGAAATGGCTGACACGATTTTGCAACCAGGATTGCAGCAAACTGAATTAATGAACAGAATAACTGCTATATATACATTCGCCCAGAGAAATGGGGATAGCCAGACAGCTAAAAGAGCTAAAGATCTCTTAATTAAGCTAAGAGACCAGGAATTTGCCATCGCTTTTTGCGGACATTTTTCAGCTGGGAAATCGAGCATGATTAACAAGCTTGCAGGAGAGGACCTTCTTCCATCCTCGCCGATTCCAACCAGTGCCAACCTGGTAAAAGTCAAATCAGGTGAGGAAGATTATGCAAAAGTTATTTTTAAGGAAGGAAAGCCAAGGCTTTATCCTGCTCCGTATGATTACGGACAGGTAAAATCCTATTGCAAGGACGGCGATTCAATTCATTCCATTGAAATAAGCCATTCTGCCACCAGTTTGCCCAAGAAGGCAGTAATTATGGATACACCTGGAATCGATTCTACAGATGATGCGCATAGAATTGCTACTGAATCTGCTCTTCATTTGGCTGACCTCATTTTTTATGTTATGGATTATAACCATGTCCAGTCGGAATTAAATTTTCTTTTTACAAAAGAACTGACGGCTGCAGGAAAAGAAGTTTATCTTGTTATCAATCAAATTGATAAACATCGGGATGAAGAGCTCAGCTTTGAACAATTTAAAGAAAGCGTAAAGGAATCATTTGCATCCTGGGGAGTAAAGCCTGCGCGGATTTTTTACACCACGTTAAAAGACGAAAATCACCAGGCAAACGATTTTAAGGCACTTCAGAACTTTATTAACAGCAGCATTGATAACCGTGAAGAGCTTTTGCCCCAATCCGTTTTTAATTCTTTAAAGAAACTAACAGAGGATCATCTGGCATTTTTAGGAGACGCCCATGCAGCTGAAAAAGATAAATGGGAAGAAAAATTGGCTGAATTAGATCAGGATGAACGGGATCAGCTCGGAAACAGGCTGCAAGATTTAGAGTATCAGTTGAATAAGCTAAAGTCTTCCATACATGAAGCAGATATTGAGTTAACCGGAAAGATAGATGAGATTTTAAAAAACGCTTATTTAATGCCTTTCCAGACGAGGGAACTGGCAGAATCTTACCTTGAGTCGTGCCAGCCTTCGTTTAAAATTGGCCTATTTTTCAGCAAACAGAAAACGGAGCAGGAAAGGTCAGTGCGGCTTGACCGCTTCTATCAGGATTTTTCCGAAAAGGTTAAGTCTCAGCTGGAGTGGCATATAAAAGAGCTGTTTTTACAGCAGTTCAAGCAGCATAATATCCATGACTCAGACATTCTGGCACAAGTTCAGAGCTTTAAGCTTTCCTTTGAATCAGCAGTTTTAGCCGAAACAGTAAAATCCGGCGCCATGGTTTCAGGAGATTATGTTCTTCAGTATACAAACGACACCGCAGAGGCTGTAAAGAGAATTGCCAAAAAGAACGCAGCTTTCTTGAAAAATGCACTTCTGGAAGCGCTTGAAAAAAATAACAGTCAGGATCAAACTGTACTGGTCAATGAAATTCGCAAGCTTACTGCCTATGCTGAAGCCCTTAGTGCAATTAAAGCTCTCAATGAAAAAGTAATTAAGGCATCTGCCGAGATGAAAGTCTATCTGACAGGTGACTTAGCTCATGATGAGTTTCAAGAGCAAGCCAAAATGCTTGCAGCAGAAGATGTCGATGAAGCTGAAGTTGTTTTCCTGCATGAAGATAAAATTGAGGAAAAGGTGCACAATAGACCTGAAAAATCTGCTGAAGAAGAGCAGACAGGGGAAACTGTTCCTGCGGTTTCCGTTCAGCCTGTTCTTGAAAAGCTTCAATTCACCGCTAATGCAGTAAAAGATATCCCAGGTTTCAGAAAGCTTGCAGCTGATTTGGCAGATAAAGCATCAAGGCTTGAGAGCAAAGAATTCACAGTTGCCCTTTTTGGTGCATTTAGTGCAGGGAAGTCCTCCTTTGCCAACGCTTTAATCGGGAATAAACTGCTTCCTGTTTCACCAAATCCCACGACAGCCGCAATCAACAAAATTAAGCCTGTTACGGCAGAAAATGAGCATGGAACCGTTCTTGTAAAAGTAAAGGATTCACAGACTCTCTTAAATGATATCAATCATTCATTGAAGGTCTTTGATTATTCTGCAGGAAACTTCGGCGATGCTGCTGCAGCGATTAAGAAGATCACTGGGGAAAACCAGGATTTCGATGCGAATGAAAAGACACACTTTGCATTTCTTAATGCGTTTATGAGAGGTTTTAATTTCTTCACAGATCAGCTTGGGAAAGTCATAAAAGCTGATTTGGAAGAGTTTCGGGACTATGTTGCCAATGAGGAAAAATCATGCTTCGTTGAGACTATAGAGGTTTACTTTGATTGTGAACTGACAAGGCAGGGAATTACCCTGGTTGACACACCTGGGGCAGATTCGATTAATGCGAGGCATACCGGGGTCGCATTTGAATATATAAAAAACTCGGATGCAATCCTTTTTGTAACTTATTATAATCATGCCTTTTCGAAAGCCGATAGAGAGTTTCTTATTCAGCTTGGAAGGGTCAAGGACACCTTCTCCCTTGATAAAATGTTCTTTATCGTCAATGCAATCGACCTTGCCAATAATGAAGAAGAAAAGGATTCGGTACTAGAATACGTTGAAGAGCAGCTGGTGCAATACGGAATCCGCCGGCCCCATCTGTCTGGCATTTCAAGCCTTCAAGCTCTGGCAGAGAAGCTGGATAGCAGCAAAGAGGAAGTTTCCAATATCAGCTCATTTGAAAAGAGCTTTTACTCCTTTATTAATCAAGACCTGCTGAATATTTCCATATCATCAGCAGAAACAGAGTGGAGGCGCCTATTAGCCCAGCTGAGGTCTTACATTTCTTCCTCACAGGAAAATAAAGAAGTCAGGTTTGAAAAGCTGAAACAGCTTGAGGAAGAGCATCAAACGGTTGCTGAGATTATCCGTGGACAAAAATCCGAACTGCTGTCCCAAAGGCTTGAACAGGAAACGGATGAGCTTGTATTTTACATCAAGCAAAGAGTATTTCTGCGTTACTTTGACTTTGTTAAGGAGGCTTTCAACCCTTCAGTCCTGAAGGATGATGGCCGGAACTTAAAGAAAATGCTTAAAATCGCACTTGACGAATTCCTTGCAAGCTTTGGATTTGATTTTGCCCAGGAGCTTCGCGCAACAACATTAAGGCTTGAATCCTATATATCCAAGCTGATCGGCCAGCAGCAGGAGACTATTTCGAAAAAAGCCGCCAATGTGAACAGTGATTTGTCTTTTAGCTCTTATGAGACATTAAAAATGGAAAGTATTGAATTTGATTCAGCATTTTCCAATGAAGACCCTAATCAATTTAAAAAAGCTCTATCCTACTTTAAAAATCCAAAATCGTTTTTTGAAAAGAATGAACGCAAGCAGTTAGCGGATGAACTGGAGAAGAACCTGCAGGAACCTGCAGACCGCTACCTGCAAGCTGAAAGCACCAGACTAAAATTCCATTACAGCAGCCTGCTGACGGCTGAATTTGAGCGGCTGCTCAATTCGCTGATTGAACAGAACAATGAATATTATGAAGGAATTACGGCTGCTTTAAAAGATGATTTCCCAATTGAAGAGCTGAAAGAAATTGAGAGGAACATTGCACAGTACGAATAAAAGGTATTGAAAGGTTGCTGCTTTTCTTATGGAAAAATGGCTTTCCGATGCTGAAGAAAAATACAATATTGACATCCTTTTTGCATGTGAAGCAGGAAGCAGGGCCTGGGGGACAGATGATGCGGAATCGGATTATGATATCCGCTTCATCTTTAAACATAAGGATCTGAAAGCATATCTTTCCCTTGAACGTGCAAAAGAGGTTATTGATGCAGATACCCCTTATGATGCGCACGGCTGGGATATTTTTAAAGCATTTGACCTTATGCACAAATCCAATCCAAGTATATTCGAATGGGCATACTCACCCATCATCTACAGGGATAAGGATGGCTTTTCAAATAGGCTAAGGAGTATCGCGGAAAAAGAGTTTTCACGATATAAGTTATTCCAGCATTACACCCAGCTCTTTTCCCGCAATCTAGGTGAAGCGGCTAAAAAAGAGGAATTTACAATTAAGAAACAGAAGCTGCTAATTCAGGCGGCAAGAGCCTGCCTCATTTCAAGGCAGCTGCTTCAGCAAAGTAATTTAAACGGAGACTTTTTGTATACAGGTCTCTTTTGTTTAAAGGAAGAGGATGAGATTACCCGCTTTTATCAGGCCCTGGCCCATGCAAAACAACGTGGGGGTCTTATTCAGGAGCATTTAGCAAATCAAATAGCTGAGACACTCGAGTCAGAAAGGGAAGTACTCTATATAGCCGGTGAATCAATGCCTAAAGAAAAAGGCAAAATATCCGGACTGAATGAATGGCTTTGGGAACTGCTGAAAGTTTAAAATTATTTCTGAAAAGAAAAGGGAGAGCTATGGGGAAGAATTCTTTTCATGCATGTGCAACCTGCGTAAACTTCCAGCCTGAAAGACGTAAAGAAGGAATGGTTTATTTTTGCAGCAGACTGGGCTATGAAACGAAACCTGACTATCAATTTAACTGCTGGACACCAAAGGAACATATAATACGCCTGATGGAAAAGAGAAAAGGGGAGAACCTTAAATGAAGTATCTAGTAGAAAAGGAATGGGTTTTAACCAAACTGGATGATCCCAATATCCGAATTGCCGACTGCCGCTTTAAACTTGGGTCGCCTGAAGAAGGGCGCAGCTTATATAATCTCAGCCATATTCCCAATGCAGTGTATTTTGATTTAGAGAAGGATCTGTCAGGCCCTGTGAGAGAACATGGGGGCAGGCACCCGCTTCCAGATCCCTCTCAATTTAGAGAAGAACTTGAGAAAGCTGGAATCAGCAGGGATACCACAGTAATTGCCTATGATGGAGGAGAAGGGGCTTTTGCTGCAAGATTCTGGTGGCTGCTCATGTATTTGGGACATGAAAAAGTTTATGTATTGAACGGCGGATATAAAGAATGGGCTGAAAGCGACTATCCTTTGAATAATAAGGTTCAAAGCTTTGGGACAGCTGACTTTATAATCGATCTGCAGCCTGATATACTTGCCTCATACGAAGAAGTTAAAAGCTTTACCGTTAATCAGGATATTGCTGTAATAATCGATTCTAGAGAGGAAAAGAGATACCTGGGGCTGGAGGAGCCAATAGATAAAAAAGCGGGCCATATTCCAGGAGCAATAAATAGAGTTTGGCTTGAAACCTATAAGAATGGGAGATTTAAAGAAGCTGAGGAACAGGGAAATAGATTTGCAGACATTGATAAAAATAAACCTATAATTGTTTATTGCGGCTCTGGCGTGACGGCGGCACCTAACTTTCTTGCTTTAAAGGAAGCTGGCTATAAACATGTTAAATTATATGCTGGAAGCTTCAGTGACTGGATCTCTTATGACGGCAATAAAATAGAAACTGTCGAAAAATAGTGAAATCCCTTTTTGAAAAAGGGATTTTTTTACTTTTTGAATTATTATATAATTTAAAAGGTTTAATATATTTTGAAAAAATGGAGGGTAAAAATGAATACTTCGGGTTACACCATCACCAAAAAACAAAAAACCGATATTAACCAAATATTGGTGACAACGGCCATCATTTTAATATTATCTGCAATCTTTATTCCTATATTTTTACTTTCACCTTTTCAGGCGCAATTCTATAAACCTGAAGGGACCTGGGTTTTCGAAGCTCCGAAATCAGCTTATCTGACATTTAGCATTGCACTGGCAGCAATGGGTGTTTTTATCATTGCAGGAGTTTGGCTGCAGAGCGCTGAAAAAATCGGCAGGATTGGAAAAGTTATAGTAGGAGCCGGACTTTTATTTTCACTGGCTACAGTGATTCTCAGTTTTGATTATTACCACTATATCGATAAAAAAGGTGTACATTTTAACACATTATTCAGTTTGCAGGAGAAGCATTATGAGTGGTCGGAAATTCAGCAAGCAAGGCAAACGGTTATAAATAAAATGGGTGTTATGTCTGATGATGAATTAATTTTTACTTTTAAGGATGGAACCACATATGCCTATCCTTTAAATGATAATATCCGCAAGGCAAGAATTGCGGCTTACTATGAGCTGGAAGAACATGGAGTTGAATTGATCAGGGAAACGGACTAATACTGTAAAACTTTTCAAGAGAAATGGGGAGTTACGCATGTTATAATAGTTGTTATGATTATAATCGGGAGGCGGAAAAATGAACGAGAAGAAACCTTCACTGCTGCTTGTTGATGGAATGGCTCTGCTGTTCAGGGCATATTTTGCAACAGCAATGTCCGGTCAATTTATGATAAATTCAAAAGGAATGCCTACAAATGGAGTTTACGGCTTTGTTAAACACTTTTTAACGGCTGTTTCTTCCTTTAATCCGACTCATGTGGCCGTATGCTGGGATATGGGAAGTAAAACCTTCCGCACGGAAATGTTTGATGCCTATAAAGCAAACCGTCCTGAAGCTCCGATTGAACTTGTACCTCAATTCGATCTAGTAAAAGAAGTCGTGGAAGCTTTTGACGTGCCTAATATTGGCCTTGAAGGATATGAAGCTGATGACTGCATTGGTACCATTGCAAGAAAAGCTAGCGAGGAAGCGGAAGTCCTGATCCTTACTGGCGACCAGGATATCCTGCAGCTTCTGGATGACAATATTTCTGTCATTCTGCTGCAAAAAGGCTACGGGAATTATCTTGTGCATACAACGGAAACCTTTTATGAAGAAAAGGGAATAACACCTAAGCAGATGATTGACTTGAAAGCCTTCATGGGGGATACAAGTGATAATTATCCGGGAGTAAAAGGGATTGGCGAAAAAACAGCGCTGAAGCTGCTGCAGCAATTTGAGCATATTGAAGGGGTGCTGGAAAACCTGGAACAGCTTACAAAAGGACAGCGTACCAAGATCGAACAGGATCTTGAAATGCTGCACTTGAGCAGACAGCTCGCCGAAATAAAATGCGATGTACCAGTTGAATGCCCTCTCGACCTGGCGCAATTCACAATGAACCGGGAAAAGGTCATTGAGAAATTCACTGAAATTGAATTCCGCGGCCTTCACAGATTTCTTGATTTTAAAAAGGAATATGCATAATAGAAGCTCCAGGCGGCTGCCTGGGGTTTTTTAAATGGCGTTCCTCTCAGACCAAATATTCCCCATAAATCATAAAAGCCGCCCAAGGCGGCCATTCAAGCATTATTTAGTATTCTTCTTCTTCGCTGCATTCTCCAGTTTGCTTTTAGGCTCTTCTGAAAATTCAGCATCCTGCCCGTATCCTTGAGGGTTTACGCCAGGTGCTTTTTTTCCTCTGTTTGTATGTCCATTTTTGCTCATGTGATTCACCTCCCCAGTAAGCAATTCCTCCATTGATAACCTTATTATTGTTAAAGTCTTCGGGTTTTAATCATGTCCATCGAGGGTACAATTTAGCAACTGATGCGGTGAATTTTTCTTCTTTTTTGGGTTTAATTACTCCATGAATACAAGCCTATTTAGCATTTGAAGGAGGAATAATAAAAGTCTGCATACTTCAAAATAAAGAAGAGGTGAGTTGTTATGAATAAGGGAGTTTATATCGCTCTTTTAAGTATAGGGCTGGCACAGGGCCTGAAAATCCCCATCCATTATGTGAAAAAGGGAGAACTTCGTCCGGATTTATTTTTCCAGACAGGGGGCATGCCGAGTTCCCATTCAGCAGGTGTTTCGTCTTTAACTACTTTTATTGCTTTAAAGCGCGGAGTGCCTACGGTCGACTTTGCTTTGTCGCTGGTTTATGGCCTGATCGTTATGTATGATGCCCAGGGAATCAGGCGCCAGACCGGTGAGCTAACCTTAAAGGTAAACAGTCTGGGTGAGCTGGTTGATAAAATTCACAAAGATGAAACTGTAAAGTTTGAGGAGGAAGGTCCAAAGAAACTGAAGGAAATGCTCGGCCACCAGCCTGCTGAAGTATTGGGCGGAGCTCTCCTCGGTGTATTAACCGGAACACTTGGCTACCTTCTAACTAAGAAGAAATAATTTTTGCTAATTGAGCTTACAACTCCCTTGCTTCATGCAGAAAAAAGCTAGATAATTGTCGAAAAATCAAGTAAGATTTAGGAGAACGCAGGAGGGAGCAGGGGAAGAGGGTAAGTAAAAATGAAGACAGTTGAAGAGTATTTGCACTTTTTGCAAAGTAAAGGTTTTCAATTTCGGGAAGACGCGGTTGGCTTCATTTACTTTGGCAAAAATTATACCAATGCTTCTGACGAGCTTGCCAATGCAGCAATAGAACTTACATTAAAAGCGCAGAAATCTTTTGACGGCAGTTTTTACGTATCTTTGCTTGAAACATTGGTTTCAAAGAATATTACCAGCAGGCGGGAAGCAATAAAATTTGTAAAAGAAAAAGCAATCATTTAAAAGGCGTGTCTTTATTGAGAACACGCCTTTTCAATTTATTAAGCTGCTTTTTTCCTAAAGATCGATAAGGTTTTCTTAGCAGGAATTTCTGCAAAAACCATTCCTGCGAAAATAAGCAGACAGCCAGTCAGGGCACTAAAGGAAAGTCTCTCATTCGCCCACATAAATCCAGCAGCGGCTGCAAACACAGGTTCCATGGCAAAGATCAGGGCTACTCTTGTTGGTGTTGTATATTTTTGAAATGCCGTCTGTGCAAAAAATGCGATCGCGGTAGCAAATAGTGAAGTTACAATCAGAGCAGTCACCACATTGGTCTTAAATAAGACTCCTGTTTCAAATGCCTGCTGCCAATTTTCTGTGAAAAACGCAAAAATGACTGATAGTAATGCCACTGTACCTACTTGAATAACCGTTAATAGCAGGGCCGGATATTTACTGCTGTATTTCCCTGTGAATATAATATGAAGTGCAAAACCGACAGCACAAATTAATACATATGCATCACCGATATTTAGCGAGACTTTATCGGTCATTGTAAGCAAATACAATCCCGCCGTTGCAATTGATACACCTATAATGGCATTGAATCCTGGCTTGTTTTTTAAAAGCATAAAAGAAAAGACTGGGACCATTACTACACTTAACCCCGTAATAAAGCCAGCTTTTGAAGATGTTGTGTAAAGCAGGCCGATTGTCTGGAAAGCATAGCCTATAAATAAAAACAAGCCCATAATAACTCCGGAAATCAAAAGCTTTTTGTCTATTTCCTTTAATTGTTCTCTCTCAAAAATCACAAGCCACCCTCCCAGCAAGAAAGCGGCCATGAAAAAGCGTACGCCATTAAAAGAAAATGGTTCAAGAAAAGCAATGGCGTTTTGTACAAGCACAAAGGTGGTTCCCCACACAAAGGCTACCAGCAAAAGGCTTACATCTGCAAATATAACCGATCTATTCATTATCTTTTTGACCTTTCGTTCTATTTTTGCGAATGGCAGCTCTGGCCAATTCATCTGCTCCTTTGTTTTCGGAACTGGGCACCCACTTCATAAAAAACAAATCAAATTGTCTTGTAAGCTCCAAAGCATTTTCAAGCAAGGGAGCAAACTTTTTATTTTTAACGAATTCCTTTTCAACGGCCCGGTTAACGAGCTGTGAATCCGTTCGAAAAGAAACTGTTTTGTATCCCTTTTCTATACATATTTTCAGCGCATGAATAAATGCACGGTATTCGGCTTCGTGATTTTCCATATTCCCCAAAGCAATGGAATAGCGTTCGACTTGGCCATTATTTTTAATGAATATGCCTGCACCGCTGGGACCTGGGTTTCCGGCACTTGCTCCATCGATATATACTTCAATCAATTAAACAGCCTCCTGATTTTAACAGCATAATAGGGTAAACTAAATGTAGTTTATCATAAAAATAATCGATAAAGTGAAACTTCAATCAGTGGGGGGGCTTTATCCCCCACTGATTGTTAGTTGAACCAATCGGGCCTTTACGGGCAGTTGGATCCCCCACTTATCCTCCATTGATACCTCTGAGTCTTAATTGGGGGGAGCCTACTGCCCGTTAGACTGCGATAAAAAAAGGATACCAAAACGGCATCCTAATCTTTTACTGGAAAACGTTTAGCAATATAGCCAAACGGGGTATCAAGTATAGCTACTATAAATTTCAGCAAATAAGTCGTGATGAATATTTGAATCCATTCCTCCATTGGAAATACACCGAGGAAGGCAATGCTTGTAAAAACAAGGGTATCCAATAGCTGGCTGATCATGGTGCTGCCATTATTTCTGATCCAAAATTGGCCATCGTTTGGAAATTTCTTTTTTAAATAGGTAAAGATATAAACATCCGTAAATTGGCTAACTAAATAGGCAGCGAGGCTTCCGGCAGCAATCCGCGGCAGAATCGAAAAAAGAGTGCTGAGGGGTTCCTGTGCAAAATCTGTTTCATGCGGTTTAAATAATAATACCATCTGCATGATGAGAGTCATGGACAGAAGAGTAAAGAAACCAAGCCATACAGCTTTTTTTGCTTCTTCTTTTCCGTACTTTTCATTTAGGATATCCGTAACGAGAAAAGCGGTACCGTACATAGCGTTTCCTAAAGTAGCCGTCAGGCCGAACATTTCAATGGTTTTTACCACTTGAAGATTGGCCATGACAGTTGAGAAGCCAATCCACACGAATAAACCAGTCTTTCCGAACAGGCGGTACATAGCCAAAACTAATGTGAAATTAATAATTGCAAAGAGCAATCCAAACCATTCATTAAACATCATATTCCTCCTAGTTTTGTTAATGCGGGAGTTTGCGAACCGCAGGAGATATAAAATTGTCATTGACCATTATACCTTGAAATATACTCAGTTAGTAATAAACTGAGTAAAGTATAATAAGTTCAACTATTGCAAACAGTTCTAATAATGATGACCAGCTAATAAAGTACAGAAAGGCTGACCTTAATGAAATATAAATTGGAATGGAAATATAAACTTAAAGGAACTGAGGATATATTATTTACTTCAGATTGGATTGACGGTGAATCGGCATTGCAGGCTGGAGAAGATATTGAAAAATCAGGGAAGGGCAAAGAAGTAATTTATTATGATGAAGCTGGCACCTCATGGAGCACAAAGGAATTGAGAAAGCTTCTAATGGAAGTGGAAGAGGATCCCCACGATATTACCGTATTTTTTGATGGCGGATTTAATAAAGAAACCAGTCAGGCTGGCCTCGGTGCGGTAATATATTTTAAACAAGGCAAAAAAAAGTACCGTGTGCGGGCAAATGAGCTCTTTGATGAGATGGATAATAATAATGAGGCAGAATATGCGGCCATTTATTACACTCTCAACCTGCTCGAAGAAATGGGCGTTCATCATATGACTTGTGAATTCAAAGGGGATTCCCAGGTAGTATTGAAACAGCTTGAAGGGGAATGGCCATGTTATGAAGAAAATTTAAACCGCTGGCTTGACCGAATTGAAGAAAAAATTAAAAAGCTTGGTATTCTGCCAAGATATAGACCCATTCCGCGCAATGAAAATAAAGAAGCAGATAAATTGGCCGGTCAGGCACTGCAGGGGAAGTTTATTAACAGCAAAATGCAGATAATATAATCGGGTATAAGGAAGGCGTGAATCGTTTGAGCAGAAAGGAAATTATTAATGAAGTGGAGGAGCTGATGATCAGTTACTGCAAAGACTGCTTTCTTCATAAACATCATAAAGAGGATAGAGGGCGCAGATATGCCCATCGATTTTGCATTAAAGAGTGCACGGTAGGTGAGAAAATTAAATCAATTGGCAGCAAGCTTTCATAAATACGGGACGAAAATAAAAGGCTGGCAGATGCCAGCCTTATAATCGTTATATTTGAATTATAGTTTTACAACGTTTGCAGCTTGAGGTCCGCGGTTTCCTTCAACGATTTCAAAAGAAACTTCCTGGCCTTCTTCTAAAGATTTAAAACCATCACCTTGGATAGCAGTGAAGTGTACGAATACATCGTCTCCGCCTTCAACTTCGATGAAACCGAAACCTTTTTCATTGTTGAACCATTTTACTTTACCGTTTTGCATGTTTACTTTTCCTCCTAAGCCTGTCAAGACACATCTTGTGCCTTAGATGAATATTACCACCTAACAAAACATAGAGCAGATATTTTTATCTAATAACGGAAATATATTCTGTTAAATGATGATTATAATATACACGAATGGGCACTTTCCGTCAAGGAATTGAAACGCTTTTTTACAAAAAACATTAAAATATTTTAAATATTTTAACTTTTGTTTAATTGAGAGTGTATTGCTATGTTTACCCAGTGATTTGATAACATAAATTATAGATTTTCTCATATTAATTAATAATTATCTTGTTGCCAAAGGGTGAGGAAAATGTATCGGTTTTCCATTGAGAATCAAGATTGGATCTTGAGGTTTTCACCCAACATCCAAATAGAAGCGGAAGAGAAGCAGGCCATCATCAGCTCAATCCTGCAGCTTGGCAAGGACCTCCCTCTATACTCGCATGGAGAGTCTTTTATTATTATGAATGACCAATTAGGCATCATAGTTTTTAATGTTGAGAAAATACCATCCATGATTTTGACGGTTTCCAACATTGTCACAGAAAATAAATGGTACATCCAAAAAAATCTGACAATAAAGCGCTATCTAAAAGAATGATCGGCAAAAGCCGATTTTTTTTGAACAGGTTTAATAGTTAAAAAATCACAGAGTCTTCCGCCTTATGCAAACGCTTTCCTTTATGGATTAATATATAATTGCAGGAATCTTTAAACAATTTATAAAGGAGGACTTAGGTTGAAAGGGTATAAACAGTTTATTTTTCTGGCCGCAGCTATAATAATGGCGGCATCTAATTTTTTATCCCCATTTATGCAAACGATTGCATCGGCCGAAAAAACGACACAAGGGGCCGGTCAGACTACAGCAGTCACCATCCATTATCAGCCTGAAGAGGGCGAAATGAAGGATTGGAATTTGTGGGTATGGCCTAAAGATGGCGAGGGACAGGTTTTTGAATTCACTGGTGAAGATGAGTTTGGACTTACTGCAGAGGTTGTGCTGCAAGGTATCCATAATGAAGTTGGATTTATTGTCCGCACTGACAGCTGGGAGAAAGATGGAGGGGACCGATTCATTAATGTACAAGGCGGATATGATGAAGTATGGGTGAAAGCAGGCGATGAACATACATATACATCACCGCCTGATGGTGAGTATAGGGACTTTCCAGCATTTGAACGGGTGAAGGTAAAACTCCACTACTTTCGATATGACGGAAATTATGAAGGCTGGAATTTATGGACATGGCCAGAAGGCAAGGATGGCAAAAGAGTTGATTTTACAGCAGAAGATGATTTTGGGAAAGTTGCTGAATTTGAGCTTGAAAATCCGGAAGGTATGAAAAAGGCCGGATTTATAGTCAGGAAGAGCATGGAAGGAAATGATTGGGTCGGCAAGGAATTTGGTGATCGCTTTATTACAAAGTTCGATGAAAATGGGAATGCAGAAGTATGGATTGTTCAGGGAACAGAAAGAATTTATTACAATCCAGCCTATATTGAAAAAGTTCCAAAAATAGTGAATGCTTCTATGGATACTTTTAATCAGATTACGCTTGAAACCAATTTCCCTTTCCAGTGGAGGGATTGGGAATCCATAATTGAAATTGACAATGCCGATATTAAAGAAGTTGTCCCTTATGACGGGGACGAGGAAAATGATTTTACAAATAAAGTAAGAGTGATAACAGAAGATAAACTAGATTTCAGGCAATCATATAAAATCACTGCAGTTTCATTTGGAGAGGCAGAGGTGAAGATTGGGGATATTGTCAGATCAAAGGAATTTGATGATGCTTTCTATTATGATGGGAAGCTGGGAAACCAGTATACGAAAAATCAAACCTCTTTCAGGCTTTGGGCCCCTACAGCAAGTGAAGCATCCATAGTCCTTTATGACAGCTGGGATGATCAGACCGCTGATGAACTTCCTCTTAAAAGAGGTGAAAAAGGAACCTGGACAACTGTTCTAAAAGGGGATCAAAATGGGCTGATTTACAATTATAAAGTCAAAATCGGAGGGGAATGGACAGAAGCGACTGATCCCTATGTCCGGGCTGTAACAGTGAATGGCGACAGGGGCGTTGTGATGGATCTGGATACAACCGACCCTAAAAAGTGGAATAAACAGAAGCCGAAGTTAAAGAATCCAGAGGACTCCATCATTTATGAAGTTCATGTACGGGACCTTTCGATTCATGAGGACAGCGGCATTAAGCATAAGGGGAAGTTCCTTGGGGCTGCTGAGAAAAGCACCTTAAATTCTAAAGGAGAAAAAACAGGTTTAAATCATATAAAAGATCTTGGAGTCACACATGTTCAGTTCCTTCCGATTTATGACTACCGGACGGTTGATGAAACAAAACTGGACGAACCACAATATAACTGGGGCTATGATCCAAAAAATTATAATGTGCCGGAAGGCTCGTATTCTACTGATCCTTATGATCCAGCTGCAAGAATTATAGAATTGAAGACAATGATTCAGGAGTACCATAATGAGCAGCTGCGGGTTGTAATGGATGTTGTGTATAATCATGTGTTTGCAGTGAATGAATCCAGTTTCCATAAGCTTGTTCCAGGCTACTATTTCCGCTATAACGAAGATGGAACACTTGCCAATGGCACAGGAGTCGGCAATGATACAGCTTCGGAAAGAAAAATGGTGCAGAAATTTATTGTCGACTCTGTTGCCTATTGGGCTGAGGAATATAATCTTGATGGATTCCGCTTTGATCTGATGGGCATTCATGACACTGAAACAATGAATAAAGTAAGAAAGACATTGGATAAAATTGATCCTACTATCATTATCATTGGGGAGGGATGGGATTTAAACACACCACTGGCAGCTGAAAGAAAGGCCAATCAGAAAAATGCCGAAGATATGCCTGGCATTGGCCATTTCAACGATGGCATCCGGGATGGTTTAAAAGGCAGTGTGTTTGATGAACTGGATAAAGGTTTTGTAAATGGCAAACAGGGCATGGAAAACTTTGTTCAGCAAGGAATTGCAGCAGGATTGGATTATCCGGGCACAATGGCCACATACAAAGATCCTGAACAGGCGGTTACGTATGCTGAGGCACATGATAACCACACTCTTTGGGATAAGCTTGAACTGACCAATCCAGATGCAGATGAAGAATCAAGAAAGAAAATGCATAAATTGGCTTCTTCCATTATACTGACATCCCAAGGAGTCAGCTTTGTTCATGCAGGCCAGGAATTCATGCGGACAAAATACGGGGATCACAACAGCTATAAATCCCCTGACAGTGTAAATCAGTTAGACTGGGACCGCCGAACTGAATTCAGCGGGGAAGTAGACTATTTTAAAGGTCTGATTAAGCTCAGAAAGCATTATAAATCGTTTAGAATGACAACAGCTGAGGATATTCAATCAAAGCTTGATTTTATAGATGCCCCAGATAATACGGTGGCTTACAGACTGGATGCAAATGGCCTAAAAGATAGAGCGAAAGAGATTGTTGTAATCTATAATGCAAATACAGAACCAGCCAAAATATCACTTCCAGGCAAGGGCCCTTGGCATTTGCTTGCAGACGGAAAACAGGCAGGGATAAGAACCCTAAAGATATATCAGTCAAAAACAATTGAAGTACCCGCACAAACAAGCTTTATTCTAAAAAGATAAGTAGTGGAGGAGAATCCTGTGAGGGGGTTCTTCTTTTGTTTTTCTTAGCGGAACACGATTGTTTTAAAAATTTCATAACTATATAGGTATTTTAACTCCCTTTGCTAAATTTTTAGGTTAATATTAAAATAGATGTCTACAATTTGTTCTACAATGCAAAGGGAGCTAAAGTATGAAACTGATAATCGCGGAAAAACCCGATCAGGGTATGACGCTGGCTTCTATTTTTAAAATGAAGAAACACCAGGGATATATTGAGATCCTTCCGAACGATATATTTCCCCAAGGGGCTCATGTTACCTGGGCTATAGGCCACCTATGCCAGCTGTCTGCCCCTGAAAAATACAATAAGGATTGGAAAAAATGGTCATTGGATACATTGCCCATAATTCCGGAGCAATTTCAATATGAAGTGACAAAGGATAAAGCAAAACAATTTAATATAATCAAACAGCTTTCTTCTAATCCTAATTTAACAGAAATTATCCATGCTGGTGATGCAGGGAGAGAAGGCGAGCTTATCATCCGGAATATTCTAAGGCTTACCGGTACCGTAGTGCCCATGAAAAGACTCTGGATCTCTTCCTTGACTCCTAAAGCCATAAAGGAAGGGTTTCTTGCCCTGCTGGATGAAAGTGACACAAGGAACTTATATTATGAAGCCTATACGAGAGCATGTGCCGACTGGATCGTTGGCATGAATGCTTCGCGTTTATACAGTCTTCTTCTGCAGCAGAAAGGTTTCTCGGATGTTTTTTCAGTAGGAAGGGTTCAGACTCCCACTTTAGCTTTAATCGTAAAAAGAGAACAGGAAATCCAGAATTTTGTTTCCGAACCTTTCTGGGAGGTAACTGCACAGTTTAAAGTAAACGGGAAAAAATATACCGGCAAGTGGGAAAAAGATGGGGAATCAAGAATTAAGACGAAAGAGCTTGCCGAAAAGATTGCGGCATTCTGCAGGGACAAAGATGCACAGGTAGAAGATGTGCAGGCCGAAAAAAAAGAATTCCTGCCGCCGATGCTTTATAACCTTTCTGCACTGCAGGCAGAAGCAAACCGCAGATTCAAATTCCCGCCTAAAAAAACACTTGATGTATTGCAGAAGCTTTATCAAAAAGGAATCGTATCATATCCTCGTTCAGATTCCAGGCACGTAACAGAAGGAGAAGCGGAAATGTTTCCAGAGATCCTCAGAAAAATGGAAACAAAAGATGAGTATAAGGAACTTTTCCCTCTGCCTTCAAGCTCAATTTTGCAGAATAAACGGTATGTCAATGATAAAAAGGTAACTGATCACTATGCCATTATTCCGACCGAACAGGTGCCCGACCTGGTAAGATTATCTTCGGATGAAAAAATTCTCTATGACCTGATCGTAAGGAGCTTAATAGCTGCACATTATGGAAAAGCTGTAACAGAATATACAACTATTAAAACCCTTGCAGATGGAAGAGCTTTGTTTTTATCCAAGGGAAAAGTACAGCTTGAAGAAGGCTGGAGAAAAGTGATTCCGCAGCAGGAGAAGGAAAAGGAACCGATTCTGCCTTTATTGCAGGCGGGTGATCAAGGTACAGTGTTAAAGGCGGATGTTAAAGAAAGCAAAACCCAGCCGCCAAAAAGGTATACTGAAGGCCAGCTGATTACACTGATGAAAACGGCCGGGAAGCAAATCGAAGATAAGGAACTTGAAAAGGTCCTGATGAAGACGGAAGGCCTTGGAACGGAAGCCACAAGGGCGGGAATCATCACAATGCTGAAGGAGCGCAAATACATTGATATAAAGAAGAATCTTGTATATGCAAACTCAAAAGCAAAAATCCTGATAGAGGCAATAGGCACAGAAATACTGGCTTCTCCAGAAATGACGGCCAAATGGGAACAGCGGCTGAAGGATATTTCGGATGGTCAGGCATCCCCAAAACAATTCATGGAGCAAACCAATAAAATGGTTGGCCATTTGATTTCCGCCTCCATTGAACATGCGGGAAAGTGGACATTTTCTGAGGAAGATAAAGAGGGGTTCACGCCTGGGAAATTCAAGCAAAAAAGGGCAGCCAATCTGGGCAAATGCATGCTGTGTGATGGTAAAGTGGTTGATAAGGGGAGCTTTTATGGCTGCTCCAATTATAATAAAACAAAATGCACTTTCACTATTTCCAAAAGCATTATGGGAAAGACGATGACTCAAAAACTGCTTAAACAGCTATTAAAGGATGGGGAAACAGAATTAGTTGAAGGTTTTACAAGCAAAGGAAAGGATAAAACATTTTCAGCTAAATTAACCTGGGACCGCCAGGAGAACAGAGTCAAATTTCTCTTCCCGCAAAAGACCTAAATTTGCCTGCTGCAGTGTATTTCCTTGTCTCCATTTTCCAACTGTAGTAAAATCGTTAAAGTCTTATATATATTTATTAAAGATATAAAGTGAACATGCGCTCTGCGCTTTTCTAAAATAGTTGTCTAGCTCCGAGCGCCATCGGCTCGAGGTCTTAAGCCAATCGCTTCTGAAGGCAAAGAACGCCTTCTGCCAGCGCTTGTCATAAGCAGGTCGCCGAAAGGCAGGCGCTTGCGCTTTTCTAATAATATCTGAATTTGTATCTTTGAATTTTGAGAACTGTCTAGCTCCAGCGCCTACCCCCTCGAGGTCACAAGCCAATCCTCCCAAAAAGGCAAAGAACGCCTTTCTGAGAGGCTTGTCTTGTGCTTGTCGGGGGTGGGCAAGGCGCTTGCGCTTTTCTAATTGGCAGGAGGTTGCGTAATGCCAACACCAAGTATGGAAGATTACATTGAACAAATATATATGTTAATCGAGGACAAAGGATATGCCAGAGTTTCTGATATTGCCGAGGCTCTCTCTGTACATCCATCTTCTGTGACAAAAATGGTTCAGAAACTTGATAAGGATGAGTATCTTGTTTATGAAAAATACCGAGGGCTTATTTTAACGCCAAAAGGAAAAAAAATCGGCAAGAGGCTTGTATATCGGCATGAACTTTTAGAACAGCTCCTGCGTATTATTGGAGTTAAAGAAGAAAATATTTATGAAGATGTGGAAGGTATTGAACATCACCTGAGCTGGGATGCCATCGACAGGGTTGGCGACTTGGTTCAGTTTTTTGAAGAAGATGAAAGCCGCATTGGAGTGCTGAGGGAAATCCAGCGTAAAAATGAAGAAGAACAGTAAAAACCTGACTGCTTTGCGTCAGGTTTTTTCATGTACTGGCACTGTTTTAATAGAAGCTGGGAAAATCATCAAAAGATGACGCATAGGAAGGATTTAGATACATAGAACCATCTTCGTCTTCATAAATTTGAATACCCTCAATCAAGCCTTCTTCAGCCTCCAATAGTGCTTTCCGATAAGAAATGATCCGTCCTCCAGAAGTCTGGAATGAAATAATCTCATCATTGTTGTTTCTGTAGACTGCTGTCAGCTGTTCGCCGTCCATACAAAACTCTCCTTATTCATTTTCTATCAATATTGTTGACTTTTTTAACATTTTATAATCAGAGGTATTTCTGATAATCTTAGCGAATTTAAAATATTGGAAACTTTTTTTATGAACAATCGTATGCATACACGGGGGGATATGATGAGCACTTTTAACTGGTCTGCAGAAGCAGAGAAGCTTTGGGATGAAAATTCGGAATCATGGAATGCAAAAAGCGCGTCAATGTGGGAGGAAGGGAGCCGAAAGGATATCATCTCCTTCTTCGAAAAGCATGTCAAAAAGGGATCTGCCGTATGTGACCTTGGATGCGGAGATGGGTATGGTTCATACAAACTTGCTTTGGCTGGCTATAAGGTTATCGGGATTGATGTCTCTGAAGAGATGATACATAAAGCAGAAAAATTGAACGAAAAAACTGGTGCGGTATTTAAGAAAGAAGACATTTCAGATCTTTCCCTTGAAGAGAATGCGCTTGATGCGGTCCTTGCCATCAATTCATTGGAATGGACAGAGAGCCCGCTGGATGTAATAAAAGAAATTCGGCGAACTGTTAAGCCGGGCGGAAGGGCGTGTATAGGCATTCTTGGTCCAACAGCTGCACCCCGGGCTAACAGCTACGGCAGGCTCTATAAGGAAAAAGTTATCTGCAATACCATGATGCCGTGGGAATTTGAACGCCTTGCAAAAGAGAACGGATGGTCAAAGATTGATGAACTGGGTGTTTATAAAAAAGCATCAGACCAGCTTTCAAAAGGCTCGCTGACAGATGAGCTAAAGCAATCATTATCTTTTATGTGGATCTTTATGCTTGAAAACAAGAAAAATGAAGGGATGGGGAAAGAATGAGCAGATATTCAATTGAAGAGTTTGTAAATCAGACGAAACAGCAGGATAAAGGAGAAGGATTATTTGAACTTGAAACACCAAGGATGCTCGAAATTAATTTAACCAGCCAGGTTTGGGCTAAAGCAGGCGGGATGGTCTCCTACCGCGGCCAAATTAAGTTTGAGCGCGAAGGGATACTCGAGCATGGCTTAGGAAAAATGTTCAAAAAGGCACTCACTGGAGAAGGCACAGCTTTAATGAAAGCTACGGGAAACGGAAAGCTGTACCTTGCAGACCAGGGGAAGAAAATTTCAATTCTGAATCTCGATGGAGATGCCATCTTTGTAAATGGAAATGATCTGCTTGCATTCGAGCCTTCCATCAGCTGGGATATTAAGTTAATGAAGAGGATGGCGGGCATGCTTGCAGGAGGTTTGTTCAATGTCCGTTTAGAAGGAACAGGAATGGTGGCTATCACTTCTCACTATGAGCCGCTGACACTTTTGGTTACTCCTGATAATCCGGTATATACCGATCCGAATGCGACAGTTGCATGGTCAGGTACACTGCAGCCGGAATTTGTGACAGATATCTCATTTAAAACATTCCTTGGAAGAGGAAGCGGAGAGTCGATCCAAATGAAGTTTTCAGGTGACGGTTTTGTAGTAGTTCAGCCATTTGAAGAAGTGTATTATGCTCAGCAATCATAAGGAAAAGCGGAAGCGCCTTGCTCACCCCCGACCAGCACAAGACGAGCCTTCCGGAAAGGCGTTCTTTGCCTTTTTGGGAGGGGCGGCTTGTGACCTCGAGGGGGTAGGCACTGGAGCTGGACAGTAATCGAAGTTCAAAATTTTATACTTTCTTATTTTAAGGAAAAGCCGGTTTTTGAGAGGGGTAACCTCTGATATAAACCGGCTTTTTTCATGCTTTTTGCTGCAAATTAAGTTATCCGTTCACTGCACTATTAATCCCACTCGTAAGGAGTTTCCTGGTAAACATAGTAGTTCAGCCAGTTGGAAAACATTAAATGGGCATGTGACCGCCATTTATTATGGGGGGTTCTGCCAGGATCATCATTCGGGAAATAATGTTTTGGCACGGGAACCTGCAGGCCTCTGGTTCTGTCTCTTGTGTATTCTTCTGCAAGTGTGCCTGCTTCATATTCCAGGTGTCCTGTTACCATGATTTGTCTTCCGCCGTTCGCACTCATGATGAAAGGACCCGCTTCCTCAGATGATGACAGAAGCTTGACTTCCGGGTGTTTCAGCAATTGCTCTGTATAAACATCCGTATGGCGCGAATGCGGAGCAAAGTAGATATCGTCGAATCCTCTCAATAATTTTTCGCTTCTGTCATGGACTTCATGAAGATAAACACCTGAGCATTTTTCAGGCAGCTCATATTTTCCGATTCCAAAGTGATAAAATAACGCAGCCTGTGCTCCCCAGCATATATGCAGGGTGGAAGTAACATTCGTTTTCGTCCACTCCATTATTACGGTTAGTTCCTCCCAATAATCCACTTCTTTAAAGTTGAGAAGCTCTACAGGTGCTCCAGTTATGATCATCCCGTCAAATTTGCGGTTTCGAACCTGCTCAAACGTCGTATAGAATTGTTCGAGATGCATAGGACTGGTGTTTTTTGATTGATGTGTGGCAGTTTTTAAAAACGAGATGTTCACCTGTAAAGGTGTATTTCCAAGGAGTCTTAATAGGTGTGCTTCGGTTTTTTCTTTTTCAGGCATTAAATTCAGGATGAGGATATTTAATGGGCGAATATCCTGCTGTTTGGCACGGTCCTCATCCATGATAAATATATTTTCTTCCTCTAAAATCTCCCTTGCAGGAAGCAGCTTAGGAATTTTTATTGGCAAGTGATCATCTCCCTGTGCAAAAATTCAATTAAACTTATTATAAAGACGATTCAAAATTGTATCAATGCTTTACTGTGTGAAAATGCGAAAATATCAAAAGTAAATGACAATATTTCGATTCAGGGGTGGTACAATATAGCTGTAAGGAACCTATACATATTGGATTCTAGGGGGATAAAAATGAATGTGAAACCGATTGTGAAATCAGACATTGAAATTGCCCAGGCATCTGCAATGAAGCCCATTGCGGAAATAGCTGAAAAAATCGGACTCTTAGAGGATGATCTGGAGCTTTTCGGCAAGTATAAAGCAAAATTATCCGCAGACACCTTAAAAAAATTAAGCACGAAAGAAAGCGGAAAAATAATTCTTGTCACTTCCATTAATCCGACACCTGCAGGAGAAGGTAAATCCACAGTAACAGTCGGTCTTGCCGATGCTTTTAACAGACTTGGCAAAAAAGCTATGGTCGCAATGAGGGAACCTTCTCTGGGGCCAACAATGGGAATTAAGGGCGGAGCAACCGGCGGAGGGTATTCACAGGTTCTGCCGATGGAAGACATCAATCTGCATTTTACCGGTGATCTTCACGCAATCACTACTGCCAATAATGCCTTGGCTGCCCTGATTGATAATCACCTCCAGCAGGGGAATCTGTTAAATATTGACCAGAGAAGGATTGTATGGAAGCGTGCCTTGGATTTGAACGACCGCGCATTAAGAAAAATCGTCATTGGCCTTGGAGGGCCTGTACAAGGTGTTCCGAGGGAAGATGGATTTGATATCACCGTTGCTTCAGAGATTATGGCCGTCTTATGCCTTGCATCTGACCTTCAGAACCTGAAGGAAAGACTAGGAAAAATGGTTATAGCCTATAATTATGATAAACAGCCGGTAACAGTGGCCGATCTTGGAGTTGAAGGTGCTCTTACCTTGCTTCTTAAAGAATCGGTCAAACCGAATCTGGTGCAGACTATTGAACATACACCGGCATTGGTTCATGGCGGCCCGTTTGCCAATATTGCTCATGGCTGCAACAGTGTGATTGCAACTGCCGCTGCCTCCAAGCTGGCTGACTATGTAGTGACAGAAGCCGGTTTTGGCGCGGATCTTGGTGCTGAAAAGTTTTTAAATATTAAAGCCAGAACCGAAGGCATTGACCCTGAAGCAGTGGTTATTGTAGCTACAATCCGTGCTCTAAAAATGCATGGCGGTTTGTCAAAAGCTGAATTGGGCAAGGAAGATACTGAAGCACTCACGAGAGGCTTCGCTAATTTAAAAAAGCATATTGAAACAATTGAAAGCTTTGGGCTTCCGTATGTAGTGGCCATTAACCGGTTTATTTCCGATAGCGAGAATGAGATTGCGGTCCTCACAGATCTTTGCAATGAGGCCGGCATGCCAGTGGCACTGACAGAGGTTTGGGAAAAAGGCGGGCAGGGAGGAATTGAGCTGGCCGAGAAGCTCCTGGGAATTTTGGATGAAAAAACAGCGAAGTTCAGCCACCTTTATGATTTATCTTTGCCTCTTGAGGAGAAAATTCTAACAGTAGCCCAGACGGTTTATGGCGCAAGTAAAGTGGAATACTCAACCAAAGCCAAAAAGCAGATAAGAGACTTTGAAAACTTTGGCTGGGGCGTCCTGCCGGTTTGTATGGCTAAAACACAATATTCATTATCTGATGATCCTTCAAAGCTTGGAAGGCCATCAGATTTTACCATTACTATACGTGAGCTGAAGCCATCCATTGGTGCAGGATTCATTGTAGCACTCACCGGTGATGTGATGACTATGCCTGGATTGCCTAAAGCCCCTGCAGCCATGAACATGGATGTAGATGAAGATGGGAATGCTGTCGGCCTATTTTAAGGGGGATTAGCCCATGTTTGACCCAACGGCCTTTGAGAATATGAAGGTTGTAATGGAAGGCGGATTTTATGACCGGGATCTGGACGGTGAAATAAGAATTGTTGATCGAAATGATATTTTAAACTCAGCTAAAATGAGCAGGAGGTATGACATTACTTTCACAGATATTGCAAAAGGATTGGCGGAGATTTTCTGTACCTTTACAATGGAAGCGGGACTGGATAATCTCGCAGCTGAGCTATTGCCTCAAGTGAAATCTGAGAAGCTGGCAGGCTGCCGGATTTATGTGAAATTTACAATTAAACATCCAAAAGATTCCCAAGTGTTTCTGGAAATCCGTGAAGTTCTGCGTCATATCTGGGGCATCGGACGGAAGGTCGAACAGACCGTGAAATACAACCCTGAAAATGCCCTGGCCGAAACAGAAACCGTCATCTCTTTTAACCGTCTTATTCATGAAGAGCAAATAGATGATTTGAATAAAATGATCTCTTATATGACCGCTTCTATGGAAGCTTTAAGAAAAATTCAATTTTAAAATGTATGCGCCTTGCTCACTAAAAGCAAGGCGTTTTTTTGTATAAAATTTATACGGGAAATTCAAAATTATATTTACAATCACATACTCTGATAATACGATTAAGAAGGAATGGAAAAACATTCCGAAAAATACCAAAAGGAGGAGAGGCAAATGGTTATGGTTATCATTGCAGGAAAAGGAATTGAGAAGGGTAGACAAGACGTAACCTAGTCAGGAGGACAAAGGTATGATTCAAAGTACAGACAAAATAGTCATTGCAGAGTATCATGAGAGCTTTGCGGCAGGAATCGCAAAAATGTGGAACTTGAGCAGAGACAGCTGGGGCGGAGATACCAGTGTAATGACTGAAGAACAAGTGAAAACGAAGGAAGCGAATAATGGCAATATTACTTTATACTTAGCCCTGGATGGTGAAGAGGTCGTAGGCTATTGCGGGTTATCGGAATATAAAGAAGATACGGGTTCCTTATATATACCTCTTTTAAATGTAAGGCCGGATTACCATGGACGGAAAATAGGAAAAATGCTTGTGCAGAAAGCGCTGCAAAAAACAATTGAATTGGGCTGGCCACGCCTTGACTTATATACATGGCCAGGAAATGTGAAAGCTGTCCCGCTTTACAAAAAATGCGGTTTCTTCTGGGAAGACAGAGATGATACAACACACTTAATGAATTTTATTCCGGCTGTTCACCAGACACAGCTTTTGAAACCTGCGCTAGAAAAGCTTGATTGGTATAGCAGCAGCATGAGAGAAATTGACGTGAAGCCAGATGGGATCAAAGAAAGCGGCTTTACATTTTACGAGTATATATGGGAAAGCGGGGAAGAGTCTGCAAGAATCAGATTTGAAAGAACCGGCAGAGGAATCAGTTTAATAGAAACGAATGATTATCTTCTAGAACTATCCATGGATCATCATGAAGTAATCGAAAATGAAATCCAAAATTTCCAGCTCACACTCATAAATAAGACGGAAAGTCCTGTTTCTTTTAAGGCTGAAGGGAATAACCAGGGAAGAGTCGAAGCTGTTTTCGAGCATGAAATGATGGCTGAAAGTGACGCGGTAATTACCGGACAATTCATAGTGCATGAAGGGGAAGAGCCCAGTGTCTGGAAAACACATCCTTCATTAGACATTAAGGTGTGGGTAAATGGTGAGGAGTGTGAATTGCGCCTGGGTCTGCTGCCTAAGCAGCCAGCCAAAATTACAGGCGGTTCAAAAGGGAATCTCAGATTTATAAATCAGGAAGCTGAATTGGAAATTGAGGTAGAGAACAACCTGGAAGAAGACGCCGTATTTCACCTTTCAATTCCTGTAAGTGATCTTGTCGAATTACAAAAGCGGGAGTTTCGAATAAAGCTTCACAAAAAAGGGCGTAAGCTGCTGAAGGTGCCTTTCATTGTGAAAAAATATGGCTTCTATCAGCCGGAAATGACGATATTGGCAACAAAGGAGAATGGGGGTGAACTCGCTTTTACAAGCAGCTCGGTGGGCATTCCCCTTAAAAGCTTTGGTCAAAAGTTCGGAGGAGAGTCAAAGGATTATTGGCATATCTGCAATGGAATCTGCCAGGTGAATATCCGAAAATTGGATTATAAAATAACGGCTGGCAGGAACGAAAGTGTTAACCAGCCTTTTGCGTTTTTTGCTCCTAGACTTGGGAAACCCTATTCAACTGAATTTTCAAAGGCAAAGCCGGTGGCAGCAGAGTGGTTCACAGATGACACTGCCATCAACTTCAAATTGGTATTCAAGTCTGAAGCTTTTACAGGAATTCTTGTATCATTGTATACATCCCTATATGGTGAAGGCCTTGTTAAAGTATGGGCTGAATTGACAAACGAAGGGGATGAAAAATATGAGAACCTATATTTCAGCCAGCCGCTATATTATGAAATGCAACAGCCATATTTTCCGTTGGAAAATGAAGTAATCGAGTTTTCTGACATAAGAGAATTGGGGTTCATGGAGTTATCAGGTATAACCGAAAATTGGTTTTTCGCCAATCATAACGGCGAGCCGGTTGGATTCTGCTGGCCCAAAAATGCGAAGTCCAATCCGGATGGGTGGCAATTTTACTATCAGCAGGAAACTGGCTGTTTTGAATCGGGGGATCAGATGGTATTGGCACCTGGCTATTTATCAATAGGAGCTTTCCGGACATGGGAAGAAATGCAGCATTTTGCAGGTGTGGAGACAGAGTATGAAAAAAATGTACACAATGAAAAAGCGCTGATTATCAATAGGGGAAATCCAGTTGCAAAAGAACAGGAAACAGCAGAGTTCACTCTTAAAACATACCGTTCAAGTTATCTTAATGGCACTATTGATTTATATTTAAATACAGATAAAAAACAAACCTCAAATTTCAGTCAAGAACAGGAATTAAGGGTATTTAAATCGAATTTTCCTATTAAGGATACGGAACCTTTATCTATTATAAATGCTGATATTACCCTTGACAGTGAAAAGAAGCATGTAAGAGAACTCCTGCTTGTACCCCGGGGAAATGTCCGTATGTTTACGGAAGAGCATGGCGGCAAGACTGTTTATATCATGGATAACGGCATCATTAGATTAAAAGGTGCACCGGATTTTTATCCTGGATTATTCTCATTAACCTATAAAAAGCGGGAGTGGCTTGATTCTTCCTTTCCCGAACCGGTTCCCAAAGGATGGTGGAATCCTTGGGCTGGCGGCATGAAAACTGTGCCATCGCAAATGAGTGTGTTCTCGCTATTGAAGGAGACATCTTTTGCTGAATTTACCAGTGTTAAAGATACGTATGGAAACGAATGGTCTGCATTGGCCATCCATACGAAAGTTGTCCATCACCCCGTATGGAGAGGCCTTGAATATACACTGTATTTCGCGCTATTGCCGGGAGTGCCGCTACTTGCCCATTGGGTAAAAGCGGAGAATGCAGGCGGGAAGTATCTGGCAAATGAAAAATGGATCACAGATTTATTTATATCCGGAGGCTCATTAAAGGATCTTACTCTTACAGTAAGTGACAAAGGTACAGAATCAGCATATCAGGCCGGAGTTGAGGAGCAGTCATTTGTTCTTACAGATGGATCCCGTATTTCCAGCTGCCGATCCCCTGAAAAAATGTATGTAACGAGAAGTAAAGATAATGAATTCCTTGGAGCATATATGAATAAAGAAGTATTCGAAGTTATTTCTGAAAGAAAAGCAGATTCGTTGGCCAAACCGGGCTTTATTGCATTTGATGAAAGAAGCTTCGAGGGCAGGGTGCTTAATAGACTCCACAACCTGGAATTCCGCTAAAGGAGAAATTATGAAAGTCATAGATGCACATATTCATTTTTCTGATATTACATCATTTCATCATACTGCCAATGAACTCTCATTTGTAGATTATTCATATTATGGGCACCAGCAGGAGTTCCAAAAAGCAAATGTAGTTTTGAGCATTGCAATGGGACTTACTGAAACAGAAAATATGGGCTTTCCGGATTATGAAGCAAGAACACCTATGGGGCTTGACCTGGATGATAAGATACCGGCTAATGTTGTTTACTGCGCTGGCATCAATCCATATGATCTCAATGAAGGGGCTCTTCAAAGGCTGGAGGATGATCTGAAAAAGCCTAACGTGGCAGGGATTAAGATTTACCTGGGGTATTATCCTTTCTACGCCTATGATGAGGTTTATGAACCTGTGTATGCACTCGCTGCAAAATATGGAGTTCCTGTTGTATTTCATACAGGGGATACTTATTCAGAGAGGGGATTGCTTAAGTATTCTCACCCCCTTGCTATTGACGAGGTTGCTGTTAAACACCGGAATGTCAATTTCATAATGGCTCATTTCGGAGATCCATGGACGCTGACGGGAGCTGAAATCATATACAAGAATCCTAATGTCTATGCCGATCTTTCAGGCCTGATTGTCGGAACAGAAAAAGAATTGAAGAAGCGCAGCGAAGGAATATTTTTGGATCATCTGAGGCATGCTTTAGTGTTTGCAGATTCTTACGATAAATTGCTGTTTGGAACCGATTGGCCGCTTGCGCCAGTGGGCCCATATATTGAATTTATTAAAGAACTCATACCTGAAGAGCATCATGAAGATGTTTTTTACAATACCGCTATAAAGGTTTTTCCTAAAATCAAGCCTTTTCTGCCATAGAACCTGCGGCTGGAAGAGAAATCTTTCACTTCCGGCCTTTCAAATAGTCTTATTTACATACATACACGTATAAATATCTTAAAAGGGGGCGGCTTTAGTGGCTAAAATTGCATGGGTAACAGACAGCACGGCTTTTTTAAATAACGAGTTAAGAAACCATCCTCACTTGTACCAGATTCCAATGACCATCATTATGGATGACAAAGAATTTACTGATGGGGTTGATTTAACACCGGAAGAACTTTATGCGAGTTTAAAAACCCTGGATACCCCTCCAAAAACTTCCCAGCCATCCATCGGCGCTTTCAGGGATTTATACGAAAATCTGCAGAAGGACTATGACTGTATCATCGCTGTTCTTGTATCGGCAAAGCTCAGCGGGACCGTTTCTTCCAGTGAACAGGCCGCCCAGCTGGTTGATATACCAGTACACAGCATAGACTCCAAGATATTATCATACCCTTTAACAAGATTAATCCTTAAAGGGATGGAATTAGCAGAAGCCGGACTGGATATTAAAGACATTATCCGCAGGCTTGAGGCACTTCGAGATACAGGCGAAACATATGTCCTCATTGGGAGTCTTGAACAGCTTCATAGAAGCGGCAGGATGTTCGGAGTCCAATTTTTCCTGGGCAGCATGCTAAATGTAAAGCCGATCATTTCCGTTCATGATGGTGAATTAAGCGTAAAGGAGAAAGCCAGAAGCGAGAGAAAGGCAAAAGACAAAATTGTGAAGCTGCTGAGGGATGCACATGAGAGAAAACCGCTGAAGGAAGTATTCATCCTATACGGTTTACATCCGGAAGAAGCGGAAACTTGGAAGAAGGAACTCCAGGGAGAATTTACTGGAGTTGAATTTGGATGCTATTCTTTGGGGGCCACCATTGGCGTCCATGCAGGAGAAAATACACTTGGCATCAGCTGGCTGAATGGCCTGGAATAAAATAGTGTAGGGACCTGGTGCAGGAAATCAAATACTGGTTTTCTGCACCATTTTTTTATCGGTGCTGTCTGTAATAATGGATCTATTAAATTCTTCTATAGATATAGTATGACCTTGCCATCGTTTCTTTTTGAGACTAATGTTAAAATGGACAGTGGAGTTTGAAAGCAGGTGAAATAATGTGGAAAAAATTATACATATAACAGAAAAATTTGTCCGGGATACACTCGGAGAAGATACAACCGGGCATGACTGGCATCATATTGAGCGGGTGCGAAAGATTGCCCTTTACATAGCCAAAAAGGAACAAGCAGGAGATTCTTTTTTAATTGAAATGGCAGCGTTGCTTCATGATATACCCGATGCAAAGCTGAACACTTCAAAGGAATCGGGAGAAAGGAAGCTATCTGATTTTCTGCAGGAAATTGAGATCGCAGAAGAAGCTTCCAGCAGCATTAAGACAATTATTGATTCAGTTTCTTTTAAAGGCGGCAATAACCAGAAGGTCTTAAGCGTGGAAGCCAAAATAGTCCAGGATGCGGACCGATTGGATGCGATTGGTGCTGTGGGGATTGCACGAGCATTTGCCTATGGCGGCAAAAAAGGGCAGCCGATTTATGATCCCTGCCTTGAAATCAGAAAGGAAATGACAGAAGATGAATACCGGAATGGGAAGTCATCATCAATTAATCATTTTTACGAAAAGCTATTGAAGCTGAGAGACCTGCTGAATACTGACACTGCCAGGGAAATGGCAGAAGAGCGACATCAAATGATGGAGCAGTATCTGCATCAATTTTTTAAAGAATGGAATGGTCAAGCATGAAGATGATCTCTGTGGAAAATGTTACAAAAACATATGGAGAGAAAGAACTTTTTACTGATATATCTTTTACAATCGCTGAAAAGGAAAGAGCAGGATTGATCGGTGTAAACGGTACAGGGAAATCTTCCCTGCTGAAAGTGATTGCCGGTGTTGACCTGCCAGACTCTGGAGAAATAGTCACGCCGAGAGATTACACCATTTCATATTCAGCACAGCAGTCTGAACTGAACTATGATTTAACGGTTCTCGAGCAGGTTTTTGCAGGAGATGCGCCAATTCTTGTACTGCAGAGAGAATATGAACAAGCCCTGTTGGAGCTTAGAATGCACCCTGAAGATTCAGACATTCAGCAAAATCTTTTTGAACTTCAAAAAAGAATGGATACCCTTGATGCCTGGGAAGTGAACACCGATGCAAAAACGATACTCACTAAGCTGGGTATCGAGGAGTTCAGCAAAAAGATTGGAGAGCTTTCTGGCGGGCAAAAAAAACGGGTTGCGCTGGCGCAAGTACTGATCCAGTCACCTGACTTGCTGATTCTTGACGAGCCGACAAATCATCTTGATTTTGAATCGGTCAAATGGCTGGAAGAATATCTGGGCAGGTACAGGGGGGCGCTGCTCCTTGTAACACATGACCGTTATTTCCTTGACCGGGTTACAAATAGAATGTTTGAACTTGAAGGCGGAAATCTATACAGCTATAAAGGGAATTATGCTGCATTCCTTGAAGCAAAGGCGGTAAGAGAGGAAAATGAGGCAGCAGCCATTGATAAGCAGAAAAATCTATTCAGAAGGGAACTGGAATGGATCAGACGAGGTGCAAAAGCCCGTACCACCAAGCAAAAGGCCAGAATTCAGCGGTTCGAAACCCTTGACAGCCAGCTTGCTTCAGTTAAATCCTCCGAAAAATTGGATATGTCCCTAAGCGGCAGCCGCCTCGGAAAACAGGTATTTGAACTCGAATCTGCTTCAAAAAAGTACGGCACTCAAAGGATTCTGGATCAGTTTGATCTTCTTGTAAAACCAGGAGATAGAATAGGGATTATTGGAAGAAATGGAACAGGGAAATCTACTCTGCTTAACATACTGGCAGGCAGGATTCCGCTTGACTCAGGTAAGCGCATTATTGGGCAGACGGTAAAAATCGCTTACTATACCCAGGAGAGCGAAGATATGGATGAGAACAGGCGCATGATCGAATATCTCAAAGAAACAGCAGAAGTGGTTGAAACTTCCGATGGCAAAACGATTTCTGCAGCTCAAATGCTTGAGCGCTTTCTATTTCCGGCGTATTCTCACGGCACTCCTATCCGCAAGCTTTCCGGAGGGGAAAAACGCAGGCTGTATTTATTAAAAATCTTAATGTCTGAGCCTAATGTTCTTCTTCTTGATGAGCCGACCAATAACCTTGATACCCAAACCCTGACGGTTCTCGAAGATTATCTTGAAGATTTTCCTGGCGTAGTCATAACAGTTTCACATGACCGCTACTTCCTGGATAAAGTGGCTGAGCAGCTTCTTGTATTAAAAGGAGAGGGCAAAATCGAATCCTACTATGGAAATTACAGTGAATTTCTTGAAAGCGAGAATGCAAAGCCTGTTCAGGAAATTGATCCTGCCCCCAAAAAAGCGAGGGAAACTAAGCCTAAAAAGAAGAGAATGAGCTACAAAGAAAAAAAGGAATGGGAAGAAATCGAGGGTAAAATTGAAGCGGCTGAAACCCGTCTCGAAGCGATCGCCTCTGAAATGGCCAGCATCGGGAGCGACTTTGAAAAGGGCCAGGCTTTAGTAGATGAAGAAACCAATCTGAATGAAGAGCTTGAATACTTAATCGAGAGATGGAGCTACCTATCAGAGACAGCTGAGAATGAGTGATGCATACCCGGAGTAATCTCCGGGTTTTTTTTCAAAAGCGCCTAAAATGCCTCGTAAATTTCCTTATGTTAAAATAAAATCAGTTACCATCGTGAATATATAAAAAAGGGTGATACTTTTGAAAATAAAAGCAATCGAGCCAACACCAAGTCCAAATACAATGAAGGTTATTCTTGATGAAGAGCTTCCGATGGGTAAAGCCAATAATTATAAAAAGGATAAAAAAGAAGGAGCTCCACAGATTATTCTTGATATTCTTGAAATCGAAGGAATCAAAGGGGTTTACCATGTTGCCGATTTCCTTGCTGTCGAAAGAAATGCCAAATATGACTGGAAAGAGCTTCTCCCTCAAGTAAGATCCGCTTTTGGCGAGGATATAGAAAATGAAGGGCCGGAAGAAAACGGGATCGATGAACATTTTGGTGAGGTACAGGTGTTAGTCCAAATGTATAAAGGAATCCCCATGCAGGTGAAACTGACTGATGGCACGGAAGAAAAGCGTTTTGCACTTCCTGAAAACTATATCAAAGCTGTTTCAGAGGCTCAGGATCCTGCTGATAATGTTGTCATGGTCCGCAAGTGGAAAGAATTCGGTGTCCGCTATGGAGACTTTGACCAGGTTGGACATGATATTGTAGAAGAACTAATGGCTGCCTATCCAGAAGGAAGACTCCAGATACTTGTGAAAATGGCAAAAAACCCTGATAAAACGGAGGAAAAACTCGCACGTTCCCTTTTTAAACTGTCTGTCGAAGATCTGAATTCCCCAGATTGGCGGGAGCGCTATCAAAAACTCGAACAGATGGATGATCCTGAACTGGAGGACCTGCCTGTTCTTGAAAAAGCGCTTAAAGATGAGAAGGCTTCAATCAGAAGACTTGCTACAGTTTATCTTGGGATGATTGAGGATAAGAGTGTCCTGCCTCTCCTGTACCGAGCATTAAAGGATAAAACGGTCACTGTAAGACGTACAGCAGGGGACTGTTTGTCTGACCTGGGATTCGAAGAAGCAATGGACGCCATGAAGGAAGCATTGCAGGACGACAGTAAACTTGTACGCTGGCGTGCGGCCATGTTCCTTTACGAAGTGGGTGATGAAAGTGCGCTACCTGCTTTAAAAGCAGCAGAAGACGATCCGGAATTCGAAGTCAGCATGCAAATCAAATTGGCAATTGAAAGAATTGAACATGGAGAAGAAGCAAAAGGATCAGTTTGGAAACAGATGACTGAATCCCGAAAACAGGGCCAGGAATAATTTACGGGAAAAACCGCTCACAGAATGAAAATCTGGAGCGGTTTTTTTGTTGGGCATATATGGAATCGTTCCACGCTTCTTAGGAAGGATGGCAGTATGGTAATGACTGAAGCGAAATTGTGTGCCCGGCATTTTACAGAAGGTCCCAAATTAATGAATGTCATCACTTGCACACACTGCAGTTTCACTCATTTAAAGCGAAAAATTATATTAAATTTGTAAAAATTATTGAAATTATCCGAAAAAGGGTCTATATTGGAAAGAAAATATTTGGGAGCAGGAGGCTTATCATATTATTCCCATAGAATAAGAGATTATGAAACTAGGGTAAACGGAGGTATTACATACTATGACTGGCTCACAGATGAGAAGTGATATGATCAAAAAAGGAACAGACAGGGCTCCGCACCGCAGCTTGCTGCGTGCTGCCGGAGTAAAGGAAGAAGATTTCGGAAAACCATTTATTGCTGTGTGCAATTCCTATATTGATATCGTACCTGGACATGTGCATTTGCAGGAATTTGGTAAAATTGTTAAAGAAGCAATCCGTGAAGCAGGTGGCGTTCCATTTGAATTTAATACCATTGGAGTAGATGATGGAATTGCTATGGGCCATATTGGCATGCGCTATTCTCTGCCAAGCCGCGAAATCATTGCAGACTCACTTGAAACCGTTGTTTCTGCACACTGGTTTGACGGAATGGTCTGTATCCCGAACTGCGATAAAATTACGCCTGGAATGATGATGGGGGCTTTAAGGGTTAACATTCCAACCCTTTTTGTCAGCGGAGGCCCTATGAAAGCTGGCGTTGATTCAAGCGGAAAACCTTTATCTTTAAGCTCTGTCTTTGAGGGTGTAGGTGCCTTTGAATCTGGACAAATCGATGAACAAAAGCTTCTGGAAATTGAGCAGGTTGCATGTCCGACTTGCGGATCATGTTCCGGGATGTTCACTGCAAATTCCATGAACTGCCTTGCAGAAGGACTGGGTCTTGCGCTTCCTGGCAATGGCACGATTCTGGCAGTATCAGAAGAGAGAAAAGAATTTGTTAAACGTTCAGCCAAGCAGCTGATGGAATTAATCAAAAAAGACATCAAGCCTCGCGATATTGTTACAATTGATGCAATTGACAATGCGTTTGCCCTGGATATGGCAATGGGCGGGTCAACCAATACAGTTCTTCACACATTGGCACTTGCTCACGAAGCCGAAATTGAATATCCGATTGAACGTATTAATGAGATTGCTAACCGGGTTCCGCATTTAGCCAAGATTGCTCCTGCTTCAGATTATCATATTGAAGATGTTCATAATGCCGGTGGAGTAAGTGCGATCATTAATGAATTGCTTAAAAAGCCGGACGCCCTGAATGGAGATTGTCTGACAGTTACCGGAAAGCCGCTAAGGGAGAATGTAGCAGGCAGTGAAATCCTGGATAAAAATGTAATCCGAACTTTGGAGAATCCACATTCTGAACGCGGCGGGCTGGCAGTTCTGTTTGGAAATCTTGCTCCTGAAGGCTCAATTATAAAAGTCGGTGCTGTTGATGAGTCAGTAGGCGGATACCATAGAGGACCAGCCATCTGCTTTGATTCGCAGGAAGAGGCATTATCCGGAATCATTACCGGCAAAGTGCAGGAAGGCCATGTTGTAGTCATTCGATATGAGGGTCCTAAAGGAGGGCCTGGAATGCCGGAGATGCTTGCACCTACTTCCCAGATTGTCGGCCGTGGACTTGGGGCAAAAGTCGGCCTGATTACAGATGGCCGTTTCTCAGGCGCTTCTCGGGGAATCAGCATTGGACACATCTCTCCAGAGGCTGCTGAAGGCGGGCCTATTGCATTCGTGGAAAATGGAGATATCATTGAATTGGATTTGAATAACCGTACAATTAACCTGGAAATCTCAGATGAAGAATTTGAAAAACGCAAAGCCAATTGGAAAGGCTTCGAGCCAAAGGTCAAAAAAGGGTATCTTGCCCGTTATTCGAAGCTTGTGACTAATGCCAGCACAGGCGGCGTTATGAAAATTTAATAATGTTAAGAAAGCCGGTCATTTATGACTGGCTTTCTTGCTGATAAAAGCAATTGGCTCTAATGTATATGATTTGAAATTAGAAAACCATAATTTAACGATAAATAGACAGTAATACCCGGCATAGAAAAATTGCATAAAGATCATACGATATAGTATGCTTACTTTACAAACTTCAGCTTGAGGAGGAGGCAAATATTATGTCTATGGCATATGAAGAATATATGAAACAAATGGTAAAGCCGATGCGTGAGGAGCTTGTACAGGCAGGTTTTAAAGAGCTGACGGCTTCAGAAGGTGTAGAGCAGTTTATGGAAGGTCTTGAAGGGACAGCTCTTGTGGTTGTCAATTCAGTTTGCGGCTGTGCCGCTGGACTGGCTCGACCGGCTGCAACACAGGCCGTTTTACGCAGTGAAAAAAAACCTGATCATTTAGTGACGGTGTTTGCAGGACAGGATAAAGAAGCAACAGCTAAAATGCGCGAGTACTTTGATGGATATGAGCCTTCATCACCTTCTATGGCTCTTTTAAAAGGGAAGGAAGTTGTACACTTCATTCACCGCCATGATATTGAAGACCATTCCATGGAAGCGATCATGGAAAATCTTCTTGCTGCTTTTGAGGCGAATTGCTGAGAATAAAGAGATGAAACAAAACGGGGTGTCTGCTGGCACCCTTTTCTTATAGCAAGATTAAGAAATTCAGGTGATCATAATGATTATTACAACTGCCGGACGCACCAATGAAGCAATGGTAGAAAAAGCAAAAAAAATGGCCGAACAATTGGGAGCAGAATATATCAGCAGGAATAAAAGGTCTGTAGGAATGATCCAAAAACAAGTTCCTGAAGACTGCATAGTAGTTGGAAAAGAACGTTTGGAGCTTTTTCCGGTTGGTGAAAGCCAGCCATTCTTCTTTCATCCCAGTTCAGCGATGTTCAGAGTAAAACGTCTCCAAAAAGGAGAGGGTGATCCTTTTCTTCAGGCCGCCGGGCTTAAAGAAGGCAGCAGTATTCTCGATTGTACCCTTGGACTGGCCTCGGACAGCATAACAGCCAGTTATGCAGCAGGGAGTAAAGGCAAAGTTACAGGACTGGAAGGAAATAAATATCTTTCCTTCCTGGTGGCGAATGGGCTTAGACAATGGGACTCGGGACTTGAGAGTATGAATCAGGCAATGAGAAGAATAAAGGTGGAATCCTCAATGGCCCTTCCTTATTTGAAAAAATTGCCCCCTGACAGTTATGATGTTGTCTATTTTGATCCCATGTTTGAAGAAAAAATCCTTGAGTCAGAGGGGATTAAAGCACTAAGGAACTTTGCTGTTTATGAGGACCTGTCAGAGGAAGTTATTTTTCATGCAAAAAGAGCAGCCAGACAGAGAGTAGTTCTGAAGGATCACTTTAGAAGTTCCAGGTTTGCCCGATATGGCTTCAAAGTAATTGAAAGAAAGTCATCGAAATTTCATTTTGGTATAATTGAAAAATAAGAAAAGGTGCCTGAATACCAGGCACCTTCTTATTTAATCTGCGATGGCCAGGTAAACAAAGTAAGCCATCAGCAAAAGGCTTGCAATAACAAAGACAAGTGACCATTCCATCTGAATTTCCCCCTTTTTCATTTTCCTCGGCTTGAAGAACAAGATTTGTTCCTATTATTCCCGTTTTGCTGCTTTATAATCCGGCAATTATATTTTTCACTATATATCTATTGTTCTTTTTAACGATACATGAAATCAATTTAAATTTGGTTCGAAAAGAAGTATAATAGAAAAATAGAATTGAGATACATAGCGAGGAAGGATACTATGGAATTTCCTATTTCAAAAAGAATGGCTTCTTTTCCGGAAAGTGTTTTTGCGGAATTGGCCCAAATTAAGAATTCTAAACTTTCAGACGGGTTTCCGATGATTGATTTGAGCATTGGCAGTCCTGATTTGCCCCCTCCCGCTTTTGTTATGGAGGAATTAGCAAGAGGAACCCGGGAGCCAGAATTATATGGGTACTCGTTAACAGGCACAAATGAATTTCATTCTGCAGTCAGCAACTATTATAAACGGAATTTTGAAGTGGACCTTGAATCTTCAGAGGTGCTGCTTTTAATGGGTTCCCAGGATGGGCTGGTTCATTTGCCGATGGTTCTATGTGACCCTGGAGATTATATCCTTGTTCCGGACCCAGGATATACTGCTTATGCTGCAGGTGCAGCAATGGCTGGTGCACAAATGTACGGCATGCCATTAAAAAAGGAGAACAGCTTCCTTCCGGATTTTGATGAAATCCCTGAAGAGATCCTCTCAAACACGAAATTAATGATCCTGAATTTCCCCGGCAATCCTGTTCCTGCGATGGCGACAGAGGAGTTTTTCCTTCAGGCAATTCATCTTGCAAAGAAGTACGGCTTTGCAGTATTGCATGATTTTGCTTATTCGGAACTTTATTATGAGAAGAAACCTCTAAGTTTTTTGTCTGTTGCAGGGGCCTTGGATGTAGGGATTGAAATGAATTCACTATCAAAAAGTTTTAATATGGCAGGCTGCAGGGTGGCATATGCCGCAGGTAATCAGCAGCTTATTGCGCTGCTGGCCAATTTCAAATCCAATTTGGATTATGGAGTATTCTTGCCGGTGCAGTCAGCTGCAGTGAAAGCATTGAATGATCAGTCATCTTTTTTGCAGGACTTGAGAGAAACATATAGAAAAAGAAGAGATGTAATATTAAAAGAGCTGAAAAATATCGGGTGGGATATCGTCAAGCCAGAGGGGTCAATGTTCTTGTGGGCCGAGGTTCCATCTGGATACAGCTCCTCCAGGGATTTTGCGGTTGACTTAATTAACCGCGCCGGCGTAGTCGTAACCCCTGGAAGTGCTTTTGGCCAATGGGGTGAGGGATATGTTCGGATTGCACTTGTACAGCACGAAAGTGTATTAAGGCAGGCTGCCGCAAATATTGAAAAAAGTGGCATACTTAAGAAAATCCTTGCTTAGTAGAAAGGAAGGCGAAAAACATGCCGAATTGGCTGAGAAAATCCTTTGTTGTACTTGTTACCATTTTAACGTTTGGCCTCGTCACACCTTCTCAGGCATTTCTATATGAAAATACCAGCCAGTTAAAAGCCTCTAGAGCTTCCGATGTGGAAAACTCAGAAAACAGTGCAGAACTTGCTGAAGAGGAAGATATTAATTTTGATAAAGAAGACTTTATCAGGCAAATGCTTATAGAAGCTGAGGCACAATCGTATGAGAAGTTTGGCGCAAAGATAGGCCCTGTTATTGAAGATGAGTTTAACGAGGTAATACTTCCGAATATTGAGAAAGCCATCCAGGAGGTGGCGGTGCAATTTCCCGAAGAAAGCCTTGCTCACTTAAAGGTTACAGAAACACCGGGGGGCGGATTGTCGGAAAAAATCTTCCATATCACCAATAGCAAGGCGAATGAAGATGTCATTCGCTTCCATGTAAGAAGGGACCATCCTCCACAGCAGGGATACTGGTTTAATTTTCACTATCACACACACCATGATAATTTTCAGGCCCACCATGAACTTGGATCAATTTACTGGAATAAAAACACTCCGCCAAAATGGATGACTTAAAGATTGAAATAAATTCTGGAATATGAAAAAATATTTTTATGGATTATGAAACTTTTCATGATTTATACCGTAAAAACATTTATTCTACATAATGGAGGTTTGAGTTGAAATGGCAGTAAGCTTATCAAAAGGACAAAAAGTTGACTTAACAAAAACAAATCCAGGAATGAGTAAGGTAGTAGTAGGACTTGGATGGGACACGAATAAATATGATGGCGGAAATGACTTTGATTTGGATTCCTCCGTATTTCTGCTTGGAGATACTGGAAAAGTAACTTCTGAAAGCGACTTTGTTTTCTACAACAATACATCAGGCGCTAATGGTTCAGTTGTACATACTGGAGATAACCGTACAGGTGAAGGGGATGGCGATGATGAGCAGGTGAAAATTGACCTGGCTAATGTGCCAGCAAACGTTCAGCGCATTACATTCACAATCACCATCCATGACGGTGAAGCCCGCAATCAGAACTTTGGACAGGTATCAAATGCCTATGCAAGAATTCTGAATGAAGATACAGGCGAAGAATTGATCCGATATGACTTGGGTGAAGACTTCTCAATTGAAACTGCACTTGTAGTTGGAGAATTATACAGACATAACGGAGAATGGAAATTCAGTGCAATCGGAAGCGGATATCAGGGCGGATTGGCTGCACTGGCAAAAGATTTTGGTTTACAGGTTGGATAAATAAGAGGTATATTTGCTTAATAAGGCTCGGCAATGCCGGGTCTTTTATATGAAAAAGCAGACATCACCGGGAGGAATAATTTAGAATGGAAATATTAGAATCTATTTTGCATACATATTCTCAGTTCTTTAACTGGGAAATGTGGGTTGAAGCTTTATCAAAGCCGGAAAGCTGGGCACTGATAGGGACACTTGTAATTCTAGAAGGCCTATTATCTGCTGATAATGCGCTTGTTCTTGCTGTAATGGTAAAACACCTACCGGAAAAACAGCGGAAGAAAGCTCTTTTTTACGGTCTTTTAGGTGCTTACTTCTTCAGATTTATTGCAATCGGCATCGGTGTATTTTTAATTGAATTCTGGTATATCAAGGTCTTAGGTGCTGCCTACTTGGCTTGGCTTGCCATTAAGTATTTTATTGATAAGCGGCAAGCTGAGGAGGAAGGTGATGAACATGCAATAGAAGGTATCAATCAAAGAGGATTATTAATCCGCCTTTTCGGTACTTTCTGGGGAACTGTCATTGCAGTTGAATTGATGGATATTGCATTTTCCATCGATAGTATATTGGCTGCGCTTGGAGTCAGCCAGGAAATCTGGGTGCTGTTAATAGGCGGTATGCTTGGTATTATCATGATGCGTGGTGTAGCTGGCGTATTTTTGAAGCTGATTGACAGGGTGCCGGAGCTGGAAACCAGCTCATATATTCTGATCCTTCTTATTGCTGCTAAGATGCTTGCGAGTGCGGCTGGTATTCACATCGACCATATTTACTTCTTTATAGTATTGGTTATCGTGTTTGCTATTACTTTTATTGTACATGCGAGGAATGCAAAAAAAGAAGCTGCAGATCAGGGCTGAATCTAAATAATGTAACTGTATTGAGTTAAGAAGGGAACAGACAATTGTCCGCTCCCTTTTATTTTTATCTTTTTTGGGTAAAAAAGGAAGATGTTAGTATTTTAGTGAAGGAATGGAGCTGAATAAATGAGACTATTTTCCGATCTTCCGGATGAAAAAATAAATAAGATGTTTTATAAAAAGCCAGGCTATTTTAACAAGAGATCCGACAGGGAGCTATTAGCATACGCACTTGGAGCAACTTTATATATGCCGGCGACAAGGCCTAATATGCACCAGGATCTGCTCTCAAAAAAGCATGCAGGCCTTTCATCCATGGTCATATGCCTTGAAGATGCAATTGGTGATGATGAAGTGGAAATGGCAGAAGATCGGCTTTGTTTGGAATTGGAAAATTTGAGCTCGGACCTTGTGAAGGGTCTTTGTGAAGAAGAAGATCTCCCTTTGATCTTCGTGCGAATCAGAAGCTATGATCAGCTTATGAGACTCAAGAGCAGAATTCCGAATGGAATGCATCTCCTGACTGGTTTTGTTCTGCCTAAGTTTTCACCGGCTGAAGGATGCAAAATTTTAACAGAAATTAAAGAGCTTAATTCTCATGGTTATTGTTTATATGCCATGCCGATTCTGGAAACTAAAGAAATCATTCAAAAAGAAACAAGGCTTGAGGAGTTAATCGGCATTAAGAAAGTGCTGGACCAAAATTTTGATTTGATTCTGAATGTGAGAATTGGAGCCACGGATTTTAGCGGCTTGTACGGAATAAGAAGAAATTCAGATACGACCGTATACGATATTGCTGTAATTAGAGATTGTATCTCAGATATCATTAATATATTTTTGCGTTCCGATCAGCCATATGTCATCTCAGGCCCGGTATGGGAATATTTCTCCTCAAAGGAGCGTCTTCTAAAGCCTCAAATTAGGCAGACGCCATTCAGGGAACGTCTTGGGCAGGATGGGCTCAAAATGAGAACGGACTTGATTGATCGGCATATGGACGGATTAATAAGAGAAATTGCGATGGATATTTCAAATGGCTTAACTGGAAAAACCATTATCCATCCAACCCATATTAGGCCAGTACAGGCATTGAATACTGTAACCCTTGAAGAGTATTTGGATGCACAGAGCATCGCCGGTCAGGCCGGCGGAAAAATAGGGGTTATGAAAAGCGATTACCAAAACAAAATGAATGAGATTAAACCCCATTTATATTGGGCTAGAAAAATATTATTAAAATCAGAAGTATACGGGGTGCTGCAGGATGAGATCACATACATTGACCTACTCAAAAACGAAACATTCAATTCAGATACTCAACTCGTTAACCGTTGATATACAGATAACCGATAACCCTTATGAGCTGGCGCCTGAAGATTTGTTTGTCATGGCCGCAAGAATAAATAAAAAAAGATCCTTTTTATTTGTCAGCAAAGTACTCGGGAAACATATTCCGATTAATCCGCAAATCGGACTCCTGACAGGGGAACTGCTTGCCAGCCGTTATATGGAAAAGGTGAAGAAAGTGGAGACAGGAAAGGCCGCAGAGATTCTATCTGCTTTTAAAAACGGCTCAGGCATCATGAACAGCAGTCCTTTTATTCACGAAGACCATAACCCTGTCATTATCGGATTTGCCGAAACAGCAACGGCACTTGGACATGCTTTCTTTCAATCGTTTAAACGTGCAGATTACTTTCACACAACAAGAGAGCAGCTGATTGATAGGAATTCTGTTATAACATTTGAAGAAGAACATTCCCATGCTACTTCCCACAGATGCTACACAGATGAAAGCCTTTTGGATAATAAGAGAGAGATCATTCTTGTTGATGATGAAATGACAACAGGAAAAACAGCTATTAATATCATCCGATCCATTCATGAACGCTTTCCCAGAAAGATTTATACAGTCGTCTCCATTCTGGATTGGCGTTCCCTAAAAAACCAGATTCTGTTTGATGATCTCGAAAAAGAATTGGGCATTATTATTCACAGTGTGTCTCTTCTAAAAGGGGAGATCGACGTTAAGGGTTCCCCTGAAGTGCATGAAAGTCAGTCATCGGATGAACTGAAAGGAAATGATGCGCTAATTTCTTATATTCGTATAAATAATGAATTCCCTGAACTATTAAGCCGGATGAATGAGCCTTCTGCTGCTCTAAGCGGTGAAATCAGAACTATTCCTTATTTAAAAGATTCTGGCCGTTTCGGGCTGGATGCAAAACGCCAAGCCAGATTAAGTGTGTCATTAGCTGAGATCGGCCAATACCTATCCCGAAAACGGGATGGCAGGAATACGTTATGTCTTGGAACCGGGGAGTTTATGTATATCCCTATGAAACTTGCCTCATTAATGGGGGAAGGCGTAAAATTCCACTCAACAACACGCAGTCCCATCTTTGTAAGAAATGAGAATGACTATGGAGCCAACTACGGCATTTCCTTTCAAAACCCTGAAGACTCTGAAATGGCGCAATTTGTTTATAACATTCCAGAGGACTATTATGAAGAAGTATTCCTGTTTTTCGAAAGAGAGCCGGAAAAAGATTCACTTATGCCTTTTATCAATCAATTAAAGAAATATATAAAGAATATAAAAATAGTTTACTTTAATGGGGGTGAAAGAAATGAATAGAATTGCAGATAAATTTGGTTCATATAGTAAAGATGACGTTGTATTTTTACTGAAGGATTTAAGCGGATATTCACTTGAAGGATCCGTTGAGCAAAGGGAAAAAAACATTCAGTCCGGTCAGCATTATAGTGAAACACTTCCTATTGAATACCAGCCTCCTGAAAATTACCTTTCCCTGTTTTGGGAAACACTTGATGAATACAAACGAAAAACAGCATTGTCCACAGGAGTGGTTTCTGAACAAATTTGGAAGCAAAAAGGAAAAAATACGGTTTTAGTTTCCCTGGCCAGAGCTGGGACGCCTGTCGGTATTCTGATAAAACGGTATCTTTATGAAGTATATGGAGTAAGATTGCCGCATTACAGCATTTCCATTATCAGGGACCGGGGGATTGACGAAAATGCGATAAAGCATATCTTAACCTCACATCCTGGCTGCAATATTCAGTTTGTGGATGGATGGACAGGCAAAGGGGCTATTTCTGTTGAATTAACCAAGGCCTGCAGACAATTCCATGAACTTTATGGTGTTCTTCTCGATGACACTTTGGCCGTTCTTGCGGATCCAGGATTTTGCACAACACTTTATGGAACAAGAGAAGACTTTCTGATTCCAAGTGCCTGCCTCAATTCTACTGTTTCAGGATTGGTCAGCAGAACAGTATTAAATGAATCCTTAATTGGTCCGGAAGATTTCCATGGCGCCAAATATTATTTTGAGCTGGAGGAAGCAGATGTTTCAAACCATTATCTCTCAGCGATTACCGAGGAGTTCTCGGCTATTAAACAGGAAGCAGCTGAACTTGCGGCCGAGATTATGGAAAACCCGGGGGAAGCAAATTTTAAAGGCATGGAAGAAGTTCAGAGAATACAAGAGGAATTTAAAATTGAATCTATAAACTTTGTAAAGCCGGGAGTCGGAGAAACCACCAGGGTTCTTCTGAGGAGGCTTCCATGGAAAATCCTGATAAAAGACCCGGAAAGCCCATATGTTCGCCATATTGTCATGCTGGCCAAGGAGCGGAATGTCGAGATTATTCATTTTCCTGATATGAGCTACACATGCTGTGGATTAATTAAAAAGACGGGAGAAGAATAATGAGGATGTTTGCTTCGGATTTGGACAGGACATTGATCTACTCAAATAAAGCACTAGCTGATTTTGGACAGACAGGAGAAGAAAATTTAATAGGTGTTGAGCGTAAAGATGGCAGGGAAGTGGCCTTTATGACAAGCGAGGCGCTCAAGATGCTGAAAGAGGTATCCGCTCACATTCTTTTTGTGCCTGTTACAACGAGAACATACGAACAATATAAGCGTATTTTCATTTTTCAGGATGACCTTAACATTCCGTACACTATCACATCGAATGGCGCAAATATCCATTATCATGGAAAACCTCTTGAGGAGTGGTCCGGCGTAGTCCGAAAGCGTCTAAAGGCAGAGTGTGCATTGCTTGAGGAAATGATGGACAGATCACAATGCCTGGAACTGAACGGAAAAATAAAAACGGCTGAAAATCTTTTCTTTTATTATATTCTGGATGAACAAATAACAACAGCAGCCAAAGAGGAAATAGTAAGGCTGGCTGAGTCTTATGGTTGGAGAATATCCCTTCAGGGGAGAAAACTGTATTTTATGCCAAATCCCATCTGTAAAGGCGAGGCGGTAAAATTTATTAAGAATCGGGAAGGAATAAATATTGTTTTTGGAGCAGGTGATTCAGTTCTGGACCATGATTTCTTAAAGTTCTGCGATTTTCCATACGTCCCAAACCATGGTGAGCTGGCAGCTAATCCAGCCCTCTCACATCCTTACTCGATTTCAAATAAAATAGGGGCAGCAGCCGGGGAAGAAATTCTAAATGATATTTTAAATAATATTAAAGAGAGAGTTTAGTCCGGCTGGTCCCTCAGCCATTTTTTTAGAAGCATGAATAAAAAGAAACTAGAAGTATAGCTCCCTATAAAAGTTAAACTGCTGATGGCAATAGATTGGTGTATGGCAAAGGTGAAAATAGCAAGGGTTAATGACCAGAAAAAGATGTCAATAAACACAAAAGAACTGGAACATAAAATACTCCTGATTATATCCAGATCATGATCAATCCCCTGATATCTCACTCTTCGAAATAACAGCCTCATACAGATTCACCTTCCTTCACAGAGTACTCCAATTTATGCGGGGACAGGAATAATGGTGAAAAAATTCATTTGAGGTTATTCAGCTATGAAAAATACTGCTGAACTGAAACTTTCTTCCTGTTAAATCGTAAAGAAAGTAAACCATTTTAGAAAAAGGCTGTATTCCTATGATATGATGGTAATAAGTTTACCTATTTTTTTCCGGTGTCATTATCCGGGAACTGAAACGCCATTTTTGAATGAAATGATAAGAATGCATCTTTCGCTCATAGAGGGAAGGGATATAAATTGAACTTGTCGTACAGTCAAATCAAAACTCACATCTTAAAGGTTACACATGAGAATTGGACCTCACACTTAACAAAGCCTAATCACGAGCGTGATAGTTACAGAGAGGAACAGCAAACTTTGCATATTGGCCAGATTGTGGCCAGGTTTCTTGGAGTTCCGCTCGATGAAGATGAATATTATAATCGTCTTTTTGATCTTATTCACACAGAGAATGCAGGGCTTCTTCTTTTGAGTGAAGAACATCTGGATAAAACCATTAATAATCAGCAGTTTCAGGCGATACAAAAAGTCCTGAACATTAACCGGGAACAGGATTTATCCATAAACCGCTTTGCTGCCTTCCTAGATGGGGAACAGCTGCTGCTTAAATCATCCTCACCTTCTATGCACAGGAAGATAAGAGAAGCGATGATCAGTATGCTGAAACTTTTTTCTGAACATGAACCAGCCGGATTAAAAAACCAGGATATCCGAAGAGTGCTTGTAGATGTGATTAAGTGGTCCACTAATCATTTGGGCACAGAACTTAAAGATATTGATCCCAAAATGGCCATGCCAAAAATCCTATGGTACGGTAATGGGAAAAAGAGTCATTTTTATTTTTTGTACTACTTAATTCAAATCGGGTGCGATATTCTTTATTTTTCTCCTTCAGGGGAAGATCTTCCGGCGAAAATGGGGCCGTTGGTTCAGGAGTCTTTTGTTCATCATTACCCTGAAAAGAAAAAGCCAGAGCCTTTTCCCCAAGAAAAGAGAAGAAGGAGTGCTACAGTTGCCTATAGGGCATCCAGGGAAATCGAAACTATTCTTAACCATGAGGGTTCAGGACTTTATAAACCCTGGCAGCTGCGGGATTATACACCTTCCTCTGTGACTTTGAAAACCACTTATGATGAACTCTTTATTTTAATCAAAGAGAAAGCCATGATCCGCCCAAACTTCGAGGTGAAAGATGGAAGGGTTATGATACCTTCCGTATTTTCAAAGATCCAGGGTGTAAGCAGAAACCGCAAGGAATACTGGGATCGAATACAAACAATCAGCCAGTATGATGAAAGTCTGCTGATAAGGAGATTTCCTTTTACAAATAGCGTCAACAATGATTTTCGGTTCCATTATCGCAACGCACTGGACAGGGAGGGGAAGCTTGACCCTGAAAAAATCATTGCAGGGCACTATTGGAGGTATCAGCAGCTTCCTGGCGGCCTGCAAAATGGAATTGCAATGGCCATTAGGAATATGTGTGAACGTCCGCAATTAAAGCCGCTTTCCAGTGAATCGGAAGAGGAATTGAAAATTTATCTATTTAGCCAAAGCCTGCAAATTCCGCCGAGCATTCTAAAATTAATGCAGCAATTTGATTACTCGCAGGACGTACCTAAAATTATCCTCTATAACAACGAGCTGAACGGGACGATGGTAAGATCAGATGCCGCTCTTCTTTTGCTGCTTAATCAGTTTGGACTGGATATTGTACTGTATAATCCGCCGGGCCATAACGACATTGAAAACTTCATTGAGGAAGTTTTATATGATGTCCATTGGCTTGAGGATGTTGTTTTTGAACAGGAATTTAAGGAGCCATCCTTTCTAAAGAAGGTTCTCTTTCAAGGATTTTTAAAAAATTTAAAGGGTGATTGAAAATGAATCCGACTAAAGCAACAGATTTGAACTTAACAACCCAGGTGCAGGATGATAAATTAACCGAAAATAAGGTATCAGAAATTAAGCTTGCTTTAAGGCAGGAGCCTGAGGTCCAAAACTTGGCCAGGTCCATTGATGAGAGGGACCAAATTCAAATACTTGAATTCGGTAAAGAGCCTGCTGTCCAGATATCCCGCTTTTCCGATCAGATACTGGGCAACATGAGAACAACGAAGGTTGAAGATTCAGGTGAACTTTTAAAACAGCTCGGCAGAATTATGGACAAATTTGACAAGAAGGATTTCGAGCAAGGATCAAAAGGGATCTTTGGCAAGCTTTTCAAGCGGGGAGAAAAGATGATTGAAAAGCTTTTCGGAAAATACCAGACAATGGGCGCGGAAATTGATAAAGTTTATGTTGAAATATCCAAATACCAAAGTGAAATGGTTGATTCCACAACCATGCTTGAACAAATGTATGAGCAAAATTATCAGTACTATCTGACTCTGGAAAAATATGCTGTGGCAGGACAGCTTAAAGCCGACGATTTAAAAGCCAATCAGCTTCCACAGCTGGAAGCACGGGCGGCTCAGGGGGATCAAATGGCTTCGATGCAGCTGGATACGTTAAGAAATGCCATCGAATTGCTGGAGCAAAGAGTCTATGATCTTGAAATGGCTAAAATGGTTGCCCTTCAGACTGCACCGCAAATCCGGCTGCTGCAGCGAGGCAATACCAAGCTTATCGGGAAGATTAATTCTGCATTCGTTACCACTATTCCAATTTTTAAGAATGGCCTGATTCAGGCAATGGCAGCAAAGAGACAAAAGCTTGTTGCAGATTCAATGAGCGAGCTGGACAGACGGACAAATGAAATGCTTGTGCGCAATGCCCAGAATATTTCTAATCAAAGTGCTGATATCGCAAGATTGGCAGGCGGCCCGAGCATTAAGATAGAAACTATTGAGGAATCCTGGAATATCATCATGAAAGGTATGCAGGAGACAAAATCAATAGAAGAAGAAAACAAGCGTTTACGTGAAGAAGGAACCAGGAGACTGGAACAGCTGCAGGACAATTTTAAAAAAATGAAGCAGCAGGGTTAGGCAGCTGCTCATTTTAAAATAAAATATAAATTATTGATGAGGTGGAATTGATATGGCAATAAATCTTCAAAAAGGCCAGCGTGTTGACTTAACTAAAGGAAATCCGGGATTATCTAAAATTATGGTAGGATTAGGCTGGGATCCAGTGCAAAAAAGCGGAGGCGGCGGTCTCTTGGGCTCTTTATTCGGAGGCGGCGGCGGTGCAAATATCGACTGCGATGCTTCTGTTATCATGCTTGGTGAAAATGGAAAGCTTAAGAGTAATAAAGATGTTATTTATTTCGGTAATTTAAAAAGCAGTGATGGGAGTGTACAGCATTCCGGGGACAATCTTACCGGAGCGGGAGATGGAGACGACGAGCAGGTAATGATTGATTTAAGCAGAGTGCCGGCACACGTTCACAAAATGGTTTTTGTCGTAAACATCTATGATAGTGTAAAAAGAAAGCAGCATTTTGGCATGATTCAGAATGCATTCATCCGTGTCGTTAACTCGGGAAATAATCAAGAATTGATTAAATACAATCTTTCAGATGATTACAGCGGAAAAACTAGTTTAATTGTCGGTGAGATTTATCGCCATGGAGGCGATTGGAAGTTTGCTGCAGTTGGCACTGGAACGGCTTCTCCAGGCCTATCAGATGTTGTGCGTTCATATTCTTAATAAAGATAACCATTGGCATGGGCCCGAATTTACTCGGGCCCTTTTGAATTTTCATTTAATTTTCCCATCATTTGTTCCCTTCAATTCCTTCATTCGTATGTTATAATTTTAATAGATTAACAGAACGGTTAAAAATTTTTTCTCCATTCAGGCAGTTCCGCAGCTTAGACACTTCAAAGAGCTCTGTTGCCCGTAAATTATACATCTTAGATTAGCAGAAGGGGCTTTTAAAATGCGCAAAATGGCACTGACATTTACAATCATGATGGTTTCCCTTGCACTGCTGGGGAACTCTCAGGCTACCATGGGCGGGATCAAACTAAAGGATTATCGGCACTCCTCCCAGCTTAAAGAGTTTCTCAGTTTAAAATCTCCACGACAGCTTGGCGACATTTTTATACTGCCTCTTGAACCTTTTGATGAGGGAGAGGCTGCAGAAATGATTTCCCGGGTGGATAATCTGCCCGCCTCCCTTCTGTCCAAAATAGAGGATGAAGATATCAGGGTGAAATTATTCGTAGGAAAGCTTACTGATAATCCTACAGCCGAGCACCTTGAAGGGGTAATTCCCCGCGGCTATACAGGGGGTACCACCTGGGATGATGTCCCGGGGATTGGCGGGGCAAAAACAGTCCTTGTTAAAATAGGATACAGTGATAAGGGGAAAGGCCATGGCTCCGTTAATCTGGAACTTCATGAACTTGCCCATTCTGTTGATCGCCATGTTTACAATGGCATCCGATTTAATCAGAAGTTTCTCTCTGTCTGGAAAGCTGAGAAAGCTAAATTGTTTCCGGGTCAAAATTATTTTCTTTCCTTCCCTGAAGAATATTTCGCTGAGGCTTTTGCCATGTATTTTGCAGGAGGGGAATCAAGGAAATTATTAAGTGTGAATGCTCCTAAAACCTATGATTTTATTAACAAATTAAACTAAGTTTACCCCTGTTGAAAAAAACAGGGGTTTCTTAAAGTTTTTATCCGATGTGAAACTTCCGGAAATTCGTGTACAATATCATTAAGTATTTAAAAAAGGTTGGGTTGAAATGAAACAATATTTGGATCTATGCAAGCATGTTTTGGAGAATGGTACAAAGAAAGAAGACCGCACTGGTACAGGGACAATAAGTACATTTGGCTACCAGATGCGCTTTAACCTGCAGGAAGGCTTCCCATTGGTAACAACAAAGAAATTGCATTTGAAATCCATTATCCATGAGCTGTTATGGTTTTTAAACGGTGATACAAATGTAAAATACCTTCAGGAGAATGGTGTGCGAATCTGGAATGAATGGGCTGACGAGGAAGGCAATCTTGGGCCAGTTTATGGTCATCAATGGAGATCATGGACAGGTGCAGATGGGAATACAGTTGATCAGATTAGCAGCCTGATTGACCAGATTAAAACAAATCCCGATTCCCGCCGTCTGATTGTTAATGCCTGGAACGTTGGGGAGATAGAAAAAATGGCTTTGCCGCCTTGCCACTGCATGTTCCAGTTTTATGCAGCAGATGGAAAGCTTTCCTGCCAGCTTTATCAGAGATCTGCGGATGTTTTTCTCGGGGTTCCGTTTAATATTGCTTCCTATGCTTTACTGACTATGATGGTTGCACAGGTGTGCGATCTGGAGCCTGGTGAATTCGTACATACTTTCGGAGATGTGCATATCTACCAGAATCATATTGACCAGGTAAACTTCCAGCTGAGCCGTGATCCCCGTCCGCTTCCCAAAATGATTATTAATCCGGATGTGAAAGATATTTTCAGCTTTAAGTTTGATGATTTCCAGCTGGAAGACTATAATCCCCACCCTCATATTAAAGGAGTTGTCAGTGTATGATTTCTTTAATGTGGGCAATGGATGAGAATCGTGTGATCGGCAAGGATAATAAACTTCCCTGGCATCTGCCTGAGGATTTAAAGTTCTTTAAAAGAACTACTATGGGGCATCCGATTGCCATGGGACGAAAAACTTGGGATTCAATCGGAAGACCTCTGCCGGGGAGAGAGAATATTGTTATTACCCGCAATGAATCCTTTTCCTGTGAAGGGTGCACAGTTGTAAATACGGTTGAAGAGCTCCTGAAGTACAGCGGTGAAAAGGAAGATGAAATCTTCGTCATTGGCGGTGCCGAGATTTTTAAAGCCATTCTTCCTGCAGCAGATCGTCTCTATCTGACTATGATTTATGATCAATTTGAAGGAGACACATACTTTCCGGAATTAGACATGTCAGAATGGGATCTCCTTTCAAGGGAGAAGGGCACCAGGGATGAAAAAAATCCATATGATTTTGAGTTCCTCATTTATAAAAGAAAATAATCTTAAAGGCAGCTCGCTCTGGCGGGCTGCTTTTTTAATCATTTAAACTGTAAACATATAGTGAAAGGAACCTGATTATTATATAATGTAAACCATCCCAAGACCTGGAGGTCATTATGCTTCGATTAATAATATTTTTTCTGTATATGGGCGGATATTTGGTTTACAGCCTGCCTGCACTAACCCGCATGAGAAAACTGAATGCCGCGCTCCCTGTTGAGGAACGCGACCGCATTATCCATAATGTGCCGCAGAAGTGGTCCAGGACAATAATGAAAATCTCAGGCTCTCAAGTGAAAGTTACGGGGCAGGAATTGATTCCGGGCGGACCTGTTGTCATTGTTTGCAACCATGAAGGGGATTTTGATATTCCAGTCCTTCTTGCATCCATTCATAAACCTTTTGGTTTTATTTCAAAAGTTGAAGTTAAGAAAGCACCCATTATCTCTTCATGGATGAAAGTCATGAACTGTGTTTTTATTGATCGCAGCAATCGCAGCAAGGCTATCAATTCTTTAAAGGATGCTGCATTGCTTTTAAGGCAAGGGCACTCTCTCCTGATTTTTCCGGAAGGAACAAGAAGCAAGGGCGGGCAGGTAGCGCCTTTTAAAGTGGGCGGATTCCGGCTTGCACAGGATGCAGGTGTTCCGATTGTGCCAATTTCTATTAAAGGAACAGCCGATGTCTTTGAAAAGAATGGGAGACTTATAAAGCCGGCTAAAATAGAAATCCGGGTGTGTAAACCTGTGAATTCTAAGATTGTTAAAGATATGGATGCAAAGTTTCTTGCACAGGAAGTAAGAGAAATAATATGCAGCAGCCTTACAGGCAAGAAGATCGCGTCATAAGAAGAAGACCCCTTTCAGTCAGGGGCCTTTTTCTGTCATTATTTTAGCGGTAAATTAAATTAGAAATTGGGATTCACTAAATAATCTGTCAGCTTCTGAATCATTCCGTGGTATTCTTTGGGATCGCAAAACTCTTCTGCTGTAAAGTTGGTTTTTACCCACTGTATTAATTCATCAGCACTGTTGAAGTACTCTCCGCTCGTGTCGCTTTTCCGAATCATATACCGGCCGTTATCTTCATCCAATGTTACTTCCACAGGCAAAGCGCTATCCAGACTGCATAAAGAAAACTCCATTCCTGCACCCCTTTGAGATATAAATTAACTTTTGCTTATTATATGTCGGTTTGAGCGATTTCTATCCTTAAAATAATTCGAAAAATGTAAATTTTTAAAAAAACCCAATTGAAATCATGATTTGTCATGGTATAATGTACAAATTAATAACTTGTAAAGAAGAGGGTGGCAAAATGGAACAGAAGGTAATGACAAAAAAATGGGTGCAGTTGGAAGATATTTTGATTGCATACCAGCAGCTAAAGGATATTGTTGCCCATACACCTTTACAGAAAAATGAACGGCTATCAGAAAAGTATGGGTGCAATGTCTATCTAAAAAGAGAAGATCTTCAGCATGTCCGCTCATTTAAATTAAGAGGTGCCTACTATAAAGTTAAATCTTTAACTGCAGTGGAACTGGAAAATGGTGTAGTCTGTGCAAGTGCAGGGAACCATGCACAGGGAGTCGCATACGCTTGCAGGCATCTTGGAGTCCAGGGAAAAATTTTTATGCCGGCAACCACACCGAGGCAAAAAGTAAGTCAAGTGGAGCTGTTTGGAAGGGACTCAGTGGAAATTATTCTCGTAGGAGATACTTTTGATGATTCCTATTACGAAGCACTTAAATGTGCAGAGGCGGAAAGCAGGGCATTTATTCACCCATTTGATGATGAAATGGTGATTGCAGGACAGGGGACAGTAGCGGTTGAAATCCTTAATGACTGTGAGGAGCCTGCAGATTTTGTTTTTGCGAGTATTGGCGGAGGCGGATTAATGGCCGGACTGAGCACTTACATAAAAAGTATATCACCGGAAACGCAGATGATTGGAGTAGAACCGGCAGGAGCACCATCGATGAGTGAATCAATCAGGGTTCAAACAGTAGCACCTCTCGATGAAATTGATAAGTTTGTAGATGGAGCGGCAGTAAAATGTGTCGGTAAAAAAACCTATGAGATCTGCAATGAGCTTGTTGATGATATTTTCATGGTTCCTGAAGGGAAAGTGTGTACGACGATCCTTGAATTATATAATGAGCATGCGATTGTGGCTGAGCCTGCCGGTGCGCTGCCAATAGCCGCACTTGATATGTGCAGGGAGCAAATTAAAGGGAAGAATGTCGTATGTGTGATCAGCGGCGGCAATAATGATATTGGACGAATGCAGGAGATAAAAGAGAGGTCCTTGCTTTATGAAGGCCTGCTTTACCACTTTATTGTGAATTTCCCTCAGCGTGCGGGAGCATTAAGAGAGTTTCTTGACGAGGTTCTTGGCCCAACAGATGATATTACACGGTTTGAGTACACGAAGAAAAATAATAAAGAAAATGGTCCAGCCCTTGTTGGAATTGAGTTAAAGCATAAAGAGGACTATAGTGACCTCATTTTGAGAATGAATAAAAAAGGTTTCTCATACAAAGAGATAAACAAAGACAGTAACCTTTTTCATCTGCTGGTATAAGTACCCGAATGACTTGGCAGATTCATATTATTTCCTATGATTTGTGACTGAAATATGAATTTTTATGATATCTGTGACATTTCCTTTGAAAAGTACTATAATCGTATTAGATTCAGAAGGGAAGTACTTTAAAGGAGATGTGAATATGCTTTCAAATATTGGTGTTCCGGGATTAATTTTAATCCTTGTTTTGGCGTTAATCATATTCGGACCAAAAAAGCTGCCGGAAATTGGCCGTGCTTTTGGTGAAACACTTAGAGAATTCAAAAAATCCACCCGTGACCTAACGAGTGACGTAATGGAAGAACTTGAACAGGATTCTAAGAAAAAAACGGTTAAATAAGGTGTAAGGATATACTTCTTGCGCCTTTTTGTTTTGGTTTAAGATACAGCAGGCTGGGCCAAAGCCTGGCTTTTTATAAAATTAGCAGGAGAATTGTATGGAAGAAAAAGAGTTAAATTTAGTCGAACATCTAGATGAATTAAGAAAAAGACTCATTATAACGGCATCAGCATTTATCCTGTTTTTTATTGCAGGTTTTGTTTTTGTGGAGGATATTTATAAATGGCTGGTAAGAGACCTGGATGTCAAATTGATTGTCCTGGGCCCCAGTGATATTATCTGGGTTTACTTTATGCTTGCTACGGTCATTGCCGTTGCAGGGACAATTCCCATTCTGGCTTTGCAGATTTGGCTGTTTGTCAAGCCTGCTCTGACAGCAGCTGAGCGGAAGGTTTCTCTTTCTTATGTGCCGGCACTTTTTATTTTGTTCATTATTGGCCTTTGCTTTGGCTATTTTGTCATTTTCCCCACCGTATTAAGTTTTCTTGTTGAATTGGGTGGAGAAATGTTTGAGGCCAATTTCACTGCGGATAAATATTTTCGCTTTGTGCTTAATATGACTTTGCCTTTTGGGGTTTTGTTTGAACTCCCTGTAGTCATCATGTTCCTGACTTCGCTTGGAATCATTAATCCTTATGTGCTTACAAAAATCAGGAAGTATGCTTATTTTGTCCTTGTCGTGATTTCGGTTGTTATATCACCTCCTGACTTCATGTCTGATATTCTTGTCACTATTCCATTGCTTCTGCTTTATGAAATAAGCATCAACTTATCAAAAATTGTCTACAAAAGAAAGCTGAAAAAAGCAGAGAATTCAGGAGAGGCATCTTCATAAAAAAATTATTCAGATAGCATAATCAGACACATTTCGAGCCATATTTGGGGTATAATATAAACAAACGGGTGAAAAAGAGGATTGATATTTTGCTATTTAAAAGCCTAGAGTTCAAAAATGCTGTTGGACAGAAGGTAAAAATTATTGAAATTCCTGTATTGGCAAAAGATAGCCCTTATTATTTTATGATCCAAGTCCGTTTGAAAACTTTTATTGCGGCCACTAACGCCAATGAAAAAACACTTAAGAACCATTCTTTTAGAGAATATCTAAAGCGAGTTTTAAAGTGGCCCGTCTATGAAGAGATTTTTAAGACTCCAGAATTAAAAAATAACGCTTAACAACATTGATGCCGGCAGCTAGCCGGTATTTTTTTGGCCACTTGAGGAGGAGAAATACAAGCTTTATATTTATTGCTTTATTTGTATTTTGCTTGAATGTATAATATGAACTAATTGTTAATGCAGGGGAAGTGAAAGCATAATGGCTAAAATTAAAATTGTCACAGATTCTACAGCTGACCTATCCAGCGAATTGATTGAAAAATTCGATATTGAAGTCGTCCCGTTATCTATTCACATTGAAGGAAATACATACTTGGACCGGGTTGATATTACTCCATCTGAATTCATGAGAAAAATGAAAGAAGCGGACGAGTTGCCTAAAAGCTCACAGCCTCCTGCGGGAGTATTCGCAGAGGTGTATGACAGGTTTGGTGACCAAGGCTATGAAATTCTCTCTATTCATATGACTGGCGGAATGAGCGGTACTGTTCAGTCAGCAGAAAGTGCGGCTGCTATGTCACATGCAAATGTTACAGTGGTAGATTCCAGATATATATCCAAAGCACTGGCTTTTCAAGTTTTAGAGGCTGCAAAAATGGCCAGCGAAGGGAAAAGTATACAGGAAATTGTCAGCCGGCTGGAAACTATTCGCGGTAATACTAAATTGTTTGTAGTAGTGGATACTTTGGAAAATCTCGTGAAAGGCGGAAGAATCGGCAAAGGCAAGGCCATGATTGGGTCCTTGCTGAATATAAAACCAATTGCCTCGCTTGAAGGCGGTGTATACACACCTGTCGCCAAAGTAAGAAGCCATACCCAGGTTGCCAAATATTTGGCCAAGCAATTTGCAGAGGATATCAAAGGGAAAACAATAAAAGGTGTAGGCCTTGTCCATGCAGAAGGCATTGAGTTAGCTTCTAAACTGAAGAGAATGATTGAAGAGCTGGATGCTGCTGAAGAAATTGAAATTGAAGAAACAACTCCAATTATCAGTACACATACGGGACCAGGAGCAATTGGATTTATGTATCATCTGGAAGATTAATAAAACCTACGCATGGCAAATCAGGCTATGCGTTTTTTTGTAGTTTAGGAATTTATAAAATATAACGATGTGAATACCTTTGATGAAAAATTATTTGCATCCAGCTCCAGCGCCCAGGCTGATCAAGGCGCTTCCGCTTTTGTTCCGGAGGTAAAATGCCTGCACTTTTAAAACTTTGGCGTTTTTAGAGGATTTCAGCAGAATTTTGCCGAAAAAGGTTAGATAGCTACTTAGAATAAAAGGAATCGGTGACTGCTATATGAAGGATCAAATAAAAAATCTGCCTTTGTTCAGAAAAGTGCTGTTATTCTCCTTCCTCATTTCTTTCTTTGTCACGGTTTTTACAGCAGGCATCAGCTTTATGGTTGAAACCCGGCAGCTGGAGAAGCAGCTTACAGATAGAGTGACTGACATGGCTTCTCTTTGGAGCTCTGTTATAGCGTACGAAGATGTTGAAAATGTAAAGGAATATCAGGATCAGTTCCATCCTGCATATAAAAGGCTGCATCATCTTATTTCTTTAGTGAATGAAAAGGCAGCCTATTCAAATGCATCTCTGATGATACCGGAAAAAAGTGATGATAATTCGGTAAAGTTATTAGTTACTTCCAAAAGCTTTGAAGAAATGGGTCTGGAATCATTTTCACTTTATTCGGCAGGTGACGAATTTATAGATGGTTTAACGGAGGCAGTTCAGAAAAAAAGCTCTGTATCCAGTGAGGTTTATCAGGATCAGTTTGGCACCTGGATTTCTGCCTTTGCACCTATAGAGGACTCTAAAGGAAATATAATTGCCATATTATGCATAGATATTGATGCAGCTGTGCTGAAATCGATTCAAAGAGATTTAGCCCTTTATTTATCAGGTTTGTTTTTAATCATTATCTTTTTAGTATATTTTGTTTTGAAGCGGGGTCTTACAAAAGTATTAGAGCCAATTAATGATATTATTTCGGGTTTTAAGGAAGTCAGCAGCGGTAACTTTAACGTAAAGTTAAAGCCTTCTAATCAAGCAGATTTAGGCATTCTTTCTGAGAGATTTAACTTTATGACAACCCGGCTGGCTATCCTTTTTGAAAGGCTGTCTGCCACTTCCGAACAATTTGGGACAGTACAAAGGAATTTTCCCTCTTCACATCGCTTTGAAGAAGCAATAGGGGAAATGGAGCATATCATGGAAAGGACAAAGATTCTTAAGGAGCTTCAAAGAGCCGAAAAGATGAACGCAATTGGCCAGCTTGCTGCTTCGGTGGCACATGAGATCAGGAACCCAATGACAGTAGTAAAAGGATTTCTCCAGATTTTTCTGGCTAAGGAAGAAATGACCGAAGAAGAAAAAATGTACATAAAGCTTATGATTGATGAGATGGACAGAGCGGAAACAATCATAAACGATTATTTATCACTTGCCAAACCTGATATAGAACAAGTAGAGGCAATCAATGCCGGAGAACTTGCTGCCAGTGTTATTGATTTAATGAACTCATATGCCATGATGTCAAAAAATATATCTGTTGTTTCGGAGATATCTGAAGGAATATGGATACAAGGGAATGCAAGTGAGTTAAAGCAGGTTTTGATCAATATTTATAAAAACGGCATTGAAGCCATGAAAAATGGGGGCTGTTTGTCGCTTTCAGTATCCAATGAAGGTACATATGGTGTTTTTGAAATTTCTGATACTGGAATCGGTATGACAAAGGAAGAAATGGATAGATTGGGGACCGCTTTTTATTCTTTGAAAGAAAAGGGAACTGGGATGGGCCTGCTGGTGTGCTACCAAATTGTCGACCGGATGAAGGGGCGTATTGAGGTTAATAGTGAAAAAGGAAAAGGAACGGTTTTCCGGATATTCATTCCGCTGGCTATTGATTAAATTTATAGACTTCTATCCTATAATTGAAGATATTTGCCATTCTTGTTTATCCCCCGAATAAAATGAATTATGGGGGTGTAGGGTTGAAGAGAAATAAATGTCCTTTTATTCAGTGACTTTGGAATAGATGATTTTATTGCGGTGATCTTTGCCTTTTTCTCAGAAGAAATTAATATCGTGGGGATTGTTGCTGATTATGGAAATGTATCCAGGGAAGATGCCATCCGAAATGCTGCATACCTCCAAGAAGTAACTGGACTCAATTCCGCTATTTCTTAAAAAAGAGGACAAAAACTTCTATTCACAAGTTTGTCACAAGAACTTCTTTCTTCTTTCAAGAATATTTGCTAAAATTAGCATCGTAACTAATTAAAGCAGGTGAATGTATGAGAAAAAGAGTTTTTGCTATTATCGTTTCAGCTTTAATGCTAATAGTCCTTTCAGCATGCGGACAGAGCGGTATAAAGGATGCGTTAAACTGGGAACTTGCAGATTTTAAGTATACAAATCAGGACAATAAGGATTTTGGTTTAAAGGATCTTGAAGGCAAGGTATGGGTTGCGGACTTTATTTTTACAAACTGTGAAGATGTATGTATGCCAATGACAGCTAATATGAAAAAGCTTCAGGATTTGGCCAAGAAGGAAGGCATTGAAAATATCGAATTTGTTTCTTTCAGTGTTGACCCCAACGTTGATACACCTGAGGTACTAAAGGAATTTGCATCAACATACAATGCAGATTTCAGCAATTGGCATTTTCTGACCGGCTATGCCCAGGAGGAAATTGAGAAGTATGCTATGGAATACTTTAAAACCATTGTGAAAAAGCCGCAAACAGGCGATCAGGTTATCCATGGAACTGATTTTTACCTTGTTGACCAGAACGGCAATGTAATGAAATACTATACTGGACTTAATGAAATTCCATTAGATGAAATAATGAATGATATTAAAGCCTTGCAATAGACCTTGGAAAAGGTCTATTTTTCTTTTCGGATAAGCCTGGAAACCTTCCGGGCAAAAGCTAATTATTTTTAATAGTAAAGTACATGTTATAATATGAATGACTTATATAGGCAGGTGATAGTATGATAAAAAAATTCACCTTCATCTTTTTGATCATGCTGCTTCTCGCCTCCTGCAGTTCATCAAACAACAGCGAAATCATTCATTCTAAAAAAGAATCTAAACTCGCACTTAAAGAGGAAATTCCCTTCGACTTTTTTCCAAGAAATCTTACTGTTGCTGCAGTAGGGGACTCTTTAACCCAGGGGGTTGGAGACAGTACTGAACGTGGAGGTTACGTGCCATATCTTGAAATGTCACTGGAAAAAGACAAAAGTGTTCAAGACGCTGTTTTTTATAATTTTGGAGTAAGAGGCAATCGTTCCGATCAATTATTGAAAAAATTAGGGACTGAAGAAGTAAAAGATGTTGTGAAGAAGGCAGACGCGATTATCATAACCATTGGCGGAAATGATGTTATGAAAGTTGTCCGTGAGAATTTTTCAAACCTAAAGCTGAGGGCTTTTACTAAAGAAAAGAAAAACTATGAGCAAAATCTGATTGAGGTTTTAGATGCGATTAAAGAGGTAAACCCTAATAGTAAAATCGTTTTAATAGGATTATATAATCCATTCTTAAAATGGTTTTCCGAAATAACGGAAATAAATGATATTCTTGGAGATTGGAATGGCACAAGCCAGGCTATTTTAAAAGATTATCCGGGGACGTATTTTGTTGAAATAGATGATATATTCGAAAATACCGATGATAATCTTTTATATACAGACTATTTTCATCCAAATGACAAAGGCTATGAATTAATAGCTGGCCGAGTTCATCAAATCCTCACAGAAGAAGTTCTGAAAGAAATTCCGTATAAAAGGAAAACAGAAGGAAATGGAGAGAAGATGATTGAAAGATAGCAAATGGAAAAAGCTGTTTTTTGCGCTGCTGGTCATTAATGCACTCATCTTAATTGTGCTGTTTATTTTTATCAGCATGCCGGCAGATGATGAAGACTATACAGCGATCAACGAGAATAGTGATAATTATGTTCCTTTTAACATAAAAGCCAATAAAGAAGACTTGAACAGAGTCATTAACCACTATCTTGAAAAAGAAGGACTGACAGGGGCAATAGATTATAAAGTTCTCCTGAATGATGAAGTTGATTTATATGGCACAATCCCTTTCTTCAGCCAGGATCTGCAAATGACATTATCATTTGAACCAGAAGCCTTGGAGAATGGGGATGTAGTCCTTCAGCAAAAGTCTATATCTGTAGGACAGCTGAATCTCCCTGTATCACATGTCCTGAAGCTGGTAAAAGACCGCTACAAGCTTCCAGAAGGGGTTACAATCCAGCCGCAGAAAGAACGAATTTATGTGTCGCTGCAGGAAATGAAGCTGAAAAGTGATGTGAAAGTAAAAGTGGATGAATTTAATTTAAAGCATGACGATATTCGTTTTACTCTTCTTGTGCCGGTTAAATGAGAAAAAGGAATCCTTTCGCAAAGGATTCCTTTTTCTGTTAACGAGTATTTGAACCCATTAGTCTGGAATCAGAATTGCCTCAAGAACATATGCTATTGCCTGGGTGAATGCCGCATTGGGAAAATGAAGTAAAGAAAATAAAAGGGCTTTACTTCTGGTGCAATATTCCATATAATATAAACAAATAGACGAAAGTGGGTGATGTGCTATGAAAAGAGAACTTTATGCAAATACGTTCATTGTAAATAATTCAGGCACAGCCCAAATGGAGATCGTTTAATCGAGCGGACCAGTTAGTTTTCCACTGCTTATTGAACTTTGCATTATCAAACCATGGGCTGATTGCCTATGGTTTTTTATATGTAAATTAAATTTCTATAAGCATGGAGGAACAAACATTGACAATCAATAAATTTGGATTTAATAACTTCTTTAAACAGGCGTTTTCAGCGTATGAAGAAAAAGAGTATCAAATTGGCCGTGTTGCACTAGAGCATAAAAGAATGTATCGCGTTTGGGCAGATAACGGGGAAATGCTTTGTGAAGTATCAGGGAAGTTTTCTTTCGATGCATCATCAAGGGAAGATTATCCTGCTGTCGGTGACTGGGTTGTCATCAAAGAAAGGGCGGGCGAACAGCGAGGTACGATTCATGCAGTCCTTCCAAGAAAAAGCAAATTTTCACGGAAAACTGCAGGGATGAATACTGAAGAGCAAATTGTAGCAGCTAATGTAGACACTATTTTCCTGGTTAATTCTCTTAACGAGGATCTTAACTTAAGGAGATTGGAACGTTATTTGCTTTTATCATGGGAAAGCGGGGCAACTCCTGTCATTGTTCTTACCAAGGCTGACCTTTGTGAAAATCTGGAGGGTAAGCTTGCTGAGGTGGATAGTGTTGCCATGGGTGTTCCTGTTATCTCAATCAGTGTCATTGAAGAGAAGGGAATAGACCAGCTTAAGCCGTTTTTAGAGCCAGGAAAAACAATCGCCTTACTCGGCTCTTCAGGCGTAGGGAAATCCACTCTTACAAATTACCTTCTAGGCGCGGATAAGCAAAAAGTCCAGGATATTAGAATAAGTGATGATAAAGGAAAGCATACAACTACCCATCGGGAACTCATCCTTCTTCCTGAGGGTGCCATATTAATTGATACTCCAGGAATGAGAGAGCTTCAGCTGTGGGAAAGTGAAAGCGGGCTTTCTGAAAGCTTCACAGATATTGAGCAAGCCGCTGAAAACTGCAGATTCAGGGACTGTACACATGAAAATGAGCCAGGCTGCGCTGTGCATAGGTTAATAGAGGATGGAAGCATATCAAGGGCACGTCTTAACAGCTATAAAAAGCTTCTCAAGGAACTCGCTTATTTGGACAGAAAGCAGGATAAGAGAGCCCAATCTGAAGAGCGCAAACGCTGGAAAAAATTGAGCGGTGGAGTAAAGAGCAAAAGAATGTAAAAATTCAGAAACCTCTTCAGCAAAGAGGTTTCTTTTGCATATAATGAATCTTTTCATTAATCTTATGTATATAGCTTTAAATCATCTTTCTAAGGGAAAAATAAAAGATAGAAAAGTGCCGGAAAGAGGTGGAGTAAATGACAGAGAAACAATTTGAAAAGGCAACATTTGCAGGAGGCTGCTTTTGGTGTATGGTAAAGCCTTTTGATGAACAGCCTGGAATTAAAGAAGTAAAATCCGGATATACCGGAGGGAATGTGAAAAATCCAACTTATCAGGAAGTCTGTTCCGAAACCACTGGCCATTATGAAGCGGTTCAAATAACATTTGATCCTGAGGTTTTCCCTTATGAAAAGCTTCTTGAACTATATTGGCAGCAGATAGATCCAACTGATGAAGGCGGCCAGTTTTATGATCGAGGTCAATCCTATCAGACGGCTATTTTCTATCATAATGCAAAACAAAAACAGACAGCAGAAGAATCAAAACAAAAGCTTGAAGAAACCGGTCCTTTTACAAAACCGATTGTTACTAAGATTCTGCCTGCTTCTGACTTTTACCCTGCAGAAGACTATCACCAGCATTATTACAAAAAGAATCCGGAAAGATACAATGCCTATCAAACCGGGTCTGGAAGAAAGGCATTTATTAATAAGCATTGGGGTGAAAGTAAATGACAAAAAATAAAGAAGATTTAAAGCAAAAACTTGGTCCAATGCAATATGAAGTAACCCAGAATAATGGGACAGAACCGCCATTCCGAAATGAATATTGGAATGAGTTCAGAGACGGAATCTATGTTGATATTGTTTCTGGCAAGCCTCTTTTCAGCTCAAAAGACAAATATGATGCCGGCTGTGGCTGGCCGAGCTTCACTAAGCCTATTGAAGATGAAGAAGTTCTGGAAAAGGAAGACCGCAGTCACTTTATGGTCAGGACTGAAGTGAGAAGTAAAACGGCTGATTCCCATCTGGGACATGTTTTTGATGATGGACCGGGACCTGCTGGCCTCCGTTATTGCATTAATTCTGCTGCGCTTCGGTTTATCCCCAAGGAAAAGATGGAGGAAGAAGGCTACAAAGAATTTCTGCCATTATTTAATGATGCAAACTAAGAAATGGAAGGTGTTTTTATGTTTAAAAAATTATTCGGCAAAAAGGAAACGGTCAAAGCAATTGAGGTTAAGGCTGCTTTGACAGGTACAGCAGTTAAACTGGAAGAAGTGCCCGATCCAGTTTTTGCAGAAAGAATGATGGGGGACGGTATTGCAATCGAACCTTCTGAAGGGGTAGTCGTTTCCCCGGTAAATGGAGAAGTAGTTCAAGTGTTCCCTACCAAGCATGCAATTGGCATTCGTGCTGAGAATGGTGCCGAGATTTTAATTCATATTGGCCTTGAAACGGTTTCGATGAAAGGGGAAGGGTTTGAGACCCATATTTCCGAGGGATCAAAGGTCAGCCAAGGTGATAAGCTTGTCACTTTTGATTTAGCTCTAGTTAAAGAAAAGGCAAAGAGTACAGTCACACCGATTATTGTCACCAATGGCGACCAGGTTGCATCTCTTGAGAAGAATGCAGCAGGAGCCGTAACGAGAGGTACATCAACAGTAATGACAGTTACTGCGAAATAATCAGAAAAAGCCGCCAATGATTGGGCGGCTTTATACATGATTTTTTATAAACTTCGTTCCTTGTCTGGAGTTCCCTTCGAGGTCATTCCCCCAGATAGAATAAATTTCATTGCATTTTCGGGCTTAACATCTATGATTTCTATTTGCTCTTTAGGTATTAGAAACGTGAAGCCTGCAACCTGAAAGGTTTGGGGTACATAGACAGCTGCATATTCCCTCAGCGGGTCATAAAAATCTTCCAGTCCTTCCGAAGTAATAAACCCAAGGCTCTTCATTTCAGTTCCTGGGATTGTAATCAATGCTACTTTTGAGAATGATTTCTTTTCACCAAGGAAGGAATGAACAGTATCTTTAATGACAGTGTAAATCGTTTTAACCAGAGGAATTCTCTCCAGCAGTCGATCTGCAAGCTTAATAATGGATCCGGTAATGAATTTTGTTGAAAGCCATCCTAATAAGGTAATCAGGATAAGTGTAGCGAGCAATCCTATTCCAGGGATATAATCATCCTTTAAATAAGGCTTTAAGAGATTCCCTGTAATGCCATCAAGAAACAAAAAGGTTTTGACCACAACAAATATTGCTAAAATAATGGGCACAATCGTTAGAATCCCATTAATAAAATTCTTGAATAAACTCTTCATGAATTGCTCTCCTCTTTCGAACGAAAAAACTTTGCTATTCTGATTTTATAAGTATGGAAGAAATTTGAATAACTGCATCGTCAGTACTGTTATTCACTGATTTTTCTTTAGTCACAATAAACTTCACATGATGCGGTCCGTTTTCGAGGCCGCTGACAATATATTGATATCTTTCTTTAGTCAGAGGCCACCAGGCAGATAAAGATGTAATATAAATATCATCTATAAAAACATCCATCTTCCCGCCTTTTTCGCTTCGAATCATATTGACCCCAAGGAAAGGGCCGCTAAATCGATATTCAAGACTGTCACCCGCCTTACTGCTCTCCCAAATGCCGTCTTTGTGAATAAATGAACCCGATATATCGGTAACATGAGGGATGGATGCTATTTCGATATCCTCATTTTCATGAATGGGGGCAGAAAGTTCCGCAATCTCTGTATGACTGCCGGCTAATTCTCTTATTTTCTTGATTAGTGTATCTGCATATATTTTATAGCCCTCATCATTTGGATGGACCATATCCTTTGTCAGTTCCTCTGCAGGCAATCCGGATTGTCCGAATGGCTTTCTCATATCCACATTTTTTGCACCATAGTGATTAGAAATAACAGAAATTTCCTGAACAAATGCCTCATTATCAAGCGGATTTTCTGTAATGGTTATGATCTCGGTGTCAGGGTAGAGCTGTTTGGTTTTCCGGATAAGCCCTTCGTAGAAATATGAAAATTGCTTTTCATCCATATATTTGCGGTCATTCTCCCCAAACACGATAAAAGTTAAATCAATTTTCCCTAAATGTTCGGATTGCTGAAGCTTATATAAACCTTCAAAGGCAGTGGCACCGCTTTGAACTATTGAATGCCTTTTGGCTTTAATCCCAAATTCACTATGCAGATGCCGCTCAAGCCTTGTAAACCATGCAGATGATTTGGAGGTCGCACCTGACCCTCTGCCAATGCTATCCCCGATAATGAGGTAATTGATATTCTCTTTTGACGATAACTTTTGATACACGTTAGTTGGATTTGCCCCTTCAACTTTAGATAGGCTATCAAACAAATGATACAAACCATATATAAAAGTGATGATAAAAAAATATATGCCGATCTTCCTTTTCTTCATTGGTTTGAATCCCCCGCTTCTTTTCTGTATCTCTTAATGTTATCGTACCCTAATAATGGCTATGGTGGAAGGTTTAAAATGGAGTTCAGCGTTTTTTTATAAAAATGGGCAAATGCACATGCGGGTCAAGTTCACCCCACATACATTAATATTGAAAATGCCCAAGAAATCTTGTTGAGGAGTGATTATTAATGTATAAAGGTGCAGTTGCTGGTGCTGGCTATGACCCATGCTATCCAGGATATGGCTATCCTGTAGCGGGTGCTCATTATGGAGGATGTGGATATGGCGGTTTTGCATTGATCGTTGTATTGTTCATTCTATTGATCATTATCGGAGCATGCTGCTGTGGAAATTGGTAATATAAAATGAATCTTGTGGAGGCTGCTCTTTAGGAGCAGCCTTCTGTTTGTTGAGGATCCAGCAGGTGCTCTGGTATTCACGGAATTTTACATAAATTATCATAAAGACGAACAATATATATTAATTTAGTTAAATAGTTCGTAAAAGAGATTGACCATTTATTCGGTGTTTGATATAGTTACCTAGGGTTGTTGAAATTAACGAATAATGCGTCTGGGGGAATAGGACGATGAACGCGAATTATGATGTTATTGTTGTCGGTGCTGGACCGGCTGGAATATTTACTTGTTATGAACTAACACTAAAAATGCCTGAAGCAAATATTTTATTAATTGATAAAGGTCATGATATTTATCGGAGGAATTGTCCGATTTTACAGAAAAAAATTGAGAAATGCCCGCCGGCCGCGGGAAGAAAAGAATATGCAGGCTGTTTGCCGGCATGTTCAATCACCAATGGTTTTGGCGGAGCAGGTGCTTATTCAGATGGAAAATTCAATATTACAAGTGAATTCGGAGGCTGGATGACAGATTATCTCCCTGATTCCCAGGTTGTTGAATTGATCAAATATGTAGATGAAATTAATTTGAAACACGGTGCAACTGAAAGCATCACAGATCCAATGACGGATGAAGTGAGAGATATTGAGCGCCGCGGTTATGCAGCGGGACTGAAACTACTTCGTGCACAGGTTAGGCATTTGGGTACGGAGCAGAACCTTGAAATACTAAAAAGCATTTATGAATATTTGCGTGAAAAAATTGATATGTCCTATAAGACAGAGGTTGAAGATCTCATAACCGAAAAAACGCCTGATGGCCATCGCATTATGGGAGTTAAGCTTAAGTCCGGAAATAAGGTTCATGCTGATAAGGTGGTTGTAGCACCAGGGAGAGATGGATCTGTTTGGCTGGCAAACCTCCTGAAGTCCCGCCGCTTAAAGATGATCAATAATCAGGTTGATATTGGCGTCCGGGTTGAAACTTCCAATATTGTCATGGAAGAGATCAATAAACATCTTTACGAAGGAAAGTTCACATTTAATACATCTGTCGGTACAAGAGTACGGACATTCTGCAGCAATCCTTCTGGCCACGTCGTAGTGGAAAACCACTCGGGAATCATGCTGGCGAATGGCCATGCATATAAAGACCCTAAACTGGGAAGCCCGAATACAAACTTTGCGCTGCTTGTATCCCATACATTCTCAGAACCGTTTGATAAGCCAAATGAGTATGCCCACGAAATTTCGAGGCTTGCCAACAGCCTTTCAAACGGCGGAATCATTGTTCAAAAGTATGGAGATATATTAAAAGGAAGAAGATCAACTGAGAAGAGGATTAAGGAAGGTTTCCTGGAGCCAACCTTAAAAGAGGCGGTACCTGGCGACTTAGGCCTTGTGCTTCCATATAATACAATGAAAAGCCTGATTGAAATGACTGAGGCTTTAAACCATGTATCTCCTGGCCTTGCATCAGAACATACACTTTTCTATGGCGTGGAGGCAAAATTTTACTCTGCGCGCCCAAGACTGAATGACCGTTTCGAAACGGAAATCAGCGGTCTTTATGTCGGCGGGGACGGTGCGGGCATCACCAGAGGGCTCGCACAAGCGGGAGCTTGCGGAGTTTGGATTGCAAGGGATATCGTAGAAAAGAAAAGCAATGCACCAAGAAGGGAACCTGCAATAGTATAATAGCAGAAGGCCAAGCTTTAAAGCTGGCCTTTTTTCAATATGTAAAAACAGTTATTTCTCAACGAGACTGTATTTGATAAAATGTAAAACAATAAACAAGACTAAAAAGCGGCAAAGGAGAGGACAAAATGCTTGCAGAGCGTTTAAAGCCAGGTGATGAGATCCGGGTCATTGCACCGTCAAGAAGCATGGCCATCATAAAAGGAGAACAATTGCGAATTGCCCAGGAACGGCTGAATCAGCTTGGATTCACAGTAACATACGGTAAAAATGCAGAACTGCATGATGAGTTTTTCAGTACTTCTATTGAAGAGAGAATTGAAGATTTGCATGATGCTTTTACTGATCCTAATGTAAAGGGAATCCTGACAGTGATTGGCGGCTATAACGCCAACCAGCTTTTGAATTACATAGACTTCGAGATAATAAAAGACAATCCGAAAATATTTTGCGGATTTAGTGATATCACAGCACTGCAGGGGGCCATTTATAAAAAAACAGGATTGATCACCTATTCAGGCCCGCATTTTTCAAGCTTCGGTGTGAAACATGGGTTTGAGTACACTCTTGATTCTTTTATTAATGCAGTAACCAATGACGCTCCCTATGAAATCCTCGCATCGTCACATTGGAGTGATGATCCATGGTATCTTGATCAGGAAGACAGGCATTTCATCAAACATAATGGGTATACGGTAATCCAGGAAGGGGATGCAGAAGGCAGATTAATTGGAGGAAATTTATGCACACTTAATTTGCTGCAGGGGACAGAATTCATGCCATCATTAAAGGATTCAATCTTATTTATTGAAGATGATGAGGAATCACATGCTCTTACCTTTGATCGGGATCTTCAATCACTGCTGCACCTGCCTGATGCTCAGGGCATCAAAGGAATCCTGATTGGCAGATTTCAGAAGAATTCCCAGGTTACCGAAGAGGCACTGAGAAAAATTATTGATTCAAAAAAAGAGCTTCACGGCATTCCTGTGATAGCTGATGTGAATTTTGGCCATGTACAGCCTTATGCCACTATTCCGATTGGAGGAAAGGCAGCAATAAAAGCACAAGGTTTTGAAAGTGAAATTTGGATTGAACAGAAATAATTCATCCCCGGATAATATGCCGGGGTATTTTTATGTGAAGAATAAAATACAACCATTTCCTGTAGTAAATCTCTGTAAATGTTTGTATTATATTTCTAACATACCCAAATGAGGTGCAGAATGGAAATTTTGAAAAATCTAAGAGGCCTGGCAGAAGACAGGCAGTTTTTAAAGGCGCTGAAAGTTCTGGCTAATGAATTGGAAGATATGAAAAAATCAAAGTTCTCAATTATTAAGAATAAATTAGCAAAAATAACTTCAGTTGATGATTTTAAGCTGCTCATACGATTATTTGACCGTGGATTGATGTACCAATATAGCGGGTTTCTTGCCCGTTATGCACACAGGCGTTTTAAAACACTTCAAACCGCCATTTGGTATTGCGATGAGTTAATTGACAGCGGCAGGTCACTGGAAGCAAATAATATTATAACGGAATATTTGAAAAAGATGCCGCATGAAGCAGACACTGAGCTGAGAATAAGTGCATTATTTACAGAAGTACATAGCCTTCTTGAGTTAAAAAGAACAAAAGAAGCAGTGAAGAGGCTCGTTGAAATGGAGGAGATCAGCGAAAAGCCAATCTGGGATAAACTTGGATTTTATTATCTGCAGACAGGAGACCGTGCAAAGGCAGAATCACATTTAACGGCTGGCCTGAGAGATGAAGACCGGGGACTTGTTTGTTATCTTTTGTTATCAGATCTATACGCATCAAATGGAGGAGGGGAAAAGTCTCTTCAAACGATTAAAGAGGGAATGGAAGTCCACCCGCAGGCGCCTGCATTAAGATTGGAGCTTATTCGCAGATACAGGGATTTCGGCTTGCATGAGGACATGCTATCAGAAATAAGTGAGCTCGATCGACTTGTTCCTTTTCACAGTTATAAGCGCTATTTTGAACATCTTATAGCTGTTTCCTACTATCAAAAAAATGAACTTGAAAAATTACATCACATTATCTCTCTGAAGAAAATGAAGGACAGCCCTTTCTCAGGAGATAAGGGGTTTTCTGAAACAGGTGATGCAGTAAAGCTCTCAATCAATCCAGTTGTACAGAAAAGCAATTACTGTGTGCCTGCCAGCTTTGAAATGCTCTTTTCTTATTTTGGAAAAAAGGAAACTCAGGATGATATTGCTGAACATATTTTTGATGTGACTGGTTCAAAGCTGTCTGCATCTGCGGAATACCTTGAAAAAGAAGGTTTCGCATGCCGTTTCTTTACAGGTGATAAGGAGCGTTATAAGGCATTATTGCAGCAGGGGATACCCGTCATCCTTAGTGTGGACTTTGAGGCATCTTCACATGTGCAGGTTATGATTGGGATTGATGAACGATTTGGCTTTTATTTGGTACAAGATCCAAACTTTCTTGATACAATGTATGTTCCTTATGAAGAGTTCCAAAAGCTTGCTGTTAATACAAATTCTTTGTCGATTGCGGCAGTGCCAAAAGAGAGAGAGGCGGAGCTTGAATTCCTGCCTATGGATGAGCACCTGTATTATAAGAAACTTCACTCCCTTTCGGAAATTGTTGAAGAAGACATAATGAAAAATGAACCGGCTATGGCAGACTTTTTATCTTCTTCAATGAATGAACCTTATACGCTCATATATACATTAAAGTTTTTTTCCGGGGATAGACACAAAGAATTCATTATTCAATGTTCCGAAAAGCTGCTTGCCATTTTTCCTGAGTCTGACTTTTTTAAGCTGCATGCAGCTCAGGCATATATACGTTTAAACGAAATCGATCGAGCGGAAAAGATTTTAACACTTGTCAATAGAAAAACCTTCAGCCCATTATACCAATATTTGAATGGAAGGATTCAGATGTATAAGGATGAAAACCATTTTGCGATCGGCTTTTTCAGAAAATCCCTTCAGCTTGACCCGGATCAATACTATATTTGGAGTTATATTGCGCTATGCTTCCTCTATAATTCTGAGACGGAAAATGCGAAAGAAATGTCAGACATTGCACTAAATATAAATGAGCAAGACCGCTTTATTAGAGTAAATCATGCCATAATTCTTACGGATCAGGAAAAGTACAATGAAGCACGCTCGATATTCAGCCAGCTGCTTCGTGAAGATCATTGTGATTCGCATGTATGGTATGAGAGAGCGAAGCTTGACCAGGCAGAAGGAAAAATCCGCAAAGCAGAAAGAGGCTATATGATTTCAGCCAGCCTGGATCCGGAAAATTCTTATCCATATCTGGCTCTTGCCGACTGCTATGAATATTTATTTGAAGACAAAATGCGTGCCGAAGAGATTTTAATGAAAGGAGTGGGGTTATCAGGAAGTCCGCAGATTCTAATTCGCTTGGGTGATCTTTACAAAGATCATGAGGAATATGAAAAAGCAGAGAGTATTTACTTCTCCTGTATTGAAGAAAATCCTGATGAGGTTTTTGCCTATCTAGGTTATGCATTTGCTATCTCTGAAACGAAGAGGCCTGATGAAGCAGCTGAATTTATAAGACAACATGCAGAACGTTTTTGTAAGGATAGCGAATTTTTAATAAATGGCGGCAAACTGGTTGCAGACTTCGCACAAGGCCTGAAGGATTCCCACCTGCTGGAGGCAGGAATGTCTTTAATTGAAAGAGGTTTTAACTACGTTGATCAAAATATGGATGAAGCCCTGGAACTTTATGTAAACATAGTAGAAGAATCGTCTTACGTGAATCGTGCAATCGCTTTTCTGGAAGCAAAGGCTGGTGAAGGCTCCCAAACTGACTATCTATGCTATGCGGGCACTTTATATGAAAGTGCTGAGCGATATGCTGAAGCAATTAGCCTATACAAAAGAGCCATCGGGAAAAATGAAACAGCTTTTCCATACTACAGGCTGGGGGAAACGTATTTTAGACTTGAAAAGTTTGAACTGGCGGTTAAAGCATTAAGAAAATGTCTTGATCTTGATCCTGAAACAGAGGGGGCATATAGCCGCATCGCACAAATCTATGGGATTTTGGGAAATGAACTGAAGGAAACAGAGTATATGCTCAAGCTGATTGATAAGGCTCCGTTAAGAGTTAATATTGAATATCTATCAAGCTTGCTATCCATGGAAGAGCTTCGGGGATTTATTGAAAGATTAATTCGTATGCAGGGAGAAGTTCTGGAAACATGGAGATTGGATAGCCTTGCTTATGCTTATGGAGCTGAAGGAGACAGAATCAAGGAAGAGGAATGTCTTTTGCAGGCCCTGAATCTGGATTCTCAATTGGCTGAATTAAGACATCACTATTCAAAATTGCTTATAAAGAATAAGAAATATAAAGAGGCTAGGAAATTTCTGGAGGAACTTATTAAAGAATATTGGGATGATGAAGACTTATATGAAACTTTAATTGTGCTATTTGTCGAAACCAATAAAATAATACACCTTCCGGCATTCCTCGGGAAAATTAGAACTGAAAAAACGGAAAAAAGCCAGGTATTCTTAAAGGCAGCTGATGCATTGGCCCTGCATGCAAGCGGTGTGGATTGGGAAGCTGATCAAAAATCCTCCTTCATTGGAAGGTTTGTTCAAAAGATGAGAGAAAAGACAAAGCAAATCACTTTGTTTGGAGTGATTGCCGACTTATATGAATCCTCAATCAGACATAATCCGCTTAATAAAAATGCACCAATCGGTCTTGCCGGATTCTATGAATCTGTAAATCTTGAGGAGGATGCCAAAAAGGTTCTGAAGTCTTCTCTTGAAAAAGATTGGGATTTTATTACAGCCTATCAGCTTGCACAGATGCATATGGCGGGCGGGAATGATCCCATTGAGGAAGCGGCAGAGATGAACACAGCAATAAAACTGCTGGATGCCTGCTTAAAAGAAAAACCGGACGATACACATCTCATGCTCTTAAAGGCAGTTGCATTTACACACAGGATGCGATTCACCCAGGCAGAAACAATCTTTAGAAAGGTGTTAATAGAAAATCCGTATGAAAAAGAGGCCCATTTTAGATACGGACAATTATTAAATAAAAGAAAACGGTATGAAGAAGCGATAGAGATTATGGAAGAAGGATTAGAGGTTCATAACGAGGATACTTCCTTATATATTGAACTGGCTATTTCTTTTCATAAAATAAAGGATGTTGAAAAATCACTAAAACTAATGGAGGAAGCGCTTGAAATTGATCCTGACCTTTTGATAGCGAGATATAATAAAGCTTGCTATCTTTCAATCTTAAATAGATTGAAAGAAGCTGAAGAAGAACTTGAGTATGTCTTTCATCATGATGAAGAAGGATATTTTCAAGAACTTGCAGAGGAAGACATTGATCTAATGAACCTGAAAAAAAGCATTATTTAACCAATCAAACAGCCGTTATTACACCGGCTGTTTTTTTAATTCCTGCAAATGGTTCATTTTAAGGATATGAATATTCTTTAAGAAAGATTTTGGAAGTCATTTCATATATTTTAATATATTGGCCCAGAAGATAGCGTCACACTTTATAATTCTGCTTCAACTTTAGAGCCCAAGACGCTTTTTTGCACGAATAACAATGGAGGGGTTTCTGAAATGGAACAATCAAACCTAATTAAGCCAATGCTTCATGTACATTATCCAGTTATTGATTATGGCAGAGGCGTCTATTTATATGATACTGACGGAAAGGAATATTTGGATGCATCGTCTGGTGCGATAACAGCCAATATTGGCCATGGTATTGAGGAAATCATTGAGGCAATGCATGAACAGGCTAAGAAAGTCTCTTTTGTGTATCGTTCGCAATTTACCAGCGGGGCAGCTGAAAAGCTTGCCCATAAAATAGCAGAAGCAGCGATTGGCGACTTGAATTGGAGCTTTTTTGTGAACAGCGGGTCTGAGGCCACTGAAACAGCTATGAAAATAGCGATTCAATACTGGCAGGAAAAAGGCATTCAGACAAAAACAAAGGTGCTTTCAAGGTGGATGAGCTATCATGGCATAACCCTGGGTGCTTTATCGATGTCAGGTCATACGGGCAGAAGGGCGCGCTTCATACCGCTGCTTGAAGATTTTCCTGTCATTCATCCGCCATATTGCTATAGGTGCCCCTACAATCTAGAAGCGCCTGAATGCGGTTATTTGTGTGCCCATGAACTTGAAACCGTCATTAAACGGATAGGGCAAGAGAATATTGCAGCATTTATCGCAGAGCCAGTCATTGGGGCTGCAGGGGGTGCTATTACCCCTCCAAAGGATTACTACCGGATAATAAAAGAAATTTGTGACCGGTATGACATTTTATTTATTGCTGATGAGGTTATGACTGGTTTTGGCAGAACGGGGACAATGCTTGCCTGTGAGCAATGGAATGTGAAACCTGATATTGTCGCACTTGGTAAAGGAATGGGAGCCGGGTATGCACCGATTGCGGCTGCCCTTGTAAGCGATGAAGTTATGAAGCCTATATTGGCAGGGTCAAAGAGCATTATGAGTGGCCATACCTTGAGTGCCAATCCTCAGTCCTGCGCTGTTTCTCTCGCAGTGCTTGAGTATATTGAGAAAAATAACATCATTCCTGAAGTGGATAGCAAAGGTGTGTATTTGAGAAATAAGTTGACAAAACTGCAATCCAAATTTTCTTTTATTGGTGATGTAAGAGGAAAAGGACTAATGATCGGACTTGAATTTGTAAAAGATCATCTGTCCAGAGAGCCGTTTTCAAGAAGGTTCAGTCTGACACAGAGATTAATACAGGAAGCTCAGGAACAGGGACTGCTTATTTACCCTGCGGGTGCAGGCAAAACGGGCACAGATGGAGATGCTGTATTGATTGCACCGCCGCTTACCATTACCAAAAGGGAAATTGATGATCTTGTGAAAAGGTTTGATAGAACTTTACAGATTTTCACAGAAAAACACATGATCTTTGCTGAGGAAGAGGCTGAATAAATATGGAAAACACTTTTAACAAAATCATTGAACTTGATGAGGCAATGAAGCATTTTCGGGATGGCATGATCATTATGTTTGGCGGATTCGGCGGAATTGGCACCCCGCCTGCCCTTATTGACGGCATTTTGGATAATGGATTCAAAGACTTAACGCTTATTGGCAATGATTCAGGTTTTCCCCATATTGGCATCGGGAAAGTGGTCAGCCAGGGAAGGGCAAAAAAAATGATTGCTTCCCATATTGGCTCAAATCCCGTAGCCGGCCAATTAATGACAGATGGGAAAATGGAAGTGGAATTTTCACCACAGGGGATATTGGCAGAAAGAATCCGTGCAGGGGGAGTCGGCATCCCTGCCATTCTTTCCGATATTGGCCTTGATAATGACATTGTAACCAGCAATAAACAAACATGTAATTTGAGTGGGAAAAATTATCTCGTCGAATCGGCTCTAACGGCTGAAATATCCATTGTCTTTGCAAAAAAAGCTGATCCCTACGGAAACTTGATTTATGACAAAAGTGCGAGAAACACAAACCCGCTTGTTGCTATGGCAGGAGATATGACCATTGCAGAAGTGGAGGAAATCGTCCCTCTTGGCAGCCTCGATCCTGATGAAATTATAACACCAGGGGTTTTTGTGGATTATATTGTCCCTTCGAAAGGAGTGAATTGGAAATGGGCATGGGAGTAGAAATCAGAGATCGCATTGCAAAACGTGCTGCTGAAGAAATAAAGAACGGGATGATTGTAAATCTCGGCATCGGAATCCCTTCGCTTGTTCCCAATCATTTGCCAGCTGGGACAAAAGTGATGTTTCATGCTGAAAATGGCATTACAGGTATGGGGCCAAGTCCGGAGAAAGGGAAGGAAGATGAAAATCTCTGTAATGCTGGCGGTTTTCCGGTTTCCGTTGTAAAAGGTGCTTCTTATTGCGACAGTACTATTGCCTTCGGGATGATACGCAGAGGAAGAGTTGATATGACGATCCTTGGCTCCCTGCAGGTGAGTAAAAAGGGAGATCTGGCCAATTGGATTGTGCCCGGTAAAAAAGTTCCTGGCATGGGCGGGGCAATGGAACTTGCCCAAAAAGCCAAAAAAGTAATTGTCCTTATGAACCAGACAGACAAGTATGGAAATTCAAAAATTGTGAACGAGTGTAGTCTGCCTCTTACATCTGCCCGCTGTGTAGACATGATTATTACGGAGATGGCTGTCTTTCAAATAACAAATCATGGTCTGACACTGACTGAATTGTTTGCGCCGCACTCGGTTAATGCAGTCAGGGCGAAAACCGGCTGCAGTTTTACAATTGCTGGGAATGTGAGAGTGATTAATTGATAGATAGTATCCTATGTTTGGCTGTGGTCTCAAAAAAGGAGTGAGAATATGAATGCTCATGCAAAGATTAAACAGTGGCTGGAAGAAAATAGGCAAAGGGGAACAAGACTTCTTCAGCAGCTGGTCCAGGAAGGAAGCATCCGTGGGAAAGAAAGCAGTGCACAGGCTGTCATCATTGAAAAATGCCGCAAACTTGGACTATCCCTTGATATTTGGGAGATTGGAAAGGAGCAATTGACCAAACATCCTGCCTTTTGTTCGGATAGAAAGGATTTTTCCGGAAATCCCAATGTGGTGGCTACTTTGAAAGGAACAGGCGGGGGAAGGTCCCTTATCCTCAATGGCCATATTGATGTTGTTCCAGAGGGAGACCGAAATGATTGGGATCATGATCCATTTAGCGGAAGAATCGAAGATGGAAAACTATATGGCCGGGGTTCGACGGATATGAAAGGGGGAACAGTCTCGCTCCTGCTTGCAATGGAAGCCATCATAACGCTTGGAATCAAGCTTAAAGGAGATGTGATATTCCAAAGTGTCATTGAAGAGGAAAGTGGAGGGGCGGGTACTTTGGCTGCTGTCCTCCGGGGTTATACAGCCGACGGGGCAATCATTCCCGAACCGACAAATATGAAGCTTTTTCCAAAACAGCAGGGTTCAATGTGGTTCCGGATAACAGTCAAAGGGCGTTCTGCTCATGGAGGAACCCGATATGAAGGTATCAATGCAATCGAAAAAGCCATGATAGTGATGACAAAGCTTCAGGAACTTGAGAAATTAAGAAACCTTAGAATTGAGGATCCGCTATATTCAAAGATTCCTATTCCGATCCCTATTAATATCGGAAAAATAAATAGCGGAGAATGGCCATCTTCAGTGCCGGATATTGCCATCTTAGAGGGGAGGATGGGAGTGGCGCCAGATGAAGAAATGAAATCTGCGGAAAAAGAGCTGGTGCAGTGTCTAAAGAAAGCAGCACAAAATGATGAGTGGCTAAAAAAGAACCCTCCTCAAGTTGAATGGTTCGGCGGACGCTGGCTGCCTGGTGATTTGGAACAGGATCACCCTCTAATGACCGTATTATCGGAGTCTTTTGAAGAAGTAAAAGGCATGCAGCCGGCAGTTGAAGCATCACCCTGGGGCACGGATGGAGGCATATTATCCAAAGTGGGGAATACACCTGTAGTTGTCTTCGGGCCCGGTGTAACTGAAGCAGCCCATGATGTTAACGAATATATTTCCTTGCAGGAAGTCTATGAAGCTGCTGAAATCATTGCTCTGGCAATGCTGGAATGGTGCGGCACTAATCAGTGAGAGGGGAAATGATGATGGGATCAATTAAAATAAGAACGGAGATACCGGGACCGAGAGCGAAGGAATTATTGGCTAAAAAAGAGCAGAATGTGCCAAAGGGACCATTTAACACGATGCAGACATTTGCGGATAAGGGGGATGGAGCACTTCTGACAGATATAGACGGAAATACTTTTCTAGATTTTGCCGGGGCAATCGGAACACTAAATGTTGGCCACTGCCCGCCAAGGGTTGTAGAAGCCCTGCATGCCCAAATTGACAAATATCTTCATCCATGCTTTCATGTCATGATGTATGAGCCTTATATTAAGCTGGCAGAAAAACTCAACAGCATTACACCCGGAAATCACAGCAAAAAAACATTCTTTTTAAGCACCGGCGCAGAGGCAGTAGAAAATGCCGTTAAGATAGCAAGGAAATATACCGGCAGAAAAGGAATCATATCATTTGAACGGGGTTTTCATGGCCGTACCTATATGTCCATGAGTTTAACGAGCAAGGTTAAACCATATAAATATGAATTCGGGCCATTTGCGCCTGAAACATATAAATGGCCTTATCCTTATTATTACCGCAGTGAGGGTTTGAAGGATAAAGATTATGATCTTGCCTTATTTAAGAGATTCGAAACTTTTTTTCTCAGCGAGGTGCCTCCTGAAGAAATTGCTGCTGTCATTATGGAGCCTGTACAGGGTGAGGGCGGTTTCGTTATGCCGTCTTCACGTTTTGTAAAAGGTGTAAAACAGCTTTGTGAAAAACATGGAATCCTCTTTATCGCTGATGAGGTACAGACGGGATTTGGCAGGACTGGCAAAATGTTTGCCATGGAGCATTATGATGTTGTGCCGGATCTTATTACGATGTCAAAATCGATCGGTGCCGGATTGCCGATCAGTGCTGTAACTGGCAGGGCTGACATAATGGATTCACCGAATATCGGTGAAATTGGCGGAACTTATGGAGGCAGTCCGCTCGGTTGTGTAGCCGCATTAGAAGTGATTCGAACAATTGAGGAAGAAGGATTATTAGGAAGGGCAAATGAAATCGGAAGCCTTTTTACTGAAAAATTTTCAGATCTTCCTTTAAAATATAAGCAAGTGGGTGAAGTTCGCTCTTTAGGGGCAATGTGTGCCATTGAATTTGTTAAAGATCAGGATACAAAGGAACCCAATAAGGAAATTGTTCAGGAAGTCCTGTCAAAAGCGCACAAGCGCGGCCTCATTGTTATGAGTGCAGGCCTCTATGGGAATATCATTCGCCTGCTCACTCCGCTTATTACAACCAATGAACAGCTCAATGAAGGATTAACCGTACTAGAAGAAGTAATAGGTGAATGCTGCACATAAGGAGGAATTCCAATGAAACAACATTTATGGATCAGCGGAAAGTTCAAGGAAACAGAGAACTACAAAGCATTGAAAAGCCCTTATAGCGGGGAGGTTATTGCAGAAGTCGCCATGGCTTCTCCTTCCGATGTGAAGTCGGCAATTGATGCGGCAGATCAGGCTAGAAAAGTAATGGCTGAAATGCCTGCCCATAAAAGGGCGGAAATATTGGAAAATGCAGTTGCCATCATGAAGGAAGAAAATGAAGAGTGCGCAAAGATCATTGCGCGTGAAGCATCTAAACCTCTAAAGGCTGCAAGAGGAGAAGTGGACCGCACCATCATGACATATACCTTCGCTGCCCAGGAAGCGCGCAAGCTTTATGGAGAGACTATCCCAATGGATGCTGCTCCTGGAGGCGAAGGCAGGGTTGCTTATACAGTAAAGGAGCCGCTTGGAATTATCGGCGCCATCACTCCATTCAATTTTCCTATGAACCTGGTTGCCCATAAAGTGGGTCCTGCAATTGCTGCCGGCAACACGGTTGTATTAAAGCCTGCATCCCAAACGCCAATGTCGGCATATAAAATAGCTGATATTTTTCACAGAGCCGGACTTCCTGATGGAGCTTTGAATGTAATAACAGGGAGCGGCGGAACGGTCGGGGATGTACTTGTTGCAGACGACCGCATATCGATGATTACTTTCACAGGGAGCCCGGCAGTAGGAAAGCAGATCCGCGAAAATGCAGGCTTAAAGAGAGTAACGCTTGAATTGGGTTCCAACTCGGCAGTTGTAGTGGATGAGAATGCAGACGTGGAGAAAATTGTCCCGCGAATTGCAGCTGGGGCATTTGCCTTCCAGGGACAGGTTTGTATTTCCGTTCAGCGCATCTATGTGCATGAATCCCTGTACCAGATATTTGCCGAACGCTTTATTGAGGAAGCCAAAAAGCTGAAAATCGGCGATCCGCTTAATGAGGAAACAGATATTTCTGCGATGATCTCCAAGAGTAACACCGACCGCGCTCAAAGCTGGATCGAGAGTGCCGTTAAGAGCGGAGCAGAACTTGCTCTTGGCGGTAAGGCAGAAAATAATACATTGCACCCAACCGTCCTGTTGAACGTTGATAAATCAGAAAAAATTTCATGTGAGGAAGCATTTGCACCTGTTGTTCATATCAATTCATTCAGCAGCTTTGAAGAGGCGCTGGCACTTGTGAATGATTCAGATTATGGCCTGCAGGCTGGTGTTTTCACCAATGATGTGAACAAAGCCTTTAAAGCAGCAAAAGAGCTTCATGTTGGCGGTGTGATGGTTAACGATTTCCCAACCTTCCGTGTAGACCATATGCCATATGGTGGAGTGAAAATGAGCGGAATGGGACGTGAAGGCATAAAATATGCTGTTGAAGAAATGACAGAGATGAAGCTGATCAGCTTTAAAATTGACTAAGATGATGGACAGGAATTTTATCGCAGTCTAACGGGCAGTAAGACCTCCACTTCAAGGCTCTGGAGAAATCATTGAGGGATAAGTGGGGGTCAAACTGCCCGTAAAGGCCCGAAAAGAAGAACAAAGACTAAGAAACGCCACCTCCTGTGGCAACGTCTTTGTGACCCACTTCCTGTGGGCCTCAACTAACAATCAGTGGGGAAAAATCACCCCCACTGATTGAAGTTTCACTTTATTCGGCCGGTAAATGCCTGAGTTTGGCCGGTATTTTAATCGAATTGGCCGGTAAAAAGGCAGTATTGGCCCGAATTCCTTTATATATCTATAATGCCTGGCCGTTTGGCCGGGCAGTTTTTTAATAGAAGGGGGTCTGAGCTATGCATAATACAGCTTCTGTAAAAATAATAAAAAAAGAAAACTTTCTTGCCGAATTATACCTTGATCCATTCAATAAACGCTTAAGAGTAGACGATTATGCAGGTAAATTGGAAGATGCCGTCCATGAAGCAGAGAAAACGGCAAAAGAACACCAGTGTGAGAAATTAATTTTTAGAGGAAGAGTGGAAAATTATATGGATCTGCTTGCTAAGGGTTTTCAGTGCGAAGCTGTTATTGACGGGTATTTCCGGGGCTCTGATCAATACTTTTTCTGTAAATATTTCTCTGAAGAAAGAAGAATCAATCCCCATTGGATTTCTGAAGACAGCATCATTACAAATGTAGTTGCCATTGAAAGAAACCCGGATGTCATCATGCCTCCTTCCGAATATCAGCTCCTGAAAGTAACGGAGCAAGATGCTGAAAAACTTGCTGCACTTTACCGGGAAGTATTTCAAATTTATCCAACACCTCTCCATGATCCCTCATATATTAAAAAGACCATCCAGGAAGGTACCATCTATTACGCATTTCAGTATAATGATGACCTTGTCAGTGGAGCTTCAGCGGAGGTCAATCTTTTTTATAAAAACGCAGAACTGACAGATTGTGCGACACTTCCGTCCCACCGTAAACATGGTTTAATGAAAATACTCCTTGAAAAATTGGAAAAAGATTTAAAATCGCAGGGTGTATTCTGTGCCTACTCCATTGCCAGAGCGCTGTCGTTCGGAATGAATGCCGTTCTGCATCAGCTGGGCTATTCCTATCGGGGCCGGCTTCTTAACAACTGTTATATTTTCGATAAACTTGAAAATATGAATGTCTGGGTAAAGAATTTGGCTGCAGCGGATTACTGGGGCCACAAAAAATAGTGCCAGTATTTCGGCACCATCCTGACAAATTTTCGGCACCCTGTCATATACATATATATGGGAGGGGATTTTGATGACTGAAACTCAAAGCATTTCAAAAGAAGTTCTGGCAGCCATATTAAAGGGCATTGATGAAGGAATTCATGTAGTAGATTTGAATGGAAATACCATTTTTTATAATGAAATTGCTGCAAGACACGATGGTCTGGAGGTTTCTGAGGTTATCGGAAAACCTGTTCTGAAAGTCTTTCCTTCATTGGATAAAGAGACAAGCACCTTATTAAAAGTAATGAAAACAAAAAAACCGATCTATAACCAGACGCAATCCTATGTGAACCTTCATGGCGCACAAATAGAAACCATTAATACAACTCTCCCTATTACTGTAGATGGGAAAGTAGCGGGAGCTGTTGAGATTGCTAAGGACTATTCCAGGTTGAAGCTTCTTTCTGAAAGCCTTCTGGATTTGCGAAAAAAAATAAAACAGCCTGTCAAAAAAAAGACTGCTGTTGATAATGTCCAGTACACACTGGATAGCCTTCTCACAATAAATCAGGAAATGCAAAAAATTAAAAAAGAAGCGGCCAAACTGGCTAAGTCTGATTCCTCCATTCTGGTGTTTGGCGAAAGCGGGTGCGGAAAGGAGCTCTTTGTTCAGGGACTCCACCATGCTTCCCCAAGAGCTGCCGGGCCATTTATTGCCCAGAACTGTGCAGCTATACCGGAACCCTTGCTTGAAAGCATTCTATTCGGGACTGCTAAAGGAAGCTATACAGGAGCTGTAGACAGGCCAGGGCTATTTGAATTAGCCGATGGGGGAACACTCTTCCTTGATGAAATACATGCCATGCCAATTGAGCTTCAGGCAAAACTGCTTAGAGTGCTGGAGGATGGGATTGTCAGAAGAGTGGGAAGCCCGAAGAACTCCCATGTAGATGTGAGAGTGATTGCAGCCATGAATATCCATCCAGTGGAAGCACTGGAGAGAAACCAAATCAGAACAGACTTATTTTACCGCTTAAATGTTCTCACTTTCGGGCTCCTTCCTCTAAGGGATAGAAAAGAAGATATTGAATTTCTTGCACATCATTTTATTAGGGGATTTAATCAGGTTCTACACAAAAACCTTTCAGGAATCGGGGATGATGTGCTTGCCTTTTTCAGACAATATCATTGGCCCGGAAATGTCAGGGAATTAAAGCATACAATCGAATACATGATGAATGTCTGTGAAGAAAATTTTCTTAAAGCAGAGGATTTGCCTGTGATAATGAAACAGCAGCTGCAAAAGGATAAACAGGTTGTTTCACTAAAGGTTCAGCCATTAAAGGCGAGCATGGAAGAACAGGAAAAAGCATTAATTGAAAAAGCTCTTCTAGAGACCAATGGAAATATAAAAAGAGCCGCAAAGCTATTGGAGGTTCCGCGTCAAACGCTGCAATATAAACTGGCAAAGTATAATATTGATATAAATAACAGGAGCCGTTTCTGCAGTAATTATGAAAGTGCCGAATAATCGGCATTTTTTTTGTTTCAAAGATACCAGTTTAATAAAAAAATCCCCTCAGCTGCTAACAATCGCCACTCCGGCAAGGTTTTCATATGATAATACGAAAGCTTCAAAAATGGCATGATTCTTGCAGTAAGTATTTTAAAGAAATCCATATAGGGGGAATTTAAATGAAAAACTTTTTATATAAGCCGGATCGGCACTGGAAAGACATTGAGCTGTGGAAGGGTGTCGCAGAAGAACAATGGAATGATTGGCTTTGGCAGCTGACAAATACGATTCGCACTGTTGATGATCTGAAGAAAGTCATAAATCTCACTCCGGATGAGGAAGAAGGGGTAAGAATCTCGACTAAGACGATTCCGCTGAACATTACACCTTATTATGCTTCACTAATGAATCCGGATGATCCGCGATGCCCGATAAGAATGCAATCAGTACCAATTTCAAAAGAAATATATAAAACAAAATATGACCTTGAAGATCCTTTGCATGAAGATGAAGATTCACCTGTCCCTGGCCTGACGCACCGTTATCCTGACCGTGTCTTATTTCTGGTGACAAACCAATGCTCCATGTATTGCCGCTATTGTACAAGGAGGAGATTTTCCGGTCAAATTGGCATGGGAGTGCCGAAAAAACAGCTTGATGCAGCGATCAGCTATATCAGGAGTGCCCCTCAGGTTAGAGACGTTCTCATATCTGGCGGGGATGGACTTTTAATCAATGATAATATCCTTGAATACATTCTGAAGAATTTGCGGGAAATTGATCATGTTGAAATCATCAGAATCGGCACGAGGGCACCGGTTGTATTTCCGCAGCGGATTACCGAAAATTTATGCAGTATCCTGAAAAAGTATCATCCGGTATGGCTAAATACACATTTTAATACTTCTATTGAAATTACCGAAGATTCCAAGAGAGCATGTGAGATGCTGGCAAATGCCGGTGTTCCGGTTGGCAACCAATCCGTTATTTTGGCGGGTATAAACGACAGCGTTCCAATTATGAAAAAACTAATGCATGACCTTGTTAAAATCCGGGTCCGGCCTTATTACATTTATCAATGTGATCTATCTGAAGGCATTGGCCATTTCCGTGCACCAGTTTCAAAAGGGCTTGAGATCATTGAAGGATTAAGAGGACATACTTCGGGATATGCGGTTCCAACTTTTGTTGTGGACGCGCCTGGGGGAGGCGGAAAAATCTCCTTGCAGCCGAATTACCTGATATCACAAAGTGCCGATAAAGTGGTCCTTCGTAATTTTGAAGGAGTCATAACCACTTATCCGGAGCCGGAAAACTATGTTCCTGGCCGTGCTGAAGGGTATTTTAAAGAAGTTTACCCGGAAATGGATGAAAAACGGTCCAATGTCGGAATAGCCGCGCTGATGAATGATCAGCAGTTTAATCTTGTACCTGAAGGGCTTGCAAGACTTGACCGCCGTGAAAAATATGAAAGCGATCCATCCCATAGTTCATTGAAGGATAAACGTGACAAACGGGATGAACTAAAGGAAAAGAAATTCAATGCCCAGCAGACGAAGCAGAATCCAGCAGCTGAAACGGATGCCGAAACGGCAGCGGCAAAGGAATAGGAGGTTAAGAATGCAAATTAAATGTGCATGGTGTGAAAGCCAAAATATAAATGAGAGCAGGGAAACTGTTTATTGGGAGCTGCCTGATGGAACAAGGGCCATCCAAATCAATGAGACACCTTCCATTTCCTGCAGGGATTGTGATATGGTTTACCAGTCCGATGATCTTGTTAAGGAGATTGAGGACCAACTATTTTTAATTGATGCGAAAAAGATCGGAAAAGAAATAAATTTTGAAAAATTGATGGAGCAGCCGAGGCTGCTGAAGCGAAATTATTTCGATTTCTCTTCCTATGATAAGTAAGTGATAAGGGCAGCCCGTAAAGATATGCGGGCTGCTTTTTCTTTGAATTAGTAGACGAACTGAGCACAATTCGATTATAGTAGAAAATAAATTAATGAACGACAGAATAAAGGGGAAGGCGTTAGCATGTCCAAAACTTTCTATCACTTTTTAATGAAGTACAGGCACCCTGCATCAAAGGATCACATCAGCCGTTTTGCCAATGACGCATATGAGGATCACAGCTTTCCGAAAACAGCCTATGATTATGATGAGATCAGCTCTTACCTTGAATTGAACGGAAGTTATCCGGAGAGCATGTCTGTATTTGATGAAGTCTGGCAATTGTATATACTTTCTGAGGGCTAAATGATTTCTTAGAAACACTCCGACTCTGGAGTGTTTTTTTATTAAGGCTGTTTTCGTAAAGTTCGTTGCTTTTTAATAACTTGTTTAATTTACTGAATTGATTGGAGCGGAGGGCACTTGATCCTCGAAAATGCTTACGCATTTCCTTCGTGCGGTGCACATTCGAAGAAGCTTATTCAATGTCCTGCGGGAGGAGAGGGAGCGGGAGACCCCACAGGCGAAGCCGAGGAGCTCTGTTCCTCCCCGCGGAAAGCAAGTGCCCGCAGCGGAAAGCAACGGGCTGAATTCATAATCAAAAACAACAATCTATGAGAAAAGAGCAATTATTTAAAATGGGACGTCTGCGCTTTTCGCTTGATTGTGATGAACGTACGGACGATTTTCATAAAAAGTGCATATACTATTGTATTCAATACTCACGACTCAGTCATTGAGAGGATGGAGGAAATGAGCAAAAAGAAGAAACCAAAGTACAAAATCGGTGATACAGTCGTGATCACTATTTATGGTACAGTCGGAAAAGTAACAGATGTGAAATGGCTAGATGATATGTACGTCTATGAAGTCAATAAAAGTGAAGGTCTATATATGGAATCCAGCCTTCAAATGCTGTCTGAGTATGAAGGTGAGATTATGGAAAAGGAGCATATTGACATCGAATATAAATACTTTTTTGGCGACCTTGTCCAAGTCAAGGGGTATGGTTCGGATCTTTTCAAAATAGTAGGCTTCAGGACGGAAATTTGGAGATACAAAGAAGATGCATGGGAAGATGTTATTTATGAGCTTTCGAGAATTAATGACGGGGAATGGCTGGAGGCAGGAGAGGAAGAGCTGACACTCGTTGCGGATGCTGAAAGTGCAGATGCTTTTATCCAGAAGCTGGGACTCCTTTATATGATAAACAAAAAAGATAAGCTGCCTGAATTAAAGGAAACCGCTCATTCATTCCGCAAGGCAGAAAAGGAATTGCTTGAAGGCATAAAAGAAAGAAAAGTGCTGATTGATGGTTTGCTTGATATATATAATGATTATCGTATTCTTTTTGAAATGTTTCAGGATGATGAGTATAAGCATATTATGCGGGTTATACTCAGAAAACTGAAGCATATTGCCAATAATGATGATAAGAGCACTGTGTAAAGCAGCTCAGGGATCTAAGCTCTTCTTAGAGCCAAGTGATTAGGAGATACAGTAAAAATGGGATGCCAAACCATTTGACCAGCTTAAACCAGGCATTTAATAGATTGCTATAAAGATTTATAATGGAGCTTTCTTCACGATTGACATCTTCTTTAATTATTAGGGCCAGTCTGGATATACTTGACATGTCGCTGCCTCCTCAATTACTGAATAAAATGGATCGTTATCAGCTGCTTATCCTATATGTATGTCCTTACTGAAGAAAAATGCACTGTAAGACAAAATAAAGAATTACTTTTCTGAAAGTTGTTTTGCATGAATCCAGCCAGTGCTTCATACATTTTGTACAAAGGGGGCGTTGCTGTGAAGGAAATAGAGGTCGTAATAGATACGGAAGAAATTGCTGAGTTTTTCTTTCATGAGCTGGCAAAAAGAGGTTATGTTCCTACTGAAGGAGAATTGGATGAACTTGCGGATATCACATTTGAATACCTCCTGCAAAAGTGCATCATTGATGAAGAAATTGAAGATGACTAATATAGAAAAATGACGAGGAAAGGTGCTCGTCATTTTTTTGCGAAGCAGCAGGAGCATCAAGCACATACATATTCTGAAACATCGAATTACAAGCACACATCATCTTTCAAGAAAACGCTGAGAAATGATAAAGCAATTTCCGTAAATATAAATAATATGTGGCAGCACATCTGAAAAATGAAACTTTTCTTGTTATGAGCACGTATATCTAAATGAAGCAAGTGCTTTGTGTTATATATAGTAAAGACCGCCGGAAATGGTTAAAAAAAGTTGGCCGGCTTGAAGGTAAATCTTCAATTGGGAAAGAAATAAAATAAAAAAAGAACTAGGGAGAGAAGCATATGTCATTTTTTAATAAGGTCCTGGCAAGTGTGGGAATTGGATCGGCAAAAGTCGATACGAAACTTGAAAAGGATTCAGCAGCCCCAGGTGAAGCCCTCAGAGGCGTTGTCGAGATTACAGGGGGAAGCACCGAACAGAAAATCGATGATATTTATCTTTCATTGAATACTACTTACATTAAAGAATCAGATGATAAAAAATATACAGTCTCCGGTTTGATTGACCGTTTCAGGCTTGCTCAATCCTTCACCCTGGCTGCGAATGAACGAAAGGAGATTCCTTTTACCTTTAACCTTCCAGCTGACACACCTTTGTCTTTTGGGAAAACAAATATTTGGGTTGCGACTGGGCTGGATATAAAAAACGCGGTGGATCCTGCCGATAAGGATTATATTCGAGTAGTGGCAAACCCGCTAATGGATTCTGTATTGAACGCTGTTTCGAGTATGGGATTCCGTTTGCGGGAAGCAGAATGCGAACAGGCTCCGCACCGCCTCCGCAGAAGGCTGCCGTTTATACAAGAGTTTGAATTTGTTCCAGTCTCCGGTCCTTTCAGAGGAAAGCTGGATGAACTTGAAGTTGTATTTTTTCCACAGTCAAATGGTGAGACTGAGATCATGATGCAAGTAGACCGCAAAGCGAGAGGGTTGGGCGGATTCCTGGCAGAAGCATTGGAAATGGATGAAACCTTTGTCCGTTTCACTGTTACAAATGCAGATATTCCTTATATGCAGCAAAAGCTTCAGTCTGTCATTGCAAAATATGCTTAAATAAATGCTAACGAAAACGATGGGTGACGCCCATCGTTTTTTTATGCTCAGACTGCGGCTGTGGAATGCAGATAGTTATGCCAGAAGTGTTTTTAGGAAATCCTGTCCTTTTAAAAATGGGGTGATTAACACGTACATGATTGAGTCGGGAATTCTCTTCTCATCATCGGAAATAATTCCGTGAACACCAAGCCGCTGCATGTCTGCAAACTGGTATTGCTTGCTGATGGTCCACGAGTATATCTCATATCCGAATAACTCAGCTTGATTAATGAAGGACTTGGAAAGTAAGAGATGGTGTACAGATAGGAAAGAGGCAAAATCGCGGTAGGATGCCAAATGAAACAAATCCAGGTGTTTGCTCAGCAGCAGGCCTGCAGGAATTTCGGGAGCAAGCTGGTGGAATTTTTTCATCTCATTAATATGGAAAGATTGGACTTTTATGTGATTGTCTGGTTTATAAGAATTTAGCATGTCTGCCAGAATCTCTGTCATGCCAGGCTGATTTTCAGGTGATTTCATTTCAATTATGATTCCTGTTTTTCCGCTGACTTTTTTTAATACTTCATTTAATAATGGGATTTTTTCACCGGCAAATGCAGGAGAAAACCAGGATCCTGCATCAAGCTTTTTTATATCCTTAACCGTCAAATCCTCAATCAGCCCCTCTCCGTCGGTAGTGCGCAAAACATTAGCGTCATGGATAACAACAAGCTGTTTATCCTTGCTCAGCCTTACATCTAACTCGATATAGTCAAAGCCCAATTCAATAGCTTTTTCAAAGGAGGCAAGCGTGTTTTCCGGTGCAAGTGCGGATGCGCCTCTGTGAGCGATAGACTGAAAAGGCATGAGAGGCTGAAAAAAATAAGAAATAGTCATTATTACCAATCCGATTAGGATTGAATATAAAACAGGCTTTTTAGATACCCACAATTTTCGTCACCTCCAGTAAAGACTTTTATACATAATATGCAGGTTAAACACTTTTGAAAGCGTTTTCTTTATGAAAAAAACCGTGAATCGACAAAAGTAGTATTTTTTTGATGGAGGAAACGACAAGAAAAATGGCTAATTAAACAGTAATAAAAAATTGTTCTTAGAAATTTTGGCCGTCTAGTAAAAAAATGTCATAAAAAATGCTTTTGAAGACCTTATTCGTCAAAGCAGCTGAATTTGTCTGATAGGTAAATCAGCCAAAAAAGCGGATGCATAGAATGTGAGGGGGATGCCAAATGCTGAAGGAATTAACAAGAATCAAAAGAAAAGAATATGATGTGACGATCTTTCAAACACCTAAATTTAGGGACAAAAAAGGCTTTGAGCAAGTATATCGCCTAAATGTCGAAGCTTTAACCCATGTGGAATGCCTGGATTCAGTTTTTAGGAAGTTTAATGTGCATGACCGAATCCCTGGGGATTTTGATGGCCGATTTATTTCCACAGGGGATATAATCTATATTGATGAAGGCAGGAGAGGGCAATTTTATTATCAGCTAAAGCCGGGCGGCTGGGAGGAAGTTAATCGAATACATATACGCTAAAGAACAAAAGCGGAAGCGCCTTGATCGGATGAACTTCAACTAAAAACCGCCACGTCCTGTGTCGAACGTTGAAGCCAGCACATCCTGTGCAAGTCCGACAGGCATAAGACGAATCAGCAGGAAACCTCCCAAAGCAAGCTTTGGTCGGGCGATGTATCGCTGACGAAGCGTTCCTTGTCCTGATTTCTGGAGTGAATTGACTTATGACCCGAGGGGCTAGGCGCTGGAGCTGGATGCAGATATTTTTTTCTCAAAGTTATTCACATCGTTATATTCATAAATTCCCTAAACTATGAAAAAGCAGGAGGCACTATAGCTCTCCTGCTTATTTTTATTTTATTCAGTTATGTTTGATCCCGGGCTGTTTTTACGTTTATTGGCAGAGTATTCCTTGCCGTGTGCTTCTTGCTCTGCAATAATTGCTTCAGCAGGAATATGATTATTTTTCTTTGGTGAATTTATACGGTTGCGATGCTTTTTGCCCATCCTAATCCCTCCGCTTATCGATTGCTTATTGTTTTAACCGTTTTGGATGTATTGGGCTCAGTATTAGCCCTGGAAGATGGATTTGTCTCATTAGCATGCTGTACAGCCTGCCTGAGTTTTTTGCTCATTCCTTTTTGCGGCATGATTACAACCTCCTTTGGAAAAGCTAAAAATAGCTTTCCCGTACAGAGAAAAAACATGCCTTATGTAATTTGTTTCTAAGTGATGGCACATATGGTATAGTTTGACTTGGAAGCATTTACAGAGGCTTCAGAAATAATTTGGAGGTTTTGATTATGAGCATACATATCGGTGCTAAAGAAAACGAAATTGCGGAAACGGTCCTGCTTCCTGGAGACCCTCTGCGTGCAAAATATATTGCAGAAACATTTTTGGAAAATGCAGAATGCTACAATGAAGTCCGTAACATGTTTGGCTATACTGGAACGTATAAAGGGAAACGCATATCAGTTCAGGGCACAGGCATGGGAGTTCCATCCATTTCCATCTATATTAATGAACTGATGCAGAGCTACAAGGTTCAAAACTTAATTAGAGTAGGCACATGCGGTGCGATTCAAAAAGATGTGAAAGTTAGGGATGTAATCCTGGCAATGAGCTCTTCTACAGACTCCCAAATGAATAGGCTGACTTTCGGAGGAGTTGACTTTGCGCCGACAGCTAACTTCGACCTTTTGAAAAAAGCTTATGATGCAGGTGTTGAAAAAGGATTAAATCTTAAAGTCGGAAATGTATTCACAGCTGATATGTTCTATAATGACAATGCTGACCACGAAAAATGGGCACAATATCAGATTTTGGCGATTGAGATGGAAACGGCTGCGTTATATACACTTGCAGCGAAGTTTGGCCGCAAGGCGCTTTCTGTCTTAACAGTCAGCGATCACATCCTAACAGGTGAGGAAACAACTTCTGAAGAAAGGCAAACTACCTTCAATGAAATGATTGAAGTTGCACTTGAGGCTGCTGTTAAGGAATAAATGGAATGAAACTGGTTCATAGAGCCAGTTTTATTTTTTTTTGATGAGTGCGATTTGAAATTTTTGGAAAAGAAATCGATAAAAAGCATGCTTTGTGCCGTTTGTCCTGTTTTTTACACAATTATGGACTAGTTGACGTGTAGTGTTAAAATAGTAATGTTGCAAAGAAAAAGAAAAGCGGAAGCGCCTTCGGAACAAGTAAAGATCACTTGTTCCTGCGAAGTTAGTCCAAGGAAGCATTCCTTGGAGCTCACCCACGACACCTCGAGGGGGTAGGCTGCTTGCGCTAGACAAAAAAAGACAGGTGAGTTTGAATGAAAAAGATCATAATCATGGCAGGGACTCTTAGCCTCCTGCTTTCCGGCTGCAGCCAGCTTGATCCATATTTGGATAAGGTCCAGCCGCTTATTGAAAAAGTACCGTTCCTTGGGGAAGAAAAAAGCCTTGAGGAACCTCCTCAAGAAGATGAATCCCCAAAGAGAGATGAAAACAGTGCCGGGGAAGCAGGCAATGAAGACAATGAAGGAATTCAAGATGATCCTCTTTCATTGGAAGCGGCATATTTTAATGATGTTAAAGTTGTCGATGGCAGAAATATAATTCAGAATCCTGAAAATGTAATGGCCCTTGTGAATAAACAATTCAGCCTTCCGGATGGCTATGAACCTTCCAAGTTAATGATCCCTGAAGTTGCATTTTCTTATGGGAAATTAGATTTGGAAAAAAGCTATATGCGGCAGGACGCTGCACAGGCTTTGGAAAAGTTATTTACCGGAGCGTTAAATCAAGGTGTTGAATTGTTTGCAGTTTCTGGGTATCGTTCATTTACACGGCAATCACAGGTTTTTGATGCAGAGGTAAACAGAGTAGGAAAAGAAAAAGCAGTTCTGGCTGTTGCCATTCCGGGCAGCAGTGAGCATCAGACAGGCCTTTCAATGGATATCTCAAGCAGAAGTGCAAACCTTGAGCTTTCAGAAGAATTCGGGGAAACAAAGGAAGGAAAGTGGCTTGCTGAAAATGCACATCGCTACGGTTTTATTCTCCGCTATCCAAAAGGAAAAGAAGCCATCACAGGTTATAAATTTGAGCCTTGGCATTTCCGATATGTGGGTACAGAGGCTGCAAAAGTCATTTACGAAAAGAAATGGACTTTGGAAGAATACTTCGATATTGTTAAAAAAATCTAAGAGGCCAAAAAGGCCTCTTTCATTTGTTTCTCTGCTTTGATATGCTTTTCCCCGATTGGAAATAGTAAATAACTGCTAAAATAAGAGGAACAACTGGAAGGGCCGATAAAAAGCGGAATGTGTTTTCTGCTCCTGATAAATAATATCCCAAAGGCAGCAGAAGAAGGAAGCTTAAAAATGCAAGTTTCCATGACTGATTCATGATGCCTGCAATAAGGCTGATCAATGAAACTGCGAAACTTAGCCATAACACTGCGAGTATCATTATAATTCACTCCTTAAAAAAGTGATGAGAGGCTTGAGGGAAGGCTGGTGTATAGGATTAGGCGGATGCTTGTGGATTTTTAAAATGAGACTATATAATAAAATATGGTCTATACTGGCTAAACATTAATCTTTTATTTTCTCGATGTTTATATTGAGGGGAAGTATGATTCCTGAGTTGGCATACATCAAGCCGCCGACTGTTGACTCGATGTTTATTAACACACTTAAATGAGGTAATAATAAACTAAGGTTTTACAGGGAAAAAGGAGGTTCATACATTGGAAAAAGTTTTACTTAAAGTTGTGGGCATGACCTGCATCCACTGCGAAGAGGCGGTCAAAAATGCCCTTCTCTCCATTGATGGCGTGGCAAGCGTCGCCATTGCCTTTCACGATGAACATGCAGAAATCGAGTATGACCCGAAAAAAGCTGATAAGGAAAACTTAATAAAAGCGATAGAAGATCAAGGCTATGGGGTAGCCTAACATAAGAAGGAGCGCTTTAGCATATACGCTGGCGCTCTTTCAAATTTTACACATACACATTTTTCTTTGTTATTTTTTCGATAAAAATGTTATTCTAATCATTAAGGATTGTACATAGTTATTTTACGGTAACGAAAGTGGTGAAGAGTTTGCAGAATGAAGACCTAAACAAAGGAACTTCCGAAACACCAGATAATAACCATTCAGGTTTTATCCGCATGAAAAAGTTTCATTTTGTCATGCTGCTGTTTTTTATTGTTTTCCTTTCAGCTGGGATTACTACCTTTGCACTGGCTTTTGGTGATGAAAAAGCAGTAGATGTTGGAACAGGCGAAAGAAGGGAATTTGATAAGCTTTATACAGCTTATGATACCCTTAAAACAAACTATTTCCAGGAAGTTGACCAGGATAACCTTATAAATGGCGCTATTAATGGTATGCTTGAAGCGCTGGATGATCCATACTCAGACTATATGAACGAGGAAGAAGCCAAAAGCTTCCATCAGAGTATTTCATCCTCATTTGAAGGAATCGGAGCTGAAATCCAGGAACAGGAAGGCTATATTGTAATTGTTTCACCATTAAAAGGTTCACCTGCTGAAAAAGCCGGGCTTAAACCGAATGACAAGGTCCTGTCAGTTGATGGAAAAAGCCTTCAGGGGATGAGTTCTACAGAAGCCGTTATGCTGATCAGAGGCGAAAAAGGCACTAAGGTAGAACTTTCAGTTCAGCGCCCTGGCTCAGATGAGCCTATGAATATTTCCATTACCCGCGATACTATCCCGCTTGAAACCGTCTATGGGGAAATGCTTGAAGATGGTATTGCAAAAGTGCAGATTACTACTTTCTCGGAAAATACTTCTAAAGAGCTGGTGGAAACTCTGAATGAGCTGCAGAAGCAGGGCATGAAAGGATTAATCCTTGATCTTCGCCAGAATCCTGGGGGCCTTCTGGATCAGGCAGTGAAAATTTCCAGCCTGTTTGTCCCGGATGGCGAGATTTTATTCCAAATTGAAGACCGCAATGGAAACAGGGAAGAAGTTAAATCAACGAAAGAAGAAAACCCGAATATTCCTTTAGTAGTTGTGATTGATAAAGGAAGCGCAAGTGCATCAGAAATTTTGGCCGCAGCAGTACACGAGTCTGCAGATGTGCCGCTTGTCGGTGAAAAGTCGTTTGGAAAAGGCACAGTCCAGCGTGCACAGGACTTCTCCGATGGATCAAACATGAAATTCACTACTGAAAAGTGGCTGACTCCGGATGGAAATTGGATTCATAAAAAGGGAATAACACCAGACCACAAAGTGACCTTGCCGGATTATGCTACACTGCCATTTATTAATCCTGACACTGAATTAAAGCTTTCTGCTTCTTCAGCTCAGGTTAAAGCAGCACAGCAAATGCTGAAAGCACTTGGATATGATCCTGGAAGAGAAGACGGTTTCTTTGATGAAAAAACAGAACAGGCTGTCAAGGAATTTCAGGATGCTGAAAAGCTTGAGCAAAATGGAGTATTATCAGGGCAGTCTACCCTTAGACTGATGGAAAAACTCCGTGAAAAAATTGATCAAAATGATACGCAAATTCAAAAAGCAGCCGAAGTGCTGAAAGAACAAATAGAATCTTAAGGCAAAAGCTCTCCATTTTTTGGAGAGCTTTTTTCATGGATAAATGTATTCCTGTTATAGAAAATGGGTATATAAAGCATTCATCTTTCCCACAATGATAGTAAACTTTACTATAAGCAGCGCTGGGGTGATTCGCTTGAAGAATATAATGATTGTTTTTTTATTGGCTGCAGCCATCCTGTCCGGCTGTACTTCCTTTCAGCAAAAAGAAGATCGCAATGAGGTAAGGCAGGATTCTTCAGCTGATGAGGCTGAAAAGGAAGATAAAGAGCCATCAGCTATTGGAAATGAAACGAAAAATTTTTTGCTGATTGGTGTTGACAGCAGGGGAGAAGAGGAGTCACGTTCTGATGCTATTCTTCTAGCCAGTTATGTACCCTCTGGAGATTCGATTAAATTGGTCTCTTTAATGAGGGATAGCTATGTTAAAATTCCAGATTATGAATATATGTACAGCAAACTGAATCATGCTTATTATATAGGCGGCAAGGATTTATTAAAGGATACAATAGAACAAAACTTTGGAGTCCAAATCGATCATACTGCAATTATCGATTTTAAGGGATTTACAAAAATGCTTGATGCCATTGCCCCTGATGGAATTGAAGTGGAAGTCAGTTCTGCAATGATTGAAGATATGGGCTTGGATTTGGAGGCCGGGAAGCAAAAACTTAAGGGGAGCGACCTTTTATCGTATGTGAGATTTCGCCATGATGGACAAAGTGATTTTGGGAGAGTGGACAGGCAGCAGGAAATTTTGATAGAGCTTAAAGATGAAGTGATGAATCAATTCTCATCACCTGCTGGTTTGGCAAGATTTCCGGAAGTGATCAGCCAGGCATTGAAATACGTTGAAACTGACTTAAAGATTGAGGAAGCAATAGCCTTAGGTGTTTCATTTTTAATGGACCCTGTTACTGATATTGAAACACTGAGGGTGCCGATTACAGACAGTTTTGAAAATAAAACATATGAGCATGCCGGATCGGTTCTCCAGCTGGATTTTGAAGAAAACTCAGAAGCACTTAAGCAGTTTTTGAAGGCTGAAAAAGAATAGTGAAGATAAGAGTCATAGCGCTTTAAAAATGAGGAGCCAGTGGGGCTCCTCATTTATTTTTTCTGCAGACCGCAATCCCAAAAGGGTAGTGTTTGCCTTCTCTTTTCGGTTCAATAAGAACACTTCTCTGATAATAAAATTCCGTCACTCCGTATGACTTAAACAGATCGGTGAATTCATCTTCAGTCAGCTGGTGATAATGGAAGGGCTCTTTTGTTGGTTTTCCCCTTCCGGCGCCGAATGGAGTGGATAAAATGAGAGTCCCTCCAGGCTTTAGCATCTTATAAAGGCTATTAAGAAATATTTCTTCTGATGCCAGGTGTTCAAGCGTTTCAAAGCTCGTTATCACATCAAAGAATCCTAATTGATCAGGGAGGATTTCATCTTCTGCATTGGCTTTTACATATTGCACAAGAGGATGAAAATGGTGCTGCCTGGCATATTTCAGTGTTTCTTCATCAACGTCCACTGCGATAATTTCATTAATTTCTTTTTTCTTGGCTTTTGCCATAATTTTCGAGCCGTACCCCGTTCCGCAGGCAATATCAAGGACTCTTCCTCTTGCATAATAAAGGGCAAAATAGTAACGCGCCAAATGTTCCAGAAGCATTCCGTTTGTAATTGGCATTTCCTCCGGTATGATTCTTTCTCCGGTATTTTCGAGCATATTAACTCCACCATCCTTATTAGAGATTATAGCAAATATGTCTTATGGTTTGTATGGACTGTTAAAATCATATACAATGTGTCATTAGACAGGATAGCTATAAAGAGGTGATCCTTTGAAGCAGATAGTGGAACTTAATGAGCAGACCCGCAATCAAATATCAGATATTGAACAAAATTGCGAAAAGCTTGCAGAAAAACTTCTTAATAACTATAAAACAGACTTTCAAACCGGCGGGGAAAATCTGGTAGTGGACCTGATCAGAACCATTAAAGGCCGCCGTGCATCAGAAAATGATGTATTTAAAGTTGATTATGAGTCCATTTTGGAATTGGGAATTGAAACGGAAGATGATTTTTTTCCAAATGCATATATTCCCATCTGGAAATGCAAACAGGAAATGTTTCATTCTGTTGGTTACTTAACAAATCTGGATATTGATTCAATAGAAAAGAAAATGATGATTTTGATTGAAGAAATACTTGCAGATCGTGAAGAAGGGGAAAAATATGAATAACACAGAAATTTATATATTATCAGGTTTTCTTGGGAGCGGAAAGACTACACTTCTTAAGCAGCTGCTCCAGGATGAAAAAAAGCAAGGCAGGAAAGTGGCAGTCATGATGAACGAGCTTGGGAAAGTATCAATTGACTCAGACGTGGTCGATGAGGATGTACCTTTAAAGGAGCTGCTTGACGGATGCATATGCTGTACAATCTCAGATAAGCTGGAAGCTCAGCTTCAGGAGTTATTGATGGTTGATAAGCCGGAAGCGATCTATATTGAAACAACAGGCGCTGCTCATCCCATTGAAGTTCTGGATAGCATCCTTTCCCCCCTCTTTGCAGATCGCATGCTGGTGAAAGGGGTTCTTTCTGTTGTTGACGGTCCCAGATGGCTTAATCGAAGGCTGTTGAGCCCGCAGATTCAGCAGCTCTTAATTGAGCAGGTGCGGCATGCGGATTTAATTATATTAAATAAAGCAGATGAACTTACCGAAGCGGAACAGGCCCGGCTTACGATGGAGATTCAGGGTCTAAACAGCCAGGCTTTCAGCATCTTAACTTCGTACTCAAAGATCGCTGTGAAGGAGGTAAGAGGCATGTCTACCGGGAAAAAGAGCCCCGCATCCAGGTCACATGTTTTTTCTGATCTACGCTTGAGCACTTTTGTTTATCAGTTTCAAAAACCTGTCATTCAGTCTGAATTTGAGGACTTTCTAAGAGGCCTCCCTGATACTGTTTACAGAATAAAAGGATATTTGAAACTGAATTCATCACAGTACCCGTTTCTTTTTCAGTTTTCTTATGGAATGCCGCTGTATATGCAGGAAAACATAAATATGCCCCTGAATATGGTTTTTATAGGAGAAAATCTTGACTGGGGAGAAATTGAAAAAAGGTTAAAAACCTTAGAAGGCATAGATTAAAGATAAGAAAAATCGCACTCAAATTGTGCGATTTTTTTATTCCTTAAGATGAATGAAAAAAACCTGTTTTTGGGAAACTCAATATATAACGCTGAACCGAAAAAACATAAAAAATGAGTGGAACTTATGAAAACAATACACGCAATCATGATCTTCATTGTTCTTCTTGCTGCAGGAGGCACTCACACTACTGCAAGCGAAGAGGGGATAAGCTGGCAAATTGAGATGATCCCTTGGGAAAAAGTGAATGGGATATTGCCTAGATACAGTAAATTTACTGTTCTAGATGTTGAAACAGGCAAGAAGTTTAAAGTTCAAAGACGAGCCGGCAGCCATCATGCTGATGTTCAGCCATTAAATGCTGAAGAGACAAAAATAATGAAAAGCATTTATGGAGGAAAATGGAGCTGGAAGCGGCGGGCAATCATTGTTATTAATGGAAATCAGTGGATTGCCGCTTCAATGCATGGAATGCCCCATGGAGGCGGAGCACTGAAAAACAACTTTCCTGGGCACTTCTGTATTCATTTTTATGGCAGTACCACCCACCGTACCAATTACATGGATTTATCACATATGCTGATGATCTTAAAAGCAGCAGGGAAACTTGATGGATATCTCTATAATGCAAATCCATATGAAGTAATCAGTGCATTCATGGCCGGATTAAAACAGCAGGATCCCAAGCTAGTACAGCCCATTTCCCTCCAGCCCTTAGCCTGGAATAATATCCTGCCCAGCATAGAAAATGTAAGGCTAAGTGCGATGCCTGTCCTTCCTGCTGAGGATTTGACAGACGAGCTGAGCTTGGAAGTGCCGGTGGAAGCAGACTGGTTTATAAAAAAACGCGGCAGACTGCATTTTCGAGGCAGCATCTATCTTGTTCGCTTTTCACAAGCGGACCCATGGAAAGTGGACAATAAAAGATTCCTAAATGAAAATAAGTTAGTGAACGAATAAAAGCTTGAGAATAATATCTCAAGCTTTTATTCGTTTTCAGCAAGACTACTGTTTTTCGCCAAATTTGATGAATGTGCGCTCGTCTTCCACAAGTCCGCAGGCAGCACACTGCACTCTCTTGTCAGGGCCTTTATAAGGCATATGGAATGGGGACAGCTGTTCATTGCTGTACTCTTCCAATACATTCCCTGTCTGAGGATCCATTTTGATGGATTGAGGCACCTGCTGAATAATATTAAATCGGCTTCTGTTGGTTTTACAGTTTGGGCACCGATAAGGTGAATTCATAAACTCATTCTCCTTTCTGGCATATTAGCTATATTTTTTGCATTTATAAAATTATTTATGTAAAAATACATCTAAGGAAATATAATGGTTTCCTGTTTTGGAAGGGAAGTGGCAGTAATGAGTGCAGACTATGAAAAGCTTCTGAATGAATACCGGAAGCTTTGGAATAACCGGAAACTCGAAGAGGAGCATAATGCTGAAATTATATTGAAAGAAGCAATCTCCAGGGAACTAAAGGATGAAAATTCCCATCCTAGAGTCCGTAAAACGATCTATGAAAAATTTTACCTTGCGGTTAAGAGGATAACACATTCAGAGTTGGAGGAAACATCTAAAAACGCACTTATCCAAATGCATATCAATGAATTTGAATGTTTGAAATAGGAAGGGTAAAGCTTCCTATTTTTTTTGAATTCAGCAGTTTTTCTATAGGTTTCAAGATCCTTTCACATTTATCTCACAATATTAAGGTAAGATGAAGGTAAGATAGTCATAAGGAGAAATGGTATGTCAAAAAAAAATTATTGGTTTTTCTTATTATTGATATTAGCCGCCTTCCTTACTTCCTGCTCAGAAAAGAGACAGCCTGCAATTCCTGATGATATAACTTTTGCTGCTACAGTGAATATCAAGGATATGACCTTATCTTTTGTGGACTTGGCTAAGAAGGAGCTGGTGGCAGAGTGGATCATGGAGAAACCTTATACAGGGGCACTGATTCTCCCGGACAATGATTCCATTCTTCTTTATGGAAAACAGCTTGAAACGGCTGATCAATATTCCTTAAAGGAAGGAAAACTGATTGATAGCTGGGAGACAGGAGAAGGTATCGTCAATGGCATCCTGCTTGATACTAATGAAATAGCTTTTGCAGATCAAAACTTAAACAAAATTAGGTTCTTTAATTTAAATGGAGAGGAGGAAGAACAGGTCGAGACGGAAAGAGATCCGCTTACCCTCCTCGAATCTGGTGAAGAGAATAAGTTATTTGTCCTAAGCTTCAATCATGAAAAACTGGGAATTATCGATATTGAATCAAAAGCAAAAAGCGGGGAATTTACAATCCATCCTTCAGCAGCCGGTGCCTGGCTTAATGAGAAAAGCGGTGAAATCTGGATTGGCGGACATGGAGAAGGAGTTGAGATTGAACAAAATATCCATGTGTATGACACTGAAACCGGGGAGTTAAAAAAGAAAATTTCAGCTGCTTCGATGCCGATTAATTTTCTTGGACAAGAAAATTATGTATATGTCTTAAGCCATGGATCAAATATGTTATATAAAATTAATGAATCAGGGGAAGAAGCTGCCTCTGTCTCGGTTGCAGCAAATCCCTTTGAAATGGCTTTTGCAAAAGATATACTTTTGGTCGCAGGTTATGACAGTAATGATTTACATATACTAGAGCCAAAAAATTTAAAAACGCTTAAAAATATTAAGGTTGGAGAGGGCCCTTTTAAAATAGTTATTAGGGAGAGTGTGAAATGACATGCTGAATATCCTGATTATAGATGATGAAGCAGATATGAGGCATTTGATTGAAATGTACTTGGGGAATTCAGGATTTACATGCTTTTCAGCAGAAAGCGGCTTTGAAGCATATGGCATACTGGAAAATAATGTGATGGACTTAGTTATTCTGGATATAATGATGCCTGTTGAAGATGGATTTGAAGTATGTTCTCGAATCAGGGGAAAATCAAATGTGCCAATTATATTTCTCTCTGCCAAGGGAGAGGAATGGGATAAAGTGAAAGCTCTGCAGATAGGAGGGGATGACTACATTGTCAAACCTTTCAGTCCTGGAGAACTTATTGCCAGAATGAATGCTGTCCTACGAAGAACAGGCGGATTAAAAAGTGGCATGGATTCAATTCAAATTGGAAAGATCACAATTGACAAAAAAGCAAGGAAAGTCTCAGTTGCGGGGAAGCAGGTCACGCTTACTCTTAAAGAATATGAATTGCTGCTATTTTTTATCGAACATAAAAACCAGGCATTAAGCAGGGAGCAGCTGCTTGAATATATATGGGGCATTGATTATACAGGAAGTTTAAGAACAGTGGATACTCATATTAAAACGCTGAGAATGAAGCTGGGGGTTGGGGACTATATCCAAACAGTCTGGGGAGTAGGCTATAAATTCGAGGTGCCAAGTGAATGAAATTCCTGACCAATAGCCTGGCCAAAAAAATGTGGCTGACAGTGACAGCCGCGATTATCATTACAATCTTATACTCCTATTTTTTATCTTATTTATTTTATGAAAAAATTTATGTGGAAAATGTAAGGGAATCCCTGCTGACTGAAGGCAGGAGTCTTTCGTCAGAGTACGAGGGGGGGCCTTTGACAGAGGAGCTCAGGGAAAAAATCGATTGGTATAATTCAAAATCAGAAACAGAGGTTTTTATTGTCAGTAATCCTAGAGAGCTTAGCGCCTGTCTGCCTTTTGAAATTGACTATCAGACACTAATTGGTGAAGAAGAACGTGAAGAGCTGCTTAAAGGCAGTGCAGTTGAAAAATTGGGCTATGAAAAAAGGTTTGACCGAAAAATTATGGGGGTCATTATTCCGCTTCTCGATGATAATCGGCTGCAGGGCATAATATATTTATATGTTCCCCTTGCAAAAATTTCAGAGATTACCCAGGATTTTGCGTATCTTTGGTTTGCTGCTGCAATGGTTTTTACGGTTATCAGCATCATTTTAGGTACCATGCTGGTTAAAAAACTGACAAAGCCCCTATTGGATATGAAGGCTGCAGCTGACCATGTATCAAAGGGACACTATGATATTACTTTAAACATTGATTCCAAGGACGAAATAGGCCAGCTGGCAAATGCTTTTAATCATATGTCCTCATCTATACAAAAAGAAGACGAAAAGAAAAAGGATTTTCTGGCAAACGTATCACATGAGTTAAGAACCCCCATTAGCTATGTAAAGGGCTACAGTGAGGCACTCATTTCCGAGATGGCAGAATCTGAGGAGGATAGGCAAAAATACTTGCAGCTGATCCTTAGAGAGTCCCGGAGGATGGAACGTCTGGTGGGAGACCTGCTTGATTTATCTAAACTTGAATCCGACGAATATAAACTTGAAAAAATGCCGCTGCCGCTGGGACAGCTTATAGAGGATGCTATTGAAAAATACAAGCCTATCCTCCGTGAAAAAAATTTGGATTTACAATACCGCCTGGATCCTGAAGTAATCGTCAATGGGGATGAAGGCAGGATTGAGCAGGTTATCCAAAATATTATGGACAATTCAATTCGGTATACAGCCGAAGGCAGAATCATGATCCGTTTATCTCAAGAGAAAGATAAATGCGTGATTGAAATAGAGGATACAGGGATAGGGATTTCTGAAGAACATTTAAGCAAAATTAAACAAAGATTTTATAGAGTGAATAAAGGCAGAACGAGATCAGATGGCGGCACAGGCCTTGGTCTTGCGATTGCAGAAAAGCTAGTCAAGCTCCATCAAGGTGAGCTGACTGTTTTAAGTGAATTAAATAAGGGGACAACGGTTAGAATCGTGCTGCCGCTGTTCGAAATAAGGTAAGATAAAGGAGATTTATGATGAAGAAGCTATTAAGTATTTGGCTCCCAGTAATGATCATGGTAAGCCTGACAGCCTGCAGCAATAATAATGCAGCTGAGGAAGAACCGCAATTCCTGGAAGTCGAGTTATCCATTAATCCTGAAAAAGCAAAAGCAAATGAGCCGGTAGTTTTTGAAGCAAAAGTTGCATATGGGGAAGAAGAGGTTACAGATGCTGATGAAGTAAAGTTTGAAATCTGGAGAGCGAATGCTGAAGAACATGAAAAAATTCTAGTTGAACATGCGGAAAACGGGATTTATCGTCTGGAGAAAAGCTTTGAAGAAGAAGGAACCTACTATATATATTCACATGTAACGGCTCGAAGGATGCATAATATGCCTAAAAAAGAATTTGTTATTGGCCAGCCAAGTGAACCTGAAGAAGAATCAGGCAGCCCGGAAATGGAAAATATGGATGAGAGTGGTCATGGCAGCCATTAAAAAGCAGCAGCATTGGCTGCTTTTTGTTTTGGGTCTAGTTACTCTGCAATAGCTTTCCTTCAGGGGCATAAATACCCAAAAACGGGTACATATACCTATAATATTTGTTACATTGGTGTAATAAAAGTAAAGAATACGATCGGCCTAAATACCTGTCAATAGCGATGTTTTAGTATATAAATGGTATTTGTTCAGAGTGGCTTCCACTACAGAGAAAAAAAACCAGAAAATCGCTTACCCATTTTTGAGTGATCATAAACCTATTAAGATCAGGATTTATGAAAAGTTGTAAGTCTATTTTTACTAGTTTAAAAGTCTCTTAGGTGTGCTGTAATCAGGTATTTGTAAAATCTGTCCAAAAATATTACGAAAAACCCTGTGTTATGATGATTGTGCAAGTCACACAGCACCACACAACAAAGAAAACAAACACAGGGAGGATTTATATACATGAATAAGAAAGTTATTTACTCAGTAGCAGCGGCAGCAGCATTACTAGTATCAGCACCAGGAGCTAACCAAGCGGACGCAGCTTCAAATTGTCCTACTCCTGAGCAAGCTAAAAAAATTCAAGTCTCTCAATCTGGTAACCTAAGCCAGGAACAGATCAATAGCATTCTTCAAAAATACCTTAAAAACTACAATATTAATTGGGGTAATGTTCAAGTAAATAAACAGGAAGCTCAGAAGCCGGCAGCTCCAGCAGCTCCAGCAGCACAGCCTGCAAAAGCACAAGAAACAGCAAAGGCTCCAGCACAGCAGCCTGCACAGCAGCAAGCACCTGCTGAACAGACAAAAGAAGCAGCACCTGCAACTTCTGAAGTAAGTGCTTACGAGAAGAAAGTACTTGAATTAACTAACCAGGAACGTGCAAAAGCAGGAGTACCTGCACTTAAATTGGATGTTGAATTAAGCAAAGTTGCTCGTGAAAAATCACGTGATATGCAGTCTAAAGGATATTTTGACCATAACAGCCCAACTTACGGTTCACCATTTGATATGATGAAGCAATTCGGCATCTCATACACTACAGCAGGCGAAAACATTGCTATGGGCCAGCAGTCTCCTGAAGAAGTTGTACAAGCTTGGATGAATAGTGAAGGCCACCGTAAAAACATCATGAATGCAAACTTCACGCACCTTGGTGTTGGCCATGTTGCTGACGGTAACTACTGGACTCAAATGTTCATTGGAAAATAATATGTGATTGAGTAAAGGCAGCCTCTTTAGGCTGTCTTTTTATTTGTTTTTGCATTGTCTTAATTCCGTTTTTTACCTTGCGATTCAATTTAGTATTTACTTCGGCTCTATGTATGTATTCAATCATTCATAGGAACATTAGTAAAAGACACTAAAATCAGAAGCAACAGGTGATTTGAATGGATATTAGAAAAGGAACAAGAGACGATTTGAAAAAAATTATGGATATCGTACAGCAGACTGTTAACATTATGGAATCCGAGGGGAATGACCAATGGAACCGGACTTATCCCCAGGATCAGGATTTTTTAGCTGATGTTGAAGCAGGCAATTTGTATACGGCCATCTATGATGGAAAAGTTGCAGGTTCCATTACTGTCGATCAAACCCAGGCTAAGGAATATATAAATGCCTCGTGGAGAAAGGATGAGCCATGTTTTGTATTTCACCGTCTGGCAGTAGATCCTGAGATCAGAGGCGAGGGAATTGCGAGCAAGTTAATTATATTTGCTGAAGAACATGCAGTCAGCAAAGGGATTCCGTATATGAGAACAGATACATACTCGCTGAATAAAAAGGCTCAAAGTTTATTTGAAAAAAACGGATATGTCAATACAGGTACAATCTACATGGATCGGGACAACCCTTTTTATTGTTATGATAAGCTGCTTAATTAAAGCTTTTCTTCACTCTTTACAAAAATTTGTATTATTTCTTCCTCTTCGAATAAGATGGGAAGAGAAATGGAAAGTATTCCGTTTTCGAATGACGATTCTATCGAATATTTATCAACAGGCATAGGGAGGGTCAGCACCTTTTCAAAAGATCTGCTATGTCTTTCTTTCAGAAAATAGCGCAAGTGCTGATGAAATGATGAACATTTTCCTTTAATAATTAGTTCATTTTGTACGAGAGATACTTTAATGTCATTTTTGCATACACCGGGGAGCTCAGCTTCAATTTTGATATTCCCATTGTACTCATACATGTCACATCGCGGATAAATATCCTGATTCGATAAGAAGCGATTGATTTTTTCCTGCTCCAGTCCTGAAAAGGAATGTTTTTTATTGTGGCTGGAATTTTCAGGGGATACAAAGGTTCCCCAGAAATCCTGGTTCTGATATTGGGCGGACATTTTTATTAAATCTTTCCATTTATCCAGCTCCATAAAGATGCCCCCTTATAATATTTCGGTTACATCAATTTCCGAATATTGCATATCGACGTTTTTAGGTATTTTTATCTCCATATACCCCTCTTTGCAGCTGGCTGCTGACCCTTTTTTCCTGACAATAGCAGGGAGGGTTATGATATGCTTATCGTCTTTCTCAGGAATATGTTCAATAATCATTTGGTTGGATGTGTGGTAAAGTTTCATTTCTTTTAACCAGTCCTCGTTTTTTATGGGGAATCTCACAAATACATAATCATGTGTCTCAAAGACGGATGCATTCAGTGGTGCAGGATATGGCTGGTGATTAGCTCCGGGGGCTGCTGTATTAAAGCCTTTCATAAAATCTGGTGTTCCGGCCATTCCCTGCATATTTTGAGGAAACATTTGCCCCATGATATTTCGAACATATTTATCAATATCCTCCGGTTTCATTTGATGGGGAGGATTTTTCATATCTTTATTAAATGGAAAAAGGTTCCATGGAAACATCCTTCTCATCCTTTCCATGCTAAACTGCCTACAAGGCTAATGGTTCATCATAATCCTTATATTCTATGCGGAGAAACGCCTATCCGTTAATAATGGATCATTAAGCTTTGCGCAGCCCCTGTTGCAGAAGGTGAAAAAAACTTCTTATTATTTGCATTAATACACTGTAATTACTACTATATTGGTATTGATGTATATAAAAATTATTAAATACTGAGGGGTAATTTTGTGAGAAATAAAGCAGCTTTAATCACGGGAGGAGCAACAGGGATCGGGAAAAGAACGGCGCATGTGCTTGCCGCTAAAGGCATCGATCTGGTGATCAATTACCGTAGCAGTCAAAAGGAAGCTGTCTCATTATGCGGGGAACTGACCAAAATGTACGGAACTAAAAATATTGCACTGCAGGGGGATATTTCTATACCGGCGGATTGTGTAAAGATGTCAGAAGCTGCTTTGAATGAATTCCCAGTCATCGATATAGTCATTCATAATGCCGGCCCTTATGTACATGAAAGAAAAGAGATGCTGGATTATACCTTCGAACAATGGAATTATCTGATTAATGGTAATTTAAATGCGGTATTTTATTTATCTAAGCTGTTTATCCCGAAAATGCGGGAAAATGAATGGGGAAGGATTATTACGATTGGCTTTGATCGTGTAGAATCAGCTTCCGGCTGGATATACCGTTCCGCTTTTGCCGCTGCAAAAACGGGTGCAGCGTCTTTGACGAAATCCATCGCAATTGAAGAGGCCGGGAATGGAATTACCGCAAATATGGTTTGTCCGGGAGATATAACCGGTGAATGGAAGGAAAAAAATATCGAAGAAGCTGCTGAGGTTCAGGAAAATGCATCACCAGTCGGAAGACCGGGAACAGGTGAGGATATTGCCCGTGTAATCAGCTTTCTGACAGATGAAAAATCCGATTTTATAACAGGCAGCATTATCCCAGTTACAGGGGGTAAAGATGTACTTGGTAAAATTTACCAGTAATAAACTTATAAAAAAGGCAGAAGAACTGAATTCTTCTGCCTTTTTTTAAACTTTCATGGATGCTGGATATTTTTTGTTTTGAAGATAAATCAGCCGGCTTGTTAAAGTAATGGCGCCAGCTGCAAGTCCTGTAATTAAGCCGATCCAATAACCGTATGCCCCCCAGTTTGTATGATTGGCTAGATAAAAGCCAAATGGCAGCCCGATGACCCAATAAGAAATAAGTGACATAATAAATGTAACATTCACGTCCTTATACCCTCTTAATGCTCCCTGGACAGGTGCCTGAATTGCATCTGAAAGCTGAAAGAACATGGCATAGATTAAAAAATCGGCCGTGAATTTTAAAACATCGTCGTCTGTTGTATAAATAGATGCAACTTCTTTTGGGAAAGCCAAAAGAATGGCTGCACAAATTAATGCCATAATTACGGCAATACCCACCCCGATCCAGCTGTACTCTTTAGCATCCCTAAATCTTGCAGCCCCTGCTTCAAATCCTACAACTATTGTTAATGCCATTGAGATGCTGAGCGGTATCATATAAAGAAGCGATGCAAAATTAAGGGCAATCTGATGAGCGGCGATAACGGCTGTTTCGAATGTGCTCATTAATAAAGTAACTGCTGAGAAAATGCTTGTTTCGAAAAAAATCGATAAACCAATCGGGATGCCAATCATAAGTATTTCTTTCCATTTTCCGATTGAAACAGCATGCAGATTCCTGAAAACTCCATAATTCGAGAATGGAGAATTTTTATGAATAATAAAAAATGAAATGAGCATTATCAGCCAGTAAGTAATAGAAGAAGCATAACCTGCACCTGCTCCTCCGAGTTCCGGGAATCCCCATTTGCCATATATAAGTATATAGTTAAACACAGCATTGATTGGCAGTGAAAGAAGAGTAATGGTCATACTCACCCTGGTCTTTCCAAGAGCGTCAATAAACGACCTTAATACATTGTAGACAAACAGGGGGATCAATCCTGTGCTTAAGGCTGCAAGGTAGTTGAAAGCTGTGTCCTGGACCCTGTTTTCGAGATTCATTCCACTTAAAATTGGATTTAAGGAGAGTGCTCCTCCGGCAAATACAAGGACGGCCATAATGATGGATAGATAAACACCTTGAATGACAGAAAAAGCAACATCCTCACTCTGTTTCTTTGCTCCCACCAAGTGGGACACGATCGGTGTAACAGCAAGGAGTATGCCGCTGAGACCGGTGAACACAGGAACCCAAAGTGAGGATCCAATCGCTACACCTGCCAGGTCCTGTGAATTATAGCGGCCGGTCATTAAAGTATCAATAAATGTCATGGAGTACATCGCCAGCTGGGTTACTAATATTGGAATTAGAATCACCAGCAGCTGATGCATCTTTTGTTTTTTGCTGTATGTTTGATTCATGAATCTTTCCTCTTTCTTTAAAGTGACTAGAGAATTATATCATACTCTAAAGAGAGGCCGGAGCAACGCAGGCCATTTATCCTGGAAAAACAGTTAAAGAAATCTGAACAAATCGAGAAAACAAAATGTTTCAATTATGTGAACTTTTGAATAACGAGAATAAAAATCCTTCCATCGGCGAATATAAATATTAAAAGCAGCCATTTCCAAACTAGACTTGAAGGAGGCAGAAAGATGAGCTTCAATATAAATAGGATTAATCCAAATCAGACTCAAGTTTCATTTGTGGACGGGCGTTTTGAAACACTTACAAATGAAGAGCTGGAAGAATTGCTGTCCCAGTACGGAATAAGAGAAAAAACAGATGAACCGGAATCCAATATTATCAATTGAAAGAATAATAAAAGCACTTGCCTCTATGCAAGTGCTTTGCGTTTTTATTAAGCCTCCAGTAATTGGGACGATTCTTGGACTGCTGCTCCATGACGCATTACATGAAGAGTATATAGATCTTTTGGGATCTCATATAAATTGTAAATATCTCCATTGGCATTCAGCTGATCATAAACAGACTTTCTCGTTTCATTTGCAAGAATGACATAAGGAAGCTTTTCTGCAGCTTTTTGCGAGCGGATATTTTCCTTGCGGATCCGCATAAAGATTGTTTCAATGCCGGTTTCAAAAAAGAGCTCCTCAAAGAAAGCATCTTTTGCTAATTTGTTATAGCCTTTGCCATGATAAGGCTTGCCAAGCCATGTACCTAAGAAGCCGGCATTGTCCTGGATGTCATACAAATTAATCGTCCCAATCGGAGCGCCCCATTCATCAAGAATTGTGCGTGAAATCAATTCACCGCGTTCTTCTGCTTCGATTGTCTGCTTTGTAATAAACATAAACTCATCATAACAATTGGCTTTTTGGCGAACAAAAGGGAAGACATCAGGGTGCGTCATTAAATCAAATAAAGCATGGCAGTCGTGAAGATCACGTTTCTTGAGCATAGGATATCCCTCCAATTGAGGGCAGTCCTACTCCATGCCAAATAGAGCCATCGGTCCACCCTCGAAATTTTTTATTATGCTGCTAAAAAATTTCGGGGTGGGAATCGAACCCACTAGAACCAGATAACTGGTGGCGCACCATTTGCCTTCCCTATTACTATCGTTTCCGATATTAGATTGTCTGTCATAAAGAAGCAAAATTTTCACTTCACTTTAGGTATAATACTAAAAAAAAATCAAAAAGGAAATAGGTTTTTTGATTATTTTTTTGCGATTTTATGTCAAATTACACCAGCGATATTCGACATGGTTTCACGATTCCCTGTACACAAAATTTCCGCCTATCATTGTCCATTTCGGCTTGGAAAGAAAGTGGAATGGGTGATGGTTCCACAATACTAAATCGGCATCTTTTCCTTCCTCGATGCTCCCAAGCTGATTATCGATCCTGAGGTTTTTTGCCGGCAGAATGGTGATTCCTTCTAAGGCTTTTTGTTCGGAAAGGCCTTCCCGGACTGCAATAGCTGCACACATATTTAAATACTGCACAGGTGTGTAGGGATGATCTGTAGTGATGGAAACTTCAACACCATGCTCTGTCAGCTGCTGATACGTTTTCCAGGTTTTGTTTTTCAGCTCCACTTTGGACCGCCTTGTTAAAGTGGGCCCGACTGATACCTTTAAATTCAGCCCTTCCAATTCGTCCGCAATTAAATGGCCTTCTGTACAATGTTCGATCCGAAGATCCAGATTGTATTCTTCTGCAAAGCGGATGGCAGAAATGATATCATCTGCCCTATGCGCGTGAATCCTGACGGGAATTTCTCTTTTAAGCGCTTTTACAAGCGGTGCAAACCTAAATGAGTCAGGGTTATCGCAATGTAAAGCCTCATAAAAGGCTTCCCTCAGCATTCCCATTATCCCCATTCTTGTAATTGAATCCTTGTTGCCATGGCTGTGAATCCGTTTTGGATTTTCTCCAAGGGCAATCTTAAGTCCGGCTGTTTCCTGTATAATCATTTTGCTGATATTTTTTCCTGCAGTCTTAATAACAGAAGTTGTTCCCCCAATTACATTGGCGCTGCCTGGCATGATATGGGCAGTTGTTATGCCATATTTCACAGCATCGGCAAAAGCCGGATCAAGAGGATATACTCCATCCATCGCTCGAATGTGCGGACTAAGCGGTTCAATTGTTTCGTTGGCATCATTGCCTGCCCATCCCGTTCCTTCATCATACAGGCCCAAATGAGTATGAACATCTATGAAGCCCGGAAGCAGGTGGTGGCTATGGCAGTCAATAATTTTTACATTTGAATCAGACTTTAAGTTCTTGCCTGTCTTTAAAATCTTTCCGTTTTCTACTATTACATCCCCATGGAAAGTAGGGGAAGTAACAGGGTAAATGATTGCGTTTTTTAATAAAATTTTCATCACATGGTCTCGTCCTTTGAACCTGTAGTTTTTGCTTTATTTTACAAAAATGAAAAGAAAGTGTGAACATTTTTCTGAATGAACTTGATATGCTCAAATAAAAAAAGTGTAAAATTATCATTCTACACTTTTGAGTAATAACCTGATTTTGGTTATGTTAACTTTTCCGCGTTTTGTAAAAAAAATAGAACACTCCCGAGCCCAAAGCGATGACTATTATCGGCAATATAAATGGTTTTGCATATTCTTTGATGTCTCTCCAGTGGTCACCAAGTTCCATTCCCAATAATAAAAAGAGGACCGTCCATGGCACCATGGCAGCTATGGTGTAAACAGTAAAGACCGATAATGGCATTTTGGCTATTCCTGCAGGGATGGATATGGCGTGCCGTATTACAGGTATAAATCTGGCCGTAAAGATCACTCCTGTTCCATACTTTTCGAACCATTTCTCCGATGCATCCAAATGTTTTTTATGAATCAGCAAATATTTTCCATATTTATCAAGAACAGGCCTTCCGCCATACACGCCAAGCCAGTAAAGAAACAGCTGGGCAAATGTTCCGCCTGCAACCCCCGCAAGCAGGGCTCCTGTAAAATGGATGTCTCCTGTGCCAACTAAAAAGCCGCCATAGCTCAGGACAATTTCGCTTGGTATCACCTCAACCATTAAACCAAGTGCAATGCCGGCATAACCCAGCTGGGAAAGTATTTCAAAAATGCTGGCAATGATCTCTTCCATACTGATACCTCCCCATTAGAAAATTAAAAAATCCCGGTCATTTGCAGGAATATAATGGTGAACCCTAATATCCAAACGTATACAGCAAATATCTTCAAGGATTTTCGTTTTAGAAAATTAATCATCCAAACGACTGCTGCATAGCCAAAGAGTGCTGATGACAAAGTTGCCATTAACATACTGCCAAGGGTTATGGCTTCAGTGTGGCCGGACATCAATTCTCCAAATTGCATGACAATGCCGCCTGCGATGGCCGGAATGGATAGCAGAAAGGAAAAATAAGCAGCTGTTTCCCTGTCGAGCTTTCGGAAAAGGCCTGCTGCAATGGTTAAGCCGGACCTGGAGACTGCCGGAAAGATGGCAGCTGCCTGAAAAGTGCCGATAAACAGAGCATCTCCGTATGTGATGCGATCCATCTTTTTTGCACCTTTCTTAACACCATCAGCAATCCAGAGTATGAACCCGGTAAATAGAAATTCCCAGCCGATTGTAACACCGGATTTTGAAATTGAATCGAACATGTCACTCAGCAGGAGCCCGACGATTACGGCTGGAATCGTCCCGACTATCAGAAGCATCGACAGCTTGCCGAATGGCTTCTTTACAATTTGAAGCAATTCATTTTTGTAAACGACAAGGACTGCCAGTAAAGTTCCTATATGCAGCATTGTATCAAGGAAGAGTCCTGCTTCATCAAGCCCAAATAGATGTCTCCCCAGATATAAATGTCCTGTACTTGATATAGGCAGGAACTCGGTAAGTCCCTGGATGATCCCCAGAATGAATGCCTCCAGCTTTGACATCATCTATATATCACCTTCCTAAGCAGGTATGAGAATTAGGCAAAGTCATGGCGCAATGCCTGTCTTTAACATTTGTATTCAAGTTGTCCCAATCAAGAACTTGAAATTAAGGTTTTACGGATTTTGGGGAAGGGTGCAAAAATTAAAAAAAACATGAAACCTTTTAAAATGAATAACGTAAATAATATAGAAGAAATCATAATATATATTGAGGATTATTAGGAGGAAACAGAATGAATGATTATAAAATGCCTTCCAATGATGAAAGGCTTTTAGCAGCAGCCATCTATGTAACCAGCTTTTTTACAGCTTTTATCGGACCGCTTATCATTTGGCTCTTAAAAAAGAATGACTCTGAGTTTGTAGATTATCATGGCAAGGAATATTTAAACTTTTTAATTTCCTATACGATTTACAGCGCCATCAGCGTAGTGCTTATGATCATCTTAATTGGGGTGATTACTATTTGGATCGTGGGAATCCTTGCTTTTATTTTCACGATAGTAGCTGCAGTCAAAGCGTATGAGGGCAAGGAGTACAGAATACCTTTAGTTTTCAGGATTTTAAAGTAATTTATCAGAGTCCAGGGCCGTTGCCACTGGGCTTTTTTTAATGGATAATTAACTCTGCAGAGCTTTTAGTTATAAAGTACACGGGGTGATGTAATGAATAGACTTGATAACAAACAAAGGATGCTCAAGCTTATGGATATTCTGAGAGAGCAGACAGATGAAGAAAATGAATATACACTGGACGATATAACTGAATGCTTTAAAAAGGAATATGGACCGGATGTGAAATTAAACAAAAACTCACTAAGGGACGATATTGAACATCTGATTGAAGCAAAATTCGATATTACCATCAACCAGGAAAAAGAGGGAATGCCGAAGTTCTACAGCCATCAATACCGTCTATTCGAGCTTTATGAATTGCGTATGCTGATTGATGCCGTTGCTTCTGCACGCTTCATCACGAAAGAGGAGACGAAACAGCTGATCCGGAAAATTAAAAAGCTGACAAGCATTCATCATGCCAAAAAGCTGCATAATGAAATTTTGATCGATTCCTCTGTAAAAAGTGAAAGCAAACTGGTTCGGCTGGCTATCAATGATTTGCATGAAGCCATTTCCGAGCGGAGAATCGTCACATTTCAATATGGAAGATATAATCTCAACAAGGAATTTGTTTTAAGCCACAATGGAGGGCAATACAGGGTCAAGCCGCTGGCGCTCACCTGGGTAAATGATTTTTATTATTTAATAGCCTATTACTTTGCTAAAGAAGAAATCCGCCATTACCGGATTGACCGTCTGCGCAATGTAAATATAACGGAAGAACAGTTCGCATATGAACCCTTTGATGTATCTAAGTATGTGAGCTCGACCTTTCATATGTATGCCGGCTCTGAAGAGTGGATAAAAATCCGGTTCCATAACGATCTGATCAACGTGATAATTGATAAATTCGGGCGGGATGCAGACATAAGAAAGCTTGATGAAAACCATTTCGTTTTAACAGCAAAAGCCATTGTGAGTGATGGTCTTGTCAAATGGCTCCTCAACTGGGGTAACCAGGCGAAGGTACTCTCGCCGTCCTCACTCATTGATCAAGTAACAAACGAAATCCGCCATATGATGGCTGTTTATGAAAAAGAAATGAATTAATCCTTGCTTATTTTATTAAACTTTTGAAGCGCTCCATTATTGGGGTGTTTTTTTTGCTTGAAAAAAACTGAATTTCAAGTGAACGTTTTCTGAACTTGCACGTCTTATGAATGACATAGCAAATGAGGGAGGACATCATAATGGAATTTATAGAAAGCATAAACTGGGCAATCCTTGCACCAATTATCATTATTCAGCTTATTTTAATGACCGCTGCAATTATTGACCTGGTAAAAATAGAAAAACCAAATGGGCCAAAATGGGTATGGGCTCTTGTCATTTTATTTATAAACCTGTTTGGGCCAATTATTTACTTTATTTTCGGAAGGAGAAGCTGAAAATGCCGGTTGTAAGCATAACGAACCTTAAAAAGCAGTTCCAGGACCAGGAAGTAATAAAAGGTCTGGACTTCCAATTGTCTGAAGGAAAATGTATTGCCCTTCTGGGAGCAAACGGAGCAGGAAAAACAACCACACTAAAAATGCTTGCCGGCCTGATGAAGCCAGATTCCGGCTCGATCGTGTTTGAAGGGGGAGAATTAACGGATTTCCGAAAACTAATAGGCTATCTTCCTCAATTTCCCGTTTTTTATGAATGGATGACAGGTAAGGAATTTCTTGAATATGCCGGCCAGCTTACTGGACTATCGAAAGCAGCGGCCAAAGACAGAGCAGAGGAGCTTCTTGAACTTACAGGCATAGCTGATGCAAAGAATCGCCGTATAGGAAAATATTCAGGAGGCATGAAGCAGCGGCTTGGAATCGCTCAGGCTATAATCCATCGTCCGAAGCTCGTCATGCTTGATGAACCAGTTTCTGCCCTTGATCCCTTTGGACGCAGAGAAGTGCTGGAAATGATGGATAAGCTGAAAAAAGAAACTGCCATCCTGTTTTCAACACATATCTTAAATGATGCCGAAGAAATATGTGATGAAATACTATTTCTCCATAATGGTGAATTGGTTGAGTCTGGAACAATGGCAGACCTGAGAGCTAAACATCAGCAGGCAAAAATTGACTTAGCTTTTAAGCAGAATACTCCGCAATTTGCCGAAGAATTATCTCTGCTCCAGCCTGTTTCTTCAATGAAATTGGATCGAGAGTGTGCGAGTTTTTTGGTTGAGGATATAGAATATGCCAGAAAACTATTTTTAACTGAGATTATGAAACGGAACTTGCCGCTGGTTAAGTTTGAAATCAGCAGAACAAGCCTGGAGGATGTCTTCATGAAGGTGGTGCGAAAATGAACCAATGGTTAACTTTATTTAAAAAAGAAATGCTTGAAATGTCCAGAAATTACAAGTGGATCTGGGTGCCTCTTACTTTTATTTTGATAGCTGTAAAAGAGCCGCTGACATTATATTATATGCCTCAGATTATTGATTCTTTAGGCGGTCTTCCGGAAGGGGCAGTCATCGAGCTTCCTGTTCCTTCTGCAGGTGAAGCACTCGCTGCAAGTCTTAGCCAGTTCAATACGTTTGGTGTGCTTATTATTGTATTAATTACAATGGGGACTATTGCTGGGGAAAGGAAATGCGGTGTGGCGGGGCTTATACTGGTGAAGCCTGTTTCATACGCTCGGTTTGTAACTTCAAAGTGGGCTGGTTCTATGATTCTCATATGGTTCTCATATTTTTTAGGTTACTTCCTCTCCTGGTACTATGTAGGCATATTGTTTGAATTTATTCCTTTTTCGGATTTTCTCCAATCTTTCTTTGTTTATGGTATCTGGCTTACCCTTATAGTAACTGTAGTAATACTGTTCAATACTTTTATAAAATCTCCTGGTGCGATCGGATTTATCAGTATTGGCATCATAGTCATATTAAGCCTTTTGAGCAGTTCGCTTTCTCATCTGCTGGAGTGGAGTCCGGCCCTTCTGTCTGCTTATACGAATGCTTTTATTATGGGCCGGAATTTCCCGGATGAAGTATTGCCGAGTATCATTGTTTCTGTGTTTACAATTATTCTTTCCATGCTTGCATCAATTGCTATTTTTAAAAGAAGGGAACTTGCCTGAATTCATGGCATGTTCTTTCTTTTTGGGCATATTTGTATATGGAGAGGTTAATATTTTGGTAGTATAGCTTTAAAAGAATGAAAGGAAGATGAAGGTTGATCAGTGAAGCGGGTCTGGTGCTTGAAGGCGGAGGAATGCGAGGAGTATACACAGCGGGGGTTCTCGAATATTTTCTTGAACAGGACCTCTGCTTTCCTTATGTAATTGGAGTTTCTGCAGGGGCTTGCAATGCAGCTTCTTACTTGTCCAAGCAAAAGGGCAGGAATAGAATTGTGAATGTGGACTATGTTACAGATCCCCGATATATCTCATGGCGGAATTACTTTAAATCCCGTCAGTTTTTCGGGATGGATTTTATTTTTGATGAAATACCGAATAAACTTGTCCCATATCACTATGATGAGTTTTATAAAAATGAGTCTGAATTTGTCATTGGAACAACAGATTGCCATACAGGTAAACCGGTGTATTTCAGTAAAAAAGATTATGGCAAAGATATGCTTAAGGTTTTAAAAGCATCCAGTTCCTTGCCTTTTATTGCTCCGGAGGTAGATTTTAATAGCCGGGTCCTCCTTGATGGCGGAATCAGCGACCCTATACCAATTAAAAAAGCCCAGCAAGATGGATTCAAAAAAAATATAGTAATCTTGACAAGAAACAGGGGATATTCCAAGAAGCCATCTAAATTTACTTTTATGGTCAAAAGGAAATATCCGCAGTACACTGGGCTTCAGAAAGCATTGGCGGAACGCTGCCGGACTTATAATGAGACCCTCCGCTATGTTGAACAGGAAGAGAAGAATGGGACAGTTCTTGTCATCCAGCCGCAGGAGCCATTAACAGTGGGACGGATGGAACGGAATCCTCAAAAACTGGAAAAGTTATATCTGCAAGGATATGAAGATGCAAGAAAATCCTTTGAGAGAATCAATCAATTTTAGCCAAGCCGTATCTAATAAGATGCGGTTTTTTATTAAGGAAATAGTCTTGTCTTTTCGACAGTGTTGTCGAGGAACAAACAAAGTTTTTGATTGAGAATCAAGCTAATAGACCCAGACAAACTTAAAAAATATGGTATTTATGTAAGTGAAATGGGTTTGAAGTATTGTTTTCTGCAAAATGACGAAAAAGTATGTCGAAATACAAAGATTGTCGATATCTTTATTTTGAATATAATGAAAATTAGAAAATATAAGGGGGTCTCAATAAAAAATGAATATCAAGAAGGGCATCGTAACGGGTACATTAAGTTTGGCATTATGTGCCTCAGCTGTTTTTGCGGGTTCTGTCAGCATTGGACAAGCCCAAACGGTTGAAAAGAGTTATTTAGTCGTTTTCAAAGATGAAGCAAAGCTTCCTGCAGGCTATACAGAATTAGTGAGAAAATCTGGAGGACAAGTAGAGAATAAGCTTGACAAATTAGGAGCTGTTGAGGTTACATCAGCAAATCCTAATTTTCTTAATGAAATCCGGAAGTCTTCCTTGGTATTGTCTGCTGGGGCTGAAAATGTTATTTATCCCGAAGCTCCTGCAGTAGATGCAGATCTTCCGTTAGATAATGCTGATTTATATAACAGTCTACAATGGGATATCAAACAAGTAACGAATGATGGTGCGTCATGGAATCTTCCAGGAGGAACTGGAAAGACAGCTGACGGTAAAGATATCGTTGTTGGTGTAATTGACACAGGTATTGACTATAATCATCCAGATTTAAAAGAAAATTACGCATATGGTAAATCCTTTGTTCCTGGCTATCCAGATCCAATGGATGAAAACAGCCATGGAACGCATGTTGCAGGATCCATCGCAGCGAAAGGAAGAACGATGGGTGTCGGACCTGACTTGAAGGTTGCGGCTTACCGTGTATTTGGCCCTACTGGCGGCGCAGAGACTTCCCATATCGCCGAAGCTTTAATGACGGCTGCAGACGATAATGTTGATGTTGTCAATATGTCTCTTGGAGGCTATGATTGGTTCCAGAATCCTGAATATGCAACGAAGGAAACTGTAGCGGACGTGCAAATGTTTAACAGAGCCATCAAATATGCGATTCAAAAAGGTGTTACTGTAGTTGGTTCAGCAGGCAATAACGCTGTTGATTTAAAGAGCCCGGGACAGCTGTCAGGTTCTGATAACGGTGCAACACACAGAAGCCCCAGCAGTCAATTGATGATTCGTGTATCTGCGGGAGGCGCTTTAAAGAATCTTGCTTTCTATTCCAATTACGGTGTCGGCAAAATTGATGTCATGGCACCTGGCGGAGACCTGGGACCAAACTATGATCCAAATACTGGAGCTGGCAGAGACAATACTTATTTGGCATTAGCCACAATCCCTGGCGGCGGGTATGGGTATAAAGGCGGGACTTCTATGGCTGCTCCGAAAGTTGCGGCACTGGCTGGTGTTATCATTGCAAAACATGGGAAAGACCAAATCTCTCCTTCACAAGTAAAGCAGATCATTCAATCTTCATCAGAAGATATCTTCAAGCCTGGATACGACGAACAATCTGGCCATGGGCTAATTAATGCAGTTAATGCTTTAAAATAATTCCATCAAACGAGCTGGCGGAAAGTGTCCGTCAGCTTTTTTATTTGAAGGAAAATCAGCGAATAAAGATGTTAACGAAAAACTCAAACAGACTATCTGCAGATGCAGCAATATTTCCCCTTCATAAAATCCTGCCAAAAATTCATTTTTTTTGGAACTATTTAATAGAATATAGAGAAATACATATAGCGGGGGAGACATACTAATGAATATCCAGCAATATTACCGGAAAACAGCTGACATCTCAATAAATGCTAGCCTTGCCGCACTTGTACCTCCATTTTTCCTTCTATTGGTTTTAATAAATGAATTTCCACGGACTAATTTAATTCTTTTTCTAATCCCTTTCATCATATATAGTTTTCTGTGCCATCAAATTCACTTGCTGAATAAGCAAAGGGCGGCTGAGATTGAGGAGGGAAATTCCAAGAAAAGCAGACAAGCCCTTCTCTCATTCTTATGCCAGTCAAATTTGATGATCGCTTTTATGCCGGCTCCCGCCCTTAGAATGGTGCTTTTTGATCCGGAAGGAAGGCAGGTTGGTGAAATCAGGGATATGAAAATGTGGAAGTTTCGATGGTTCTTGCCTTATTTTTTGGACCGGCTTTTTCCAAGAAGGCTGGGAATCTACGATCATAAAGATAATCTGGAGGCATCAATCCTAATCGATAAAAAAGGCATGAATATTTCGTTTGCGAAAGACTCCTGCAAAGAAACAATAATTAATAAAAAAGATGGATCCAAACTGGTATTTGAGAATGGCTGTGATCGATATTCCATTGCTAAAACCTTTTTCCATACGGATTTTCAAGTTCTTGATGAGAAATCAAAAAGGATTGCACGTCTTCGCAAAGGATGGATGCCGCTTGAATGGGGGCAGCAGTTTAGGGACCCCAATACACCTGTACTTTCTTTTGATGAGGGTCTGACAGCAAAAGAAAAGCTTAGAATTTATGCCATTTTTGCGACGTTTTTTCTTTACCGCAATCACTAAAACAGAGTGCACATTTATAGATTCTATATTCCCCATATAGTATGATAAGTTCAGCTAATATATAGGGATATCAGTATAGAGGTGTTGGAATGAAAAAATTTCTACTCGCAGCCGCGGTTATTGTCCTTTTGCTGTTTATTGTTGACAAAACAATTCTCAAGGAAAAAGGGGTAGTAGAGCAAGCCGGACAAATGCAGAAATACGATAAAATGGAAGATCCTGAAGATTTGCCTGTTGGTCTTGAGAAAGGAAATCTTGCTCCTGATTTTGAACTGTCAGATATGGAAGGAAACCCAGTAAAACTCTCCGACTACAGGGGCAAGGCAGTGCTTTTAAATTTCTGGGCAAGCTGGTGTCCTCCTTGCCGTGCGGAAATGCCGCATATGGAGAAGCTGTATAACAAGTATAAAGATGAAAATTTCGATATTCTAGCCGTCAATCTCACAAACACAGAAAAAAATAGCAGTGACGCAGAGAAATTCGTAAAAGAGCTGGGGCTGACTTTTACAATTCCTATGGATGTAAAAGGAGAGGCGGGTTCTGACTATAATATAATGGCTTATCCTACAAGCTATTTTATTGATTCTGATGGTGTTATTAGAGAGAAAGTTTTGGGAGCTTTAAATGAAGAGTATATGGAGAAGGAGATCAAAAAGCTTCCTTAAATAAAACCGGAGAGCCATTTTAGCTCTCCGGTTTTATTTCTGTAATCCTATTCTGGTGCAGACGATTAACGATTACTCTTTTTCGGTATAGCATAATGCCTGCTTCGGCAATGTCATTTACGGCTGAGCGATTTATGAAAGCCCCAAACAGCAGTCCGGCTATCGGGATCATTTGGAAAAGTTTTTTCCAGCCAATTTGATCCCTGTAAGAAAACACAACTTCTCTCCATCCCTGAAGCTCTGAAACGACTTCCCTTTTTGATCCGTCTTCTTTAGAACCAAACATGGAAAGCTGCTGCAGAATGGCTTTTTTTCCTACAATGTCACTGGAAACAAATTGCAGAATTTTTACGATGAACATTCTTTCATTCTTATCAGCTGGATCAAAGCCATAGCAAATCGCGATATCCTGCAGAGTTTTTAGCTGAATGCCAAGGAGAAGAGGGATATCAATCGTCAGGGTGAAAATCCCTCCGACCCCGGTACTAGCACCTTGCAATGCAGCGGTTCTTTTACGGTTTGAGCTTAGCTTTTCGGCGGCTTCATCCATCTTTGATATGGGCAGGGCTTCTACATCCTGTAAGGTATGAATATTTTGTTCAGGATAATAATTCTTTAACGCCGAAGCTGAACTTAAATATCTTCCTCCTGATTGAATATATGTGCCAAGCTCATCAAGAATCACTCCAACCTTTTTTTGTATGAACTCCGGTGTGAATCTATCAATAAGTTTAAAAGGGAGTCTTCCCAGCTTCTCCCAAAACCATAAATCACCTTGGTCTTTTTCCCATTCTTCACATTTTCTTAATTCATTTATTAGATGTTCTCTTGGTTCAATCATATTTAAAGTCCTCTCCTTCTTCTATAGTTAACTATACGGCTGTTTAAAGCAAAAGTTTCAATTCTTTCACAAGCAATTCTCTTTGTATATTCCGACTATTCATGGTAAGATTCTTATAATAGAATAGGATTTCCTTCGGGGCAGGGTGAAATTCCCAACCGGCGGTGATGAGGGTACGCCCTCTTAGTCCGTGACCCGGTTTTATTAGTAGAGATGCAAGGTGCTTGCGCTTTTCAAAAAGATAAGTTTGCATAAATTCTGAAGCTAGATAAGTGTCTAGCTCCAGGCGCCTTCCGCTTTTCTCTTATGAAAACGGTGGATTTGGTGAAACTCCAAAGCCGACAGTGAAAGTCTGGATGGGAGAAGGAATGATTATAGTGCTGCGTTGAAAAAAGCTTTTTTAAACGCTTATTTCGTCATGTGATTTTGCCCCGTTTCACCTAGCTGGTGTACGGGGTTTTGCCGTTTCATACTTAATTTGGAGAAATAGTAAGGGAAGGAGGAATCAGATAATTTGAACCATCAGGAATATATGAAGTTAGCCATCAGCCTGGCAGCGGCCACTAAAGGCCAAACCAGTCCTAACCCGCAGGTGGGTGCGGTTGTTGTTAAAAATGGTGAAATTCTGGGGATGGGTGCTCACCTGAAAGCAGGTACTCCCCATGCTGAAGTCCATGCGATTGCTGCAGCTGGCGATAAGGCTAAAGGCGCTGATATTTATGTCACGCTTGAGCCATGCAGCCATTTTGGCAGGACTCCGCCATGCGCAGACTTAATAATTAATTCAGGAATTAGTAGGGTTTTTATTGCTTCTGCCGATCCAAATCCTCTTGTTTCCGGCAAAGGAATTGAAAGGATGCAGGATGCCGGGATTGAAGTAGTGACCGGCTTATTGAAGGAGGAAGCAGATGCCCTAAACGAACCATTTTTCCATTTAATAAAAACAAAGACACCATATGTAACCATTAAAGCAGCCTCATCGTTTGATGGGAAAACAGCTGCAAAAACCGGTGACAGCAAATGGATTACCTCTCCAGAATCCAGGCAGGATGTACATCGGCTACGGCATGAACATGACGCAATACTTACAGGTGTAAATACGATCATTCACGATAATCCCCTTTTAACCGCCAGGCTGCCCCAAGGCGGAAAAAATCCCATTCGAGTAGTATTAGATACAAATCTGAGAATTCCGGCTGACGCAAATGTCATCCGAGATCAGTCTGTAAAGACCATAATCTTTACCGGCTGCGAAATAGATCGGTCAAAGGCAGAAGAGATAAAGAAGTATGATGCTGAAGTTTTTTCTTTTCCTGCTAATGAGGTGCCGATTATAGAAGTATTAAAAAATTTAGGTGAAAGAAATATCATGACTTTATTTGTTGAAGGCGGTTCAGAGGTTCATGCTTCATTTATAAAAAGCGGTTTCTTTCAGCAGATAATCCTTTATGTGGCTCCTAAAATTATTGGAGGCAATAAGGCGATTCCATTTATTGGCGGGGAGGGTGCCAACTATGTAAAAGACGCCCCTGTACTGGAATTCACAGAAATTCAAAGGATTGGCGGAGACCTTAGAATTACCGCAAAACCGCTGAGGGAGGCCAGGGAATAATGTTTACTGGAATTATTGAGGAACTGGGAACAGTAAAAAAAGTAGTTCAGCAAGGCAAGGCCATGAAACTGACAATTCAGGCCTCCAAAGTTTTATCAGATGTTGGACTGGGGGACAGCATTTCGGTTAATGGCGTGTGCCTTACAGTTACGGAATTTGCGAAAAATGAATTTTCAGCAGATGTCATGCCTGAAACATTCAAAAGTACTTCGCTTTCTGCCATTAAAGAACGAACAAAAGTCAATCTGGAGAGGGCGATGTCAGCAAATGGCCGCTTTGGAGGGCATTTTGTGACAGGGCATGTTGATGGAACAGGTCAGATCATAAAAAAATCAACAAGCGAAAATGCCATTTATATACAAATATCTGTGCCGCCTGCATTAAGCCATTTGCTTATCATGAAAGGATCAATTGCCGTGGATGGGATTTCGCTGACTGTTTTCGGTAATGAAGACAATACTGTTACTGTCTCGATCATTCCCCACACAGCAAGTGAAACGGTACTCGGCTTCAAAGCAGCGGGAGACATTGTTAACCTCGAGTTCGATATGCTTGCCAAATATCTATATTCCTTCATGAATAGGCAGCAGGAAACCGCTTCGCCTAAAGAAGGAGTATCAGAGCGATTCCTAAAAGAGAATGGCTTCTTATAATGAGCAAAAGGAGGGTCAATCAAACATGTTCAGTGAAATAAATGAGGCATTAGAAGATTTAAAAGCAGGAAAAGTCATCATTGTCTGTGATGATGAAGACAGGGAAAATGAAGGTGATTTCCTGGCAATCGCGGAATATGCGAAACCCGATACGATCAACTTTATGGCCAAAGAAGGCAGAGGCCTGATCTGTACACCTATCACTGAGGAGCTGGCTGAAAAGCTGGAACTGAATCCAATGGCAGAAGTGAACACTGACAGCCATGGGACAGCTTTCACAGTCAGTATTGACCATGTGAAAACCACTACAGGCATCAGTGCATTTGAGCGTGCTTTCACGATAAAGGAAATGCTTGAGGATGACGCTAAACCTTCAGACTTTTCCAGGCCGGGACATGTTTTTCCTCTAGTGGCGAAAAAGGGGGGAGTACTAAGGCGGGCAGGCCATACAGAGGCTGCGGTCGATCTGGCACGTCTTGCCGGTGCAGCACCAGCCGGGATTATCTGTGAAATTATGAAAGACGATGGAACAATGGCGCGAGTGGATGATCTTGAAAAAGTGGCTGAAAAGTTTAACTTAAAAATGATTACTATTCAGCAACTGATAGAGTATCGATTGAAGCATGACTCCATTGTAAAAAGGGAAGTGGAGATACAGCTTCCAACAGAATTTGGAGATTTTAGAGCGGTAGGTTATACAAACACAATCGATGGAAAAGACCATGTTGCTCTTGTAAAGGGAGAAATCGATGAAAACGAACCCGTATTGCTTCGTGTTCATTCGGAGTGCCTGACCGGGGATGTATTCGGGTCTAACCGCTGCGACTGCGGGCCGCAGCTTGAAGCAGCATTATCGCAGATTGAAGAGGAAGGCCGGGGAATCCTTTTATACATGAGACAGGAAGGGCGCGGCATCGGCCTGATCAATAAATTGAAAGCCTATAAGCTGCAGGAAGAGGGCTACGATACCGTTGAAGCAAATCATAAGCTCGGATTTAAGGACGATCTTCGCGACTATGGGGTAGGTGCACAAATCCTTAGGGATCTCGGGGTAAAAAAAATGCGCCTGCTAACCAATAATCCCCGCAAAATTGCTGGACTGGGCGGCTATGGGCTGGAGGTATCCGAACGAGTTCCTCTTCAAATGCCTGCCAAATCTGAAAATGAGATTTACTTAAAAACAAAGAAAACAAAACTTGGGCATTTATTACAATTTTAAGGGAGCGATTAGAGATGAAAAAGGTAATCGAAGGACATTTAGTAGGAACAGGATTAAAAATGGCAATTGTAGTGTCGCGTTTTAATGAATTCATTACAGGCAAGCTTTTAAGCGGAGCGGAAGATGCACTTAAGCGCCACGGAGTAAGCGAAGAAGATGTGACGGTTGTTTGGGTTCCTGGAGCATTCGAAATCCCACTGGCAGCTAAAAAGCTGTCCCAATCCGGAAAATATGATGCAGTCATCACCCTTGGCACAGTGATCCGCGGAGCAACTCCGCATTTTGATTTTGTCAGCGGCGAAGTGGCTAAAGGGGTCTCAGCGACAGCATTGCAGAGCGGTGTCCCTGTAATCTTCGGTGTTCTTACAACTGACACGATTGAACAGGCAATTGAGCGTGCAGGCACCAAAGCCGGAAACAAAGGATGGGAAGCGGCTGTTGGAGCTATTGAAATGGGCAATCTGTATAGACAATTATCTGACAGTGAATAAAGTTCCGCATTTTTTGCAGGCATGAAAAAAATAAGTGTATGCTTACAGGTGCAACAGTCTTGCCCTGTTGCTATATCTATCAAAAATCAGCGGGGGAATATCCGCTGATTTTTTTTTGAAAAATATGAGCAGACGTCTGACCTTTCTATTGGCAGAAAGAGTTTTTTTTGATAAAATACAGCTTGTGGCTCACCCGTACTTTTTACTGATCACTCTTAACTGAGGGAGATATATACGGGGAGAGCGGGTAGGGAGAGGGCTAATTGAATAGATAGGTAGTATATATGAATAAGTGGTTTAACCAGCTTTTTCAGCTTGATTCAAATGGAACAACTGTAAAAAGGGAGGTTATGGCTGGGGCAATCGGCTTTTTTACGATTGTTTATATTATCGCAGTTAACTCTCTAATTCTCTCTGAAGCAGGAATTCCGCTGGAAGCAGCCATTTTTGCAACCATTATAACATCGGTTGCCGGCTGTTTGATTATGGGGTTTTGGGCAAATGTACCGATTCTCCTTGTGCCTGGAATGGGAATTAACGCTTTATTTTCCTATACAATGGTCCAATCCATGGACTTATCCTGGCAGGAAGCATTGGCTGTTGTCTTTATATCTGGTCTGATCTTTGTATTCGTGGCTTTTTCGCGATTCGCAAAGACATTGAGCGAATCGATTCCGCACTCACTTAAAGAAGCAATAACAGTGGGGCTCGGACTTTTCTTGATGCTGATCGGACTTGAAAAAGGCGGAATCGTTGAAAAAGGGACAAACTCCATTATTGCTATGGGTGAACTTGGAGACCCGCAAGTGCTCGCGACCATCTTAACGTTCTTGCTTGCCATCATTTTATTCATGCGCAATGTGCCCGGCAACTTTTTGATTACTGTTGCAGCAGGAACATTGATAGCATGGGCTTTTGGTCCGATTAATGTGCAAAATCCCGATGAAAAGCCGTTCGCTCTTTCCGATTATATGGAAGTTTTTGGAGCGATGTCATTTGATAACTTGCTTTCCGTCACTTTTTGGATTGCCATTTTTTCATTAACAATGGTTCTTGTCTTTGAAAATATCGGATTAGTTCACGGTCATGTTGGTTTTATTAATAGGCCGGAACAGTTTAAGCGTGCTTTTCAGGCAACTTCGGTTTCTGCATTATTGTCAGGTATTTTTGGGACAAGCCCGACTGTAGCAACGGTTGAAAGTGCAGCGAGTATGGCTGCCGGCGGACGTACAGGATTGACAGCAGTTACAACTGGATTGCTGTTTATGTTATCCGCATTCTTTATTCCTGTTATTAAATTGATTCCCAACAGTGCAATTGCACCTATTCTTATCATTATTGGCGGACTGATGCTTCAAAACATCCGCAATCTTGACTTAAAGGATATGAGCGAAAGCTTTCCAGCTATCTTTATCATAGCCATGATCCCGTTCACGTATAGTATTGCGGACGGCATTGCCATTGGATTTATTCTTTATCCAATCTTAAAGATTTCGATTGGCAAAGCAAAGGAAGTTTCACTTGCATTGTATGTTATAGCTGCTTTATTTTTATTCAACTTTGTTTTTCATGTGATTAGTTAATATAGATATTGGGATGTCCTATTGGGGCATCCTTTTTCTTTTTCTAATGAAACAAAGAAAGCTGGGGAATTTTGTATAATAATATAAAAATTTCTTTTTATTCAACAAGTTTCGACACACGCAATAAATTAATTGAGCTAATATAGGTCTATAGTAATATGGTGTTTTCGGAGGTATGTCAATGGAAGTGTTTGTAGCAAGGCAGCCGATTTTCAATTCTAAAGAAGAAGTGTTTGCTTATGAACTTTTGTATAGAAATAATCAGGTAAATGCCTTTCCTGAAATAGATGAAGATCAGGCCACGGCTGAGGTAATTATTAATAGTTTTTTAAATATAGGGATTGACCATCTTTCTGAAGGAAAGCCATGTTTTATTAATTTTACGGAAAAATTGCTGAAGCTCAAGCTCCCTGCTTATTTTAGGCCTCGGGAAATCGTTGTCGAAATCCTTGAAACTGTAGAGCCTAGTGCGGAACTGGTCAATATTTGCAAAGATTTGAAGGAACTTGGTTATCAGATCGCACTTGATGATTATGTATTCAATGCAACCAATCCATTTGCAAGACAATTGCTGAAATACGCTGATATCATAAAGGTGGACTTTCTTAATACCCCAAAGGATATGCGGGAAAAAATTGAAATGCTTGTTAATCAGCTCAAAATTAAAACAGTTGCTGAAAAGGTAGAGACAAGAGAGAGCTACGAAGAAGCGAAAAGCAAGGGTTACGATTATTTTCAGGGTTATTTTTTTGCGAAGCCAGTCATAATGTCTACACATGATGTCCCGTCCTATTTTCAATCCTATTATGAGATGATCCAAAACCTGTCAAATGAGGAGCCAAGTCTTGACCGCATAACTGAATTAATCGAACGTGACATATCACTGTCTTATAAATTGCTGAAACTAATAAACTCACCAGCTTATCGTCCAAAGCAAAAGATAAATTCAATCCGCCAGGCGATAGTTCTGCTGGGATTGATCGAACTTGAAAAGTGGATCTATGTATTGGCGGTAAGGGAAAATATTATTCAAAAGTCCCAAATGGCAGAAGAGACTATCAGGTTATCAATGACTCGTGCCAAAATGTGTGAGGAAATTGGGAGACTCAGAACCGGAAAAAGCGTATCATCGAGCTATTTTATGACAGGAATGTTTTCATTAATGGATTCATTGCTGAATATCCCGATGAGTCAAATTCTCGATGAACTTCCTTTGCAGGATGATATTTGTGAAGCCCTCCGAGGGAAAAATAATAAGCTGAAAGAGATACTCGATCTTGCTTTTGCAGTAGAGAAAGCGCAATGGAGCAGGATCAGCGAAATGTGTGAGAAACTGAGTGTTGATGAAAAAACCATTTTTAAGATCTATTCAGAATCATTAGCCTGGTCCAGTCAGCTTATGAATCCTGAAAAATATACCAGCAGACAGCCAAGCTAATATGTTAGCCGCAGTACTATTATAGATATTTTTTCTGCGGCTTAATATACCTTTTCATTTCTGCAGCCATCTTCCTTTTAACAGACACCGGAATGTCTGCCCGGGAAAGGTCCTCGGGGAAGGGGAAAATTCCATAGTCATTGAAACGCACCCGGATACTCCCTTCATATACAATTGTTTTATTAAAAAATGCAGTTGTTTCTACAAAGGCATTTTTTTCATTAATAACGCTGCCAAACTCTTCGATCCGCTGAATGAAAAATTTAAATGTATAAAGTTCAGTATTAATATCGGTCACTTCCCTAAATGACGGAGCTTATCAGTTTTCTGATAAGTTAATAATATAATAAAGAAAACAATTATTGAATAATAAATGCTTTTATGGCACTCTTATTTATAAGTTGAGCTACAAATGGTTTGGAGGTATTACGATGAACATTGAACTGCTGAAATGTCATGGATCAGGAAATGATTTCTTTATAATAGATGAAATTTCCCATACGTATAATTTTACAGAGGAGAAACGTGCTGAGCTTGCCAAAGCAATATGTGACCGCAGCACTGAACTTGGTGCAGATGGAATTCTTTTCGTATTAAAAAGTGAAAAAGCAGATGCCAGGATGCGTGTTTTTAATCCGGATGGATCAGAAGCCTCAATGTGCGGAAATGGATTAAGATGCGTTGCCCGTTATGTATGTGAACTTCTTGGTCTAAAAGAAGCCATCATTGAAACCATGAAAGCGGATTTGCAGGTAAAAAAGCAAGAGGGTATCTTTGAGGACATTCCGACTTATCTTGTTGAAATATCACCTGTTTCATTCGATTTGAAGGATCTTCCTTTAATTCTCGATAAAGATACAATAATTAATGAAAAAGTCAGCGGGATCTCAGAGGAATTAGCTTTTACAGCCTTAGCAGTCCCTAATCCCCATTTTGTTTCCATTGTGGAGAAAGAGCACATTACATCTGACCTGCAAAAAAATATCAGCGAATATTTGAACGGGCCGAATGAATTCTTTCCTGATGGAGTAAATGTCAGCTTTGTAAAGCCATTAAAAAAAGGGCATATTTATGTTAGGACATTTGAGCGGGGAGTAGGATTTACCAATGCCTGCGGTACGGCCATGTCCGCTTCAACACTTGTCACTTGCATGAATGGGCTGAATAAAATCGAAGAGCCTGTTGAAGTATACAATAATGGTGGAAAAGTGCGCTGTGTAGTTCATGAGAAGAATGGCAGGCGGTTCATTGATTTAATTGGGAATGCCAGCTATGTTTACCGCTGTGAAGCGGAAGTCAATATGGAAAATCCAGCAGAGTTCTCCCTGTCCCAGAAAGAGGAACATACTGGAGAAATTAAGCAGTATGCTAAACTTCAGGAATATGCCCAAGCGGTACTTAAAGAATGGATGTAGGATAAGGCACTGGCCTTATCCTTTTTTGTTTTGCTGTTTTAAAAAATCGAGCACCGGAGAAAAGGGCTGAATTTCTTTTGTTTGAAAATAAGAACTGAATGGATCTCCATCGCTGTTAATCCTTTTTATAAGATTGGTTATCTGAAACCGCTCCATTGTTAATTTCTCGTTGACTTCCTCCCAAAATAGCGGAGCAGCGACAGTTGCAGATTTATTTCCTCTTGCTGAATAAGGAGCAATGATTGTCTTGCCTTCTGCATGCTGGATATAATCCACATAAAGCCTGCCTCCACGATTTTTCTTTAATCTTTCTGTTGTAAAAGAATCGGGGTCTTTGGAAATTAGATACTGGGCAATAAATTCTGTGAACAGCCGAGTATCATCAAAACTATACGTATTTTCCTGCAGCGGGATATAGATTTGCAGACCTTTATTGCCGGATGTTTTGACGAAGCTGATTAATTTCAGCTGGTCAAGCACCTCTTTAATCAATAGTGCAGCTTTAATGGCAAGATGAAAAGCGTCCCTCGAAGGAGGATCTAAATCAAACACTATTTCGCTTGGTCCATTGCTGTAAATGGTCTTAAATGGGATATGATATTCAAATGCAAGCTGGTTGCCAAGCCAGAGCAGCGTTTGAAGATTATTGCAGACAATATAGTTGATGCCTTCTGACATTTCGGTTTCCACAAAATCCGGTGCGTAATCCGGGCAATTTTTCTGGTAGAAAGGCTCTGCAAAGATCCCATGCGGGTAGCGGATTACAGTTAAAAGCCTGTTTTTTAAAAATGGCAGCATATATGGAGCAATCTCTCTTAAAAAGTGAATGTAATCAATCTTTTGAATAGCTGGTGTTTCCCATAATGGCTTGTCTGGATGGGTGATTTCTATTTCGGGAGGCAGGTTTTTCTGCTGCTGTATAAATTTATCGTAAGTGCAGGCATCAGGCTTCAAATCAAAACGAAACTGGTGAAAGTGCGGTTCGCGCATTTGATCCTCATAAATCTCCAGATATTTAACTTCCACACATATGGCTGGCTCTACATAAATGAATTGGCTGTTTTCATCTGTTTTATTATCTTTGATTATTTGGAATAAGGCTTGTTTTTCGTCTGGCTTCAACCCAAAAAGAAACTGTCCGATTGCTATGACAGCATCCCCCTGGTATACACCAGCATAAAAGTAGCCATTTGATTTTTCATATGCAGTGATAAAGCAGGAAACGTATTTCCAATTCTTGAATTTTAGCCATAAAGATGATCTCTTTCCTTCTTCCCATTTATTCCTCATCTGCTTTGCCACGATTCCTTCACCGTCATGCAGGACAATTTTTTCCCAAAGTTCATTAAAGCTGCGGTATGGAGGGATTAATTGTATCAATCTCTGATCCTGCTCATCAGGTTTTAAGGGCATATTACAATCTTTAAACAATGCTTCAAGTTCTGCTTTTCTGGTAAAGTACTCTTTATCGGTCATTTTTTTGCCTTTTATCATCAAAATGTCAAAAATAAGAAGACGGCAGGGTGCAGCTTTTGCTTTCTCTTGAATTTTCTTTTCAGACCTCATCCTGCCCCTGACCTGGATCGATCCAAAATGGGCTTTATAGGCATTCTCCAGAAAGACTAATTCTCCATCAAGTGTAAGTGGAAGGTATGGTTCGAATTTATTTTTGTTTTGCTCCAAAAAATCCTTAATCTCTGGAAAAATATGTAATAAAGGCTTATCATTCCTGCTTGTCAGTCTGGTTTCCTTGTCCAAGTGCAGGATTGCTCTAAAACCATCATACTTTGCTTCAAAGAGCCATTCCTTCTCTTCCGGAACTTCAAAAGTTAATGTAGGAAGCATTGGTCTCATTCAATTTGGCCTCCTTTACAATAGTTACTATAGTTTTGGCCATTGCCGCTAAAACTACTCAGTTTCCAAATGTTTTAGCGTATCTCCCTTTTTGTTAATACACAAATTATGAGTACTACGTCTAATAAGAATGGGAGTCTAACTATGCATACAATGTGGAAAGGGAGCATCAGTTTTGGGCTGGTGAATATACCAATTAAGCTGCACTCGGCTACAGAAGATAAGGATATAAAGCTGAGGAATCTTCATAAAGAATGTCATTCACCAATTAAATATGAGAAGACATGCCCTGTTTGTGAAGTAGAAATTAAAAACGAAGATATTGTAAAAGCTTATGAATACACAAAAGGAAAGTTTGTCGTTTTAGAGGATGAGGATTTAGAAAAGCTTAAACAGGAAAATGAGGATAAAGCTGTCGAGATTATGGACTTTGTAAAAATACAGGAGATTGATCCGATATATTATAATCGCACGTATTTTATGTCTCCAGGGGACGGAGGAGGGAAAGCCTATTCCCTTCTGAGAAAAGCGCTGGAGACCTCAGAAAAGGTAGGTTTGGCAAAAATCATAATTCGATCCAAAGAACAGCTTGCTGTGGTCCGGGTATATGAAAACACGCTTGTTATGGAGACGATTCATTACCCCGATGAAGTGCGAAAGGCTGCTGATGTGCCAAATGTGCCTGCAGAAGACAAAGTGACTGATAAGGAAATTGATACTGCCATCATGCTGATTGATCAACTAACCACTGAATTTAAGCCCGAGAAATATAATGATGACTACCGGACAGCTCTTTTGGAGCTTATTGAAGCAAAACGGACTGGCAAAGATATAGTCACACCTGTTGAAAAAGAACCTGCAGCCAATGTAACCGACCTTATGGCTGCCCTGCAGGCATCCATTGATAAAACTAAGCCTGCTGATGCAGAAACAAAGAAAAAACCGGCAGCTAAAAAGAAACGTGCTCCTGCAAAAACAAAAGCAAAAAAGCAGGCTTAATAGAAATAAAACCGACTTTGCTGGTGCAAACTCGGTTTTTTATTAATTGGAAGCTATTCATTTTTTAAAGAAAAGCTGAAGAAAATCGCCATAAAGTATTTTAGAATAAAACTTCAAAAAATGTTCCGTTTACCAAAGTTAGTGGTAATCCTATAAATAAAAAGGATTTGTATAAATGAACAGGAAGAATATAACATTAAAAAATAGCATCTACTTAGCGCTGGCAGCTGCGATTTTTGGCGGGTTTTTGCTGCTTTTTATTGAATTAGTGGACGAATTGAAGGAAAATGAGCTAATTCGATTCGATGAAGCTGCCATTCAGTATGTACAGGCATTTATTTCTCCCCGGCTCACAGAGTATATGAGTGTGATTACTTTTTTGGGGTCGGTAAAATGGCTGGCTTTTTCTGTACTTTTGGCGGCCGTACTTTTGTTTTTGTTTAAAAAGACTTCACTTGCATGGTTCATGGTTCTTTCATCTGGTCTCGGAGCACTTTTTAACTTGCTGCTGAAATGGATTTTCAAAAGAGAACGACCGGATATCAGACCTCTGATCGAGGAGCAGGGATTCAGTTTTCCGAGTGGGCATTCAATGGGATCTTTTATTTTTTATGGCTCGCTGGCCTATATGATCATCCATTTGGCAAAAAGAAAACGATGGAAGACTGCATGGACACTGATGCTAGGCTGCTTTATCATCATGATTGGATTAAGCCGCATCTATTTAGGCGTTCATTTTCCTAGTGATGTAATGGCTGGTTTTGCAGCCGGAGGTGCCTGGCTGACAATAATGATAATTGGATTCCGCTATTATGAGTACCGCAAAAATGTATAATGGGTATTGAGAAATGCGCACATTCTTTATAACATAGGGAAATAACAAATACAGGAGTGGAAACAATGAATCAAAAAATTTTGCCGGCATCTTCAAACATGAAAGAATTTGAAAAGTTCCTGAAAAGCCCCTATGATATTGGTGTATTTCTCGATATGCACATTTCACAGCTGAAGAATGTTTCGCAGATGGCAAAAGCACATAACAAGAAAATGATTTATCATGTTGATCTGATTCATGGCTTAAAAAGCGATGACTATGCCGCAGAATATATTTGCCAGGAATTTAAGCCTTACGGGTTAATCTCTACGAAATCCAGCGTCATCCTAAAAGCAAAGCAAAAAGGAGTGATCGCTGTCCAGAGGATTTTCCTCATCGATTCCCACGCGCTTGAAAAAAGTTATAAATTAATCGAGAAAACCAGGCCGGACTACATAGAAGTTTTGCCGGGAGCCATGCCATGGATGATAAAAGAAGTAAAAGAACGTTTGAATACCCCCATATTTGCTGGAGGGCTCATCCGATCAGAAGAAGAAGTGAAGAATGCGCTTGATGCAGGAGCATCTGCTATTACCACTTCGAAAATAGAATTATGGGAAAGGTTTTCATGAAAATGTTCAAGAAATGTTTGACAACGTTTTCATAGACTTGTATACTCGGTTTTAACAAGTTAATTTATGTGTCGGAGATTAGGAGATTCACACAGTTTAGCCATTAATGGCTTAATCTGTCGTGAATCTCCTTTTTTGTTTCCGATCAGCCAAAAGGGAAAGGGGATTTTCAGATGTCTGCTTTTGTAGGAGAAATAATTGGAACGATGATCTTGATTGTTTTTGGAGGAGGCGTTGTTGCCGGGGCGAATTTAAAAAAGACTTTCTCTTTTAATGGAGGGTGGATTGTTATCACAATTGCCTGGGGACTTGCTGTAACGATGGGGGTTTTTGCTGTAGGATCGATTAGCGGGGCACACTTGAATCCTGCTGTAACAATCGGGTTTGCGCTTAGCGGGGATTTCCCTTGGGCAGACGTGCCTGGCTATATTCTGGCTCAAGTCCTCGGAGGTTTTTTGGGAGGGGTTATTGTATTCCTTCACTATCTGCCGCACTGGAAAGAAACAGAAGACCAGGGTGCAAAACTTGCTGTTTTCTCAACCAGTCCTGCGATTCCCCATACATTTTCAAATTTATTAAGTGAAATGATTGGGACGTTTATTCTTGTACTGGGATTGATGTTTATTGGAGCAAATCAATTTACAGAAGGCTTAAATCCGATTGCTGTAGGCCTTCTGATTGTTGTAATCGGAATGTCGCTCGGAGGAACAACTGGCTATGCGATTAATCCGGCTCGAGACCTGGGACCGCGCATTGCTCATTTTCTTCTTCCGATTGCAGGAAAAGGGAAATCGAACTGGGGGTATGCGTGGATACCGGTAGCTGGTCCAATCCTTGGGGGATTAATGGGCTCAAGCTTCTATCAAGTGATGTTCGATGGCAAAGCTTCAGGTATGTTATGGGCAGTGCTGGGTGTTAATATAATAGTATTAATTCTTTCATATATTTTTGGCAAAAAACAGCCAGGAGAAGTTGATTCTTCTAAAGTGGCGGCATAAATAAGAATAATGAACAGGATTGGGAGGAGTTAATTGTGGAAAAATATATTTTATCATTAGACCAGGGGACTACTAGTTCGCGTGCTATCCTATTTAATAAAAAAGGGGAAATTGTACACACGGCACAAAAAGAGTTCACACAGCATTTTCCAAAGCCTGGCTGGGTTGAACATAATGCTAATGAAATATGGGGTTCAATTTTATCGGTGATTGCCGGTGTTTTTTCGGAATCCGGCATAAAACCTGAGCAAATTGCCGGTATTGGCATTACAAATCAGAGGGAAACAACAGTTGTTTGGGATAAAGAAACGGGAGCCCCGATTTATAATGCGATTGTCTGGCAGTCAAGGCAGACAAGCGAAATTTGCGATGAATTGAAGGAAAAAGGCTATAACGATCTATTCAGAGAAAAAACCGGTCTTTTAATAGATGCCTATTTCTCAGGAACAAAAGTTAAGTGGATACTGGATCATGTGGAAGGGGCAAGGGAAAAAGCCCAGCAGGGCAAATTATTATTTGGAACCATCGATACATGGCTGATCTGGAAGCTATCTGGAGGAAAAGTGCATGTGACAGATTACTCCAATGCGTCCCGCACATTAATGTTTAATATCCACGAACTTAAATGGGATGAAGAGCTGCTGAACATTCTCGGAGTCCCGAAAGCGATGCTGCCTGAAGTGAAGCCATCTTCGGAAGTGTATGCTAAGACAATTGACTATCACTTTTTCGGCAAGGAAGTACCCATCGCGGGAGCAGCGGGTGATCAGCAGGCTGCGCTATTTGGACAAGCATGCTTTGAGAAAGGAATGGCTAAGAACACTTACGGCACCGGCTGTTTCATGCTTATGAATACAGGGGAAAAAGCCGTCCAATCTGAACATGGACTTCTAACCACCATTGCCTGGGGGCTTGAGGGGAAAATTGAATATGCATTGGAGGGCAGCATTTTTGTTGCGGGTTCTGCCATTCAATGGCTCCGTGATGGAATGAGGATGCTCAAGGATGCAAAGGACAGCGAAAGCTATGCAAAAAGAGTGGACTCCACAGATGGAGTTTATGTAGTTCCGGCATTTGTAGGTCTAGGGACACCATATTGGGACAGTGATGTAAGGGGAGCAGTATTCGGAGTCACACGGGGAACGTCCAAAGAGCATTTTATCCGTGCGACACTTGAGTCACTTGCTTATCAGACAAAAGATGTTCTATCTGCCATGGAAGCGGACTCAGGCATTGAACTTAAGACACTTAGGGTTGACGGAGGTGCCGTGAAAAATAACTTCTTGATGGAGTTCCAGTCAGATATTTTAGAGGTGCCGGTTGAAAGACCGACAATTAATGAAACTACTGCGCTTGGGGCAGCTTACCTTGCTGGATTGGCCGTCGGGTTCTGGAAATCACAGGAGGAAATTGCTGAGCAGTGGGCAATTGATCAATCATATCATCCATCAATGGAAGAAAAAGTCCGTGCAGATCTTTATCAAGGCTGGAAAAAAGCTGTAAAGGCTGCTATTGCATTTAAATAATCAGAAGCAAGTTTTATACACAAATCATATCTTTTATGTTATAGTAAGCTTAAGTTAATAGTTCGGCAGGAGATGCGGAGAGACCACAAAATCATTATCGGCTAATCGATGATGTATTTTGTGGTCTTTTTTTATTCCCTGCTTAAAAAGGGTAGTTACAACTACTGGCCTTTTCGACAAGGAGGAGACAGCAATGACATTTTCTAATTTAAATCGTACTGAAATGATAGCAACACTGACAACGGAAGAATTTGATATTCTGATTATTGGCGGCGGCATAACTGGAGCGGGAATTGCTCTGGATGCGGCAACACGGGGAATGAAAACAGCACTCGTCGAGATGCAGGATTTTGCAGCTGGAACATCCAGCCGTTCAACAAAACTGGTTCACGGCGGATTGAGATATCTTAAACAATTTGAAGTTAAAATGGTAGCGGAAGTCGGCAAGGAGCGTGCAATCGTATATGAAAATGGACCACATGTGACTACACCGGAGTGGATGCTGCTTCCAATGCATAAAGGAGGGACGTTTGGAAAATTCTCAACTTCTATCGGCCTTAGAGTTTACGACTTTCTTGCAGGCGTCAGAAAGTCTGAACGCAGAAGTATGCTCAATGTCCAGGAAACACTATCAAAAGAGCCGCTTGTAAAAAAAGATGGACTTAAAGGCGGCGGTTATTATGTGGAATATCGCACAGATGATGCCCGTCTTACAATAGAGGTAATGAAAGCTGCGGCAGAAAAAGGCGCTATGCCTGTTAACTATTTGAAGGTCGAAAAACTTTTATATGATGAACAAGGAAAAGTATGCGGAGCTGCAGCTTCAGATCAGCTAACAGGCAAGGTTCATGAAGTTAGAGCAAAAAAAGTCATCAACGCAGCAGGTCCCTGGGTTGATTCCATCCGCGAGAAAGACGGATCAAAAAAAGGAAAGACCCTGCGTTTGACTAAAGGGGTTCATTTGGTAATAGACCAATCCAAGTTTCCGTTAAAACAGGCTGTGTACTTTGATACGCCTGACAAAAGGATGGTATTTGCCATTCCGAGAGACGGTAAGACCTATGTGGGAACAACAGATACATTCTATAATTCTAATCCTGTAAATCCAAAGATGACTGCAAGTGACAGAACATACATCATTAACGCCATTAACTTTATGTTTCCTTCTGTGAAAATAGCGGAGAATGATATTGAATCCAGCTGGGCTGGTGTTCGTCCGCTTATTTGGGAAGAAGGAAAAGATCCTTCCGAAATATCACGCAAAGATGAAATCTGGGAGTCGGATACTGGTTTACTGACAATTGCAGGCGGGAAACTGACCGGGTACCGGAAAATGGCCGAAACCATTGTTGATATACTTGCTGAAAAATTCAAACAGGAATCAAATAAAACATTTAGCGGGAGTATTACAAAAACATTGCCCATTTCAGGAGGAAATGTAGGAGGATCATCCAAATTCCAGGAATTTATCGGGTTCCAGACTGAAAAAGGAAGAAGTATTGGTTTATCAGCTGAACAGTCAAAACACCTAGTTAAAATGTATGGTTCTAACGTTGGTATCATCTTTAATATGATTGAAACGAAAAGGAGTGAAGCTGAGAATTATGGCCTGCCGATTATATTATGGGCAAAGCTGAAATATGCAATTGAACATGAAATGGCTGCCACCCCTGTTGACTTTTTTAACCGCAGAACAGGAGCGCTTCTTTTTGATATTGAAACGGTAAGAAATTATCAAAAGCAAGTAATTTCATATATGGCTGATGCATTTAAATGGGATACAGCTGCAGAAAGTAATTTTGAAAACCAGCTGAACCAGGAACTCAGCTTTGCGGTAAAGCCAGCTGATCAGAATTAAAACTCTCCAATTGGGGAGTTTTCTTTTTTAAGGCGTATTTTCATAAACAAAAGGGACATACCTTAGGCATACTATAGACTAAATAGCTAGCGGAGGTGGCTTATGTACAATGTACTCATGTTTGTTGACTCGGGGGTTGATGATTCACTTGCCCTAATGTATGCCCTTCAGCATCCCGAGATTAATCTAGTAGGTGTAGTCAGTGCTTATGGCAACATAACAAAAGAAGAATCCATTAATAATACTGCTTATTTACTGAAGCTTGCAGGCAGAGAGGACATTCCCATTATTGCGGGGGCGAGCGGGCCATTATCCGGAGAGACCGCTGTTTTTTATCCCGAAATTCACGGGGAGGAAGGCCTTGGGCCCATTCAGCCTCCGGAGGACTTCAACAGCAATATTAAGGTATACGATATAGATAAAATTATTGAAATTGTAAATGAATACAAAAATGACCTTGTGATCGTTGGAGTAGGGAGACAGACAGATTTGGCATTGCCGCTCATTCTGTATGGAAAGGATGCATATAAAGATGTAAATGCATTTTATTTAATGGGCGGTGCGTTTCTAGTTCCGGGAAATGTAACGCCAGAGGCAGAGGCGAATTTTTTCGCTGACCCCATTGCAGCGGATTCAGTGCTTGAAAAAGCAAAAAACATTTATATATTTCCTCTAAATGTAACAAATAAAGCGATTATCCGGCCTGAAACGATTAATTTTATTGCAAATAATACCCAATCACCTTTTAAAGATCTAATCAAACCTGCTTATGATTATTATTATGAAGCTTATCAAAAGCTTGTCCCGGGAATTAAGGGGGCACCTCTTCATGATGTTGTTGTATTAAGTGTTCTCACAAATCCCGATCTTACCAAGTATGTAAAACGAAGAGTGAGAATTGAACAGTTTGGAAAGGCAAAGGGAAAAAGCATAGCTGACTTCAGGCCATTGCCCGAAGATGATCCGCCGGAAACACTTGATAATATAGCGATGGAGCTTGACCTGGAACGTTTTGTCATTGATTTTATGGAAGTTTTCCTCACTCAGAAAGTTCAGAAATAGCTTTTGACACATAGTGTTAAAAGCTTTTTTTATTTGGCGTTGAAGGGGAATGGGAAGTTTGCATAGAATGTATTAACATGGAAAACATTTGAAGTCAGGGAAAGTTTCTTTAGGAAATGGCAACAAATCCATTAAGTTTCAGCATTCATTAATCAAATCAAATGGAGGCTTCCAAATTGCTAAAAAACAAAAAATTAAACAGGGCTCTTTCAATTCTCGGAATGGTCATAGCCATTGCCGTAGCATATAGTGTACTTGTCTTTTTAAATAAGGGTGAATCTAAGGTGCAAAAAACCTCGGCAAATGCGGAGACATCCGAACAGGGTTTAATGTACGATGATTTAGGAGACTTCATTGCCTCCAATCATACTTTTTATAATGAAACACTTGGATGGGGGAGAGACCGTAAAGTCAGCTGGACTAAACAAAGAGAGCAGGCTGAATTAATCGTAAACTCGCTAAAAAAAATATCAGCGGAGAATGAGGATCTGCAGACTGACCTGGGCACAATAACAAGTCTGGCAGAAACTGTGCAGTCGGGCACTAAGGAAAAGGATGTTCTAATTAAACTGCATCGTTATTTTCATGATCTGGATATTGGTTTTAATGACTATAAAGACACAACCGATTATTTTGATGTAACTGAGTATAAGGGAGAAGGCTAATAAACGGGTGACAAGTTATTTTCTTGACACATTACCGCAAATAAGGTAACATAGTGATTGAAGTATTTGAGGTATATTGTTGAAGTCGTTAATTCACTTGGAATGTTCGGCAGCCGAACCTTCTTTTTTGTGAAACTGCGGCTTTTTATTATGTTTCATGCTCTTTAGGATTTTGAAAGAGTAAGCATGTGTTTGTAATTAAGAATAATTTGTGTGGACAGCTTAAAGCTGAATTTTCTTCTTAATCATCTTCTATAAACCAGACACTTCTCCGTATTTTTACTTCAGTAAGTTTCTTACCATTTAATATTAAAATCTCAGAGAGCATCTAAGAGTCGGAAAGGATTCCGACCAACCTGATTCCCACTGGCGCGGTCTAGGAGCCGCAAGGATGGAAGAGAGGCAGGGCTTTCATTGTTTTAGGTAATAATTAATTAACTCAAATATATCACTTATAAGGACAGTGTTTGCTGTCCTTTTTTATTTATTTTGCAAAAAAACACGAACGATTTAATAAGTTTCAGTTTAATCATTTGTGTTTTTGTGGTATGATGTATACATTAGAATAGCTTATCAAAATCGCAGTGACTGACGACAATGCGGAATGAACCGCTGGGGAGCTGCGTCTATGTATAGCCGGTCGTCTGGGCAGAGATAAGGGATACCCTTGTCTCTTTTTTCATAACAAAATGGAAAAGCCCGTCAGCCGAATAGGTGCTTTTCCTATCAGGAGGAATATGCATGGAAAAAAAGATCATTCTTGATGGAATTATTGTGGCAAAACATGTGAAAGACCAATTAAAGAATCGAATTGAAGAATTGAAGGGGAAGGATGTCGTCCCTTGCTTAGCCACTATTTTGGTGGGAGATGACCCTTCCTCTGAAACGTATGTAAGGATGAAGGGAAATGCCTGTGAAAAACTTGGCATTTTATCAAAACGTATTCATATGTCAAAGGATACAACAACACAAGAACTATTAGAAAAGATTGCAGAATTAAACGATGATCCTTCTGTACATGGAATCCTTCTCCAGCATCCCGTACCTGGACAAATAGATGAACGAAAAGCTTTTGAAGCAATTGCTATTGAAAAAGACGTAGACGGTGTTACAAGCCTTGGATATGGACAGACTGCATTCGGATTTGGTGAATATCCGTCTTGTACACCTGCAGCTATTTTGGAAATTATGGATTTTTATAAATTGAATGCTGAAGGTATGCATGCAGTAGTCGTAGGCAGAAGCCCAATCCTGGGCAAGCCGGTCTCTGCCCTTTTACTGAATCGAAACGCAACAGTCACTACGTGCCATTCATATACCCAAAACCTGCCCCAAATTGTAAAGCAAGCTGATATTGTAGTAGCAGCTGTAGGAAAACCTAACTTCATCAAGGGTGAATGGATTAAAGAAGGAGCTATTGTCCTTGATGCCGGATATAATGAAGGAAATATTGGGGATGCAGAGTATGACAGCTGTCTTGAAAAGGCGTTTGCCATTACACCCGTACCTGGAGGAGTTGGACCTGTTACGATCTCCATGCTTTTGAAACATACTGTTCATGCTGCGGAAAAATCGCTGAAATACAGGGAAAGCATAAATAGTCCATTTATCCCTAAATAAAAATTGATCTTTAAAAGGATTGACTTATAACTGGGTGTCGTTTATTATTAGGTTAACGCTGTAAAGTTCGTTATATACTTTTTGGATAAGTAGTCGTAGCTGCAAAGAAATGTAGGCGATCGTTCATCCTCATTTCTGGCAGCTGCGACTTTTTTATGTTTAAGTTTATATGGTACATTATAGTGAAAAACAATTTATTGGGAGGCAACACAAATGAACACAGGTAAAGTTAAATGGTTTAATGCAGAAAAAGGTTTCGGATTCATCGAATCTTCAGAAGGTCAAGACGTATTCGTACACTTCTCCGCTATTCAAACTGAAGGTTTCAAAACTCTAGAAGAAGGTCAAGACGTAACTTTCGAAATCGTTGAAGGTAACCGTGGACCTCAAGCTGCTAACGTAACAAAAGCATAATTTTGCTTAAAATGAGGTGATGCATGTCTAATCATGCATCACCTTTTTATGTTTTGCTTATCCACTTTGTAGCCTTCAGCATTCCTCAAAACAGATCTTCTGCAATAACTGCTTTAAGGAATATGTATTTTTCATTTCACCCAATTAAAATACTTCACTTACAAAAAGTTTAAAAAATGTGCAAACGGAAATGTAAAAAAGAGATACAAACTGGAAAGCCTAGTAAAGTGTCCATGTCTTTATACAAAAACAATCTTTCAGTACCTAATAAGATATGCAATTCAAGGAGGAACATATATTTTGACAACTTTTTCAGATTTTGGCTTAAGTAATGAAATAGTAAAAGCCCTTTCCAATATGGGCTTCGAGGAACCAACACCAATTCAGGCACAGGCGATTCCCATCGGAATGAAGGGAAAGGACATGATTGGCCAGGCGCAGACTGGAACTGGAAAAACCACTGCTTTCGGTGTGCCGCTGTTAGAGCAGATTGATTTAAACGAAGGAATTCAAGGTCTTGTCCTTGCGCCAACACGGGAGCTTGCTGTACAGGTGGCAGAAGAATTAAACCGTATAGGACAGGTAAAAGGAGTCCGGACACTTCCTGTTTACGGTGGTCAGGATATCACCCGCCAAATCCGTGCGCTTAAAAAGCACCCGCATATTATTGCTGCTACACCGGGAAGGTTAATTGATCATATTGAAAGAAAAACAATCCGTTTAAGCAACATCAAGATGGTAGTTCTGGATGAAGCGGATGAAATGCTTAATATGGGATTCATCGAGGACATTGAGAGAATTTTAAGTGAAATTAAAGGTGAGCGCCAAACCCTTCTTTTCTCTGCAACAATGCCAAAAAGAATTCAGTCTCTTGCTGAAAAATTCATGCAGGAACCAGAAATGGTTAAAGTCAAAGCGAAAGAAATGACTGTTAAAAATATTGAGCAGTACTATATGGAAGTGCATGAAAAACAAAAATTTGATGTGCTTTGCAACCTGTTGGATATTCAGTCACCTGAACTGGCTATTGTGTTTGGAAGGACTAAAAAGCGTGTAGATGAAGTGGTGGAAGGTCTTATCAAGAGAGGCTATTCGGCTGAAGGGATTCATGGTGATATTCCCCAGGCGAAAAGGGATCAGGTTATCCGCCGATTTAAAGAGCAGACAATCGATATAATGGTAGCCACTGACGTTGCTGCACGAGGTCTGGATATTTCAGGCGTTTCCCATGTTTATAACTTCGATATCCCGCAGGATCCTGAAAGCTACGTTCACCGGATTGGACGTACTGGGCGTGCCGGAAATAAGGGGCTTGCGATTACGTTCGTTTCTCCAAGAGAAATTGACCACCTGAAAATAATTGAAAGTGTTACAAAGAGCAAAATGGCGAAAAAGCCTGTTCCTTCCTTTAAGGATGTTGTTGCAGGCAATCAGCAGGCGACTATTAATAAACTTATGGAAGTTATTGAAAAAGAAGAACATGCAGACTTCAAGAGAGTGGCGGAAAGTCTTCTTGAAGATACAGATTCTGTTACCTTGCTTGCTGCAGCCATCAAATTGCTGACTAAAGGTCCTGATGTAACACCGGTTAAATTAACTGCGGTGGAACCTATCCGTGTCAGAAAACCTAAAGGTGATCGCGGCGGGAGAAGATACAACGACAGGTCCAGAGGCGGCGGCCGTGATAGAAGAGATTTTAAAGGCGGCCGGGACAGACGCACTAAAAACCGCAGCAGCAGCAATAAGGGATAATGCGGTCTAATATTCGAGAGAAAATGAATATAATGATTTTTTTCGGTACTTTTTGAACATTTAATTATAAAATTTGAGGAATTTACCCATATTAGTAAATGCAGGGTAAAAAATCACTCTGTGAGTTATAGATATTAGGAGGAAATTTACATGGCAACAGGCAAAGTAAAATGGTTTAACTCAGAAAAAGGTTTTGGTTTTATCGAAGTTGAAGGCGGAGAAGATGTATTTGTTCATTACTCTGCAATCCAGACAGAAGGTTTCAAAACCCTTGATGAAGGCCAGGAAGTTAACTTTGACATAGAGCAGGGCCAGCGTGGACCTCAAGCTGTAAATGTAACAAAGTTATAATTGATTGATAAGAGAGTCCCTATTAAGGGGCTCTTTTATTTTTGGGAGAAATAGGGTATAAAAGTAAGAGGAAAGGAATGATAATGATTAAAATCCTTATTCTGTCTGATACCCACATGCCGAAGAAGTCAAAACAACTGCCTGATATACTTCTGAACGAACTTCTCAGCTGTGATTTGATTATTCATGCAGGTGATTGGCAGAGCGTCGAACTGTATTATGAATTAAAAAAATATGCACCTGTTGAGGGGGTATATGGAAATACCGACAGTGATGAACTTTGCTCCATTCTTAAGAAAAGAATACTGCTTGAAATAGAAGGCTTTAAAATTGGGGTTGTCCATGGACATGGAAAGGGAAAAACAACTGAAAAAAGAAGTATAGAAGCATTTGATAAGGAAAATGTTGATGCTATTATATTTGGCCATTCACATATACCGATAAAGAAACTCCATAATGGAATTATACTGTTTAATCCCGGGTCTCCGACAGATAAGCGCAGGCAGCCGAACTATTCGTTCGGCACCCTGGAAATTTCAGATGAGATGACATTCAATCATGTTTATTTCGATTCAAAGGAATAAAACGTGTTTCAAACCTTGAGTGTGTTCAGGTCATATTCGTAATAATCTTGTGTGCCGTATGGTTCAAAGCCGCATGATTTGTACAATGAAAGTGCATGGTCATTTTCTGCAGCTACTTCAAGATGCACCCAGTTAACTCCCTTGCTGTGCTGCAGATTAACAACATTTGTAAGAGCGCCCCTGCCGATTCCTTTCCCCTGAAAAGAAGGATCGACAGCAAAACCGTAAATCCACGCAGCATCTTTTTCTGTTTGAATCCTGATTTTGCCGGCTTTTTCGCTTTTGTATTTAATTATAAAAGTCCTCTCATTTTCGCAGGCAAAGATTTTGTTATTATAAACCTCTGCTTCGTCTTTGGGGATATCAAAGCATGCAGTATCCAGATGATTAATGAACACAAGGTCACTGCTCATTGCTTGCCGCATAGTTACTTCAGGATTTGCTGTTCCGATTTTTTCGCTTTTATGGCGTTTCATTTGATACTCGGAGAATGAATAGGTGCAGGGTAATGATTTTAGATAACCTTTTGCAGATTGGGAAGAGGCTGGAGCATTAATAAGTAATTTGCGTGCTTGGGCCAATTGTTTTACTACCTCATTGAACAAGCTGGAAAAGATCCCCTTTCGTCTATGATTAGGGTGAACCATTCCGCATAATTCAACCGGACCTCCGAGATTATATAGAGCAAGGTAACCTAATAAATTCCCGCTATTATCATAATGGAAATAGTCATTTTCCTCGTCGGCCCTTGACTTCAAGGTATCCCAGTTTAATTTTAATTTGAAATTCCCTATCTCTTCGCATATTTGCTGGAGAGAATGGATATCGTTTAATTGTTTTTTTGTCAGCACTCAGGCGGCCTCCTAGATAAAAGAAATAATAAACCAATATTATAAGAAAACGGTTCAAACGAATAGTCCTAAATTTCAATCTATTAGCCTTGGATAGAAATTATGTAAATAAATATAGCAATATGTTAGGATTGTATGGAAAAAGGGGGAGAATCAATGAAGAATTTCACAGTGATGTTCCATAAGGAAGACAATGTACAGCCGATGGCTGTTCAAAAATTAAATGAAAATGACTTTGAACTATACACAGAAGGCGGCACAAGGCATTTATTTGAATTGAATTCAAATGTTGGCTATTTTATATTTTTTGATGCTATTGATAAGGAAGGTAAGGAGTCTTACCTGGTTCTCCAATATGAAGGTGAATCGGAAGAACCCAGTGCATGCTTTGCTTTTGAATTAAAAGATTTCTATCAATTCACAGCTCTTTATCTGAATGACCTTGATTTTAATGAAGGAAATAATGTGGATAGGGAAGAAGAAGAAGCTTATACACCGATACAGCATTTGGCACATTTAATGTATCACATTATTGAAGAGAGTAAAAAAATTCAGTGATAAAATAAAAGAGCAGGGGAACCTGCTCTTACTCTTGTGCTTGAGAAAGGTTCTCTCTGCAGAAAGCAGAAACTTTTTTCTCTTCCTCCTCATTTAAAGCGAAATCCAATATGTTTCCTGAATGACTTTCGACAAAATGATAATTAAGAATCCTCTCATCTTCTCCATTTTTATAATAAAGCACCCTTAACTTAATGCCATTCTCTGAATATAATTCATCGTCTTCATCTACATCGATATCTAAAAAGTATTCGTAGCGGTCACCCGTTAAAATGCCAGTGGGATCCTGTATGTACTCAACAGTATAACTTGTAATGTTCATGGTCTTCACCCTTTCTTTCGCTGCTGTACATGTCATTATACACTTTTCCCAGATTGGTTTAATAGTATTTATCAATTTTTTGCCGTGTTTCTAAGGCTGCTGTGTAAGTTTAGAACTTTTTGACAGAACCCTTTAAATATGTTATACTAATTTTAGTAAAAAGAATATAATATATTGCCCATAAACACTTGTTATATAGAGCCAGTGGTTCGTCACTTTATATAGCAAGTGATTTTTATTTTGGGTAAGGGTCTTACTCTTTGGGAGGTGCCTGATTATGGCAATGGGATTTGGCAGAAAAAATTTGGAAGAAATCAAGGTTGAAGAAGTGAAAATCTGGGAGTGTACATCTGAGTCTTGCAACTGCTGGGTAAGGGACAATTTCAAAAGCAGCCAGGTACCTATTTGTCCGATTTGCAAAAGTGAAATGAAAGAAACGACTAAAGAATTGCAAGTCGTTAACAATAACAGCATCTTTTCTAAATAATTGTAAGGGCGATGACATCGCCCTTTATTTTTTTGCTGATTTTTTCTATTACGCTTGCAAGCTCATCGGGTCTTAGAAATTCAATAAGGGAAAAGCCTTTTTCAAACATAATACTCTCAGATTCAATATCAAAATCCATGCATTTTACCCGTTTTAATCATATTTAACTTTTAAGTGTAGATAAGGGGAAATCTTACGTCAATTTGTCCTTCCTTTAAAGGTGAAGTATATGTTTGTCCATGAAGAACAAAATAATGGAAACGTGCTAAACTGGATGTGGAAGAATGTCAAATTTACTTTGGTTTCTTGGATTAGTGTTCATCAGCATAGGCCTTATTTATATAACTTATATTAAAACTGAATATCGGTATAATCTTGCGGTTTACTTCTTCGTTATGGGACTTTCTTTCTTAATGGAATACATCGTATTAATTTTAGGCGACGCATACTCCTATTATCCGAAATTATTTTCTGTCCAATGGTATGATGATGTTTTTGGTTCCAGTATATCACAGGCTTTTTTTATTCCTAGTGTACTGATGGCAATAGCTGCTTTTAGAATGCGCTTCAGATGGATTATTTTTATAATCGCCGCTATTTTTGGGATAGAAGAGCTGTTTCTCTGGTTGGGCATCTATGAACATAATTGGTGGAGATCCTGGTTTACCCCGATAATCTTGTTTGCTTCAGTTTTTGTTATTAAATGGTGGAGGAATAGAGTTGAAGCTCCCACTTTATTTATTCAATTTATAACTGTGTATATGGCCATTACCACAATTTTTCAGGGGATATCATTTGTTTTAACGGCTATCCTGGGAACTCATCGGTATAAAATCGGATGGTTTGAATCACCTTACCAGGACCATATAGCTTTCAGTGTTCTAATTTGGATTATCTATGCACTGCTGCTGACCATTATCATAATAAAATATTATCGATTTAAATGGATGGCCCTATTATTTTTTGCCGATTTAGCTTTTCATTTCTTTATGGTGAAAATGGACATTTTAGAAATAAGCGCTTTTTGGAATCCTATTTACTTTAGTGTGATACTTATGCTTTTGCTGATGTTAATCAGGAAATTAAATAATTATATGTTCCCATCAAACTGAAATTTATACTTTCAAAATGTTATCTGATGATCTAAAGAAAAATTAAAAAATAAATATAAATTGGTATAAAATACCACGAATAAAACGTTGACCTGGAACACTTGCGATGCTATTATTTAAGAACAGCTTTCACAAGATAACTGAAAGAAATTATTTTTTAAAATGTTATTGACGCTGAAGGTTGTAAGTGATATATTATAAAAGTTGCTTCAAAAGATAGCAGCTGAAATGATTGATCTTTGAAAACTGAACGAACAAAAACGTCAACGTTAATTCTTTAGTCTTTTTTAAAAAGACAACTTATGAGCTTAATCAACTCTTATATGGAGAGTTTGATCCTGGCTCAGGACGAACGCTGGCGGCGTGCCTAATACATGCAAGTCGAGCGGACAGATGGGAGCTTGCTCCCTGAAGTCAGCGGCGGACGGGTGAGTAACACGTGGGCAACCTGCCTGTAAGACTGGGATAACTCCGGGAAACCGGGGCTAATACCGGATAATTCTTTCCCTCACATGAGGGAAAGCTGAAAGATGGTTTCGGCTATCACTTACAGATGGGCCCGCGGCGCATTAGCTAGTTGGTGAGGTAACGGCTCACCAAGGCAACGATGCGTAGCCGACCTGAGAGGGTGATCGGCCACACTGGGACTGAGACACGGCCCAGACTCCTACGGGAGGCAGCAGTAGGGAATCTTCCGCAATGGACGAAAGTCTGACGGAGCAACGCCGCGTGAGTGATGAAGGTTTTCGGATCGTAAAACTCTGTTGTTAGGGAAGAACAAGTACCGGAGTAACTGCCGGTACCTTGACGGTACCTAACCAGAAAGCCACGGCTAACTACGTGCCAGCAGCCGCGGTAATACGTAGGTGGCAAGCGTTGTCCGGAATTATTGGGCGTAAAGCGCGCGCAGGCGGTTCCTTAAGTCTGATGAAAGCCCCGGCTCAACCGGGAGGGTCATTGGAAACTGGGAACTTGAGTGCAGAAGAGAAGAGTGGAATTCCACGTGTAGCGGTGAAATGCGTAGAGATGTGGAGGAACACCAGTGGCGAAGGCGACTCTTTGGTCTGTAACTGACGCTGAGGCGCGAAAGCGTGGGGAGCAAACAGGATTAGATACCCTGGTAGTCCACGCCGTAAACGATGAGTGCTAAGTGTTAGAGGGTTTCCGCCCTTTAGTCGCAAACGCATTAAGCACTCCGCCTGGGGAGTACGCAAGGCTGAAACTCAAAGGAATTGACGGGGCCCGCACAAGCGGTGGAGCATGTGGTTTAATTCGAAGCAACGCGAAGAACCTTACCAGGTCTTGACATCTCCTGACAACCCTAGAGATAGGGCGTTCCTTCGGGGACAGGATGACAGGTGGTGCATGGTTGTCGTCAGCTCGTGTCGTGAGATGTTGGGTTAAGTCCCGCAACGAGCGCAACCCTTGATCTTAGTTGCCAGCATTCAGTTGGGCACTCTAAGGTGACTGCCGGTGACAAACCGGAGGAAGGTGGGGATGACGTCAAATCATCATGCCCCTTATGACCTGGGCTACACACGTGCTACAATGGATGGTACAAAGGGCTGCAAGACCGCGAGGTTAAGCGAATCCCATAAAACCATTCTCAGTTCGGATTGCAGGCTGCAACTCGCCTGCATGAAGCCGGAATCGCTAGTAATCGCGGATCAGCATGCCGCGGTGAATACGTTCCCGGGCCTTGTACACACCGCCCGTCACACCACGAGAGTTTGTAACACCCGAAGTCGGTGGGGTAACCTTTTGGAGCCAGCCGCCTAAGGTGGGACAGATGATTGGGGTGAAGTCGTAACAAGGTAGCCGTATCGGAAGGTGCGGCTGGATCACCTCCTTTCTAAGGATATTTACATGTAACGTGACGTTCTTTGTTCGTTCAGTTTTGAGAGTTCAATCTCTCAATGAAAGATTCGTTCTTTGAAAACTAGATAATGTTAATGAAGAAGCAATAACCGAGTAATCGCCATCTTAGTTTTTTTCTCTTATTTTTGTTATATAACGAAGTAAGAGCACAAACCATGAGGACGATGAGCAAGGAGATCAAGGAAGCGACCGAGTGAGCACCGGAGCGTACTTCAGTACGTGAGGAGCGGAGCGAGAGAGCTGACGCAGAGATCCGCAGTCGATCAGAGGCCGAAGTAGGTTAAGTTAGAAAGGGCGCACGGTGAATGCCTTGGCACTAGGAGCCGATGAAGGACGGTACTAACACCGATATGCTTCGGGGAGCTGTAAGTAAGCTTTGATCCGGAGATTTCCGAATGGGGAAACCCCCTATCCGTAATGGGATAGGATCTTTACCTGAATACATAGGGTATTGAAGGCAGACCCGGGGAACTGAAACATCTAAGTACCCGGAGGAAGAGAAAGCAAACGCGATTCCCTGAGTAGCATGAGCGAAACGGATTAGCCCAAACCAGGAGGCTTGCCTCCTGGGGTTTAGGACACTCTACACGGAGTTACAAAGGAACGAGGTAAATGAACAGGTCTGGAAAGGCCGGCCAGAGAAGGTAAAAGCCCTGTAGTTGAAACTTCGTTCCCTCCAGAGTGGATCCTGAGTACGGCGGGACACGAGAAATCCCGTCGGAAGCAGGGAGGACCATCTCCCAAGGCTAAATACTCCCTAGTGACCGATAGTGAACCAGTACCGTGAGGGAAAGGTGAAAAGCACCCCGGAAGGGGAGTGAAAGAGATCCTGAAACCGTGTGCCTACAAGTAGTTAGAGCCCGTTAATGGGTGATAGCGTGCCTTTTGTAGAATGAACCGGCGAGTTACGATTACATGCAAGGTTAAGTTGAAGAGACGGAGCCGCAGCGAAAGCGAGTCTGAATAGGGCGAATGAGTATGTGGTCGTAGACCCGAAACCAGGTGATCTACCCATGTCCAGGGTGAAGTCCAGGTAACACTGGATGGAGGCCCGAACCCACGCACGTTGAAAAGTGCGGGGATGAGGTGTGGGTAGCGGAGAAATTCCAATCGAACTTGGAGATAGCTGGTTCTCTCCGAAATAGCTTTAGGGCTAGCCTCATGTAGTAAGAGTCTTGGAGGTAGAGCACTGTTTGGACTAGGGGCCCCCATCGGGTTACCGAATTCAGACAAACTCCGAATGCCAAAGACTTATCCATGGGAGTCAGACTGCGAGTGATAAGATCCGTAGTCAAGAGGGAAACAGCCCAGACCACCAGCTAAGGTCCCAAAGTATACGTTAAGTGGAAAAGGATGTGGAGTTGCTTAGACAACCAGGATGTTGGCTTAGAAGCAGCCACCATTTAAAGAGTGCGTAATAGCTCACTGGTCGAGTGACTCCGCGCCGAAAATGTACCGGGGCTAAACGTATCACCGAAGCTGTGGATTGACATCTTACGATGTCAGTGGTAGGAGAGCGTTCTAAGGGCGTTGAAGCGGGATCGCAAGGACCCGTGGAGCGCTTAGAAGTGAGAATGCCGGTATGAGTAGCGAAAGATGGGTGAGAATCCCATCCACCGAATGCCTAAGGTTTCCTGAGGAAGGCTCGTCCGCTCAGGGTTAGTCGGGACCTAAGCCGAGGCTGAAAAGCGTAGGCGATGGACAACAGGTTGATATTCCTGTACCACCTCTTTACCGTTTGAGCAATGGGGGGACGCAGGAGGATAGGGTAAGCGCGCTGCTGGATTAGCGCGTCCAAGCAGTTAGGCCGGTAACGAGGCAAATCCGTTACCACACAGGCTGAGCTGTGACGGCGAGGAAATTTAGTACCGAAGTTCCTGATTCCACACTGCCAAGAAAAGCCTCTAGCGAGGGAAAAGGTGCCCGTACCGCAAACCGACACAGGTAGGCGAGGAGAGAATCCTAAGGTGAGCGAGAGAACTCTCGTTAAGGAACTCGGCAAAATGACCCCGTAACTTCGGGAGAAGGGGTGCTCATTAGGGTGCATAGCCCTGATGAGCCGCAGTGAATAGGCCCAGGCGACTGTTTAGCAAAAACACAGGTCTCTGCGAAGCCGCAAGGCGAAGTATAGGGGCTGACGCCTGCCCGGTGCTGGAAGGTTAAGAGGAGAGGTTAGCGCAAGCGAAGCTTTGAATCGAAGCCCCAGTAAACGGCCGTAACTATAACGGTCCTAAGGTAGCGAAATTCCTTGTCGGGTAAGTTCCGACCCGCACGAAAGGCGTAACGATCTGGGCACTGTCTCAACGAGAGACTCGGTGAAATTATAGTACCTGTGAAGATGCAGGTTACCCGCGACAGGACGGAAAGACCCCGTGGAGCTTTACTGTAGCCTGATATTGAATTTTGGTACAGCTTGTACAGGATAGGTAGGAGCCTGAGAAGCCGGAGCGCCAGCTTCGGTGGAGGCGTCGGTGGGATACTACCCTGGCTGTATTGAAATTCTAACCCGCGCCCCTTATCGGGGCGGGAGACAGTGTCAGGTGGGCAGTTTGACTGGGGCGGTCGCCTCCTAAAAGTAACGGAGGCGCCCAAAGGTTCCCTCAGAATGGTTGGAAATCATTCGCAGAGTGTAAAGGCACAAGGGAGCTTGACTGCGAGACCTACAAGTCGAGCAGGGACGAAAGTCGGGCTTAGTGATCCGGTGGTTCCGCATGGAAGGGCCATCGCTCAACGGATAAAAGCTACCCCGGGATAACAGGCTTATCTCCCCAAGAGTCCACATCGACGGGAGGTTTGGCACCTCGATGTCGGCTCATCGCATCCTGGGGCTGTAGTCGGTCCCAAGGGTTGGGCTGTTCGCCCATTAAAGCGGTACGCGAGCTGGGTTCAGAACGTCGTGAGACAGTTCGGTCCCTATCCGTCGTGGGCGCAGGAAATTTGAGAGGAGCTGTCCTTAGTACGAGAGGACCGGGATGGACGCACCGCTGGTGTACCAGTTGTCTTGCCAAAGGCATCGCTGGGTAGCTATGTGCGGAAGGGATAAGTGCTGAAAGCATCTAAGCATGAAGCCCCCCTCGAGATGAGATTTCCCATAGCGTCAAGCTAGTAAGATCCCTGAAAGATGATCAGGTTGATAGGTCAGAGGTGGAAGCATGGCGACATGTGGAGCTGACTGATACTAATCGATCGAGGACTTAACCAAGACATATTTGGTTATTACTCGGCAATTCTTCTTCATGCATTATCTAGTTTTGAGGGAACGAAGTTTCTTCAACCAAATAGTCCGGTGGCGATAGCGAGAAGGTCACACCCGTTCCCATACCGAACACGGAAGTTAAGCTTCTCAGCGCCGATGGTAGTTGGGGGCTGTCCCCCTGTGAGAGTAGGACGCTGCCGGGCATATGAAAGAGCACCTGATGGGTGCTCTTTTTTGTTTGTTTGAATGATATACAGAATCAAAATATCTTAATTTGAACTCTTCTTTTTAATGGAAAATACAAATATGCGTCACTTTCACCCATATATGTGCCAGAACTGAATTATTTTTGAGTCAATCCTCATTTTGCCGTCTGTTTTAAAAGTCAATTCCGTTCTCTGGAAAGATAAATGGTGCCAAATGTTTTATGACCATTTCATGTCCGAATGTATGGAATATGTATTAAAACAAAAGTTTATAAGCCTGCATCCCAAAATAAATCCCAAAGCCAATCAGCGATAAGCCAGATAATATGGAAATTAAAGCGAGAATCTTCTCGGTTAAAAATCTTCTGAAGCTGCTGGCGACAGCTGCCATCGTTATGTCCCAGAGAAGAAGCCCTGTAAAAATTGCACCGCTATATAAAACAACATGAGCCTTATCATACTCGGCTGCTGTTTTGGCCAGAATGGAACCATAGATGCCAAGCCAAAACAGTATAGTTAAAGGATTTGACAATGACATGAGAAAGCCTGACATAAAGGCTTTAACTTTAGATTCATCTTTGGTTCTATAGCTTGAAACGACTTTCCCGGCACTTATTAGGGTTTCAACTCCTGTGTATACAAGGACGAAAAATCCAAAGCACCATAAGAAAGCTTTCATGAATGGAATCTCAAGAAAGTGTACAACCCCCAAATAAACGGCTGCCATATATATGGCATCTGCTGTCATAGCCCCCAGCCCCACCAGCCAGGCATGTAAAAAGCCATTTTTTATTCCTTTATCCAACTGTGCAGCATTGATTGGACCGATTGGCGCTGCAAGCGACAGACCCAAGAATACATAGCCTAGAAATATGCTCATAAGTGTACAGCTCCTAACTGCCAAAACCTGTTTGTACAAATTGTATTCAGTGTATTGGAAGGATAGGACAACTTTTAATCCAGAGCAAGTTATGAACAGCAGATTTGTAATCAGTTGCCATAGTCCATAAAAACCTTGATCAAAAATCAGAAGGCTTACTCATTTCACTTTTTGACAAAGTAAGCATAAATTTCTCAAGCATGCAAAAAATAAAATGAAAAAAGCAGAGGAGAGTGTTACTTATGGATGTAAAACGTGTGAAGCAAATTCTTTCATCATCAGCAGATATCGAAGTAAAATACAATGGTGCTTCTGTGTGGATCGACAAGCTGAATGAGGATGGAAGAACAGCTACGGTACATTTGCGCGGTCCACTTGAAGAAAGATCCGAGGTAGAAATTGGAGAACTGACAGAATTGTAAATATGATCCTAAGCCGCCATATTGGCGGCTTTTACTCTATATTTCCTGATTGTATTCTGTTTCTGTACGTTCATTTAAATACTGATTCTCAGCAGAAGCAAAGTTTACTGACTGCAGGCTGATATCTTTATCGATCCCATATAGATCTTTGCCCATGTCTTCTAGATTTTCATGCTTTCTTTCCACATCAGGTGCCTCCTTTAATAAAGTGTTTCCGTTAGTATAAACAGAGATTTTCAATATCATGAAAGGGAAATTGTACATAAAAATCCGTAATTTATTTTTTTAGGGTTCAAGCCTTTACATAGGGTACCGGGGTATAATATAATGAATATAAAGGAGGCTGATCAAATGGCTTTTGAATTGGAAAATGAGGATTTATCATCTGAAAGCTGCTGTTCGATTGAATCGGAGCGAAAAAGTCATCACTCAGAAAAAGTTAAAAAGAATTTGACAACCCGTTTAAATCGGATTGAAGGTCAAATACGCGGAATAAAAGGACTTATTGACAGAGACGTGTATTGTGACGATATAATAACACAAATTTCTGCAACTCAGTCTGCTTTGAATAGCGTAGCAAAGCTTTTGCTTGAAGGCCATTTGAAAAGCTGTGTGGTTGAAAGAATCCACGAAGGCGATGAAGAAGTGCTTGATGAATTTTTAGTCACTATTCAAAAACTAATGAAAAAATAATTGGAGGTTTAATTATTATGGAAAGTGTAACTTTAAAAGTTAGCGGAATGTCATGCGGACATTGTGTAAAAGCGGTAGAAGGCAGTGTCGGCAAACTAAATGGTGTAGATAAAGTAGCGGTTGACCTTGATAATGGCCAGGTTCAGGTTCAATTTAACTCATCAGCAGTTACACTTGAGGAAATCAAAGAAACAATTGACGATCAAGGCTATGATGTAGAGTAATATATCGGGAAAGAACGTGTGAATATAATGCACGTTCTCTTTTTTTAATAAATAGGGCTGTAAAAATGGGTAATTTGTCTGGATTTAATTAATTGACATATAGGGTAGAGGGGTATAGTATATAAAGTGTAAGACACATCGTTTAATAAAGGAGTGGGAGTTATGGGTGATGCAGCCCTAAAGGAGGTTCACCTTCCAATATCAGGCATGACATGTGCAGCCTGTTCGTCCCGAATAGAGAAGGGCTTAAATAAGCTCGATGGCGTCCAGGAAGCAAGTGTCAATCTTGCTTTGGAAAAAGCAGCAATCAAATATAATCCTGCGGAAACTTCTGTCGAAGCATTTGAGAAAAAAATTGAGGATTTAGGTTATACGGTAGTTTCGGAGAAAGCCGAGTTCGAATTGCTGGGCATGACTTGCGCTGCTTGCTCTGGAAGGATTGAAAAAGGACTTAATAAGCTTCCAGGCGTCAAACAAGCTGTGGTCAATCTGGCTCTTGAAACTGGCACTGTTGAATACAATCCTGAACAAATCTCCATCCAGGACATGATAAAGAAAGTGGAAAATTTAGGGTATCAGGCGAAAGTAAAAATGGATAAAGACGAAGATATCGAAGGATATCGGGAAAAGGAAATTGAGAAACAAAAAGGCAAGTTTATTTTCTCTTTAATTCTTTCCATTCCTTTATTCTGGTCCATGGTGGGACATTTCGAGTTTACATCATTTATTTATGTTCCCGATATGTTTATGAATCCGTGGGTGCAGCTGGCGCTTGCAGCTCCCGTGCAATTTTTCATAGGAAAGCAATTTTATGCCGGGGCATATAAGGCATTAAAAAATAAGAGCGCCAATATGGATGTGCTGGTTGCACTCGGTACTTCTGCTGCTTTTTTCTATAGCTTATACCAATCAATTTTATCAATTGGCAGCAATGCACATATGGTGGAACTCTATTACGAAACAAGTGCCATCCTTATAACATTAATAATCTTAGGCAAGCTGTTTGAAGCACGGGCTAAGGGACGTTCTTCTGAAGCGATTAAAAAGCTTATGGGTCTGCAGGCAAAAACAGCAACTGTCTTAAGGGAAGGGGAAGAAATTGAAATTCCCCTTGAAGAAGTTATTGCTGGGGATATCATATATGTAAAGCCAGGTGAAAAAATTCCGGTTGATGGTGTAATTATCGAAGGGCAGTCTGCTTTGGATGAATCCATGCTGACAGGGGAAAGTGTACCTGTTGATAAAACAGCAGGCGACACAGTTATTGGGTCTACCATTAACAAAAATGGCTTCCTGAAAATTAAAGCCACAAAAGTTGGCAAAGATACAGCACTGTCACAGATTATAAAAGTGGTTGAAGAAGCGCAAGGTTCAAAAGCACCCATACAGCGAATGGCAGACAGAATCTCTGGGATATTTGTTCCCATTGTTGTGACTATAGCTGTGGTAACATTCCTGGTGTGGTATATATGGGTAAGTCCTGGAGATTTTGCAGAAGCACTCGAAAAATTGATTGCCGTGCTGGTGATTGCATGTCCATGTGCACTAGGTCTTGCGACGCCAACCTCTATAATGGCAGGTTCCGGCCGGGCAGCGGAATATGGGGTACTTTTTAAAGGCGGAGAGCACTTGGAGCTCACACATGAAATCACTACAGTCGTTCTTGATAAAACTGGAACAGTTACACATGGCAAACCGGTTTTAACAGATGTGATTACGGAAGGCAACATTGAAGAGAGGACATTTCTCCAGCTTGTAGGGTCAGCGGAGAAACAGTCTGAGCATCCATTGGCTGAAGCGATCGTAAAGGGAATAAAGGATAAAGGGATCACGCTATTTAATCCTGAGGAATTTGAAGCTATTCCCGGGTATGGAATTAAAGCAAAAGTGGAAGGCAAAGACCTTCTAATAGGTACAAGAAGATTAATGGACAAATACGGTGTTAATGTCCAGTCAGCCAAACTTGAAATGGAAACACTTGAGGAAAATGGAAAAACGGCAATGCTTGTCGCGGTTGATGGCAAATATGCAGGTATCGTGGCAGTTGCGGATACAATAAAGGAAACTTCCAGAGATGCAATCAATCGCTTAAGGAAACTGGGGATTGAAGTCATTATGATTACGGGAGATAACAAACGTACGGCTCAGGCAATAGCTGAGGAAGTGGGCATAGACTCTGCAATTGCAGAGGTTTTACCTGAAGGCAAGGCAGAAGAAGTAAAGAAACTTCAGAACCAGGGAAAAAAAGTCGCCATGGTCGGCGATGGCATAAACGATGCACCTGCACTTGCTGTAGCTGATATTGGAATGGCGATCGGAACCGGTACAGACGTTGCGATGGAAGCAGCTGATATCACTCTAATGAGAGGGGATTTAAATAGTATTGCAGACGCCATCCTAATGAGTAAAAAAACAATAAGGAATATAAAACAAAATCTTTTCTGGGCATTTGCATACAATACACTTGGCATCCCAGTAGCTGCGTTAGGGTTCCTTGCACCTTGGCTTGCCGGCGCTGCAATGGCGTTCAGCTCCGTATCTGTCGTTTTAAACGCACTTCGATTACAAAGAGTAAAAATTAATGAAAAAAATGTTTAATTGGAGGGGCTGATATAATGAAAAAATGGGCAGGTGCAGCGATTGCTTACCTCGTTCTTGTAATGGCATTGTATGCTGCATATGATTCTTTTTGGGTTACCCCAGAGCCGGTACCTCATGATATTGAAATGGAAAATCATGAATGAGAAATAAAAGAGCAGAGGGAAATCTCCCCCTGCTCTTTTTTCGAACATTGACGATTAAAAATTTGTAATCTATTTCTCTGTATGATAGAATCGTCTACAATATATAGTATATATTTTTAAGATTAAAAACTACATATAGATCGTGATTGGTGTCCTAAGTGGACTTAATAGGGAATTCGGTGTAAAACCGAAGCTGTCCCCGCAACTGTAAGTGCAGACGAAAAAAGCATGCCACTGTACAAAACGCTTCATGGCGCTTGTATGGGAAGGGCTTTTAGTAGAGTGAAGCACAAGCCAGGAGACCTGCCAGGGCGATCGAAAGTTTCTTATCTTCGGGGATTGAGATGATGAAACGATCGCGTAATGGCCGTTTTTTCATTTCTTCCTGCTATTATACTATCGTTTGATCCGCTCATTTTCCGGGCGGATTTTTATTTTGCCTTTAGGAGGAAGTAAGATGGTCCAAACCATACAACCGATAAAAATTTTAGAAGAACTTAAGACAGAATTTCCACAGCTCGGCATTGGGCAGCTATTAAAAAGGAAAGAAGAAATGAGCCAGCTGGGAGCGGAGGCAATGTATGACCAGCTTATACTGGATTGTTTATCATTTATCAGCATTGATGAGCCTGATTGGACTTTTGCCGCTTCATGCCTGCTTCTTAAGAAGCTCTATATTGAGTCTGGAAAAAACAGAGAATGCCAGCCGGATGATTGCTACAAACATTTTTATACGTTAATTGAACGGCTGACCGCTTTGGGAATTTATGAACAGGATTTATTAGATCTGTATTCAAAGGATGAAATAAATGAGCTGGCCCATTTTATTAGGAAAGAAAATGACCGCTTATTTACATATTTGGGGTTAAAAATGCTGGCTGACCGATATCTTGCCAGGGACAAACAGAAAAATCTCTATGAGCTTCCACAGGAGCGGTTCATGATCATCAGCATGGTGCTGATGAAAATGGAGCCGAAGGGTAAGCGGCTTGAACTTATTAAAGAAGCTTACTGGGCAATGAGTGGTTTGTATATGACTGTTGCCACTCCAACACTCGCTAATGCAGGGAAAAACTGGGGACAGCTTTCAAGCTGTTTCATTGAGACCGTTGATGACAGTCTTGATTCAATATATGACAGCAATACCGATATTGCATCACTGTCTAAAAATGGCGGCGGAATCGGAGTGTATTTGGGGAAAATCCGCAGCAGAGGCAGTGATATTAAAGGATTTAAGGGTGCATCTTCAGGTGTGATTCCCTGGATGAAGCAGCTGAATAATACAGCCGTCAGTGTTGACCAGCTGGGACAAAGGCAGGGTGCTATAAGCGTCTATCTGGATGTCTGGCATAAAGATATCTTCTCGTTTCTAGATGCAAAGCTTAACAATGGAGATGAAAGACAGCGAACACATGATTTATTCACGGGTGTCTGCATTCCGGATTTGTTTATGGAAAAAGTGGAAAGCCGCGGGTATTGGTATTTATTTGATCCCCATGAAGTCCGCAAGGTAATGGGCTTTTCTCTGGAAGATTTTTATGACGAAGGAGAAGGCGAAGGTTCATTCCGCCAGAAATATAAAGAGTGCATAGATAACCCGATTCTATCAAGGGAAAAAGTGCCTGCTATCGAGATAATGAAATCCATCATGAGAAGTCAGCTTGAAACCGGGACACCATTCATGTTCTACCGGGATGAAGTTAATCGGAAAAATGCCAATACACATTGCGGGATGATTTATTGTACCAACCTGTGCACTGAGATCGTACAAAACCAAAGTGTTACAAAGAGGGTTGAAGAATATACAAGAGATGGGAGAATTATTATCGAAAAACAGCCAGGAGACTTCGTTGTCTGCAATCTTTCATCCATCAATCTTGCACGGGCCATAAGTGAAGGAGTCCTTGAAAGGCTTGTGCCAATTCAGGTGCGAATGCTTGATAATGTTATTGATATTAATAGTATTCCAGTGCCGCAGGGCCAGATTACAAACCAAAAGTACCGTGCGATTGGACTAGGGACTTTTGGATGGCACCACCTTCTTGCACTGAAAAAAATCACATGGGAAAGCGAAGAAGCAGAAGAATTCGCTGACACTCTATATGAACAAATTGCTTTTTTAGCGATAAAAAGTTCTATGAACCTGGCAAAAGAAAAAGGAAGCTATTCAGCCTTTAAAGGCTCTGATTGGGAAACGGGTGCCTACTTTGAAAAGCGGGGATATCTGGAGGCAGAGTCAGACATGGACTGGGCTGCATTGAGCGAAGAGGTAAGGGAAATCGGCGTTCGAAATGCCTATTTGCTGGCGGTTGCTCCTAATGCATCAACTGCTTTAATTGCAGGAAGCACCCCAAGTATTGATCCTATATTCAACAAGCAGTATTCCGAAGAGAAAAAGGATTATCGGATCCCTGTGACAGCCCCTGATATTAACAGTGAGACCATTTGGTATTACAAATCTGCCTATCATATTAACCAGGAGTGGAGCATCAGGCAGAATGCAAACAGACAAAAACATATAGATCAAGCTATTTCATTTAATTTCTATATACCTAATCATATTAAAGCAATCGATCTTTTGAATCTGCATCTTTCAGCATGGAAGAAAAAATTAAAAACAACTTATTATATCCGTTCAACTTCATCTGAGGTTGAAGACTGTGAATCTTGCTCAAGCTAAAGGAGGATCTTATGAATACCCTAAAAAAACGGCCAATTATTAATCAATCGGCGCCTAACAAATCAACTTCAATCATCAACGGGGAATGCTCCAATATTCTTAATTGGGATGATGTTCGCTTCTCATGGGCCTATCCAAAGTATAAAAAAATGCTCGCTAACTTTTGGACGCCCTTTGAAATAAACATGTCACAGGACATTAAGCAATTTCCGGAATTAACGAAAAGTGAACAAGATGCATTTTTGAAAATTATTGGGCTGCTTGCACTGCTCGACAGCATCCAGACGGATTATGCCGGAAAAGTTGCTGATTACATTACCGACTCAAGCATATCAGCACTCATGATCATACTTGCACAGCAAGAGGTGATTCATAATCACTCATATTCCTATGTTCTATCAAGCCTTGTTCCCAAACAAAAACAGGATGAGGTTTTTGAATTCTGGCGTACAGAACCTATATTAGCTGAAAGAAATGAATTTATTGTGAACGGATATAAAGATTTTGCAGAGAATCCAAGCGCAGAGAACCTGTTGAAATCTATTGTTTTTGATGTCGTTCTGGAGGGGCTTTTCTTTTATTCAGGCTTTGCTTTCTTTTATCACCTGGCCAGAAATCAGAAAATGGTAGCCACCTCAACGATGATTAATTACATCAACCGGGATGAACAAATTCATGTAGATTTGTTTGTTAAAATTTTTAAAGAAATTCTGCAGGAAAATCCGGATCTTAATACTAATGAATTAAGTGAATTCGTCCAGGAAACTTTTAAAAGAGCAGCTGAACTGGAGATTGTATGGGCCCGCGATGTGATCGGCAGCAAAACAGAAGGCATCCTGATATCTGACGTTGAAGCTTATATCAAATTTTATGCCAATGTCCGCTGCAATCAGCTGGGATATGAACGGCCGTTTGAAGGCTATCGAACCAATCCGCTCCGCTGGATAGTAGCTTATGAGCAGGTTGACCATGGGAAGTCCGATTTCTTTGAGCAAAAATCGCGGCAATATACAAAAGTTCAAATTGATAATGGGTTTGATGAATTATAAAGGTTATCCGGATATATAAAATAAAAAAGATTCTGCTTTGGCGCAGAATCTTTTTTTAAATCAGGAGGATACTGGTTCCCCAGATACAAAATCAATCTCAAAACCAAGATCCTTCAGCATTTGGTGATCCGCAGTGCTTTCCTGTCCTGCAGTGGTTAAGTAATCTCCTACGAAAATAGAATTAGCCGGATAAAGTCCAAGCGGCTGAAGGCTCCTAAGATTCACTTCTCTGCCTCCGGATATTCTGATTTCCTTTGAAGGGTTGATATATCGCATCAGGCAAAGCACCTTCAGACAATAGCGGGGATTCAAATCATCTGTCCCTTCTAATGGCGTCCCATCGATTGCATGCAGAAAGTTAACCGGTATTGAGTCGGCATCCAGGGCTTTTAGGCTTCTGGCCATCGCTACGACGTCTTCCTTGGTTTCCTTCATGCCAATAATTACTCCGGAACAAGGTGAAATGCCTGCGTCCTTTATTAATTGGACCGTATTGACTCTGTCCCGGTATGTATGGGAGGTAGTGATGCTGTCATGATGATTTTCTGAGGTGTTAATATTGTGATTATAGCGGTCCACTCCAGCTTCCTTGAGCTGCTCAGCCTGTTCAGGTTTTAGGAGCCCGAGACAGGCACAGACCTTCATATTATAGTTATCCTTTATTTCTTTAACCGCTGAAACTACTTCATTTAGCTCCCTATTGCTAGGGCCTCTTCCGCTTGCTACGATGCAATAGGTTCCGACATTTAGCTGATGGGCCTGTTTAGCACCTTGGATGATAGATTCCTTATCCATCATCCGGTATTTTTCAATAGGTGCTGTTGAGATGCTCGATTGTGAGCAATAGCCGCAGTTTTCAGGACATAGGCCTGATTTCGTATTAATAATCATATTTAATTTAATATGATTGCCATAATGATGATGACGGATTTTATAGGCGCTGTGCAATAAACTCAGCAGTTCTTCATCTGGACAATTTAAAATTTCCATTGCCTCCGAGTCTGTCAGTTCATGTCCTTCCAGTACGTCAAGTGCTAGCTGTTGAAAATTCATATGTATCCTCCTTAGTAAAATTGTTTATGCTGCTCGGTTCATTTTTCTGAACTGACTGCTGGCAAATACTCTATGCTCCAGACGATGGGCCATTAACCCGGCAAAAACAGAGAGAATAATGTCTTTTGGAAGGGGGACTGCCATCCACAGCCATGCCATTTGATAGGTAAATCCCTCAGGTGCTGTAAACCAAAGTTTATAGGCCATATACATCCAATTCGTCCCGAAAACATAATTGATCACCATTCCGATTAAAGCTGCAGTAATATACACCGGAACAGACTTTTTCTTTTCTATCAATTTGCCGGTGACATAGGCTGTTAAAATAAACGATAGGATAAAACCGAAAGTGGGGCTTAATAAGGAAGCAAAACCGCCGCCGAATTTTGAAAATACAGGAGCGCCTGCAAGCCCGGCAAAAGCATAGACAGCCATAGTGATAGCCCCTAATCGGCTTCCTAAAATAGCCCCTGCCAAAATGGCAAGAAAGGTCTGCAAAGTAATAGGCACTCCCCCAATAACCAAAAATGGGACAAATGAAGTGATATTTGCTCCAACAGCCATTAGGGCGACAAACATGCCAGCCAATGTTAAATCAATCGTTCTTAAACCTGTCTTCATAAGATGCCTCCTGATAGATTTATATTTATACAATTTAGAATAATAGCAGCAAACATTAAATGTCAACTTAATTTTTAATTGGTTTACATAAATATTTGTTAAAATGTGAAAACGGATTATATGTCAAGGTGAATGCTGGCAGCGTGCGGAGAAACAGGGGATAGGTAAGGAGCTTCTTTTTTTTGTAATAAACAAGCCGCTGGCGATTGGCCAGCGGCTTGTTAGAGGTATTAGTTATTGCCTTGTGTTTTTTTTCGAACCACATCAAAAAGTCCGGAACCGATGATATCAAGTGCTGATTGCATTCTCTCAGCAGAGATATTATCTTCAATTGTATCCTGTGGAGTATGGTAAACTTTTTCAATATGATAAACAAGCGGATCCCAGCTGTCTATGCCCATCCAGATAAATAAGGCTGCAGGAATGCCGGCATTATGGAAAGGAACATGGTCACTCGATCCGAATTTGCCTGGGAGAATATCCGAATTGCCCAAGCGTGCCCCAGCTTCACCAGTTGAAGAAGTTACAATGTTTTGGCTGCCGTCTGGTGTCATGGCATATAGGTTTGTCGCCTTGTCATAATTTGTAGCAACCATATCAGGAACAAAAACAGCCTCTATCTGGTCTTTTTCTGTCTCTGTTAACTGATCTACATAATATCTTGCTCCCAAAAGGCCGCGCTCTTCAGATCCAAATGCAATGAATTTAAGGGTTTTGTCTGTATTGTATCCTTTATAAACTCTGGCAAGCTCAAGCATTAGCCCTACCCCGGATGCATTATCATTCGCACCTGGAGCACCCACTACACTATCATGGTGGGCGCCTAGTATAACCTCTTTTGTATCGTTACTCTTTGATTTTGCTTCTTTTGTTGCAATTACATTTACCGATTTTAGATCTTTATAATGTTTTGCTGTCAGGGAGAGCTTAACTGTACCCTGCTCCATTTGCTCCTTGAGCCATTCACCATGAATATAGGAAGCTCCGAAAACCGGGATATCATATTCCGCAGCAATGCTCGGATTAAAAGTTTGTCCGTAATTGCCCCGGCTTCCAACGAGGCTTTGGAGAATCACACCAGCTGCTCCTGCCTCAACTGCTTTAGCTATTTGCTCTCGGTATCCGGCTGTTGTATCTGCCCGAGCCAGAAGTACAATTTTACCTTCGGCTCCTTTATAATCCTCATTTTCTACAAAGGTTACTTCTGCATCAACTGGTGTATCGCTGATGGCTCCATTTGGTGCAGCGCCCATTTCCCATATCGTACCGTCTTCAAATGCTGCGCTGCCTATGAATTGATCTGCTACCGGAAAGTATTGAAACTCAACATCATAGCCATAACTTTTGAGTGTATTTGCAATATACTCTGCCGATTTTTTTTCATTTTCTAATCCACCAGGTCTTGTCCCAATTTCTTCCGATAGATACCTTACGTGCTCGATAGCACGTTCAGCATTTACTCTGGCAATGATCTTCTGATCTTGCGAGTGGGATGATTTTCCGTTTTCATTACTTAGCGGGGCAGCATACCCGATTGTGCCAAATGCTAAAGAAACTGCTAGAGCTGCTGCTAGAATCTTGGCAGATTTCCGATTATTTCCTGACATAATACCCTCCTGAAAAGTTATTGTTTTATTCGACTCCCTAACAATTCCTATTTTAGTAGAAAATGGTATTTTTTGAATAGAGTACTTATTCCTATGGGACATGCCTATTGTTCCGACATAGTGTGTCAAATTTATATAATAAAAGACAAAACTCAGTGGTAGGTTACTACTATTTTTGGAAAGAGACATTGTGTTTTTTTATTTCCATATGAGGGTAAAGTGATATTACTCATCGATAGATGATAGTTCACTTAAATTAAGGAGGTATAAACATGGCAAATAGTAAAAACAATATACACAGTGATGAACAGGAACAATATTTTAAGGACCGGGCAGGAACAGAAGAAGCAAGATTCCATGTAGTACCGCACGATGAGGAAGGATGGGCAGTCAAAAATGAGGGGCAAAACGAGCCTGAGTTTACAGCGGAAACACGTTCAGATGCAGTGGAGAAAGCGAAGAGTATGGCAGAGGATGCAGGCACAATGGCAATCCTGCATAATGAGGATGGAAAAATTGAGGATCTTGTAAATTATCAAAATAAATAAATCAATATTTAAGAAGGGCATTACCATTGCGTAGTGCTCTTTTTTGTTTGTCTGGGATTGAACAAAAGAGATTTTTTTCTAAAACAAAAAAATTCCGCTTTCAAATAGAAAGCGGTTCAAAAAGAGACCTTGGAACGAGTAAATTCTTAAATTCAAAACAATATATAGTAGCATAAATTGTTTGGGAAACTATATATTGTTATTTCTGATTCTAGCATAATAAAACATAGAGAGCAAACTATTATTTTAATATATTTAAAATATTCTTTTATTTTTTGAATTAGGGAGTAAATATTCGCAAAACAACCAAAATCAATCAAAGTTTGATTGATTTTGGTTTGTTTTGAATGAAAATGATTGATTTTTGCAATCGGTTTCAGTATGATGTAATCAAGAAGAACAACACACCCAGGGAGGTGATGTTTTGTTAACACAAGAGCGCCACAAATTGATTCTGCAGCTTATAAAAGAAAAAGGTGTAGTGAAAATTCAGGATCTCGTTGACATGACAGAAACATCGGAATCCACAATCAGAAGGGACTTGACCCAGCTTGAGGAAGGGAAGTACTTAAAAAGAGTACATGGAGGGGCTGCCAGGCTTCAGGGAAAGCTGCAGGAACCCAGCATGTCTGAGAAGTCATCCAAAAACCTTCAGCAAAAGCGGCAAATCGCCCAATACGCGGCAAGTCTTGTTGAAGAAGGTGATTCTATTTATCTTGATGCAGGCTCGACAGTAACTGAAATGATTCCCTTTTTGCCTGCGAAGGAAATTGTGGTTGTAACGAACGGATTAATGCATATCAACGCATTGCTCGAAAGGAATATAAAAACATTTTTAATCGGCGGTTTTGCCAAGGAACAGACAAAAGCCATCATCGGCAGGGGGGCATTGGCGAGCCTGGAAAATTATCGATTTGATAAATGCTTTATGGGGGTTAACGGCATCCATCCTCAATTCGGCTACACCACACCGGATCAGGATGAGGCAATGATCAAGCAAATGGCCATTTCGCTTTCAAGGGAGGCATTCGTGCTTGCCGATGATACGAAGTTTTCAGAAATCGCATTTGCCAAGATTGCCGATTTGCATACAGCAGCAATTATTACAAATGAGCTGGATGAGGATCAGCAAGAGCCTTATAGCAGCAAAACTACAATAAAGGTCGTGACAGCATGATACACACATTGACGCTAAATCCGTCAGTGGACTACATCGTAGAATTGGATGAAATGATAGTCGGCGGTCTTAACCGCATGCAGCAGGATACAAAGTTCCCTGGAGGAAAAGGGATAAATGTTTCCAGAGTGCTGAACAGAATGGATGTTGAAAGCAAGGCCCTTGGCTTTGTAGGCGGATTTACAGGAGATTATATTGTTGATTACTTAAACAAGGAGAATATTCAAACTGACTTTGTCCAAGTTGCTGATGACACAAGAATCAATGTAAAGATCCAGACAGAGGCGGAAACAGAAATCAATGCCAAAGGGCCGGCCATTTCAGGAAGGAATTTCGAAGATCTTAAAAATAAGATCCGCAATCTTTCAGAAGAAGATTTGCTTGTCCTGGCTGGCAGTATTCCATCAACATTGCCTGAATCAACTTATGAAGAGCTGGTAAGAATTTGTTCAGAAAATGGGACGGCTTTTGTGGTGGATGCAGAGGGAGAGTTACTGAAAAAGGTCCTTCCATACAAACCGTTTTTAATAAAGCCCAATCACCATGAATTAGGTGAAATATTCAATACAGAATTTACTTCCGCAAGAGAAGTTATCCCATATGGACAGAAACTTGTAGAAATGGGCGCACAGAATGTAATTGTTTCATTAGCCGGCAAGGGAGCCGTCTTGATTTCTGATGAAACAGCGTATATTTCAAGCGTTCCAAATGGGGAAGTGAAAAGTTCTGTAGGTGCCGGAGATTCCATGGTAGCCGGTTTTCTTGCAGCTTATGAGAAAAACAAAAATATAGAAAAGGCTTTTCAATACAGTGTTGCTTCCGGAAGCGCTACGGCTTTTTCACTTGGTCTTTGCACAAAGGAAAGAGCAGAGGAATTGCTTTCTCAGGTTTCGATTGAAAAGGTCAGCCTAAAAGGGGAGATTTAGGATGAGAATTACAGAATTACTGACAAGAGATACGATTCTGCTCTCGTTGAGCGGAACAGGCAAATTGGATGCCATAAATGGATTGGTAAACCAGCTTGATCAAGCAGGAAAGCTTCATGACCGCACTGCCTTCAAGAATGCCATTTTAAAAAGGGAAGAACAAAGCACAACAGGCATCGGTGACGGAATAGCTATTCCTCATGCAAAAACTGGAGCGGTCAAGGAGCCTGCTATTGCATTCGGCAAATCAGAAGCAGGAGTGGATTATGAATCACTTGACGGTCAGCCCGCACACCTATTCTTTATGATTGCAGCCCCGGAAGGAGCAAACAATACACATCTGGAAGCTCTATCCAGGCTTTCATCAATACTAATGAACGAGGAAGCACGCAAAAAACTCCAAAATGCTGCTTCTGCAGACGAAGTTATTGGAATTATAGACAGCTATGACGAGACAGAAGAAGAGGAAGTCCAAAATATTGCAGACAGTAAACGATTTGTTGTTGCTGTAACAGCTTGCCCAACAGGAATTGCCCATACTTATATGGCGGCTGATTCACTAAAGGCCAAGGCAGCTGAAATGGGCGTTGATATTAAGGTTGAAACAAATGGCTCAAGCGGTGCTAAAAATGTTCTGACACCGGAAGAAATTGCGAATGCAGCAGCAGTTATAGTCGCAGCAGATACAAAGGTTGAAATGGAGCGATTCAGCGGCAAGCATGTCCTCGAAACGGCAGTTGCTGACGGCATCCGAAAACCTCAGGAGCTTATCGAAAAAGCGCTAAAGCAGGATGCACCGGTATACAAGGGCGGAAGCGCAGACAGCAGCGGAAACGCAGATAAGAAAAAAGAACAAAAAGCAGGAGTTTATAAGCATTTGATGAATGGCGTTTCCAACATGCTTCCATTTGTTGTTGGCGGCGGAATACTCATTGCCATTTCCTTTATGTTCGGATATAAAGCAGCAGATCCGAATGATCCGTCATATCATCCTATCGCAGAAGCACTGATGACCATTGGCGGGGGAAATGCATTTGGATTAATCGTTCCTATCCTTGCAGCGTTCATTGCCATGAGTATTGCTGATCGCCCTGGCTTTGCTGCAGGTGCAGTCGGGGGAATGATGGCAGCATCTGGAGGCGCAGGATTCCTTGGCGGCATCATTGCCGGCTTCCTTGCAGGTTATGTAGTAGTTGGTTTGAAAAAGGTCTTTGCTGGCCTGCCTTCATCACTTGAAGGAATTAAAACGATTTTGCTCTATCCGCTCTTTGGAATTGCTATCACGGGATTACTGATGCTTTATGTTGTCAACAAACCAGTTGGCGCATTAAATACTGCTATCACCGAGTGGCTTTCAGGTCTTGGTACTGGAAATGCTGTCATGCTTGGAGTAGTGCTTGGGCTGATGATGGCATTTGATATGGGCGGCCCGGTTAATAAATCGGCATACGTATTTGGTACAGGGCTGCTTGCGAATGGTGTATATGAACCAATGGCAGCAATCATGGCAGCGGGTATGGTTCCGCCTCTTGCCATCGCGCTTGCCACCACTTTATTCAAAAATAGATTTACAAAACAGGAACAGGATGCAGGAAAAGCAAATTACATTATGGGATTTTCGTTTATCACAGAAGGCGCAATCCCGTTCGCAGCAGCAGATCCTTTGCGGGTCATCCCATCAATCATGGCAGGATCAGCCGTGGCAGGTGCCATTTCAATGATGGCTGGAATCGGATTAAGAGCGCCGCACGGCGGAGTCTTTGTCGTCCCTCTCGTCGATGGCCCATGGGGAATTTACCTTGCAGGAATAATAGCAGGTGCTCTTCTGTCTGCTATCCTTATAGGGTTCCTGAAAAAACCTTTAAATAAATAATGAATAAACCAAAGCCGGTACTTAATGTATCGGCTTTAAATTTTTATTTAGAAAAGATTGAAAAAACTGAAAATAAATGATTTAATTAAAATAAACTAATCAGTCTATATTATTTTATGAATAAATAAACTATCCAGTCTATATATTAGGAGGTGCGGGACCATGGCCATTATCATTGTTATTAAAAGAGGGAACAAACATAAATAACTAACCATTAGATGCACAACAAGTAAAACTTCATCAGTAAACACTTGAAGGAGAGCGTTTATGAAAATTAAAAAACTTTCTCAGTGCACCCTGGAGGAGGCGCTGACTGCCTGGAACAAAGGATTTGAAGGTTATATAGTTCCAATAAAAATGGATATTCTGGCCTTTATTAATCGAATGGCATCTGAGGGACTTTCGCCTGAAAAATCCATAGTCGTTTTTATGCACGGAGAACCCTGCGGAATCATAATGAATGGGTTCAGGGAGATTAACGGCAGGAAAATTGCCTGGAACGGAGGCACTGGAATCGCACCACAATACAGGGGAAAAGGGCTTTCTGCAGCTATGATGTCAGAAGTGCTCAGCATATATAAAGCTGAAAATGCACACACTGCTGTTCTTGAAGCAATTGAAGAAAATGAGAGAGCGATTAAGCTGTACAAAAAAGCCGGCTATGCGATTACTGATCAATTGCTTTATTTAAACAAGAAGCTTACACATAAAGAAATGGGCACATTGATGGAAAACCATTTAGCAATAAAAAAGATATATCCCGAACAGCTGCAGTCACTCAGCTTTTATGACAGCGATGCTGCCTGGCAGTGCCAGTGGCAAAGTGCAAAACAAGGGGAAGCTGCTGTGCTTATGAGTGACGATGGGAAAGAGGAAGGATACATTCTATACAAGAGAGTGCTGGAAGCAGGAGGACGTACAGATCGTATTATCATCTATCAGCTAAAGTTCACGGATGGCAGTGCGAATGATGCAATGACTGAAAGGATTCTGGGCCATCTGTTCCTGGATCAGGATGATTCAATTGATTTCACTGCAGTTAATATTTCTGTTTCCAATCCCGCCTCAAAAGCTTTGCTTAAAATGGGATTTGAAAAAAAGATTGGCCAGGTAATGATGAAAAAAACGCTTTAGGATACCTGCTGCCTATTTAATTTCCCCCTTTCTGCAAAAAACTAAGTTACCAAATAATTATGAGGTTCGTGCTTATTGGCATAATTTCAGATGGTTCCTGATATGTTTTTATGAGTAAGTTTGAAAGGGGAGATATATTGGCTGCTGGATTTGAAAGTGCTGCAAAATTGGAACACGGGTTTTGGCTTCAGATTTTGGGTGATCATGCACGCTTCATACATGATTCACTATCACCAAAGGAAAAAGACAGCATTGAACGGGCAAATTACTTTATACAAACCTTCGACCAGCTATTAGGAAGGGTTGAAGTGGATAACCTGGAGCAATTGAGCCGGAGGGCAGAACAGGAAGCTAAAAAGCTCAGGGAATTTAAATTGAACTTAATCGAACGTCATCTGATAGGGAAAATTTCCATTCATCTTGGGCCTGTTTTCATTAACCATATGGTGAATGAACTTGAAGAATATATGCTTGTCCTTCAATATTTAAAAAAGGGGGAAGCCCCGCCTGTATTTCATGAGCTCCACCACCATTTAATCTGGCTTCTGGATGCAGCTGGCCATGCTGTAGCCATATCAGATAATATGGAAAGTGTTGAGAAGAAAATAAAAAAAATCAGTGATGGCTATACAAAGGATTTTGAAGCATTTTATTTAAAGGCGGTTGAAATGTCCGGGTTCCTTCGGACAAATGTTGAGTCATTCCCGGCACTTCAAAAGTTCAACAGCGATGTTGCACTTGAAATATCTTTGTTTATGAACTTTCTCAATGAAATTGAGGAGCTTGAATTGAGCAAAGAGGCATTGGGTACATTTGCAGCTTTAATGGCTGATCACATGTACCGTGAAGAATGCTATTACCTGTCAAAGCTTGCTGAGTCCACTCAGTCTGAAAAGCCGAAATGTGATCCGGCAAAGCCGAGGCTTAAAGAATAAATTCAATGCTGCCATTTTTGGCAGTTTTTTTTGCATTAAGAACATGCAGCAGTGTTTTCTGGGTAAAAGAGTATAAAAAGGCTGATATCATGAAACTGGTAAGATGGAGTTACATGCGGAGAAATCAGGTAAAGGGACTGTTTGACTGCTTTCCTGAAGCGGTCATCATTTTTAAAAGAATAAAGAATTATTACTTTATCCACAGTGCTGAATGGACAGGCAGTCCGCAGTTAATTGCTAAGCAGCAGATGGAGGAAATGGAGTATTTGCTTAATAAAGAAATGGGTTTTCTTCGCGGATATCTTCAAAGGAAATCTGCAGGCGATAAAGATAGTGAAACTTGAAAAAATAGGAAAGAAGAATCAATTTTCTTAAAATAGAACACACGTTCGACTAAATGGACAAGGATGTGTTATAATAAAGAAGCAATGGGAGTTTCTCAAGGGTGGTCGGCTAGCCCCGTAAGAAAGGGGGTGATGCCTTTTGACAGTTTTCGAATCGATCATGATGATGATTTCCTTCTCTAGTCTGATCATTGCTGTCATGACTTTTAACCATAAAAAATAGACCTCCCTTGATCTGACAATTGAGGGAGAGGTCTATGTCTTTGACAGGCCGATCCCCTAAGGGAACGACTATTGCGAATGACCGTGGGTGCGGCAACACCTGCGGTCGTTTTTTTTTTATTCATATTCTTAATTCAAGAATATCATATACGGTTCAGAAAGTCACGGAAATAAGCATAATCGCATGATTACTTATAGTATATGCAAATTTCTGCTGAAAATCCATAATGATTCGAAGCCTAATGTGCCCTACTATAATGGCAGTACTATAAGGGAGGATCAGACATGACAAAACGCAATATTAAGACTAAATCAGGATTGCAAAGCACAAACAAAAGCGTAAGCGATATGGAGTTCTTAAAAGAGCTTGATCAGCAAAGCAAAAAAGCTAAAAAGACAAGACTAACTGATGTTGGAAATAAAGAATTGACCGAGATGGGGCAGACTAAAACTGTCCCATTTTTTATATGGAACAGGAGGATGGAGAGCCATCTATGTTTTGTGAATGGAAAGGACGATTCTTGTGCCAGCATTTATTTATGAGGATACAAAAATATTTTATGAAACGATGGGAAAGGGTGTACCGATAATCTTTATACATCCGCCTGCCATGGGGAGAAAGGTATTTTATTATCAAGGTCTGCTGGCTGAGCATTTTCAGGTTGTTTTTCCTGATCTAAGCGGGAATGGAGATACCATTGGTCCCGAGAAAACAGTAACCATCAAAGGTTATGCAGAGGAGATTAAAGCTGTATTGGACCACTTGGAAATTGAAAAAGCCGTTATCCTTGGTTATTCCTCCGGTGGCATAATTGCTCAGGAGTTTGCTCTCTCTTTTCCTGAGAGGACGCTTGGTGTGATACTATCAGGCGGATTTCCAGAGGTATTATCAGAAACTTTCAAATATGAGCATATATTGGGAATGTATTTCGTGAAACATTTTCCGGGTTTCCTGCGCTATGTAATAGCAGCAAGTCACACAAATGATCAAAAAGTCAGAAACGATATTTTGGAACACATGAAAAAGGCAAATCATACTATGTGGTTTCAATTTTACGATAGATCGCTTCACTATTCATGCACTGATCGCCTAAGGAACTTAAGCGTCCCCCTTCTCCTTATTTATGGATCAAGAGATTTTGTTAATCAGCATATTAGGAGCTATAGAAGATATGTCAGCTTTCAGGCGGCAATAATCAAAGGTGTATCCCATCAGGCGCCAACTAAAAAGTGGCAGCTTTTCAACCAGGTTGTAACTGGTTTTGTACAGCAGCATTTTAAATAAAAAAATCCGTATCGTCATAGCACGATACGGATTTTTTTATCCCTCATTTCCATCAGGTTTGATTGCCATTATGGCTGCAAGGGCAGCAAGAATGGTAATTCCGCTTAATATATAAAAAAGGCCTTGATCAGAATGCTTCATGAGAATGGCAATGGCCGGCGGGCCGCCGGCAACGCCAATAAACCTCATTGAACTGTATAAAGAAGTAATGGTTCCACGTTCTTCTTTTGCAATTCCTTCCGTAATAAGTGCATCCAATGAAGGCAATGCAACGCCTATGCCAATTCCGGCAAACAGGAACATGCTGATCATAAACCACATATTGTTTGAAAAGCTTAAGATTGCAGTGGCAGCTGCCACAAGTACTGAGCCTAAAAAAATGATCCACTTCATCAGTATTTTATTTTCTTTTATTTTTTTTCCTGTTAGATAGGACGAAAGGCATAGTGCGCCAAGCGGTACAGCCAGGAGAAGCCCTTTTTTAACATCTTTAATATCATATGTCTTTTCAAGCACATCAGATAAATAAAAAAGTATCCCAAAAAGCACAAACATAAGAATGGCACCAATTAAGAAAATAGCATAAAGCCATTTTCCGTTGTTTTTAAAGGTATCCTTAATATTGCTCCAAAATTTCTTTAGCGGAAGCGGCTCTTCTCTTTTATTTGGTGTTTTTACAAGAAAGAAAACCAGCAGGATTGAAATCGTACAAAAAACTGGAAACGAAAAAAACGGTAAAAACCAAATAAACCCTGCCAAAAACGCTCCAAGTATAGGTGATAGAACTTTTCCAAAAGTATTGGAAGTTTCAATCAGGCCAAGGGAACTGCTGACTTCATCATCATTTTTAAACATATCCCCGACTAAAGGCATAACAATTGGTGCCGCACCGGCTGCCCCAACACCCTGCAATGCTCTCCCGGCTAATATGATCCAATAAGCATCCGCCATTTTCCATGCCGCCCATCCAGAGATCAGCCCGCCAATTCCTGCAATGAGAAGACTTGGTATAATGACTTTTTTTCGGCCGATATGATCCGATAAAAAGCCTGCGATTGGAATTAAAATAATGGCTACAATACTGTAAACGGTAATAATCATGCTGGATTGGAATGCAGAAATATTTAGTTTATTTTCCATCGCCGGCAGAACAGGAATCAGCATGGAATTCCCAAGTGTCATAACGAGAGGAATTGAAGAAAGTGATAGAATGGCCCATTTTTGGTTATGAACATCATCACCGGACTTCTGTTTAGCTTTGGAATTTACAGATTGTAAATTTTCAACATGCTCCATATTTCTGACCTTCCTTTTCGTTAATCAAACTAGTCTTAATATGAGCTAATTGCAGGAAAACTAACTAGAAAAACCTCTGTCTTTTTATGGGAAAATTAAAATTCTGGAAAAATATGTTTCGATTTACTAAAAAGAAAGCGTTAAAATATATAGAAAAGCGAATCTGGTGAGGGGATATTATGAAAGAAATTATTACTTTAAGCATAGGAAAGCCGAAAAAGCACAGCTGGAAAAACCGTGAGGAAATATCGGGAATCGGCAAAGAAAAAATTGAAAGTGCGTTCTTAACGAAGGATGGTTTCCTGGGGGATGGAGTAGCAAACACTGATTTTCATGGCGGCCCCGACCGGGCAGTTTGCCTATACCCGTTCGAACATTACGGGATGTGGGAAAAAGAATTTAAAAAGACGTTCTGCCCGCCAGCATTTGGTGAAAATATTTGTGCGGGAAATATGCTGGAAAAGGATGTTTTTATAGGAGATATCTTTTCTCTTGGTGAATCTGCTATTCAAATAACACAGGGGCGTATCCCGTGTTCAACAATTTCAAAGCATAACGAAGAAGGTCGGCTTTTAGGCAGAATTGTGGAAACATGCTTCACAGGCTACTTTTTCAGAGTGCTGAAGGAAGGAACTGTAACAGCAGGCAGCGTTCTTAAGCTCGAAGAAAGAAAGCAGGAAAAGGTATCGGTTTTGCAAGGGAATTTTATCATGTTCCATGACCGCAAAAACCATAAAGCAATTGAAGAACTGCTGCGGATTGAGGAACTTGCAGATGTCTGGAGAGAAAAGCTGGAAAAAGCTCTTTTATAAAAAAATGAAATTTACTCTTGACATTTTTTATTTACCGGAATAGTATAATAAACAATATATATTGATCGGCAATGACAAAGAGTAGTAACTGCAGTTGAAGCTAAAGAGAGCTGATGGTTGGTGCAAATCAGTGTGGAAGCAGCAGTGAATGGACTTTCGAGCCTCCAAACCGAACCTTTTTTAAGCAGTAGGCTTTGGCGAACGGTCTCATCGTTACAAGGGACAGATATTCAAACGTTTTTCGTTTTGATATCTGTTAAGTGAGCTGATGTATCAGCTAATGAAGGTGGCACCACGGGTCTCTCGTCCTTTTTAGACGGGAGGCCCTTTTTTATTTTCAAACAACTTTATTACTTTAAATCGCTGAGCAAGAGGAGTAGATTGATGTAGTCCGTTCAAGAGAGCCGGGGAGAGGTGAGAGCCCGGTACGGAAAATCATTCGAATGGACTTGCGAGAGGCTACCTGAACGATAGTAGGGAAGCACGGATTTCCACCGTTAAAAGGATAGGGTATCGATATTTTTCCGTACCCGAAAAAGGGAGCAGCATTTTGCTCTAAAAAGAGGTGGCACCACGTTCACAAGACACGTCCTCTATACCCGCAGATTCTGTCTGTGTGTATAGGGGACTTTTTTATTTATAGTTAAGTATATAAATTCTGAAGTTAGGTAACTGTCTAGCTCCAGCGCCTACCCCCTCGAGGTGTCGGGGGTGATCAAGGCGCTTGCGCTTTTCTGAATCCGAAAGAACTGGAGGAGAAATATATTGAAAACGATATTGGAAGGTCCGTATATCATCGAAGAGCTTGAAGGGGATACATTAACACCTATTTTGATCTATCAGAAAATGAGCGGAAGAAAAAAATTTCTGCTTGAAAGCTCGCTTAAGCATGAAAAATCGGGAAGGTATTCCTTTATTGGTGCCGACCCAGTGATGGAACTAAAAGGGGAAGGATCTCGGACGGCTGTTACTGCAGACGGAAAAATAGAAGTTTTTGATGAGAAGCCGCTTGATGTATTAAGAAGGCTGATGCCGAAGGAAAAGCCGCACCCCTTTGAACAGTTCCCATTTTGTGGAGGAGCTGTTGGATATGCAGGCTATGATGTCATCAGGCAATACGAAGATATCGGAATGATTCCTCATGATGAGCTGAATGTACCAGATGTCCACCTTATGTTTTTTGAGGAAGTGGCCGTTTTCGATCATCTGGAGCAAAAGGTATATCTGGTAGCCATGCCTATACTGGCAGCAACCGATGAATCTCAGCTTCGTGAGAGATTACAGAAAAGAAAGGCCGAAATACAAAAGGGGGCAGTGGCATCTGAATCGGAAGAAGCATCGCTGTCGGCTTTCAAAGCTTCCATATCTAAAGAAGACTTCGTTGAAAAAGTAAACCGAGCCAAGTCCTATATTGAAGAGGGAGACATTTTTCAGGTGGTGCTTTCTCAGCGGTTAAAAGCAGAATTGACTGGAGATCCTTTTGCATTTTACCGGAAGTTAAGAGTGCAAAATCCTTCCCCCTACATGTACTATCTTGATTTTGAAGAATATGCGGTTGCGGGGGCATCCCCTGAAAGTCTTATAAAAGCAACTGGAAACAAAGTAATTACTAACCCTATAGCAGGAACAAGGCCAAGAGGCAAGACAGAAGACGAAGACTTACTGCTTGAAAGGGACCTGATAGAAGATGAAAAGGAGCTTGCCGAACACAGGATGCTGCTCGATCTAGGCAGAAATGATCTCGGCCGTGTCTGCGAATTTGGCTCGGTAACGATAGAAAAAAACATGGTAATTGAGAGATATAAGCATGTCATGCACCTTGTATCCGAAGTTGGAGGCAGGCTGAAAAATCCACACACAGCGATTGATGCCTTAATAGCGTGTCTGCCTGCCGGAACGGTTTCAGGTGCACCCAAAATCAGAGCAATGGAAATCATCAATGAACTTGAAGCAGTGAAAAGAGGAATTTACTCAGGGGCAGTCGGCTATTTTTCCGGAAATGGCAATATGGATTTCGCCCTGGCAATCAGAACAATGGTGATAAAAGATGGATTCGCCTATATACAAGCTGGGGCAGGCATCGTGCACGATTCCATTCCCGAAAAAGAGTACGAAGAAACACTTCATAAATTAAAAGCATTTTTGGAGGACAAAAAATGATTCTGCTGATTGATAATTATGATTCATTCACATTTAACCTTTATCAGTATTTAGGTGAACTGGGACAAGAAATTAAAGTTGTAAGGAATGATCAGATAACAATCGAAGAAATTGAAAAATTAAATCCTGAAGCCATTGTTCTTTCACCCGGACCGGGGCGGCCGGAACAAGCAGGGATCATTGTTGATGTTATTCAGGAGTTTTACAGGAAGCTCCCTATCCTGGGCATTTGCCTTGGCCATCAGGCAATTGGCTATGCGTTTGGTGCAAAAATTGAAAAAGCAAAGAAAATTATGCATGGCAAGGTGTCTAATCTTAAGCATAACGGATCGCAGCTGTTTCAATACATGCCGCAGCCAATCCATATCATGCGTTATCATTCCTTAATTATTCAGTCGGGAACTTTGCCTGGCAGCTTTAAGGTTTTGGCCAGATCAATGGATGATAATGAAATAATGGCAATCAAGCATGAAGACTATCCTTTATACGGTTTGCAATTCCATCCGGAGTCTGTAGGAACAGGCCTTGGAAAAAAGATTTTGGAAAACTTTTTACAAACGATCGGGAGGGAAAAAAACGATGAAAACTATACTGCAGAGGTTATCTGATCGGCAGTCATTAACAGAGGCAGAAATGAAGGAAGCGATGGACTATTTATTTGCCAATGATGTGACAGACAGTGAGATTGCGGCATTTATGGTGAGCCTTAAAACAAAAGGGGAAACAGTTGAAGAAATTGCAGGCATCGTAAAAGCGATGAGGGATAAATCCCTTTCATTTAGCAAGAAAATTCCTAATGTTTTGGATAATTGCGGTACAGGAGGGGATGGTTCAAGCAGCTTTAATATCAGTTCCACCTCGGCCTTTGTGATTGCAGGAGCCGGAATTCCTGTTGCCAAGCATGGCAATAGAAGTGTATCCAGCAAAACAGGCAGTGCCGATGTATTGGAGCATTTGGGGATAAATTTAAATCAACCGCCTGAGCGCACGGAGGAGATTCTGGAAGAAATCGGGATTGCCTTTCTTTTCGCCCCTCACGTTCATCCGAATATTAAAAGAATCATGAAAGTGCGCAAGGACCTGAGAATACCCACAACCTTCAATCTAATAGGACCATTAACCAATCCGGTTGAACTTGATACTCAGCTTCTGGGGATCTATCGGAGAGATTATATTGAAATGTTTGCAGAGGTGTTAAAAACTTTGGGAAGAAAACGGGCAGTTGTTTTAAATGGTGCAGGGTTTATGGATGAAGCATCCTTACAGGGGGAAAATCACCTGGCAATTCTTAATAACGGCAAGGTGACGAAAAAGGTTCTTCACCCAGAGGAAGTTGGACTATCCGTCAGCAGCAATGATGCGATCAGAGGCGGAGATTCCAGGGAAAATGCTGAAATACTCCTGAGTGTCCTAAATGGGGAGAGGGGAGCGAGAAGGGACACGGTCCTTCTTAACGCCGGGATTGGCATCTTTACAGGAGGCATGGCCGAAACAATTCAAGGCGGGATAAATTTAGCCAGAGAAAGCATTGATTCAGGTGCTGCATTAGCAAAACTGCATAGGTTAATTGAAGCAAGTAAAAGTGTCCATAAAGAGGTGATATAAGTGGGAACGATTCTAGATAAAATACTGGCTGAAAAAAGAAATGAAGTCATCGTACTGCAGCAAGAAACAGAATCCTTTCAAGCTGGGGACCCCGTGATTAAACGCTCATTTATTAATAAGCTTGCATCAGGCAGTGAACTGGCTGTGATTGCTGAATTCAAAAGAGCTTCACCTTCAAAAGGTGATATAAATACCGGACAAAATCCGAAAGATCAGGCATTATTTTATAAAAAGTATGGTGCGGATGCCATTTCCGTTTTAACAGACAATAGGTTTTTTAAAGGCAGCTTTGCTGATCTGTCAGCTGTCAGAGAGACTGTCGGCCTGCCTATCCTTTGCAAAGATTTCATTATAGACGAAGTGCAAGTTTTAAAGGCAAAAGCATCAGGGGCGAACCTTATTTTGCTCATTGCTGCTGCCTTGGAAGCTGAACGGCTTCAAGAGCTTTTCGATTTTGCTGAAGGTGAAGGCCTTGAAGTATTAATGGAGGTTCATAATGAAGAAGAGCTGGAAATAGCTCTGAAAACCGGTGCACAGCTGATCGGAGTCAACAACCGGAATTTAAAAACTTTCGAAGTAGACCTTGGTGTAACAGAAAAACTTGCACCGCTAATAAAGAAGGCAGGAAGATTCCTGATCAGTGAAAGCGGGATTAAGTCAGAAGAGGATGTACGGCGTGTAATTGCAGCAGGAGCAAACGCCATTCTTGTCGGAGAAGCATTTATGAAAGCAGATAACCTGGAAGGGCTTTTGAAGGCCATGAAGCTTCCTTTGCAGGGGGCTGTCAATCAATGAAGGTGAAGATTTGCGGAATTAGAGATATCAGCACGGCACTTTCTGCCATTGAAAGCGGTGCGGATGCCCTGGGATTTGTTTTTGCTGAAAGCAAAAGAAAAATTAATCCTGTGGCAGCAGGGGAGATAATCAGAGAGCTTTCCGGAGAAGTTTTAAAAGTCGGAGTGTTTGTAAATGAAACGAAAGAGACTATTGAGGAAATAGCAAGTGTTTCAGGGATCAATGTCATTCAGCTTCATGGAGATGAAACGCCGGAATTTTGCAGCTCATTTTCTTTTCCAGTTATAAAAGCTCTGAGCATTAGTTCACCAGATGATCTATCCCAACTGGATGAATATTCATGTGAATACGTTCTTCTTGATAGTCCGAAAGGAAAGTATCGGGGGGGCAACGGGGTATCGTTTGATTGGTCGATTCTAAACAAAAACCCAAAGCAGAACAAAAAAATGATCCTCGCTGGAGGGCTCAATCCTGAAAATGTGGGGGAAGGAATTAAAGCAGCCAATCCTTATATGGTTGATGTAAGCAGCGGGGTTGAGACTGAAGGGAAGAAAGATCTGGAGAAAATAAAAAGATTCATAGATAACGCTAAACTTGTGGAGAGGGAGGAAGTAAAATGAACGCAGCTTACACATTGCCTGATGAACGAGGTCATTTTGGGGAATTTGGAGGAAGGTATGTGCCGGAGACACTTATGCAGGCCATTCTTGAATTGGAAGAGGAGTATAAGAAAGCGCAAGCTGATGAAGGTTTTCAGAAAGAGCTGCAGGCTTTGCTGAAAGACTATGTCGGACGTGAAACTCCTCTTTATTTTGCGGAGAACCTCACAAAATACGCCGGCGGTGCGAAGGTCTATCTTAAAAGAGAAGATTTGAATCATACAGGTGCCCATAAAATAAACAACTCACTGGGCCAGGCTCTATTGGCGCTGCGAATGGGAAAAAGAAAAATAGTAGCTGAGACGGGTGCAGGGCAGCATGGAGTCGCAACAGCAACTGCATGTGCGCTTTTAAATCTTGAATGCATTATTTTTATGGGTGAAGAGGACATTAGGAGACAGCAGCTGAACGTATTCAGAATGGAACTGCTTGGAGCGAAGGTTGTCGGGGTAAAATCGGGAAGTGCCACATTAAAAGATGCAGTCAACGAAGCACTCCGCTACTGGGTGACAAATGTCGAGGATACACATTACATCCTTGGCTCTGTCATGGGACCTCATCCTTTTCCTATGATTGTACGGGATTTTCAAAGTGTTATCGGAAATGAGACCAAGGAGCAATACCTTGAAAAAGAAGGTAAGCTCCCTGATGCAGTTGTAGCCTGTATTGGCGGAGGAAGCAATTCAATGGGAATGTTCTATCCTTTCATAAAAGATGAAACTGTCCGCATGATTGGGGTGGAGGCGGCTGGATTGGGAACAGATACTGAGAAACATGCCGCATCTTTAACAAAAGGAACTCCTGGAGTTCTTCATGGGGCATTAATGTACTTGCTTCAGGACGAACACGGACAAATTCAGGAGGCCCATTCCATCTCAGCTGGGCTTGATTATCCCGGAGTTGGCCCGGAACACAGCTATTTGAAAGACAGCGGAAGAGCCGAGTATGAATCCATCACAGACGATGAGGCGCTAGATGCGTTAAAGCTTTTATGCAAACTGGAAGGCATTATCCCTGCGCTGGAAAGCTCCCATGCCGTTGCCTATGCATTAAAGCTTGCACCGCAAATGAAAAAAGACGAAGGTCTTGTCATCTGTTTATCCGGCAGAGGAGATAAAGATGTAGAAACTGTAAGAGCAAAATTAGGAGGGAAAGGACAATGAACCGGGTTGAAAAAGTTTTTCAGAGCCTACAGCAAAACAACGAAAAAGCATTTGTGCCATATATAATGGCCGGGGATGGAGGCTTAGAGACACTGGCCGAGAAAATCACTTTCCTCGAAAAAGCGGGAGCAACTGCCATTGAAATTGGGATTCCGTTTTCGGATCCGGTTGCCGATGGGCCAGTAATCCAGCAAGCTGGCATTCGAGCATTAGAAGCCGGAACAACACTTAGAGGCGTCTTAGCTAAAATTGCGGAAATCCGGCCTATTGTTCACATCCCGCTTATCTTTATGACATACATGAATCCGATCATGGCCTATGGCATTGGCAACTTTATTTCTGATGCCTCCAGGTCTGGGGTAGACGGCTTGATATTGCCTGATCTTCCTGCAGAAGAAGAGGAGATAATTGCACCAATCGCAGAGAGAGCTGGAATCGAAATCATCCGGCTTGTGACCTTAACCAGTCCACTAGAGCGGATCCAGGCTATTGCGAGCAAGGGGAAAGGCTTTTTATACGCTGTAACGGTTAATGGCATCACAGGTGCAAGAAAAGAATTTAAAGAGGAGCTCGGAAAGCATTTGAAGAATGTTAAAGATGTAAGTCCGATACCAGTATTGGCGGGATTTGGAATTTCTGAACCAGATCATGTAAAAGAAATGAATCAGCATTGTGACGGGGTAATCGTTGGAAGCAAGATCATAGAACTGTTTCAAAGCGGTGAGTTAGCAAAAGTTGAAGAGCTGATCGCTTCATCTAAAATAGAAGAAATTAAATTGTGAAACAAAAGCTTTCTCCTTGATGGAGGAGGCTTTTTATTTGATTAAGCCCATTTTTAAAAATATTTATTGTAAAGGTTGACATGCAAAGTGAATACTTTATAATTACAAGTAATCCGAGTAAATTAATGAGATTTATGGGAATAGGTGATTTTGAATGTTCATTGAGATAAACGATGTGAATAAACAATATAGCGATAAAGAAAATCGTCCTGTTGACGTCCTGAAAGATATTAATTTATCCATTGAAAAAGGCCAGTTTGTTTCAATTTTAGGCCCTTCAGGATGCGGAAAGTCAACACTTCTTTCAATCGTCGCAGGGCTGACTAAAACAACTTCAGGCCAAATTCAAATTGATGGAAAAACCATAATAAAACCCGGAAAAGACAGGGGAATGGTTTTCCAGCAGGCAGCCTTATTCCCTTGGCTGACAGTCATGGAAAATGTCACGTTTCCACTGAAAAAAGAAATGAAGAAGAAGGATGCAGAGGAAACAGCACTTAAATATCTGCAAATGGTTCAGCTGGGAAAATATATATCCCATTATCCTCATGAACTTTCTGGAGGAATGCAGCAGAGGGTCGCGATTGCGAGAGCGCTTGCGATGAACCCGGAAACACTATTAATGGATGAACCATTCGGAGCTCTTGATGAACAGACCCGTTCGCGTCTGCACGGACAGCTGGAAAACATCTGGACTGAGACAAAGAAAACCATTCTTTTTGTTACTCATAGCATCTCAGAATCTATTAAACTCTCAGATCGAATCATAGTTATGGGAACAAAGCCGGGAATCATTTTACAGGATATAACGGTTGACATACCCAGACCCCGTGAGGAACACAAAAAAGAAATGCTTGAGATTGAAGACCACATTATGAAATACCTGAAGAAGGAAATTGATAAAGTTGTAAGTGAGGAACTCCAATATGCAAACAGCCATTAAAAGGATCATATTTTTTGCAGCCATCATTGCATTTTGGGAAATTGGATCACGGCTAGAGCTTTGGCATCCTCTGATTTTCCCTTCCCTGTCCAGTGTATTCAGTGCTCTTGTTGAAGGGTTTCAGGATAAAACTCTCATCTATGATTTAATCGCCAGTTTTAAGCGGCTCGCAGTCGGTTTAACTATCAGCCTTATTATTGGGACTCTGATTGGAATTCTTTTGGGAAAATCCAAAACAGCTGATGAAACACTGGGTGCAGTCATCCTCGCCTTGCAAAGTGTTCCCAGCATCGTCTGGCTGCCGATCGCGATTATGTGGTTTGGCTTAAATGAAAAGGCTGTTATTTTTGTAACCATACTTGGCGGTACATTTGTTATGGCTCTGAACATGCGAACAGGGATTAAAAATGTTTCACCATTATATATCAAGGCAGCTCAGACAATGGGTGCGAATGGAATTGACTTATTCACAAGAGTCATCTTTCCAGCATCAATTCCATACGTTGTCACTGGTTCACGTCTTGCCTGGGCATTTGCCTGGCGCGCACTGATGGCCGGTGAGCTTTTAAGCACAGGACCAGGATTGGGCTACACACTTCGATATGCTTCAGACTTTGGAAGAATGGACATTGTGATAGGTGTCATGATTATTATTGGAGCTATTGGAATGATTGTTGACCAATTCATCTTCCAGCGCATTGAAAAATCAGTCATAAAAAAATGGGGACTTGAGTCTTAATTTTGGAGGGGTATTAATGAAAAAGGCTATTTTATGGGTTGCTGTATTATTTACTTTAACCGGGCTGCTTGCCGGCTGCGGATCATCTGAGAAGAGCAGCGGTGAAGAAGACAAGATTGTCATCGGTTATTTCCCGAATATCAATCATGTGCCAGCAATGGTTGCGAAAGATCAAGGCTATTTTGAAGAACAGCTTGGAGATGGAACTAAAGTAGAATACAAGACATTTGCTGAAGGCGGTTCATTCATGACTGCCCTGAAAACAGGCGACATTGATGCAGGTCTTGTAGGACCTGGACCAGCAATGAACAACTTCTCAACTGGGGCTGATGTTAAAATTATCGCCGGTGCCTCAACTGGCGGAACAGTTGTCCTTGCCAGAGAAGGTGTAGAAATTAACTCACTTGAAGACTTCGAGGGAAAAACGTTCATTACACCTGGCGTGGGCTGCACACATGATGTCCAGTATGAAACATATCTTGAAGAAGCCGGCATCACTTCAGCTCGCATCGGCGGTACCATGAAGCATTTAACAGGCAACCCTGCACAATATGCAAGTATGCTGAAAACAGGTAAAGTTGATATTGCAGTTGCTCCCGAACCATGGGCAGCTGTCATTGAACAGGAAACAAACGCTGAAGTCGTAATTGGCTGGGATGAAGTTTCCTTCGGTGAAACACTTCCGGCATCAGTATTGGTTGCAACTGGCGATGCTGTGAAGAACAGCCCGGAAAAAGTACAGAAAATCGTTGATGCACATAAAGATGCAGTTAAATTTATCGAAGAAAATCCTGAAGAAGCAAAAGCAATTACAATCAAAGACATTAAAGAAGTAACTGGCCAGGAACTGGAAAAAGAAGTCGTAGACCGCGCATGGGAAAGAATTGGGTTCACTTACGATGTTGATGCAGACACAATCCAGGAATTTGCAGATTCATCCTACACTTTAAAATTCCTGAAAGATAAACCTGAATTCAGTGAACTGATTGCGAACAACTTTATTAAATAATCATACTTGGACCGGAGCCCGGATGGGTTCCGGTTTTTTGGTCCTGTAGGGGAAAGGAAATTTGATTGGCGCAATTATGAAAGGTGACAGCGCGAAATTGAGATACGGCGGCGCGAAATACCTGCTGGATGGATCATTTATGGGGAAGCAAGAAGCAAAAATGTTGTGATAGAGCAAAAACTATAACATCAGCGCAATAACCTATCCTGGCGACGCAATTTACATCAGGCATGAAGCAATAATGATAGAAACTGACAAGATTCCGCGCGCAAAAGTAACATTCCCGCGAAAATCAGAAGTCACCCGCGCATAAAAACGTACTACCCGCGCAGAAGGAGCCCACCCGCGCTCAAAAGTAAAATCCCCGCGTAAATCAGAAGCCAGCCCGCGCATTAAGACATACACCCTCGTGGAAAGAGCCGACCCTCACAAATTTAACCAGTTCTCCAAAAAACAATCAGCAAGCCAATCTCCTGGTTTAACTTTCGCCCAAAAAAGGAAAAATACCATGCAAGTGACAAAACAACTTAGAAACAGGAGTGGCGCAAATGAAAAAAGGTATGGGTGTTTTAATTGCCGTTATTGCGGTAGTTGTCATAGCAGGTATGATGCTGATGTCCAGTTATAACGGGTTTGTAAGCGCTGAGGAAAATGTGGACCAGGCTTATTCTCAAATCGAGAACCAGCTGCAGAGAAGGCTGGATTTGATTCCTAATCTGGTAAATACAGTAAAGGGATATGCTGCACACGAGAAGGAGACAATTCAGGCAATATCAGATGCACGTGCGAGATTGGCGGGAGCAAGGTCTCCTGAAGAGGAAGCAGCCGCAAACGCCGAGCTGTCAAGCGCATTGAGCCGTCTGCTTGTAGTGGTGGAGAACTATCCTAATTTAAAAGCGGATAAGCAGTTTACTCAATTAATGGACGAGCTAGCGGGTACGGAAAATCGGATTTCGGTTGCCCGAAAGGATTATAATGACCAGGTTGCTGTTTATAACAAGAAAGTAAAAAGGTTTCCGGGTGCAATCGTAGCAGGGATAACAGGCTTTGATGAAAAAGAGTATTTTAGGGCGGATCCGCTGGCAAATGAAGCACCTGAAGTTGACTTTGGAGGCAAAGGAGAATGATCATTCGCAGGGTCTCTTTGACCCTTCTTTTAGTAAATTTACTAATGGGGGCATTCCCAGTCCATGCAGATGAATCCATACCGCAGCCTGCCGGAGATATTTATGTCCAGGATTTTGCGGAGGTCCTGAATGACCAGGAAAAATCTGAATTGAATAACCTGGGGAGGCAATTGGAAGAAAAGACATCTGCACAGGTTGCAGTTTTAACTGTTGGAACTACTGGGGACAGGCCGATTGAAGAATATGCAAATGAAGCTTTTCGGTCTTATGGCATAGGCAGTGCTGCTGAGAATAATGGTGTCCTATTGGTTGTGGCCATGCAGGATCGGAAGGTGCGGATTGAGGTTGGTTATGGGCTTGAAGGCCAGATTCCCGATGGAAAAGCAGGCAGGATTCTGGATGAAGTTACCCTTCCATATCTTCAGGATGGCCAGCCCAATAGAGCGGTAATTGAAACCTATAAGGTGCTTGTACAGGAAGCTGCCGGAGAAGAAGTGAATTTAGGTGGAGAGTATGCTGATGCCGGAACACAGGAAAGAGGCATTGGCATCCCGTCCTGGCTGATAATTATAATTGTTGTTGGATTGTTGTTTCTAGACATTAAATTTTTTGGCGGAGCCTTTTCATACGCCATCCTTTCCATTCTCTCAAGAGGGGGAGGCGGAGGAGGCGGCGGTCCCCGGGGTGGGGGAGGCGGTTCATCCGGAGGAGGAGGAGCCAGCCGTGGCTGGTGATAAATTGAAAAAGAGCAGGAGCAACAATCTCCCGCTCTTTTCCATTATTTTATTCCAGTTACACAAACGGTTAATACGGGGCGGGCATCTTTATACGAAATGGAAATAGAATGGAATCCAGCCGCTTCCATATCTGCTTTGATTACCTGTCCGAGATTTTTGGCAATGGTGTCATCTGCTCCTTCTTCTCTTGGCTGAACTGTGATGGCAATTATTCCGTCTTCCTCAAGCATCCCATAGAGATGCTGTAGTGATTCTCTTGGTTTTGTCCATAATGGATAATTGTTGACTGAAAATATCTTATTATACTTTTTATCAGGGAAGTAATCGTGAATATCTTTTACGAACAATCTGACCTTCCCCTGCCGAATATAGTCATCATTCAGTTTGGCTGCTGAAGCCTTCATATCTACGGATACATCAACTCCATCCGTTTCTGCATGGCGGCAGTGATCCATTATATGCCTAATGCTGTATCCAGGGCCAAAGCCTACTTCTAAAATAGAGTCCCTGCGATTAATCTTTAACTGTTTTATTGTCCATTTGTTAATCTTGCGGTTTTCGAAATACATGATTTTCCCGGCAAGCTTCCCTAGTAATCCTTCCGGTTTCTCAAATTGTTTTGCTAAAATATCGAACATGTCCCTCACCTCGTTGCTTAATACTTATATTTAGTCCCTTTTGAGAGGTTCTAAACCTATTCCGTAAAATGGATAAATAATTTTTAACTGGAAAAGGTACTAATATGAATTAAGATTGGAGGAAGTCCGGTGATTTATGGCGAAGATCAATACCGAAAAGATTTAAATCGGTATATTGACAATATCGACAATCAGATTCATTCTATTTCCAAAACGCTAGAGGACTTCAGCTGCTGTATTTTATCCGATTTTGAAAACTTGCAGAAGGCGGTAACAGAGGCTCACACAATTGCTTCGACTTATTATCTTCAGTCATATTTATCGCCGTATACAAAGGAATATTCAAGTTTGTCATTGGCCGCCCAGCATTTATCGGAAAAAAGGCATGGAGGGCTTATTGTTGTGGAGAGAAGACTGCCTTTAGGCGATTACCTTCATAATGGGACGCCAATTGGAGCAAAAGTAAGCAGCGCTTTGCTTGAAACCATTTTTTATCCGGGAAACCCATTGCATGACGGCGGTATATTAATAAAAGATGATACCATTATTTCTGCAGGCAACATCCTGCCTCTTGCCAATAAAACTATTGAGGGAAAAAAACTTGGGACAAGGCATAGAGCGGCAATTGGACTTACTGAAAAATCAGATGCTGTTGCCATTGTAGTTTCAGAGGAAACAGGCCGCATTTCTTTTGCGGTGGAGGGGCAGCTGTATACAATCAGGACATGAAAATCCCCCTGAATTGGGGGATTTGTCATTATGACTTCTTATTAATTTGCTTTCCGCTTTTTTTCTGGCTTTGAGATTTATCATTTCCTGTCTGAAACTCGCTTCCCAGTTCAACATCGTTTCGCTTATCCTGTTTTTCAATTTGGGCTCTCGTTTGATTTGCATTGTGTCTACCTTGTTTTGTCATATTTCATTCCTCCCTGTAAAATAGCTGACATTTTTAATATGCGCTATATCCGGGAATAGATGAACATTATATTGCTGAATTGATTTAAAAGAGGTGATTATATTGTGCGGCCGGTTTACATTAACAGAAACCATCAATAAACTTCAGCTGCTGTTTGAATTTGAATATGCAGGGGGAGAGGTTATTCCCAGATATAATATCGCGCCAAGCCAAAATATCTTAACCGTCATTGGAAATGGCAAACAGCGGATCGGCAGGCAGATGAAGTGGGGGCTGGTCCCCTTCTGGGCTAAAGACGAAAAAACAGCTTACAAAATGATAAACGCAAGAGCGGAAGGCATTGATTCGAAACCAAGCTTCAAAGCTCCCTTTAAAAGCAGAAGGTGCTTAATCCTTTCAGATGGCTTTTATGAATGGAAGAAAACCGAAGAAGGTAAACAGCCATACAGGTTCATTATGAAAGATGAAAAACCGTTTGCCTTTGCAGGCATTTGGGATACATGGCATAAAGGAGAAAATTCTTTAACGAGCTGTACAATCATTACAACGGGGCCAAATGAAGTAACCGAGTATGTTCATGACCGAATGCCGGTGATATTAAAGGAAAGCGATTTTGAGGATTGGCTTAATCCCCGTTTTAATGACACTGAATATCTGAAGTCATTACTTGAACCTTATCCGGCTGAAAAAATGGATAAGTACCCGGTATCAAGTAAAGTGAATTCACCAAAAAATGAGCTGGCAGAATTAATTTCTCCTCTTAATAGTTTATAAAACGGACGCGGTGACGCGTCCGTTTTTTCATCATCTGCTCACAAACATCGGAAGCTCCGTATGGCCCATTTCCCGTACATAAACAAACAAATTCCCTTTATGATTAATTTCATGATCCATTGCAAGCTGCAGCAGCTGGCTGCCTGTAAGTTCCATACCAAATATCCGCGTCAAATCAATGGTCCTATCCATTTCATCATTTGTTAATGATGAAATGATCTCAATGGTTTTTTCTGTATAATTTTCAGCGGCTTCAGAAAGGTTTGGTGCAACTTCATCGAATTTCTCGCCAAACACTGCCGGGCTGCCTTCTTTTACTGTTTTGGCAAACATATAAAAAGAAGTAAGCATATGAGTAACCAGCTTGCCGGCTGCCATGCTTGTTTCAGTTGGTTTGTAATCATAGTTTGTTTCATCAATCTTCTTGATCAGCTCATTGGTCACCTTTCTATGCGATAAAAAATAGTTCAGATATTTTTGCGCTCTTTCCATATTAAATCCCTCCTAAAAAAATAATCAGATTAACATTTCCGCTTAACCTCCTTAAATTCCTTTATATTTCAAAATATGTTTTTGGACTGGCAGGGATTTGACAAAAATCGTGGAATTATTTAACAGGGGAAGATTTGGAAGAGTCTCTATAATACAGACATAGTGTTCATAAGGGGGGAGATTCATACATGGGGAAAAAGAAGAAAAAGAAAAGCCATGTGCCTTTTAGGGTCAATTTATTGTTTTTTGCTGTTTTTGTTTTGTTTTCAGTACTAATTTTAAGACTCGGCGTCGTCCAGATTGTAAATGGTGAGACATACAAAAAAGAAGTGGACCGGACGGAAGATGTCATCGTATCTAACCCGGTTCCAAGGGGAAGGATGCTTGACAGGAACCATCAGGTTATCGTGGATAATATCCCAAAGAGTGCGATTACATATACCAATCGGAATGCCAAACAGAAAGAAATGCTTCAGGTGGCAGAACGGCTGGCCGTTTTGATTGATAAAAAGACGGATAAAGTGACAGAACGCGATAAGAAGGATCATTGGATTCTAAAAAATCCTGATGCTGTCCGGGATAAAATAACTGATAAGGAATGGAAGCTGTTTAAAGAGAAAAAACTGGATGATAAGCAAATTTATGAAATGCAGCTTGAAAGAATTACAGAAGAAGATCTGAAACAGCTGAGCAAGCAGGATCTGGAAGTGCGGGCAATCTTCCGGGAATTTACGAGCGGCTATGCAATGACGCCGCAAATAGTCAAAAATGAAGCTGTATCAAGTAAAGAATATGCTGCGGTAAGCGAGAATCTTCAATATCTTCCAGGTGTCAATACAACCACTGACTGGGATAGAACTTATGCTTTTGACAGTACGCTCCAGACAGTCCTGGGGAAGGTTACAGATACAAATGAAGGGCTGCCGCAGGAAAGGCTGGATTATTTTCTGGCCAGGGACTACAGCAGAAATGAACGTGTTGGAAAGAGCTATCTCGAAATGCAATATGAGGATGTTCTGCATGGCCAAAAATCAAAGGAAAAGCTTATTACAAAAAAAGGAGAAATTCTCGGAAGTGAACTGGTTTCTCAAGGCCAAAGAGGCAAGGATCTTGTTCTGACGATTGATATGGATCTGCAGAAGGCTGTGGAAAAAATATTGGAAGAGGAAATTTGGGCTGCAAAAAGGACCAGGGGAACTTACTTAATGGATCGTGCGTTTGTCGTCCTAATGAATCCGTATACTGGTGAAGTCCTGACGCTGGCAGGTAAAATGATAGACAAAGATGATAATGGCAAAACGGTTCTGCAGGATTATGCGCTGGGTACGATTGCCTCTTCTTATAATGTGGGATCCTCTGTAAAAGGGGCAACTGTTTTAACAGGCTATAAAACCGGTGCAATTTCACCCGGGACGACCTTTTTAGATGCACCCATGAAAATTGCAGGTACACCACAGGTGAAAAAATCCTGGTTTAACTTTCAGGCAATCATGAACGAAACAAGGGCTTTGCGCATATCCTCAAACGTATATATGTTCAAAACAGCAATTGAAATTGCGGATGCGCGATATGCTTATGATCAGCCTCTGGGATTTAAAAATCCTAATGCATTTGAAGATATGAGAGAGTCTTTCGGCCAATTTGGCCTCGGAGTCAGAACTGGCATCGATTTGCCGAATGAGGCAATAGGCTATGAAGGACCGCTTCGCTTGCCGGGATTTCTATTAGACCTTGCAATCGGGCAGTATGATACCTATACTCCGATGCAAATGGCGCAATATATATCAACGATTGCAAATGGCGGCTACCGTATCCAGCCGCGCCTTGTAAAAGAAATCCGTGAGCCAGCCACGGAGCAGGAGGGGCTTGGCCCGATCTGGAAGGATATTCAGCCAACTGTCTTAAATACGATAGATGTAAGTGATAGAGAACTTAACACTGTTAAAGAAGGATTAAGACAGGTGATGCAGCATCCTGAAGGGACTGCATATAGAAGGTTCGCAGATGCCCCATATTCTCCAGCAGGAAAAACAGGTACAGCGGAAGCATTTTATGACGGCCCTCTCAAAAAAAAGGGAGATAAATTAATAGATGTTATGAACTTGAGCCTTGTTGCCTATGCACCGCATAATAATCCCGAAATTGCCATGTCTGTCATTGTTCCATGGGCATACCAGGGAAGAAGCGGACATACAGCCAATTATGAAATTGGCAGAAAAGTATTAGATGCCTATTTTGAGCTGAAAAAGAAGCGGATGTCCGGACAAGAACGGGAACAGTCGGCAGAAGAAGGTTCCGAAACAGAAGAATCCTAATTAAAGTATGAGTTTTAGCGGCCTAGAACGGCTGGACAAAAAAGCCTTTCCTTATTGGGAATGGCTTTTCTTATACCTGAATTTATTTTTGAAGTGATTCAGTTTTTCTTTAATTAAAACCGGTTTGTCACTTTTCCCGAAGACTTTACGATGAACCACAAATTGAATCGTTTCTTCCAAAATAGCGAGGATAATAATAGGAATGAAGATTACCAGAATCCAAAACCACATGCCTCTGCTCCTTTCGTCTGATCGGCATACAATTTATTTATATTCAGGAATGAATAGAAAATGATATTAATGGAAAAATAATCCATGCATTATAATGATTGAACTCTGTCCTAGTTGTTTTCTTAAATAACCTATTATTACTGAAATAAACTTCTGCTTCTTTAAAGTTCTGCGTAGTTTAATGAAAGCTCATTCGGGAAAATAGGTTAAAAAGGAGGTCCTGACATGAAAACAATAAATGTAGAGCTTCAGTATGATGATCAGGAAATGAATAATAATCAGACAAAAGTATTTAATCAATTGAAGAACCAGCTCGAAGGAACAGGATTTAAGGTGGTAACGATCATGGAAAATGATCTATATCTAAAGGAGCATTCCGGCCTTCCTAATCAAAAGAAAAACAAAGTGCTGCCATCTCAGCCTGAAGGAGCAGAACCTGATATCAATTCCAGCGGTGCCGGTGGCATGGTTTCCCCTGATTCCAGTGAAAGCAAATACACTGAGTAAGATATGTGAGCCTTAGTCACATTCAGGACTAAGGTTTTTTTTATTTTTAAAAGGAATTAATACGTTTGGATAGAATTTACAAATATAGAGAATTTGTTTGAAGGAGGATCATTTATGAGTCAAAAGCTCTTAAGAGTAGGAACGGTATACATACCTGTCAGAAATGTAATGGATTCCTTAAACTGGTACACAGAGAAGCTTGGAGCAGCAGAAAGCTATAGGGATGAAAAGGGGAAAATGGCGATAATCAATATGGCAAGCCAAAGCTTTTTCCTTTTGGAAGCACCTGAAGAAGAAAGTCTTAATTTCAAGGATTCTGACGGAAGATTGCGATTTTGTTTAACCTTTGAAGTCGATGGAATAACAGAGCTCGAAAACTTGCATCGGGAACTTCTTGAGAAGGAAGTAAATGCAGGAGCTATCGAAAATCGCGGGCATCCTGGCCGGAATTTTGTGTTTTCTGATCCGGACGGCAACTTATTTGATGTATGGAGTGAACTAAGCCCAAGTTTTAAGAAATAACTTTTAGGCAAGAGAGCAGACAATGGACTCTGCTCTCTTTTTACAGCTGGACACATCAGCAATTATCTGATTTGTGAAGATGAAGCGGCGGAGGAATAAGCCAGCCTTTTTCTTTATTCATTCGAAGAACCTTAATACCTAAAGCGGCTTTCTGAGTATGAAATTGGCCAAACATGACTGCGATATCTTCACGGATACATTGGCCCATGATTGTACTGCAGCCAACCAATCCTGATGCCAGGTCTCCTGCTAATTTTGCAGCTACTTCAGGATCCATAAATCTTGCACCAGCAGGAATATCGTTTACACAAGCTTCAGGTCTGTCAGGTGGTGAGGGAGGAAGGCCAATTCCGTTTTCCTTTAACATTCCCTCAATTTGTTCCTCTTCCTGCTTACAGAGGCGGATGGCTTCTTCAAGCATCTTCTTCAAGTCTCCATCTCCAGAGTGGCTAAGCATCGTTTGGTATGCAGAGGCCATTCCCTTTCCTGCCAGCAAGTAAGACCATGTGCTAAAAACCTCGCCATAATGCAAAGGCTCGTCCTTTGGATTTCCGCTTAAAATACCCATTGTATACCTCCTGAAAAGATTCATTTTTTGTGCCACCTTCCTAGTAATGCACAGCTATATCATGCCCATTAAGCGTCTTAAAATGTCATTGAATATTAAATGGTTAAACTTCCTCAATTTGTGGTAAATACCGTATAAAAGATAGAGGAGATGAAAACAATGGAACAAACAAAAAAAACATATTATATAGATATTGAAAATGCGCAGATATACACAGAACCGGTTGAAGCAGCCGAATGGCAGTTTAAAATTTTTGCCACAGACGAAGATTTAGCTCAGTTAAATGAATACATTAATGAGAATTATGAGGCAGATCTTAAAACATTTGCCCGTGCACATGTCCCTTTCCTGGAGTACCACAAAGAATCAAAAAATGATGAATATGATGCATCCATGGAAGGCATATATAAAATGATTTATGATCTGGGTGATGACGAAGCCCGGAGACATATAGAAGGGATGGGAATATTATAATCGGAAAAATGCAGCTGGTCTTTAATCGGACTGGCTGCTTTCGAAAAGATAATACAAAAAAAAGAACCGTGTGCTCTGTTTTCATCAGAATAACGGTTCTTATATTTGCTCCTAAATAATTGTTCTTTTTTGGTTTTTGTTTTTCTTGTGCGCATGTCCGCATACGCAAATGGGCTTCGATTGCATTCAGGGTTTCTTTTTCCCTCACGTACTGCTTTTTCCCTTAACTTCTTCGCAGCTGATTTAGCCATTTGACCAACTCCTTTTGATGATTGTACCATAATGCCTAAATTGGAGGAATTATATTTGTTAACAGTAAAATAAAGAAAACAAGACCAATAAGTGAAAAGATAACCGAACCTAGAACAGCATAATTAGGTCTGAAGCTGAACTCCTCCCTTTTGATTAAGAATCCAGTCAAGGCACTTGCATTGCTGTCCATAAACCTCGTTACCATACCGCCGCTGCCCGAAAACCATACAGTTAAAGCTGTAAAAACCACACCAGAGAAAAACATAATTTCTATGAATCGGATTGAAAAGGCACGTGAAGCGAGCAGGGTAATCAGAGTTTCTGCAGCTAGTGTAATGAACAAAATAAATATATTTTTTTCTTCATGGTACCGCCTCCTAATTAGAGATACGCATGGACTTGGAAAAAGTTTCAATTTTTTTCGCAAAGACCTTTGAAAAGGTCTTTTTTTAGTTGGCAGACCCCTGCAACAACATGCTCATTTGTAAAGCAATTAATATCCTTTTTTAAAGATAGGGGAATTTCCCCCCTCTAATGGGGAAGTTCCCCGATATTGAAAAATTCCTCCCGCTTTTACAATAAGGTTAAGGTAATTGTTTGTGAATGAGGAGGAGTTAATATGCAGGCAAAAGCTGCAGTCAATCAAAAAACAGGAAACACATTAAACAATGCGTTTGCATCTCATTTTGCCAAGTCGATGTTTTTATCTGTAACAGCATTAGCTATTCTTTCTTTTATTGGAACTAGAATGTTTACACATGTTGATTTAAACCTGTACGGATATATGGTCGGAACGATTGTGTTTATTGGAGGGTTTTTCTACAGGTTCATCGCCTGGGGCGAAAGGCCGCCAACAAAGCTTATCCTGAAAAAAGGATTGAAGCTGCTATTTAGAAAGTCAACGCCAAAAACATCTGTTGAGCATCTTGCAACTTACAATTTTATCTGGAATAGGGGAATTTACCGATGGACTCAGCACGTGCTGATCGGCTGGGGCTGTATCTTATCCTGCTTCGTTACATTCCCTCTCGTTTTCGGCTGGATGTATTTTACGATGGATGACAATGGCCATTACAACATTATTGCAATGGGCATGAAGGTAATGACTGTCCCGGCGGATGGCATCATTGCCAATCTCTCTTATAACGCGCTGAATATTACAGCAGTAATGGTAATCACTGGAGTTTGCATGGCGCTGTACCGCCGTCTGAAAAATATGCAGGCAAGAGCAGAGCAGAAATTCCTATATGATTTCATGCCTCTTTATATGCTGCTTCTAGTCGGCATCACAGGATTGGCTTTAACCTTTATGAATATCTTTTTACACGGTGCGGGACAGCCGGCAATGTCACTGATCCATCAGTGGTCCGTCATCATTACACTGATTTACCTGCCATTTGGAAAGCTCGCACATATTCCTTTCCGCCCAATGAGTGTTTTGGCAAGAAACTACAGAGAACATTATGCCGAACAAGGCATGAAGGAATGCAAGGTTTGCGGAGATCAGTTTGTTTCATCAGAACAATCAAAAGATGTCGTCGATGTACTCGGCGTGAACGATATTGAATTTAAGGCAAAGGAAGGACATCATCTTGCAGAAATGTGCCTTCCTTGCAGAAGAAAATACCGGATTGCACAATTTTCCGGATTCCCTACTCATGAAGTGAAGGTCAAGGAGGCAAACCAGAATGCAAAGGGATAAGTTTTTTAAAGAAATTGAGAATCTAAACCATCCGAATGAAAAATTGATCAAAACACACTGCAGCTATTGCGGCATGCAATGCGGAATGAACTTGAGGGTTAATACACAGACGAATAAAATCATCGGGGTCGAGCCCCGTTATGACTGGCCGGTTACTGTCGGGAAAATGTGTCCGAAAGGAGTTACCGCCTACCAGCAGACCAACCACAAAGACCGCCTGCTGAAACCGCTGATCCGGGATGATGCTTCTTTGAAAGGAACGGCAGAAGGGTTCCGTGAAGCAAGCTGGGATGAAGCATACGATTTAATTGCAACAAAATTCAAAGAGCTTCAAACAGAATACGGAAAAGATTCACTCTCCGTCTTCAGCGGGGTTTCAATGACAAATGAAAAATGTTATTTGACAGGTAAATTTGCCCGTGTTGCTCTTGCAACAAGATATATTGACTATAACGGCCGTTTCTGTATGTCAAGCGCTGCCGGCGGATTCCTCCGTTCTTTCGGAGTGGATAGAGGGTCAACATTGCCTTGGACAGATATTCATGAAACAGATTGCCTGTTTATCGCTGGAAGCAATACAGCTGAATGCCATCCAACTTCTATGTTCCGCATTTGGAACGTTCAGGAAAGAGGCGGTTATATCATTGTAGTTGATCCCCGTGAAACTCCAATTGCCAGAAGAGCTGACCTTCATCTCGACCTGCAGCCCGGAACAGACCTTGCACTTGCAAACGGGATTGTTAATCAATTGATTGAAATGGGCTATATAGATGAAGAGTTCATTAATAAACACACGAACGGATTTGAAGAAACAAAGGAACTTGTAAAGGATTTCACACCTGAATATACAAGCATGCTGACTGGTGTGGCACCGGAAAAAATCATTCGCGCCGCCGAAATATACGGAAAAGCTCCAAATGCAGTTGTCATGTTTGCACGAGGTGTTGAACAGCAGCATAAGGGTGTTGATAATGTTTCCGCCTACACCAATATGGCGCTTGTTACTGGAAAGATTGGCCGTCCTAAAGCCGGAGTAGCTACATTCACTGGACAGGGCAATGGACAGGGCGGAAGAGAGCATGGACAAAAATCAGATTTGCTTCCAGGCTACCGAAAAATTACAAACCCAAAACATGTTGAAGAAGTATGCAGTGTTTGGGGAATCACACCTGAAGAAATGCCGCAGCCTGGTGTATCTGCTTATGAAATGATTGAGCTGATGGAGCAAAAAACGATTCGCGGTTTATACCTTCTATGTTCGAATCCTGCTGTATCTGCACCAAATCAAAATTTTGTCAGAAAAGCATTTAAGACCTTGGATTTCATGGTATGCTCCGATTTCTACCTATCTGAATCGGCAGAATTTGCAGATGTTGTTCTTCCGGCTGTCACATGGTCAGAGGATGAAGGAACAGTAACAAATATTGAAGGCCGCATTATAAAGATCAATAAGGCTCAGGAACCTGTTGGGGAATCGAAGCCGGACTGGCAGATCCAAGTGGAGCTGGCTGAGCGCTTAGGAAAAGGAAAATACTTTTCTCACCTAAAAACAGCAAGAGATGTTGCAGATGAGTTCAGACTGGCTACCAAGGGCGGCTATGCTGATTACTATGGAGCTACATGGGATAAAATCGACAAGCAGGATGGAGTTTTCTGGCCATGCAAAAATGAAAATGATGAAGGGACACCACATATGTTCCTTGATAAGAAATTTTATCATCCGGATGGCAAAGCAAAAATATGCGCGCTGCCATACCGTCCGCCAGCTGAAGAACCATGTGAAAAATATCCGCTCCGTTTAACAACTGGCCGGGTGGTTTACCACTACCTATCAGGCAATCAGACTAGAAGAATTCCATTCCTTCATGATATGTGCCCTGAACCATTTGTGGAGATCCACCCGGAAACAGCATCAAAATATGATATGGAACATGAAGAAAGGGTCCGTTTATTTACAAGAAGAGGCGAGGCCATCTATAAAGTCAAAATTACGGAAGCCATCCGCAAGGATACCGTCTTTGTTCCATACCATTTTGGACATGAAGATTCTATTAATCTATTAACGATTGCAGCGTTAGATCCTATATCCCGAATGCCTGAGTTCAAGGCATGTGCTGCACAGCTGGAAAAAGTCGAATTAAAGAAGGTGCAATAAATGAAGAAGAGGCTGTATTTAGAACTTGAAAACTGTATAGGATGCCGTTCTTGTCTGGCAGCATGTACACAATGCGGGGGGCATGAGGAGCGCAACAGAAACTATGTGTATGATGTAAATCCTCTTGTGAACCGGCAGACTATGCCTCTCATGTGCCTTCACTGTGAAAATCCGGCATGTGCCCGAAGCTGTCCGGCCCAGGCCATTCAAATTCATGAGACAGGCGCTGTGTTATCTGCACTTGTGGAAAAGTGCATTGGCTGCCAGAACTGTACAATAGCCTGCCCATATGGCATACCGAAATTTGATCAAGAGCAGAACTTAATGTACAAATGCGACCTATGTATTGACCGTACTAAAGATGGAATTCCTCCTATGTGTGCGAGTGTATGTCCATCCAATACACTGCAATGGCTGACAGATGAAGAAATTGAAAACAAGAAGAAGCAATTTAACCTTGATAACGGCAAATGGGTAACAAGCATGCCATATCTTGAAGGCGAAACAAACGTAAAGGTAAATCTGCCGGGAATCCTGCAGGGGATTACAAAGCTGTTTTAGGAGGGATTAGGGATGTCTGATAAGAATAACAAGATTCCCTTTAATGAAGATAATTATACGCATAATATCGAACGGAATAACGAAAGAAAACTGGATAGAAGGGGTTTCATGAAAACTTTGGTTGGTGCCGCCGGTGTATTTGCGGTTTCCTCCCTTCCCTGGGGGGCAGTGGCTGCCAAAGAATTAATGGGGCTTGGCGAAAAAGAATATCCTCATAAGAAAATAACCGAAGTAAGCAAGCTGCCAATCGGCGATGCAGTAGAGTTCAAGTTTCCTGGGGATCATGATGACGCGATTTTGATCCGTTTATCAGAAAACAAATATGTTGCTTATCAGAATGCGTGTACACATTTGCGCTGCCCGGTATTTTGGGTGAAGGAGCAAGGTGAAATGATATGCCCTTGCCACCACGGCAAGTTCGATGTGGAGACTGGTTCGCCAACTGCGGGGCCGCCAAGAAGGCCGCTTCCGGAAATCCAGGTTAAGGTGGAGAATGGGGCAATCTTTGCAGTGAGGGTGAAACGTTATGAAGCGTAGCTATCTGGGTGTCATCATTTTGGCCGCGATATTATTGATGAATATTGTCTTTACCCAATATATGGTCCACCAATACTATTACGAAAACTATGTAAATGTACTGATTTTCGGGGGACTGAATATTGTTCTTTTTCCCTTGGCTGTATTCGCTTATAGAAAGACGATTAACATGAGGGCGTGATTCTATGAACAGTGAAACATATCTTGATTTTTGTTTTGTAAGAGAACGATCCGGGGATTTTGCTCCAGAAGTTGACCAGCTCCTTTCCGAACTCTTTAAGGGAGTCCGCCTCAACTGGTACTTGGATGAGAAGTCTCATGAGGGCATGGACATTGTTGTAGCAGAGATAAAAGGCATGAGCAAATGGCAATCAGAAGAGGAAACCATCGAATTCATAGAAGAAAATGCAAGTGAATCATTCTGGAAATATCTGCAGGGTTATCAAATGTATATTTACCCTGCTAAAAGAGGGTGCGGCAGCTGTGGAACTCATTAAAATAGAAGATTTGGACGGTTTTGTCCGGCGAAATGTGCAGGTGGCAATTTTAGATGAAGAGGGAAATGACAAAGCCCCTTTTGTTCACAAAGAAATAATAAAAACCGGGCTCTGCCCAGATGGAACACATTTGCGTATTTATTTTGACCACATGAATTTTTTTGCGGTCCCGCTGACTTCCTCTGTGGAAGCATCTGACAGCAGGTGGGCTGCTCTTGATCAGGAAGCCGGATTAAAATATGTAATAAAGAAGAGAGCGTGAACACAATGATAAGAAAAATACAGCTGCCTTTGCAGACGTTAAACTTAGTAGCCGGGTTTATGGTTTGGGTGCTGATATCCTCCCTTATGCCGTTTATTAAGGAAGATATTAATATTCCAGCCGACAAGCTTGCCCTAGTAACAGCAGTTCCGGTAATCCTTGGATCACTGCTTCGTATTCCTCTGGGATATTATGCTAATCAGTTTGGTGCAAGAATAATCTTTATACTGAGCTTTATTCTTCTATTATTTCCAGTCTATTATATCAGTATAGCTGATTCAATTACTGATTTACTAATCGGGGGATTATTCCTCGGTCTTGGAGGAGCGGTGTTCTCTGTTGGTGTTACATCTCTTCCAAAGTATTATCCAAAGGAGCGTCATGGGTTTGTAAATGGAATATACGGGGCAGGTAATCTAGGAACAGCCATAACCGCATTTGCGGCTCCGGTTGTTGCCACAAAGTTTGGCTGGTCCCTAACCGTACAAATCTATCTTGTCTTGCTCGGAATCTTCATTGCAGCAAACTTCTTGCTTGGTGATAAAAAAGAAGTTAAGGTGCAGACACCGCTTCTGGAACAGATTAAAGGCGTCTATAAAAATGAAAAGCTGTGGCTGCTGAGCTTATTCTACTTCATTACTTTTGGATCATTTGTTGCGTTTACAATTTATCTTCCAAACTTCCTAGTAGCTCATTTTGAACTCGATAAAGTGGATGCAGGATTAAGGACTGCCGGATTTATCGTCCTTGCAACTGCCATGAGACCGATTGGCGGCTGGCTTGCAGACCGTTTCCATTCTTTAATTCTTCTAATGTTTGTTTTTGGAGTGTATACCATCTCTGCAGTAATTCTATCATTATCTCCGTCCATTACATGGTATACATTCGGATGCTTAAGCATTGCACTATCAGCTGGAATTGGGAATGGTGTTATCTTTAAGCTGGTGCCTATGTACTTCCAGAAGCAGGCGGGTATCGTGAACGGAATTGTTTCCGCAATGGGCGGCCTGGGAGGATTTTTCCCGCCGCTGATATTGACCCTGTTATTTAATATTACTGGGCATTATGCGATTGGCTTTATGGCATTGTCCGAAGTGGCGCTTGCCAGCCTGATTCTAGTTATTTGGATGTACTTCCAAGGTAAAATGGAAATTGCGAGCCAGGTGATTGATCATACAATTGAAGGAATTCTGGTAACGGATAAGGGCGGTAAAATAATCTCTGTAAACCCTGCTTTTACAGAAATAACCGGGTACAAGGAAGAAGAAGTAGTCGGCAAAAATCCGAATATCCTTAAATCAGGAAAGCAGGCTAAGGGCTTTTACCAGGACTTATGGACTTCAATCGAAAAAAATGGATTCTGGCAAGGGGAAATATGGAATTGCCGCAAAGACGGAGAGGAATATCTCCAATGGCTTACCATTAGTGCGATTAAAAATGATGCTGGAGATGTAGTTCAATATGCTGGCATGTTCAGTGACATTTCCAGCCATCGGGTAAAAAAAGCAAAATAAAAGCAAAAATAAAGTCTTAAGGAGGAGGGATGAAATGGAAACCCAGCCAGCAAAGAAAAATATTAGTTCCTATATTATTCAATCACAGGAAGATGAGATCAAGCGCATCGCCATGGAGCTTCACGAAGGGGTCGGGCAGACGCTTTACAGCTTATATACAGGCATGCAGTTCATTCAAACCGCTGTCGATCAGCCCGAGATGAAAGGCTATGTTGGAGATATGGCGCAAATGATGGAAAAAACAATTCAGGAAATCAGGCTTCTGGCTGTGGAATTGCATCCCCCTGCTCTGGGAACCCTCGGCCTGCTGCCGGCGCTGAAAAGTTATCTGAAATTATACACTTCCACATATGGAATTACAGTGGATCTTCAAAATGAGGGGATGGAAGTCCAAATCAGTGAAAGGGAAAGCATAACTTTGTTCCGAGTTTGCCAGGAAGCTTTGGCAAACATAGCCAGGTATGCTGACACAATGAGTGCAGCCATCTACCTGCAATGGAAACCGGGACAGCTTTCTATTAGCATTGAAGACAAGGGGAAGGGCTTTGATGTTAATGCTGGGATGCAAAAATCGACTGGCCTTGCTGCCATGATTGAAAGAATGTGTTTAATCAGCGGCAAGTGCGTCATCAGCTCCAAAATCGGTGAAGGGACTACAATAGATATCAGCCTTCCGTTATACTAAGATTATACTTAACAAGGGACCTGCGTAATGCGGCTCCCTTGTTGCCTATTAAAGATAATTTTTTACACTGGAAATTGTTTCTTTGTACTACGAGGACTGTCGGCGCAAGCAGCCTGCCCCCTCGGGTGGGCAAGGAGATTGCGCTTTTCTCGTACAGACAAATGGTAAAGGGGGAGCAAGGTTGATCACTATTTTACTTTGCGACGACCACGCGGTAGTCCGAATGGGTTTGAAAATGCTTTTAAATAACCATGAAGACATGCAGGTGGTTGGTGAAGCTTCGGAAGGCAACGAGGGGATTCAGCAGGCTCTTGAATTAAAGCCTGATGTGGTAGTAATGGATTTGAGCATGCCCCATGGAAAAGATGGCATGTCGGCAACGTCAGAATTGAAAAAATTAATGCCGGAAATAGCGATCCTGATTTTGACCATGCATGATGATGAAGAGTATTTATTCAGGGCGATCCAAGCGGGTGCGTCCGGATGTATTTTAAAAAGTGCTCCTCATGATGAACTGCTCGCAGCAATCCGGTCTGTTGCAAGCGGGAATGCCTATTTGCATCCTTCTGCAACTAAAAGGCTGATGGAAGAATATATCGGTAGTGTAAAGCAGGGCAACACCGATACATTTAACCTGTTGTCTGACAGGGAAAAAGAGGTTCTTACATTAATAGCCAAAGGGTTTTCCAATAAGGAAATTGCTGAACAGCTTGTGATTAGTGTAAAGACAGTTGAAACCCATAAAGGTAATTTAATGGAAAAACTTCAGATGAAAACCAGGCCGGAACTTGTTGCCTATGCCTTAAAGAAAGGGCTGCTCGGTTATGGAATATAAGGGGGGCAGCCAGGGAGAAAGCACACTTATTGATCAGGCTTGTGAAAAGGTGCTGACAGAGCTGGACTGTGATTTTGTGGGATTGGCACTGCAAAATACAGATGGCCCGGATGTAAGATGGCATTATGCCGCTGGAAATAGCAACGAAAAATATAAGAGAATATCAGTAAGGTACGGCAAAGGCATTGCAGGAAAGGTGATTTCAACCGGAAGGCCGATGTACGTAGAAAACTTCCCAGAAAATATTTCCGGAAAAGCATTGGAATACCCGATTATGCTTGCTGAAGCCCTGAAGTATGCATATGCTGTTCCCATTCATTTTAAAGGGATCCCTAAAGGGGTCCTCCTGATCGGGAGCCGGTCCGGTCAGCCTATAAATGAAAACAAGCAAAGCACTGCAAGGAATGCAGCGAGGACACTTGAACTAAAGCTGAATGGTTAAAAAATGCAACTGGAGGAACGTAAATGGACAGGAATAATCAGTTGCCGAAAAAGAGAGAGATTGCTCCTGATTCCAGTGATGCAACGATTCTTGTTAATAAATTTGGGATCATCTCCTATGCGAACGAGCAGGCACAAGAGCAATTTGGATATAGGGTAAATGAGCTGCAGGGGAAGAGCCTAAAGGAACTGCTTCCTGAGATCACTCTGCATGAAACTGAAGAGGGCAAAGTGGTTCACCAATATGGCCAGCATCGTAATGGTCAGGTATTTTCAATCTTTTATAGAATCAATTCTTTCAAGCAGGGAGAAGAAACCTATTATTTAATCGTCTTTCATTCAGTCAAAGACCGTTCCCGATTAAAAAAGCAGCAATCATATCCATTAAAGGAATTGGTTGACCTGCAATTTGCCCTGGATGAATCAACAATTGTGGCCTTTACAGACAAAAAAGGAAAAATTACGTATGTGAATGAAAAGTTCTGTGAGGTGTCGAAATATTCTGCGGATGAGCTGGTTGGTAAAGACCATAGAATTATCAACTCATCATACCATTCCAAAGATTTTATGGAGAACCTTTGGGAAACCATTTCGAGCGGGGAAGTCTGGCGCGGTGAAATTAAAAACAAAGCTAAAGACGGAACTTATTATTGGGTGGATACCACGATCGTTCCCTTCATTGATGACAAAGGAAAGCCATATAAATACCTGGCCATCCGGAAGGAAATTACTGAATATAAGCGTGTTGTGGAGGAACTGAAAAATTCCGTAAACGAGCTGATTGATTTAAAGTTTGCCCTGGATGCTTCATCCATTGTGGCAATTACAGATCAGAAAGGCACCATTACGTATGTGAATGATCAATTCTGCAGCATCTCAAAATATTCACGGGAAGAATTGCTTGGACAGGATCATAGAATTATCAACTCAGGTTTCCACACCAAAGAATTTTTTAGAGATTTATGGAAGACGATTTCTTCCGGGAAGGTATGGAAAGGAGAGATCAAGAACAGAGCTAAGGATGGCACACATTATTGGGTGGATACCACAATCGTCCCTTTCCTTAATGAAAAAGGGAAACCCTATCAGCATCTTGCTATTCGCCATGAAGTCACGCAAAGAAAAAATGCAGAAGAAGAGCTGCAAAAAATGATGACCAGGATCATTGATGTTCAAGAAGATGAACGGAAAAGACTTTCGCGGGAGCTTCATGACGGAATAGGGCAGAATTTGTACAGCCATCTGATTACCATTAATAGGCTTCAGGCTGAAATTAGCCACCCGCTGCTTGATCAAATGCAGGATGAGGCTGCTGAAATCATTGAGGAACTGAGAGACCTTTCATGGGAGCTGCGTCCTTCTGTGCTTGATGATCTTGGTCTGATTCCAGCGATTCGATCCTACCTGGTCCGGTTCTCAGAACATCACAATATCAACGTCCATTTTGATTGCTACTTGGCTTCCCGTCTTAGTTCAAATAAAGAAATCACCATTTACAGGATCATTCAGGAAGCTCTGACAAACATAAGGAAATATGCTGAAACAGATGAAGCAGCAGTCACAATCAGGCAGATGGAAGAAGAAATCCGTATAGTCATTGAAGATAAAGGCATAGGGTTCAATGTTAATGAAGTCTCCAGAGGAGTCGGTCTTTTTAGCATGGAAGAACGAGCAAAAGCTGCGGGCGGTTCCATAAAAGTTTATTCAGCAGAAACTAAAGGGACAAGAATTGTACTTGAAATTCCGCTATAGAATAAAGCTGCCTAATCCAGGCAGCTTTTCTTATAAATGCGTTTTTAAAAAATTGATCCTAATATCGTTCCGCCGATGGCACCTGTCACAACAATAATCCAGGGCGGCAGCTTCCAATAAACAAGCATGCTGAATAGTACTGCTGCAAAGGCAAAATCAGCCGGCTCCAGGATGCTGCTGGTCCAAATTGGATGATAAAAGGCAGCGATTAAAATGCCGACAACTGCAGCATTTACACCCATTAATGCACCCTTTATGTTAGGGTTGCGGCGAAGTGTGTCCCAAAATGGGAGGGTGCCTAATATCAGCAGAAACGCAGGCAGGAAGATCGCGGCCGTTGCAAGCAAACCGCCTTGCCAGCCATTCATCACTGCTCCAAGATAGGCAGCAAAAGTAAATAACGGCCCTGGCACTGCCTGAGCTGCACCGTAGCCAGCCAGAAAAGCTTCTTCACTTAGCCAGCCTGTTGGGACAAATTCACGTTCCAGCAAGGGAAGGACAACATGGCCGCCCCCGAAAACCAGAGATCCTGAGCGATAAAAGCTGTCAAAAAGAGCAACCCAATCCAATGCGGTTAGCTCCCTTAAAATTGGAAGCACTATTAAAAGGGCGAAAAACAACACTAAACAGCCAATGGCAAAACCTTTTGAAATGGGAAACTCCATCCGTGCTTCATCGTTATCTGCATGCTTCTTATAGATTAAAAATCCAATAAAACCAGAGATAAGGATGACCGCAACCTGAGTAATGGCAGTCTGCCATAATAGTGTGGCGATAATCGCGAGCAGTGCCAGCGTTTTTCGCGGCAGGTCAGGTACAAGCTTTTGTGCCATTCCCAAGACCGCGTGAGCCACTACAGCTACTGCGACAATTTTGAGTCCATGGATCCAGCCGGCTTCCGCCGGATTAATGCCTTGAAGAAGAATGGCAAAAATAATCAGGGCAATAACAGATGGTAATGTAAAACCAAGGAAAGCCATAATGCCGCCGGCTACTCCAGCCCTCATGACACCAATGCCAATGCCAACCTGGCTGCTCGCCGGTCCGGGCAGGAACTGACAAAGTGCAACTAAGTCTGCGTAGCTTTTCTCATCCATCCATTTTCTTCTGCGGACATACTCATCGTGAAAATAGCCTAGATGAGCTACAGGTCCCCCGAATGATGTAAGTCCAAGCCTTGTTGAAACCATTAATATTTCCAGTAAAGATTTTAAGCCAGTTCTGTTTTTGTTCATATGCATCTCCTTTAGTCTTTAATCTTTAATCTCTTTAAAAAGCTCATAAGCTTTTTTTCTGGCTTCCTCCAGAACCGTAATTCCTTTTTCTGTTGCGGTATAATATTTACGGATTCGGCCATCCACATTTTTCTTCTCCTGATGAAGCAGCCCGTCTGACTCCATCGAATGCAGGATAGGATACAATGTTCCGGAACTGATGCTATATCCATGCTCTTTCAGCTCTTCCACCATCCAAGCGCCGAAAACAGGGTGCTTCTTTGCATGGTGAAGAATATGGATTTGAATAAACCCCAGGAACAGCTTGCGCAATATTTTATCTTCCAAGCAAATGCCTCCCTTATTAATTTCGAAAACCGATATCGGAATTCGATAATTGGATGATACCAAAATAAACGTGATAAGAAAAGGGGGAATTATTAATTTACAAAACTTTAACATTGGTATAAAAAAGAACGCTCTTCCAAGCGTTCCATTATTAACTATTCTGTTCATTTCTTAAAATTTCATAAGCAAGATCACCGGCTGCTGCCGTTAAACTTTCCCAAAGCTGATCACGCAGTAAATCGAGTTCAATAATCCTTCTTGCCAGATCTATTGTATTTTTTGTTTCCATAAGGGCCCCCTGGTTAATAACGGCTTTGATTGCTGTGTTTTTTAAATATAACCTCAAGTTCTGTTAAGGTCAGCTTTTGCAGAGCCGGTTCAGAATGCTGATATTCGCTTCCTGATTTGACCAGCAGATCGATTAGATATTGCCGTTTTTTTTCAATGGCTTTCCGTAAATATTGCATTTTCTATCTCCTCTTTTCTTTTTTTGTTTATTCTAAAAGAAATTTAGCTCTAATTCAGTTATTATGTTAAGTTTTCTTACATTGTTTTTGTTGCTTTGTAAGATTTTCTGACAGGATTGATGAAAATGATTGAAAGATTAGTATAATGAAAGAAAATGGTTAGATTGAGGTGACATGATTGGAAAGAGAAACATCCTACAAAACCAGAAAAGTCATTTCGATTGGGACGGTCAGCGAATTGACAGGACTTAGTGAACGCCAGATTCGATACTACGAAGAGAGGAAATTGATTTTCCCTGAAAGATCAGAACGCGGAAGCAGGAAATATTCTTTTCTCGATGTAGAGACGCTCATCGACATAGCCAACAAAAGGGAGGAGGGAGTCCGAACGGAGGAAATCCGCTCGGAATTAAAGAGGAAAAAGAAAAAAGACGATCAGGCATCACGTTCAAAAATGATTCAGGGTCAGCTTAATGCTCAGTTTGGAATACGGAAGAAATAATGGGAAAGTGATTATTCTGTAAGGGATAATCGCTTTTTTTATTCAATTTCTATTCTGCCTTATAAAATATGCAGACGAGGTTTACAAAACATTTTTATATAAATTTTAGACAAAAGGTCTTTCTTTCGTTTATCATTTCCGTTAAGATGTAACCCTATATAAGAGGGTTTTAAATTTTAGATTTATAAAGCAGGTGAAAGAATGGGGAAAGAACTCCCTCCAACAATAGAAGTAATTGAGATATGCTTGCTTGCAGGGAAAATCATGCTTCAGGGCGGTGCAGAAACGTATCGGGTAGAGGACACCATGACCAGGATTGCAGCCTCCCTGGGTATACCGCACTCGCATAGCTATGTGACGCCAACCGGAATCATATTTTCAACGGATGGAACTGAACCGGCAAAGCTGATTCGGATTTCAGAACGGTCAACGGATTTGTATAAAGTGACATTAGTGAACGGAGTTTCACGCAGGATCAGCAGCGGTGAACTGGATGGAAAGGAAGCCTTGGCAAGGCTGAAGGAAATTGAAAGTGCCGACTATACTTTCCCTGTTTATCAGCAGATTCTTGCAGCCTCGATTGCAAGCGGCTGCTTTTTAATTATGTTCCTTGGAAGCTGGACAGATTTTATTCCAGCCATGATTGCAGGCGGTCTGGGGTTTGTTTCATTTATATACGTACATAGAGTGGTCCAGATAAAATTTTTCTCTGAATTTATTGCTTCATTATTAATTGGCCTTATCGCCTATTTCTTTGTGTACTCAGGAGTGGGAACAGAGCTTGATAAGATCATCATCGGTTCAGTCATGCCACTCGTTCCGGGGCTGCTGATTACAAATGCAGTCAGGGATTTAATGGCCGGGCACCTTGTTTCTGGACTGTCAAAAGGGGCTGAAGCCTTTTTAACGGCATTTGCCATTGGAGCTGGGATTGCTCTTGTATTCACTTTCTAAATGCATTAGCGGAGGAATATGCGTATGTTTATGTTGACACATATGATTACAAGCTTTATTGCTTCAGCAGGGTTCGGAGTGCTTTTCAATGCCCCGAAAAAATCGCTGCTGAAATGCGGGTTTGTCGGGATGGTTGGCTGGTTTGTTTATATTTGGCTTGTCAATTGGCAGTACGATGCTGTCATTTCGTCATTAATCGCTGCTTTTACCATTGCTGTGATCAGCCAGATTTTTGCGAAAATGTATAAAACACCTATCATTATTTTCAGTGTTGCCGGCATCATTCCACTGGTCCCAGGAGGGATTGCTTATGATGCAATGCGGAATTTTGTTGAAAATGATTATAATACGGCAATTCAGCTTGCCGCGAAGGCATTCATGATATCCGGGGCAATCGCAGTCGGACTTGTCATTTCAGAGGTAATCAATCAAATGATCCGCAAAGTTCAGTTCAAATCAAGAATCTAATTTGCAGCGAAGAACTATTACATCGGCCTTTTTTAGGATTTAAGCCGTAATATATCCTCTAACTATAAGACTCGTTCCAGAAATAAATAGGGACGGGTTTTTCTTGTAATATATTCCTGGTGAATTTATAATCCTATTATGTTTGATTTTTTCAGAATAAGGAGAATATGATGATCCGACGGTTTTTTAGCTACTATAAGCCACATAAGCGCCTATTCATTCTTGATTTTAGTTCGGCGGTATTCGTGGCAATTCTTGAATTGGGCTTTCCGCTTGCGGTTCAGTGGTTTATCGACAGCCTGCTTCCAAGCGGGAATTGGTCCATGATTGTTTCCGTAAGTGCCGGCCTGCTTGCTCTTTATTTGACCAGCACACTTCTGCAGTTTGTTGTTAACTATTGGGGCCACAAGCTGGGCATCAACATCGAAACAGATATGCGGCAGCAGCTTTTTCAGCACGTTCAAAGGCAGTCTTTCCGCTTCTTCGATAATACCAAAACAGGGCATATCATGAGCCGGGTGACAAATGATCTTATGGATATCGGGGAGCTTGCCCATCATGGCCCGGAGGATTTGTTTATTGCGGTCATGACGTTTGTGGGTGCATTCTGGATCATGCTGACCATCAATGTAAAGCTCGCCCTTGTAACGATATTTGTTCTTCCGTTTCTTGTATGGCTGATTACATTCTGCAATATTAAAATGAACAAAGCATGGAAAAGGATGTACGGTGAAATAGCCGATGTGAACGCCCAGGTTGAAGATAGTGTATCTGGAGTGCGTGTGGTTCAGTCTTTTACAAATGAAAGCTATGAGATTAAAAGATTTAGAGAAAACAATGGCAGATTCCGTCTTGCCAAGCTTGCAGCATATAAGATTATGAGCTTCAGTGCTTCCGGAGTCTATATGCTGACCAGATTAGTTACGCTGATTGTTCTTGTGTACGGTTCCTGGCTGAGCTTCAACGGGCTGCTTTCATATGGAGAATTGGTCGGATTTGTGCTCTATGTGAATGTACTCTTAAAACCGATTGATAAAATTAGCGCCCTGATGGAACTGTACCCAAAAGGAATGGCTGGTTTCAAACGCTTTTTGGAAATCATCGATACTGAGCCGGAGATTGAGGATGCAAAAGATGCCATTGAGGTTGAATCCTTAAGGGGTGACATCCGCTTTCAGGATGTATCATTTAGATATGACAAGCATAAATCGGTGCTTGAGGGGATTGATCTTCAAATAAAAGCAGGTGAAACAGTTGCTTTTGTGGGACCTTCAGGAGCCGGAAAGACAACGATTTGTTCTTTGATTCCACGTTTTTATGATGTAAATAGCGGAAGCATTAAGATCGATGGCATGGATATCAGGGACATGACGAAAAAATCACTGAGATCGCAAATCGGCATTGTCCAGCAGGATGTCTTCCTGTTTACCGGTACCCTGAAAGAAAATATAGCTTACGGAATGCTTGGGGCAACAGATGAGCAAATTGCGGACGCGGCTAAAAAAGCTCACCTGCAGGACTTCATTGCATCTCTTCCGGATGGCTACGAAACACAAATTGGGGAACGTGGATTAAAGCTGTCTGGCGGACAAAAACAACGAATTGCCATTGCAAGAATGTTCCTGAAAAATCCGCCGATTTTAATTTTGGATGAAGCAACTTCGGCATTGGATACAGAAACCGAACAAATTATTCAAACTGCGTTGAACGAGCTTGCCGTAAACCGCACTACACTTGTGATTGCCCACAGGCTTGCAACCATTCGCAATGCAGACAGGGTGGTGGTTGTCACAGAAGACGGGATAGAAGAAGAAGGTACACATGATGAGTTAATAAAACAGGGCGGGATCTTTGCAGGTCTCCATAATGTGCAATTCCAAAGATAAAGCAGAATCCGTAATGGATTCTGCTTTTTTTCGTCTAAATGGTGACCTCTTCCAAAACTTGACTGTTTTCATCAAACAAACCTGGAAAATTTCAAAGAATATTTGAATCTGGCAAACAAACATTCATTTTTACAAAAAAAGCTGGGAAACCTGCAAACAAATCATGAGGAAAAACATAATTTTCAGAATAGTCAAAAAGAACTATTGGTTTAATTAAATATTTGGAAGTTTTTAACTAGAACAGGACTTATGTGGTATAGACAACTATACTCTATCTCTATTAATCTTACAGTATGTAAACCCTTTCAAACATAAAGGAGGTTATAGGCTGATGAAAGTTCATAAAATTAAAGGAGGCAGTATGAAAAATAAAACCAAGCTTGTTGCGCTATCTGCAGCACTAAGCACATCACTCTTTATTCCGGCAGCATATCCGGCATCTGCGCAGGGCGCGGAAGGAGTTAAGCCAACGATGGAAATGAAGAATCATAAAGATGTGAAACACAAAATTCATCCGATTTTTTCGTGGGATCGCCCTGGGCCGATTTCTCCTATACTTCATCCAGGTTCAGCGGCGGGAGCTGGAATGGTTCAGCAGCCGCTCGATGAAATCGATCCGCTGATGGAAGAGATGATATCAGAAGGAGTCATGCCTGGTGCTGTCACTTTTGTCGCAAGGCGGGGTCATATTGTCAAACATGACGCATACGGATATTCCTACCGCTATACGGATGATAAATTCACTGAAGCGCAGAATCCGATTGAAATGACGGAAGATACAATCTTTGATCTGGCTTCAATCAGTAAGATTTTTACAACGACTGCTGCGATGATATTGTATGATGATGGCCGCTTTCAACTGGATGATCCTGTTGCGAAATATATCCCCGAGTTTGCTGAAAACGGCAAGGAAAATGTAACGATTCGCCAGCTGATGACACATACTTCAGGATTTACTGCATGGATTCCTTTATATTCACAAGGGAGCAGCAGAGACGATCGCATGCAAATCGTTTTTAAACATCCATTGGCCAATGAACCGGGTGAAGCGTATACATACAGCGATTTGAATATGATTACGCTCGGCGCAATAATCGAACGCCTGTCAGGACAAAGCCTGGATGAGTTTGTGAAAAAACGCATAACCAACCCCCTCGGTATGAAGGATACAATGTATAATCCTCCTGAATCTTTGAAACAGCGAATTGCAGCCACGGAATACCAGCCTGCTATTGGCAGGGGCCTTGTCTGGGGGGAAGTTCATGATGAAAATGCCTGGTCTCTTGATGGCGTTGCCGGACATGCAGGTGTCTTTTCCACTGCCTCCGACCTTGCTAAACTTGCCCACATGTATGTGAATGACGGGCGTTATGGCAGCAAGCGGATTTTAAAGGAAGAGACGGTGAAAATGCTGATTCAAAACCAGATTCCTCAATTTCCTGGTGATGATCATGGCCTTGGCTGGGAGCTTGGTCAGGGGTGGTTCATGGATGCCTTATCAGAGGGAACTTCGCTAGGGCATACAGGGTACACTGGAACATCCATTGTAATAAACCGGAATAATGGCACGATTGCGATTCTCTTAACAAATCGCGTTCATCCATCAAGAAATACAGTTACAACGAATATTGCAAGGCGAGCATTTGCAAGACAGGTGGCAGATTCCATTCCTGTTGCAATCCCTGGAAAAGGAGATGCCTGGTTCTCAGGATATGGAGATAAAATTCAACATAATTTAACGGCTAAAGTGGACCTCGATGAAGAGGCGGTCCTGTCGTTTGATACCTGGTACAGAACTGAAACCAATGCGGATATGGCCTTTGTTGAGGTGTCAGAGGATGGCGTCAATTGGACACAAGCTGCACAGCCATTTACAGGCAGCAGCGTCGATTGGAAAAAGGAAAAACTAACGATTCCTGCAGGAACCTCCCACATTCGATTCCGATACCAGACAGACAGTACAGTAAACGGCAGAGGCTGGTACGTTGATAATGTAAAACTCCAGCTTTCAGATGGACGAAAAGTGACGCCGGACTTCTCAGGAAACGGTTGGAAAAAAAGAAATTACTAGCATTCGATTTTTTAGTGAAAAGTAAGCTTAAGTGCATATGAAATAAATGCAGTAAGGACGGTGGAAGAAATGGTTAAAGCCCGCAAAGTAATGTTCATTTCCCTTCTCGCAATTACACTTGCCGTTTCGCAGTTATGGATCGGAGGAACCTTGAAAAAAGCATCAGCAGAAAGTGCAGCAAAGGATTTAATCATCCTTCAGAATTTGCCTAAGGTCAGCACAGAGAATAGTGGAGATGCATTTCAATTAAAAGCGCTTCATGTGTTTAAAGAAGGACATTTCATGGGAGTTTCAGATGGTATGAAATGGAAATCTTCCAATAAAAACGTTGCAGCAGTTGATCAGTCGGGGAATATCACCTTAATAGGGAAGCCTGGAAAAACCTTCATCAGTGTAACGGACGGAGTATTTAAAGACCGTATCGCGCTTCAAGTAAAACCTGACGGCAAAAAGGGCAGCAAAGGCAAGCCAGCTTTTAAAGTGAAAATCATTAAGGAGCATGGGAAACGGTATGATCTCATTAGCCGAGCAGTGAAAAACATGTCCATTGAAGAGAAGGTCGGCCAAATGCTGATGCCGGATTTCCGCACCTGGAAGGGACAAAATGTCACTGAAATGCTGCCGGAAATTGAGAAGCTGGTAAAAGATTATCATCTTGGCGGAGTAATATTATTCCGTGAAAATGTGGTAACAACAGAACAGACAGCCACACTGGTTTCAGACTATCAGAAAGCTGCCGATAAATTCGGCTTATTGATGACGATTGACCAGGAAGGCGGAATTGTTACACGTCTTCAATCAGGAACGGATATGCCTGGCAATATGGCATTAGGAGCTGCCCGTTCTGAAGAAATTTCCCGCAAGGTTGGCAAGGCGATTGGAGAGGAGCTGGCATCACTCGGCATTAATATGAACTTTGCACCTGTCATGGATGTAAATAATAATCCCGACAATCCGGTAATTGGCGTTCGTTCATTTGGTGAAGACCCGCAGCTTGTCGCTGACATGGGTGTTGCTTATACCCAAGGATTGCAATCAGCAGGTGTTGCCGCTACTGCAAAGCATTTTCCCGGACATGGAGATACAGCAGTAGACTCACATCTTGGATTGCCTGAAGTACCACATGACAAAGAACGTCTAAAAGAAGTTGAATTGTATCCTTTTCAAAAGGGAATGGAAGCAGGAATTGATGCGATCATGACAGCACATGTTACTTTCCCTAAGATTGATGATACAAAAGCAATCTCGAAAAAAACGAGTGAAGAAATTGCAGTTCCGGCCACTCTTTCCCATAAAGTGCTGACAGAACTTATGAGGGAAGAAATGGGCTATGATGGTGTCATTACAACAGACGCAATGAATATGAATGCCATCGCCGAACATTTTGGACCAGTTGACGCGGCCATTCGAGCAGTTAAAGCTGGAACAGATATTGTGCTAATGCCTGTTGGACTTCAAGAAGTTGCAGAAGGGCTATTGAATGCGGTGGAGAATGGAGAAATATCAGAAAAACGCATTGAATCATCAGTTGAACGAATTTTAACACTGAAAATAAAGCGGGGAATTATTAAAGAAGAGACACCACAGCCGATTGATGAAAAAATTGCAAACGCTCTTGAGATTGTTGGATCAGAAGAACATAAACAAATAGAAAAAGAAGCAGCAGAAGGTTCAATTACATTGGTTAAAAATGAAAGAGATGCATTGCCAATACAATTATCTCCTGAAGAGAATATTGTCGTTGTCGGCAATACGTATATTGCAGACTTAAAGAACGCAATCAGCAAGTTTCATGCAAACACACAGGTCATCCAGACCTCAAGCTATGCATTAACGGAAGAGCAGAAGCAGCAAATCAGGAATGCCAGTGCAGTTATTGTGGGCTCCTATACTTTTAATGTATCAGGCCGTTCACCGGACAGCGCTCAGATGAAAATGGTTAATTCCATCATTGCTGAATCAGAAGCTCCAGTCATTTCGGTTGGCATCCGTAACCCATATGACATCATGGCTTATCCGGAAGTTGATGCATACATTGCACAATACGGATTCAGAACGGCAAGCTTTGATGCATCTGCAGGTGTTGTTTTTAGCCAGGTTAATCCTTCAGGTAAATTGCCTGTAACAATTCCGGGTACAGATGGCAGTGTTTTATATGAATTTGGCCATGGATTGAGCTATTAGGCACACTGCTATTTTTGAAAAGGAAAGGGTACGGGCAGCCTTAGGGTTTTGCCCGCACCTCATTCTTAACCAAGGAGGAAAAATATATGAAGAAATGGTTCATGGGATTTTTGACAATGATTCTCGTACTCTCTTCTTTAACTGTTGTGCTTGCAGATAACGGCAATGGCAAAGGAAAAGGCAAGAAAAAGAAATTCGAGCTTGGAGTTGAAGTTCTTTTAGATGATAAGAAGGAACTCATAGAAGGGAAAAGAGTGGGCTTAATTACAAACCCAACTGGGGTAGACCAGAATTTAAACAGCGTTGTCGATATTCTGCACAATGATCCCGATGTAGAGTTAACAGCTTTATATGGCCCGGAACATGGAGTCCGCGGAAGTGCACAGGCGGGAGAATACGTTGAGTATTATATCGATGAAAAGACAGGGCTTCCTGTTTACAGCTTATACGGAAAAACCAAAAAGCCTACACCTGAAATGCTGGAGAATATCGACGTGCTCCTGTTTGATATCCAGGATGTTGGAACACGTTTTTACACGTATATTTACACAATGGCTTATGCGATGGAAGCAGCAAAAGAAAACAACATCCCTTTCATCGTGCTGGACAGGCCAAATCCTCAAGGTGGAACAAAGGTTGAAGGGCCGGTGCTTGATATGAAGTATTCCTCTTTTGTGGGGAATTATCCGATTCCGCTCCGCCATGGGATGACTGTAGGAGAACTGGCCGAATTATTCAATGAAGAGTTCGAAATTGGAGCAGATTTAACTGTTGTCAAAATGAATGGCTGGAAGCGAGATATGTATTATGATGACACCAGCCTTCCGTTTGTCATGCCGTCTCCGAATATGCCAACTTTAGAAACAGCTTTAGTATATCCGGGAGCTGCATTGATTGAAGGGACGAATGTTTCTGAGGGGCGCGGAACAACGAAGCCGTTTGAATTAATTGGTGCTCCATTTATCAACGCTGATGACTTGGCTGGACATTTGAACAGTCTTAATCTTCCGGGGGTAACCTTCAGAGCTGCTTCGTTTACACCAAGCTTCTCTAAGCATGCAGGTCAGCTTTCTCATGGGATTCAGATTCATGTTACACATCGCGATGCATTCAAGCCTGTCGAGACCGGACTTCACATCGTGAAGGCGATCCATGATATGTATCCGGAAGACTTCGAATTCCGTGCAGAGAACAGTGCAGAGATTTCATTCTTTGACAACCTGATGGGCAATGGCTGGGTTCGTGAGGACATTGAGGAAGGGAAGCCAGTTGAAGAAATCTCCTCCAAATGGCAGAAAGAATTAAAACAATTCAAAAAGACACGTGAAGAATATTTACTCTATTAAACTCGCAGGTAAGAACTTGGAGGCAAATTGCCCCAGGTTCTTTTTTTTATTATAAGGCGGGCCGGCATAATACTGATGGTGCCTGGTACTGAATTATAAAGCCTGTTCATATTATGTAATAATCCATGCAGAAAGAGGTGTGTAAAAATGTTGGGGTTTTTACAAAAGATTGGCAAGTCTTTAATGCTGCCGATTGCAGTCATGCCTGCTGCTGCACTTTTGCTTAGGCTGGGACAGGATGACCTTTTAGGCATTCCGTTTATATCTGCAGCCGGGAATGCTGTTTTTGGACATTTGGCACTATTGTTTGCCATCGGGATTGCCATCGGTTTTTCTAAGGATGGCAGCGGGGCTGCTGCCCTCGCCGGTGCAGTGGGTTATTTTGTGCTGACTGAAGGTGCCGCGGCGATAAACGAAACGGTCAATATGGGTGTTTTTGGAGGAATCATTTCCGGTATTATTGCAGGGCTATTATACAATAAATATCATGATATTAAGCTGCCGGAATGGCTTGGTTTCTTTGGAGGAAAACGGTTTGTGCCGATTATCACATCACTTGCTATGATTGTCATTGCATTTTTGTTCGGGTATGTGTGGCCGCCGGTCCAGGCAGGCATTAACGGTGTGGGCGATTGGATTATTGGTGCAGGTGCCGCAGGTGTTGGAGTCTTCGGATTCCTGAACCGATTATTAATTCCTGTTGGGCTCCATCATATTTTGAACACGCTTGTCTGGTTTGAGTTTGGTGAGTTTACTAATGCAGCCGGGGATGTCATTAAAGGAGACTTATGGCGCTTTCTTGCTAAAGATCCATCTGCAGGAATTTTCATGACAGGATTCTTCCCGATCATGATGTTTGGACTGCCGGGTGCTGCTTTTGCCATGGTTGCCGCTGCTAGAAAGGAAAGAAGGAAAGCGGTTGCCGGGGCGATGGCAGGTCTCGCATTTACTTCCTTTCTGACTGGTATTACAGAGCCGATTGAATTCTTATTTATGTTCTTATCACCGGTTCTATATTTAATTCATGCTATTTTAACAGGTCTGGCTATGTCCATCTCCTATGCCCTGGATATTCACCATGGTTTCGGATTCTCAGCAGGCGCCCTGGATTATATTCTAAACTTCGGCATTGCCCAGAAACCAGTACTGCTTGCGGGGATAGGCCTCCTATATGGCCTTCTGTATTTTGTGGTTTTCTATTTTCTAATAAAGAAACTAGATTTAAAAACTCCTGGAAGAGAAGATGAAATAGAAGGTGAATTCGAAGAAAATTACGCTGTGAGAGGGAATTATAATGAAGCAGCAGATGCTTATCTGGAGGCTTTAGGCGGTAGAGAAAATCTTGAAGAAATCGATAATTGTGTAACCCGCCTTCGTTTAAAGGTGAAAGATATAGCGCTGGTTGATGAAGGGCAATTAAAACAGCTGGGGGCAATAGGGGTAATAAGGCTCAGCAAAACCAGTCTGCAGGTTATTGTTGGAACGGATGTGGAATTTCTGGCAAATGAATTGAAAAAGAAGTAAATGATAAGCTGGCTCTCCGTCTCGAGGGCCAGCTTTTGTCACGTATCGTTTTGCATGGATGCCTAAAATTCCTCTTGAACGGATGAAAAATATGCTTTCCTCATACAGTGAATATTAAGTAATTTTAAAGATCTATGCAAATTATAATTCTAATAGCTTTTTATATTTTTCGTTTTTTAGTGTTATCCCCCCTGGACAAGCGCCCTTTTTTCTCAGTATAGGATAGTAGTTTAAGCATGTCCAAATTTTAGACATAACATGTCTACGTAAGGGTTCCCTTGCTAAATGGTTTTAAAGGGGGGATATCATCATGGTAGAACCATTAACGGTGTTAATTGTCATTCTTTTAGCCGTTGTATTGCTTTTGGCAAGTATTCTTGTACCTTCAGCAGAAGGTGCCATCGTGGAGGCAATTTGCAGTCTTTTGGGATGCTCTGCACCTACTGCGTAAAGCAAAATTACAAAAACCCTGGTATAATTCCAGGGTTTTTCGTATGAAGAAATCAGCAAATCTCTTTATCCTTGTATGTTTGTCCATTTCAATAATACTGCAGTTTCATAGAATAGTGAGTGAAAACGAAAAAGGACGGGATAAAAATGGAGGAAAATAAACAAGAACAGCAAAATTCATCTGAAAAACCGGCAAACAATACAAAACTGTATAATTCTGAGGCTGTAGAAAAACTTGCAGCTAACTTACTGAAGGATGAAAATAATATCAATTTCGGATCTTTATTTAAAATGGCCAATAAGATATTGAAGGATGATTCCCTTATGGGACTGGTTGAAGAAATCTCCCAAAAACCGCCTGAAGATAAAGATGGAGCAGCAATCGAAGAGATTCCAGATATGGAAAATAGAGAACTTGTTTCCTTGCAAAGAGAAATGGAAGCAATAAAGTCCGAATTAAAAACAACTCGAAAAGAGGTAGCTGAATTAAAGAAACAAAACGCTTCCCTTTTAAGCTTATATTTAAAAGTACTCAATGCAGCAAACAATGATTTAAAAAAAGGTATTGGGCTTATATCAGGATTAAGCAAATTACTAAAATAGACACTTAAGACATTACTTTTATGGGTAATGCTTTTTTTTGGCACAAACCTGGACCGACTTGCCATAAATCCTTAAGATAGAAAGAAAAACTATTGAAAGATGGTGACCCATTTGGAAGGAAAAACAGAAAGGCTTGCTCAGCAGCAACTTGATGCTTATAACCAGCAGAACATTGATGAATTCCTGGGAGTATATAGTGATGATGTAATAGTTATGACATTCCCTGGGAACGACGTCATGTATAGAGGAAAAGAAAAAATGAGGGAAAGGTACAGCCAGCTTTTTAAAAACAATCCGAATCAGCATGCTGAGCTGATTTCCAGAATGGTAAAAGAAAATATAGTTATTGATTATGAATATGTTACTGGAAGGGCAAACGGCGAGTCTATTAATGCAATAGCCATGTATGAAATTAATGATGATAAAATTCAAAAAGTATGGTTTGTAAAACAAAATAGTGTTAATTAAAAAATTTCGTAATCCGATTAAAAAAGTATTGTGCTATGCAGGAAAATCATTGATAATCTTTTAAAGATAGAGTGATACTCATCTATACATTTTTCTGATGAGGGGGAGTACATTGAAAATTCGTGTATCCGCTGTGCAGTACCATCTGCACACTATTCGTTCATTTGAAGAGTTTGCCAGGCAATGTGAGCATTACATTAAAACTGCCCAGGAGTTCGGATCGGAGTTTGTCTTATTTCCTGAATTTTTTACCACACAGCTTTTGTCCATTGGAAGCGAGCAGGGAACAAGTCTGACGATTAATGAGTTGCCTGGTTTTACAGAACAGTATAAAATGCTATTTTCCAATTTCGCTAAAGATACAAAAATGCATATTATAGGCGGTACACACGTTATTAACAGAGATGGCCGTCTTTATAATGTGGCTCATTTATTTTATCCGGATGGGCGGATTGAAGAGCAGGCTAAACTGCATATCACTCCTACTGAAGTCCATGAGTGGAATATGTCACCTGGAGACGGCCTCCGTGTATTCGATACAGATAAAGGCAGAATAGCCATCCTGACATGCTATGACATTGAGTTTCCGGAAATCGTCCGTATGGCAAAAGCAAAAGGAGCAGATGTTATTTTCTGTCCTTCCTGCACGGACGACCGGCATGGTTTCCACCGTGTCCGCTATACAAGCCATGCAAGAGCTATTGAGAATCAGGTTTATGTTGTGGTCACGGGAACAATTGGTTCCCTGCCTACTGTCGACTTTATGCGTGCCAATTTCGGCCAGGCAGCCGTCATTACACCGAATGATATTCCATTTCCGCCAAAGGGGATTATGGTGGAAGGCGAGTTGAATGACGATATGATTGTGACTGCCGATCTTGACCTCAGCCTTTTATATGAAGTCCGCGAGCGCGGTTCTGTTACGACTTGGCGCGACCGCAGAACGGATCTGTATGTAGACTGGGAAAAAGAAAATATCGAAGGCTGAAAAATGGCATATAAAAGCGAATTTTATGTGTTTGACGGGGATCAGCCGGTGCCAGCTGCAATCAGGAATTATACTAAAGCGGATTTCGATCAGTTAATTGACATTCAGGCAGAATGCTTTCCGCCGCCTTTTCCTTCAGATTTATGGTGGAATAAGGAGCAATTAACAAATCATGTGGAACTCTTTCCGGAGGGTGCACTATGCATCGAGGTTGAAGGAGTATTAGCAGGGTCTTTAACCGGGCTGATTGTTGATTTTGATCCTTCCCACCCAAAGCATACATGGGAAGAAATAACCGACAGCGGCTATATTCGCAATCATAGTCCTCAAGGCAATACATTATATATTGTTGATATAAGTGTCCGCCCCAAGTTCCGAAAACTTGGGCTGGGCAAATTAATGATGCAGGCTATGTATCAGGTGGTCATTAACTTAGGGCTCGATCGCTTGCTTGGTGGGGGGCGGATGCCAGGCTACCATAAATTCGCCCATGAGATGACAGCCGTGGATTATCTCCAGCAATTGATCGATGGGAAGAAGAAAGATCCGGTTATCACATTTTTGCTGCGGTGCGGCCGAACTCCGCTTTCTGTGGCAGAAAATTATTTAGAAGATGAAGAGTCATTTAATTACGGTGCCTTAATGGAATGGAAGAATCCATTTAAGATCTGAGCGGCAAAGGAGATAGTACTATGGAATACATTAGAATTACGAGCATTCAAAACCCGCTTTTTGTTAAAATGCATGAATTAATGAAAGATGTCTTTCCTCCTGAAGAAGTACTTGAGTTTGAACTTTGGAAGGAGCCGCTTGAAGATCCGGGGATTCGTGTATTTGTTGCTGTTCATGAAGGGGATGTGGTTGGTGCCACAGAATATCGCTACTATCCGCAATGGAATATTGCCATGACAGATTTTACAATCATTGGACGGCAGGGCCTAAGTCTTGGCCGTTTCCTTGCACAAAATCGCTCAAAGGATCTGGAGGAGCTTGCCCGCAAAAACGGAAACGAGCTGTATGGCATGTTTGCTGAAATCTACGATCCTTATGGAATTGAAGACCATGAATTTGGCGGTGCCAAGCCAATGAACCCATTCGTCCGCCGTGAGGTTTTGTCTCATATGGGCTATAAAAAGCTTGATTTTCCTTATCTTCATCCTTCTTGGAAAAATGATGGGGAAGCAGTTAAGGGACTTGATTTTTGCTTCATGCCAGCTGATGAAGAAACCACCGAAATTCCTGCTGAATTAGTCATTAATTTCTTAACAGAATATTATTCTGTTTTATCTGCTAAACCACAGGATTGGTATACAATGATAGAGCAGTTAAAAGAGAAAGAATATATTTCCCTATTGCCTTTATAATCTGCAGTAAGCCCTTGTACTTAAGGGCTTTTTATTTTTATGTTTAGAGGGGAAACGATAAAGGGAATGAATATAAAAGTAATGTTCAACCGAAAAGAGGGATCTGTTCATGGCCGTAAAGAGATTAATAAAAGCGTTTATTGCAAAGAAAGGTGTTTCGCTTGTGAAAAAATATGTTGTCCCTGCTGTTAAAAGGAAGCTGAAAAACAGAAGATAAATTTAGGCATCTTCCATTGGAAGGTGCATTTTTTTCGGGACAATAGAAATGCAGAATAATCTGCAATCAAATAGTGTAAATCTCATACACTGAACATTTTTATAGTTACATAGGATGAAGGAGGACATGTATTATTTTGTAGAAATTATAGGAAATCCGGGTGATGTATAAAATTCTGAATTTTCTTTAATATAAAAATGCAGTATTTCGGGACACTTATATCTTAGAGTGCCGACTACATAGCAGCATTATATTAAGGGGGAATCCATTTGAAAAAGGAAATCTTAATTAAAACCGCATTAGCTGGAGCTCTTGTACTTTCTGCGGGTGGCACAACAGCACTTGCACATGATGAATTCAGCGGAGGTATTGAAAAAGGTGATAGTCTGGCCGGTGTCGAATTATCTGTACCATTACTTGAAGGCACTAAGAATACAGGTAATCTTCAAGAAGTTGCTGCTGTGCCGCTAAAAGAAGTTAAAGAGGGGGTACAAAATTCATCGGGTGACGTTTATGCGCATAAAGGGTTTGCCTATGTAGGCACACATACGAAAAATGGCGGAGAAGGCGGAGTGCGTGTTTTTGATATGAAAGACCCTTCAAACCCTGTGGAAGTATCGTCATTCGCTCATATTCCAGGGACTTGGCAGGAAAAAGTAATAGTAAAAACAGTTAATACAAAGCATTTTAAAGGCGACTTGGCTGCAGTCAGCGTTCAAAAGGTTGATCGCACTAACCCAAATGCAAAAGGAGGATTTGTATTATATGATGTAACAAACCCCAGGGAGCCAAAAGAGCTTGGATTCTGGGAAGATACATCGGGTGCACGGGGAACACATGAACTTTACCTGACAGTTCAAGGGAATAATGTTTATGTGCTGACCGCAAATTGCTATGCGGACCTTTATTCTCATGGTGAGAAAATGGATGTGAATATTGTAGATGTATCCAATCCTTTAACACCTGAAACTATTTATGAATTTAACCCGCGCAATTATATTCCTGAAGTAAGCGATGGGAATTATGACGGATATAACTGGACTGATGAAGAAGGAATTCAACGGGCAGCGTTTGCTCATAGCGTCAAAACAGATGGAACTGGCAAAACAGCCTTCCTTTCGTACTGGGATCTGGGAACAATCATGCTTGATATCAGCGATGCCAAAAATCCGGTATATCTTGGGAGAACAGATTTCGCCAACGGTGTTCAGGGAGCTGCTCATTCTATGGATCTAGCCAAAGGCGGAAATGTGCTTATTGAGACTAGGGAGGTATTTGGACCAACCAGAGAGGGCTTTGAGAGTGCCTATGGCTACACAATGATTTATGATATTAAAGATAAGGCCAATCCAAAGCTTCTTAGCACCTTTAGAACTGATTTCACTGAGAAGATTCCTGGAGGGGCAACGGTCCATGATCCAAAGGTTCAGGGGAACACATTGTATCTCTCTCATTATGCAGGGGGTGTAAGGACTGTGGATATTACAGACCCGTCCAATCCGGAAGAAATTGGTGTCTATATTCCAAGCAAGTCTAACATTTGGGGTGTATTCGTAGACCGCAATTATGTACTTGCATCCGATATGGGTTCTGGACTGAAAGTTCTGCAAAAGAACGGCAGCCAATAATATTTTTAAAATCAGGAGTCCCCGTGGGGGGCTCCTGATTTTTATATCTGCTAAATAAAGGAAGTTTTAAAGATAATCTATTAACCTGGCAAGGAAAAGGTAATATGCAGCCGTTTTTTTTGTCCGCTATTATTTTTTTATTAGAATGCCTGGAGTTATCTGCCAATATCATTAACTAAACGTTTAACTTTTACTTACAAGGGTACTGAAAACCAAAGAAACTGATTCATTGAAAGGATGATTGATTTGCCAGCATCTCTCAATATAAAGATAAATGGTATAGAAATGAAGGCAAAGCAGGATCAAACCGTTTTGCAATTATTAAATGATAGTTCGATTGAAATTCCCCAGGTTTGCTTCCATCCTAGCCTGGGTGCAATTGAAACCTGTGATGCCTGTATTGTTTCTGTTAATGGAGAACTCGTGCGTTCGTGCTCCACAAAAATTAAAGATGGAGACGCAATCGATACTGTGGATCCTGATGTAAAACAGGCGCAGACCATTGCCATGGATAAGATTCTCTTTAATCATGAACTGTATTGTACGGTTTGTGATTATAACAATGGGGGATGTGAAATACATAATACGGTTAAGGCGATGAAAATCAATCACCAAAGCATTCCGTTTGATCAGAAGCCTTATGAAAAGGATGAATCTCATCCATTTTACAGGTACGATCCGGACCAGTGCATTCTTTGCGGAAGATGTGTGGAAGCCTGTCAGGACGTCCAGGTTACTGAAACCCTTACCATTGATTGGGAGAGGAAGAGACCAAGGGTTATCTGGGATAACGATGTGCCCATTAACGAGTCTTCCTGCGTATCCTGCGGACACTGCTCCACTGTTTGCCCATGTAATGCCATGATGGAAAAGGGAATGGAGGGGGAAGCCGGATTTCTGACTGGCATTGCCAAAAACACCCTTCGTCCAATGATTGATATCACTAAAAATGTTGAAACAGGATATGGATCCATCCTGACTATATCCGATATGGAAGCAGCTATGCGAGAAGAGAAAATTAAAAAGACCAAAACAGTCTGCACATATTGCGGTGTCGGCTGCAGCTTTGACGTATGGACAAAGGGTCGCGAAATACTGAAGGTGGAGCCTCAGGCAGAAGCACCTGCCAACGGAATTTCTACATGTGTAAAAGGGAAATTTGGCTGGGATTTCGTGAATAGCGATGAACGATTAACGAAGCCGCTAATCAGGGAAGGCGATTCATTCCGTGAAGCAGAATGGGACGAAGCATTGGACCTGATTACACAGAAATTCTCGGAAATTAAAGAACAGCATGGCCCAGATGCATTGAGCTTTATTACATCATCTAAATGCACCAATGAGGAATCGTATTTAATGCAGAAACTTGGCAGGGCAGTCATAGGGACAAACAATATCGATAACTGTTCAAGATATTGCCAGACCCCTGCAACTGTAGGCTTATTCCGAACTGTGGGATATGGAGGGGATGCTGGTTCAATCGAAGATATTAAAAACTCCGAATTAGTGCTTATTATCGGTTCCAATACATCTGAATCCCATCCGGTTCTTTCGACTAGGGTGAAACGATCCCAGAAACTCAATGGCCAAAAAGTAATTGTGGCTGACTTAAGGGAACATGAAATGGCAGAGCGTTCTGATTTGTTTGTGCGTCCTCGTGCAGGTACGGATATGGTCTGGCTTTCTGCCATTACCAAATACATTATCGACCAGGGATGGGCGGACGAGAAGTTTCTGCAGGAAAAAGTAAATGGTCTTGAAGAATTTGTTTCAAACCTGGAGAAATATACACTGGAATTTGCAGAAGAAACGACCGGGATATCCAAAGACAATTTAATCAAAATGGCAGAAATGATTCATGAAGCCAATAGTGTTTCTGCATTATGGGCAATGGGTGTCACACAGCATCTTGGAGGCAGTGATACAAGTACAGCCATTTCAAATCTGCTTCTTGTAACAGGCAATTACGCCAAGCCTGGTGCAGGTGCGTATCCTTTAAGGGGCCATAACAATGTCCAGGGGGCAGGTGATTTTGGAAGCAGCCCCGATAATTTGCCTGGGTATCAAAAGGTTTCAGACCCTGATGTGAGAAAGAAGTTTGAAAATGCATGGGGAGTAAAGCTTCCGGTAAAAGCCGGACTGAATAATCACGAGATGGTAGAAGGGATTCATGAAGGTCAGCTGAAAGCGATGTATCTGAAGGGTGAAGATATGGGACTTGTGGATTCAAATATCAATTATGTGCAGGCTGCTTTTGAGAAGCTTGATTTCTTTGTGGTGCAGGACATTTTCCTTTCCCGTACAGCTGAGTTTGCAGATGTGGTGCTTCCTGCAAGTCCAAGTTTGGAAAAGGAAGGAACATTTACGAACACAGAGAGGAGAATTCAGCGTCTTTACCAGGCTTTCGAGCCGCTTGGGGATTCGAAGCCGGATTGGGAGATTATCATTGAAGTTGCCAACCGTTTGGGAGCGGGCTGGACATATACACACCCAAGCGAAATAATGGCCGAAGCAGCTAGACTTATGCCGTTATACGCAGGTGTTACTTATGATAGATTGGAAGGATACAATAGTCTGCAATGGCCGGTGGCTGAGGATGGAACGGACAGTCCTCTCCTCTATACGGAGGGATTTCCTTTCCCGGATGGCAAGGCAAGACTTTTTCCAGTAGATTGGACTCCTGCTCTTGAATACCCAATGGAATATGATATTCATGTCAATAATGGGCGTCTTCTGGAACACTTCCATGAAGGCAATATGACCTACAAGTCAAAAGGAATCAGCTCGAAAACACCGGAGGTTTTCCTGGAGGTATCACCTGAATTAGCCGAAGAACGAGGGTTGAAGGACGGCACGCTTGTCCGCCTGACTTCACCGTACGGCAATGTTAAAGTTAAATGCCATATAACGGATAGGGTTAAAGGAAAGGAAGTTTACCTTCCAATGAATGATAGAGGCGAGGCTGCCATAAATTTATTAACAAGCAGTTATGCCGACAAGGATACTGATACTCCCGCATACAAGGAGACAAAGGTTAAGCTTGAGATTCTGAGTGAAGAAGGGATCAATCCGCTTCCAAGGATCAATCACCGCTATGGCAATCCGCAGCCGCAGATTGGTGTGAACGTGCAAAAGAAATGGGCAAGAAAAGATTATATTTTCCCGGGAGAAATGGTGAAAAAGGAGCGGAAGCAGCATGGCTAAAGCGATTAATAACATCAAGCGTTTTGAATTAAGCCCAGAGGATAAACGCAAAAAGGACCTGGAGGAAGTGGAAAATGCCCTGATAGATAATAAGGATTCCATTCTTGAGCTTCTGACAGCAGTAGGCCATATGCATGATCGGGGAGTTCTCTCATTATTGAATGGACTATTTGGACAGGGAGATAAAGTATTGAATGTACTTGTTAAAGCTTTGGATAAACCGGAAGCTACAAACACAATTAAAAACCTGCTGCTGATGGTTGGAACCCTCGGTACCATTAATGTCCGGCAGCTTGAGCCCTTGCTGTTAAAGTTAAATTCCGGTGTTGCAAGAGTTGCGGAATATAAAGAAACGGATGAAAAAACAAGCTATTTTGACCTTGTTAAGGCATTGAAAGATCCAGAAGTCAATCGGGCAGTTACGCTTCTGATTACCTTCCTAAAAGGAATGGGAGAAGACACAAGTGACATGGAAAGGAACACCCAGCTTCCAGAAGACCAGAAAATGCACAAAATGGAGAAAAACGAAAGAGATGTCCCTCCCAACAAAAGAGAATGACAGAAAGCCAGTGACCGCCATTTCAGGTCACTGGTTTTTTAATGGAATTGATAAAATTAGGCAAATAGCCTTAAATATTGTCAATATTCTCTTTAATATCAATTTTATAGCAAAATTTTTGTGGAAAAATGGAAAATCATGTACTAGAATGGCAATATAGGAAATTTAATTGTCAAACCCAATACATACATCATTTGAGAAGTATTAGAAAGAGGGTAATAAAGTGGGCATTATAAATGAAGATAGTTTCATTGAAACAGTCCACATGAAAGGGTTGCAAATCTCCTTGATTGCTTCAGGAGATGGGACAGAAGTAATTTATCATAAGCTTGATCCTGGTACAATGTGGGGGATTGAACCCCAAGAAGGATGGCAAGCATTAGAATATTTATGTGTACTTTCAGGGGAATTAATTCTTAGAAATGGAAATGAAACCAAGAAAATAAAAACAGGGAGTTCTTTTTTTAGGGCACCAGTAGAAGAACATTATGTTTTTGAAGCAGCAGCTACCACTGAATTTCTTTATGTAACTTCAAGACCAGTTTTTTTTCATTATAGTAAGGTAACAAAGGAAATGATGGAGTTATCAATTTCAATTGAAGAAAAAGATGGATATACCAGAGATCACTGTCAAAGAATTAATAAGCTTTCTATGCTGGTTGGAAAAACACTAGAGTTAGATTCTAAGCAACTAGTAAACTTGAATTTAGCTTCTTTTCTACATGATGTTGGGAAGTTGCGCATACCTCTGGAAATATTGCAAAAGCCCAGTAAACTCACTCCAAAGGAATGGGAGACAATGAAGAAACATTCTGCTTTCGGAAGAGAAATACTAGAGGAAACTGGACTGCCACTCTTGATAGATGCAGGAAAGGTAGTCGAGCAGCACCATGAAAGATTTGATGGAAAAGGTTATCCTCAGGGATTGAAAGGCAGCGAGATTTCTATTGAAGCTTCGATCATTTCGATTATTGATTCTTATGATGCTATTACGACGGATAGAGTATACAAAAAGGGCAGGAGTAAGGAAGAAGCTAAAAAAGAATTATTGAATTACCGTGGAACCATGTATCATCCTGAAATTCTGGATGTTTTCCTGGAGCTTATAGATCAAATTTAAATTTATGGGGGAAAAAAATGAAAAAGATTGGGTTTATTTTAATGGCAGTATTCTTAACTGCCGCTTTAGGAATTAAAACTGCAGAGGCTGCATATTTACCGGAGTATGATAAATATGTCGAAGTTTCCTATGAAGATGCAAGGAAAATTGCTGATTTGCTGGGATTGAAAGATGTCCCATTAGGAGAGGAAACAGCAAGGTTATCATTTGAAATGCAAGAAAAATTAATCGCAAAAATTGAAGTGATTCTAAAAACTGAGATTGATCATTATTATATATGGTTAACAGTTGATGGACAGCCTGTATTAGGAATTGATCCTCCGGTTCCATTGTATAATTAAATTGATTACAGTGTGAAAAGCCGATCAGAACTTGATTGGCTTTTTTTATTGTCTGAAAAAATTAATTTAAAATTGAAACCAAGGTGCATACAAACACCTTGGTTTCTAGCTAGTAATAAATATGTTCCTCTTTTTATTAATTTTTCTTCCCTGAAACGATCCTTTCCGGATGAGAATAAACATTAAAAGACTGACCGCGAATAAAGCCAACAGCTGTGATATTGAGATCTTCTGCCAGCTTTATGGCCAGATCAGTCGGAGCTGATTTTGATAGAATGATGCCTACACCGATTTTGGCGGCTTTTAGCAGAACTTCAGAAGAGATTCGGCCGCTGAATGCAATGACTTTATCCCTTACAGGAATCCTGTTCTCAATACAGTACCCAAGGATTTTGTCCAGAGCATTATGACGGCCAATGTCTGTTCTGCTGACAATCATTTCATCTGCAGAAAATAAGGCGGCATTATGTACTCCACCGGTTTCTTGGAAAGTCAGACTGCCATCCTGAAGCTGTTTCATAAATGAAATGCACTGGTTTGGAGACAAAGTCAGCTTAGATGTAGAAGTTCTGGCTGTCCTGGCATCATTATGAAAGTAAAATTGCCTGCTCTTTCCACAGCATGAACCAATAAACCGCTTGGAATGGAACTCATGGCTTGCTGTAGAAGTTTGGGTATGTAACTCCACATATGCAAATCCTTTGCTTTCATCTATTTGAATATCCTTGATTTCTTCAAATCTCCTGATAAAGCCTTCAGAAGCCAAAAAGCCGATTGTTAATTCCCGAATATTCTCTGGGCTGCAGACCATTGTTGCGAACTCTTCTCCATTTAGATGAATCGTGAGAGGATGTTCGGAAACAATAGAATCTTCTGCTTCCTGCAGAACTCCATTCTGAAATCTGATAATTTTTCTGCTGCTTAGAATATCCATAATTCTTCCTCCTAGAACCTTTTGACTAACAAAATATTAGCATATAATTTCAGTTAAACAAGAAATTTAGACTTATAGTTTGACAATAATTGTATTAATTGATTAACTTATTAAAGTGAAACCTGCATTGGACATGTATAATTGGGATTATACATGAAAATAGGTTAATGAGGGTTGATTATGAACAAGTATGAAGCAGAATTCAGTAATTTAGTGCGCTCTTTCCGAAAAAAACATATGGGCAAAGGACCTAGTAAAGTTAGGACAACTTTCTGCAAACATTGGGCTATATGTGAAATGGAAGGTAATTTATCTCCTGTGGAAAAATTCATAGCAAGTGCAGACGAGGGGAAACAAATGCTTCGGGCTGCCAGAACAGAAATGGTCAAGGAAATGTATAAAAAAAACCGGCCGGCAGAAATGGAAGAATTTTTGCAGGCAAGACTAATAGACCTGTTTGTGGATATTGATATCGAACGTGATTTTGGAATGTCGGTATTCGTGTTCGATCAGGATATTCAAAGCAAGTTTATGGATTAAAAAGTATTATTCTATTCATTAAAGACTGAAATCTGGAAGATATCATCCGGATTCCAGTCTTTTTTTTATTTTTCTGGAATGCAGCACACAACTGTCGTTGGATATCTTCTCTCAGTAAAATAGGGAATTATGTCATATAAGGATGGCGAAAAAAGGGGTTTAATGTCACGTTTGAAATATTTTTGTAATATTTCTATAACAAGTCTGTCAAATAAGGATGGTATAATCCTCCATGGAAAGACAAATTTACTAGAGGTTTTTATTGTAATCGCTTAAAAAAATATACATAGATAAATAGTTTGATATTCTTACGGCCGATTAAATGACCGAGTACATATTAGAAAGCAGGGTAATGACTTTGAGAAAAAGGCTCCTCGTTTTAAATACAACTATTATCCTTGGGCTTGGAAGTGCTTTTTCAATCCCAGGTGTAAATGCTGAATCAATCAATAAGCTCGAAAATCAAAAAAGCCAAATTCAGCAGCAGCGTTCCAGCTTGCAGGCCACACTGGCTGAAGCGGATAAGGAATTGGTAACTGTACTTAAAGAAATCGCTGAGTTAAATACTAAAATTAGTAAAGTTGAAAAGGCGATTGAAGACAATAATAAATTAATAGCAGAAACGCAAACTAATATTGCCAGCACTAAATCCGAAGTAGATCAATTGAAGGCAGAAATGGCTATCATTGAGGAAAGAATCGAAAAGAGAAGTGCTATTCTAAAACAGCGTGCACAATCTTTTCAGGAAAGCGGCGGAACAGTGGCATATTTAGATGTTCTTCTTGGTGCTTCCAGTTTCAGTGACTTTGTTGACCGTGTCGGAGCAGTAACCACATTTGTTCAGGCAGACAAACAATTACTGGAAGAACAGGAACAGGATAAAAAAGCATTTGAAGAAAAGAAGGCTGCAGTGGAAGAAGAGTTAGCGGGATTGACCAGCATGATGACCGAATTAAAAGGCATGCAGTCCATCATGGAGGAGCAAAAACAGCAAAATAGCTCATTAATTCAGCAGTTAAAAGAAAAAGAAAATTCTATTGCTGATAAGAAGGCAAAGCTGCAAAGTGAAGATGTTAAATATGCTTCTATGATTGCTCAAATCGAACAAAGCATTGCGGCGCAAACAGCACCGGCACCAGAAGCACAGTCAGTGTCTCCTGCTTCTGCAGGTTCAGCTTCTGCCAAAAAGCAAACTCCTGCTGCCCAAAAAGCAAAAGGGTCAGCAAGCTCTGCTCCAAAGCCAACTGTAAATAGCAGCAGTGCAATCGGCATTGTTACAACTGCGGGTAATAAATATATCGGTAATTCTGTTTATGTTTTTGGCGGCGGCAGAAATGCTTATGATATCGCCAATGGAAGATTCGATTGCTCAGGCTTTGTACACTGGGCATTCTCCCAGGCTGGAATCAGTGTAGGAGCCAGCACGGATTCTCTTAAATTTGCTGGGCGCCAGGTTTCAGCAAGCGAGATGAGAGCGGGAGATCTTGTTTTCTTTGATACTTATAAAAGGGACGGCCATGTAGGCATTTACCTCGGCGGCGGCAAATTCATCGGTTCACAAAGCTCAACGGGTGTTGCGGTTGCAAACATGTCCAGCGGCTATTGGAAAACTAAGTTTAATGGCCGAGTTGTACGCATTATAGAATAGAAAAATTGACCTGACTTTCATGTGAAAACGTGGAAGTCAGTTTTTTTGCTGTTTTCACTTAGATTGTTGTTTTAGCTTGTAAATGTGAAAGTCGATTTTCACCTTCAGGTTCTTGCTTTCAGCGAAGATGGAGATTGTATTAACTTCTTTATCAGACCTAAGTTTCGGACTTGTTTTCTCAAATATCTTCTGCACCTGTCCGAATGAGCAATGTATTCGGACTCAATTTCACGGATATCCTCTACACCTGTCCGAATGAGCATCGTATTCGGACTCAATTTCACGGATATCCTCTACATCTGTCCGAATGAGCAATGTATTCGGACTCAATTTCACGGATATCCTCTACACCTGTCCGAATGAGCATCGTATTCGGACTCAATTTCACGGATATCCTCTACATCTGTCCGAATGAGCAATGTATTCGGACTCAATTTCACGGATATCCTCTACACCTGTCCGAATGAGCATCGTATTCGGACTCAATTTCACGGATATCCTCTACATCTGTCCGAATGAGCAATGTATTCGGACTCAATTTCACGGATATCCTCTACATATGTCCGAATGAGCATCGTATTCGGACTCAACCTCCCGGATTTCTTCTGCACCTGTCCGAATGAACCCTATGTTCAAACCCCAATAAGAATTTTTAATAAATTCTAAATATTTTATTGATTATTACAATTTGCCGTGATTTAATAGGAAGTATCATATAACATATCAGATATGTGACGTCTGCAAGGAAGGAGGCAAGAGAATGAATGTAAAAAAGATTTCAACGCGAAAAATTTCTGAAATTGCTGCAGAGCAAATTGAAGATATGATTGCCAAAGGATCCTTTAAACCAGGAGAAAAGCTGCCATCAGTGAGAGAGTTATGCGAACTGTTTGGTGTCGGCCGATCCGCTGTCAGGGATGCTCTAACCTCATTGCAGGGAAAAGGAATAGTGCATGTGAAACAGGGAGAAGGCACTTATATATCCCGATTTGATTCATCAAAGCTTTTTAAAAGTCCTCATTTGCATCCTGGCATTAAAGACATCCACGAGTTATTCCAGGCAAGAAAAATGGTTGAAACGGGTCTCGCTGAAATGGCAGCCGCAAATCGGTCGGAAGCGGATTTGGCGAAGATGAATAAGCTGATTTCCGATGCAGCCATCCATGGATGGGAGGAGGATTATCAGTTTCATATGGCGATTGCCCATGCAGCAGGCAATGATATACTTATCCAATTTGTGCAATTTATATCTGAAACATTGAAAAAATCCATGATCGATTTCCATCAATATCTTCAAACACGAGATGATATCGCAAAAAAGATTGAAGAGCAGCATCTGGGTATCTATTTGTCTATTAAAAATAAGCAGCCCGATCAGGCGCATAAGAATATGATTGAACATTTAGAGCTGGTTGAGAAATTTTTGCAAATGAGTATCCTGCAGGAACGTTAAAGTTTTTTTGAAATTTATTAGAAACGTTGTTTGCTATTACGAAACAAGCGGGGTGGATATGTTGATTGCAGCAGAATCGATAAGTGTTTTAAAAACTTATTTTAGAGAAGACCAGATAAGTAAAAATGAAGTTTCAAGCCCATTTGGCAACTCAGGAGAAATGATTTTATTACCGGAAACAGAAGAAGAGATTGCAGCGGCACTTAAGCATGCAGATTTGAATGGTCTAACCATCAACATTATGGGCGGTGGCACAAAACGTGGATTCGGAGGTTTAAATGAAAAAGCGGATCTTCTTGTATCGCTTGAAAAATATACAGGGATTGTGGAACACACACCTGGTGATATGACAGTAACAGTAAGATCCGGAACTCGCTTTAAAGACCTTCAGGAATATCTGGCAAAACATAATCAAAAAATATCTCTCGATCCTTTTTGGCCACAAAATGCCACAATAGGCGGAGTCATTGCAGCAAATGAAAGCGGACCCAAAAGATTGGGCTACGGTTCAGCCCGTGATGCAGTCATTGGATTAAGGACTGTTTATCCGGATGGAAAGGTAATACGCTCCGGCGGCAGAGTTGTAAAAAATGTTGCCGGCTATGACATGAATAAATTGTTTATAGGATCGATGGGCACACTTGGTGTAATTTCTGAAATTACCTTAAAGCTTCGCCCAATTCCTAAATGTGAGAGTTTGGTTCTCGTTTCGTTCCCAACAGGAGATCTTGAGGAAATAAAGGCGTTTGCAGTTAAGGTTTTGGATTCTATGATTGAACCGGTTTCGCTTGAGCTGCTAAATCCGGCACTTTCAGATAAGCTTGCCGGAATAAATTCCTTCACCGTTGCCATGAGTTTTGAAGATGTGGAGAGTTCAGTACGTTATCAGGAAGTTTTTGTGGGAAATATGCTGCCGAAAGATGCGAAATTGAGTATAAGCTCTAAGGAAAAAGCGGATTTGTTTTGGAACCGCTTTTATAGGCACATCCCTAATGGGGCAGATGAGGAATTGCCAATCCAAACTGAAGCCTCCCTTAAAATTGGAACAGTTAATCTCGACGCGGTAAAAGTATTAAAGGAAACTGAACTGCTCCAGGATAAATTCAATGTGAAAATCGAATCACATGGAGGTCTGGGCCATGGATTGAGTCAAGTGACCATTAGAGGAGCAGAGCCAGATGTCGCCAATGCCGCTGTACATGTAAGGCAGACCGCTGAAAAAGATGGAGGATACGCGATTGCAAAACACCTGCCATTTGAACTTCGGAAAAAAGTGGATGTATGGGGAAATAAACCTTCTTATTTCTTTTTGCTCCAGGGGATTAAAACAAAGGTCGACCCAAATAAAACATTAAGCCCAAACAGATTCATAGGAGGGATTTAAATGAGTGTCCGGGAACTCGATTTAAAGCAGGAACCGCCATGTACGTCGGGATTGGGAAACTATTTATGGAGCGATCCGCCAGATGAAAAGAAATGGGCTGACTGTGTCCATTGCGGCATGTGTCTGGAATCATGCCCGACATATGAACAGACAGGTCAGGAACAGCATTCTCCACGGGGGCGTGTACACCTAATCAAATCTGTGGCTGAAGGGAAGCTTCAAGTAAATGAGCAATTCATGGACCCAGTATTTCAATGTCTGGATTGCCGCGCCTGTACAACTGCATGCCCAGCTGATGTCGATGTTGGCGGTTTGATTGAGGAAGCACGGGGCCAGATTCGGCAGGCGATGCCATTGACTGGTGTAAAAGGAGCCATCAGCAAGTTTTTTCTTCATGACCTTTTCCCGCACCAGAATCGCTTAAATACGCTCGGCGGCCTTCTGAAATTCTACCAAAAAAGCGGCGTGCAAAAAGCAATCCGGAAAACCAAATTAATCTATATCATGCCGCAGCACCTTGTCGATATGGAATCCATCATGCCTGAAGTGAAAGAGCCTGTAAAAAAGAAATATAAAGATGTAAAAGTAATAAAAGCAAAAGGGGAGACAAAGCAGGAAGTTGCGATGCTGACTGGCTGTGTAATGGATGTCATGTTCAGTGATATTAATGAATCCACCATAAATGTACTGACCCGAAATGGAAATGATGTTGTCATACCCCAGAGCCAAACATGCTGCGGAGCCTTGCATGTTCACGCGGGAGACCGTGATATGGGCAGGAAGCTGGCGAAACAGAATATGGAAGCATTTAAAGACTTTGATAAAGTGATTGTTAATGCTGCCGGGTGCGGGTGCATGATGAAGGAATACGCAGAATTATTTAAGGAAGACCCGGAAATGCATGCAAAAGCAGAAGAGTTCTCTGAAAAGGTAGAGGATATTTCAAAATTTCTTCATGATACAGGCTATGAAAAGCCAAAGGCTGAAATGAACACTAGAATTACTTACCATGATGCCTGCCATTTAGCGCATGGACAGGGAATCCGCCAGCAGCCGCGCGATATTCTCCTTGATATTCCTGGTGTAGACATGGTGCACATGCCAAATTCAGACCGCTGCTGCGGGAGTGCAGGAATATACAATATTACCAATCCGGAAATGGCCAATGCGGTCCTTGAAAGCAAAATGGAAAATGTTCCAGATGATGTGGAAATGATCTCAATGGGAAATCCCGGCTGTATGCTGCAAATGGCAATGGGAGTGCAAAAATATGGCAGAAATCAGAAAATTGTCCATACTGTCCAGCTTCTTGACTGGGCTTATCAGAAGGAAGACCGTGTGAAGGAGGGAAAAGAGTGAGAGCGAAAGATCGGGTTAAATCACAGGATAAACACATTTTAAATTTGGCTGAAATTGTGGGGGGGGCCCGTTCCATTCTTTATCAGAAAGAAGACCTTGTTGCTTATGACTGTGACGGCTTTACGATCCATAAGCACCTTCCTAAGGCAGTCGTTTTTCCAAAGGATACACAGGAAGTGGCGGAGATTGTTAAATACTGCTCAGAAAACAATCTCCCCTTCCTGGCCAGGGGAGCAGGAACAGGGCTGAGCGGAGGAGCCATACCTCTTAATGGGGAAATAATTATCAGTATGGTTAGGATGAAAAAGCTTATTAGCGTTGATCTGGAAAATCGCCGAGCCGTTGTGGAGCCTGGATTTGTAAATCTGAAACTCACAAATTCAATATCCGATAAAGGCTATTATTACGCACCAGATCCATCCAGCCAATACTGCTGTACTATTGGAGGCAATGTTGCAGAAAATGCTGGCGGTGCACATTGTCTGAAATACGGAGTTACTACAAACCATATTCTTGGACTTGAAGTGGTCATGCCTAATGGCGAAATAGTGGAAATTGGCAAAAACGGTATTCCCGATGCTCCCGGATATGATTTGCTGGGTCTGATTACAGGTTCTGAAGGGACCCTTGGCATTGTGACAAAAATAACTGTGAGGGTACTGAAAAATCCTGAAGGAAAGCAGACTGTGCTTGCCTACTTTGATCGGGTTGATGATGGAAGCCAGGCAGTATCAGATATAATATCTGCGGGTATTGTACCAGCAGCTCTTGAAATGATGGATAAGACAGCTATTGAAGGGGTGGAAGCTGCTGCTTTTCCTGTAGGCCATCCAAAAGATATAGAAGCAGTTCTTTTAATTGAAGTGGATGGAATTGCTGCGGGAATTGAGGAACAGATCGACCAAATCCTTGAGGTGTGCAGAAAGAGGAATGTCCGTGAAGTCCGGGCGGCCGGAAGTGAAGAGGAAAGAGCAAGATGGTGGGCGAACCGTAAGACAGGCTTTGGTGCCATGGGAGCGATTTCTCCTGATTATCTGGTTCAGGATGGGGTCATCCCTCGAAGCAAGCTGCCTGAAGTTTTAAGCAGAATTAACCAGATTAGCAGTGAATCGGGATTAAGGATTGCCAATATTTTTCATGCAGGAGACGGAAACCTCCATCCTCTAGTTCTTTTTGACGCAAGGAAACCAGGAGAATCAGAGAAAGCACTTAAAGCTGGAAGCCAGTGCCTAAAAGTCTGCGCCGATGTTGGAGGGACCATAACTGGAGAACATGGTGTAGGCATTGAAAAGCGGGAAGAAATGCGATTTGTTTTCACAGAAGAAGAAATTGCGGCCCAGACAGAAATCCGGGAAGTCTTTAATCCTCATAATCTGCTGAATGCTGGAAAGCTGTTCCCATCGCCGAGCAGATGTGCTGAAATCAAAAAAGAGATGAAGGCCCAGGCAATTTCATAAGAATTGTTCAGCCTTCATTAGAAGAAGGCTGGGCATTTACCGAATGTTGAAAACATAAATCAAGCCTTATCAATTAGAGAAGAATAAAGTTGTGTGAAAATTATTGAAAATCCATTTGGAAACATGCTATTATTTTTTTAAGAGAAAGTTAGAAACGCCGTTTCGTAATAAGAAACAAGGATCGGCAACCGCATTAAATTTATAATGATAAAGCAGCAACCAAAGGAGGAAATGAATAATGGGAAACTATGTGAAAACAGGAAGCCTGCAAGTTGCAAGTGAACTCTATGAATTTATCAATTCCGAAGCTCTGCCGGGAAGCGGAGTGGATCAGGAACCATTTTGGTCAGGTTTGGAAGCGCTTATAAACGATCTGTCGCCTAAAAATAAAGCATTGCTGGCGAAGCGTGACGAAATTCAGCATAAACTGAACACTTGGCACAGAGAAAATCAAGATTTTGATTTTAATAGCTATAAATTATTTTTAGAAGAGATCGGCTATCTTGAGCCAGAGGCCGAAGATTTTAAAATTACTACAGAAAACGTGGATGATGAAGTAGCTGTGAAGGCTGGCCCTCAATTGGTCGTGCCAGTTAATAACGGGCGTTATGCGATCAATGCAGCAAATGCTCGTTGGGGAAGCTTATACGATGCACTTTACGGCACAGATGCAATCAGTGAAGAAAACGGGGCAAATAGAGACGGCGGGTATAATCCTGTAAGGGGAGAAAAGGTTATTGCGTTTGCCAGGGAATTCCTTGATCAAACCGTTCCTCTGTCAAGCGGTTCTCATAAAGACGCTGTTCAATATAAAGTGGAAGACGATAAGCTGGCTGTTTTACTTAACAATGGTGAAACTGCAAATCTAAAAGAAGAAGCAAAGTTTGCCGGATACCAGGGAGAGCAGGATCAGCCTTCTGCGGTACTTCTAAAGAATAATGGCCTTTATTTTGAAATTCAAATTGACAGAAGCCACCCAATTGGAAAAACGGATGATGCCGGAGTAAAGGATGTTTTGCTTGAAGCTGCAATTACCACAATTATGGATTGTGAAGATTCAGTAACAGCAGTTGACGCTGAAGACAAGGTTCTTGTGTACCGCAACTGGCTTGGTTTAATGAAGGGCGACCTTTCCGCCAACTTTACAAAGGGCGCTAAATCAATGACACGTACACTAAATCCCGACCGTTCGTATGTTTCTCCTGATGGAAATGAGTTCTCATTATCTGGACGCTCATTGATGTTTGTCAGAAATGTCGGACATTTAATGTCCATTAACGCCATTTTGGATGCTGATGGAAATGAAGTGCAGGAAGGTATCCTGGATACAGTAGTTACCAGCCTGATTGGCAAGCATACATTGCTTGGAAATGGCCCATACCAAAACACATCAGAAGGTTCCATTTATATCGTTAAGCCAAAGATGCACGGTTCCAAGGAGGTTGCTTTTGCAAACGAGTTATTTGACCGGACAGAAGATCTGCTCGGACTAGAGCGAAATACATTAAAAATTGGTGTAATGGATGAAGAGCGCCGTACATCTTTGAATCTTGCAGCCTGCATCCGTGAAGTAAAGCAGCGCATCGTCTTCATAAACACCGGCTTCCTGGACCGAACTGGGGATGAGATGCATACTTCCATGGAAGCTGGCCCAATGATCCGCAAGAATGACATGAAGGCAACAGCTTGGCTAAAAGGCTATGAAAAATCCAATGTCAATACAGGCCTTGAAACAGGCTTCCAAGGCCGCGCGCAAATTGGAAAAGGTATGTGGGCTATGCCTGATATGATGGCTGATATGATGGAGCAGAAGATCGGCCATCTGAACGCTGGAGCCAATACTGCCTGGGTACCGTCTCCAACTGCTGCCACCCTTCATGCTTTACACTATCATCAGGTGGAAGTCCAAAAGGTGCAAAAACAGCTGCTGGAAGAAATTTCAGACCTTCGTGATGAAATCCTGCAGATTCCGGTTGCTGAAAATCCACAATGGAATCCAGAGGAAGTTCAAGAAGAACTGGATAACAACGCACAGGGTATTCTGGGATATGTTGTCCGCTGGGTTGAGCAGGGCATCGGCTGTTCCAAAGTTCCTGATATCAATAATATTGGTTTAATGGAGGACCGTGCGACATTAAGAATATCAAGCCAGCATGTTGCGAATTGGCTGCACCATGGAATCTGCACGAAGGAGCAAGTGCTTGAGACACTAAAGAAAATGGCTAAGGTTGTAGATGAACAAAATAGTGGAGATCCCGCATACCGCCCAATGGCTGCTGACTTCGATCAATCGGTTGCATTCCAGGCAGCATGTGACCTCGTTTTTGAGGGCTATGATCAGCCAAATGGCTATACAGAACCGATTTTGCACCGCCGCCGTCTTGAAGCGAAGTCTAAGTATGCTGTTAAACAGTAATAGTATTAGAACAGGGCATGCATGTGCCCTGTTTTTCTAAAGAGCTGCAGACTTAAAGTAATTGAAGGGAGAGGGGAAAAGATGAAATTTACAAGATTTGAAGTTAAAGGAGCAGTACATACAGGAGTGTCTGAGGGTGGCATATTTAAAGAAATTAAAGGTGATATTTTTGGAGATTGGGAGTATACTGGCCAAAGCTTCTCGCAGGATGAAGCTAAGCAGCTTGCACCGCTGGTTCCAAATCAGATTATTGGAATTGGAGCTAACTATGTGTCAGTGAAATCAGATTTGCCTGAGACACTGCCGGAAATTCCTGTATTCTTCTTTAAGCCTGTATCTTCTGTTATAGGGCCTGATGAGGATATTATCATTCCTGAAGGCATTGAAGAAGTGAAATTCGAATCAGAACTGGCAGTGGTCATTGGCAGAGAAGCTAAAAATGTAGCAGAGTCAGATGTGCTTGATTATGTTTTTGGCTACACAGTGGGGAATGATGTTACCGCACCGCAATTCTTCCATAATGATGGACATTGGACAATTGGCAAATCCTTTGACACATTTACTCCGCTTGGTCCCGTAATCGAAACAGACCTGGATCCATTTCAGGTTAAAGTTGAGGCAAAATTAAACGGCTCAGAGAAGCAGAACAGCAGCACAGAGTTAATGATCATCCCTATCCGAAAAATGATTTCCTACCTGACTAATGTCATGACTCTGATGCCAGGTGACGTAATCCTTACAGGAAGTCCTGTTGGAGCTGAGATGGTTAGGTCTGGCGATGTTATCGAATGTGAGATTAAAGAGATTGGAACTCTGCGGAATACCTTTGCAGTGGCACGTGAAAGCGCAAAAACGGTATAATCTATTTGTAATGGATTAAGGTTTTTGCACCAGAGGTGAGTGTTGTGGAAAGAGAAAACATGGTCAAGTCCGTCAGCAGGGCACTGGATATTATTACATTGATCAGCCTGAAAAAAAGCGGTCTTGGCGTTACGGAAATTGCCAATCAGATTGATATCAATAAAAGCTCTGTTTATCGTATTCTCTCAACTCTTGTTCAGTACGGGTATATAGAACAGGATAGCGAAACCGGCAAGTATAAATTAGGGTATAAATTTCTGGAGATCAGTTCAAAACTGCTGGAATCAATCGATTTGCGTGCAGAGGCAAGACCTTTTCTGCAGGAGCTGGAAAATGAAACAAATGAAGTCATTCATTTGGTCGTTTATGATCAGGGAGAGGTTGTGTACATCGAGAAGCTTGAGGGCAATGAGACTTTAAGGATGCATTCTAAAGTCGGAAAACGCGCTCCGATGCATTGCACATCTGTCGGCAAAGCTATTCTGGCTCATCTGCCTTCAAGCGTTGTTTTTGATATCCTTGAAAGAAAAGGGATGCCGGTCCATACAGATAAAACCATAACAGATAAAGATGAATTTATGAAAGAATTGGGGCAGGTGAGGCAAAATGGATATGCCCTTGATCTGGAAGAAAATGAATATGGGATTACTTGTGTTGCTGTTCCTATTTTTGACCACCTCGGCAAAGTCATTGCTGCAGTCAGTATCTCAGGCCCGACAATGAGGATGACAAGTGATCGCCTTGATGCATTAAAATCTATAATGGTAAGAACAGGACAAGGGATTTCCGCCCGGCTGGGACATGTCAGCCGAATAAGTTAGGATTAGCCCAATATATCTTGATAAAAAGATATATTGGGCTAATTTTTTTGTATATACATACAAATATTTTTGTGTAAATACATAGATTAAATTTTCCAAATATTATTGAAATTATGAAAAATGTTTGTATAATAAAAATAAGCTTGGTTCATTGTTGTATAACAAAACAATTATAGTTATATAACATGTTTCGCAGTCCGCAACAAAGTGCAATTATTGTTCGCTATTACAAAACAAAAGGGGGAAAAGTAATTAATGAGTACTGGAATGTTAGCTTTATTATCATTATTGCCAATTATCGCAGTCGCAGTATTCCTTGTCGGACTGAGATGGCCGGCAAGTAAGGCCATGCCCATCTCGTACCTTGTAGCGGTTGTCCTGGCGCTATTTGTCTGGAAGGTGTCGGGTGCAAAAGTGGCGGCTGCATCCATTAATGGCCTGGTTGTCGCCGGAACACTACTATACATTATTTTTGGTGCAATTCTGCTTCTGAATACTCTGCAGGAAAGCGGCGGCTTAAAGACCATCCGCCAGGGATTTACCGATATCTCTCCTGACCGCAGAATTCAAGTGATTATCATTGCCTGGCTGTTTGGATCTTTCATTGAAGGCGCATCCGGGTTTGGGACTCCTGCAGCAGTAGCTGTACCGCTATTAGTTGGTCTGGGCTTCCCGGCTATGGCAGCTGTAATTGCCGGGATGGTCATTCAAAGCACACCAGTTTCATTCGGTGCAGTAGGCACTCCGATGCTCGTTGGTGTGCAGACCGGTTTATCTGGCAATGCGAGCCTTACAGATAATCTGCTTGGCCTGGTAACGCAAATTGCCGGACAAGTAGCTATTCTTCATATGATTGCAGGCACATTAATTCCTTTATTTGTAGTAGCCTTAATGACAAGATTCTTTGGCAAGAACAAATCATTTACAGAAGGGATAAAGATTTGGAAGTTTGCCCTGTTCGCATCTTTTGCCATGACAATCCCTTATGTAATTGTTGCAAATGTTCTTGGACCTGAATTCCCGTCTATGATTGGAGGATTAGCTGGTTTAGCAATTGTTGTTTTTGCGGCTAAAAAAGGATTTCTTATGCCTCCTAAGGATCAGGTTTGGGATTTTGAAGAGAAATCCAAGTGGGATCCGGAGTGGACCGGCAAACTTGAAATCAAAGCAGTTGCTCACAAAAGCGGAAGCATGACCATGATGCGTGCCTGGACTCCTTATGTTTTAGTAGGTCTGTTTTTAGTATTGTCGAGATTGAAATCGCTTCCATTTTTAGGGTGGCTTCAGTCGTGGACTGTTAAGTTTGAAAACATTTTTGATTCCGGCATCACCTCAAGTTTCCAGCCGCTGTATTTGCCGGGTACCATTTTTATTCTTGTATCCGTTATCACCTATTTTATTCATGGAATGAATTCCAGTTCATACAAAAAAGCCTGGGCAGATTCAGGAAAAACAACTGTTGCTGCTTCAACAGCTTTAATTTTCACTGTTCCGATGGTACAGGTTTTCATCAATACCGGCGGGGGAGAGGCTGGCTATAATCAGATGCCGATCGAGCTCGCAAATGGTGCAGCAGCTCTTGCTGGAGAATTTTGGCCGTTCTTCGCAACGTTTATAGGAGGTATTGGTGCTTTTATCGCGGGGAGTAATACTGTCAGTAATATGATGTTTTCTCTATTCCAATATGATGTTGGTTCACAGATTGGAGTGGATGCAACCTGGATTGTAGCCCTTCAGGCAGTCGGCGGAGCAGCTGGAAACATGATATGTGTCCATAACGTGGTTGCTGCATCAGCTGTTGTTGGTCTTGTTGGAAAAGAAGGCGCTGTCATTCGTAAAACCCTTTTCCCATTCTTCTATTATGCATTGCTGGCTGGGTCAGTAGGCTACTCGATTGTATGGTATTCGCAAAAAGGAATTTTCAATCTTGGTTCCTTCGTTGCGGTTGGCATCGCAGTCGCAGCTGTTTATATCATCGCAACAAACAATAGACGCTCCAACATGATTTTGCCTCCGCCTCCGGTGAATGTGAAATCAGCTAAATAATCAATTATAACTGGTTTAGCCCTTTGGCTGAGCCAGTTTTTTCTTTTTATAAAAATTTTAATTTTCCTCTTCTCTTTTCCAATTACTTGTAATATAATCTAACTGTATTAACTGTACTATGAATGATAGTACACTGCATACAGATGGGAGGGTAAGCATGTTTGAATTGGACGTAAGGAGCCGAAAGCCTATATATGAACAGCTGGTTGAGCGGCTTAAAGAGCTGATCATCACCGAGGTCTTAACAGCAGATGAACAGCTGCCTTCCGTTCGAACGCTGGCCCATCAGCTGACAATCAATCCCAATACGATTCAAAAGGCATACAGGGAACTTGAATCCCAGGGCTATATTTATTCTATAAAGGGGAAGGGCAGTTTTGTCAGTCCAGCGACTCCCAATCTGAACAGCGAAAAAATAGAAAAAGTGAAAATTGAGCTTTCAAAGCTTTTATCAGAAGCTATATATCTTGGAATCACAAAAGATGAATTATTTAAGATGATTCAGGAATTAGAAGCAGCTATAGGGGGAGGGATAGAAGATGATCAAAATCCGTAATGTACGTAAATCATTCGAGGAGATGGATGCTGTCGAAAATGTCTGCATCGAAGTCAATAAAGGGTCCATATACGGCTTGCTTGGTTCCAATGGAGCTGGGAAAACAACGCTCTTGAAGCTTATGGCAGGCATCTATGCGGAGGATGAAGGGTCTGTGGCCATTGACGGCCAGCCGGTCTTCGAAAATCCGGTAATTAAAGATAAGATGTTTTTTATTCAGGATCATCCCTATTTTCTGCCTCAATATACAGTTAAGCAAATGGCACAATTTTATCAAAATATTTACAGCAGATGGGATGACGGCCGCTTTGAAGAACTTGCTGCTATTTTTGAAATGGACATACATAAAAAGATTCATAGATTTTCAAAAGGCATTCAGAGGCAGGCTGCTTTTATCCTGGCTTTGTCTGCCAGGCCGGAAGTTTTAATTTTGGATGAGCCTATGGATGGGCTTGACCCGGTCATGAGAAAGAAAGTGAAAAGCCTGCTAATAGATGAGGTTGCTGAAAGAGAAATGACCATCCTTATTTCTTCTCATAATCTGCGTGAAGTGGAAGATTTATGTGATTATATTGGCATCATGCATAAAGGGCGTATGATCCTGGAAAAAGACCTGGATGACCTTAAAACAGATACACACAAGATTCAAGTGGCTTTTAAAGGATCTGTACCAGCCATTTTCGATCCGCTGAAAATCCTTCATAAAGAAAAAAGAGGCAGCATTATGATCTGCATTGTAAAGGGAGATGCGAAGGAAATATCGTCATATGTAGAACAATTTAAGCCAGTGATTTTCGATATGCTTCCCCTTACATTAGAGGAGATCTTCATTTATGAAATGGGGGACATTGGATATGCAGTCCAGAACATCCTTGGTTAAAAGGGAAATTTTAAAAACGATTTTCAGAAGTGTCGGCTGGGTTTCCATTGTATATTTTCTCGGTCTGTTCTTCGCTATTCCACTTGATATAATAATGAATTCTTCAGAGGAACAGCGGAAATTTCTGGACATTGACAATCTGTTTCAATACAACTTCCAGCTCCAGTTTATTTTTAATATATCAGTACCGGTGATCTTGTCTGTGTTCTTATTCAGATACACGCAGGTAAAACAATATAGCGATTTAATTCATAGCCTCCCAGTCAAGCGGGCATCCATTTTCCATCAGTATGCGTTAACTGGAATCATGCTATTAATTTCGCCGGTTATACTCATTGCTTTAATAGTCCTGATACTTTACCAGCCCATGAATTTGCAGGAGTTCTATTCAATTGGGGAGATATTCAATTGGGTGGGCATCACTCTTTTATTTAATATTGTGATTTACCTGGCAGGAGTTTCTGTGGGAATGCTGACGGGATTATCCGCCGTACAAGGTGCCTTAACGTATATTTTCCTCTTGCTCCCTGTAGGCCTGATCATTTTAGTCTCTATTAATTTGCCATTCTATTTATTCGGCTATCCAGACCAATATTATATGGCAAGCAAATTTGAGAAGTTTTCTCCCTTGATTGCACTGACTCAGATGAACATGCGTACTCCCTCAAGCGTAGAGACTGCCATTTATCTCTTTCTTATTTTGTCTCTGTATTGTCTTGGTTTGCAGATCTATAAAAGGAGAAGGATGGAGGCTGTCTCCCATGCCCTGGTTTTTCCGATTACAAAGCCCATTTTTAAATATAGTGTAACTTTTTGCACGATGCTTTTAGGGGGAGGGTATTTCGGTGAGATGCGCGGCGGCATGAGCTGGCTTATAGCTGGATATCTGTTTGGAGCATTGATTGGGTATGCGGCCGCCGAAATGGTTCTGCAAAAATCATGGCGTGTGACCATTAATGTGAAAGGATTGATGGCATACACGGCTCTAATGGCGGCTTTATTCATCATATTTCAATTTGACTTTACTCAATATGAAAAAAGCATACCACGGGGCAATGAAATTGAGCGGGTTCATTTTAGCGAGAGTTTTTACCTTTATAGTGATATCGATCATGAGGAACCCTTATATTTGAAAGAATACGAAAATATTGATTTGGTCAGAAAATTTCATGAGACGATTGTAAAGGATGAAAACAGACTAGCGCAGATTCCGGGCCGTGATTCAGTTTTTATCGTGTATGAACTGAAGAATGGCGAAAAGCTAGTCCGCGATTACAGGATTAATAAAAAGGAATACAAGCCATTTCTTAAACTAATTTATGAATCGGATGAATATAAAAAGGCAACAAATGAAATTTATCAGGTTTCAGCAGATGATACAACGAAATTAACGATTACTCCAACTGGGCCTATTACTAAGCGGGCGGTCATTACAGACGATAAAGATCTAAAAGAGGCTATTGAGATATTGACTGAAGAAGTTGATTCTGCTTCCTTTGAAGAGCTCCAGGGAAGTGACGAGCCGTATGCGCACATTGAGATTTTTTATAATGACAGCAATAAAGCTTATATGGCTTGGTATCCTTCTTATACAAGATTTGAGGAATGGCTGGAAGAAAAGTCATTATTGAATGAAGCAAGAGTGAACAGCAATGATATCTCTTATGCCTTAGCTGCAAAAGCGAAGGATATCGATATCAATTTTGCAGCAGGGTACTCGTATGAAGAAGTTTTTGAAGAAATGAGAGATAGTAAATCTGCCGTCAAATTAACGGATAAGGAACAAATAGAAAGCAGCTTGAAGAATTCAGATGGATTCATGGATGGAGACTATATTATTGCGTTCTATTTTGATGAGCAAAGGACAATTGATATTAAAAGCTTCACGGAAGAAACAGTTCCAGCCTTTATAAAAGAACGGCTTCAATAAAATGTTGAAACCTATAGGAGAGGGGGATTATAGTGATTAAACCTTCAATGGATATGAGAGAGATCTGCAGGCTCTACAATAAACGGCTCTATCATATTGCTTATAATATTACTAGGGATCATTATCTTGCACAGGACGTTGTACAGGAATCGCTGCTCAAAGCATATAAAAAAATGGACAGCATTGATGATCAGGAAAAGCTGGGGGGCTGGTTATCTTCGATTGCAACCAGAACTGCGATTGATTTTGTCCGAAAAGAAAGAAGGACAAATGAGAGAATACAGGATTCTGTTGATTTTGAAAACTGCATGGAAAGTAAATATATTGATGCTGGGCAGGAAGCAGAAGTCAATTTACTTGAGGAGCAGATATACGCTTATGTGGATACCCTCTCCTATGAACAGAAAAGGGTTTTCCTGCTTAAAACAAAGCACGGGCTAAAGGAGAGAGAAATAGCGGACATTCTCCATCTCAACCCAAACACTGTCAAAACAAAATTGTATCGGGTCAGGCAGCACCTTAGAGAAATTCTTGGCGATCGGTATTTGGCATAGAAAATCAGCTTCTGAAAAGGAGCTGTTTTTTTGTGCACTTACAAGGAATTGATAAATAGGCAGCAGAGAATTCGGCCAGTCAGCAGGAAAATCTGCATTCCTAATGGAAATGTCTTCATAGATAAACCTGATTAATTAAAGGAGGTTCACTATGGAAGTGAAAGATTGCAGGGCCATTATCACTGGCGGCGCCTCAGGGCTTGGCGAGGCGACTGTGAGAAAAATAGCCGGATGCGGCGGAAAAGTTCTTATTGCAGATTTGGCTGAAGATCGGGCAAGCCATCTAATCAAGGAACTGGGGGGAAATGTTCATTTTTTGAAAACGGATGTAACAAAAGAAGAAGACGTGCAGAGAGCAGTGGCATTCGCTTCTGAACAATTTGGCAGCTTTAATACTGCAGTTAACTGTGCCGGCATAGGAATTGCCGCCAAGCTGATTGGTCGAAAGGGAGTCCATACACTGGACATGTTCCAAAAGGTCATTAAGATTAATCTGGTCGGAACTTTTAATGTCATTCGTCTGGCTGCTGAACAAATGGCAAAGAATGATCCGAATGATCAAGGTGAAAGAGGCGTCATTATTAACACGGCTTCCGTAGCAGCCTTTGAAGGACAAATTGGCCAGGCTGCATATAGTGCATCAAAAGGCGGTGTGGTTGCGATGACCTTGCCAATTGCCAGAGAACTGGCGGGTTATGGGATTCGTGTTATGACGATTGCCCCTGGATTGTTTAATACACCAATGTTTGAATCGCTTCCTGAGGAGGCAAGGGATTCATTGGGGAAAATGGTGCCTTTTCCTTCAAGGCTTGGATATCCTGAGGAGTATGCCAGGCTGGCTGAGAGTATTTTAGTGAATCCTATGCTGAATGGAGAAACTATCCGTCTGGATGGCGGCATCCGCATGCAGCCAAAGTAAATGAGAGAACCTGCCCTTTTTACAAAGGATAGGTTTTTTTTGAAAAATATATTTTAAATGTTCTAAAAATATTGATAATTATTGTACAATATAATTGTAAGCCTTTACAAAGGCAGTGAATAATACTTTGTGTTATGTCAAAAAAATTTTAGATTCGGAGGATCATAATATGGCTGCTTCATACATTCAGGAAGAGCATGAAATTTTTCGGGAATCTTTGCGTAAGTTTTTAGAGAAGGAAGCCTATCCGAATTATGACAAATGGGAAGAGGACAGGATCATTCCCCGTGATTTTTGGCACAAGATGGGGGAGCAGGGTTTTTTATGCCCTGATATTGAAGAAAAATATGGCGGAAGCAATGTTGATTGGGGCTTCTCAGTAGTCATTAATGAAGAACTTGAACGGGTTGGCTCAGGCATGGTGGGAATTGGGCTCCACAATGATATTGTTGTTCCTTACATTACTGCTTATGGAACAGATGAGCAAAAGGAAAGGTGGCTGCCAAAGTGTGCAGGAGGTGAAATCATTACTGCTATCGCAATGACTGAACCTGGCGCCGGATCTGATTTAGCCGGCATCAGAACGACAGCAAGGCTTGAAGGGGACCATTACATAGTGAATGGCGAAAAGACCTTTATAACCAATGGAATTCATTCCGATTTAATCATCATAGCCTGTAAAACTAATCCCAATGCAGTTCCCCGGCATAAAGGGGTAAGCTTGCTTGCGATCGAGAGGGGAACAAAGGGATTTACAAGAGGAAGAAAATTAAACAAGGTCGGTCTTCACTGTCAGGATACGGCAGAGTTAATTTTTGAAGATTGCAAGATTCCGAAAGAAAATCTGATTGGAGAAGAAGGGAAAGGTTTTCTATATTTGATGGAAAAGCTGCAGCAGGAAAGACTTGTCGTAGCAATCGCTGCCCAGGTGGCTGCAGAGGAAATGCTTAATTTAACAGTGGAATATGTTAAGAATCGCGAGGCATTCGGAAAACCGGTCAGCCAGTTTCAAAACACTCAATTTAAGGTTGCCGAAATGGCAACAGATATAGAAATGGGAAGGACGTTCCTTGATCAATTGATTACAGAGCATATGGCAGGAAAAGATGTAGTTACAAAGGTCTCCATGGCGAAATGGAAGCTTACAGAAAATGCCCGGAATATTGCTGCTGAATGCATGCAGCTTCATGGCGGCTATGGCTATATGGAAGAATACGAGATTGCAAGGAGATACAGGGATATACCAGTTGCCAGCATATATGCAGGTACAAATGAAATCATGAAAACCATTATTGCGAAGAACATGGGTTTATAAGGAGGAGAAAGCATGCGTGAGGCTGTCATCGTAGAAGGTGTCAGAACACCAGTAGGAAGAAAAAACGGCTTTTTAAAAGATATCAGGGCGGATGATCTGGCTGCTGAAGCACTAAAGGCACTTGTCGGACGTGCAGGTATAGATCCGCAAATCATTGATGATGTCATTCTTGGATGTGTCTCGCAAATAGGCGAACAAACAGGGGATATTGCAAGGGTCGCAGCATTGATCGCAGGTTTTCCGATTGAAGTGCCAGGGACCACCATTGACCGCCAATGCGGCTCCAGCCAGCAGGCTGTCCATTTTGCAGCTCAGGCGATTTTAGCGGGAGATATGGATATTGTTATCGCAGGCGGTGTTGAAAGCATGTCCCGTGTCCCTATCGGTTCCAGTTATCAGGGTGTCGGATTCAGTGAAAAACTGACAGAAAGACATGAAATCATCCACCAGGGCTTATCGGCTGAACGCATTGCTAAAAAATATGGTTTTACAAGAGAAGAACTTGATCGCTATTCATTAGAGAGCCACCAAAAGGCTTTAATAGCCCAGGCCGAAGGCCGTTTTGAGAGAGAGATTGCACCATTAGATGTGACATTGCCTGATGGGCAGCTCATGACGGTATCGGAGGACTCTGGCCCCAGAAAGGAAACGTCACTGGAAGCACTTGGAAGCCTAAGGACTGTTTTTAAAGAGAATGGAGTGATTCATGCAGGAAATTCAAGTCAAATCAGTGATGGAGCCGCAGCACTATTAATTATGTCACGCGATAAAGCAGAGGAGCTTGGAATGAAGCCGAGGTTCAGGATTCTTTCTCGTACAGCAGTCGGCTCTGATCCTACTTTAATGCTGACTGGACCGATACCGGCAACTGAGAAAGTGTTAAAGAAAGCTGGAATGGCTATTGAGGACATCGATGTGTTTGAAGTGAACGAAGCTTTCGCTCCTGTTCCGCTTGCCTGGCTGAAAGAAACTGGAGCCGATCCTGCAAAGCTTAATCCAAACGGCGGTGCCATTGCACTCGGCCATCCGTTGGGAGGCAGCGGTGCACGGCTGATGGTCACCATGATGCATGAACTCGAAAGAACAGGGGGGCGCTATGGATTGCAGACCATGTGTGAAGGCCTTGGGATGGCAAATGCGACTATTATTGAACGATTAGACTGAAGAATGGGGAGGAATGAAAATGACTACTACTATTGGAAGAGTTTTTGATCTGACTGCCGGAAAGTTTCCGAATAAAGAAGCCCTGTATGATGTCAGAAAAAATCTGCGTCTTACTTATAGGGAATGGGGTCTTGAGATCAATAAATTGGCGAATGCCTTAATGAATGCGGGAGTCAGGAAGGGTGACAGGGTCTCAACCTACCTTTTTAATACAGAGGAGCTTGCAACAGCATTCTTTGCATGTGCAAAAATCGGTGCCATTTTTAATCCGATCAACTTTAGACTGATGTCAGAAGAAGTTGCTTATATCCTTCAGGATGCAGAGCCAAAAGTAGTGTTATTTGAACAAATGCTGGAGTCAGGCATTACCCCAATTGCTAAACGTTTTCCGCAAACAGCCTTCTGGTACATTGATGACAATGCACCCGGATATGCTTCATCCTATCGGGAAAAAGTGGATGCAGCATCGCACGATGAAATCGAAATAGAAATTGACGAAAATGACTTGTACGCGATCATGTACACTAGCGGTACCACTGGAAGGCCTAAAGGAGTTGTCCACAGGCACCGGGATATGGCTGAACAAAGTTTAATCGTAATAGGAGCCACTAAGCTTGAAAGCAGTGACAATGGTCTCGTGACTGCTCCAATGTTCCACTGTGCAGAGCTTCACTGTGCCTTTTTGCCGAGGGTGCATGTGGGGGCTAGAAATACGATCCTCCATCACTTTGATGCAAAAGAAGTATTACAGTTAATCTCAGATGAGAAGATTACAAAGTTTTTTGCAGCTCCTACCATGTGGAATATGCTGCTGCAGGAAAACTTAAGCCATTATAATCTGCAAAGCCTGAAGATGGGACTATATGGAGCAGCTCCAATGGCTCCTGCACTTGTTTATGCATGCCGGGAGAAATTAGGCATTTCCCTCGTACAGGCATATGGAATGACTGAGATGGGGCCTGCCATTACGTTTTTATCTGAAAATGATCAAATCCGGAAAGCAGGGTCTGCAGGACAGGCCTGTTTAAACCATGAGATTAGGATTGTAAGGCCGAATGAAAATGGTCCTTCAGATCCTGATGATGTGGTGCCGGCAGGGGAAACGGGTGAAATCATCGTAAAAGGTCCATGCATGATGAGTGGTTATTTTAATCGGGATGAGGCAAACGACCTTGCCATGCATGGAGGCTGGTACCACTCTGGTGACATAGGATATCTGGATGACGAAGGCTATTTGTACGTCAAAGACAGAGTCGATGATATGATCATTAGCGGCGGAGAAAACATTTACCCTCGGGAAGTAGAAGATATTTTATATACGCATAATGGCGTACTGGATGTGGCAGTGATCGGCCAGCCTGATGACCGCTGGGGTGAGACGGTCACAGCATTTGTAGTTAAAAAAGATCCGGCACTATCTGAAAATGAGCTGGATGAACTGTGCAGGAATAGTGATGAACTTGCTAATTATAAGCGGCCAAGAAAATACGTATTCTGTGAAGCTCTGCCAAGGAATGCGAGCGGCAAGATCCAAAAGTTTATGCTCCGCAAGCAGCTGGAGGATCTGTTCGCTGACGGAAAAATTTAGCCGGAAGAAAGGGATGCATGATGTTAAAAGGCATAAGAGTAATTGATTTTTCCAATTATCTCCCTGGTCCGTTTGCTTCCCAGAGGCTTACAGAGCTTGGAGCTGAAGTGGTTAAGGTTGAACCTTTTACTGGTGACCCCGCAAGGCAGCTGGATATTAAAATAGAGGGTACAGGAGCAGTGTTTGCCGCCAACAACCGCGGTAAAAAAAGCATTACACTCAATCTGAAGAGTGAGGAAGGAAGAAGTGCGGCCCTAAAGCTTATTTCTGAAAGTCATGCTGTGCTGGAAAGCTTTCGGCCCGGTGTTATGAAAAAACTCGGACTTGATTATGAGTCTGTAAAAAGACACAAGCCCACTATTGTTTATTGCTCCCTAACAGGCTACGGGGAGAATGAAGACTATCAATATTTAGGCAGCCATGATTTAAACTACATGGCAGTAAGCGGCGCCCTTTCTCAGCTAAAGGACCGAAGCGGACGCCCTGTTCACCCGTCTAATACAATAGCGGATTTTATGGGAGGAATGGCCGCAAGTGAAAGGATACTGGCCGCCCTGCTTTCCAGCAGGATTTCCGGCAAAGGCGGGCATCACTGCATTTCCATTGCTGAAGTGATGGCTTCCATCATGGGAAACCATTTGCTGATCGAAAGCGAGACGGGTTATCCAAATGGGCTTTCGGTGCTAAGCGGGGAGATCGTTGCCTATTCCATTTATGAAACAAAGGATTCGCGGTTTGCTGCTCTTGCTGCATTAGAGCCGAAGTTCTGGATAAACTTCTGCAAGAGTGCCGGCAGGGAGGATTGGATTGATTCCCATTTCTCCCGTGCCTCTGGCAATAATCCTGTATATCTGGAGATGACCGAATTATTTAAAAGCAGGACATTAAAAGAGTGGACTGAATTCGGGCAAAGAGTTGATTGCTGCCTGACTCCGGTATTGGAGACGGGTGAATTAAGAGACTTTCCACTTTTTAAGGGGATTTATGAACGAGACGGGAATTATCCTTTAGTTAGAATGCATGGAGGAATTGACTCAGCAGTGGCTGGCCCTCCAAAACTGGGAGAACATAATGAGGATGTTTTAAGAAATATTGCAGGATTGCCAGAGGAGAAAATTAAGACTTTGGCAACAGAGAAAATATTTTAATGGTTGAGATATAATTGAAGAATTCGCTTGAAAAGGCCTTAATCCATGTGTTGATTAAGGCTCTTTTTTAGACGGGGAGACATGGCTGTCTTCTTTTGAAAGTGAAGGTTTTGTAGAAGATTAAATGGTATAATGAAAGGGAATATATAATAAAATAAACTTTTTTCTATTTTTGGAGTGTGATGGTCACTAGTGCGTTTTATTAAAACAATCCCCAATATGGTCACTTTGGGTAATTTATATTGCGGTTTTCTTTCAATCGGAATGGCTGCCAATGGCGAATTTAAAAATGCAGCAATATTGATATTAATCGGCATGATGCTCGATAGCATGGACGGCAGGCTGGCAAGAATGCTGAAAGCGGATAGTACGCTTGGAAAAGAACTTGATTCTCTGGCAGATATTGTTACATTTGGGGTTGCCCCTTCATTTTTGGTCTTTTATACATACTTTTTTCAATTTGGAATCCTTGGATTAATTGTTTCAGGTCTTTTTCCTCTATTCGGGGCATATCGGCTTGCCCGATTCAATATCAGTCCCCCAAAGTCCTCATTAAATTATTTTATAGGAGTTCCGATAACAGCAGCAGGAGGGATCATGGCCATACTGACCCTTTTTGGTGACCGTATTCCCAATATCATCACAACTGTTGTGTTCACAGCACTGTGCTTTCTTATGGTAAGCAGAATTCGGATTCCCAGCTTTAAGGAAGTTCCTCTTCCAAAATACGGGACGATTGTTACCATTTTTCTAGGAAGTGTCCTGTACGTTATTTATAAGGGCTCCTATGGACCATTTCCCGATTTAATTTATATTGCGATTCCGCTATACATTGCGTATTTGACATACAGATTCATTAAAGGTAAAAACAAAAAAGAAATCGATTAATTAGAAATGCGGAAGCGCCTTGCCCACCCCCGACACCTCGAGGGGGTAGGCTGCTTGCGCTAGACAGTTATCGAAGTTCAAAGTTATTCTTTTTTACAAATAAAAAAAGGCCGGGATGGCCTTTTTTATTTGTAAAATACTTTGTCTATATTATATTTTGCATGAAGGGTATTAATGATATAAGTCTCATAAATTTCGCGCTCCATGCTGTCTTCAACGTAAATGACCGCAATTTTATAGACATCATCGCGATGATTTTTTATTGGAGAAACATTATCCTCAAAATGCTTTTTCACGCGCTGCCTTAATTTTCGTGCCTTCCCTGCAAAGAGCAGATCTTCATTCGCATCGAAAAACAGAATCATGCCGCCCTTGTCTCTTGGTATCTTATGATAATCTGTGAAACCATAGACACTGCTAAGGTCACTTTCTCCTGCCTGTCCCGTTTGCCTGCTTCTTGTAATGACGAGATCGGGCTGAGGTATTTCAATTTTTATCAATATCATCACTTCCTATTCTAAGATTAAAGAGTACCATAAATTTCATATGTAATCCACATTAAAAGTATCATTGGATCCTGCCTGGCCATCTGCTCCTTATATGAAGTGTAATTGTTTTTGTCTTTCTTTTGTCATATTCAGCAGCACTTCATTATTGAGCGAGTGTGCCATTTTAAGGGTGAGATCCAAGATTTTTTTGATTCCTTCCTTCTGGCCGTATTCAATAGCTACCCGATCACATTGAACTTCAGTATCTGTACAGATTATATTCTTTCCAGCCGGATAGGTAATATGTCCAATTTCATGCCAGATTATGGCTTGTTTTATTTCTCTGTCTGAACAGAACTTTTCATAATCATAGACGACAATAAACCAGTCATAATGCGCATCCAGGGATTGATAAAACATAGTCAGGAGTCTGCAGTCAATATTCCAAAAGCTCAGCCAGCTTTCATTGTTTAGACCAAAGTTTTTTAAAACTGTATGTTTATCTTCTAAAATGGCAATTTTTCCGTCTAGGCCGCATCGGGATAAGGAAAGCTCTTCACACAAACAGATCAAGTCAGATTCTCCTTTTATTTAATTTTGTTTTACTAGCATTGTTATGTAAGTGGCATTTTTTTAATCACCATCCGATAAGAAAATAAAGATATTAATGGATTTGATTGCAAACCTGCCATGTGGCAGTCCAAATGAAAAAAGTGGCAGCGGATACAATTAAGGAAAAAGCTGAGCTGGAAAGGGATTTAGGTGTGGATTTAACTAGTAATCCAAAAGCGGGGCTTCAGCAGCCTTCTTGCAGGGTGAAGTTGGACCGGAACCAAACTAAGCTGGGCACATTTGTGTTCAGCTTTTTTTCTTTCTATTTACATAAAGAGTTTGCATAATATTTATCACTTAGCTCATAGTGAAAAATACTTACACATAAGGAATTAGTCATATCAATATTCCCAGTCACATAAAAATGAAAAATAGCTCAGGAGTGAAAAATATTTTAAATATTAAAAGGAGAAAATAAACATGTAAAGAATATTTAAACTATTCATAATTTTATAAAAAATATTTTGCTACTCGAAATAAAGGGGGTTGGAAGGTTGGGGATTTTAGAGATAAAAGATGCTACTTTAAGGTTTGGAGGCGTAGTAGCTCTCGACCATGTCTCATATGAAGTGCAGGAAGGAGAGATTTTTTCGCTTATTGGGCCAAATGGCGCAGGGAAAACAAGTATGCTGAATTGTATTAGCGGACTATACAAGCCTTCATCTGGTTCCATCCATTTCAAGGGGGAAGATATTACCCGCTATAAACCTCACAAAAGAGCCAGTATGGGTATTGCCAGGGCATTCCAGAACATCGAACTTTTTCCGCATTTATCTGTTTTGGACAATCTGATGCTTGGCAGGCATGTCAGAATGAAAACCGGACTTCTTGCAGGAGGATTTTATTGGGGAAAGGCGCAAAGAGAGGAAATTGAACATCGGAAAAAAGTTGAGCAGGTGATCGATTTTCTTGAAATTGAGGATATCCGCAATACTCCCGTGGGAACCCTTTCGTATGGATTGCAGAAAAGGGTCGAAACCGGCAGAGCTCTGGCATTGGAACCTGACATCCTTCTTCTGGATGAGCCGATGGCAGGCATGAATAGTGAGGAAAAAGAGGACATGGCCAGATACATTATCGACATTCATGAAGAAATGAATACAACCATTATATTAATTGAACATGACATGGGGGTTGTAATGGATTTATCCGATCACATTGCAGTTCTTGATTTCGGTAAGCTGATTGGCTACGGGACGCCCGAAGAGATTCAGAATAATCCTAGAGTCATAGAAGCTTATCTGGGAGAGGAGAATGCCGTATAAAGATATATAGGCTAAAAGTTAGTTTTGTATTTTGAGGAGGGGGAGCGATTCTATGACCATGACATTTCCGCAGCTGCTGATTGAAAGGGCTTACATAAATGGGTCACAAGTTGCTTTACGAGAAAAAGAATTTGGAATTTGGAATGAAATCACGTATGATGCGTTCTTGGAGAAAGTTATGAATTTCAGCCTGGGATTGGCATCTTTAGGTCTAAAAAGGGAGGATAAGCTAGCCATTATCGGCGATAACAGACCTGAATGGGTAATCAGTGAGCTTGCTGCGCAAAGCTTGGGCGGCATTTCAGTCGGAATCTATCAGGAATCCTTATCTGCTGAGCTTAGTTACATTATTGATAATTGTGACGCAACTATAATAGTAGCGGAAGATCAGGAGCAAGTGGATAAACTGCTGGAAATTAAAGGATCCATTCCTAAAGTCAGAACGATTATTTATTATGATTCACGGGGCATGAGAAGTTACCGGGAGGATTTTCTGCTTGAATTTAAAGAAGTTCTGGAGATGGGAAGAAGATATCACTTAGAGAATCCTGATTTATTTAAGCAGGAAGTCGATAAAGGGTCTGCTGATGATGTGGCAATTTTGTCATATACTTCTGGAACTACAGGCAATCCAAAGGGAACCATGCTTACTTACAGGAATCTGATAGACATGGCTAAAAACCTATCAGACATCGATCCGCTGACAGATAAGGATGAATATGTATCATTCCTTCCGCTTGCCTGGATCGGGGAACAAATGATGACCTTTGCTATGGGCTTATACAATGGAATAACTATTAATTTCCCTGAAGAGCCAGCAACCGTATTAGAAGACCTCCGGGAAATTGGGCCACAGGTTATGTTTTCACCGCCAAGAATATATGAAGATATGGTATCACGCTTTCAGGTTAAAATTCAGGACAGCGGCTGGCTGAAAAGAAAGATATATAACTGGTGCAAGCCAATTGGTGAGAAAGCAGCCAAAGCACATTTTGAAAATAAGCCTGTCAGCACTGGAACGAAGGCTCTCTATAAAATTGCAGATTATCTGATGTTCGGTGCGATCCGCGATCATTTCGGACTCCTGAAGATCAAGCGTGCTTATACCGGCGGTGCCCCTTTAGGCCCAGATGTATTTGAGTTCTTTCACAGCATAGGAGTCAATGTGAAAAGCATTTATGGGCAGACAGAAGTTTCCGGCATCTCTATTGTGCACAGGGACGGCGACATTAAGCTTGATAGTGTTGGAATTCCTATTCCGGGAACAGAAGTGAAAATTTCTCATGAAGGAGAAATTCTGATCAAAAGCTCAAGCGTCTGCAAGGGATACTACAAAAACGAGAAAAGTACAATCGAAACCATTCAGGATGGCTGGCTCCATACAGGGGATGCAGGGAGACTGGATGAAGATGGGCATTTGTATATCATTGACCGGATAAAAGATGTCATCCGCCTTGATTCGGGTGAGATGTTCTCCCCGCAATTTATCGAAAACAAACTGAAATTCAGTTCGTTCATCCAGGAAGCAGTAGCAATCGGGAAGGATCGCCCATATGTGGTTGCCATGATCAATATCGATATGAAAAATGTAGGGCGCTGGGCAGAGAAAAATCAAATCAGCTATACCACGTATACCGATTTATCATCCAAACCGGAAGTGCTGGAACTGATCGAAAAACAAGTGCAGGAAATCAATCAGACCCTGCCTGAAAAAGCCCGGGTGAAAAAATTCGTTCTTCTTTATAAAGAACTGGATGCAGATGATGAAGAGCTTACAAGAACAAAGAAAGTCCGCAGGCAATTTGTTGCTAAAAAATATCAGGCCTTGATCGATGGGCTTTATACAGAGGACAAAAAAATACGTGTCAATGGCACGATCAAGTATCGTGATGGCATGGAACAAACCATCCAAACAACGCTTCAAGTCATTTTTATGGATGAAGGAGAGGGGGCAGCTTAATGACTTTTTTCTTGCAGATGCTCGTAACAGGAATCGTGGTAGGAAGTGTTTATGCACTTGTGGCACTGGGCTTTGTGCTCATTTATAAATCCAGTGACGCCATCAACTTTGCACAAGGTGAGTTCCTTTTAATTGGAACGTATGTATGTTTAACGCTTATTACAGCCTACAAGATCCCGTTTATAGCTGCCCTTTTAATTGCGCTGATGTTCAGTGCGGTTTTGGGATTTGTCATTGAACGAATTGTTCTGAGGCCGTTTATCGGAGAGCCGGTCATATCGATGATAATGGCGACGATCGGTTTATCGAGCGTTCTTGCTGGGATTGTCCATATTATTTGGGGCCATGAAACACGTGTGTTTCCAAAAATCTTCTCAGAACAGCCTGTTAATCTTGGCGAAATTGTCATTGCGCCCGTCTATTTATGGTCACTTTTAATCGTTGTGGCTATGCTTATCATTTTCACCCTCTTTTTCAAATATTCGAAGCTGGGAATTGCGATGAGGGCAACCGCAGATGATCAGCAGGCGGCGATGTCAATGGGTATCAGCGTTAAAATGATTTTCGCAGTTGCCTGGGCGATTGCTGCTATTGTTTCTGCAGTTGGAGGCATCCTTCTCGGGAACATAAATGGTGTTAATGCATCCCTTTCAGCGATCGGCTTAAAGGTACTTCCGGTTGCCATCTTAGGAGGACTTGACAGTATCCCCGGGGCCATCATCGGCGGACTGATCATCGGCATTCTTGAGAGCTTGACCGGCGGATATCTGGATCCATTGGTTGGTGGCGGTCTGAAAGAGGTTATGCCGTTTGTCATCCTCGTATTTATCCTTATGTTCAAGCCATATGGTTTGTTCGGAAAAAAAGAAATCGAGAGGGTGTAACCGATGAGAAATCCTTTTGTAATGGATTGTGGAGAATTCCATGTAAATTATAAACAAGATATGGCTATCTGGAAAATCTCCAGAGTAAGGATGCGGGTATTCATTCTTCTGGCTATATTTGCAGTCTTCCCGATGTTTGCATCCGATTATATCATTGGACTGGCAACGCTTTGCGGAATTGCCGCGATTGGTGCGATTGGCCTGAACATCCTGACGGGCTTTACCGGCCAGATTTCCATAGGGGTAGGCGCCTTTCTGGGGGTAGGCGGATATACGTCGGCCATTCTGACAGCTAAGCTGGGATTAAGCTTCTGGATTGCCATGCCGACAGCCGGCATTGTGACGGCGATTGTAGGCGGACTATTCGGATTGCCTTCCTTAAGGCTAAAAGGATTATATTTAGCCATTGCGACACTGGCAGCACAGGTAATCATTTTGTTTGTTATTTCCCGCTGGGATGCGCTGACTGGAGGAACAGCCGGAATGGTCCTTTCAAGGCCTGAACTTGGCAGTTTTGTCTTTTACAGTGAGCGGAGCTATTATTATTTGATGTTTGTAGTGCTGATTATTACGGCCATCTTCACCCTGAACCTCTTCCGGTCGCGGGTCGGCAGGGCATTCATAGCAGTACGTGACCGTGATGTGGCAGCAGAAGTGATGGGAATCGATTTGTTTAAGTATAAAGTATTGGCATTTATTGTGAGTTCCTTCTTCGTAGGCATCGCTGGAGCTTTACTGGGCCACTATACCATGGTTGTAAGTCCCGAACTTTACAGCATTACAGTGTCCATCGAATACTTGGCAATCATACTGGTCGGCGGATTAGGGAGTGTATTCGGGTCGATTTACGGAGCTGTTTTCATTACATTGCTGCCAGTTGTTCTAAGATCAGGTGTAGAAATGATGAGCGGTGTTTTTCCAGACTTGTCTGCAGTCTTAATAGGAATGAAAGAGGTAGTATTTGGCCTCGTGATCATCTTATTCCTGATTTATGAACCGCAGGGACTCGCGAAAATATGGAAAAATATTAAAGATTATTTTAAACTGTGGCCGTTTTCTTATTAATTCCCGGGTAATAATTTCTGAAAATTTTGAAAGTAAAACTTTCAAATTTTTATAAAAAAAGAGGAAAAAATGAGGGGGAACATTATGAAGAAGGTTTGGAAAGGTTTATTGGCAGCAACATTAATGGCTGGAATGCTGGCTGGCTGTTCAGGAGGCAGCGAGGAAGCATCGGGTGACAAGAAAGGCACTGTCAAAATCGGCGGTATCTTTGACCTTACGGGCGGTACCGGTGATGTAGGAACACCATATGCAGAGGGTGAAAAAGCATTTTTTGAATCCATTGCAGGTGAGGAGATCAATGGTTATAAGCTCGAATTAATCGGTGATGATTATGCTTATAAAATTCCTGAAGCTCAAAAACTTTATCAGAAATTAAAATCAAAAGATAAAGTATCGGCTATTTTAGGATGGGGCACAGGTGATACAGAAGCCCTTCGCCAGCAGGTGGCAGCTGACAAACTCCCATTCATTTCGGCTTCATACTCAGAGAATCTAAAAAATATTGATGAAAGCCCATATAACTTCCTGGCCGCGGCTTCATACTCCGACCAGGCAAGATCCGTACTGAAATGGATAAAAGACAATCACACTGGCGGCACACCTACTGTAGCATTAATTTACAACGATACGGCTTTTGGAAAATCCCCAATTGAAGATGCCAAAAATTATGCAAAGGAAAATGGCATCGAAATTGTTGATGAGCAAATAGTTGACCTGAAAACACTTGATGCAACCTCCCAATTACTGAACATGGAAAAGAAAAATCCTGATTATGCGATTATCAACCAAACTTGGGGTGCAACCGCAACGATTCTAAAAGATGCTAAAAAGCTTGGCCTTGATACACAATTCATCGGTTTAAACTGGGCTGCCGGTGAAGGCTTGCTTCCAATTGCCGGTGATGCTGCTGAAGGATTTATCGGGGTTGTCACACATGCATTCCCTTATGAAGATCTGCCTGGAATGGAAGAAATCAAGAAGTTCGTAGAAAGCAAGGGTGAAAAGCTGGAAGACAAGAACCAGAAATTTATCCAGGGATGGGTTTCCGCAAAAATTATGGTTGAAGGCCTAAAACTTGCTGAAGACCCGACTTCAGGTGAAGGGATCCGTGCTGGCCTGGAGAAAATCTCAAATCTAGATCTTGGCGGTCTAGCCGCTCCAGTTACTTTTTCCCCTGACAATCATGCTGGAACCAACCAAATTCGATTGGCAGAAGTGAAGAACGGGCAGTTTGAAGTGTTCACTGATTATATCGGCTACTAAAATGATGGGGGCGAGGTTTGATACCCGCCTCCTGTTAGCTTTTAAAGGCTTGGAACATCGCTAAAGTGTGAACTTAGCAATAAACTCGAAATTTGGCAAAGAAACATGAAATTTTCCAAACAAACTATCGGAATCAGCAAACAAATCTCAGATTTTGCAAATAAACCTAGAAAACCAGCAAACAACATATGATTCAGAACTTGACCTTGGAACGAATAAATAGAGAAAGAGTTTATAAAAAGCTGGGAGGACAGATGCATGCTGACAATTAACAATGTCGAAGTGATGTACGATAAGGTCATCCTTGTACTAAAGGGGATGTCGATGGTGGTGCCTAAAGGGAAAATAGTTGCTCTGCTCGGCAGTAATGGCGCCGGAAAAACGACTACCCTTAAAGCCATTTCCGGACTGTTGAAGAGTGAGAATGGTGAAGTAACAGACGGGTTTATCGAGCTGTATGGGGAGCGCATTGATGTAAGCGATGCTGAAACCATCGTAAAGAAAGGCATTTTTCAGTGCATGGAAGGAAGACGTGTCTTCAAGCACCTTTCTGTGGAAGATAACCTGATTGCAGGTGCGCATACCAGGAAAGACCGGAAGAATATTAAAAGTGATATTCAAAAAGTCTATCATTACTTTCCAAAGCTTGAAATGCTGAAGCACAGGCAGGCCGGATATCTGTCAGGTGGAGAGCAGCAAATGCTGGCCATTGGCAGGGGTATCATGGCAAAGCCAAAGGTGCTGCTTCTCGATGAACCTTCATTAGGACTGGCCCCTCTATTAGTAAAAGAGATTTTCGGGATCATAAAAAAAATCAATGAAGAAGAGGGGACTACGATACTGGTAGTTGAGCAGAATGCCAATGTTGCCTTATCGATTGCTGATTATGGATACATCATGGAAAACGGCCGGATTGTGATGGATGGAACGGTGGAGCGGCTCCTTTCCAATCAGGATGTGCGTGAATTTTACCTTGGAATGGGAGATAAGGGACGGAAAAGCTATAAAGATATTAAATCTTATAAAAGAAGAAAGAGGTGGCTGTAGTGGAAAAGCTGAAGGAAGTGATTCAGCATGCATATGACAATGCCAAAGGATTTAAATGTCAGCTTGATGATGCACGCATTTCTCCAAGTGACATTCTATCCCTAAAAGATTTACAAAAAATTCCCGTGCTTAAAAAAGATCGATTGCCGGATATGCAATCTGCAGATCAGCCCTTCGGAAGCCTTGCAGCTGTAAAGCCAAATGAGATGGCACGAATCTTTATGTCACCAGGTCCAATTTATGATCCGCAAACTACGGAGAAAGATTTCTGGCGTTTTTCAGAGGCTCTCAGGGCAGCTGGGTTTAACAGTGGTGATATGGTACAGAATACATTTTCCTATCATCTTTCACCGGCAGGCTTTATGTTTGACTCGGCACTTCGTGAATTAGGCGCAACTGTAATACCGGCCGGAACCGGGAATCGGGAGCTGCAGATTCAGATTATGAAGGATATCCAGGTAACCGGCTATGTCGGAACCCCCAGCTTTTTTAACCTTTTGCTTGATGCCCTTGAAGAGAAAGGATGGAAGATTGGTAACGAAATAGCGGTTAACAAAGTATTCTTTACTGCTGAAATGCTGACTGAACAAATGCGGAAAAGGTGTGAAGACAATGGGATTTCGGTATATGAAGGCTATGGGACTGCGGATTGCGGATGTATTGCTTTTGAAGACAAGCAGGGCCCTGGGCTGAGAATAACTGATTCTGCCATCGTACAAATCTGTGACCCGCAGACTGGATGGGAGGTTTCAGGTGGAGAAGGAGAAGTGGTTGTCACTCTATTTGATAAAAGCTACCCGCTCATCCGCTTTGGAACAGGCGACCTCTCCCGCTGGGTTAAAGGGTACGAGGGAAAAAGGATTGCAGGAGTGTTGGGACGTGTTAGTGATGGAGTAAAGGTAAAAGGAATGTTTGTAAGAGAAAAACAGCTTGCACAGGTCTTGAATGAAGCAGGGTATTCGGTATTCCAGGCAGTTGTCACAAATGAGAACGGACAGGATCAGCTTACAATTTTCATAGATTCCGAGGAAGGGTTAGAATCTGAGCTTTCATCAAAAATTCAGGAAGTGATCCGGGTCAAGCCAATCCTTGAATTAACATCGGCAGGCTCAATTAAAAAGAATGATAAGAAGCTGGTGGATAACCGGAATTACGAATTAAAAAAGGTGTAGTCAAAGGAGGCTGATTGAATCGGCCTTCTTTTTTGTGGAGAACTGAAAAGGATTTCTAATTTGTACTATGAAAAAAGACGAAAGCGGATCATGAATTAGAATGGAAATTAATCTTTCGCATTAACGCCGAAAATGTGGTTGTGGGGAGGAAAATGGTAGTTAAGTAGCTGGATTAATGCCGAAAATATGGTAGTGAAGAGGAAAATGGTAGTTAATCAACTGGATTAACGCCGAAAATGTGGTTGTGGGGAGGAAAATGGTAGTTAATCAACTGGATTAACGCCGAAAATGTGGTAGTGAAGAGGAAAATGGTAGTTAATCAACTGGATTAACGCCGAAAATGTGGTAGTGAAGAGGGAAATGGTAGTTAACCAGCCGGATTAACGCCGTAAAGAGGTAAGAGGGAGAAAAAACGGCAGCTAATCGGCTGCTATCAACAAAAATAGAGTTCCAATCCCAAAATAATCAAAAATGGCGCCGCTAGCAGAAGATTAACGGCCGCCATCACTATTCTCACACTCCACTACCAGAAACAAACCTTTATAATAGGAAGTCACGTTCGAAACCTTCATGCCGGATTCCTGTATAGCCAGAAGTGTATCACGGTTTAGATGGCAGCCGTCACAAATTCGTTTCCATAGAGGGTTTAGGGCTTCCTGGGCAAATGCCAAAGCGGGCTGCTCCATTTTTACATGTTCAAAGAATAGTATTTTTGCCTGTGGCTTACAGACTCTTTTGATCTCCGAGAGTGCTTTGTAAGGATCTGGTATCGTACAGAAAACAAGAGTAGCAACTGCTGAATCAAATGTATTGTCCGCAAATTCAAGATCTTCAGCAGACTGCCGGTGGATATGGATAGGAACCGCAGCCGCATTCTTGCGTGGAATAGATTTCTCAATCATTGCCTGATTTGGTTCAATGGCATCGACCCGAGCCGCATTTTTGTATAATGGGAAGTTAATGCCTGTGCCGGCACCAACTTCGAGTACACGGCCGGCAGCCATGGAAAGAATCTTACTTCTGATTTGCCGGAATTTTCTTTTTTCAAAAGGCTGCATGGCCAAATCATATAGAGATGGGAATAAGCTGCTCAAAAATTTCACTCTTTTCTTAATAGCTGTCTGTTTTTATTTTACCCTTTTCCCAAAATGAAACAAGCCGGTACCTCTTCTTAGGGGTACCAGCATCAATAAATCAAGGGAGGCTGTCAAACATCTCGTTCAGCTTCTCATATGTGTCCGGATACTTTGCCTCATATTGAAGGTAGGTTGGGACAGGGTAGCGCACACCGCCTTTGTGGGTTTGCTTTAATCCCTCAGCAAACTCATCTGCCATGGAAAAAGGAATGGTGAAGGCCATTTCATGATCATGTGTCTGCCCGAAAACCCGATCTCCATAGCATGGCAGGATCACCTGCGGCTTACCGGTTTTTATTGTCTTAATAACGATATCGGCACAGTCAGCTCTAGCAGTAAAAGTAGATGTGATTTCTCCGCCCGTATGATAGAGTGCACCCGCAACCATTCTCATGACTTGTGCTGAATTCCCATAAACTGTGATTACTTCCGGTTCAAATGCTGCTCTCCCCAGAGGAGCCATTAAAATAGTTCCGGCTTCCTCTTTTGAAAATTTAGGAACTGCCGCTTCGGTTAAGGCACCAAGGTCACAGGTTTTTGTGTACATGCCATCTGTTAAACTGCCTTTTGAGTAATAGTCCAGTTCCTCTTCAAACCCAAAAGCGATTTTGGCAATGGGGCATGATAAGTCTTCTTTGCCCATGGCAATGGACCAGCCATATCTTCTTGACATTGTCACACCCTGACAGATGCTGAATGTTTTGCCAAAGTCTCTTGCCGGACGCTTTATCCTGTCAGGCAGTGCCTCCTCTTTTTTCAAAACTCTTATAGCCAGCGGAAAAGTATCGGGTCGCACATATGTAAGAATCGCAGTTTCCAGATCAGAAAGTTTTTTGGCATGAATCGTTTCCTGCATCATTATCCCTCCTTTAGATATAAGAATAATTCTGTAAATTATATGGATTAACCTGCATATTTAGGCTTTATTTTAGGAAACATCATAATATTCCAGTTGACATAAAACCAAAAGGTTGTATATGATTTAAATGAAACCAAAAGGTTGTATTTTATAATTAAAGGAGAGCATGAAAATGGAAACACTTCAGGATATTAAACAAACAGTCATACTTAATGCGCCAATTGAAAAAGTTTGGAAGACAGTCTCTACATCTGAAGGGATCGAAGCCTGGTTTATGCCAAATGATTTTAAGGCTGAGCTGGGCTATGAATTTCATATTCAGTCACCATTTGGTCCGTCCCCGTGTAAGGTCACAGAACTGGATGAACCTAACCGGCTTTCTTTTAAATGGGATACAGATGGATGGTTTGTATCTTTCCTTTTGAAAGATTTGGGCGGCAAAACTGAATTTACTCTTATACATGGCGGCTGGAAACAGTCAGATGAACTGGTTGAGAAAGCTCAAGCCGAGAGTGCGGTTATCCGTGAAAGAATGTCTCAGGGATGGACTGGAATTCTCGCAAAGCTTGGCAAGGTTGTTGAGGAATAATGGGTGCTTCTGCCAGGAAACATGATGTGTTTCAGGCAATCGCCGATCCAACGCGGAGAGAAGTATTAAGGCTGCTGGCTGAAAAAGAACGCCCAATCTCAGAGATAAGTGCTCATTTTCCCATAAGCCGGACCGCCATATCAAAACATCTTCATATCCTTTCTGAAGCTGAGTTAGTAAAAGGGAAAAAGGCAGGCAGAGAAAGAATCTACCATCTCCAGCCTGAGCCGCTGACAGAATTGAAGCAATGGCTATCCTATTATGAACAATTCTGGAATAATAAGCTGCAAAAACTTAAATATATAGTTGAAGAAGAAAATGAGTGATGTCCTGAAAAAGAGCTTCTGAAGCTCTTTTTTCTTTTGTATAAAAGTAAGGTCTTTCTTCTTAAAGATATAATATAATGATATTTGTGTTTAATATTTTGTGAAGGAGTCCTTAGGATGTATCAAACGTTTACTTTTCAGGAGAAGATCAGGCAAATTACAATCATGTTAATTCCTATTTTAATTACGCAGCTTGGCATGTTTGCAATGGTCTTTTTTAATACGATCATGTCGGGAAGATATAATGCTTCCAACCTTGCTGGCGTAGCGATAGGCTCCTCCATTTGGAATCCTGTTTTTACCGGGCTCAGCGGAATTTTAATGGCTGTATCTCCAATTGCGGCTCAAGCGTTTGGAGAGAAAAAGAACAAAGAAGTTACTTCTATTGTTAAAAATGGAATAGTTCTGGGCTTTGTTATTGCCTTCGCAGTCATCCTATTGGGTTCATTTTTGCTTGACCCGCTGCTTGATAGCATGAATCTGACTAATGCTGTGGAAGCAACGGCTCGGGGCTATCTTGTGGGACTCAGCTTTGGAATCATTCCTTTATTCATATTTAATGTTTTAAGATCTTTCATCTATGCACTCGGCAAAACGAGAGTTGTAATGGTGATTTTGTTTTGTTCACTTCCAATCAATTTCTTCCTGAATTATGTCCTGATCTTTGGCTATTGGGGATTTCCTGAATTGGGAGGAGCAGGAGGCGGGTATGCAACTTCTTTTACTTACTGGTTCATCCTTATCATGACTGCTTTTATTATAAAAACGAAGGAGCCTTTTTCAAGCTATGGGATATTCAGCGGTCTTAAAGATTTTTCATGGGGAAAATGCAAAGAAATCTTAAAGATTGGAGTACCCATGGGATTGTCAATCTTTTTTGAAACGAGTATGTTTGCCGTGGTGACCATCTTAATCAGCAAGTTCAATGTGACAACAATTGCCGCTTATCAGTCTGCATTAAACATTGTTTCCTTCCTGTATATGATCCCGATTAGCATTTCCATGGCGCAGACAGTGTTAGTCGGATTTGAAGTGGGTGCAGGCAGGTATAAGGATGCAAAGTCCTACAGTTGGCTTGGCATCTATTTAGCCGTATTGATTGCCTTGTTTACTGGGCTGCTTGTCGTATTTTTCCGATATGAAGTTGCAGGTTTTTATTCTACTGATAGTGCTGTTATTGCCTTAACTGCCCATTTTCTAATTTACGCCCTGTTTTTCCAGATTTCTGATGCCATCCAAGCTACTGCACAAGCTGCATTAAGAGGATATAAAGATGTGAATATTTCTTTTGTTATCACATTGATTGCCTATTGGCTGATCTGTCTGCCTGCTGGGTACGTTCTTGCACATCATACCAGCCTCGGGGCTACTGGATATTGGCTTGGCCTTACGTTCGGGCTTCTTGCTGCAGGTGTTTGTCTTTCAATGAGGCTCATCTTTATCCAGAAGAAGAAATTTATCAATGAAGAAATACGGGAAGCAGGCTAAAAACCGTTTGGCCGATTATTGCGGCATTGGCGGTTTTTTTATTGTTGAGTTTTTTTGACATCTTCCTGACATATTGCACCGATATAGTAAAGTCGAGGTTAAGAATGCTTGGCCTTGAAAATGATCAGGAGGTATAGTAATGAAAAAAACAATCATTGGTTTTAGCCTTGCAGGTTTATTACTGGCAGGGGGGTATGCAACAACATCTTTTGCAGCAGATACAGAAGCTTCTGCAGAAAAAGGCGAGTTAAGCTGGAAATTTAAAAGCAAGGGGTCTGGCCATCATGGCAGGGGGTTTACTAATGACTCTGAATCTATCCTTCAAAGGGCTGAAGAGCTCGGCATTAAAACAGAAGGAAAAGGTGCCGGAACTTTAAATGGGGAAATCCGCGAAGCAGAAATTCTGAAAGAAGCGAAGGAGCTTGGGATTAAAACGGATGGAAAAGACACTGAAGACCTTATGGAGGAAGTAATGCTTGCTAAGCTGAAAAAGAAAGCTGCAGAATTGGGCATCAAGACAGAAGGAAAAGATGCAGAAGCTCTCCATGAAGAAATCGGTACAGCAAAACTGAAAGAGGAGGCCAAAGAACTGGGAGTGACGACTGAAAACAAAGATTTGGAGACCCTCAAGAAGGATATTCAGACAGCTTCCTTAAATAAGAAGGCAAAAGAGCTTGGAATTTCTGCTGATGGCACAGATCTGCAGACTCTAAAACAAGAGATATACACAGCATCAGTAAAAAAAGAGGCTGAAAAACTAGGAATCTCCATAGAAGGCAAAGATATCCGGGAAGCGGCACAAGAGGTCTTTTCAGTGAAGGTCAAAAAAGAGGCGAAGGAACTGGGCATTTCAATAGATGGGAAATTCATTCAGCAAATCGCTCAAGAGGTTAGGGAGAAAAAAGTGGCAGATCTCGCTAAGGACTTGGGTATTTCCACCAATGATAAATCAACAGCAGACCTTATCGCGGAAATAGAAGAGAAAGACAGTGCTAAATTACAGGATGTACTTGGAGAAACTTTTATGGGGATCAAAGGATTGGGCATGAAGGAAATGAGAGGCAGTCATGGGCATGGCAAAGATGGCAGCATGAAGCAGCGGGTATCTAAAGAAGGTCAAATTGATACAAGTACAGATTCAGGCTCTTTGTAATAAGTTTTAAAAATCCCCGTGTACAAATTCGGGGATTTTTCTTTATAGTTAACTTATTGGAGGAAGGTAATATGAAAAAAATCCTTGTGGCAGAAGATGAATTGGCTATTTCCAAAGTTTTAAGCGCCTATTTGCATCGAGAAGGGTTTGAAGTTCTAACAGCATATGACGGCAGCAATGCCCTTGAGCAATTTTTCAATCACTCACCTCAGCTTGTGATCCTGGATATCATGATGCCTGGCATGGATGGCTGGAGTGTGCTCGAAAAAATTCGTGAAAAAAGCGCATGTCCTGTCATCATGCTTACAGCGCTGGGGGATATTGATTATAAGTTAAAGGGCTTGAATACAGGTGCAGATGATTATATTTCAAAGCCTTTTATCGGGGATGAGGTAATTGCACGTGTGAACGCTGTATTACGGCGATCAGCAAATGTGTACACGGATGAACATATAAAGCAATATGGAAGCTTAACGATAAATTTTGATGCGCATACCATTTTCCTGCATGGCAAGGAAGTAAGTTTGACTCCGCGGGATTTATCTTTGCTGCTGTTTTTGGCTGAAAGGCCTAACAGAACTTTCACCAGGGATCAGTTGATTGAACATGTCTGGGGAATGGATTATGACGGAAGCGACCGTGCTGTCGATTTGGCCGTAAAGAGGATACGGCAGGCATTAACGGACTGGCCGGAAACAGAAGGTGAAATAAGGACGCTCAGAGGAATGGGGTACCAATTCCATGTTTATGAAAAATAACAAAAGAACAACACTGCTCCGCTATTGGACAACCCGCTATCTTTTTACACTTGTCATCGGACTTATCATACTGGCAGCAGGATCTATGTGGTGGATTAGGCAGACAACTCTTGAAAACAGGCTGAATTTGCTGCAGTACGTTGCTGTTGAAACAGCAGATCGTGTCGTGCAGCAGGACGGCGGCATCGAATTTGATCCTTTTTTTAACAGAATGCTGGAGGAAAGAGCGAAGCTGCTGGAATTTAAGTTTGAACCCCAGGTCTTTATAAGCGATTTAAATGGCCAAATATTATATAAGAAAACCGGACGCATGCAGAGGAATAACCAGACTGGCCCTGATCTCGGAACTCTGCCTGCAGATTTGCTTGAGAACCAAAAGAATGTTCAAAAACTGGATACACAGGATGGGCAAGCCGTGTATGCGGTCAAGTCGGATATAACATTCGATAATAACCAGGTGGGATGGGTCGTAGTGGTCCAAAGCGCAGATGATTTGACGAACGTAAATCAGGAATATTCCCTGTTGTTTATCATGCTCACAGGATTGGGTCTTCTTGGATGGAGTGTCATTTATTTTCTTTCCAGGAAAATTTCGAGGCCCATTCAGGAAGTAGCTCAAGCTGCCTCGAAAGTCAGCGAAGGTGACTATAAAATCGATCTGAAAGCCAGGGCCAATGAGGAAGAGATTCATAATTTAATCATATCGTTTAAAGAAATGACAGAGCGGCTTATGCACCTTGAAAAACTTAGGGCAGAATTGCTGGCTGGGGTCACACATGATTTGAAAACACCTGTCACATCTATAAGCGGTTTAATTCAGGCGGTGCGTGATGATGTTGTAAGCGGTGAAGAAAAAGAGGAATTTCTTGATATTTCTCTAAAAGAAGTCAGCCGTTTGCAGAAAATGATTGAGGATTTACTCGATTTCAATTCACTTTCGTCCGGTGCTTTTTCAATCAGGCCCGAATACTGTGATATGAATAAGCTCGTGAAAGATATTGTAAGGCAATGGGCACTAGCAAAGAAAGGCAATTTTCACTATAGTGTTGAAGCGCCCGCTGAAACCATCTGCAGATCAACAGACCCGTACCGTCTGCAGCAGATTATGATTAATTTGTTGAATAATGCTTATCATGCCATTGATGAAGCTGGCAGCATTACTGTTATATTGAGTGAGGGATTTATTGAGGTTCATGATAATGGATCAGGAATAGCCGAAGAGGAGCAGCCTTATATTTTTGAGCGTTTTTACAGGGGTGAACAGAAGAAGCTGAAAGTAAGAGGGCTCGGCTTGGGGCTTCCATTCAGCAAACTGCTGGCTGATGCTCTGAACGCAAATTTATTTTTAAAAGAAAGTTCGGCAAAAGGCAGTGCATTTATGATTAAGTGGGAAGAAGAAGGGTAGGTATAAGCGGGGAAGACTTGCTTGCCTATCCTTTTTTGGAGGTGAATAAAAACTCTGCACGATGAGATGCGGAAAGTTGAATAGATTTTGGGCACGCAGGCGGCAAATTCCAGGAGCTATATTACATTGATTTTTTTCATATTTAATAAGGTTTTAACGGCAGCATATACATTTTTGACTCCGAAATAATCTTGAGGGTAGAATAATAATGTTCTTTAAATAGATGACTAGACAGCAATGAATGTATAAGATGAGGAGGACATTCGATGGAGACTTACTCTTCCAAGTATGAAATAAATGTAAATGGATCTTTATTCGATTGGGATTTGGATGATGCAACGTTTAGATTTGAAAATGACGAAGTGGTGGTATTTTGGGTAAACACAGCATTCAAGACACTGCTGGACTCCATTGAAGAAATCTCTGGTGAAAAGTCGGCCGAGCTTGTGCTAGAAACAGCTGGGTACCGTACAGGGAAAATTGTCAGCAAATTTTATTTGGAATCGAATAAAGAAAAAGAAGACATTATCAATCATCTGCCCAATATTTATCTAACTGCCGGATGGGGAAAAACAGACATTGTTTCCTTCTGTCTCGAAGAAAAGAAAGCCATTGTACGTGTTAACAGCGGCTGGGAATATAAGATTAATATTGCTCAAAAGAAAAAAACAGAAGGCACTTTTTTGCCTGGACATTGGGCAGGGGTGTTAAGCGGCCTGTTTGAAACAAATATGTGGTATAAGGTGAGACATAGCCAGGTCCAGGGGGATCAGTATTCCGAATATGAATTTTTTGAATCCGAAATTACACCTTCCCAGAATATTAGCGCAATGATAAAAGAGCGGACTCAAAGCGCCCAAAAAGAGCTGGAAAAGGAAATTGTTGAGCAGACCAGAGTATTGTCGGAAATCATTAAAGAGATTTCTTCTCCTATTATACCTGTGATCGACTCCATTTTGGTCATCCCTTTGGTTGGAAGATATGAAGAGCTGCGGGCAGAGGAGTTGCTGAACAGAACATTACTGAATCTTCCCCGATATAAAGCTGAGTATTTAATACTGGACTTAACTGCATTAAAGGGTGTCGATCAATATACTCTTGATTTCCTGAAAAAATTCGTCAGAGCCGCTTCACTACTGGGCAGCAACTGCATATTTGTCGGGATTTCACCGGATCTTAGCCTCCAAATAATCGAGAGCGGAAATAAAGAAACACAAATTCCGTGTTTTTCTATTCTGCAGCAGGGAATCACCCACGCACTAAATCAATTGGGATTGGAGATTTCTCCTAAAAAATAAAGAGTAAAAACCAGCATTTAGGGCCAATGCTGGTTTTTTACTGCTTATTAATGTAACTAGCCTTTGACGATATTTCCTTCTGCAGGTATCGGATGAGCATTTAACATTCTAGCAAAATGGATTAAATTGTAGGCCATTATTTTGGCATGCTGTCTTGTGAAGTCATTTTCATAGCCCTTTGCTTCAATGAAGGATGGGCCGGGACCAGCCTCACCAACCCAATAGGTGTCAACGTTTGGCGGTATGGTGAACCCCATATGGGAGAGTGAATATAACACGGAACGGGAAACTTGTTTGGCTCCATCTTCATTGCCGGTCACCACAACGCCGCCAACCTTGTTGTAATAAATATACTGGCCTTTTTCATTGGTCAGACTGCTTCCTCCATATAATCTTTCGATTACTTTAGTGGTGATGCTGCTTTGCTCGCCAAGCCAGATGGGAGAACCAAGGATTAGGATATCTGCCTCTTCAACCTTCTTAAAAATATCCGGCCATTCATCCTCCTGATCCACTGCTTCAGAAGTAATATCGTATCCAATCTTAAAGTCTGCAGCTGTAATGACCTCTGTTTCCACTTCCGTTTTATGAAAAAATTTAACAATTTCATCTATAAGTGCACCGGTATTGGAAGGGTCACTGCTTTTTTTAAGTGTACAGTTTAAAACTAAAGCCTTAATTGACATGTTTCATACAACTCCCTTTCTATTATTCACTACTCTTAATTCCCTGTGCTAAGGACCAAAAACAATAAAAATGAAGGAAATGTGAGAAATTCAACGAATTACATAATTTGGTATGAGATTGGAGGGGCTGAAATGATCTATGAAATGACGGTTCAATTCCAGGTGCTGGATATGAAAAAGGGACTGTGGTGGTATGAAACTTTTCTTAATAAAAAACCTGATTTCATTCCGCATGAAGGATTTGCAGAGTGGGAACTCATCAAAGGGTGCTGGCTTCAGATAGCTGAGGGTTCCCCCAGTAAAGGAAGCGGTCCGATTAGGCTGGGTGTGCCTGATCTTGAACAGGAACGTGAAAGGCTAATCACAGAATTAAAAATAACACCATTTGATATTCATACAAGGAAAGAAGTCCCTGTTAAGTGGGCTACATTTTCGGATCCTTGGGGAAATAGAATTGGATATTTTGAATTTATCGATAAGCATGAAAAGGAAACTCAAATAAAAAAAGTAATCAAAAATAAACTGGGGAGATGAGAGCTATGGATCATCATTTTATAGAAAGAGAGGAAGGCTTTGCCCTTCATTATCTGGAATGGAAGCCAGCGTTCAAGAATGACAGCCTTCCAGTAATATGCATTCATGGGAACCTTTCAAATGGAAGAATGTTTAGATGGATTGGAGAAAAAATATCTCAAGGGAGATGGGGAACACCAAGACGGGTCATTTCGATTGATTTAAGAGGGTGCGGGGACAGCGGCCTTCCGGAGACCGGCTTTACAATCAGGCATTTAGCCAGCGATATTGAGGCGGTTCTCCAGCACACAGGAATTGTGAAAGCACACTTTATTTCATTTTCCAGGGGAGTTCCGATTACTGTGCAATTTGCCCTGGATTTTCCGGGGAAAATTCAGGGCTTTGTTGTAGGGGACTATCCTGCAAAAAGCTTTGTTATGAAGAGGGAATGGGTTGAAAATTTAATCGCCAGATATAAAATTCATCAGACGTGGGAGGAGCTTTATCAGTCTATCTCCCCGAATCAGGAAATCAGCCCGGAAGAATTTGCAGAACGCAAGGAGGAATTCTATGTGAAAAAAGAAGATGGAATACATGCAAGGGTTCATAAAGATCTCCCCATGAAACTTCAGATAGATTCAGAGGATCTGGACTTAACGCACGGACTGAATCTAATTGAAGGGCCGGTACTTCTCTTACGGAGAGGAAGAAGGAACTCTGATTAATGAAGCTGAGGCAGAAGAATTTAGACAATATCATCCTTCATTAAAAGAAGAGGTGATTGCAGGGGCAGGACATTCTGTTTTTGATCCGAAAGAACAGACAGAAAGTATTTTCAAAGATTATTTTGCAAGCCTTGACATAAAAAGGAGGACGTAATGAATATACGAAAAATTGATCATTCAGAGCCCCCTCCTATGAATCTGCTATTATTGGCGGATCCTTCAATTGAATTTATTGAGGATTATTTAAATCGAGGGGAAACATATATTGCTGAACTAAACGGAGCAGTAGTCGGCGTTTATATCCTTCTTGCCACAAGGCCAGGAACCTGTGAGATTGTTAATATTGCCGTTAGTGAAAAATATCAGGGAGAGGGCATCGGCAGAAAACTTCTTCAGCATGCAATAGGGCTTGCTTTTCAAGGAGGAAATAAGACCCTTGAAATTGGTACGGGGAATTCCAGTATTGGGCAGCTGGCTCTTTATCAAAAATGCGGTTTTAGAATCACTGGGGTCGATAAAGATTTTTTTGTGCGGCATTACAAAGAAGATATCCTTGAAAATGGAATTCATTGCAGGGATATGATCAGACTGTCTATGGATTTACAATGAGAGTGCCCCAAATAATTAGGAACGGCAGTGAAAAGGGCAAACTAAAAGCTGATTTCATGAATGTTATGCTGTAATGTGTTACGTTAAAATTAGAACAGTCAGAAAAGGAGTGTTTGGGTTTGCGTGAAAAGGAAACTTTAAAGGAAGACATTCTGAATGCCTATCAATTCAGGCATGCGACAAAGGAATTTGATCCAAATAAAGAAATCCCCGAAGAAGATTTTCGATTTATATTGGAGACAGGCCGTCTGTCACCAAGTTCATTTGGTTTTGAACCATGGCGTTTTGTGGTTGTTCAGAACCAGGAGCTCCGTGAGAAAATTAAGAATGCCTCCTGGGGAGCATTCGGTAAATTGCCTGAAGCAAGCCATTTTGTTTTAATCCTGGCAAGAACGAAAAAAGATACTAAATATGATTCCCAGTATCTGCAGGATCATTTTAGAAATACCCTGGGGATGCCGGAAGAAATGATGGAAAAATATTTGCAGCGGATTGAGGAATTCCAGAAGTCCGATTTTGATCTTCTGGAAGGAGACCGCCCTCTCTTTGATTGGGCTTGTAAGCAAAGCTACATCGCACTTGGAAATATGATGACTGCTGCTGCACAAATTGGAATAGATTCCTGCCCAATTGAAGGTTTTGACATTGAAAAAATGAATAAGCTGCTGGATGAGGAAGGTTTGCTTGAAGAAGGAAGTTTCGGGCTGTCGGTAATGTGTACCTTTGGGTACAGAGTGAAAGACCCAAGGCCGAAAACACGCAGACCATTCGATGATATTGTAAAGTGGATTGATTAGGAAAAGAGCTTTGACTCTTTTCCTTTTTTTATTGTTTAAAAAAGGAAATTGAAATTATAGCTAGAAAACTAATAAGAAATCAAATGCGCCTAATTAAGAAAGGAAATTATTTATGAAGATAACGAAAGAAAGATTTGAGAACACAAGCAGATGGATAAAGAGAAATGCAAGGCCGCTTGAATCAGCTTTATGGTCATACCATTTTGAAGATCGTAATGCTGAAGGGGTAATAAAATGTATTGAAGCTTTTCAGAATGACGACGGAGGATTTGGCCATGGCATTGAACCTGATTTCTGGTCAGCTCACTCATCACCGATGGCTTCATGGGCGGCCGGACAAATTTTGATGGACATTGAAGCAAAACCCGAGTTAAATGTTGTACAAAAACTAGTAAATTATTTAGAACTTACATATATGCATGAGAAGAAATTGTGGCCATCTGTGGTGCCTTCAAACAATGAGTACCCACATGCTCCATGGTGGCATTGGACAGAGAGAGTCCAGGAAAATTGGTCTTATAATCCAAGTGCAGAGCTTGCTGGGTTCTTATTGCATTGGTCACCACCCGGAAGCAGTGCTGCTGAAATAGGGTGGGAAACGATTAAGAATGCAGTTGTTCACTTAATGGAAGCTGATGAGATGGATAGACATGAAATAAACAATTTTCAGCAGTTGGTAAAGTTAATGTCTAAGCAGGAAACTGAATTTAATTCCAGAATTAATTACCCTCTCAAGCATACGGCTGAAAAAGTGAATGCACTTGCATACAAAGCTGCCGGGAAGAACAAAGGAAATTGGGGATTAGGCTATACAGCCACTCCATTGGATTTTGCTGAGCATCCTGAAGATTCTCTTTCTATGAAATTTGGAACGTTAATTGATGATAATCTTGATTTCTATATTGAGCAGATCTCAAATGAAGGGACATGGGATATTTCCTGGAGCTGGGGACAATTTGATAATGAATTCCAAGTTGCACGCAATCATTGGAAAGGAATACTTGCAGTTAAGCGATATAAAATATTGCATTCTTTTGGAAGGCTTGACGTTTAATAAATGAGGTGGAAATTATGAATCTAGTGATGAAAAGTGACTTAGCTGAGAGGCTGGACCAGGCAGAGACAGATGTGCTGCACTCCAGATTGACGGCTATTAAAAATCGGGATGGAAACCCCATGGGCGTGGAAATTAAAAGAATTGGCCAGACAACCGCTTTTTTTGCCAGGAATATACCGGGTCCATCCTTCAATCTTGTAAAAGGATTTAACGAAGCTGATGCCGAAGTACTGGATCAAATAGTTGATTTTTACCTGGGAAAAGGAATCCCAACTCGATTGGAGATCACACCATCAAACGGATCATCAGATTTACTGAAGATGCTTCATCAAAAAGGATTTTATCAATGTGATTTCCATACCACTTTGTTTGCGGAGCCTTCAGATCTTATGGACCTTCCCATTCATGCTGGTATTGATATACGCAGGATGCAAAGAAAGGATTTTGGTCTTTTCGGTGAGGTGTATACAAAGGGATTTGGCATGCCTGGATTCCTTAGCCAGGGGATAGCTGAAAATAATGAGGTGCTTTATGGCAATGAAAACTGGGTCTTTTACCTCGCATTTGTAAACAATGAACCAGCTGGAATAGGTGTTATTTTTATGGAAGAAGGGGTAGCAAATCTTGCGGCTGCTGCTGTTTTGCCTTCTTTTAGAAACAGGGGAGTCCACAGCGCGCTTATTCAAGCCCGAATCTATCAAGCGATTACAAATAATTCCGAGCTGGTGACAGGTCAGGCAAGGTTTGGTTCGGCAAGCCAGAATAATATGGAAAAAGCAGGTTTGAAAATTGGATATACAAAGGCAATCTGGATAAGGGAATAAAACCGTGTGAAGGCAGGAAGGTGAAAAATGGAGCATAAAATACATACCAGGAAAGCAGCTATTGAGGATCTTCCCAAGCTTGCCCGTTTAATGGGAGACTTGGGTTATCCTGTATCGGAAGAACAGATGGAAACGAGGCTTAATATGATCGGCTCACATCCTGATTACTGCACATTAGTGGCATGCCTAAAAGATAAGGTTATTGGCATGGTTGGATTCCATACAGGTCATTTATACAATACTGACGGCATTCATATCCGGGTTATAGCTTTAGTTACTGATAAAGATTACAGAGGGATTGGTGCAGGCAAGAAGCTGATGCTGGCTGTGGAAAATTTTGCAGGACAATTGGGGGCTGCCGGAATCGTCCTAAATAGCGGAAACAGGACTGAGCGCGAAGACTCTCATCAATTTTATATAAGTTTAGGCTATCAGGCAAAGAGTACCGGGTTTGTGAAAACTCTCCATTAGAAAGCGGGAATTAATATTAAGTATTGATGGAGCCGCCTGAATTTTGAGGTGAAGGAATAGGAAAACCAGGCTGTTTAAGCAGCCTGGTTTTTTCTTTATAAAGAAGCTTTTACATCCATCTGTTTTGCTGAATCCGGCTGTTGCCTGTCAGTTTTGCTTAGAAGGATGCCCAGTGCAGTACCTGCTGCAGCTGGTACAACCCATTCCATTCCAACAGATGCGAAAGGCAATACTTCCCTAAGGGTTTGAAGGGCTCCGAGATCCAAGCCAAAGGTGCTTAAACCTCCCAGCGCTGCAAATATTCCTGTGAATAAAATCGCACTCCCGTAAACTTTTCGCGGGTTTCGGAAAAAGCCATTAAAGAAGCTCAGGGTAATCAGCACAATGGTTAAAGGATAAGCTGTTACCAGGAAAGGAACAGATACTTTGAGAATTTGATTTAACCCAAGATTTGATAAGGTGAAACCGATCAGGGTTACGGCAGTGATGACTAATTTATAGCTTACCTTTGGCAGCAGTTTTGAAAAATATTGTCCGCAGGCAGATGTTAAGCCTACTACAGTCGTAAAACAGGCAAGAGTGAAAATTGCACCGATGAATGCCGTTCCAGCTTTTCCGAATAACAGGGTGGAGGCAGATGATAAAATCGCTGTCCCGTTTTCAAAAGTGCCATTAGCAGCAATTTTAACTCCCAATAAAGCAAGGGAAATATAAACGGCAGCCAGCAACCCGCCAGCTATTATTGCCGCTCTTAGTGTATAGCGGGATAATTGCTTTTCGTCATGTACACCTTTTTTCTGGATGGCAGTAAGAATTACGATTCCAAAGGCAAGAGCGGCAAGGGCATCCATTGTGTTATAGCCTTCCAGGAAACCCTTAAAGAATGCCCCGCTGTCATAACCGCCAGATGGAGCCAGCTGCTTTGTGTCGAAATTCATGAATACAGCTGTACAAAGGATAACAACTGACAGCAGCAGAACGGGAGTAATCCAGCGGCCCATGAATCTTTCCATTTTGGCCGGATTTAAACTGACAACATACACAAGCAAGAAAAATAATGCGGAATACGTAAACAAAACTAGTGATAGGTTCCATGAATCATTAACAAATGGCATGACACCCATCTCGAAAGCAACACCTGCATTTCTGGGAATAGCGAGGAAGGGTCCAATGGATAGGTAGATGATAACCATAAATAAAGTGCCGAAAAGAGGATGAACCCGGCTGGCAATCGCATCAATTCCACCCTTTGCCAAGGAGATGGCGAGCAGTACAATAAATGGCAAGCCTACAGCAGTCAGAATAAAACCTGCCATGGCAAGCCAAAAGGAAGTACCAGATAAGGCACCGAGATAAGGAGGGAATATTAAATTACCTGCTCCAAAAAACATTGAGAATAACATGAGGCCGATGAAAAAGCTGTCAAATTTCTTCATAAGTTGTTCAAACTCCTTTATATAAAAATAAAAAGACCCGTCCCCAGAAAGGGACGAGTCTATACTCGCGATACCACCCTAATTCCGCAGTTCAAAACTGCAGCACTCAGCTACGTACAATCATACGCGTTCCATTGTAACGGCGGAAAACCCGTCAAAGCTTACTGTATTTCAGCTTTGCATCTCAGAGATGATCTTCGGATCAGGTACTGGACACCGGCTTTCACCATATGCCGGCTCTCTTTGGAACAGCATTCCTGTCTTACTCTTCTCGTCAGCGACTTATTATTTGAAAATAATTTATCAAATAAGTTTAGATAAGTCAATATTTTTTGTTAATTAAAATTACTTTTTGGGATAAAAGCGTTAAAGCAGCCAGATATAGAGGTATTTATTTTATTTTTACCGAATTAGTAATGGTAAACTGACTTGAATAAGCAAAATATTTTCTTGTTTAACAGAGCAAGGTGAAGAGGTAAATATTAAATATCCCAGTGGAAGAGTCCTCACTAGGATATCGTTATCAAAAGTGGAAAAAATACGTTTACAGAATGGAAAGACTAGGAGACAATCATGATTAGAATACAAGCTGTTAATAAAAAAAATGAACTGCAGAAAGATATTACATTTGAGAGGCTGAAAGCAGAGTGGGAAAGTTATAAGTGGTTTTGGGTTGATTTTGATCAGCCAACCGAGGAGGAAACAGCTGAACTCGACAAGACTTTTCATTTTCATCCCCTGGCAATAGAGGATTGTGTTGTCAAACTCCAGCGCCCCAAAATGGATTATTATGAAGACTACAGCTTTTTTGTCACCCATAGCTTAAATCATATTAACGAAGATAAGCAGGAAATCAACTTTTTCATTGGTTCAAATTACATAGTATCGTACCACCATGAGCTCTCCAAAGAAATGAATGATGTTTGGGAAAGGCTGAGCCTGAGTAAGAAAATTAATAAATGGGACCCCTATCTGGTCATGTACCATATCATTGATAAAATAGTGGATAATTACTTTCCCATCGTTTATCAGCTGGAAGATCGTTTGAGTCTCATTGAAGATAATCCAAATGATGAAACTATGGAAGAATTATTGGAGAAATTATTTGATATACGCCATCATTTATTGCAGATAAGATATACTGTCATTCCGATGCGGGATTTAATATACCGTGTAATTAATTCCCATAGACTTAAAGGGGTAAAGGAAAGATACGAATACTTTGCTGATATTCATGACCACTTATTGAAATTGACTGAAATGATTGATGGAAACAGGGAATTGACGACCGATATCCGTGACAGTTATTTATCGATCAACTCACATCAGACAAACCGGGTGATGAGAGTCCTTACCGTGATAACCACTATATTCATGCCATTAACCTTCATAGCGGGCATTTACGGAATGAATTTTGAAAACATGCCGGAATTAACATGGAAATATGGATACTTTGAAACGCTGTTTTTAATGTTTATTATTGCCTTGGGCATGTTTTGGTGGTTTAAGATGAAGGGCTGGTTCCGATAAAAGCATAATGAAAGCTTTGCCTGAAATTTTTGGCAGAGCTTTTTATTTGGAGTTTTGTTTTGAGGAAGGGAGGAGAACTTTTTACTTATATGGAATGTTAATGTATTAGATTCGCTAGAAGCGGATTTGTTTGATAAATTAAAGAAACGGGTGAATGGGAATGGATATTTTCGAGGTTAAATCCATTGAAGGATATAAAAAAGAGCTGTCCAAACTATTAATTGAGGTGGTAAATGAGGGAGCGTCAATAGGGTTTCTGCCCCCGCTTGATCAAGATAAGGCAGAGGAATATTGGGAGGATTTAATAAATAATAATGATGTGGTTTTGTTTTTAGCTGTAATGGATGGGAAAGCTGCCGGAACAATCCAGCTCCATTTATGCCAGAAAGAAAATGGAATCCATCGTGCGGAGATTGCAAAATTAATGACTGATCCCTCCATCCGCAGAAAGGGTCTGGGACGCCTGCTATTAAAAGCCGCAGAAGATAAAGCGAAGCAGGAGGGCCGAAGCCTGCTTGTGCTTGATACAAGAGAAGGAGATGTTTCCAATATCCTTTATCAATCAGCAGGATATGTTAAAGCAGGCATCATACCAGGCTTCGCACAGTCTGCCCATGGCCATTTGGAGGCAACAGTGATTTACTATAAAAATCTAAATATGACTTTTGACACAAAAAATCCAAGTTAATAGAATGCTGCTCTTAATTTTTCATTTATAATGATAAGGTATATTATATTTAACAGATGTATTTCTATTTACAAAGGAGTTTATATGGTTATTTTCTATCCGCTGGGAGTTTTAAATGAGAGTAAAAACCGGGAAGCGGCACAGCTTTTCTACGGATTTATGCAATCTGAACAAGGTATGTCTAAAATGGAGCAATACGGTTTTTCTTACCTGCTGAAATGATTCAATCCGAATACTTTTGGTCACCGGTTAAACTCTCACTGGAAATTGCCTCTATATCGCTTCTCGCTGTTTTAGTGATAGGGGTTTTAGCTGCAAAATTGATGGCAAATCGGACGTTTAAAGGCCAGGCAATTATAGATACTTTGCTGCTTTTGCCATTGGTCCTTCCGCCTTCCGTTGTAGGATTTCTGCTGATTGTGGTTTTCGGAAAGCAATCTTTCGTCGGCCGAGGGATTGAATGGCTGTTTAACGGGCCAGTTATTTTCACGTGGTGGGCTGCTGTTATTGCAGCGGCCGTAGTAGCCTTTCCTCTGATGTATCAATCTGCAAGGGCTGGTTTTGAATCCATTGACAATGAGATTGAAGACGCCTCAAGAGTCGATGGTGCATCAGATTTAAAGGTTTTTCTGTATGTAACGATGCCGCTGGCTTCTAAAGCCATCATGACAGGAGCAATATTAAGCTTTGCAAGGGCAATAGGAGAATTTGGGGCCACATTAATGTTTGCAGGCAATATTCCCGGAAAGACACAAACACTTCCCACCGCGATCTACGTTGCTATGGATTCAGGGGATATGGAAATGGCGTGGATGTGGGTTTCAATTATATTACTGATATCAACTTCCATGCTTGTATTCATGAATTTTATAAAGAAACGGTTTTAGAAAGGCAGATTGCAGTCAAGTGCAATCTGACTCTTAATCTTTTATCAGCTGGTACAGTCTAAACATATCATCTCTGCTGAAGATTTTCGGAACAGGATACAGGGGATTTGCTTCCTTTAAGGCACGTTCAGCCATGATGGGAATGTCACTGTCTTGAATTCCGCTCACTTTTGGCGGAATCCCCATTCTGCTGTTTAGGGATTTTATGCTGAGGATAAAGTTCTTTGCATTTTCTTCAGCCGAATCTGCTGCATCGCCGATACCAGCAGCCTCTGCCAGCTCAGCCAAAGGATTCCACACTGCCTCTCCATAATGCTCCAGGACATATGGAAGGATGATGGCATTTGCCAAACCGTGAGGGACCGAATAAAAACCTCCGAGCGTATGGGCAATAGCATGAACATTGCCAACATAGGCCCTGGTGAAAGCCAGTCCTGCGAGATAAGCAGCTTTTTGCATATTGGCTCTTGCCGTCAGGTTTTCGCCATTCTTGTATGTTTCATAAAGATTATCATAAATTAGCCGGACTGCATCGATGCTGAATTTTCTAGTCTCTGCTGTATTGCTTCTGCCAATGTAGGCTTCGACGGCATGGGTTAGTGCATCCATACCGGTTGCTGCTGTTATATGAGGTGGCATTTTTAATGTTATCAAGGGGTCAAGAACTGCATAATGCGGGATTAGGTTCAAATCAATGATCGCATATTTTTCATGTGATTTGCTGTCGGTAATGACCGCTGCAACAGTGGCTTCACTTCCAGTACCTGCTGTGGTTGGAACTGCAAAAAGGGGAGGGAGCTCTTTTCTAACCTTAAATTGGCCTTTTAATTGTGAAATGCTTTTCTTTGGCTTCACAGCTCTTGCACCAACTCCTTTGGCGCAATCCATCGGAGAACCCCCGCCAAAAGCAATAATCCCCTGGCAGTCATTCTTTTTATATACTTCCAGTGCTTCTTCAATATTAGTAATTGTCGGATTTGGAATGGTTTTATCATATATAAAAAATACAATGTTCTTTTTCTGTAAATTTAACAGCAAACCATTCATTAGGCCAAGAGCGCTGATGCCGCTGTCAGTTACAATCAGAATTCTGCTGATGTTTTTCCTCTTAATAAGATCAGGAAGCTTGTCCAGGCTATTGGCACCTTCTAATAATTCAGGTTCCCGCCATGGCAGAAAAGGCGATACCAGCTTGAAGGTTTTTTGATACATTCGGCAGTATGCATTATACATTCCCTCACCCCTTTATTTATCGGAAAATTCTAATATTATAATTCATATATACCTTTATGTTAAATATGAAGTCAATATGCTGAATGAAATAATATATTCAGTGCGTTTTCACTGCAGAATGAAGAAAGAGTTCTTCAAATCGGAAGATTGACACAATCATAAATGTATTTTATAATTATCTCGAAATCAAGATAAATTAATTCGAGGTATTGAGGTAGGTGATAATATGGAAAGGTCGTGCCCTAACCCGGCATTCCTGATTCTCATGCAGACATCCAAGTCCATCCATGAATGCATTAAGGACAGTATCACCAATTATAGCCTTAGCATGACCGAGTTTTCTGTGCTGGAAGCTCTATACCACAAAGATATGCAAACGATACACGAAATTGGTAAGAGGATACTAATTACGAGCGGCTCGATGACTTATGTAATTGATAAGCTTGTGGAAAAGGGATATGCCAAACGGATCGCATGTCCGAATGACCGCCGGGCGATTCATATTGGTTTAACTGACAAAGGAAATAAGTTATTGGAAGAGATTATGCCGAAACACCAGCAATGGGTGAACTCTTTTTTTGAAGAATTGAATTCAGCTGAGCTGGATCATTTAATAAATTTACTTGAAAAAGTGAAAAGACGAACAGATATTTAAATTGCGGTTTAATATCTTGAAATGAAAATATTTGAATTGAAATGAGTTTTATTGGCTGAACTTAGGTTACATTAAATAGGGAGAGGTGTAAAGAGTGGGCAGAAAAACTAGTGGGATCCATCATATCACTGCCATCGTCGGCCATCCGCAGGAGAATGTAGATTTCTATGCAGGAGTACTAGGTTTGAGAATGGTCAAGCAGACCGTGAATTTTGATGACCCCGGGACTTATCATCTGTACTTTGGCAATGAAGAAGGAAAGCCTGGGACAATTATTACTTTCTTTCCATGGGCAAATGCCTTCCCGGGAGTCATAGGGGATGGCAGGTTAGGGTCACCTCCTATGCCATTCCCAAGGGTGCCCTTGGATTTTGGCAAGACAGATTTAAGAAATTCAAAATTTCTTACACAATAGAAAAAAGATTCGGAGAAGAATCAATAAAGCTTCTTGATCCACATGGCCTGGTATTAGAAATGGTGGAAAGAGATGAGGGAGAGCTTAATACATGGTCTTTTGGAGGCATCACTCCTGATGTTGCAATAAAGGGTTTTGCCGGGGCGACTCTTTATTCATCCCAGCCTGAACAAACTGCACATCTGCTTGAAAGGGTAATGGGCCTTGAACGCATTGGGGAAGAAGGAGAAATGATCCGATTCCAATCCTCAGCTCAAATCGGCAATGTCATAGACCTGAAAAAGATTTCCGGCAAGCGCGGCCAGATGGGTGTCGGCACTGTCCATCATATCGCCTGGCGGTCAGAAGATGACGAGGATCAATTGGAGTGGCAGGAATATGTGAGGTCAAATGGCTATGGCGTGACGCCAGTCAGGGACCGGAATTATTTTAATGCCATTTATTTTCGGGAGCAAGGGGAAATTCTTTTTGAGATTGCAACCGACCCTCCTGGATTTGCTCATGACGAATCACCTGGGAAAATGGGAGAGAAGCTGATGCTTCCTGAACAATATGAGGATATGAGAAATCGCATCGAGCGGAAATTAATCCCTATTAAAGTTAGGGAACTGGATTAAAACGAAGAGGGGAAGATACTATGAAACATATTTTTCAAAAAGGAAAAGATCCTTCTAAACCTGTATTATTGCTGCTTCACGGAACGGGAGGTACAGAAACTGACCTGCTTCCGCTTGCAGGGCATATTGATCCGGAAGCCTCTGTTCTAAGTGTGCGCGGAAATGTGCTGGAAAATGGTATGCCGAGATTTTTCCGCAGGCTGGCAGAAGGTGTCTTTGATGAAAAAGATCTGATTTTCCGCACAAAAGAATTAAACGGCTTTTTAGATGAAGCTGTACAAAAATACGAATTTGAGCGTGAAAACATTGTGGCAATTGGCTATTCAAATGGAGCTAATATTGCAGGAAGCTTATTATTCCATCATGAAAACTCCTTAAAAGCAGCGATTCTGCACCATCCGATGGTTCCAAGGCGTGGTGCTGAACTGCCTGATCTTAGCGGAACATCAGTATTTATCGCGGCAGGAACCAATGACCCGATTTGTCCGGCAGAAGAATCCACTGATTTACAGTCTTTATTGGAAAGTGCAGGAGCGAAAGTCGAACTTCACTGGGAAAGTTTTGGTCACCAATTAACCATGGGTGAAGTTCAGGCTGCAGCCCGCTGGTATAAACAAATATAAAAATAGTTAATCTAATGAATATAAGGGAAGAGAATTGAAAGAATAGGCGGTGCAGACATGGGTATCCTATCAAGGTTATTTGGAAATTCAACTAAAAAGGAGACGAGTAATATGGAAAATGTAAAATTGGCAGTCATTTTTTACAGCATGGGCGGAACAAACTATCAATTGTCTAAATGGGCGGAGGAAGGCGGCAAAGAAGCTGGTGCGGAAGTTAAAGTTTTTAAGGTTCCAGAACTGGCGCCGCAATCAGCAATTGAAGGCAATCCTGCATGGAAAGCAACTGTCGAGGCGACAAAGGATGTACCTGAAATTAAGCCAGACGATCTAGAATGGGCAGATGCCATTATATTCAGCGTACCGACCCGTTTCGGCAATATGCCTTCCCAAATGAAGCAGTTCCTTGATACAACTGGCGGTCTTTGGGCGAAAGGAAAGCTTGCGAATAAGGCAGTAAGCGCAATGACATCAGCCCAAAATCCGCATGGCGGCCAGGAAGCAACTATTCTTTCGCTTTATACTACAATGTATCATTGGGGTGCGATTGTGGCTGCTCCTGGTTATACAGATCCGGTTCTCTTCGGAGCAGGCGGCAATCCATATGGAACAAGCGTAACGGTTGACCAGGATGGAAAAATGATTGAAGATGTGAAGGAAGCTGTTAAGCATCAGGCGAAAAGAACTGTCACAGTTGCCGGATGGGTTAAAAAAGGTAATCAATAATCATAGAGGGAGCAATTGTCTTACAATTGCTCCCTTTACATGTAAAGGGGAGAAATGGCATATGGAAAGTGAGGAAATAACTAAGCGGGAAATTGCTTCTATCAGGAAAGTAAATCTGCAGGAGCATAGTCCCATTCATGCAGCAGGCCCTGTGATAGAACCAGGGAATTGGGAAAAGTTTGACCCATTCCTACTGATGATGGAGGATAAATTCCAAAAGGGCGCGTTTGACGTCCATCCCCATCGCGGCATAGAAACCGTAACTTATGTCATTGAAGGGGCTATTGAGCATTTCGATAGTCATTCCGGTGAGGGAGGCGTGTTAGGGCCTGGTGATGTTCAATGGATGACAGCAGGCAGCGGTGTCGTTCATAACGAAGTGCCATTAGAAGGAATAACTGCCCATTCGCTGCAGCTGTGGATCAATCTTCCCAGCGAGAAGAAAATGACAGCGCCAAGATATCAAAATCTTAAAGGCAGTGAAGTTCCTGTAAGAGAGGAAGAGGGCGTTATTTTTAAAGTCTTCTCCGGATCCTCGAAGGGGGTTGTATCTCCTGCCATAAATCATGTGCCTGTAACGATGGTTGAAGCAAGGATGAAAAAAGGTACGGCAGCCTCGCAAGACCTGCCTGGAAGCTACAAGGGCTTCATCTATATTTTAGAAGGCAGCGGGGTTTTTGGAGAAAATGAAGCACATGCAGCAAAAGGCCAGGTTCTTGAATTGGGAGATGGCGGGAACGCTGGAAGCGAAATTTTCGTTAAAGCCGAAGAGCCTTTGCGCTTTTTACTATATGCAGGCGAGCCAGTCAAAGAAAAGGTTGTTGCACGTGGACCGTTTGTTATGAACACTGAAGAAGAAATTAGAACCGCTTATAAGGAGTATATGGAAGGTACCTTTCTAAAATAAGAAGCGGGTGAGGACCAATCATATGGTTGCTCTTTTTTTGCTGGGAGATTGGTTTTCAGAAGGACATTACCTGTTTTTTAGAGAAGTACTATTCAAATCCAAATAAGGAGTTGGCCTATTATGTACGAAGTTAAAACAAAGGAGAACGATAATAGTGTAATTGAATTTATAGAAAAGGTTGAGAGTCCTAAAAAGAGGGAGGATGCATATAGGCTGCTGGATATCTTTACAGAAACGACAGGCTATCAGGCAAAAATGTGGGGACCAAGCATCATTGGCTTTGGTTCGTATCATTATAAATATGCAACTGGTCATGAAGGGGATGCACCACTTGTTGGCTTTTCGCCAAGAAAGGCAAAAATCAGCCTTTATTTTGCACCCGGGGATAAAAAAAGAGATGAATTGCTTGAACGGTTTGGGAAACATACAACTGGAAAAGCTTGTGTTTACATAAATAAGATTGCAGATATCGATGTAGAAGTGCTAAAGGAATTAATTGTTCAATCAATTGATTTTTTAAGGGATACCTACCCGGAGTAATAGGAAGTTCAGCATATGAATATTCTCGAACCCATGCGTCAGAATTGCAAGATTCATCCGGCTGGGATTCTGGTATTATTTACCGCGATACTTCACCTTCAAAATAATATATTTTTTAATTAAATATATTATTCTGAAGGTGAGCCTATGCAGCCAAGTCTAACACCCATCAAACCGATGGCAAGACGCGGAAGAAAAAAATTATATGTCTCCATTAATAAAAAGTTAGTATTCAGCCACCTCTTTTCTGCAGTACAATCTTTCAGACGTTAAGCTATGTGACGAGCCAGGATTATAAAGGCAAAATTAAAGCTATTGTTATAGATAATCGTTCTTCAGATAATACCTATTGTGAATTAGTAAGGGCTAAAAAAGAGCTTAACATTGAAATCATAGTTTTAAAGGAATCTAAGCCGGGAAAATTCCATGCATTAAACAAATGACTGCAGCATGTGACAACAGAGTATGTTATCACGCTTGATGCCGATACCCTGCTTCATCCTTCAGCTGTCCGCTTTTTAGCAGCACGCATGGAAAGCAGTCCCTGATATAACCCCTGCAGCCTTTTTATCAGTATGAGGGTACTTTCAGGAACTTTTCAAATTAAAGTGTTTCTGGGATTGATCTTCGCTGTGGTAAATGGCGGAGGTTTTTTTGCTTTTTATAATGCACATTTTCCTGAATCATTCTTATAATATTGAAGAAAAATGAATTGCAGAGTTATTTTTATTGCTTTTGGTTTGCGTTGGAGATAAAATGTTTACCAAAGTAAACTTTTTAAGATAGGCGCATATACTTTTAGTAATCTTGGATATATATTTTTTTAAGGCAAAAGTTGCCCTGGAGAAACTTTTTGGCAACAGTGAAAAAGGAGAGAGTGAAATGTCGCAGGAAGTATTATTTGCATTAGGTCTCACATTGTTTGCCGGCTTAGCGACAGGTATTGGCAGTTTAATGGCTTTTTTTACTTCTAGAACGAATACGAAGTTTTTATCATTGGCACTTGGCTTTTCCGCAGGTGTAATGATTTATGTCTCCATGATTGAAATCTTTGTAAAAGCAAAAGATGCACTTGTAGGAGCATTAGGTCAAGTAAACGGCAACTGGGCAACTGTTGGAGGTTTTTTTGGGGGGATAATCCTCATTGCGTTAATTGATCGGTTTATTCCTAAAAAGGATAACCCGCATGAAGTAAGAACAGTTGAAGAAATGAATGATGCAGGCAAGGTCGTCGAAGATCCGGCACTCTTAAAAATGGGGACCTTTGCGGCTTTGGCGATTGCGATTCATAACTTCCCGGAAGGAATTGCAACTTTTACATCTGCACTCCAGGACCCATCGCTTGGAATCGCCATTGCGGCGGCTATCGCAATCCATAATATTCCAGAGGGGATTGCTGTCTCAGTTCCTGTCTATTATGCCACTGGGAGCAAGAAGAAGGCTTTTAAGCTTTCATTTTTATCAGGTCTGTCAGAGCCAATTGGCGCATTTGTGGCATACTTGATTTTAATGCCATATTTAAACGATGTAATGTTTGGTGTCATTTTTGCCGCAGTTGCCGGAATAATGGTGTTCATTTCTCTCGATGAATTATTGCCGGCTGCCAAGAAGTATGATGAAGCCCATACCTCCATTTATGGTCTTGTGGCAGGAATGGCCGTCATGGCGCTCAGCTTGCTGCTGTTTTTATAGCAAAAAAAGCAGTCTCCATCACTGATGCATGTGAAGGGAGCCTGCTTTTTCAATTTACATTTAATGCGCTGTACCCTTGTCAAAGTTGCTGCCGCTGACATCGGCAATATTTTCTATAGCCACTAATGCATTCGGGTCGATATCTTCCACAATCGAACGGAGCGTAGATAATTCAATCCGTGTTACGATGGTATAAATGATTTTTTTCGGCTCACCAGTAAAAACACCCTGGCCCTGAATATAGGTCATTCCCCGCCCCAATTGCTTCATAAGCTCTGCAGAGATTTCTTCAGGCGTATCAGAAATGATCGTAACCGACTTCAGCTCTTCCATACCTTCCACAACGATATCAATCATTTTATAAGCAATATAATAGGTGATAATGGAGTACATGGCTGTTTCCCAGCTGAAAACGAGGAAGGCCGCAAGAATAAATATAAATACGTTGACAATCATGATAAATTGGCCGACAGACACTGGACGCTTCTTGCTGACTAGGATGGCGATGATTTCTGATCCATCCAAAGCTCCGCCAGTTCTGATCACAAGGCCGACCCCTGTACCGAGAATGACAGCTCCAATGACTGTCGCTAAAAATAAATCATTGGTAACCGGCTCAAAATGATGCAGGTAAGCGGTACTGGCAGATAAAACTATAACACCGTATAACGTATGTATCGTAAATTTCATTCCTATTTTACGGAAGCCGATATAGAGAAATGGCAGGTTTAAAACAATCAAGAATATACTCATGGTCATCCCGGTCAGTTCAGCAGCGATAATGGAAAGACCGATAACCCCGCCATCGAGAATATTATTGGGGACGAGGAAAAACTCAAGTCCTGCCGCTGCAATCACCGCACCTATCGTGATCATGATGAGCTGTCTTATCTCTTTTAATACCCGTTTTTTCTTTGTTATTGCCATATGATCAAGCCCTTCTTTTTTAAATACTTTCATATTATAGCACTTTTCAAGAAAAATCTTTAAGCAGGAACCACTTAGCTGCAAAAGAGGAAATAAAACCACAAGTGTTGAATGTAATCAAGCGGATTAAAAAAAAGAGAGGTAAATATATGACTGCTGCTTACGTGGATTGGGGCGGAGCAAGGATAAAATTAACCTGGAAGGAGGCAGCATATCCTCCAGAGAGAGAATTAATTACGAGCGCCCATGGGTTTTGCTTTTTGGAAGAAAAGGTTTTATTAGTAAATTTGCAGAACCGGGGGTGGGATATTCCCGGCGGACACATAGAAAAGGGTGAAAGCCCCGAACAATGTTTTAAGAGAGAAGCCATGGAAGAAGGTTATGTGGAAGGGCAGTGCACACATTTGGGATATATTATCGCAGACCATAGTGAAAATCTGCTGTGGACTGAAAGAAGCGCATATCCCAAAATAGGCTATCAGGTATTTTATCATATGAATATAGAAAGGATGCTCGACTTTGAAGCACGGTATGAGTCATCAGAAAGGATGCTGGTCGATCCTCTGCAAATAGCTGATTATTCCGAGGGATGGCATGAAACACTTGTTCAGGCTTTGAACTCAGCAATGAAAAGGTCATATGGTGAACCATAAGGAAAAAGAGCAGGCCAGCTCCTTTTTCCATCATGATCCGTTTTTATTCTGAGCTAATTTTTTTCGGTCTTTTGTGCCGGGCGGCTTTTCCATCCAATGATGTTTAATCATAATGTCTGCTCCCGTTTTGGCATATTTGGCAATTTCAATGGACAAGCGTTCATAATTAATTGCCAGATCGCTGCGCTGGCTGGCAGCTGCTGCTGTAGCATAATTTCCGGTTCCCGCAGCACTGATTAAACTCATATGGAACATAATCAGCTTATCTGAAAAAGTCTGTGTAACCGAATTGCTGACACTGACATCAGGCAGACGGGGGGTTGGAATATCATTTTGCAGCAGGATATCTGTAAAGATTTTAATATGTTTATTAGCTATTTCCGCACCTCTGAGCATAAAATCTGAAACCTCTTTTACTGGTGAGGTCTGAGCAAAACTGAGGCTTAAGTTTACCCCCATGGCATTGGTCATGACATTCATATATAGATGTGATATTTCTATTGCATTTAAAGGTCTTTTATTGGACAAAGGATTCAGCCCGCTTAAATAACTCTTGCTGTCTATATATTCAGTCACAGGGGGCGTTTCAATAGAAGGGTGCCTTGCCAGCAGGCCTTTGCTAAGGGCAATCCGGGTTGACTTATTATATAGAACGGAAGTTTCATGAAGCCCATTTGTAAAGTACTCACATATGTCTTCCCGTGAACTCATGGAGAGAAAGCCGCCATAAGAAATAAGACCTGTCCGAGCCATATGGTTTATATAGGTTAAACAAAATATATCAGAAAAGAGCCACGGTGCAGACATAATGACGTCGTTATCAGAAAAACCATTAGGCACCGGCAGCTCACTCTGCTGAAAAAACTTGACAAGTTTGTTTAAATGGGTGGCGGTCAAATCATATGCGTATTGGACTGCTCCCTTAATTTCTTTATCTTCCAGATCTTTAAGCATAAACCCTAAAATGCACTTAGCCATGCTGTCATTCATAAAGGAAGTCCACAAAGATGCAATTTCAGCTGCTGTGAGACGTGTTTTATTCTTTTGCATGGGATTGCCTCCCTCGTACGTTTATTGACTATGGTTGATATTTTTTCCTTTAAAGTGGTTATTATTCTTTTCCGTAAAGACTGGGCTAAGTCATCAATCAGCTTTGGAAAGGAGCCTGATAATTTGAAAAGAATTATGGTGATTGGGATTTCAGCAGGCGCAGGAAAATCAACATTTGCCAGAAAATTAGGTGAAAAAACAGGCATTGAGGTACATCATCTGGATGCTGTATTCTGGAAGCCCGGCTGGGTGGAAAGCGGACTTCAAGAATTTTCGGATGCCCAGCGTGAACTTGTGAAAAAACAGCAGTGGATTATTGAAGGCAATTACAGCAATACTTTTGAAATCAGGGGAGCTGCGTGTGATACAGTCATATATCTAGAACTTCCCCTGTATCTCTGTCTGTACAGGGTATTGAAGAGATGGCTGACCAATCTTGGTAAAACACGGCCTGATATGGCAGCAGGATGCAAGGAGAAAATGGACTGGAAGTTTATAAAATTCATTCTGACAACTTACGGACCCCGCAAAAAGAAAATGGCTGAGCGGCTTGACAGGTTTGCTGCAGAAGGAAAAAAAGTCATTGCCCTGAAAGATACATCGGATATTGATTCATACATAGAGGATTTTGATGTTAAGCCTAACAATGCTTCATAGAATACAAAAACCCCTGCATTTTTGCAGGGGTTAGTCAATATCTTTACTGATTTTCGAAACATTTACCCGGCCTGAAAAGAACACGGCACCGCCGCCCATATCAGAAAGCCGGTCCGGAGTCAGCGAATTGACCAGATGATTTGTTCCAGGGACGTCTGCCCATATGCCCTGTGAAACAACTGTACCAGGAAGGACAAGTTCTCCAACAGCCGCTTTAAGTTCGCATTCCCCTCGTTCATTCCAAATACGAACCAAGTCACCATCTTTAATTTCAGCATTTATAGCATCCCTTGTATTTATGTGAAGACGCGGTTCCTTCTCCATCGCTGCATGTTTTGTATTATTGGAAAAAGTTGAATTCAAAAAGTTATGGTTCGGTGCAGGCACAAACAGAAAAGGGAATTTATTTTCTTCCTTCAGCGGTATGTATGTCGGCAGAGGAGGATATCCATCATCTTTCATTCTCTGCGAGAATAATTCTATTTTTCCGCTGGGCGTGGGCAGCCTGCCTGGAAAAAGCGGTTTTACCCTCGCTTTGATAAACTTGGTTTTCTTCAGGGATTCAGCATTTATTTCCTCAATTAAGGGGTTAGCCGGAAAATCTAATGCGGCATCAATCATTTCTTCTTCCGTTTCTTTAAATACAGCATCATGTAAGCCCATTTCTTCTGCAAGAAGCCGAAACACTTCGACATTAGATTTTGACTCGCCGTATGGTTCAATGACTGGCTCCTGAATTTGCATGTAGTGGTGCCAATAGGATGAATATATGTCCGTATTCTCAAAAGAAGAAGCCGCCGGCAGTACAATATCAGCATACTTTGCCGTTTCGGTTAAGAACAGATCATGGACAACAAGGAACAGATCCTCCCTCAGCAGCCCTTGACGGACTTTATTTCCTTCTGGTGCAACAAGAGCAGGGTTGGTTCCATAGACGTACATAGATTTAATCGGTTTTTCCAGTTCAAGCAGTGCCGAACCGATCCGATTCATATTAATGAGGCGTGTATCCTTTTTGTGCAGGAGGTCAGGCCTTTGAAGAGCTCCAGTATTAAAAGCAAGATAGCCGGAGTTTCCCTTAATGGCACCGCCGCCTTTTAAGAGCCAGTGTCCTGTAATTGCAGGAAGACAGGAAATGGTGCGGATGCACATTCCGCCATTGTCGTGATGCTGTGGCCCGTTGCCGATTCGGATAAAAGCAGGGGAAGTCTTTCCATACATACGGGCTAATTTGTAAATATCATCTTTCGGCACACCTGTTATGCCGGCTACTGTTTCAGGATCATATTCCTTCACATGTTCACGAAGTTCCTGGTGGCCAACCGTATACTTTTTCAGAAAGTTCTCATCCGCCAAATTTTCGGCAAACAAGACATGCATCATGCCAAGGGCCAGGGCAGCATCAGTGCCGGGAGTAATCGGTATAAACCAGTCGGCCATTTTTCCAGTCTGGTTTTTATGGACGTCAATCACAACGATTTTCGCACCACTTTTTCTTGCTTTTTGAGCGAGAATCATTTGATGCATGTTGGTGCTGACTGCATTAATGCCCCATAGAATAATGAGCTTTGAATGGATGGTATCCTCCGGATCCATTCCAAAGCTCCCGCCCATTGTATACGTATATCCAGCTGTACCGGCAGATTGACAAATCGTCCTGTCAAGGCGTGATGCTCCGAGTTTATGGAAGAAACGGCGGTCCATTCCTTCTGCGTTTAATCTGCCCATATTTCCGTAGAAACTATATGGCAGGATGCTTTCAGGGCCATTGTTGACAATTAGGTCCTTCCATCGGGAGGTGATCGTGTCTATCGCCTCTTTCCACCCAATCCGTTCAAAGTGGCCATCACCTTTGGTGCCAGCACGCTTCATTGGATATTTGAGGCGATTTTTATCATAGATCCTTGATGGCATGCTGCGGACTTTATTGCAAATATTCCCCTGTGTCACTGGATGATTGGGATCTCCTTCAATTTTTACGATTTTTCCTTCTTTTTTATGTACGAGAAGGCCGCATTGATCGGGGCAATCCAAGGAGCAAACGGATGGGAAAACACCATTTAAGGTTTTGCTGTAAGAGTTCATGTCCACATACTCCTTCCTTATAGTATTTCGATCATAACATAAAATTCAGATTATTTGATGGACGTCTGGGGGCATCCAGCAAATTTCTATAATGAAACACCAAGCCTCATATTTGGAACTATTCTTTGAAAAAACTTTTGTAAAATAGGTTTGGTAGATTTTATTGGTTCAGAATACATCCGAGCAGGTGAACAGGGAAATGGCGCTAAAAATTGCGATTGTAGATGATCATAAGCTCTTCAGAGAAGGGGTCAAACGGATACTGGAAATGGAAGAGGACCTTGAAGTAGTTGCTGAAGGGGAAGATGGCCGTGATGCTCTCATAATTGATAAGAATTATAAGCCTGACGTTATGATTATGGATATCGATATGCCTAATATGAATGGCATCAAAGCAACGGATAAGCTGAATGAAAACAAATCAAAAAGCAAAGTCATTATTTTATCTTTTTATGATGATGAGAATTATGTCACGAGGGTGCTCCAGAATGGTGCAGCCGGATACCTGCTTAAAGATATTGGTGCAAAAGGGCTAATCGAAGCGATCAGGATTGTTGCCAGTGGAGGCAGTTATCTGGATCCCAAGGTTACGCAAAATATTATAAAGGAATACAAAAGGCTTACAGAATTAAATTCAGGCAGCAATCATGCGTCAAGTCAGAATTATCAGCGTCCACTGCATATATTGACTCGCCGCGAATGCGAGGTGCTTCAGCTGCTGGCAGATGGGAATAGCAATACTGGCATCAGTAAAGCGCTTTTTATTAGCGATAAAACGGTTAAAAATCATGTAAGCAGCATTTTGAGAAAGATAAAAGTTCATGATCGGACACAGGCAGTCCTTCTCGCCATCAAAAAGGGCTGGGTCAGAATCGGTTAGAACCAATGTGTAATTCGAAATTCACCCTTTACTTTAAAGGCATGTTCTCCTGAACATGCCTTTTTTTACGTTGAGATAGCAGTAAAGGATGAGTAAGCAAAGACGGTAATAGAAAAGATAACTTTGAAGAGCTTGAAAAGATAGGTGATAAAATGAACCGGTTTTATAAACGCTACTCAGATTTAATCTTTCATTTGCTCAGTGAAAATAAATGGATCAGTTTAGCTCAACTGGCAGAACGAACAGGTTTTTCAAAAAGCACGATATGGCGTGATTTGGAATTCCTGGAGACGATTCTGCCGGAGGATTGGAAGCTGGAAAAGCATGAGACTTTTGGCGTTAGGCTGAGAAAGCCTGAAAGCGGCACTCTGGAAAGCATTTTGAGAGAAATTCGCGATAAGAATACTTATTTCCATACGTTAAAGCTGATTTTATTAAGCGATGGAATAGACATTTCTCTGATATCCAATGAAGTGCATGTAAGCCGTTCAACCGCATACCGCCACATTGAAAAGCTTCAGGAGGTTTTGAAGGAATCACAGCTTACATTAACTTCGAGTCCTTTCAAAGTAGTCGGAGATGAAAGAAATATCAGGCGTTTTATCATGCAATACTTAGATTTAATGAGCTTTAAACCGGATGCTGAGAAGGATTGGCTGCATTCCGGGGATTTTCAGTCGGCATTGATGGAGCTGACCTCGAGCTATTCGATGACTCTCCGGACAGGAGCTATTCAACGCCTCAAAATGATTTTATATATTTCAAATTTGCGTATGTCTATGGGCTATTTTGTTTCGTTTCCAAAAACTTTGGTGGATGCGTATAAGGAAAGTAAATTTTTCCTCGCGGCTAAAGAATTAGTGCACTATATGGCTAAAGCCAAAATTCCATCCAGGGAAACACAGCTCCAGGAAATACTATTCTTTGCCATTTATTTAATGAGTGAGGAAAGGCCGACGAATAGATCGCAGCATCTGCGTTATCTCCGCACGAGGAGGATAGGCGAAAGGGAGCACCCTTTTTCTGTCTACTTAGAAAACCTTTCCAATATAGCTGGCTTCAATTTAACAGATGATGATATCTTTTTATTTCACATTTACCAGACATTTAAGAGAATTTATCTTGAAAAAGAATTAAATACCGAAACACTCCATAGCTCAATGATACAATACCTGCCATATTATGAGACTAATCCACTTTTCAAAACGATAGAGGACCTGGGATTCAAAACATTCTCTAAAGTCCCTCTTATTTTTAAAAAGCTGGATGTTCTTGAAATCTTTACACTTCTCCAGGCTGCTATTCTGCGAAGGAGGAATAGGCATGTAATACAGGCTGCGCTTGTGTGCCGGACATATTATGAAAAGGATTATATTAGGGAAGTGCTAAAATATCATTTTGGCAAACAGCTTTCTATATCAACGCTTGATTCATCAAGCATCGATTTAATTTCAGAATATGAAGAGTTCGATCTGGTCATTTCAACCGATTTGAATCATTCATCCAAGCTGATAGGGGACCTGCCAGCCATAAATGTTTCTGCATTTCCGACAGGTTCAGAGCTTATGGAAATCAGACAATTCATACATGATCATTTTCTAAAACAAATGGACCTGGACAAAGAGGTGATCTATCCCTATGAAAAGCAGGATGAGCCATACAAATAAGGAGACGCCTTCAAACTGGAGGTGTTTTTTTATTTATTTTTTAAAACATGTTGATTTTGATAATCATTATCAATTAAAATAAAGCTAGATGATAATTGTTTTCATTCATACATAGTTTTGATTTAAGGAGGCGAGGAGTTGATCAAAAACCCTCAAGTATCCGTCCGCACAATGACTGACCAGAATCTAACGGACTTTATCCGGTGCCCTTATAAATTTTATTACACACATATTGAAAAGAAAAAACATCCTCTTGGCTGGCGTCAGGCCATTCAGCATATTATCAATAAAGTCGTTTCATCCTATTTTCAGCTGCCGCAAAGCCATCGGACCCCTGCAAATGTTCTGATGCTGATCGATCAATATTGGGAAAGGCTGGAGCTGCGCATGTTTGATACCCAGCTCCAATATTATATGGCTGCTGCAGCCGTAACAGATGGTTTAATGAGAAACTTAAGCAGTGAATCTGAAATAGCTCAGCCGCTGTTTTTGTATGAAAGGTTTAAAATGAATCTTAAAGAGCTGAATGTAGATCTTTCTTTAACTTTCGATGTCGCGGAATGGCAGCAGGATTCTTTTATAGTGAAGAAATTTCTGGTGGATGCTGACGAGCAAATGCTTGAGCTTTATTGTCATTTAACTGTGGTTTTTTCAGAAAAGGTATTTGGTATAAGGCCGGCCAGAATTGAGGTCGTGACATTAATGGATGGTGAAAGGCATGTTTTCAATCCAAATAAAGATAGCCTTGAAGCGGGATTAAACTATCTGCAGATGATGAAGACGCTTCTTGAAGACACAAAGCAGTTTTCGGATTTGTACAATATGAATGAGTGTCCAGCCTGTCCTTTTCAGGGAGTATGCGACAGGGATGAAAAGAATGAGAGAAAACAAAAATACTTATCCTAAAAAAGGCGCCTGGGGAAAAACCAGGCGCTTCTGTTATTTATGAACATGCAGAACCAATTCAGGTGAATGTATTTCCATTGCTTTTAAATGCATTTCCCGCTAAAGTTTTTACAGGGATGTTAGATAGAAAGGTTGCGATTCTTCTTTGAATATACTAATTACAGGTGCAAACGGTTTTTTAGGGAAAAAGCTTTCATTAAAGCTTTTGGAACAGGGGCATGAACTTTATTTATTAGTCAGGAGCAGAAAGCGGCTGGATGCCTTCATGCAAGGCGAAGGAAGCGATTTTTCCAGGCAGATTCATATATTGGAAGGCGATGTTACAGAAGAGCATCTTGGATTAAATAGAGAACTTGTGAATTCCTTAAAAGGAAAGATGGATGCCTTATACCATAGTGCAGCACTTCTATCATTTGATGAAAAGGATCGGGATACGACTTTTAAAGTGAATGTGGGAGGAACAGAAAATGTTCTGAATCTTGCTTTGGAAATAAATTGTCCAAAAGTTTTATATATCAGTACCGCCTATACGGTTGGGACAGAGATTTTGGGGACGGAGGCTCTTTACTCTGCGGACAGGCGTTTTGTAAATCCCTATGAAGCTTCCAAATGCGAGGCAGAACACCTAGTATATACATTCCGGGATAAACTTGATATTGTTATTCTCCGTCCCGGTATTATCATCGGTGATTCCAGAACAGGTGAAGCGGATACAAACTTCGGCTTATATGGATTTCTAAAAGGCATCAAGATCTTAAAAAAACGGGCCAAGCGAAGACAAGACAGCCAAAGCTGCAGAATCTATTTGGATCCTGAAGTTGCCCAGAATTTTGTGCCAGTGAATTATGTTATAGATACATTGGATGCCGCCTTGATTCATGCAGAAAATGGCGGGATATACAATATTACAAACCCTAACCCGCCTCTGCAATCAGATGTATATGAAATAGTAAAAGAGGTACTGGATTTTCCGCAATTGGAGATGTGTGTCCCTGGATCATCTGCAGAAATGACAAATGAAGAAAAGGCTTTTCATGATTCAATGAGCATTTTCCACAGTTATTTCCAGCGGACCATTGATTTCCCATCAGACAATACGGAAAAGCTGCTTGCAGCTGCAGGGGTTCCCATGCTGCAAATGGACCGTGATGTATTAACAAGAATAATAGCAGGATATTTGCTCGATAAAGCGAGTATACCTTCCTAACGAAAGAAAAGACCGGGGATTTGAATTCCCGGTCTTCATTTATTCATTCATGCCTGCTCCCCGCCTTTTATGGGCACCTGCTTCAAGGGGGACTTTTAAAAGCTTCCGGTGCTTAATTTCCATAGTCTGAATTTGATTCAATTCCTCAATTAAGTCATGGATAGAGAGAATCTCATATAGAATGGCTGTTTCAGGCTGGACATGGTGGTGTGTGCGCGGTTTTAAACCGCCCGCAGGGTTCAGCTGTTTTTGCTCAATAAACCACTGTGTTACTTCGCTGATTTTTTTATGATGGCTTTCTGAAATAAGAAATCCCGGGTCATATAGGCTGTCTTTTATATCATCAAGAACAGCAACGGCAGCCTTTTTCCTGTCCTCCTCCAGCTCCGGCAGGCCAGTCGGCAGAAAGATCAAGTTTCCCACGTGATAGGTAATCTGCCTTAAAATAGTCAGTTTTTTATATTCATAATGAAAGTTGCGCATATCCTCACGGCTAAATCGGTGATACCTATATTCAGCTTTTTGATAATGGCATAAAGTTTCCGTTTTATCGATATCTTTAATAAGTCTTTGAAAATCAGAACGGACAGTGCCATCAGATCCCTGTGAATTAAAAATTTCAAGGCCTCTTTTGTGTAAAATGTCACCGGATCGTCTGTAAAGCGCATGTATATTTTTTATAATTGATTTGGAGTAATTGGGCGGCATGACAAAAAAGTTAACTGCTGTAGAAACGACAATACCGATTGTGGTTGTCCCCAATCGAATGAAAAAAGAGGACAGATAATGGTCCTGTACCGTTGAGATCATAGCGACACCCGTCAATGTAGCCACCAGCATTCCATCATGAAGTTTAAGCTTATGGCAGACAATGATTGTCGTAAGCGATACGGAAGCATAACTGTACGGGCTGTCCCCGAAAATGAACGTAAATAATACAGCAAATCCCGCACCAATAGCTGCCGCCGGAAACCTGACATATGCTTTCCGAATGGAGTCCGCAACAGTGGGCTCAATTGTAACGATGGCCGTAATCACAGCAAACATGGCTGGCCAATCCAGCATATGGCAAATAAAAGCTGTTATAAAAACAGCCAGTCCGGTTTTGGCAATTCTTCCTCCTATAAATTTATATGGAATAGTCTGTTTCATACATAATCCTTCTTTAAATCTGTGGTTTCAATATATAAATTTATATTATTGCAAGAAACCAATAAGAGCAAATGCGAATCTTCTGATAAAAAGAAATTATCCCGGTGACATGATCTGATTGTATGTTAAAATAGACAACTATAAAGTATAAATATTGAATATATATAAGATTTTATGGACTTAGGGGAAGGGTGAGTTTGAATGTCAATTGAAAGTGTGAAAACCCATTTTAAAAAATGGGATCGGGAACAAGATGTAATGGAGTTTGATTCTTTAAGCGCAACAGTGGAACAGGCTGCTGAAACAATCGGTGTCAGCCCTGCACAAATTGCCAAGACTCTTTCCTTCAGAGGTGATGGGGATGAAGCAATTCTTGTGGTGGCAGCAGGCGATGCCAAAATTGATAACAAGAAGTTCCGGAAAACGTTCGGTTTCAAACCTCGGATGCTTTCAGCGGAGGAAGTTCTCGAACAGACCGGCCATGCCGTAGGCGGAGTGTGTCCATTTGGACTGAAAAATGACCTGGATGTATATCTGGATGAATCTATGAAAAGATTCGAGACCCTTTTCCCTGCATGCGGAAGCAGCAATTCCGCCATTGAACTGACACCTGCTGAAATTAATACATATTCAGATGCAAAAGCCTGGGTGGATGTGTGCAAGGACTGGGAAGATGCGCTGATCATTGAGCGGCCACTGGAAAAAATAACGAAATAGAAGTCATATTTTCCTGCTGAAAACAAAATAGTATTGTATTATTATAACTATTGATGAATAAATATATAGAATTGCGGATTAGGAGAGCAGATAATTCATGGGAAAGAATCTGATTATTAAACAAATTGATGAACTTCAAGACGACTTTTATAGAATAAGCACTTATATTGGTGAGAATCCCGAACTGGGACATGAAGAGTACAAGGCATGCAAAGTATTGACAGAGGAGCTTGAAAGGCATGGTTTTTCTGTAGAAATCGGCACCTGCGGTTTACCGACTGCATTTACGGCAACTTATGACAGCGGGAAAGAAGGTCCTGTGATTGGGTATATGTCAGAATACGATGCACTGCCTGAAGTAGGGCATGCATGCGGTCATAATCTAATCGGCACGATGGGGATTGCTGCAGGAATAGGACTAAGTAAAGTGATTCATGAAACTGGGGGAAAGGTTATTGTCTTTGGCACGCCGGCAGAGGAGACGAAGGGCGGTAAGGTGACCATGGCCGAAGCGGGTATTTTTGATGTTTTGGATGCAGCGATCATGGTTCATCCCCTTGACAATTATGTGAAGAGCGGGTCATCACTGGCAATGGATGCCATACAGTTTGAATTTTTTGGGAAATCAGCACATGCAGCTGCCAGCCCGCATTTGGGAATAAATGCTTTGGACGCTGTCCTGCAAACGTTTAGCAGTATAAACGCTCTGCGCCAGCATATCAAACCTGATGTCAGAATCCATGGCATTATCACGGAAGGGGGCAAAGCCGCAAACGTGGTTCCGGACTATGCGGTTGCCCAATTTTATGTTCGTGCAGCCAAACGTGAATATGTGAATGAACTTGTAGAAAAGGTCAAGAAATGTGCAGAAGGGGCAGCTCTGCAGACTGGTGCCGAAATGAAGTGGTCATTTTATGAGTTCTCTTATGATGATATGGTTACGAACAGCCCCTTATCAGAAGCATTCAATAAAGAACTGATTTCCCTTGGTGTGAATGAGGAGGAAATTCTGGAACAGAAGGACGGGTCAGGTTCTCTTGACATGGGGAATGTCAGCCAGGCGGCACCTTCCATTCATCCTTATATTAAAATCTGCAATGAGGCATATGCCTGCCACACACATGAATTCCGAGAAGCTGCTATGAGTGAGCAGGCTAGAGAAGCCATGATCCTTGGAGCGAAGGCAATGGCTCTTACGGGGTATGAAGTGTTAACCAATCAGGAGCTTTTAAAACAAATTAAAAAAGAATTCGAGTCAAACAAGGCATTAGCTTAAAATCCAAAATAAGGCCATGATCCATAAGAAGCATGAGGATCATGGCCATTATATTATGATAAACTATTCCATTCTGAATACAGTCCGGTTCCATTGCAGCCCTGGCAGTCAAATTGGTTTGCATGATAAGCGAATTCATTCCCCGGATAGAGTGAAAAACCCCTGCCGTAACAGTCAGGACACTTATTTTCTTCCTTCATGCGATTGACATGATTTTGATATCTGCTTTCGCGCCATTCATTAAAGGCATTCAATAATCCCATCTTTTTCACCTCAGCCATTTTTTCCTTATTTTGAATAAAATGGGCAGATTTTATACACCTCGCTACTATAATATATGAATAAAGTGGGACTAGTGTGAAAAAAAGCTTGTTCAAAAAAGGCTATTTTCCCTTAGGGTGCTTCCATTTTTCGCCGAGTGCTTCGATAAAAATACTGACATTCTTTTTTTCCTGCATGATGGGGGAAAGAACATAGGAAAGAGTGCGTTTGAATTCCTGATTTTTCACCTTGATTATAGACAGGTTATTTTGTTTAACGTCCCTTTCAACGACGCTTCCAGAAAGAATGCTTATTCCCAGCCCGTTGATGAGTGTTTCTTTTATCCCCTGGTTGCTGCTGATCGTTAAAAGTGATTTCACCTTAAGACCATTTGATCTGACTACATGGTTAAAATACTCACGTGTCCCTGATCCGTTTTCCCTCATGATCCATGCCTGATCTTGAAGGTCAGCAATGGTTGCTTCTTCTTTTTGTACCAATGGATGCTGGTTGGAAGTCACAATAAATAATTCATCCTCTAAAAAGGGAGTCACGATAAGCTCTCTTTCATTTGTCTGGCCCTCTATTAACCCTATATCCACATGATGGGACCGTGTTGACTGAACAACTTCCTCCGTATTGGCAATCGTCACCTGGAGATTCAGCTCAGGATACTGATTCTGCAAATCAAGCAGCAGGGGAGGCAGGATGTATTCCCCTATAGTGAAACTGGCCGCAATTTTCAGATCTCCTTTAATGGTGTTTTGCTGCTCTAAAATTTCCTGCCTGGTTTGCTCGTAAATGGTAATCATCTGCTTGGCCCGGTCATATAATATTTCACCGCTGGGCGTAATTTTCAAGTATTTTGGAGAGCGTTGAAATAGTTTGGTCTGAAATTCTTTTTCCAGATTTTTGATATGCAGGCTGACACTGGGCTGAGACATAAGAAGGAGCTCGGCTGTCTTCGTAAAATTTTTCACTTCAGCCAATGTGACAAATGTTTTTAACGCATCATAGTACAAAATATCACCCTTTCTACAATTAGTAATATTAATAGCTGCGATAATTAATATCTATTTTACTAATGGAATATCATTCGGTAAAGTAATAGATATATATTTTTTGCGTATAAAACCGACTTTTTTTATAGGAAAAGAGGAAATTTAAAGAAATACTATAAAACCAGCCTTTTGCGCTGGTTTGCGAGGTGGATCATGTTGCAACTTCAGGTAATGAACAGTCCGTTTAATCAGGAGCAGACAGAGCTCCTTAATCGTCTTCTTCCGACTCTGACAGAGACACAATCCCTCTGGCTGAGCGGGTATCTTGCCGCAATACAGTCCTCATCATTGCAGGCTGCCCCGGCAGTGGAAGAGCGTCCCGCACCGGCAGCGTCGCCGGCCATTCCAAAAGAAGTGACCATCTTATTTGGATCACAAACCGGGAATGCGCAGAATCTGGCCAAAAAAGCTGGAAAAACGCTTGAGGAGAGAGGCTTTCAAGTAATGGTTTCAGCAATGAGTGACTTTAAGCCCAATAATCTTAAAAAGGTCAAAAACCTGTTAATTGTCGTAAGTACCCATGGTGAGGGAGATCCGCCAGACAACGCTTTGACATTCCATGAATTTGTTCACGGAAAAAGGGCTCCAAAACTGGAAGACTTCCGATACTCAGTTCTGGCTCTTGGCGACAGCTCATATGAATTCTTCTGCCAAACGGGAAAAGATTTTGATAAACGTCTCGAGGAGCTTGGCGGAACAAGAATAACGCCGAGAGTGGACTGTGATCTTGATTTTGAAGAACCAGCTTCCGAGTGGGCGGAAGCAGTTTTAGCAGGTTTGAGCGAAGGGGAAAGCAGCAGTCCTTCACCTGCAGCAGCAGCTTCTGTTTCAGCTTCAGCACCTGCCGAGTCAGTCTATTCCCGGTCCAATCCTTTCCGGGCAGAAGTTCTGGAAAATCTGAATCTCAATGGACGCGGCTCCAATAAAGAAACCCGCCATCTCGAGATTTCTCTAGAGGGTTCAGGTCTGACTTATCAGCCTGGTGACAGCCTAGGGGTATACCCTGAAAACGATCCTGAATTGGTTGACCTGCTTTTAGCTGAGATGAGCTGGGATCCTGAGGAAGCAGTCAGAGTGAAGGAGGAAACAGTAACGTTAAAAGAAGCGCTTACGGCTCACTTTGAGATTACTGTCCTGACCAAACCGCTAGTTGAAAAGGCTGCAAAACTTTCTGGAAATGAAAATCTGCTCCAGCTTGTGTCAGACAGCAATCAACTGAAATCCTATATGGACGGCCGTGACTTAATTGATTTAGTCCGTGACTTTAAACCATGGAACAGTTCGGCACAGGAGTTTGTCTCTATACTGCGTAAGATGCCTGCGCGTCTTTATTCCATTTCCAGCAGCTTCGAGGCGAATCCCGATGAAGTTCATTTAACAATCGGTGCTGTCCGCTATGATGCCCATGGCCGTGAACGCAAAGGTGTCTGCTCCATTTTATGTGCGGAACGTCTTCAGCCTGGCGATACACTGCCAGTATTTATTCAGCACAATGAAAACTTTAAACTGCCTGAAAATCCGAACACACCAATCATTATGGTTGGTCCTGGAACCGGAATTGCACCGTTCCGATCATTTATGCAGGAGCGTGAAGAAAGCGGCGCGGATGGGAAATCATGGCTATTCTTTGGCGACCAGCATTTTGTGACTGATTTCCTTTATCAGACTGAATGGCAAAAGTGGCTAAAGGAAGGAGTCTTGTCGAAGCTGGATGTCGCTTTTTCCCGTGATGATGATGAGAAGGTTTATGTTCAGCATAGAATGCAGGAAAATAGCAAGGAATTATTCCAGTGGCTTCAGGAAGGCGCAGCCGTCTATATCTGCGGTGATGAGAAAAACATGGCTCATGATGTCCATAACACACTCATAGATATTATAGAAAAAGAAGGCGGTATGAGCCGCGATCAGGCTTCAGGATATCTTGCCGACATGCAGAAAAATAAACGCTACCAGCGCGACGTATATTGATTTGGAAGGAAAGGAGTTTTACAGCATGGTAAACCCAAACTTAAAAGCACCGGATGGCCCTCCGAGTGATGTTGAGGGAATTAAGGATCGAAGCAACTATTTGCGCGGAACGCTGGCGGAAGTTATGCAGGACAGGATCAGCGCCGGAATTCCCGATGATGATAATAGATTAATGAAGCACCACGGGAGCTATCTGCAGGATGACCGGGATCTGCGGAATGAACGCCAGAGGCAGAAGCTTGAACCTGCCTACCAGTTTATGCTCCGGCTGCGCCTTCCTGGTGGAGTCGCAACACCAGAGCAATGGCTTGTCATGGATGATTTAGCTGAGAAATATGGCAACGGCACCTTAAAACTGACTACACGACAGACCTTCCAGATGCATGGAATCCTAAAATGGAATATGAAAAAGACAATCCAGGCAATCCATTCGACGATGCTTGATACGATAGCGGCATGCGGCGATGTGAACCGTAATGTAATGTGCATCTCCAATCCCGATCAATCGGAGATTCATTCGGAAGTGTATGAGCTGGCAAAGATGCTAAGTAACGATCTTCTGCCTCGCACACGTGCCTATCATGAAATTTGGCTGGATGAAGAAAAAGTAGCCGGCTCTCCTGAAGTGGATGAAGAGGTTGAGCCTATGTATGGCCCGCTTTATTTGCCCCGTAAATTTAAAATCGGGATTGCTGTGCCGCCTTCCAATGATATTGATGTCTTTTCACAGGATCTCGGCTTCATTGCTATTGTGGAAAACGGCAAGCTGGCAGGCTTTAACGTGGCAATCGGCGGCGGAATGGGCTTCTCCCATGGAGATAAGGCTACCTATCCGCAGCTTTCAAAAGTAATCGGCTTTGTGACACCTGATAAGATTTACGAAGTGGCCGAGAAGGTAATTACGATTCAGCGCGATTACGGCAACCGCTCAGTCCGGAAAAATGCCCGTTTTAAATATACGGTTGACCGCCTTGGTCTGGAAACAGTTATTGTAGAGCTGGAAAACCGGCTGGGCTGGAAACTGGATGAAGCTCGCGGATTCAAGTTTGATTCCAACGGAGACCGCTACGGATGGGTAAAGGGTGTCCGCGGTAAATGGCATTTTACGATGTTCATAGAAGGCGGGCGTGTGGCAGACTTCGACGGATATAAACTGAAAACAGCATTGCGGGAGATCGCCAAAGTTCATAAAGGTGATTTCAGGCTGACTGCCAATCAGAACCTGATTATCGGAAGTGTGTCAACAAAAGATAAGGCAAAGATCGAGGCGCTGATTAATGAATATGGCTTAACAGACGGAAGCCGCTATAGTGCTTTGCGCCGCGGATCCATGGCCTGTGTGGCCCTGCCGACATGCGGTCTGGCAATGGCAGAAGCAGAGCGCTATCTTCCTGGATTGGTCGATAAAATTGATGAAATCGCCGATAAAGCAGGCTTGCGGAACGAAGAAATCACTATCCGCATGACCGGCTGCCCGAACGGATGCGCGCGTCACGCGCTCGGCGAAATCGGCTTTATCGGTAAGGCGGTCGGCAAGTACAATATGTATCTCGGGGCAGCATTTGACGGCAGCCGCCTCAGCAAAATGTACCGCGAAAACATTGGCGAAGAAGAAATCCTGAACGAGCTGCGCATCATCCTGCCGCGCTACGCCCGTGAACGTCAGGATGGCGAACATTTTGGCGACTTCGTGGTCCGGGCGGGGATTATTGAAGCGACAACGGACGGGACTAATTTTCATGATTGAGCTTGAGAAAGACGGGGCGGGGGCCCTGTCTTTTTTTTGTTCAAGTAAGATAAACGAAAGCTAAACGAAAATAAAAAGAGCTTATACGAAAGTAAATTCATCCATCAGAAAGAAAAAGGTCCTTATAAGCAAGTAAAAAAACTTATCCGAAAATAAATCCATCACAATGAATAAAAAGAAGGGATTTTTCTCAATAAGTAGAAATCTAATCAAGATTAATGTAGATTGGAGTGAAAAAATGATTGTAAAACAGCGTGAAATTCCCCTTGTGATTCTCAAATTAGAAGCTCTTCTTCGCAGATTGGCACCTCACCATCCAAAAATACCCCTAATAAAAGAAGAAATCAGTAAACGGAAAGCTGGATTCAAAGGTGAGACTTCTCTTGATTTTCCTTTGGGATTTTTAAACGATAAGCGTTACTATATTCTGCACGATCTTCGTTTGCCTGATGCGAACCGGTATTTTCAAATGGATACATTAATATTGTCCCTAAAGTTCGCTTTAATTTTAGAAGTGAAAAATATATCTGGCATTCTCCATTTTGATACAATTTATAATCAGCTATTTCGCAATAAGGATGGGGAAGAAAGTGTTTTTCCGTGTCCCATTGTTCAAGTGAATCGTCAGGAAAACCAACTAAAAAAATGGTTTGCTGAAAATGGTCTTGGACAGTTACCTATTTTTTTAAAAGTTGTAATCACTAATCCTCATACTGGAATTAAATCAATTCCCCCAAATGTAAACCTCAGTCAAAAAGTCATCCATAAAGAAGTACTGCCATCAAAAATAATACAAATTGAAACAAATATCTCCGAAAATCAAATCTCTGAAAAACAACTTAAGAAATCAATCCGACTCTTAAAGAAGGCAAGTGTTAGATCAGGATCATCTATTTTAGACAGATTTCAAATCAATAAGGAAGATGTCGCAACTGGTGTATTTTGTCCTAACTGCAACCTTTTGCCTATGATAAGGGTAAAGCGGACTTGGCATTGTAAAGAATGCAGGAGAAATTGTAAAGAGGCCCACATTAATGCCATTAAAGATTATAGTTTGATATTTGGAACCAGGATAACAAACAGGGAACTTAGAAGTTTTCTTCAAATAGAATCTATTACTGTTGCTACACGAATACTCAACTCTTTGGAACTTCCCCACACCGGGGGATATAAGAACAGAAAATATGAATTTATCAATTGATAATAAGAATAGAGGTTTTTAAAATCAAATGTCGAAACATTTAGATATCTACTTACCAACCAAAGGAGGATTTATCATGCCAAACGAGGAAATGCTTTTGATTCCTGGGCCTACGCCTGTTGTGGATTCGATTTATGATGCGATGGTACAGGAGACAAGGGGGCATACGGATCCCAGGTTTGCTGCTATTTATAAAAATGCGATTGAGAAGACCAGGGAGATGCTGAAGACGGATGGGGAAGTGTTTGTAATCTCTGGCTCAGGGACGATTGCCATGGAAATGGCTCTGGTCAACACGGTTGCTGCTGGAGAAAGGCTTTTGATTATAAGTCAGGGCTTCTTCGGCGATCGTTTTCAGCACTTAGCCAAGGCGTTCGGAATTAAGGCAGATATCATTCAGTCCGAATGGGGAAAGCAGGTGGATCCCGCAGCTGTTGAGGAAAAACTTGCGTCCCATTCCTATAAAGCTGTGACGATTACCCATGCTGATACTTCTACTGGTGTTGCGGCTGACTTGGATACATTAGTTCCTATCATTAAAAAGCACGGGGCTCTTGTCATTTTGGATGGGGTCTGTGCGACAGCGGCAATGGAGGAGGATATGAGCAAGTCATATGGCGAAGGGAAAATTGATGTCGTTTTGACAGGTTCACAGAAGGCGATTGGTGTCCCGCCAGGACTTGCTGTTGTCGCATTCAATGGGACAGCACTGGCTGCCAGGGAACAAATGGAACGGGTCCCTGCCTACTATTGCGATATCTATAATTGGATTCCAATTATGCATGACCCCCAAAAGTACTTTGCAACGCCGCCTGTTAATTTGATTTATGCCTATGATGAGGGCATGAAACTGGTCTTGGCTGAAGGAATGGACAATCGCTACAAGCGCCATGAAGCATATGGTAAAGCTGTCAGGGCTGCACTTGCTGAATATGGAATGAAGGCAATTGCCGATGAAAATGCTGCAGCAGCAACTCTCAGCTGTATCCTTTACCCTGAAGGAATGGATGATGCTGAATTCCGTGCATCTCTTGCGAAAAAAGGTGTCATTGTTGCCGGAGCCCTGGCTCATCTGGCAGGAAAAGCGTTCCGAATAGGCCATATGGGGAATACGACTGAAGACATGCTTGAAAAAGCCATTGTGCTGATCGGTGAAACAATGAACGAAGTGGGCTTTGAAGCAGATATCCAAAAAGCAGTTGATAGGTTTAGAGAACTTGCATTGCCTGTTGCTTAATAAGGAGAGAAAAGATGTCTGATTTGACTTTGCGAGCGGCTGAGACAGAACTCGGAGAATTAAAACTGATAGGAATCCGCGTCTTATGCCCGCCGGATCAGTATCCAGCTGAAATTCCACAGGCTATTAAACTATTATCTGGCCGCCTTACAGAAATAAAGGGAGCTTTAAAACCAGATCGGCTAGTTGGTGCCTTCAAAGTGGAGGAAGACTGTCCTGAAGAAGACGGATATTGGATTGGCATTGAGGTGGAGGAATTTATCAGTGTTCCTGATGGTATGTTCTCATTAGAAATACCTCCGCAAAAATATGCCTCTATCCGGCACAAAGGATCTAATGATGAGATTAGAAATTCTTATAGGGAATTGCACAGCTGGATTGAAGAAAAGGGATACAAGCGGCTGAAAAATAAGTGGCACATAGAAATCCATCATAGCTGGAAGTGTATTGAGGATTTAGATGTAGAGCTGCTGGATACGATTGTATAATTTTTAAAGACTGCCTTCCCGGCAGTCTTTTTCCTGAACAATAGAAGATTGGAATTTTTAAGAGTAAATTGACTATCGAATGAACCGTCTGCCCGTTTTCCAAAAATATGAAACTAAAGTTCCTTTTGTTCGTAAATAAGGTAAAACAATTAAAGGCGGTTAAACGTTATGAACAAAAAAAATTGGGGCCTTTCAGGAAGCGGAATGGCATATGGTCTGTCGCTGGGATTAGTTTTTGGAATGCTTTTTGAAAATTGGGCATTGGGTATTGCCATGGGAGTTGCTTTTGGGGCATCGTTTGGATCCGCAAAAAAGGAGTAAAGGGGAATCTGCCTTGATAAAAAATAAAAAACTCTTTGTGGCATCGCTTGCCTTAATCGTTATTTCCATAGCTTTAAACTTTCCTTTTCCGCATGAAAATCCACTAGGTGAAGCAGCATTAATGATATTAAACATTCCGATTAAATCAGCAGATGGATTTCATTTTACAGGGGTTTTCATTCTCCTTTTACTTGTGCTGGGCATGGTCTTTCTTCATCGTTCACTTGAAAGATATCATTTGCGATCTTTCTTTGCCGTTATCATCATCGTTTCCCTTCTTCCTCCTTTTCTGGCGGAAGCCTACCAAAAAACGCTGGCAGATGGCATTTATGCCGTTTCTTATGTTAAAGATGAAAGTCTGTGTAAATTTGAAATGATTAGTGAAGAAACATTGCAGGGAATTTGTGAGCTGCCATTTGAAAATTACAGCAATGATGAAGTGTCTTTTACTATCGGCTTTTATGAGAGATATTTAACTGAAGAGGATTTCCAGATGCTTTCACTAGTGAACAGCGGTGAACCTATTAACGTTAAATTGCTCCCTAAAGAAGCAAAGGTTGTTCGGATTGAGAAAGAGATTGATTTGTCACAAATTCAAAACCACTTTGAAAGCGGGGAAGCCGCTTATGTAAGCATCATTATTAAGTCTGGTGATAAAAACAGGAAATTATAAGTAGGTGCTGCAGAAATGAACATTGAGTTAAAACCCGTCACAAGAGACAACTGGGAAGAAGCCATTAAGATGAAGGTTAAAGAATCGCAGCGTGATTTCGTTCCTTCAGCGGCTGTTTCACTTGCAAAGGTATATATAAAACCAGATGGGGATGCAGTAGAGTATATCCCATTCTCAATATATGACAATGAAAAAATGGTCGGTTTTATTATGCATGCCTATGAACCGAATACGGATAACATGTATTGGATAAACGGTTTTTTTATTGACCAGAATTATCAGGGCAGGGGTTATGGACAGGCAGCATTAGCCGAGATGATCAGCTGGATAAAAACTAAATTTTCTCACTGCAAGGAAATTCGCTTAACTGTTCATAAAGATAATCATCACGCAAGGAAGCTGTATAAAAACTTTGGTTTTTCCCCCACCGGAGAGATTTGGGGCGAGGAAGAAGTTTACTATTTTTCTGTATAAAGGAGTTATTTATGATTAATGAAACCCTGGATTTAAATAAGAAAAGCTGGGACGAAGCGGCTAAAAGATTTTATGGGCGTAATCCGCTTCCTGAATATGGACCGCTGGCGCCAACTGAAGATGATCTTCAATTGTTCGGAGATGTGCGCTGCTTAAAGATGCTGGAAATTGGGTGCGGAAGCGGCCATTCCTTAGAATACCTGGATAAGCGCGGAGCAGGTGAATTATGGGGATTGGATTTATCCTCTAAGCAAATCGAATCCGCAAAGGAACTTCTAGTAAATTCTTCTTCACAAGTAAAGCTGTTTGAATCCCCGATGGAACAAAATCCTGGAATCCCTGCTGATTATTTCGATGTCGTTTTTTCCATCTATGCGATTGGCTGGACCACGAATTTAGACAAGACGCTAAAAAACGTTCATTCCTACCTTAAATCACGCGGGATGTTTATTTTCAGCTGGGAACATCCGATGTATAACCGGATTAAAGCTGAAAATGGAGCATTAATTATGGATAAATCCTATCATGAGGAAGGCTCCTATCAGCACATAGCCTGGAATCAGCCTGCCATTATGCAGCAATATAAATTAAGTACATATATCAATCTATTAATAGAAAACGGGTTTGCAATTGAAAAGGTAATTGAAGACGTCAGACTTACTGAGGAAGATATTCAGCGGCATGCCAACCGATGGTATTCCTATGAAAAAACGAGAGCTATACCAGCTTCTTTTATTATTAAATGCAGAAAGCTATAGAAGACCTGGAATATGTTAAAAATAAAAGAAACATAGATTTGATCGAAGAACACACACTGGATGTGTACCCAATGGAGATGAAAAAATGATTGAAGAAATAATGATAGATTGCTGTGAGATCATCCTTAGGGAATACAGGATGGAAGATGTATCAGCGCTTTATGAAATTACTTTACAGCCTGAAGTTAATGAGTTTATTCCGGGTGCGCAGGCTACGCTTGAGCAGCGGATTAACTGGATGGAGAATTATGAAATTCCTGCGAATAAAAAGTTCAGGTCCTCGATGCCTCACCTGAAAGATGCAGGATTTTTGAACTTGGGAATCATACTAAAGGAAACTGGAGAGTTTATTGGTTTTTGCAACACAGGAATAAAAGATGAATTGCCGGAGCCGAACAGGGAAATTGGCTATGCCATCTCAAAACACTACCGAAATAAAGGATATTCCACGCTTGCTGCAAAAGGGCTAATGGGATTTCTTTTTGAGAAAACAGTTCTTGAGACACTAAATGCCGTTGCATTAACAAGCAATTCCAGTTCCATTAGGGTTCTGCAAAAGTGCGGATTTCAGCTTTCTGGAGAAATGGAAATCGACGGAGAACAATATTTCCATTACATCATCAGAAAAAGGGATTGGACATCTAATTATAAAAACAGCAGCACATAATTACATAACAGCAAAAGACACCCTCCCACTTTGAGGGTGTCCCGTCATTCCATTATCTATCTGATTTAGAGTTAGTATTAAATGTGCCGTTTCTGTTTTCCTGTTCATGTCCACGGACCTGGTCTCCGCCATTTCCTTTTTCGTGTACCTTTTTGCCGCCGAGTTTTACGTTTGGATATTCTTGTTCCCGCATGGTATTCACCTCCATGTTAATTAAATTATCCATAAAGAAAAAAAATATATAAATTTTGGGGTATTTAAATGGAAATAACACTTATCAGACATGGCAGGTCATCGCTAATGGCAGATCACCGCATGAATAGCCGTGAATTTAAAAAATGGGTTGAAACGTATAACCATTTAGGGATTCTTGAGGGTGAGACTTGCTCTTCTAATGCAATAGAAAAAGGGATTTCAGCATCTTTTTTACTCACAAGTGATTTAAAAAGGTCAATCGAGTCGGCCAGAAGCATAAATCCTTCTGCGAAAATACAAGCAGATCCATTATTCAGGGAATCTGAATTGCCCATTCCTGCCGGTAATTTGCCGGGTATGAAATTAAGGCCAAATACCTGGGCTGTGTTATTAAGATTACTATGGTTATGCGGCTATTCACAGGGCTGTGAATCATACAGGGATGCAAAGCTGCGGGCAAAGCAAGCATCATTAACATTAACCTCTATTGCAAAAGAACATCACTTTGCTGTTCTCGTAGGTCACGGTTTTTTCAATCTTTTAATTGCGAGGGAACTTCAAAAAGCTGGGTGGATCGGAAAGAGGAAAACAGGTTCAAAGCACTGGAATGCAGATACTTACATCTCATAACGGAGGGGAAGTAGAATGGTAACACCTAATCTGGCATCCAGATTCAAAACATTTGGACAATATGAATGTCACAGTTCAAGTAATCTTTATGAGTTCTTGTCTTATAAGATTGCAGAGGATGAAGAATTGCTGGTTTTGGCATCTGAAGCGAGAGACGGCCAGCCTGTGCCGAATTTATTTCTGGGGGCCATTCATTACCTGCTGTTAAAAGGGAAAGAGCATGAACTTAAGGAATTCTATCCAAGTTTAGTGGAGAATCCAAGAAACCCTCAGAAGTCTTTCCATAGCTTTAGAGATTTCTGCAGGCTAAATTCACAGGAAATTGAAGAAATAGTAAAAGCAAAAATAGTCCAGACGAATGAAGTTAGGCGCTGTGCTTACTTATACCCTGTGTTTGCCTGGATTTTTCAGCAAACCGAAAAGCCCCTGGCCTTGATTGAAATCGGAACAAGCGCCGGCCTGCAGCTTCTTTGGGATAAATACAGCTACTCTTATGGAACCGGAAAAACATTTGGGAATCCAAGCGCGAATGTTCATTTAACCTCTGAAATTAAAGGAGGCCATGTCCCGATTTTACCGGCAGAATTGCCGCCGGTAGCTTCAAGAACTGGAGTTGATCTGCATATAAATGACCTGAATAATGGGGAAGATTTTCTGTGGCTGAAATCACTTATCTGGCCTGAACACCAGGAGAGAAGAACTTTATTCGAAAAAGCTGCCCAATGTGTGAAAGCAAATCCAATCAGCCTGATTGAAGGAGATGGAGTTGAGCTTTTGCCAAGTCTGATTGAAGGTATACCTGAAGAACATTCAATCTGTGTTTTCCACACCCATGTGGGGAATCAAATGCCCGCAGAAGTAAAAGAGAACCTGCTTGCAAAAATAAAAGCAAGCGGACAAAGCCAGGATATCTTTCATCTTTATAACAATATCCAGGACCGGAATCTGCATCTTGATTATTATCTGGATTCCAGAGAATATAAGAATTTGGTCGGCCAAACAGAGGGGCATGGAAAGTGGTTCACATGGGAATTGAATTAAGCTTCATTACTATTTCGCACCGCTAAAATTTTGAAACTTGACATCATCTGTTATACTTATCTAGGTAAGTATATATTGTTTTAACCTATTAACAGATATATCTTGCAAATATTAAGTGATAGGTGGAAATACAAATGAGTCAAAAACCATACAGAGTTCTACTTTACTACATGTATGTTCCAATTGAGGACCCTGAGGAGTTCGCAAAGGAGCATAAAGCTTTTTGCAATGAGCTGGGCCTTAAGGGGCGTATTCTTGTTGCGAATGAAGGCATAAATGGGACTGTCTCCGGACCAGTGGAACAGACCGACCGCTATATGGAAGCAATGAAGCAGGATCCGCGCTTTGCGGAGATGGTTTTCAAAATAGATGAAGCAGATGGACATGAATTCCCTAAAATGAAGGTTCGTGCACGTTCCGAGCTTGTAACGCTTCGCCTTGAAGACGATGTGAACCCGAACGAGCTTACTGGCAAATACCTGGAGCCAAAAGAGTTCTTCGAAAGACTTCAGGATGAAGACACAATTGTGTTAGATGCACGAAATGATTATGAGTATGATCTTGGCCACTTTAGAGGGGCGATCAGGCCGGATATCAAAAATTTCCGCGATCTGCCGGATTGGGTCCGTGAAAATAAAGAATTGCTTGGCGATAAAAAGATCATTACGTATTGCACAGGCGGCATCCGCTGTGAAAAGTTCTCCGGCTGGCTTGTAAAAGAAGGATTTGAAGATGTAGCCCAGCTTCACGGAGGAATTGTCACTTATGGAAAGGATCCTGAAGTACAGGGAGAGCTCTGGGACGGCCAGCTTTATGTATTCGATGACCGCATTGGCGTTCCCGTTAACCACAAGGAGCATGTAATCGTAGGGAAGGATTACTACACTGGTGATCCTTGTGAACGCTATGTCAACTGTGCAAATCCTGCATGCAATAAAAAGATCCTATGCTCTGAAGAAAACGAGCATAAATATATGCGCAGCTGTTCTGATGAATGCCGCACGCACCCAAGAAACCGTTATGTTGCTGAACACGGCCTTTCCGAGGCGGAAGTGGAAGAAAGATTAGAAAAAGTAAAAGCATAAGATGATTAGAGCAGATTTTCCTTTATGGAAACTGCTCTTTTTTTATAATAAACTTCATGAAAGCTGATATAATATTTTTAATAATTTTTATGAGGTGGATGGGATATGGAGAATATATTATTATTTCTGTTTATGTCGTTTCTGCTCGTCATTTTGCCTGGACCTGATACAGGAATCCTGATTCAAAATACGATCTCAAGCGGGAAAAAAAGCGGCATTAAAACGATGTTCGGATCTGTCGCTGGGCTGCTGGTCCATACAATGGCCGTTGTATTTGGCTTATCGGCATTAATTGTAAATTCCGCTTACATTTTTTCTTTTATTAAGTATGCTGGTGCGATATATCTTATTTATTTGGGCATCATTTCGTTAAAATCTCTATCGATTAAACAAAAACCAGCTGATATGGAGAAAAAGCATAAGAAGAACAAATCGCATTTTCTGCAAGGATTTTTCACTTGTGTGTCCAACCCAAAAGTAGCTGTATTCTTTTTAACATTTTTTCCTCAATTTTTAAGTCCGGAAGGGAATCACTTTACGCAATTCCTTGCGATGGGCTTAATATATAGTCTTATAACAATCATCTGGTTCTTTTTCTATGTATATTTGATTGACTTCTTCAGGGCCTGGCTGAAAAAACCTTCTGTTAATAATGCGATTCAAGGAGTTTCTGGTGTGGTTTTAATGGGCTTTGGCATTAAATTGGCACTTGAGAAACAGCCTTAAGGCAGGGACTGCTTAACCTCTAAAATAGGTTAAAGCAGTTTTTTAATGGTTAAAAGGAGGAAAAATACTCTTTGATTATAGCTGTTCTCCCCATCTTCTAATTAAATCTGTCATAGCATATTTGTTCTGTTCAAACTGCTTAGCCCGGTGTCCATTTGCGCCAGAAGGATGCGGAAAGCCAAATAATATGGTATGTCCTGTAAGTTGTTTGGCTGTGTATAGATGGCGGATGATCCTTTCGGCGGTTATTCCCAGCGGAATAATGAGTGCATGGTTATTTATTTGAGTCAGCTCTTCTGGGAATACTTCTGTTGCGTACTCGGCAAGCATCGCTGTTTTTAAAAGATCAGGCTGGTGTCCGGTATAATTATTGCCACGGCAGAAGACCGGATATTTTAGAACAGAAGTGGTGTGAAGGAGCGATCTATTTCGTTCGAAAAGTGTATCAGAGCCATCTATGTGCAGTGCTTCATATAAACCGCATTGATCAAGCATGCTTATTAGATTTCTCCTCATCCCTCCTGCAAAACTGGCAGCCTTTTTGGTCTCCTTCAGGATTGCATTAAGCTCTTTTTCAGCAGCCAGTCCTTTTATGAATGATTCAAAGGCAATCCTCATTTGGCTCCATCCAGGAGTAATCCCGACGATGACAATATTCGCGTCATTATTGATATATTCGTTGTGCGGGGCATAATATATGTCCAAATCCCCATTCTGACTTATTAAGAACTCTTCAGTCATTAATTGATCCTTTGTCAGCGGCTTGCCTTTTGGCAGCTTTTCAATGGCCGGAAGATACTTTGAAAGTAATGAGCACTCCATCAAGATCTCCTTCTAATATGAATTGGTATATGAATAATGTTACCAAATCATGAATAAGAAAAGCCATCTAAGAGACATTAACAAATAAAAAGGATTCTGCTCATGATTGGACTGATAATAGCTGCCATTCTTTTTAATTTCATTGCATTTACAACAGAAAAGCGTCTGACTAAAAATCAAATTTTACATATATGGACATTCACTATTTCAGCTCAGCTGGTATTTGATGTAATGATTGAGTTTAAGTACTGGGGATATTGGTACTTTGATAAGGAGCCAAACTGGGGAGGACTGCTGGCACATATTGTTCTGGTACCCCCAGTTAACATGATGTTTCTGAATTGGTATCCTTTCAGAGGGGATCTTATTAAACGATTTTCTTATATTAGTTTTTGGGCAGTTGCCATTTTACTGTATGAAGTCATCGCTTTATTACCCGAGCCCTGGGGATATTTTAATTATGGCTGGTGGAGATTATGGCATGCAGCTTTACTTGATCCCATGCTGCTTTTAGTGATGGTCAAATTCTATAAGCTGATTACGAGGCTGGAAGGGGATCTTAAATAACTGTATAAATGACGATCTAAAAGGGGGATATGCTCTCCCTTTTTGTGTTATATGAAATGATTTATGACAGATGACTGTGATACAATTTAAGTATACATATTCCCGGAAGGAGAACGTTTGTGGATATTAAATTGACTCACAAATTGATAAAGGAAATGTGCGGCACTGTCTCCTTCAAAAGAGGGGACGCTTTTTTCCGTAATAAAAAGGTAACGATAAATAAATACAATAATAAGATTTGTGAAGCAACAGTATCTGCTGGTGAGGATTTTTTTGTTTCGGTTGAGAAGACATCAGGAAACAGTTTTAAGACGTTGTGCAGCTGTCCAAAGCTAGCTTCGTTTGATAAAGAATGCCAGCATGCAGCCGCTGTGCTGCTGGCAATTTATGAAATGCAGCAGTACAGGTCGCCCATGATAAAGGATTCAGCAGGCACCCTTGAAGTTTCTCCCGAACACGCCTTAACTGATGGTCTCATGACACTTTTCAGTGAACAGCCAAGAAGGTCAAGCGGACACCAGCTTCATTTTGAAAACAGGCAGGTGCTCCATCCTGAATTCACATGTGTGCCTGTTCATTTGGGGAAGGGGCATTATTTGTTAGCAATAAAATGTTCCATCGGCCAACTCGCTGTCCTTGATATCCGGCAATTTCTCCACTCAGTCAAAGAGGGGAAACCAAGCTTATTATCATTATCTTTTACCTGCGACCCCGCTTTGCATTGTTTCCCGCCAGAAGCTGATGCAGTCCTTCAGCAGCTGATACAGGTTATACACGATGAATCCATTTATATAAATGCTTTAATGGATGATTTCGATTATACTGCGAGCAAGCATATGCTCTTAATCCCTCCATCATCGTGGGAACGGCTGAAGCCTGTTTTATCGCTCGCTGAAAAAGTAAGGCTTGAGATAATGGGGAAAACATTTGAAAGGATGGCTTTTTCAAAGGAACGGCTGCCTTTAAGGTTTGAACTTATCGAAAAAGAAGAAAAATGTTATTTAAATGTATTTGGGCTGGATCGAATGCTGATCCTGGATTCGTATTATGCTGTTCTATCTGGCGGCAAATTAATCACGCTCAAGAAAGAAGATTGCCAGCGCTTATATGATTTAACACAAATGCTGGAGTCAGCCGGGAGAAGCCAGATTCCGATTGCTGCTGCACAAATGGAACTGTTTCTGGAAAAAGTGGTCCCTGGACTGAGAAAGCTGGGGGATGTCCATATTTCTGAAGACATGTCACAAAGATTTATGAAAACACCTTTGATTGCCAAGCTATACTTAGATCGTCTGCGGAACCGGCTTCTGGCAGGAATTGAATTTCATTATGAAAATATCGTGATCAATCCGCTGAAGAGAAGAGAGCCGAAGGGCGGCACGCGGATTATTAGAGATGTGGAATTAGAGGATGAGATCCTTCAGCTTATGGAGGAAAGCTCCTTTGCAAAGACGGATGGCGGCTATTTTCTGCAAAATGAAGAGCTGGAATATGAATTCCTTTATCATGTTGTCCCTAAACTGCAGAAACTGATGCAAATATATGCGACTACGTCTGTCAGAAACCGGATTTTCAGGGAGAATGCCAAACCGCAGATTCGGATAAAAATGAAAAAAGAGCGGACGAATTGGCTGGAATTCAAGTTTGAATTGACCGGCATAGATGACCAGGAGATACGGGATGTATTATTTGCACTGGAGGAAAAACGGAAATTCTATCGCCTGAAAAATGGCACGCTCCTATCTTTGGAAACAAGAGAATTTGAGGAAATCCAGCGTTTTCTGAAAGCTGTGCCCGAACAGGCTGAGGATCTGGAGAGCGGTTTGAACATGCCGATTGTATCAGGTCTTAGAATGCTGGACGCTGTTGGGGATCAGGAGATGTTCCGTCATGAGGAATCCTTCAGGGAGTTTTTAGCAGAGCTTGAGAGTCCATCATGCCTTCAGACTCCCGTGCCGGAAATTCTGAATCCTATTTTGAGGGAATATCAGAAAAACGGCTTTAAATGGTTAAAGACAATGGCGCATTATGAATTTGGCGGCATCTTGGCTGATGATATGGGACTGGGAAAGACACTGCAAAGCATTGCGTTTATTCAGTCTGATCTTAAGGATATTCGGGAATATACCGGTCCGGCACTTATTGTGTGCCCTTCATCCTTAACGTATAACTGGTTAAGTGAACTGACGAAATTCACACCGGATGTCCAGGCAATTGTCATCGACGGAACTCAAAATGACCGGGCGGAGCTTCAGAAGGACTTATCTGGCATTGATGTGGTGATAACTTCCTATCCGCTGGTGCTTAAAGATATTAAATGGTATGAGATGCAGGATTTTTACACGGTTTTTTTCGACGAAGCACAGGCATTTAAAAATCCGGTAACTCAAACAGCGAAAGCAGTAAAGAAAATTAAAGCCAAATATCGCTTTGCTTTAACAGGCACACCCGTTGAAAATTCTGCGGAAGAACTGTGGTCTATTTTTCATGTCGTCTTCCCTGAATTGTTTGGCGGCTTAAAGGATTATGGAAATTTAACAAGGAAGACGATTGCCAGAAGGGTACGTCCCTTCATGCTCAGGAGGCTGAAAGAAGATGTTCTTTCAGAGCTGCCTGAAAAGATGGAGCTTATTGATTCGGCTGAATTGCTGCCGGAGCAGAAGAAGCTCTATGCGGCTTATCTGGCAAAATTGAGAGAAGATACCTTAAAGCACTTAAATAAAGACACTCTTAGAAAAAATCGTATTAGAATTCTTGCCGGTTTGACACGGCTCCGTCAGATTTGCTGCCACCCTGCTTTATTTGTGGATGGATATAAAGGGGGTTCGGCAAAATTTGAACAGCTCAAGAGAATTATAGAAGAATCCAGAATGTCTGGCAGAAGAGTGCTTATCTTTTCGCAGTTCACTAAAATGCTTGACCTTATTGGAAGAGAACTTGCCCTTCTGGGCCTGCCGTTTTTCTACCTGGATGGACAGACACCTTCCGGGGAAAGGGTGGAAATCTGCCGCCGATTTAATGAGGGAGAGCGCGATTTTTTCCTTATTTCATTGAAGGCAGGCGGTACGGGTCTAAATTTGACTGGTGCAGATACAGTCATCTTATATGATTTGTGGTGGAACCCTGCCGTTGAGGAACAGGCAGCCGACCGGGCTCATCGCATAGGACAGAAAAATACCGTCCAGGTAATAAAATTATTGTCGAGAGGCACTATCGAAGAGAAGATGAATGAACTTCAGGATAAGAAGAAAAACTTAATTGAAGAAATTATCGATTCGAATGATAGTGCAGCCGGAAGCCTGACGGAAGAAGATATACGCGAAATATTAATGATCTAAAAGGAGAAAAATCATGGCTGAAAATAATCTGAAGGGGAGCGGCTTCCCTGAAAAGCTGGCAAAGCCAGCAGTGCGTGCACTTGAAGGGGCAGGCTATTTTACACTGGAACAGTTAACCGGTGCCACTGAAGCAGAATTGCTGGATCTTCACGGAATGGGCCCGAATGCCATGGCAAAACTCCGCAAGGCAATGGCAGACAGAGGATGGTCATTTAAAGTTTAGTAAGGAAGACGCGACTCTTGAGACGCGTCTTTTTTATGGCTGTTTTCGTATATTTTGGTGCTTTTTATTTACTTAGTTTAATTTGCTGAGTTGATTGGAGCGGAGGGCACTTGATCCTCGAAAATGCTGACGCATTTCCTTCGTGCGGTGTTGATTCGAGGAAGTTTATTCAGTGTCCTGCGGGAGCAGCGGGACAGGTGAGACCCCGCAGGCGCAAAGCGACGAGGAGGCTCACCGCACGCCCCGCGGAAAGCAAGTGCCCGCAGCGGAAATCAACGGGCTGAATTCATGAGCAAAAACAACAATCTATGAGAAAAAAGCCTTTTCAATCTATCAAGATTTAAAGGAGGGATTTTCCAAAAGTTAGAGAAATCCTTAGTATTAAAAATTTGGAGGGATTCCTAATGTGTAAAGTTGTTTCGCAGGAGTTTAAAGCAGCAGTCATAAGGAACAAGGGTCTTTTTAAGGATTATGCCCATTTGGTGCCTGAAGCAGCTCAGAGCTTCTTGAAGCAGGGCCATCTTGTACAGCATAGCAGTGGAATTGAAGTGTCCATTTATGAACCTAAGAGAGGGGAAGCCCACTTAGAGGGAATATTTTTTGTCGGTTACTTAGTTCATGATAAAGCTGATACATTACCAGATGGGATGGAATATTTGGAGGTACAGCATAAGTATGCATCCATTAGAGGGAAGGCAGCTGAGATGGGCGATCTGTATGCGCGGCTTAACAACTGGATTAATGAGCAAGGTCATCAGCGGGAGTCCTTTGATCATTATATTTTGGAAATTTATTATCCGATTGAAAATGAGGATGAGGATGTAGAAGTATACATTCCAATTAAAAACTAACCGCTCAAATTCTGAGCGGTTGTCTTTCTTAGATCTCTTTCGACGAAACCGGGAGAAAAAGCTTTATGCCCTTTTTATTAAATGGAAGCAATTTTAAATCGGCAATCAAATGGCTTATATAACCGGCAAGGCATGTATAAAATACCCCTTCTATGCCAAGTGATGTTTCAAATTTAGAAGAGATGAATCCGAAAAAAATAACACCCAGGATGGAATGAGTATAACTGCGGTGGGAAACGAAGGAAGCTATCAATATATAAATCCCAAATAATATCAGCCAAAGTTCCTGCAAAGAGATGCCTCCCGCCAGGACGCCAATTCCCGTAATGGTTAGCATATGCTTTTGCCTGATTTTCGCCGAAATGGCAGTCATACTGATTCCTATAGCGATTCCCAGCCATTTCTCTTTCGGGGAGCCCTCATAGAAGCTATATATGATCATTAAAATTCCTATGATTTGGGCAACTGTCCGAACGACTTCATGTGATAGTGTAAGCCGGTCACGAAGTTTTCCATCAATGTCGAGGTCCGGGATTAATCCAGAAACGCTCCCGAGGCCTACTAATAATAGAGTTGTGGAGGGGCTGGCATGAACAGTGTTCGCAACCACGTATCCTGCTGCTGCTCCAATAGCTGCATGGGCGGTACCATTCAATATAATTTCCACCTTTATAATATATTTGCATTTTTTTCATGCATTCTTATATTATATCAAAACATTTGTTCTGTTTAGGGGTAAATAGATTATTTTGTTATTTAGGGCTAAATTCCCCTCACAGTTTATTATCCTGGGCATACTTGAAACAGTTCATGGTATAATGAACAATACATTGAGCTATAAGCATACATAATAGAATTTGTATCTAAGGAAGGTATTTATGTCAGAGGAAAACATAACGAGGATTCATTTAGACGGCAAAGAATACATACTGATAGGAACAGCACATGTTTCAAAGCACAGTGCAGAACAGGTGAAGGAAGTCATTGAGACTGAACAGCCTGACTCTGTTTGTGTGGAATTGGATGAACAGAGATATCAGTCGATTACAGAAGGCAGCAAGTGGAAGGAAATGGATATCATCCAGGTAATTAAGGAGAAGAAGGCATCACTGCTTTTAATGAATCTGGCGATTTCATCCTTTCAAAACCGCATGGCTGACCAATTCGGCATTAAAGCCGGCCAGGAAATGATTCAGGGAATTGAATCAGCCAAGGCTGCAGGCGCAAAGCTTGTTCTGGCGGACCGGAATATCCAGATTACCTTTGCAAGGATTTGGGGCAACCTCGGATTAAAAGGAAAATCACTGCTTCTTAGTCAAGTAATAGCAAGTATTTTCAGCAAAGATACCATAACTGAAGAAGAACTTGAGAAAATGAAAAATCAGGATACGATAAATGCGATTCTAAATGAATTTACAGATAGTTTTCCGCGATTAAAGAAACCGCTCATTGACGAGCGGGATCTATACCTGGCACAAAAAATTAAAGATGCACCAGGAGAAAAAATAGTAGCGGTGCTTGGGGCGGCCCATGTACCGGGTATCAAAGAGGAAATCAAAAAAGAACAGGACATGGCCAAATTGACTGAGCGTCCTCCAAAATCCAATGTTCCAAAGATAATTGGCTGGAGTATTCCGGTGTTCATTTTAGCCATAATCGCCTATACATTCTTCGCAAATCCTTCTGCGGGTCTTGCACAGACTATCAGCTGGATTATCTGGAATGGCTCCTTGTCAGCACTGGGGGCTGCCATTGCAATGGGACATCCGCTGACAATTTTAACTGCCTTTGTTGCAGCGCCAATTACATCACTGAACCCCCTTCTTGCAGCAGGCTGGTTTGCGGGACTGACTCAGGCTTATATACGGCGCCCGAATGTAAGGGATTTTGAAACCTTATCTGAAGATGTATTCAGTGTTAAAGGATTCTGGAGAAACAAAGTAAGCCGGATTTTACTGATTGTTGTCCTATCCAATCTGGGAAGCTCGCTGGGAACCTTTATTGGGGGAGCCGATGTAATCAGAGTGTTTTTTGAGAATTTATAATTGGCGAGTTTGAGGTGAAACCTAGGTGGTTTCACCTTTTTGGTTCTTTGAATCATTTTTTTAGCATGGTCTTAATGAGCTTGGAGTGTCTTAGGGATGAGGCAATGGGGGGAGAATTTCTTATCGCGCTAGATATGAAGCAGGAAATCTTTTTAATAAATCTGGTAAGGGTAGGGAACAATATATCAGACAAAGTGCAGGAGGGAAAGATATGCCTGGCGGAAATTATGAAGATAAGCTTACTGCAGCCGAACACGCAACCCTTTGGTCCCAATATGTGAATGATAGTCTTGCCGTTTGTATCCTGCGGTATTTTTTAATTCATATAAAGGACAAAGAGATCCGCAAAGTACTTGAATTTGCCCTTAAATTATCAGAAAGCCACATAAAAAAAATTAAAGGGTTCCTATCAAGTGTGAATCAGCCTATACCTGTTGGTTTTACTGACAAAGATGTTCATGTGGATGCCCCGTTATTATTTACTGATATCTATATGGGGGTATACATACATATTATGGCTATACATGGGGGGACAAGATATGCAGGTGCCTTAGGTAACGCTACCCGGGCAGACATTAGAAAGTATATGAGGCAGGTTATAGATGAAACGATGGAATTACATGATCGTTCTGCAGATGTTTTAATTCAGAAAGGAGTAATCGTCAAACCGCCGATATTAAACAACCATCAGGAGATTGACTTTGTAGAGAAACAGAGTTACTTAACTGGATGGTTCGGGAAGCGGAGACCTATAAATGCGATTGAAATCAGCGGAATTTACTTGAATATGCAGAAAGCGATGATGAAAATTGTTTTAGAACTTGGATTTGGACAAGTAGCCCAATCTAAAGATGTTCAAAAATATATGGAAAGAAGCAGACAAATATGCCGCAAACATCTTGAGATTTTATCTGGGATATTAACCCAGTCGAATTTGAATATCCCTAGGACATTTGAGGCAGAAGTAACGGATTCAACGATTCCTCCCTTTTCTGATAAACTTATGATGTATCATATCTCAACCCTTCTATCTGCTTCTATTGGCTATTATGGGGAAGCGATGTCCATGGCCCAGCGAAGGGATATTTCAGCAAACTATGCACGAATGATTGTCGAAATTGGATTGCTGGCAGAAGACGGGATGAATCTCTTAATAGAACAAGGCTGGTTTGAAACACCGCCTATGGCTACTGACCATGAAGATTTGTCATCGAAAAAGTTTTGAGAGGGGCTAGTATTAGGTGGTTTCTCTAAATGTTTTTACTAAGGTTATAACCATGAGGTCCAGCAGCCTGATTATAGGCAGCCGGACCCATTATTTTTATCTATCTGCTGCAATCGCCTTCCTTTTATAAAGCAGCGATCCCAGAAGGAAGGTAATCGCTCCCCATATCACCATCACGCCTATTCCTGCCCAAAGTGCTGCAGTAGCAATGCCGGTTTCATACACCATGCTTTCCCTTAAGCCTTCAGCAAAATAGGTTAGCGGCAGGATGCTGGATATTGGCTGGATCCATTCAGGCATCGTTTCAATAGGGAAGAACACACCGCTTAAAAACATCATAAGAAAACTGCAGATATTGGCTACTCCCATATAAGCTTCTGTCGTTTTGCTGAAAGATGAGAAGAAGTAGCCAAGTGCATTAAAGGATAAAGCCCCGATCAGGAATACGATAATCAAGGTAAAAGGATTAATATAAAGATTAGCGCCAAATACGAGGACACCTATTAATGAAAGCAGGATGATTTGCACAATACTGAACAACAGCCTCATAACCATATCACTTAATCCGAAGATGCCCATATTTGCCGGTGTCATTCGCAGCCTTTTGATTAATCCCTTTCTGCGCATTTCCACCAGATCCACCATTCCAAACATGCCCCCCTGGGCAATGGATAAAGCAATCATCCCGGTTAAAAGGAAATCTGTATAATCCAGTTCATTGGTGCCAGAGGTTATCGATTCATATTGCAAATCATATTTCGGAGAAGCACCTGCAGCCATTAAATTGGCCTGCTGGACAAACTTATCCAGAATGCCGGAAACTGCCTGGGCTGCGGCACCCTGTTCATTTTCTTTATTTATTACAAGGAAAACAGAGGAAGCTTCTGCTGACTCCGGCAGGATGATGGCGGCATCCACTTCCTGATCTTTTACCCATTCCTCCGCTTTATCCCTTGTGACAGGCTTACCTGATTTGACTTCAAAAACGGGAAGTCCGCTGATTTGTGAAAGCATCATCTCTGAAGCTGGATTCGGGCTTGGATCCACAACAGCCACTTCAGTTTTAAACTCTTCATCTGAATTTCCGCTGAAGATGACCATGAAGATAACCATTAGGATAACCGGGAAAAAGATGCCCCAGAACCATGCCTGTTTTTCGCGAAGAGTTAATTTCAGCTGTGCCAAAAACATCATTTTAAATTGATGGTATCTATTAATCTTAATCCCTCCATTCTTTGCCGGTAAACGCAATAAACACATCTTCCAGGCTCATTTCCCGTATGGAGACCTGTTCCACCCCGTATGATTTTTCTTTTGTAAACTTAAATAAGTCCAAAAGGGTTTCTTCAGGCTTTGCTGCCCATATTTTCAGAGTAGCCCCTTCCCGTTCCGTTTTGGATACGGATTCCAGATCCTTCGAGAACATATCAGCATCCTCTGCAGCACCTTCGCCATCAAGAAAACTCAACCTTATTTCCCGTTCATCTGTAAGTTTCTCTATGAGTGCGGAAGGGGAGTCAAGTGTGATCACGTTCCCCTGGTCCACGATGCATACACGATCACTTAATTTCTCTGCTTCTTCCATGTAATGAGTGGTAAGGATGGTCGTTTTGCCTAGTTCTTTAAGATGAAGAATGATATCCCAAATGTTTCTTCTGGCCTGTGGATCAAGACCGGTAGTCGGTTCATCCAGAAAAATGATTTCAGGGTCACTAATCAGCGCCAGTCCAATGGCAAGTCTTTGCCTCTGGCCGCCTGAAAGTTTTTTTACATGATTTTTGCGGTGCTCAGTAAGATTGACTATTTCCAGTATTTCTTTAACTGGACGGGCATTGTCGTAAAAGGATGCAAAAAGGTTTAGGTTTTCTTCTGGTGATAATAAATCAAACATGGCACTTGACTGAGGCTGAACGCCAATTTTCTTCTTTATTGAAACTGCATGCTTATTCCAATCGAGCCCGCCAAAATGTATTTCACCATTATCGGGGGAAACAAGGCCCTCAATCATTTCCAGTGTAGTCGTTTTGCCAGCTCCGTTTGGACCGATAATCGTGAAGACTTCCCCGGCATTAACCGAGAAACTTATATCCTGGACAGCCTTTATTTGGCCAAAGGATTTTTGTAGATTTCTTACTTCTAACACAGTCATTCATTTTCCCCGCTTTCATGACAAGTTGGATATCAGCATCATGCAAAATTCCTAACCTTCTATTTAATACGTTACTTTTTTTGAAAAAATTCATTTATTTAGTAAACTTAATAATATCGATACTGGTTCCATAATATGGGGCAAACCGATATAGAAAAGATGATTCTGTGTTTTAAAATGATGTGTGAAAGGCTTTTTCTATCAGAAGTTAGGGGAGAAGTGTAAATGAGAGAACTTCCAATAGTGGTTGATGATCTATTAAATGAGTATATAGATTTAGTAAATGAATATATGCCCAATCAGCTTGCAGGCCTTTATTTGCACGGATCGCTTGCACTGGATGCTTTTGTAGAAGGATCAAGCGATATTGATTTTATTGCGGTTACACAAAGAGGTTTAACTGAATCAGAATTGAAAAAGGCTAAGGAGATCCATAGGATAATAGCATACAAATATCAGTTTTCTGAGATGGATGGGGTTTATTTAGCTCAAAATGACCTGGGAACGCTTTGTGAATGTTTCTTCTATAATAACGGGACAATGAATTATGGGCATTTCCTGAATCCAGTCACCTTGTGGCTTTTAAAAGAGAAGGGTATTGTCATTTATGGGGATGTTCCGGTTATAGAGATAAATGACAATGACTTGGTTTCATACACTTATGAGAACATGAATACTTATTGGGCAAATCGAATCCGGACATTCGAGAAATCGATTGATGAACTTACACAAATAGCCGACTCTGAGATTGATAAAGAAGTTGAATGGACGGTGCTCGGCATATTGCGCCAATTTTACACATTGAGAGAGAAGGATATTATCTCTAAGCAAGGGGCTGGGGAGTACTCCTTAAAGCATTTGCCTGAAAAATGGCACCCAATCATAGTGGATGCCATTAATATTCGCAGAGGTGAGAAAAATAGACTTTATACAACAAAGCGTGACCAAATCGAAGAGACTATTAAACTGTCAAAATATCTTATAAGCCAATCAGCAGCAATCAAAAATAGGTGAGCTTCCCTTGATGTGAAGCTCACTTGAGTGAGGCCGTTATGTCATCCTCATTGGAGTGTTCAAGTTATGGGAATCCCGATAAGATCGATAAGAGACAAATCTTTTTCCATGTGAGGATCCATCCAATTGAAGAATCCGTTCATTAATTGTTTCCATATACAGAAAGTCATCATTCGCATTTAGACGGTAGAAAGTGTAGGTGTTTCCAAGGAGTTCTTTCTTTGTTATTTGTGTATCGGGATGCTGCAGGATGAAATCTGACAGCTGCCTAACAGAAACGGAAGGAATGTCTGCCATTTCATAAAGTTTCCCTTTAAGATTGGATTTTAGCTTGCTTACGGCACTCATTGCCTTTTCTTTATATTTATTCCTGGACATGAAGTCACTCCTTAATAATGAGTTATTAAGAATAATTTCCATTTGCAGAAAGAATAAACATTAACGGCAGGAAAGTCAAGAACAGTAACAAATGAAAAAAATATTACTGAAATCTTTCCTGAACTTTGAACGAAAGGAAGTGCGTGTTTTGCCTAAGCAAATGAGTAATTTAATACCCGATTGTGAAAATTGTTTTGGGCTTTGCTGTGTGGCCATCCCTTATGCAAAATCTGCAGACTTTGCTTTGGATAAGGAAGCAGGTAAGCCATGTCCCAATCTGCAAGCTGATTTTCGCTGTCAAATACATGCAGACCTCAGGGGAAAAGGCTTCAGAGGATGCACCTCATTTGAATGCTTTGGAGCAGGCCAAAAAGTATCTCAAAACACTTTTAAGAATAGAGACTGGCGCAGCCATCCCGGACTTGAGAAAGAGATGTTTGATGTGTTTCCCATTATGCATCAGCTTCATGAAATGCTTTTCTACTTAACAGAAATTCTATATTTAAAAGCCGCTATGCCTATTCATGGTGAAGTCAGAGACATTTTGGACAAAACAGAGGATTTAACTACTATGGGACCGGGTTTAATTATGGATATTGATGTCCAGGCACATAGGGGTGAAGTCAATAAGCTGCTTCTAAAAGCCAGTGAGTTTGTCAGGAAGAACGCAGGATTGACTCAAAAATCCTCGAAAAAATATAGGGGCCGGCGAGATTTTATCGGAGCCAAATTAAGCGGTGAGGTGTTGTGCGGAGCGAATTTAAGAGGTGCCTTGTTTATTGCAGCTGACCTGCGCAAAGCTGACTTAAGATATACGGATCTTATTGGTGCGGACTTTAGGGACGCAAATTTAAGCGGAGCCAATCTAATGGGAAGTATTTTTCTAACACAGGCTCAGGTTAATTCAGCAAAAGGGGATATGTATACGAAGCTGCCAAAGGTATTGAAGAGACCACAGCATTGGGTGAATCAAAAGGAAAGAAGAGATGCCGAATGACACAGAACGAAATCGTGCTTGTTGTCAGCACATCAATTATACAAGAAGGCAAAGTGCTGATGATAAAAGAGAATAAAGCCATTGTAAAGAATAAATGGAATTTCCCGTCTGGCCGTGTTGAAAAAGGGGAAGATATCCTTGCGGCTGCCTGCAGGGAAGTTAAAGAAGAAACGGGCTTGGACGTAAACCTGACCCATACAACTGGAATCTATAACTTTATCAGCAGTACGGACCATCAGGTCATCTTATTCCATTTTATTGCTCAAATAAGAGAGGGCTTTTTAAACCTACAGGAAGAAGAAATTGCCGATAGCACGTGGGTGAACCTGTCAAACCTTAATAGCTTGAAAGACGAGGAACTTCGCGATGCCAAAGTCATAAGGCAAATCCTAAATGCCGTAAAAGCTGATAAACTTTATCCCTTGGAGCTGTTTCAAACAAAGTTAAGCTGATAAGGTAAAAGGAATTTTCAGGAATTTTGTCGAAGGAATACCCTATCGATAAAATTAGGTGGGATATGAATGGAGTTTAAAATTAAGAATGATTATTTTAATAAAGCAATTGGAGAAGTGAGCAGTGCAATTTCTGCTAAGACACCTGTTCCTATTTTGACCGGGATAAAGCTGACTGCATGCGAGGACCATTTAACACTCACCGGAAGCAACTCTGATATTGTGATTGAAAAGGTTATTCCTGCTGCTCATGAAGGGGCTGTACTGGAAATAGTAAAGACTGGCAGTATTGTAGTAACATCCAGATATCTGACAGAGCTAATTAGAAAGCTGCCGGGTGACATACATATCAAAGTCAATGAAAAGCATAACGTGACAATCATTTCAGATGAAATCATCACATACATAAATGGTTTTCCAGCTGTAGAGTATCCAAAACTTCCTGAAATTGAAAATTCGCACGGGATCGAAATTTCCTCTGCTAAATTATCGGGAATGATAAAGCAGACCGTGTTTGCAGTTTCAAAGAATGATACAAGGCCGGTGCTCACAGGAGTGCATATGATTGTTAATGAAAATCACTTTTCGTGTGCGGCAACTGACTCACATCGATTAGCATTTCTGGAGACAAGGATCGTTTCTGCTTCCAAAGGGTCTTTCATTGTTCCAGGCTCAAGCCTTAAGGAACTTTTAAAGCTATTGGCTCATCAGGAAGAAAGCGAAATACAAATCTTCTCATCAGAGAGCTATTTAGTATTCAAAACAAAATCAATCATGCTCTGTTCACGGCTTATTGAAGGCAAGTATCCGGATGTAACGGGACTTATCCCTAATGAAGCGAAAACAGTTATAAAACTGGATGTAAAGAAACTATTAAAGGGAATTGACCGCGCCTGCCTGTTTGCCCTCGAATGGAAGAATAACAATGTCCTCTTGGAGATAAAAGAAGGAACATTGAAAATATCTTCTGTTTCCTCTGCCATTGGAAAAATTGAAGAAACACAGCCTCTATTAGAAATTACTGGCGAGCGGGAACTATCCATATCACTTGATGGAAACTTTTTAATGGATGCCCTAAAAGCTATACTGGAAGAGCATGTTCTTTTATGCTTCAGCGGTTCAATGAAGCCTGTTATAGTCAAGCCTGTCAGCGACGAGTCGTATATTCAGCTTGTTTCGCCTGTTCGTTCGTATTAAAAGCTGTAATTAATCTTTTGCACCATTCACCAGCAAGGTCAGCTGGCGGATGGTGCTTTTTTATGGCTTACAATAACAAGTCTATATTTCCATTTCCATCCATTATAAAATGAAAGGGATGTCAAACTTAAGAAATGCAGATTCAATCTTAAGAAATTCTTAAGATTTCTATTACATTAATGTTAAGATTTTGCGTTTAGTATAAAAATATGAAATGAGCACCTTGAAAGCAGGGGGATTATGGATAACTATTATGTACTCGTCGTAGATGATGAAAAAGAGATAAGAGATGCCATTGAAATTTATCTTAAAAATGAAGGCATAACCGTCTTGAAAGCGAAAGATGGAATCGAAGCTCTGGAGATATTGAATGAGAACCAGGTGCATCTGATCATTTTGGATGTCATGATGCCAAAGCTCGACGGCATTTCAGCTACATATAAAATTCGCGAAAAGAAAAACATTCCGATTATTATTCTGAGTGCCAAAACAGAGGATACAGATAAAATCCTGGGGCTGCAGGTTGGAGCTGATGATTATGTGACCAAGCCTTTCAATCCCATGGAATTGGTTGCCCGTGTGAAATCGCAGCTGAGAAGATATGTGACATTCGGAACGTTTGAAGGAGTAAAAAAGGTGATCGATCTGAACGGTCTGGTGCTGGATAAGGAAGCAAAAGAAGTGAGTGTTAATGGCGAGCCAGTGAAAATGACTCCGATCGAGTATAAAATTGTGGAACTTTTAATGACGAATGCCGGACGTGTTTTTTCCATTAATGAAATTTATGAACGGGTATGGAACGAGCCGTGCTATAACGCAGAAAATACGGTGGCAGTCCATATTCGGAAAATCCGTGAAAAGATTGAAATCGATCCGAAGAATCCGAGATATTTAAAGGTGGTATGGGGAATTGGATACAAGATGGAAAAATAAATTCATCATTGCGATGATAACGGTTTTATTTGCTTTCGGAGCGAGCGGCGTTTTGTCTGTTCTCATAAACGGAAGGGAATATGCGAACCCGGACTATTTTCACACAAATCAGTTTAGAAGTGATTTGGATCAGTATGCCGGATACCTGGAAATGTTCGAACTGAATAATGTTACCCTCGAAAGTGCTAAGGAAGCAATCGAGGTGTCGGAAGAGGACATTAATGAACATCGCTATCGTTATGGGACTCTGCCTGAACAAATAGATAATATTAGAAGCCAATATGAATATAGAATCCAAGAGGCAAAGGACACTGAAAATAATGAATTTGCCAAGGCTTTAACCGATCAGATGAACAAAAGAATCGAGGATATTACGAAGAACTTTGAGAGTGATGAACACGTACGCCCCAAAGTGATAAAAGAAAAAGAAGAAAAGATAGAAGAGTTTTTCAAGGAAAAAGAACAATTGCGGGATCAGTATGATTTTTATGAGGATTCATTTACTTATTATTTTGAGGACACTTCCACTGGTGAAGTATACACGAATTTAAGTTTGTCCAAAAATGAGTCTCCGGATGAAGTAATGAAAAAAGAGATGGTTTATCGTACCGATTACACCATGGACAAAAATTATTTCCTTCATTTTATTATGGGGGGGTATGAGGAGTTTGAACAGTCCCTGACAGAATCGCAATCAGGCTACTTTAAAGGACAAATAGGTCTGGCTAAAAACCTTCCTGATTCAAATATGTTCATTGACCAAAATAATCATTTCAAACAAAAGCAGATTGTATTATTAATTTATGGCGGCTCAGCGGTTTTGGCCGTTATCGCTGCATTGATTGCTGGCAGAAAGTCAAAGGCCCTTTCAGCTGAAATCAAAAGGTGGGAGCCTTTATATAATAAGCTGCCTATAGATTTAAGAATAATCTTCCTGGGGTTTGCAGTAATGGGCAGCATTTTGGCGCTCTTTCTGATAAATGATTTTCTAATAGACTCCTACAATATCCTGCCGCGTGTTATTGAATTGATTATTGTGCTTCTGGGAGCATCGGTACTTTGCGGTCTGACAATTGTGCAGCTGAAATATATTGCTGATGAATTTAAAGACTGGGAAAACGCAAAGGCAGTTTTGAGAAAGAGTCTGGTTTATAGAGCGGCTGGCGGTTTGAAAACCAGCCTGCAGGAAGCCTTTTTAAACCGGAGTACAGGGACGCAGCTGTTTGTTGTTCTATTAATCATCTTTGGAATGGGAATGGGTTCGATCGTCATGTTCTTCCACCCGCTTTTTGCCCTATTTTATGTAATGGTTTTAGCTTTTGCAGGTGTTCCGCTTGTTATGGCACTAATCAGACGCGTTGGCTATTTCAACCGAATTGTCGAGACCGCAAATGAATTGGCTTCGGGCCACATGGGACAGGACTTGCCAGTTAAAGGAAAAGGTGTTCTGGCTGCACTCGCAGGAAACATTAATATATTGAAGCAGGGTGTTAAAACATCTCTAAGCGAACAGGCAAAAAGTGAGAGGCTGAAAACGGAACTGATTACAAATGTCAGCCATGATTTAAGAACACCATTGACTTCAATTATTACGTATACGGAGCTTCTGAAGTCAGGTGAGGTTTCACAAGACGATCGCTCAGCCTACCTTGAAATCATTGACCGAAAGTCAAAACGATTAAAAGGTTTGATTGATGATTTATTCGAAGTCTCGAAAATGGCGAGCGGCAATATTGAGCTTCGGAAGGAAAGAGTGGACCTCGTCCAGCTGCTGCAGCAGGCGCTTGCAGAGCATGATAACGCCATTAGTGAATCTAATCTGCATTTCCGCGTAACCAAGCCTGATCATCCGGCAATAGCATATGTGGATGGGCAAAAGCTCTGGCGTGTCTATGATAATTTAATAGGCAATATCCTGAAATATTCTTTGGAAAATTCACGGGTCTATATTGCGATAACGAAAATGAAAGGCAAGGCAGTCATTACGTTTAAAAATGTTTCTAAATATGAATTGGACGATCAAAGTGAAGAACTTTTCGAGCGTTTTAAACGAGGAGATAAATCAAGGCATACAGATGGCACTGGCCTGGGCCTTGCCATTGCCAAATCGATTATTGATCTTCATGATGGAAATCTTGAAATAGATACAGATGGTGACTTGTTCAAGGTGATCATTTCACTGAATATAGAGGAGTAAGGGAAGAGGATGAATTATGGATATTACCGAGCTGTATACGTGTCATTATAAACGCCTTTATCATATATGTTTCTCGATGACAAGAGACGCTTATCTTGCAGAGGATATCGTTCAAGAAACTTTTATTAAAGCCATGAAGAAAGCGGAAACGATTATCGATGAAGAAAAAGCGGGGGCATGGCTGTCTGTCATTGCCCGAAGGACCGCCCTGGACGTTATTCGCAGAGAAAGGCGGAAAGCTGCTGTGCCGATGGAGCAGGACATGCTTGAATGCCTCGGTGTAGCTGCGAAACAGAATGTGGAGCAGGAAGTTGAATCCGGCTTTGCTGCTGAAGAAATCACCGGAGCCGTAAAGCAGCTGACAGGCAGCTATAGAGATATTCTTTTGCTGAAAATAGACCGGGGATTAAAGGAAAGGGAAATAGCGGCTATGCTTAATTTAAATCCATCAACTGTAAAAACCAGGATCTTCAGGGCTCGAAAGCAGCTGAAAATGATGGTGCAAATGGGCGCATAACAACGAAAAAGAGAGCAATTGGCCAATAAGATCGGCCGTTTGCTCTTTTTTAATTTATCTTTACGGGCAATATCAGGTCAATTGTCCTCTCTGCTTTTGCATAGCAGACGGCCGAATTAGGAAATAATAATAAAAACTTTCGAGAAAGAGATATAAGGAATACTTATGATCTTACTTATAGCTTCAATAATCGTTTTTAATATGGCTGCCTTCAAAATAAATAAAAAAATGACTCCCAGCCAAATATTGCAAATCTGGACTTTTACGATAGCTTTTCAGATGTTATTTGATTTAATTGTTGAATTTAAACATCATCATTATTGGTACTTTTCTCCAGGTGTTGAATGGGTAGGCTTGCTGCCGAGGTTATTTTTAATTCCGCCGGTGAACATCATTTTTTTGAATGGATACCCTTTTTCAAAGGGCGTTCTTAAAAAAATGGTTTATCTACTTTTCTTTGTTGCGGGAATTATCCTTTATGAAATGGCGGCTCTGCTTCCTGAACCATGGGGTTACTTTAACTATGGTACATGGAAGATATGGTATTCGATTATTGTTGACCCATTTCTTCTGTTGTCTCTCGTATTATTTTATAAATTTATAATTTTATTAGAGCATAAAAGTTCTTTACATAAAAAGTATTGAAACAATCAAAGGCGGTTCATTGTATGTATTGGTTTCCTTATCTTTCTTTGGCCATTAATCTGATTGTAATTAGGTACATGCCAAATTATTTCTCCTGGAAATGGTGGTATTCTGCCATCTATTATTTTGCAGCTTTTGTATTTGTGCGCTGGCATTTGCATTTTATTAGGTCAAATTAAAGCTTCCTGCTTGTGCAGGAAGCTCATTTATCTGTTTGGGAGCCTATCTTTATGCCTGGCCATTCTGTTATCGAAGAAATTCTTGGCCTCGTGCTTTATCACATCTCGGATTGTTTTGAGTATTTTCAAGTTCATCACCACTATAGAAATACGCCGCATAAAAATATTCTGTGCCAGTCCTTATCTGGTAATATGAGAAAAAATGAACAAAACCACAGCTTCGATTATCAGAGGCAGGAGACTTTTCTTGCATTTTGGGGGGAGATCTCAATTTCATTCAATTTCCGATATAAAACCATATTTTTCCCTGCTGAAAAACGGTTTTTATTATTGATATAATAGATGGATGTGTACAGCGGAGGTGAAAACAGCATGAATGCGTTTATTAATGTTCTTAGAGAATCATTCAATTTCAGCGGTAGGTCGAGAAGAAGGGAATATTGGATGTTTATTTTGTTTACATTTGTGATCTCAATCATTTTAACTATTATTGAGATGATGTTTGGATTGGAGATTACAGAGGACATTGGAATCCTTACAACTCTCTTCTCTCTGATTATGATAATTCCGAGTCTTTCTGTAACTGTCAGAAGACTGCACGACACCGGGAAAAGCGGCTGGTGGATTTTAATATCTTTGATTCCTTTAATCGGAGGGATTATTATCCTCATCTTTACTCTAATGGACAGTGAACCTGGATCAAATAAATATGGGCCTAATCCTAAAAAAGCAATATAAAAAAATCTCCAGCCGCCTCGGCTGGGATTTTTTTTGAAACTATTTTTGAGAAAATTCGTATTACTTTTTAGTGATATCTTTACCCGGAAGTGAGGAATTTAGGTGAGGAATAGATTATTGAAGAGACTTTCATATCTTTTTACCGGAGAAACGACGAGCCTCATAATGTTTGTTTTTATCAGTTATCTGGTGAATTATACATATCCTGATCTTCATTTATATTCACTATTTTCTTTCTAGTCATCATTTCTGCTGCTGGAGTTCTTACTCCTTCAAGGATCCATTTATTGGTTTGTAAAATGGAAGCGCCTAAAAAAGGAAAATACATCAGCTGCCCCGATCAGGCTAGTTGAGCAGTTATGGGCCATAAAAAAATGGAACATTGCATTGATAATAATAATTCCGGCTGCCTTCATAGCAGATTATTATATGTGGCATCCATCAACCCCTCAGGGACTGACGATTGCCGCCTTTATCTATATCTTTGCCATCCTTGAGTATGTTAACTATTTTCATATTCAGCTATCTTATGATAATCGCTCTGACATTAACAGCCTCAAGCAGACAAAGCGCTTTAAACAAGCATGTTTAAGCAAGGATTTTAAAAGACTGAAAAATATTAAAGCAGAAAGCAGGAATTTACGGTGAGCATACTGAACACATGACAGGTAACTGGTAGAAACAGCAGAATCGGTAAGGTATAGAAGGAATAATGTATAAGGGAGTTGGCCAGGTGTGAATGGGATTATTTGCTAAATACAAAGGAAGAGATTCTGAACTTCCACGACATAGAGAAAGAATAATGCATTCTATTGAAAAGGATTTGATACATGATCAAAATGTATTGCATGTTTTTTATGGCGGTTCAATTGGAGAGAACAGTACGGATTTATTTTCAGACATTGATCTGCGGATTGTCGTGAATGATGAGGTATTTGAGGAATATAGGCTTAATAAAAAGGGAAGGGCGAAAAAATGGGGAAATGTTTTATTCTTCGAAGATAATCCCCGTGCGTCACATACTGTTGCACACTATACTAATTTTATTAAAGTAGATGCATTTTATTATCGTTCCCAACAGCTCCAGCCATCTGTATGGCTTCAAAATATAAAGATTGTTCATGATACGGATGGAGTAATGCTTGCATTATCGGAAAAGTCAAAAGGTTTAACTTACCAGCCCACTCATGAGGAAGTAGAAAGCTGGAGAAATAAATTTTTTGCATATATACATGAGATATACAGAAGAGTGAGCCGGGGGGAGATATATTATGCTTTGCACTGCCTGGACAATCTCCGATTATCCTTGATAACTGCATGGCATATGGAAGCAGGGGTGCAGCCAAATACCTTCGGAGACTGGGCCAGATTGCAGGGAACAAGGAGCAAACTGGAAGCCTGGCAGCTAAAACTCCTGGAGGAATGGTTCAGCAGTCAGGAACCCTCTGAAATTATGAAGGCGATGGCAAGCATTTTCCCGGAATTCAGAAGAGTACATGCATGTCTTTGTCACAAGGTTGGGCTGGAAGAACATGATGATTGGGTGGAAAAGATACTCGGAATGGTTGATTGAAACATAGCATGTTAATAGAAGAAAGAAGGCGATACCTATGGCAAAAGTAATCGGATTTGAATTAAACAGCCAGGATCCGGAAAAAGCAGCTGAGTTTTATTCCAAAGTTTTCGGATGGGAGATTGAAGAACCGAATTGGGGATATTGGCCAGTCAAGACAGGAAATGACCAAAATCAATCCGTAAATGGGGGCATCAGTAAAGGGCCAAACGATTACCCGCATGGTACCCGGATTCAGATTGAAGTGGAATCGATTGATGAATCCATCTCACTTGCAAAAGAAAATGGGGCAATGGTGGTAAGGGACAAAATGGAATTTGATGATTTTTATCTTGCCTATCTGGTGGATTCAGTTGGGCTTGGGTTTGGGCTTATTCAGAGAAAAAGATAGTGCGGTGCTTTAAGGCATCGCTTTCAGCATCGATATTGACGAAAAAGGCAGGGGTTCAATTGAAATAGTAATTAATCGGGATGAATAACGACGAAAAAGAAGAGTGTCGAAGGAAAATGGGAGTTAATCAAGAAAAATATAGACGAAAAGGAAGAGGGTCGAAGGAAAATGGTAGTTAATCGGGATGAATAACGACGAAAAAGACAAGGGTCGAAGGGAAATGGTAGTTAATTGGGATGAATAACGACGAAAAGGAAGAGGGTCGAAGGAAAATGGTAGTTAATCGGGATGAATAACGACGAAAAGGACACGGGTCGAAGGAAAAGGGTAGTTAATCAAGAAGAATAACGACGAAAAAGACAAGGGCCGAAGGAAAAGAGGAGTTAATCCTGCATCTGCTTCAAAAACGGTTTCATCAGTCTGCATCTTATTTTCCCATTAGGTTTCTAATGAGTCCAATCTTACTGAAGTTAAAAAGAAGGAGGCCATACTATGAGCTTAGGTGCAAATTATCTAATGATCGTAAAGAATAGATTCCAGGCTGTGAAGGAATTAGCGGATATAACCATTCAGCGGCTTTCCAAGGAGGAATTGAATCGGGCTTGCAATGAAGAGTCCAATAGTACAGCGGTAATTATCAGGCATATGAGCGGCAATATGGTTTCACGGTGGACCGATTTTTTGACATCAGATGGAGAAAAGCCTTATCGAAACAGGGATGAGGAGTTTTCGACAGCCATAGCTTCAAAGGATGAACTAATATTGATTTGGGAAAAAGGGTGGAAGGTACTGTTTTCCGCTTTAGATAGTTTAAAAGAGCAGGATCTGCTTAAAAATATCACTATTCGAGGTGAGAGCCATATGGTTATGGATGCAATAGAAAGGCAGATGGCACATTATTCTTATCATGTTGGACAGATTGTTTATATTGGCAAGCTAATTAAAAACGGGGAGTGGGAAAGCCTTAGTATTCCGAGAGGGAAATCTGATGAATTTCTTAAGGAAATGCTCGACAAACACGATGCTGGAAAATAGGCGGTGTATTCATTTGCAATCGGGAGGGAAATCATCTTTTTCCTCACGCTTCAAACATATTCAACCTAATGGTATAATAAGGAAAACTGAAAGAAGTGTTCTTTTTGGATCTAATGACGGGGAAGATCGTGTTTACTTCTTTATTTATTATCCTTATACATAGTATTGAAACACTGGCTTATGCAGTCCGATTATCGGGTGCCAGGGTCAAGCTGATAGCATCAGGGCTTTCTTTGTTCAGTACCATTGTCATTGTTTCACGAATGGCAAACATGGATCAGCAGCCATTGCTTGGCAGTATTATTGATACTGCGCCTGAACAAAACTTTCTCGGTTTTGTGGAAAGTCAATTCAGGGTGTTAATAGGGGCATCCACAATAGGGACCATTATTGGAATCCTATTGCTCCCAACGTTCATAGCCATTTTTTCAAGAGCGATAATCCGTCTTGCCGAAGAGGAAGGTTCGGTTCCTTCATTACTGAAAATCGGATTTAATTGGAAATCGGCTAAGAGAATTTAAACATTTTAAGATTCCGAGAATCTCCTATTTGAATGGGCTTAAACTAAGTGAAATACCAAAACGGCTATTTTTATTCAATATGTTTGTGACAGCCATATATACGATTGGAGTACTGGCAGCCCTATATGCTTCCTTGCTCACAACGGTTAGTTCAAATACTGCTATAATGGCATCCGGACTCATAAACGGTGTGGCAACGATCCTTCTATCCATTTTTGTGGACCCGAAAATTTCTGTCATGTCAGATAATGTGGTGCACGGGAAAGCCAAGTTTTCGAATTTAAAAGGAATTTCCATTATGTCTCGAACCGACTAGCTGATGCAGAAAGCTTGCCATTGGTCATAGAAGAATTATTTATTGTTCCTTTTTATGGCCAGCATACCTACTTAGCTTTAGTTAGCAGCAAAGATGTTGAAGTAACGGGAATTGATGCTCTTAATATTGTCAATCTCATCAGTATTTTTGAATGGGAGATGTGTTAATAGAGTATTAGTGGTATAATTAAATATAATCAATCCAATGGAGAATGATTAACTATGATTGCTAGCAGAATTGCTCATTCAAGAAAAAAGGTTAAGAAGTATAGAGGCCGAGCAGGCAGAATGGTTACTCCCTCTGGAGAAACCACTGCAATTAATAATCGCGGAAAGAATTAACCAAAGTTGCACCTGGAGACTCATTTAGTGGTGTAAATGAAATGAATAAAAAGGTGTTAGAGTTGTTAAATAACCAATAGAGACTGGAAGCAAAGGCAAAACGCCTTTGCTTTTTTTATGGTCATATTGCAAAAGGTCCATGGATATACTTCTTATATAAGGAGGATAGCTATGGGAGATGATAAGGGTATAAAGGGTCAAAAGAAGACATTCGGTAAAGATATGGGATTTAAAGTGGCAAAGGAAAACGAAAAGATAATCGAAGTTTTAAAAGAAAAGAGAGCGGAAAACAAATGACTTCAATCTTTCCTTTTTTATGGCTTATGAGGAGGGTATACTAGACTATTACTTCTTCTTTTCATTTTTACTAACACCCAGGCGGGCGTTATTATCTTTAATTAATGAACGCACATTATCCAAGTGATTAAAACTACTATCGTAGTTAATTAATCCTTTGGGTAAAGTACGTTTTTTGCATTTTCCATTACTTTTTAAGTTCCACTGGCCGAAATAAACAATTTCATTTATATTACCTCAGAAAAAAATTATAATGACTCAACCGTCCTTTCAGAAAGATTGAGTCATTCATTATTGGTATTAAGGATAACTCCTTTAGTAACAAATTAAAGATTGGAGGTCTCTCGGGTAATAGGTCAACATTTCAATACCATCTTCTGTCACAAGAACCGTATCAGAGTGTCTAAAGCCACCTAAGCCCTTCACATATATTCCAGGCTCAACGGTAACAACCATGCCAGGTTCTAGTAATGTGTGATCACCTAAGTCGAAAAACGGTGCTTCATGCCCTAATATTCCGATGTTGTGGCCGGTATGGTGTCTCGTTAATTCTGTTAAGTTGTTCTCTTTGAAATATGCTTGAACATCTTTTTCAACATCAGAGTACGTTCTTCCAGGTTCGATAGCTTTAAATGCAACTTCTTGGGCTTTATACATATGGTGAAAATATTTTTCCTGCTCTTTAGAATATTCTTCGACGAACATGACTCGCTCTAACTCACTTGTATATCCAAAAACACTGGATGCTGCTCCCGTTACTAGAGTGTCTCCTTTTTTTAATACGATATTTTGTGTTACGGCATGGGGGAAAGCAGATTCTGGACCGACTTGACCGCGAAAAACAGCGTAAGGTGTTTGACCATGTGGTTTATAATCGGGTCCAAGCGTATCAATCATGGCTTTTGTTGCTTCATTCGAAGCCTTACTAGTAATTTCAATTTCACTTAAACCACTTTTGGTATACTTTTGGAGCAAGCGGTGCACTAGATTTCCCCAGCGACAGGATTCTTTAATTAATTCTATTTCATTTGGACTCTTAATAAATCTCATTTCTTGAACTACACCATGTAAAGAAACAAATTGCTTTGAGTCGATTAGCTGATCTATAGCAGGACCGCGATAGCCCATTGGGGAGCCATAGCCTAAAGAATCATAACCAAACGTTTTATTCTCAAACCCATATTCTATTAAGATTTCTTTGAAATACTCCATCGGGTGCTTAATTCCCGGATATTCAGGATATGAATGTACATAATCCACAACACTATATTCTTCCGCATGTTCATGCTCTAAAGCTGGAACAAATAAGTGAACTTTATCTTGCGGATCAATCAGCAAACCAATAGGTCTCTCGGTAGGATGAAAATGAAATCCAGTTAAGTAAAAGATATCTGTTACAGAGAAAAGAACGGAAGCATCACATCCCTTTCCTTTGTAAATGCTTTTAAACTTTTCTTGTCTTTCTTTAAATTCGTATTTAGGAATAGATAATAGCATTTGTTTTTTCCTCCTTGTTATTGGTATATAGATGGCAGCTTGCGGTATGACCTGTAGCTATTTCTGTGAGTGAAGGTTCAATAGATTTACACTTTTCCATGACAAATGGGCATCTTGTGTGGAACGTGCATCCAGAAGGTGGATTGGCAGGGTTAGGAACATCTCCTTTCAATACGATTCGTTCTTTCACTTCTCTAGGGTGAGATACAGGGATAGCTGAGATTAATGCCTGAGTATAAGGGTGCTTTGGATTTGAAAACAATTCTTCAGTGTCGGCTAATTCTACAATTTTCCCAAGATACATAACTGCAACTCGGTCTGTCATATGTTTAACTACACTTAAATCGTGGGAAATAAATAAGTATGTCAAACCAAAATCTTTTTGTAGCTCGAGCATTAAATTAATAACTTGTGATTGAACAGATACATCAAGAGCAGAAACTGGTTCGTCTGCTATAATAAAGTCTGGGTTTAAAATAACAGTCCTGGCTATGCCGATCCGCTGCCTTTGTCCACCGGAAAATTCATTAGGGTGCCGATCAAGATGTGTTTTAGAGAGACCGACGATTTCTAGAATCTCGATAATTTTCTCCAATCGTTCGTCAGGATGAAATTTCTTATGGACACGGAGCGGTTCCATTAAGATTTGTTTAATGGTCATCTTAGGATTAAGAGAAGCGTACGGATCCTGAAAGACCATTTGCGTCTCTTTCCGTAATGAGCGCATTTTTTCAGTTCGTAATGCTAGAAGGTCTTGCCCCTTGTAGCGGATTTCACCTGAAGTTGCTCCAGTTAACCTTAATATGGTTCTTCCAGTAGTCGATTTTCCGCAACCAGATTCTCCAACTAGGGCAAAAGTTTCTCCTTTATTAATAGAAAAACTAATATCGTCTACCGCCTTTACTACTAGCTTCGGCTTAAAAAGACCTTGTGATATTTCATAGTATTTTTTAAGATTCTTAACTTCTAGTAAGGACTTTTCCGTCATTGAATATTCACCTGCCGAAAGGACTCTTGTAGCCAACATTTACTTAAATGCTCTCCCATTGAAAAAGTAGGTGGGGCGCTCACAGTGCATTTATCAAATGCATATGGACATCGATTGGCGAATGTGCAGCCTTCTCCAATTTCATCAGGCCTAGGTACTTGTCCGTTAATGGAATAGAGTTTGCTTTTTCTAGAATTATTCGTCGGAAGAGAATGGATTAGACCTTTTGTATATGGATGTAGGGGATTGTCAAATAGTTCATGGATCTCTGCCACTTCAACAATCTCTCCAGCATACATGACCACAACACGATCGCACATTTCTGCTACCACACCCAAATCATGTGTGATAAAAAGAAGACTCATATCTTTTTCAGCTTTAATCTGTTTCATCAGTTCTAAGATTTGTGCTTGAATGGTTACATCTAAAGCAGTAGTAGGTTCATCGCAAATGAGGAGTTTAGGATCGCATAAAAGGGCTAATGAAATCATTATGCGTTGCCTCATACCGCCTGATAATTGATGAGGATATTCGTTAATAATCTGTTCCGCTCTTGGAATGCCCACTTGCTTTAACATATTGATGATGGCTTCTTTTCTTTCTTTTTTTGGCATTTTTTTATGCTGTTTTAGTGGCTCACTTAATTGTTCACCTATTGTAAAAACAGGATTGAGAGAGGTCATTGGTTCCTGGAATATCATGGATATTTCATTCCCGCGAAGTTTTCTGTATTGGTGATTATCTAGAGTGGTTACATCTATATTATTAAAATGAATACTCCCAGAAACAATCTTGCTTTTTTTCTCTGGTAAAAGTCCCATTATCGCTAAAGAAGTAACACTTTTTCCACTACCAGATTCACCAACAACCCCAAGAGTTTCACTTTTTTTCAAGGAGAAATTTACCCCTCGAATCGGTTGAACGGTACCTTCCCCTGTATTAAATTGGATACCAAGATTTTTGATTTCAAGAAGTACTTCAGTCATTTTTTTTCACCTCCTATTATTCGCCTTTAAGTTCTGGATCAAGTGTATCCCTTAACCAGTCACCGAATAAATTAACCCCAAGTGTAGTGAGGATAATCGCAATACCCGGGAATGTGATTAACCACCAAGAACTAAAAATATAATCTTTTCCTTCATTAAGCATATTGCCCCATGCAGGAGTGGGCGGTTGAACTCCGAATCCTAAGAAACTTACGGATGCTTCTGCGATAATGTATGTGCCCATTTGTAAAGAGATTAAAATAATGATGGGTGTAAAGATATTAGGAAGGATATGTCTTACTAATATCTCGAATTTCGGCACACCAGTTGCGATTGCTGCTGTAATAAATTCCTTTTCTCTCAAAGCCAACACTTCACTACGAATAACTCTGGCAAAAATAACCCATCCCGCTAAAGCAAGAGATATGATAATGTTTGTAAGTCCTGCTCCAAGTATTGCACTTATGACGAGTACTAATAAGATAAATGGGAAACTTAATTGAACATCCACAATTCGCATTAGAACTATATCAATCCAGCCCCTAAAGTATCCTGCAATCACACCGATGATGGTGCCAATGACCCCGGCTAATAAAGCTGTGGCTAACCCTATGATTAAGGATACTTTTGTACCTGCTATGATTCTAGAAAGTATATCTCTTCCTAATTGATCGGTTCCTAATATGTGACCGTCTGTAAAAGGAGGTAAAAGACGATCTCGTAATGGAGCATCCATAGGATCAAAAGGGGCAATCCATTGCCCAAATAGACTGAGAACTACTAAAAAGATAATTATGCAAAAACCGAGCAACCCAGCCCAGCTTTTTGACAGTTTTCGAAAGAAATCCTTGAATTTAGATTTCTTTTTAAATTTCATATCAATTGATTTATTAGTAGTTGTAATTGTACTGGTTTCCACATCTTCACCTACTTCACTCTAATTTGGGGGTTCACATATGCATATAAAATATCTGTAATAAAGTTGATGACTGCATAAATGATGGCAATGATAAATACCCCAGCCAATACAATTGGGAAATCTCGATTCATTAATGACTGGTGTAATAGTCTTCCTACACCAGGCCAAGAAAAAACAGCTTCCGTAATGACAGCGCCGCCTAATAAAACACCGAGATCAAGTGCAATTAATGTGAGGATCGGAATCAAAGAATTTTTTAAGGCGTATTTCATAATTAGCGTGGATGTTGGTGTTCCAGCTGCTTTGGTTGTTCGGATATAGTCTTTATTTAATACATCTAGCATGGCCGATCGAGTAAAGCGGACAAAACGCGATACGCTATACAAAGCTAGTGTAATAACTGGAAGCACCATGTGATTAACAGAGCCGCCTCCACTCGATGGAAATAATTTTAGTTGAGCAGCAAAAATAAAAATTAAAATTAAACCAAACCAAAAACTGGGGATAGCCTGACCGATAACCGTAATCCCTACACTTGCTTTATCAAATAGGGTGTTTCGTTTATATGCAGATAGAACACCAAGTGGAATAGCGATGATGATTGATAATAACAATGCTGAGAATGCTAATTGAAAAGTTGCTGGCATTCTTTCTAAAACAAGTCCTAGAGCATCGTCGCCACTTCTTAAAGATTCTCCAAAATCACCTTGAATGGCGCCTTTCATGAAGTCAGTGTATTGAACATATAGTGGACGGTTAAATCCTAATAACTCACGATATTCTTCAATTTGTTCCCTTGGCGCATCAGGCGGGAGGAATAGTGTGGTCGGATCTCCCGAAAGACGAATTAAAAAGAAGACTGCTGTTAGAGCAAGAAATACAACGATGACCACTTGTATTAATCTTTTAATTATAAAATCTAACATAGTAGCACCCCGCCTTATCCCTTGGAATAAAAGAAGAGAGAAGGGGACCCTCTCTTCTTTGAAACTATAAATTTAGTTCCATGACATCTCAAACACGTTCATTTTCTCATCAACACGAGGTGAGAAATTTAAAGAAGATTTAACAGCGTAAAGGTCCGCTTGTTGCCATAATGGAACCCAAGCGGCTTGTTCTACTAACTGCTGCTGAAGCTTAGCGTATCCAGCATAGCGCGCTTCTTGATCAAACAATTGGTTTGTTTCCTTAATCTTTTTCTCAATATTCTCCTGGTAAAAACTACTGTATGGCGCATCTAAAGTGAACAAGTTTTCAATTGTTGACTGGGCATCGAAAGCTGGTCCCCATCCAAGAATGAACATATCACCAGTTTCTCTTTTTTGAATCTTCTCCAAATGCTGTCCCCATTCATTCACCCTTACTTCTACATTGATCCCGATACTTTGTAATTGCGAGGCAATGGCTTGAGCAATATGGGAGTCCATTGGATATCGACCACTTGGTGTATCCAATGTTAATGTTAATTCTTCTGGACTATAGCCAGCTTCTTCAATTAACTTTACGGCAAGATCTGGGGCATAGTCGTATTCTTTAGTTTCAGCATAATCAGAATTCAATTGGGACAGCGGTCCTGTAATTCTCGATCCATACCCACTTAATACAGTTTCTAGAAGTTCATTTCCATTGATAGCGTGATTAATAGCTTGTCTAACTTTGACATCTTTTAATGGACCATCGACAAGGTTCGATAATGCTAAGTAATTGATACGTGAAGAAGAAATCTGTTTTACTTCATTACTTTCAAATTGTTTAACTGAGTCGACAGGGATGTTCTTAAATAAATATATTTCTCCACTCATAAAAGCAGACATCCTTGCGCTAAATTCCGGAATAATTCGGAACTCAACTTCCTCAATCCCAGGTTTTCCTTGCCAATAGTCTTCAAAAGCTTTTAATTTCAAATGGTTATCTCTTGACCATTCAACAAACGTATACGCCCCTGTACCAACTGGTTCGCTTGATGCTTTCTCTATACCTACTTCTTCAACATAGCCAGGTTCCATGATGAGCAAATCTTCTGCAATTCGTTGGATTAAGCTTGGAAAAGGCACGGATGTATGGATCTCAACTTCGTAATCTGAAAGTACAACGACCTCTTCAACGTTAGCCCATCTTGAACGGTAAAATGACCCGTTACTTTCATCTAAGATGTAGTCGATACTAAATTTAACTGCATTTGCATTAAAATCTGCTCCGTTATGGAACTTAACTCCTTCTTTCAGCTTTAAGTACCATGTTTTTTCGTCTATATTTTTCCATTCCTCTGCAAGAACAGGGGCAAATTCAGCTGTTTGAGAATCTCGATCAATCAGTGGATCATAAATATTACGAATTAGCGTATCTGTGGTGTAGTTGACATCGTGGTTTGCTAGAAGTGTGGTAGCGTCTGCTTCAAAACCGATGACAAGGGGACCCTGACTAGTAGCATCTGAACTGGAATCTGATGAACTACTGGAATTACCATCCACATTCGTACCTTCTGTACATGCTGCCAATAACATCGTAATGATTAAAAGAAATGTTATCAGGACCTTATTTTTCCTCATCAAATCTTCCTCCTTTATTGGCTGATAAAATTTTCTCGATTTCTTCCATTGATTGAATAAGAGAATTTACTTGTTCCAAATCAATTTTTTCAATCATCCTCCTTACATCATGGCTGGCATTATCTGAAAGTTCTTTAAGAACTTTTTGCCCTTTTTCAGTGATATGCAAATATTTCTTTCGTTTATCTTGGTTATCCGATACTCGTTCAATAAGTTTTTGTTTGCTTAGCTTATGTATCATTCTACTTACATAGCCTTTATCGAAGTCGAAATACCCAGATAATTGAGAAGCTGTACATCTCTTCCTTTTATCTATCTCATATAAAATCATCGCTTCTGACATTGAATAGGGGCTTCCTTTTGAATACTGAGCATACAAACCAACAACATTAAGATAAAAACGGTTAAACTTCTTAATTTTTTCGATTTTTCATTCATGTAGTTTAGTTCCTTAGTTCATAAATTTAGTTGCTAATAACAACTTGTTTACATATTAATTTTAATTGGTCACATTTGTCAACAGAATTTTATGAAAATTCTGTATAAATAAAATCAGGTTACCTTATGCCTTTTTAATATTCCTCGGTTAAACACTATCGCATTAAAAAAAGGAAGCGGAAAACAAATGACTGTAATCTTTCCTTTTTTATGACTAATCGGGATGATATACTAGACTCATACTTCTTCTTTTTATTTTTACTAACACCCATGCGGGCGTTATTATCTTTCATTTTTGAACGCACTTTATCCAAGTGATTAAAACTACTATCGTAGTTAATTTAATCCTTTGGGTAAAGTGCGTTTTTTGCATTTTCCATTACTTTTTAAGGAGGATAACAATGATCATCAAAAAGGTTTACCGAGTGTTTGATAATTTATTTTTCTGCAGAAAGGATGCTGAAGCAATTCTAAGTGGCTGGGAACATAAAGAAAAAGTGTATGTTCAGTATGCAGTCCTGGAGGAATCTAAGAGAGAATTAATAGTTGGCGGAGTAAACTATGGAATACCGGCCGAAGAAGTGACTATTTACATTAATGAAAAGAACGCCCTGCAGGATCTTACTGAAGATTGTTAGGTTGAAATTCATTAGGTTTAGCTTAGAAGCACTACTAACAGCAAAGGTAGGGATGAGGAATGATTGTAAAGTACCAAACAAGTGCAAGAAGTTATGAACGCAAGTTTAAGCGGGAAATGATGAAAGCTGGCTATTATAATACGGCCAGTGGCATAACTAATTATATTGTTCAATATGGTAAAAATTCTATTACTGTTAAAAAGCAAAAGGGGAGCTCTATTTCAATAACCAGAGGGCAACTAAGACGTGCTATTTCTTTTACATTATTTAAAAGAACCATAATTAGAAAGGATATGGAGGGTTTCTCTAGCTACTCATCAGCACTATTTGGAATGATAAATAGGATTTTTCATCATATTGCATGGTTCTTGAAGTTAAGAGAAGGGTACCGTTTATCCCTTAAAACACTGCGTTTTTGGGCAAGTGGACTTGAAAGAGAAAAGAATGGGTTGCAGCTGCTTAAAAAAATAGGAGGAAATTTTGTGCTTTTTAATTTCTTTCAAATCCTGCAGTCAGGGCCTAACTGTCTAAAGCAATTAGATAGATATAATTTATATGCATATATAGATAGCGGAAGCTTTTCTCTCCATAATCAAAAATGTAAGAAAGGGTTACAAAATCTATCCCTTTTTGATGAACAAACTGAACAGGATATGATATTGAAAGGGTATGCAGACTTTATTAATGCAAATAAGAATAATCCAAGAATTATAGGGTTCTTCCCCTTAGATGTAATAGGAGATCCGGAAGCCACAAAAGAAAATTATGCTAAATTAAAGGCCATGGTTCCAGGAGCAAACCTCATCCCTGTATTTCAGGTTTCGGATTCACTAAAGTCCTTAGAAATGTTAGTAGATGAAGAACATGAGGTGATAGCACTTGGAGGGTTAATTCCTTTAATGAAGAAAGGTTTGAACCACTGTAGAGCTACTTTGGATCGAATATTTAATTTATATTCTAATGTTAATTTCCATTTCCTTGGGGGAGCTAATGAACTTCTGCTTGAATACCCGTTTTTTTCAAGTGATAGTACCGCTTATCTTAATAGCAGAAGGAATCCTTCACAGTGAAAATTATATTTGCCGAACGGCGAAAGGGTAGAGGCTCAAGTAGAGTTGGATACCAAAGATATAATAAAGCAGAATTTAAATTTTTTAATTGATCTCGAAGAAATAAAGTATGTAGATTTATTTAGTTTCGCATTTAAAGATAAAATCTCAAACTAACTATATGGGCGGTTTTGGATTATAAAATATGAAATTGCACATTAATTATCAGACCAAATTTACCGTTGTTCCTGCCAGTGAAAGCCAGGAAACCCTTGATTATGTAAACCATATCTTGAAAAAAGAACGTGATATAGAATTTGCAGCCAAACCTTTAGAAACTTCCCAATTTCAAGTCGAAAATATCAAATGGACCTACGTCTTTTATGAGGATGACCTTAGTGTCAATGTCATGTATACCATTGATGATCCTAAGAAACGTGCTGTGGGTTTTAAGCTCTCTGAGGGGATGGAAGTACCAAAGGAGTTAGAAGGGAAGTTTAAGTTTGACAGGCTGAAGTCTAAACTGGCGGGGGTTATTCGGGGATCGTTTTTTGTTGTTAGAGGGGAGTATTAGGGTTAGAAATATTTCTACTCTAAGGACAATGAAACAATGATACAGACAATTCATGTAGGCATTTACAAAACAGCATCTCTTCATCGTATTAGGGGGGGGGCTGTTGTATTTAGAAAGGCATCAAGGTTTTAAATACCGTTTAAAAACACACTAATACCAAATAGCTTATCAATTATTATTAAGTTGTATTTAAAAATTCTATACTGATTCTGTCAACTCTCATCTCAACATTTTTCTCTTTGAATTCAGGATAATCAGGAAAATATTCATCTTCGTCAGTAAAAACTATCCCTGCATCAATTTTATCCTCATGTAACAAACCTCTTATACCTTCTTACGTAACCTACCTTTTATCGCCACGTGCTTTGGCATTCTCTTTAGATTATGGGTTTGGCAGTATCGTAATCCTCTTGGCATGTAAAATGTCATCTTACCTAGTTATCGTTATTATTTTCACAAACCAAGTATTAAAACAGAATGCCTTAAAGGTACAACCTTCATCAGTTATGAATTTCATAAAATCAATTTTCATGTTGTCCAAAGTAGTAATTTCTTACAAAAAAGCACTTGCTGCCTAAAAGACAATCAGGTGCTCTATAGTTTATTAATTACTATTTCTATTTCTTTTTAAATAAGTGAGCCTATTAATTTCTTGATTTTAGGCTTATTTACCGTAACTCTTTATTATTCTGTTTCGTCCATCTTTCGTTTTAAATATTCAGCAATTTCTGTTTGTCCTCTTTCTATGGCAAATGCATAGGCATCCATATCTTTCATGGTTTCACCAGAGTATTTTATAGATATATCTATATTATTCTCAACTAACAATTTAACAATCTCCAAATGCCCACCATATATTGCAGCAAACAGAGGATTTCTATCTGGTTCACTAATATCAATCTCCACATTCTTACTAATTAGATATTTAGCAATATCTAAATGTCCTTTTGCAGTCGCTCTTTCAAGAGCATTTGTAGAAAAAGTTCCACCTTGTGCATTAACATCTATTCCTGTATTAATAAGATATTCTACTATCTCTAAATGTCCATGTGCTGCCGCTACATGTAACCATGTACCAAAAGGTGTCATCCATGTTAACATATCTGGGTCTTTCTTAAGTAAATCTCTTAAAGTATCCAATTGCCCACTTTTTATGGCACTTCTAATATCTTTAGCAAATTGAGTCTTATCCATATTAATTTCTCCTTTAACCTCTATCTCCTAGAAGCAGCTTGTTTTCCAAGGTCTTCTAGTATTTCAATGATATCATCTAAATCTGCACCTGCCGCATCAACTGCTTTCAACTGATCTACAACATTCTCCAGAGCTGCAATACTATGTTGTCCGGCAACTCTATTTGGTGCCCAAACTAGATTTTCTTTACCAATTACAGGGTCAATACCATATTTTCTTAATATTTCTTGACCTTCTTGAACGAGTTTTTGTTGAGCCTCACCTAAACCCTTTTTAAATAAAATATGATGTGCATGTGGATCGATCATAGCAGTAGGTGGATCACCTATTAATCCTCTGAGATACTTACCAAAATCCATTTTAATTAATGCTTCATCATATTCTTTAGTAATGCCTAATTCAGACATCTTTTTTCTAATCTCAGACAGTTCATCTACACTAAATGTATTATTTTGAATTGCATTTTTAAGCTTATTCATTTTAATGGAATCTACATTTCCATTCACGATCATATCATCAATATAATCACTTACAGAATTACCCGTACCCTTAGCACCAAACACATCATCAGTCACCGTCTTAATCTTAGTCAACGGATCATAAAGAACATTATACGGCACTGGCCCCTGAGCCAGTCCTCCTCCTGCCAATGCCGGTGTCTGAACCGGCGTGTAAATAGAAAGTGCCTTCTCTCCTTTACCTGCCTGGCCAACCGTCTTAGCAATGGTTCCTGCTTTCCCTATCCCTTTATCCCCAAGAATACCAATTCCAAGGGAAGTTAGGCCATAGGTAAAGAAGGCTGTCCGGCTTTTGGCATCCCCATTTATGACATCCCGCTCCCAGGCGCTGGTGACAGCGGACCATATGTATTTCGGCATATCAAGAGCCTGGCGTACTTTTCCAATGGGGTCATTTAAAATGCCCAAATAAAATTCCTGGTGCTTCCTTTGGTTTTCGAGTAGCTGGTCACGGTTAAACAGCAATTCATTGCCCAAAAACAGCGGACTGAACGGACCCATGATGGTCCGTCCCAGCTCATAAGTTGACTTCAGTCCTTCCCATGTATCCTCTACAGCTTTGGATGCACCCTCGATGACTCCTTTAGCCATATCTTGAAGGATACTTTCCTCGCTTTCTGGGTTAGGATTCGATACTTCCTCATGGAAATCCTTCCAAGTGAGAGCCTTTGGATGGTAATGAGATATAGATAGGCTACTGCTTTGGAACATGCCCGCCATTTTTTGAATGTACTGGTTCATAAGAGTTAGATCATGCAGGAGAGGGTCCAGTGCAGCCGTTTCCCGATGGTCAAATTCCTCCAGTTTTTCAAGGGTTTCTTGGCTTGAATCCTCAGCTCTCTTTGATGCATGAATAAAGCGGCCATCCTCCAGCAGCGGAAGCGCTACAATATCGCTTACGGACTTCATGATATCATTCGCTTCTTGTGTCAGTTCAACAGTGATCTGAAGAGTGTTCCTCAGCCCCTGTTTGAGCTCATGCTCCAGGAATTCCTGGCGGATAAAGCCTGATGGGGAGGGTTCAAGATCCCGCAATGAACCTATGAAACTTTTTAAATAGGATTGATACTCGTCAATCCAGGATTCAAGGAATTGCAGAAAAGGCTGGTGGCATTCCTGGTAAAACGCACGTATAGCCTGGCCGCCCTGCCCTTTAAAAGCATCTTCCAGAGACACCAGCTCCTGGATGGATATCTGAACTTGATTTACATGATTTTTAAGGATAGATAATTGATTGCTCGTCTCGTTGATTCCTGCAAGCAAGGAATCTGCTTCTAATACCTTCAATAGAATCAGCTCCACATTGTAAATTCCATTTTCTTCTATTTCATCTTAAAGGACTCGGGCAATTAGTTGAATAGGAATTTTGGCATGAAATAGTGTAAAAGGTTCCTTGAGAATTGTTTAAGTATGCTGTGTCATCATTAATTCCGACTTAACTAATGAGAGTGGCAAGGTAATCCACGTGCCAAGACAGGTCAATCTTTAAGTGGCATTAAAACTATAGCAAAAAAGACTCTAAGAAAGCACAAGCAGCAGCTGACCAAATTATACGCAATACTTACCGGACTCTTATGACCAGAGGACAAAAAAGGATGTTTTGTATTTTGTACTGACCCTTAGTTGAATGCTTACTTTAAATGGCGATTGCAGCGAACAAGAACTTATAATAATGTTTCGTCTGGAAGAGTATTAAGAGTGGCTGAGGACCTTGGAGGATTATTAGATAGAGAATAAAAAATAGAAAAAGTGCCTTTTTCCTTTATAACATCTGGGTTGGGCACTTTTTTTATTGTTATTGCTTTCGGGTTTGTTTTTCCACATTATCCAACCCATAGAGGCTAAGAAAAAGAAACCTACTAATTTGGTCTATTCTTTCCTATAAACACCAACGTTTATTGGATATACAGAGCTGTTTCGCCTTGCTCTCTAATCCTTGAGAGTAGGCGTCTTACTGCCAGTTAATACGGGATACATTTAACCTCTATTCAGGAATCTTTTCATATGCTAACTTTAAAATAATTTCCTTATATTGAGGATATTTTGATAAAAGGTCGGCTTGTGTGAACATTTCAAAATCCTGAAATTCAAAGCCTGGAGAAACCATACAACCTACTAGTGAGAATGTATCCTCCTCCATAACAGACGAACCAAAGATTGAATTTTTCGGAACTAAAGCTTGAGGTACTTCTCCATTATCAAGGTTTATTCCTAATTTAATTTCTTCATATTCACTATTTTCATGGATGACATGAATGGTTAATGGACTTCCAGCGTGAAAATACCATAATTCATCCGATTTCAATCGATGAAAGTGGGACACATCATTAGACGTTAATAAAAAATAAATGCTTGTATAGAGCTTACGTGTTCCCACAAAATTCACAGACAATTCTTGATCAGAAGTACATTCCTCTGATTCAAACGTTCTTTTATAATATCCGCCTTCTGGATGGGGAGTTAATCCAAGTTTTGAAACCCAATATTGCTCATTTTTCATCTTTATTGCTCCAATCCTTCGATAAAATACCTAAAAGGTTCCCTGGGTTTACTTAACCCAAGAAAAAACTCTTTTTTTATATTCCCTTGATTTACTTTTCCCTAGAAAAGTCATTATAATTTTTGAATTTTGAAGGCCACTTTTTCTTTTTTAAGTACTTTTCGTTAAGTACAATAACTTTCCCGCTCTCAGCGGTTATGTATTTTTGATACACTAATTTATATTTTTCAAATGCAAAGTGCCCTAAAATATAAATTGGTAAGATAATGAACATGAGGATTACAAGTTGTAGTATCCAATTGAGTTCATTCCCAATGATATAAATAGTTATTACAGCATGTCTTGCAAAAGAAACCATTAAGGTAATAAGCACATTACATATATGAAAAGGGACCATATTATTTTTTCTCGAAACATTCGCTCTAGTTCATTCTTGATAAAAAGTGTAATAAATACTGATATCACAATGACAAAAAGGGAAACAAAATATGTAAGAACAGTGTACATTTTTTCCGCTCACGCTCCCTTCAATACACTAGAAGAAAAAGCATCATCAATAATATTTTCTGTCGTTAACCTTTGAATGTTATTTAAAACGGGGTCATCTATCCGTTTTTTACGGTAACATCAATTAACAATTAATGACCGATATCATTGGATTAAGACGCTTAGAGACAAATTCTTTGCTTTGTTCAGAAAAAAATTTTTATCTTCATTTTAACACAAAAAGTAAAAATAGAAGCATCACACAAGTTTGCTCAACTTATGAGAAGCCTCCGTTAAAATCCTCTATGTGAGCAAAATGTTAACATCCTACTGTAGAACTGTAGAAATAAATTAATTAGTATTACATACAAAAACCAGCTGCAAAAAATAGATTAAATTAAGTTATAATTAAAAAAGTTTTATTTGAAATTTTGCAAGCATTAACAATTCATCGAAAGTACGGAAGGGGGAAAAGCAATGAGAAATGAGGTTGTAATCTATATGAAAGAGGTCACTCGCAGGTTTTCATTTAAAAAGGACAGCTGCCTTGAACCATATCAAACAGAGGCAGTAGCGGTTCATTTTGAGATAGATCGTACAAGAGCAAGCAGGTTATTAAATGAGCTTTCTAAAGATGGTATCTTATTAAAAATAAATACTCGCCCCGTTTGTTTTATACATAGAGAAACGTTAGAAAAACAATACGGGAGTTTGAAACATACTGTTTATGATAGTTTGCAATCGATAGAAAAAGAGCTTATTCCCAAACCAGAGGAGATTTTTAAAAAGCTAATTGGATATGAGAAGAGTTTGAAAGAGTCTATTGAGCAAGTCAAAACGGCCATTCACTATCCAAGTATGGGTTTGCCCTTATTACTCTTAGGACCAACTGGAGTAGGGAAAACATTTTTCGCAAAGCTTATATATGATTATTCACGAACGCAAAATATCATTGAAGATCAGGCTCCTTTTTTTGTATTTAATTGTGCTCAGTATGCAAATAATCCAGAACTATTATCAAGCTATTTATTTGGACATTCTAAAGGGGCTTTTACAGGCGCCTTGAAGGACCAGGTGGGTCTTATTGAACAAGCGAATAATGGTATCTTGTTTTTGGATGAAGTCCATCGTTTGAATAAAGAAGGTCAAGAGAAGCTGTTTACTTTTATGGACCAGGGGACATTTACTCGATTAGGTGAAACGAATATAGTTAGAAAGTCCAAGGTACGATTGGTGTTCGCAACTACCGAAAGTTTGTCCGTTTTTTTAGAGACTTTCTTAAGGAGAATCCCAATTAAAGTAAATATACCTAGTCTTGAAGATCGTGGTCCGGATGAGAAAAAACAGTTTATTCACCATTTCTTTATGGAAGAGAGTAAATTACTTGGTATACCGATTGAGGTGACCAATAAGACTCTTGATTTATTAAGTAAATATCATTATAGCGGCAATATCGGTGAATGTAAGAATACGGTAAAATATGCTTGCGGATTTGCTTTCTCTAAGAAGTCGAAAACAATGGATAAGATTTTTGTAACCCTGCAGGATTTACCTAAGCATATTTTCAAGAACTCATCTTCTCTCTTTAATAACTACTCTACGAGGGAAGGAAGTGTGCTTTTTTCACCAAGTAGTAAGCAGTTTTTCAGCCATGTAAATGAAATGAAAATTACTCTTATTGAACAAACCTACCAGAATTGTTTAAAGTATTTTTTGAAATTTGAAAATAATCAATTCGAAGAATCGGTATTTATCGAAAAATGTACTGATGAGATAACGGCAATGATGGATAGGTTAATATTTGAGCGACCTAACGAATCAAATAATTTAATGATGGAAATTATTCTTTCAACGATGCAGGATATCTTTAGATATTTGGAATTGAATTATTATGTAAAATATGATGGTAACAGTGTCTATACATTGTCATCCTATTTATTCTTTAAATCTAATCCTTTTCAGTTATCGAAAGAGGAACAGCTTCTATCTCAACGCATACTTCAATTCATTAAAGATCATTATAAAATGGAATACTCAATTGTTTCTAAAGTGATGTTATTTATTGAAAAACGCATGGACGTTCATTTATATTTTGAAGATATTATAATGATGACATTATTTTTATGTAAGGCGAAAATAAACCATTTCCATAACCGGATAAAAGCTATGATTATTGCCCATGGCTATGCAACTGCGAGCAGCATAGCAAATGTATGCAATCGTTTATTAGGGGTAAATGTCTTTGATTCTATTGATATGCCTGTTGATGCAACCGTGAGAGATATTACAGAAAAGATGCTTCAATATATGGAGGAACAGGATACTTCGACGGGTTTAGTTGTTTTAGTCGATATGGGCTCATTGAGTTTAATCCATGACCATATAAAAGATAAGATTGATGGTCCACTTCTTTTTGTTGACCAAGTTTCGACACCAGCTGCTTTGGAAATTGGAAATTATGTAATACAGGGAAGAACCATAGAGGAAATGGTAGAACCTCTTAAAAAGTCTGCAAAACCAAGTATTAATCTGTATTACCCTACAAATGGGAAAGAATATGCTATTGTAACTTCTTGCTTTACTGGAATTGGGACGGCAACACAAATTCAACAACTTCTTTCTGAAAGCATTGGAGATTTATTAGATATTAAAGTGATAGCACATGATTTTGACCGGCTGAAACAAAACGGAATGAATGAGGCGCCCTTAAGAATTTATGAAGTATTAGCTATAGTCGGAACAGAAAATCCAGAAATAGAGGAAGTTAATTTTATTTCATTAGAAGATATTATTTCTGGTAAGGGAGAAGGTGATGTGTTTCGAATATTCGATAAAATAGCCGATGCCGACACAATACGTAAAGTAAACGATAGAATTATCATGAACTTTTCTCTTGGCAGAGTTATTGATTCCTTGACTATCCTTGATACTGAAAAAATTATTCGTAAAGTAGAATACGGAATAAATCAACTTGAAAAACAGATAGGGAAGAATCTACCAAATGACAAAAAAATAGCATTATTTGTTCATGTAAGCTGTATGATTGAGCGATTAATAAGAAAAGCACCGATATCTGAATATCCAAATTTAGATGAATTTCTAAATAATCACACTAAGGAAATTAAGTGGATCAAAAGTGCATTTAGTGTGCTGGAAGATAATTATAGTGTGCAAATGACGATGGCAGAGATAGGTTATATCTACAATATTATCAAGCCTAATGTGCCGCGCAACAAAGAATTAGTATAAAATATAAAAATATTTTTCAAGCATGTCACTAGTTGGCATGCTTTTTGCATTATTAAAAGATAAATAAATTAAGGGGGATAGTATATGAAACATTTTTTAATCGCCACTCATGGAGAGTTATCTCAAGCATTTATCGAAACTGTAGAGCTGATTGCTGGCAAGCAGACGAACGTTTCATATTTTGGGATGACAAAACTTAAGTCCGGAGATATGGCGAAAGAGGAATTGAAAGACATATTAAGCACCAAAAAAGAGGGCGAGCATTTTATTGTATTGACAGATGTGTTTGGCGGTAGTGTTACAAATCTTTGTACCGAACTGCTTCTTGAAATGGATGATTTTGACATAATCACTGGCTTAAACTTGCCAATGATACTCACTATGATCTTGGCAGGCGAGGAAAAAAGCGTTGCAGATACAATTGCAGAAGGTATAAGCGCGGCACAGAATGGAATTATCCATATTAATAACTTACTAAAATCCCAGAAAGGAAGTATGAGTGATGATTTCACTATTAAGGATTGACGATCGCCTAATTCACGGTCAAGTAGCATATGGCTGGACCTCAGCTCTCGGGGTTAATGTAATACTCGTCGTTAATGATGAAGCTAAAAATGACCAAATGAAAGCGATGGCACTTAATCTAGCCAAGCCTTCCAACGTAAAACTGTATATTCGAGGGGTTCAAGAATCCGGAGAGATTGCACAAAAATTTTCACAATCACAAAAAAGTAAGGTTCTAGTTCTTGTGAAGAATACTAGTGATGCCGTTGAACTTGCAAGGCTTTCAGAAGGGGTTATCAATGAGGTAAATGTTGGCGGATTGCGTTATTCAGAAGGTAAAAGAAAGTTAACAGACTTAGTAGCAGTAGATGACCAAGATCTTGCAAATTTAAAGGAAATGGAAGAGATGGGAATAGAACTCGAATTTAGAATGCTGCCTCGTGATAAGAAGAAGGGGCTAAAGGATATGATTTAAAAGGATAAAAGGAGGGGTTTTTGATGGCAGCTCAAGCAATTATGTTGGGAATTATTGCTGGAATTGGAATATTGGATAGCCGGATTTTTGGAGTACTAATGCTAGAACGTCCTTTAGTTCTGGGTCTGTTAGTAGGCTTGGTTTTAGGAGATGTTCAGCAAGGTGTCATCATTGGAGCACAGCTTGAATTAATCTGGATGGGTATTGCCGGAATTGGTGCAGCAACTCCTCCTGACATTGTAACAGGCGGGGTACTTGGAACTGCATTTGCGATTATATCCGGTCAAGGTGTTGAAGTTGCACTGGTCCTAGCTGTTCCGATTGCCGTTTTGGCTCAATCGCTTGGTGTATTGGTAAGGATTATTAATACTTATTTTATGCATAGGGCTGACAACTATGCTGCAAAAGCAAACTTCCGGGGAGTAACAATAATGATGTGGATTCCTCCAATTTTGTTTTTCTTAAGTGTTTTTATTCCAACCGTCTTAGCCATTATCCTAGGGGCCGAGCAAGTAAAAAATATGATTGAATCAGTTCCTGAAACGATTCTTGGCGGGTTAGAGGTTGCTGGAAAATTATTACCTGCAGTTGGTTTTGCTTTACTACTCGATATGCTGTTTTCTAAAAAGATGGGCGTTTACTTTTTCCTCGGGTTCTTAGCAGCCTCTTTCTTAGACTTAAATATCACAGCCATTGCGTTATTTGGGGCATGTATAGCTATTATCGTTAATCTTGTTATTAATAATAACAGTAATAATCAAGCTAATGACCAAAAGGGTAACAACAATAACTTAACGGAAGGGGAGATCGACTTTGAGTAGTCCCAAAAAAATAACTAAAAAAGAACTACGTCAAGTGTTTTGGAGATCCTTTGCCCTTCAAGGAGCCTTTAACTATGAACGGATGCAAAACTTAGGATATGCCTATGCTATGATTCCTGTCATCAAGAAATTATATGACAAGCACGATGACCAGGTAAAAGCCCTAAATAGACATTTAGAGATATTTAATACAACCCCAGCTGTATCAACAACCATTATGGGGATATCCGCAGCCATGGAAGAGCAAAATGCTAACGATTCCAATTTTGATTCGAATTCAATAAATGCGGTTAAAGCATCGCTTATGGGTCCACTGGCTGGGATTGGTGACTCGCTTTTTTGGGGGACCTTCCGAATTATTGCAGCAGGGATTGGTGTTTCTCTTGCAACACAGGGGAACATTTTTGGACCTATTTTGTTTTTGATATTATTTAACATTCCCCACCTCTTTTTAAGAATTGCTGGGTTAAAACTGGGATACCGTGTTGGGGTAAATTCCCTTGAAAGAATACAAAAAGAAGGTTTAATGGAAAAGATTATGGCGATGACCACTACTGTTGGGTTAATGGTAGTTGGAGGAATGGTCGCAACCATGTTAAAGCTGACAACCCCACTCGAATTTGACATTAACGGGGCAAAGGTAGTTCTTCAAGATATATTGGATCAAATATTACCAAATATGCTACCTTTAATAGCTACTTTTGTCATATATGGCTTAATGAAAAGAAAAGTTAGTATTACCAAACTAACCTTGGGCATTATCGTTGTCGGAATACTTCTGCATTGGATTGGATTACTTTAATAGAGAGAGGAAGAGTGAAAAATGAAAATTGAAGATTACATGCAAGAAACCCCGGAAAAAATGAGAGAGATTATTCAAGGTGCAGATCAATTATTTGCTGAAGTAAAAAATAAAGAAATTGACCGTGTTGTAGTTACCGGCTCGGGTACAAGTTATCATTCTGGCCTCCAAGTACAAAAGTTAATGCAGTCCTTAATGGGTGTTCGTGTAGATGTCTATTATCCATTTGCTATTAGCAGAGAAACCTTCATAGGGGATTCTTCAAAAACAATATTAATTGGTATATCACAAGGTGGAAGCAGTTACTCAACTTACAATGCTATGAAACTAGCAAAAGAATCAGGATGTATTATAGCTTCTATGGCTGGGCAAGAAAATGCATTAATTGATGAGGTAGCGGATTTTATCCTGACAGTTAAATGTGGTGAGGAAACAGCAGGAGCAAAAACAAAAGGATTTTACACAACTAAGTTAAACCTGACTCTATTTGCACTGCAACTTGCAAGAGAAACAAATAAAATTACATCCGCAGAATATAATGCAGAAATCATTGAAATAGAGAAGAGCGCAAATCAGTTTTTGAAGACATACGATAAGTCTTATAAATGGATTGAAGCGAATAAAGAAAAATTATTTAATGCTAAAGAAATTCGAGTTATTGGGACAAGTGAAATCTATGGCGATACATTAGAAAGTGCCCTGAAGTTGTTAGAAACACTAAGAATTCCGGTATCTGGGTACGAGTTCGAAGAATTTATTCATGGTATTTATAATGCGGTCAATGAAGATTCTACTATTATTATTTTAGATACTGGTGTAGAAAAACGAGTAAAGAAAATGATAGAGGTTCTATCTGACTGGACTGAAAATATCTATGTAATTGGATGCGAGTCTGATGAAAACTCTCGAAATATGAATGCTGAGTTTATTAACCACCTTTATTATAAAACCTATGAATATATTATCCCGATTCAGTTAATGTGTGCAATAATTCCACCACTAAGAGGCGTGGATCCCAGTATTCCAAAAGATCCAAAGTTTCATCAGAAATTAGGAAGTAAAAAACTAAACAAGTAATCTTCACATAAGGTACCATAGTCTTAAAAGAAAGAATATTTGAGACTATGGTTATTTTCTGAAAAATATATGACCTTTTAGGTATTTTGATGGTTACCTCCAGATTGATTGGAACAGTCCTTGCACAAATCATGTTTATACCTGGTGCGTATTACATTGCCTGGGCTTCAAAGTTTTTTGTATAAAACATAAATAGAAAACGGCACTGTCGATTCAGTGCCGTTGGTTTTTATATTTATATGCTTTGGCTCTTCTTGCGCTTGCTTACATATTTGTAAGTGAACACAATAATGATTCCGGCAATAATGATCAGGGCTAGCGGCAAGGCATAGCTATTAAAGATTTCCTCTGCTTCTTTATAATGAGGGCCCAGTTTGTATCCCAAATAAACATAGAATGCGGTAATCGGCAGCATTGCCAGGAATGTATAGGTAGAGAACTTCCACACATTCATTTTGGCCATCCCGCATGGAATGGATATCGCTGTACGGACAACTGGCATAAAACGGGCGAAGAAAGCTACCCCTGCGCCATATTTTTCAAAAAACTTGTCCGAAGCATCAATCTGTTTTTGCGAAACTAAGAAATATTTTCCGTATTTTAAAACCATTGGGCGGCCGCCATATCGGCCCAATGCATATAATGTCAGCGGTCCAATCGTTCCTCCCACTGTACCTGCTAATACGACTAAATAATAATTAAAGTCTCCCTGGAAGACCCAAAAGCCTGCCAAAGGAAGAACCACTTCTGCCGGGATAAATTCAAAGCATAATGAAAGCAAAATTCCAAAGTAAGAAAACTGTTTTAAGAAATCAATAAAGCTGATGATAATTTCTGACATAGCCACACATCCTGTTGATTAATAAGAAAAGCGCAAGCGCCTTGCTCACCCCCGACACCTCGAGGGGGTAGGTGCTTGCGCTAGACAGTTCACGAAATTCAAAGATATAAAACGTACATAAGTCAGTCTAACGGGTAATAGGAAAACAATCAAGTATTTATATAGACATGCAAAAAAGAAACGGCAGCTGCCGAAATCGGAGCCGCCGTTTTTCCTAGGCTAATAGGGGCTTGCTTTTAAAAACCTCCAGATAATGAAGCTGGTGCCCATCTTTTTCGTGGACCTTGAATGTGAATCCATCAGCTTCAATCTCTGTTCCTATCTCTGCTTCCATATGCTGTGTCAGGAACCAGCCACCGATTGTATCAACATCTTCATGCTCAAAATCTGTGCCAAGCAGATTATTGACATCGTCTATAAGAAGCTTAGAATCCAGAATATAATGGTTATCGTTTAGCTTTCTAATTTCAGGAACTTCGTCTTCATCAAATTCATCACGAATTTCTCCGACAATTTCTTCGAGAATGTCTTCAACAGTAACTAATCCGGAAGTTCCGCCATATTCATCCATTAAAATGGCAATATGGATGCGTTCTTTTTGCATTTTTACAAGCAGGTCATGAATCGGAATGCTTTCAATTACATGGATAACCGGGTTAATAAACGAGTCAAGCTCAAGATTCTCCGGGGTGATCTTGTTTGTAAGACTGGCCGTCAGAAATTCTTTTACATTAATAAACCCTCGAATATTGTCTTTATCCCCATCTTCAACTGGATATCGCGTGTAATTCTCTGTTTGGATGGTTTGCATAATATCTGCCAGTGTATCATCCGAGGAAATCGTAATCATCTCAGTACGCGGAACCATTATTTCTTTCGCAATTCTTTCATCAAATTCAAAGATATTGTTCACGTACTTTAACTCATTTTTGTTGATCTCACCGCTTTTATAACTCTCGGATAAAAGGATTCGCAGTTCTTCTTCAGAATGGGCGATTTCATGCTCAGAAGCCGGTTTTAAACCAAATATGCCAACCAGTACCCGAGCAGATCCATTTAAGAACCAAATGAAAGGGAACATCAAACGATAGAACCAAATAATCGGTGTTGCGAACGCCATTGTAACTGCCTCAGCTTTTTGAATGGCAACGGTTTTTGGTGCAAGCTCCCCTACAACCACATGCAGGAAGGTGACTAAAGCAAAGGCAATGCCAAAGGATAAAATATGGGTAAGCGATTCGGCGATTTCAAATCTTTCAAATACCGGGTGCAATAATTTTTCAACTGTCGGCTCACCAAGCCAGCCCAAACCTAATGCGGTAATGGTAATACCTAACTGACAGGCAGATAAATACTCATCAAGGTGAGTGACGACTCTCTTAGCTGCAATAGCCCTTTTATTGCCCTCAGCAATCAGCTGATCAATTCGGGAAACACGTACTTTTACAATCGCAAACTCAGTTGCTACGAAGAATGCGGTTAATGCTATTAATAGTGCAATCAGTAATAAATTTATGGTTGTCAACGAGCAGTCTTACTAAAGTAAGACATACACCTCCTAAAATGGTAATAACCCTTATAAAGTTCACTACTTAAATTGTGCCCAAATAGATATCCATAATGCTCCAAAAAACCAAAAAAACAGTTTTGGCACAGGATATCAGTTGAGCAGTAAAAGCAATGTCTGAATTAATGATAAGCTTTCATGTGAAATATTCTTTTTGACATATTCGTATTTTTCGGGATCAGATTTTTTAAGCTGAGAAAGTGCTTTTGTCACATCTTCCTCCAGATCCTGAATTTTGAGCCTTAGTTCAAGAACATCTACCTCTTCAGAAAATCGGCTGATAACTTTTTTCTTTATTTCCTCCAGCGACAAACCATCCGCTTTACATTTTTCGATAAAAGCAATACGTTCGATGGCGGAATAATCATAATAGCGATAATTTGAAGGGGAACGTTCTGCTTTTAGCAGGCCAAGTGAAGTATAGTAATCAATCGTTCTCTTAGTAACCTTTGCTTTTTCAGCCAACTCTCCTATTCTTAACTTCTCAGCCCCATGAGGATTCCTCCAAACTGTTACGTGATGGTTATGAAACTAATTATACTAAAAAATAATAGAAAATCAATGAATTTGAATAAAGAAGCAAGCAGGGAGGAAGAGATTTCCACAAAAAAATAACACCGGATAACCGGTGCTATTTTGCATTTAGGCTTTAACAGCCTCTTTCTTTGCTTCTGTTTCCGCTACAATCACCGCACATGCAGCATCACCTGTAATATTGACTGCTGTTCGGGTCATATCAAGCAGACGGTCAATACCAATGATTAATGCGATACCTTCGACAGGAAGATTGACAGAGTTAAGGACCATCGCAAGCATAATCAAACCGACACCAGGCACACCAGCTGTACCAACGCTGGCAAGAACGGCAGTAAGGACAACCGTGATTAGCTGTGTCAATGTTAAATCAACATTATATACCTGTGCAATGAAAATAGTTGCAACACCCTGCATGATGGCTGTTCCATCCATGTTGATGGTTGCACCGAGAGGCTGAACAAAGCTGCTGATTGATTCAGGAACTTTCAGATTTTTCTGGGCAGTATTCATGGAAATCGGCAGTGTCGCATTACTGCTTGATGTACTGAAAGCAACACCCATGGCCGGCGCAAAGCCTTTAAAGAACCATAGTGGGTTTTTCTTTGCAAGTAAAGCAATAGAACCTCCATAGGTTAAGATCGCATGTATAAATAATGCAAGAAGAACTACGATCATATAAAGTCCCATAGCTTTAATGGCACTTAGACCCTGACTGCCTACAGCAGAAACGATGAGTCCGAACGTTCCATAAGGGGCAAACCTCATAACCAGGTTAACAAGGTACATCATCATGTCATTGCCTTGTTCAATAAGGTTTAATATGCCTTTTGTTTTATTGCCAAGCATGGTTAATGCAAATCCGACAAAAATGGAAAAAGTGATAATCTGAAGCATGTTCCCTTCCGTAAAGGCTTTTACCGGATTGGTTGGAATAATATTTAATAGTGTCTCTGAGACAGGAGGAGCTTCTTTTGATTCGTACTCCACGTTTGTAACGTCAAATTCACCAACGTTCCCTGGCTGGAAAACTGCTGCCAAAGCAAGACCGATGACGATTGCAATGCTGGTGGTAACCAGGAAGTAGGAGATTGTCTTAATCCCGATTCTTCCTAACTTCTTAGGATCACCGAGGCCTGCTGTCCCAAGAGTGATGGAAAAGAAGACGATCGGAACAACCAGCATATTGATGAGATTTAAAAAGATTTTTCCCAGCGGAGTAAATAAAAACTTGTCAAGCTCGGGGAAAATGCCAGGTGCAAATAAGTTAATCAAAAGACCTGTAATTCCTCCGGCGATTAGAGCAAGAATAATTTTAGTAGATAATTTCATACACGTTCCTCCAATGAATGATGTAAAAAAATGTAAACTAAGCACAAAAAAATATTTTGCCTTTCCTATATTACCCCCAAAAAACGTAAACCTAACTAAAAATGGCAACAAAAAAACACAGAGGTAATAACCACTGTGCATTTTTGCAGTGTTTCCCTCTCAACACGCTTACGAGGTTAGCTGTCGGGTTCGGGTCTTGAGAGTACCCTACCTGTAAAAGGATTCACCCCAGGTACTTTTATTAAAAAAGTACAGTTGGTTCCCCCGCTCAATTAAGATTAAGCGAAAAATTATAAATGTTTTTTTAATATATTAATAATAATCATAAAAGTTGTAAATCATACGATTTTCTTATCTATGATTACTATAATTAAAATAGTAATTTAATAGGAAAGGTCAATTTGATTTTTGAGCAATAAGGTTAGAAGTTAAGCCAGCTTAAAAGAGGATGTCTTTTTTTGTCCTTCACTTTCAGTTCCTTCTTATTCAGCTTGTCTTCATGTTCGGCCAGCCACTCTTTTAACTCTTCTTTATCCTTGCATTGCGTATAATAAGTCTCGCCGTTCTTCCCAGTGGCACTTACAACATATCTGCATGTATTTCCCATAAAGCACCCTTTTCAAAGTAATTTCTTATTGAATTATAACAAGATTTATTATAATGTCCACCATTATTTTTAAGGATTATGGGTATATGGGTTATGGGGAATTTGCTGTTGAAAATATGCATAATAAAAATCCAGCTAAGATTTCCGCTGGATTATATTCGCTTCTGCATTTATCCAATTGGTTCGGCAGCTTATTAATTATTGGAAAGGTCTTTTCCTGTTGTCAGCTTCTGGGGGAATGGTATTTCCTATTTGCGCAAAACTGTAATAAAGCCGTCCAGAATATCGTGACTAACAGTAAATCCTTTGCGTGTATAAAATTGAAGGGCCTCTGTATTCCCATTTGACACATAAATAAAATAATCTTCAACATCTTTAAATTGAATTAACCATTCCATCGACATGTTAAAAAGCACTGATCCAATTCCATATTGTTTATAGCCATCTTTTATATAGAATTGTGATAAGCAGCCAACATTGTCTTTTCCGACTGAAGTTAAATCAAAAAAAGTGGCGAAATCATTGGAGTAGGCTTCTTTAGGAGAAACATTGGAATAGACATAGCCCACGATTTCTTCATCGTCCTTAACAATCACAATATAATTATGTATAGCAGATTTTACGGATGGAATCATTCTTGTTTCAAAATTCATGCTGTCAAAGCGCTCAGGTGTTATATGTGCCTTAGATTTCTGGAAAGCCATCAGCTCATTGCATAAATCCCTGCAAAGGCTGATTTTGTCTTCTGTTATCACTTCATATTTTAAATTCATCCAATTCACCCCTTTAGTTATGATTTTATATTGGAATGCCTTCATTCGTCCAAAAAAAAGGGAAATTATCTTTGATAGAGAAATTAATTATAAAACTAATATAAAAAGAGGGACCATAATGATTAAGGAAATAAATATTAAAGATCGAAAAGCTGCTGAGCAGGTTCTAGGCGTACAGCTTCCCGCGTATAAAATTGAAGCTGAAATCATTGGATGTTCTGATTTACCGCCTTTGAAGGATACGGCTGATGCCTTGCGAATAACCGGAGAGACCTTCTTTGGGTATTTTATTGGTGAAAAATTATGCGGTGCGATATCGTTTAAAGAGGATAATAATATTTTAGATATTCATAGACTGATTGTACATCCTGAACATTTTAGAAAGGGAATTGCACAAAAGCTGCTGAACTTCATTGAACTGAGGCCGAAGATTGAAAAAATGATTGTCACAACAGGCTCTAAGAATACCCCTGCTGTCGCTTTTTATATAAAGAATGGTTTTAAAGAGCTTGAGAAAATTGAAATAAATGAATCACTGACTATTACTGCTTTTGAGAAATATTTATAAAATACTAAATGGTTAAGCGACTTCTGTTTGGAAGAATCGCTATTTTTAACAAAAATATGGAAATTTGTGATATGTTTTTATAAAGTCCGCTATTACTGTCCCGCAATTGCTTTAGGTCATTGGAATAATACCTTAAAGGGGAGTACTCATGTTAATTAGGAATGATGATAAAAGGTTAAGTTCTGTAATTAAAGATGTTGGTTTTTCTGGTGTCATACTTGTTAAAGAAAAGGAGGATATAATCCTTCAATTAGCAGAGGGGGATGCTGATAGAGCAAATGAAACCCCCAATAATCCAGGTACCAGGTTTGGCATCGCCTCCGGATGTAAGATTTTTACGGCGGTTGGCATTTGTCAATTGGTCGAGAATGGATTCATATCATTCGAAACAAGACTTAAAGATGTATTGGAGGATGTTTTTCCCTTCTTTGATGAGACAATTACCATTCATCACCTGTTAACCCATTCTTCTGGAGTGCCTGACTATTTTGATGAGTCAGTTATGGAGGATTTTGAGGACCTGTGGAAAGAAAGGCCAATGTACCTATTAAATCATCTTAGAGATTTTCTTCCTATGTTCCAGAATAAAAAGATGATGTTCAAGCCGGGGGAGAAATTTCATTATAATAATGCCGGATTTATACTTTTGGGTTTGATTATAGAGAAGAAGACAGGAATGAGTTTCCAGGATTATATCCAATCCCATATTTTTGAACCATGTGGAATGAAGGATTCAGGCTTTTTCCGATTTGACAATCTTCCTGAAAATACAGCAATTGGATATATAGATAATGAAGAAGGTGGGACATGGAGAACCAATATTTATTCATTGCCCATCAGAGGCGGTTCTGACGGAGGAGCCTATGTTACTGCTCAGGATATGATCTTATTTTGGGAAGCATTGTGTAATGATAAGCTTCTGAGCGAGGAGTATACAGAAAAGCTAATGACTCCGCATGCCAAAGCAGATGAGAATGAGTATTACGGCTACGGATTATGGATCAGCAAGAATAACGAAGCCATCTTCAAATATCACCTCATGGGCTATGACCCGGGAGTCAGCTTTCATTCTGCCTATTATCCTAAAAGCGGGATAACACTTGTGGTGCCATCAAATAAATCATATGGCCCCTTTACTATAATGAAAGAGATCGAAAAAGACTTTTAGAGAAGGTTAGATGTATATACCTATACAGACGCGCAGTGTTTGTATCTGATCTAATCTGTTTAAAAGGGAGTGCTATATGAATTTTAATTTAAGAGAAGCTATTGAGATTCTTGAACGTACACCCCATACGCTAGTTGCAATACTAAGCGGTCTTTCTTCGGAATGGCTTAATGGCAATGAAGGGGATGGCACGTGGAATGCAGCCGAAGTGGTTGATCATTTGATTGATGGGGAGGAGAAAAATTGGATTCCTCGACTGAAATTTATTCTGCAGGAAGGGGAAAGCAAGCCATTTCCTCCATTTGACCGTTTTGCTCATTTAAATGTGTCAGAGGATCTATCACTTGAAGAAAAGCTTGAAGTCTTTAAGACCCTTAGAATGAAGAATTTGGCCACACTTAGAGGTATAACTGATCTGGAAACTCATTTCGAAAAGAAAGGGCTTCATCCGGCATTTGGTCCAGTAAGAGTCAGGGAATTGATTTCCACTTGGGCTGTGCATGACCTTACGCATATTTCACAGATTTCAAGAGTATTGGCAAATAGGTACAGGACAGATGTTGGTCCTTGGATTGAGTATTTGGGCATTTTAAAAAAGTAAGCACTTTAAAATAAATTGCATCATTGTTAAGTATTGTAAAACTGTAAAGTTTTGGGACCAATACCTCATGCTATGGCCGAAGGTGTTCATTTATACTTGGAGATGATTGCGACTTTTCTGATTATTCATAAGTCCTTTCAAAAAAATATGGAGGCGACTGAATGCTGAATCGTAAGAAAAAAGGCCTGTTGTTAACTTTTATTCTGGTTACTGTCATTCTGACCGTGATGCAGCCCATTCAAAATTCAATAACCAGGGCAGCTGCCGGGGATGGCTCCTGGTCATCACCTTATTCCGTTTCACAGGGAATCAATACTCAAAACAGCTCTTCCAAAACGGTTCAAGGCTATGTGGTTGGACAGCCGACTGCGGCAAATACAGTTATTTCCAGCGGGTTTCCAAATGACTATGCTTTGGCCCTGGCGGATAGTCCATCAGAGACCAGCACAGCTAGGATGCTTTATGTTCAAATTCCTTTCACGTTTCGCTCAGCTTTCGGCTTAAAATCCAATCCATCTTTGATTGGAGAAAAAATCAAGGTAACCGGAACGCTTACCGCCTATTTTTCTCATCCGGGGCTAAAAGATGGGACGGCCTTCGAACAAGCTGGTGATGGAACAGCCGATCCCGGCCCTGAACCAGGAGGATATTATGATGCTGCAAACGGAAAAACAGGAAAGGCTTTAAAAACAGCCCTCCATACGATCATTGATGACCACACGGAAATTTCCTATTCGAATGTATGGGAAGCACTGCGCGAGACCGATGAAGATCCTGCCAATTCCAATAACGTCATTCTTTTGTATACTGGCCGCTCTCAGGGGAAATTCACCAATGGTTCTGGCGTCAATGATTGGAACAGGGAGCATGTTTGGGCAAAATCGCATGGGGATTTTGGTACAGCGATGGGTGCGGGAACAGACTTGCATCATTTGCGGCCAACAGATGCTTCTGTAAATAGCTCGAGAGGGAATCTTGACTTTGACCATGGGGGCACCCAGCATTCAGAGGCACTGGGAAACTACTATGATTCAGATTCCTGGGAACCTAGGGATGCAGTAAAAGGCGATGTTGCGAGGATGCTTTTTTATATGGCTGTCCGTTATGAAGGAGACAGCGGAGAAGTGGATCTGGAGCTAAACAATCAGGTCAATAATGGCTCTGCTCCTTATCATGGCAAAATGTCTGTCCTGCTTCAATGGCATAAGGAAGATCCAGTAGACGATAACGAGCGGAGAAGAAACGAAATCATCTATTCTGATTACCAGCATAACCGCAATCCATTTATAGATCATCCCGAGTGGGCAACAGCGATTTGGGAATAATCATAGGGAAAGCACTTTCCGTTACAGGGAAGTGCTTTTTATTTTACCTGCTATGTAAAAAAAGATTGACAAGAGATTACCATGGGAGTAATTTATATTTATTAATTTCATAGTAAACCTTTTTGCTGAATCATTAAGAGCGGGGGAACCAATTTTGATAAACCTTGTTTATCTTGGGGTGAATCTTAGCATATTAAAGCTAAGAAGGGATACTCTCAATCCCTAATCCGACAGCTAACTCCGTAAGCCGAATCGAGAGAAGGGTTGATGGAAACCATTGGCCATTCTTTTTTTAAGAGTGGTTTTTTTGTGTTCATTTTCAAAAAGAAGGGAATTTCTTCAATGAAAAAACAGTATGCTGTATTTGGTTTAGGCCGCTTTGGCGGAAGTCTCGTAAAGGAATTTCATGAATTGGGAGTGGAAGTGCTCGCAATTGATGTCGATCAGGAGAAAGTGAATCAATACGCACAGTTTGTGACATATGCGGTTCAAATCAATGGTATTGATGAAGCTGCGATAAAGCAATCAGGGATAAAAAATATTGATCACGCTTTTGTTTCATTTGGTGAAAACATTGAATCCAGCATATTGACATCCCTGTTATTAAAAGAAATGGGGATTCCGAAGGTATGGGCAAAGGCACATAATGAGTACCATGCCAGGGTGCTCGATAAAATTGGCGTCGATCGTGTTATCCATCCGGAGCGGGATATGGCAAAGCGGATTGCCCACCATATTGTTTCGGAAAAAATGATCGATTATATTGAGCTGTCTGAAGATTACAGTATGGTAGAGATAGTGGCTTCAGATAAAATAGCCAATAAATCCCTATCAGAATTGAATATACGGGCTAAGTATGGCTGTAATATCGTGGGGATTCAGCGCGGGAAGGAAATAATCGTTACTCCGCCAGCTGAAGAGGTTATTTTAAAGGGAGACGTCCTGATTGTAATGGGACACAATAAAGGAATTGGCAGATTTGAGAGGCATGGAGTATAAGCTTTTTCAATGATGTTACCATTACCATTTTAATGAGGAGATTATGGACCATGTACAAAGAAACCAGAAGGACAAGAAGAATTGAGCGCCCCAGCGCATGGATCAGGATGAATCCTGCACAGGCTTTGTCTGTTGGCTTTTTAATTCTAATAGCCATTGGCACCCTGCTGCTTATGCTGCCTTTTTCGACTAGTGACAGGCATCATTTATCGTTTATTGATGCATTATTTGAAGCGACTTCTGCTGTATGTGTAACAGGTTTAGTCGTCGTGGATACACAAACAACTTTTACTGTTTTTGGCCAGGTAGTTCTTATGGCTCTTATACAAATAGGCGGACTTGGTTTTATGACCTTTGGAGTTCTCATTGCCATTATGCTTGGGAAAAGTATTGGCTTAAAAGGAAGGCTGATGATACAGGAATCATTAAATCAGCTTACAATTGAAGGGATGGTCCGACTCGTAAAATTCGTAGTGGCTTTTACTCTGATTGTAGAAGCAATTGGTGCCATCATTTTGGCTGTTCGCTGGGCTGAAGATTTTGGATTTCCGCAATCTTTATATTATGGGGCTTTTCATTCGGTCTCAGCTTTTAATAATGCCGGGTTTGATATTATGGGCGACTTTAGCAGTGTTACGGGTTATGCAGGGGACTTTACTGTCATTATGACGTTAAGCTCGCTGTTTATCATCGGGGGGATTGGCTATATCGTGCTGCTTGATTTAAAAATCAATAAAAGCTTACGGAAACTTTCTCTCCATACGAAACTGGTTTTGCTGATGACACTGATTCTAAATATTTTAGGCACAGTTTTCATATTTCTTTTAGAATTCAATAATCCCGCGACAATTGGTGACTTGGGAATGAAGGAAAAACTTTTAGGATCTTATTTTCATGGAGTCGTTCCAAGAACCGCTGGCTTTAATTCGCTTAATACAGGTGAGCTGACAATGGGCTCTCAGCTTATAACCATGCTTCTAATGTTTATTGGCGGAGGATCAGGCGGAACGGCAGGAGGCATTAAAGTAACAACCTTTGCTTTGATCCTGCTTGCTGTCAGAGCTCTCATTAAAGAAGATGAAGAAGTTAATCTGATGGGCAGAAGAATCCCGAAGGAATTAATTTTTCGGGCCTTTACGATTACAGTGTACTCTATGGGATTAATAGCATTGGTTCTATTTCTTCTTTCTTTAACAGAAAATGCACCGCTGAATATGCTTCTATTTGAAGTGATTTCTGCTTTCGGCACTGTTGGGATGTCTCTTGGATTAACCACGGAACTTAGTACACTCGGCAAGGCATTAATTTCTTTCATGATGTTTGCAGGCAGGGTGGGTCCTTTAACTCTTGCTTTCGCACTTGCCAGAAGAAGAGAGAAAGCTAATTTTAAATATGCTGAAGAAAAAATCATGATTGGATAAGTGAAGGAAAGTTATCTGGTGTATTAGACAGATTTCAATAAAATGCCACCATAAAGAGGATAGGGGATTTTAAATGAAAACCAGATTTAATGACTATATAAGCATTAAGATCCATCAAACAGACCTGAACTTAACAAGCTATATTAAGACTAAATTAGCCCACTTAAATATTGCCCCTGAGCAGAACCTTATTCTTATGCTTCTCTGGGAAGAAGACGGATTAAGCCAAAACGAAATTTCCAGGCGGCTGGATAAAGATAAATCCAACATTACCAGAATGCTGAGCAGTCTTGAAAAGAAAGGGTTTATCAAAAAAAGCATGAATAAGGAAGACAGCAGATCTCTGAATGTCTATCTAACTGAAAGCGGCAAAAATCTCAGTGAGCATGTATATCCAATCACAGAGGAATTTCACTCGATCGTCACATCGGGTATTACGAAGGAAGAGCTGAGAATTGTTGACGATGTTTTAACGAAAATGAGAAGAAATGTGGAGGGTAAAAATTAAAATTAAGATTGTGGCCGGTGCAGGATAGAGTGGGATGCTCTTCCTGTTTTTTTGTGAAGGTCTTGAAGCCGAAAAATCTTGGAGCGAGGGGAAAATGGTCGCCATGAGGTTGTCATGAAGCCGAAAATGAGAGGAGCGGAAAGAAAACGGTCGCCATGGAATCTATAAGAATTTAAAACGGCACTCTAAAGAGAATCAGTTTATGTGCAATTTAAACATTTGAACCATCTGAATTACCAGGTAAATCGATTCAGTTCCTTCATTAATAATAGTATAATAAATTACTAACAGGTTTGCATATGAGACTTTATTTAAAATTGTTGGAAATGAAGCAATAAAGACGACAGAGGGGCAGCAGATTCGATATAATTATGAAGTCCCCGAAATATGCAGGAAGGGGAAGGGAAAGCAATATATACTGCCATTAGAGTTTTTAAAGAAAAATCAGAAGGAAGTTTGATCAGGTGAAACTCATCAACAAACTATTCTCAAAGCAAAAAACGGCTTCGGTTGAATTTTGTCAGCGGAATCTGGATGAATTTTTAAAAGAAGAAAGTTTTGCTGCATTTAATCAATTTCTGAGCCAGAAGAATATTAACTATAAAGAATACGAATGCCAGAGCAGATGCAAAGAATGCAGGCAATCACCCTATGCCCTGGTAGACGGGAAACTGATTGCAGCGGAGAATTCGGATGAATTATTGATAAAACTGAAAGAAGAAGTAAAGAAATAAAAGGAATCGGAGCATGCAATCCGATTCCTTTTTTCATACAATATTCAAATTAATGTCTGAATAATTTTTCTGGGGTAACCCTGAATAGTTTACGGCTGCTCAAAATAAAAAAATGAACATATTCAGGGTGATGCATTTAGTGCATCGCTCTTTTTTTGGAGGTACATTGAGAATGCGAATGTACAAATTAATCTATTATTGATCCTGAAAGAGCAGCGACTCATTCATATAAAAAAGAAGGAGCATCATTGCTCCTTCCCTGCACCCAGATCTTCTGCCAATTCGATAATCGCTTTGTTGATTCTCCAGATGAAATATAGGTGATGAATCAAATCACGCTGGGATTGCTGCCTTGCTGGTGCCAATCGTTCAATTTGTTCCCTTTCATTTTCAAGACTATAGACAAGCATGCCGTCTCCGCTGTCTTTAATGAGATCCATTAATGTCTCAATATTTAATTCAAGCTTTTCTTCAATCCTTATAAAAACATCGACCAGCTCATCGGGATAGTCGAATCCTTTTCGGTAGGAGGAAGCCACAAGGTGTCTTGCATAGTAATTGATGGCTGAAAATAGTGTAATCCATCTGTTAACATCAGCATGGCGCGGGGATCCGGGTTTCTTTATCAGGGATTGCGCTTCAACATTTATAGTTTTAAGTTTTTGATCCAATAAGAAGCCTTTGCCTGAAAGCTCCTTAACGTTCACATCTTCCCGGAAGCTTCGCACATACTCAGTGACATACGGTTTCAGTTCTTGAAGGTAATCATTTATGGTATCCGCCACTTTTTCCTTCGTTTTCTTTGGGAAAATAAATAAGGAAACTCCGAATGCAATGCCGGCACCGGCAATTGTATCGATAACTCTTGCACTGATAAGGGAAAATGTAATTCCTCCCAGTAAAAGGTCATACATAAAAGCAACCAGCATCGTTATAAACATGCTCATTAACGTATAGGAGACCTCAAACAAATAAAAGGCGAAAAAAACCGCTGCAAAAATCAGCGTAATTTCCAGGACGGAATGGCCGCTGACCATTCTTGCAAGTGTAAATCCAATTACTGCTCCAATAATTGTTCCAACCGAACGCTGAAAACCTTTCGTATAAATGCGCCCGATCGATTCCGTTCCGAGCAAAACAATAAAAGCTGTTAAAAGAACCCAATAAGGCTGGTCAGGCGAAAGAATCTGGCCGGCAATGATGGAAATGATTGCAGCAGTCAATGCCTGAAAAGCTTTTTTGGTGGAAGGTTTGATGCCCTTATCTTCTTCAGATGGTTCATCTTCAGTTTCGCCTTCAGCTGCCTCTTCGGATGATTTAATCTCATTGTCTTTCACTTTATGAAGTGCCTGCTGTATGGTTATGCCGCCCTCGATGACATGGTTCGCAATGGACTCGATCCGCCTGATCAAAAACAGCCATCCTGCAGGTTTGTCTTCCCGGTTGAACAAATCAATAATAAGCAGGCGAAGGGCCTGTACAGCAAGCTCTGCTTCACGAAGATTTTGTTCTTCATATTGTTGGGCAAGAACCTCAGCATCACGAAGAGAACGGGTTACCCAAACCAGGAGTTTTCTCAGCTCATCAATTTCAAGGGCATTCGCTTTTTTTAAGCTTCGAATTGAGTCTGTCAGTGTTTCAATCAGCATACCTGCATCAAATATATATAACCTCAGCTGAGTAGAGGTCAGCCCTGGCCATAATTTTTGAACATCTTCATCATTTACATACTCCGAAACCATGACAGCATAATCCCTGAGCTTCAGCACGTTTCTCTGCAATTCCTCCCGTTGTTGAGGAGTCATTTCCTTGGCTTGCATCCCCTCAATTAACAGGTTGAACGTAAAATTGCTTTGGAAATGAAAGGAGCGAATGCTTCTTTTCAGGTTTTTCGCGGTGTCCTGAAAAAGGATGAAATTGAACAGAAAAGCATACGCGACCCCAATCCAGATGCCGAAGTAAAAGGATGGAAGCTGACTGCCTGATAACTTTAGAATAGATGAAAAATAAAGTGTCATGAATGCAATCATGCATAGAGAAAAATATCGCACCCCAAAGCGGGTCAAATAAAAGCTTAAGAAGATTAACAGAACCATTGTAATATCGACAAAGACCGTGCTTCCCGCCAATAGGGAACCGATCGATACCCCTGCCATGGCTGAAAGTCCAAGTAAGCCAGTTGTGAGCATTTTACCTTTTTTTGAGTCATCCATCACAATCATGATGCCAAGCATGCCTGCCATTCCAGACACTATCGCCGGAGTGAGAGCAGCATCAGCACCAGCCAATTGCATGATGAACAAAGTCGTAAAGACTGAAGCCATTAAACTTAAAGTGGCCCGTCCAGCTTTTTGAAATCGGATAAGCCCGGGATCGGATGCCAGCAAACGTCCGAGCCACCGGTGTTTTATAGGAAACTGCTTCATTGTTTCACCAATCTTTTCAGAGAGTTAAAGATCATTTTACCACTCGTACTTTTATTATCCAAATGAACCAGCTTGAGGTTTTATGCTTTACAGGTTTAAAAACAGAACAAATGTTCTATAATAGAGGATGGAGGGATTTACTATGCCGCTAAAGGACAGAGGGAAAATAAAATGGCAGCCAGCCCACTTCATGCCGGAACACCGGGCGATGCTAAGAAAATTGGAAACTGAACAAATGGCACAAAACAGGCCGCTTATTGATGAATATGAATTGGAGGATTATGAAAACAAAATTAACTATGCAATGGAATTTGCCTTCTTTCTAAAAGTAAAAGTCTGGCGTGGAGGATTTTTCTGCGAATACACAGGGAGGGTAAACAGGCTGGATGGCATCAGCAGAAAAATTTATCTGGAATTGGAAGATGGGTTTCTTGAGAAGGTCATGTTTGACGAAATAACTTCGGTTGAAGTGAAAGAACAGTGCAGAGAGCCTTAATTCCATTTTTGCAGAAAAGTTGAAGCCTTACCATACCCGTTATTTTCAATTTTTAGATATAATAGAAAGAAAGCGGTGATCGGAGGTACCTATGAGCACGGACTTAGAAAAAGTGATTGTACTTCGCAATCTCGGAAAATACAAAGATTCCAACCTTCTGCTTGTAAAATTGGCTGAAGAGTATCCTGTAAACCCAGTCATTCATTATCAGTGCGGCTGGAGTTTTGACGTTTTAGGGGAGGAATCGAAAGCTGTTTCTTATTATGAAAAAGCGATCGAACTTGGGCTGCCTGAATCAGATCTGCCAGGCGCTATTTTGGGTCTTGGGAGCACATACCGGACACTTGGGGAATATGAAAAGTCAAAGTTGGTGTTCCAGAAAGGAATCTCCCAGTTTCCGGCTAATCGTGCAATCCAGGTTTTTTATTCCATGACGCTCCATAATTTAGGCCAGCATAGCCAAGCAATGGAGCTGCTCTTAAAGTGTGTGGCCGAAACCTCTGATGACCCAGAAGTTTTGCAATATAAAAAAGCAATTACCTTTTATGCAGACAAAATTGATGAAATATTTGATAAAGATTAGAGAAAGGATATCTCAAAATAATAATCAAAAATGATTTTAGTGACGGTGGTATAATAAATCAAACATCTTTGAGTTATAAGGGGTAATTTTAATGAATGAATGGTTAATTGATTTAATAGGTGATCTTAAAAGTTCAAACGGCGGCCATATTCTTTATCAATTCGATCAAATAGATTGCTATCTTCAAAATGCAGTCTCTTATATATCTGCAGGTGCCAAAAGCGGCGGACATGTTTTATTTGTGGAAAATGACCGTAATTTCCTTCATATCGATAAAGAGATAAGAAAGCTGTTAAACAACGAGGAATTAAAGAGAGTCCACTTCGCGAATAACTTTGATTTTTATTATTCGAACGGGGATTTTAATCCTGAAACAGTGTTGAATTTTTTTCTCCAAAACATACATCCTTATTTGGAAAGCGGTGCAAAGATTTTCACATGGGGCCTGGTTGAATGGGGAAATGTGAAGGACTATATTCCGTTAGTGGAAGCGTATGAAAAGAAAGTTGACAAGGTAATTTCTGAACATGGCATGATTTCCCTGTGTGCTTATGAAAACAGCAGTACCCCTCTGGAATTAAAGAATAATTTAATGCGCTGTCACGATGTGCTAATTACAGATAAAGAATATAAATTTTTGCAAAACTAAAGTGTTTGCTATTTTAGGAGAAGCCGATGGAAAAAATCACTTTTAATAATATCCATAAACCGGGACACATTGTTCTGGAAAATGAACTTTTTATTCACAGCCATAACCCTGACATGCTCCTGCAGTATGACAGCAACTTTCTTGCTTTTAAAAGAATGCCTTCTGTTCAAGAGTTTGAGGAGGCACATCAATATTTAAGAGATTTTCATCAAAAATATGGCCAAAAGCATGTAAGATTTTATTTTCCTGATGACGAGGAGCTTTCTGGAGAACTTCTGGCCTTTTTTGAGAAAGATGATGATTATTCAGTTGGTTACTTAGAGTTATTTGCGATTCGTCCAGGTGATTTTCCTGATGTTCAGGATAAAGAAGAAATTTTAGTTGAAAATGTTACGGATAAAACATGGAATGATTATCTTGAATTCCAGCATGAGCAGGATTCGGTTTACGGGATTAATTATGCCGAGAAAAAGAAAGATCAGCATTTAAGGAATTTTAACGATGAAAGTATTAAGCAGTTCATTGCATTTTATAAAGGGAAAGCTGCCGGATCGGTAGATGTGGTTATCAAGGAATACACAGCTGAAATTGATGGATTGATGGTCCATGAGGATTTTCAGAAAAAGGGCATAGGAAGCCGTCTGCAGAAATCTGTAATGGATCAGTTTAAGGATAAAACCATCATTCTTGTTGCAGATGGAGAAGATACTCCAAAGGAAATGTACCGCAGGCAAAATTATCAGTATCTTGGAAAACAGTATAACCTTTTAAAAATATACGAATGAAGAGAAGCCTGGTTCTATAGAGAGCCAGGTCTTTTTGTGTCAATAGAACATTGTTTTGTTGAGGGGAGTGCATCCAGGATTGATTTTATGGTGCAAAACCAGGATTTTGTCGAAAAAACTCAGGAAAAAATGAATAAAATAATATTCTTAACGTAACAGTGTTATGTTACAATGGTACCACCAGAAAGGAGTCCTGGAATTGAGCGATGAATTAATTTCAAAAAAAGAAGTCCTGGATTTAACGGGTATTTCTTATGGGCAGCTTTATCGGTGGAAAAGGAAAAGCCTGATACCGGAGGATTGGTTTGTCAGAAAATCAACTTTTACAGGACAGGAGACTTTTTTCCCAAAAGAGAAAATTCTGGAGCGGGTCGATAAAATACAAAAGATGAAGGATAGCCTTTCGCTGGATGAGCTGGCAGATGTGTTTTCTCTTAATGCTTCACATCTGAAGCTGACAAAGGAAAGTCTGATTGCTAAAGGGATAGCTTCTGAACCGGTTATGAATATCTTTCTCGAAACACAGGGGGAGCTTAAGGAATACAATTACCATGAGATTTTGAAGCTTTATATACTTTCCATCCTGCTTGAATCGGGAGATATCCATATAGAGGAAGGGAAAATGCTCCTTCAGTTATTGAACGATCATCAAAGTATCCTGCAGCAGCCAAAAGCTGTTATCTGCTTTATTCGCAAACTTGGAATGTCCAGCTGCCTGGTTTCGGTTAACGGGGAGCAAGTCCTGCTTGAAAAAGGAACAAAAGTGGCAGCCACTTTATCGATAGAGCATTGTGCAGAGGAATTAAAATCCAAATTGGCATAGGGGGAAAATTTGCTGTGAATATGAAAACGCTAGGGAACTTAATTATTAATGGAGTTGGATCGTCTAATGGAGGTTCATTTGAAAAGGTTGAATTAAATGGCAAGGGAACTGTAAACAGTGATATTGAATGCGAGAGATTCCATTGTAACGGTACGGGCACTATCCATGGAAACGTCAAAACCGAAAAGGGAAAGATCAGTGGTGCAGCAAAAATCCATGGAGCTGTTAAAGCTGAATCCCTGATTATCAATGGCTCTGCTGGGATTTCTGAAGCTGTCAGCAGCCAAAAGCTTGAGGTCGCTGGGAAATCCTCGATTGGAGGCTCTGTAAAATGCGAAGTAATGGTTGTGAATGGGAAAGTAACGATTGAAGGAGACTGTGAAGCGGAGGTTTTCCGTGCAGAAGGGTCTTTTTCGGTAGATGGTTTACTGAATGCAGAGACGATTGATATTAAGCTTTTTGGAGACAGTAAAGCGAAAGAGATTGGCGGCAGAAAAATTAAGGTGGTACAGCATAGAGAAACCCTATTTAAATTAATCAAATCCATCTTTCCCTTGAAGCTGGAGGCGGATTTAATTGAAGGGGATGACATCGAACTCGAAGGCACAGCAGCTCTTGTCGTAAGAGGGAAAAATGTAAAAATCGGCAAAAATTGCGAGATTGGACTTGTCGAGTATTCTGGCGATTATGAATGTGCCCCTGATTCGGAAGTAAAAGAATTCCGATTAATTTAAGATGGTAAACCTAGCCAGATTGGTTAGGTTTTTTTATGTTATCGGCAATAATCCAAATTGTACCGGGCACACTAAAAAACAATATCATCTTCCCAAAGGAGATTTACTGTGTTCAGGAAACATCATAGCCAGCATAAAAAGGTAAGCAAGAGTGTTCATTTCAATATTCAATACTTAAAAGAGCAGTTTGGCGACAGTTCAGATCTATCTGTTCGAAATTTAACCATAGCTGAGCATGGAAATGCAGCCATCATACATATCCAGGGGATTGTTGACGAACAAAGCTTGCATGACAATGTTCTGCATCCAATCCTGGCCTTTATTTATGAAAAGAAATATGTACATTCTGGGAAATTGCCTGAAGAAATTACTCAAATTATTTCAGTGTCTAAAATCAATTTAATGAATGAATGGCCGGAAATAGTGGATAATCTGCTGGGCGGGGACACAGTAATTTTGATTGAGGGGCATTCAGAGGCAATTATTGCGGGAACGAGAAAAATTCAATCTAGGTCAATTACAGAACCTACCACGCAAACGGTGATTAAAGGACCAAAGGATGGCTTTACAGAGAATTTAGGAACGAATATCTCTCTAATCCGTTCAAGAATTCAAAACAACAAATTAAGAATTGAACAGACAAAGGCAGGGAAAGTGACCAAAACCAATATAGGCATCTTATATATGGAAGGGATAGCAGATAAAGACATTGTCAGGGAAGTGAAGATGAGAATTAGTAAAATCGACATAGATAGTATCCTCGATACAAATTATGTGGAAGAAGTAATAAAGGACAATAGGAAAACCATATTTCCCCTATTCCAAAGTTCAGAGAGGCCAGATGTGGTGTCCGCTAACCTTTTAGAAGGCAAAATAGCGATTATCATACAGGGAACACCATTTGCCTTAATTCTGCCTGCTTTATTAATACAATTTTTTCATTCTCCTGAAGATTACTATGCCAACTACTTGGTGAGTTCATTTTTAAGAATCATTCGGATTGGCTCATTTTACGTAAACATGTATGCATCGGCCATTTATCTGGCGCTTATTACGCATCACCATGGTTTAATTCCAACTACATTGATGGTGACACTTATGGCTCAAAGAGAACAGGTTCCTTTTCCGGCTATCGTTGAATTACTGCTGATGGAACTTGCCTTCGAAGTCTTACGGGAAGCCGGGATTCGAATGCCAAGGGCAATTGGTCCAGCTGTTTCCATTGTAGGAGCGCTTATATTAGGTCAGGCGGCAGTCGAAGCAGGTTTTGTTTCAGCTGCAATAGTGATTATCGTGGCAACTACTGCCATCAGCAGCTTCACACTGCCAAACCCCAATATTGTGAATACAGCACGCGGATTGCGTTTTATCGTTATTTTTGCAGCTGCTTTTATAGGCTTTTACGGTATTATCCTAGTTTCATTATGCATTATTCTGCACCTGTGCAGCCTAAAGTCAGTAGGAGTCCCGTATTTTGCTCCATTTTCACCGGTAAGATTCAGTGATTTAAAAGACAGTTTAATCCGGATAGGGTCCCCTTCTTTACTGAAACGTCCAAGCGGGTCCAATCGATCAAATAAAGTCAATTAAAAGAGCAGGGATCTACAATGAGCAAAATCATTTCAGTACTGTTGATTATTGGTTTACTATCTGGCTGTTCCAATTATAGAGAGTTAAATGAGATTGGTTTAATCGTTGCAATAGGCATTGACCTGCCAAAGGAAAGGGAAACAGGCTATCGGGTCACATATCAAGTAATAAATCCGAGCTACTTTTCACAAACTGGTGGCGGCAGCCTTCCTGTTATTAATTATACAGTAGAAGCTGAAACGTTTATTGAAGCATATCGCATGGCGTCTGTCATCATTCCAAGGGAGAACAGGGTAACTCACCTCTCCCTGATTATCATAGGGGAAGCTTTTGCGAGAGAAGGGATGGGGCTCATATTTGATGTGTTTGAAAGAGGGGAGTCACGTTCCACATTTCCTGTTTTTATTGCAAGAGATTCTACTGCTGAAGAAGTTCTGGGCGTAGTGGAGCCTCTCGAATCCAACCCAACAAAAAGCATCATAAGCACAAGCGAAAATAATCAAAAAATGTACGCCATTTCAGAAGAAATCCCTATCTACAGGGCCATTTCCCTTTTATCAGGCGAAGGCCAAAACCTTATGCTTTCAGGAGTAAAATTAAGTCATCCCTTAAAATCCGATGATCAAACTGCCAATCTGCAGAATATTAAGCCTTCAATTGTTGAGGTAAGCGGTTTGGCAATATTTAAGAAAGATCAACTGGCAGGCTGGTTTGACGGGGAATTCGCAAGGACAGCCCATTTGATCACATCTGCCGTTGAAAGTACATCATTTCCGCTGACTTGTAAAGGGAAAAAGAATATGACGATTACAACGGAGGGGATAAAGAGTGACATTAAGACAGAGTTAAAACCGGAACCGACTTTAATTGTCAATGCAAAGTTAAGCGGGAAGATTTCTGAATTAGAATGTTATTTGGAAATCAGTAATAATGAAGAATTGATAAAGCTTGAAAAGAAGTTGGAAAAGGAGGCGGAAAACCAAATTAGGGAAACGATTACCAAGGCACAGGAATTGGAAGCAGATGTATTTGGTTTTGGTAAAGAGCTATCAAAAGATGATTCAAGGTATTGGAAAAAACACGAAAAAGAATGGAATACAATTTTCAGCAATGCAGAAATAGAAGTAAATGTAGAGGCCAATATATCTAACTCAGGTATGCTGACAGATCCATATAAACTACAATAATTTGGGAAGTGAAGTGGTTATGCCGAAAGAGAAGATCGATGGAATACAATTGTTCTGCCTGATGGTCTTATTTATGTTTGGCACTGCTGTCTTTTTGGATCTCGGCAGCGGCGCAAAGCAGGATGCCTGGATTGTTACCATTCTTTCGCCGGTTACAGGACTATTATTATTTGCAGTCTATTACCGTCTTTACAAACAGTATCCGGCTTTACCATTAACAGAGTATGTGAAAAAAATTCTAGGGAAATACCCGGGAAGCATCATAAGTTATATGTACATCATTTATTTCATTTATATAGCCTCAAGAGTATTGCGTGATATTGAAGAATTGCTGATCAGTTCTCCTTATGCAAAGACATCAATTATTACGCTGGGTATTTGTATGGTATTCGCGTTGATATATGCAGTTAATTTAGGCCTTGAAGTGTTTGCGAAGGCAGGGGTTATATGCTTTGCAATCATTTCAGTCACTTTATTCCTGATCATTATCTTCTATGCGATCAGTGATTTGATTCACGCAGAAAATTTAAGACCTGTCCTGGCAAATGGGTGGAAGCCTATAATCAAAGAGATTTTTCCGGTTAATATGACAGTTCCTTATGGAGAACTGGTCCTATTTTCTATGATCTTTCCTTTAATAAAACGGGAAACAAAAATTATGAAGGCTGGAAGTTTGGCAATTGGATTTGTTGGTCTTTACTTAACCATTAATACCATTACATTAATTTGTATTCTTGGGCCCGATCTTCTTGACCGGTCGGCTTTCCCGGCATTGGCTGCAGTAGGCTATATTCAAATTGCGGGATTTATTCAGCGTCTTGATCCCCTAATCATACTATTGATTGTCTTTCTGGGATTTATTAAAGTTGGAGTTTTCTTCTATAGTGCAGTAATCGGAATGAATAACCTTTTTAAGCTAAAGCCGAATGCTTTTACATCCTATTTTGTCGGGGGAATAATATGTCTTTCTTCCATTATCATTGCACCAAGCTATCAAAGCCATCTGGATGAAGGACTGAAAATCGTTCCGTATACTTTACATATTGCCTTCCAACTAGCCATTCCTATCCTATTGCTTATAGTGGCTGTAATTCGGCGTAAATGGAAAGAGCATAAAATTTAAAAGCAACTATTTTTTCTTTTTTACATGCAGCCAGAATAAAAGGAATAACCCCAAAATAAAAGTAACTAAAAGAAAATAATCTTCACCTTTTGCAGAAGAAAAAACAATTTTTATGCTTTGCCAGGATTCGAAAAGTGAATGGCCTTGAAGATAATCGAGAAACACAATCAGGCCGATTGTACCGGCTAAGAGTGATAAAAGACCGAATAAAGTACGCATTTGCTTCACCCACAGACATCAGGATACTTAATAGGTTTAACATGTTTTTTCATTTATATAACGTGATTAAAACAATTCCACTTTAAAGCATAGTGTACAAAATAAGAAAAATATACTGTAGAAAAATAAAAATTAATTTTATTAATGTAAGCGCTTTAAAGGGTTGAAGTTTTCAGAAGACTTTGATAAGATTTAAAAAACCGAAAAGGCTATGTGTAACTGGCGAGACGCGGATCACCGCGAGGGAGCACATAGTGTCGAAGCCGTTCGCCTGGGCAGAGGTAAGGGATTCTACCCTTGCCTCTTTCTGTTTTAAAATCTGACAAAGTTAGTTGAAAAGGGGAGAATCCAGTGAGTACCATGACTTTAGACAGAGTAAAGACGATTAAAACGTTGAATGCGATTGCGCCAAGCGGTCTTGAGGTGTTTAACAAGGATCAATTTACAATCGATAATGAAAGCGGCAATCCGGATGCCATTGTCCTTCGCAGCTTTAATATGCATTCAATGGAATTGGGCGATCGATTAAAAGCTATTGCCCGTGCAGGCGCGGGTGTGAATAATATCCCGGTGGAGAAATGCACTGAGCAGGGAATTGTTGTTTTTAATACACCTGGTGCCAATGCGAATGCAGTGAAAGAAATGGTGCTTACTTCCTTAATGGCGTCATCCCGCAATCTTTTTGCCGGCATCGCCTGGACCAAAACGCTGAAAGATGAAGGAGACCAGATTCCAAAGCTTGTTGAAGCAGGGAAAAAGCAATTTGTCGGAAAAGAAATTAAAGGGAAAACTCTCGGTGTCATCGGATTGGGAGCAATCGGGGCACTTGTGGCCAATGATGCACTTGAACTTGATATGGATGTCGTAGGCTTTGATCCATTTATTTCTGTTGACACTGCCTGGAACTTGTCCCGCAATGTCCAGCGTGCCATGACCATTGAGCAGGTGTTTGCAGAATCCGATTATATCACTGTACATGTTCCATTAACCGATGATACAAGAGAAATGTTCAATGAAGCTACATTCAGCATGATGAAAAATGGTGTTCACATTTTGAATTTCTCACGAGGAGAGCTTGTGAATGAATCAGATATGGCAGCTGCCCTTGAAAGCGGAAAAGTGGGCAAGTATATTACAGACTTCCCAAATGAAAATGTCCTGAAAATGAAAAACGCTGTGGCAATTCCGCACCTTGGCGCTTCAACAAAAGAATCTGAGGAAAACTGCGCTGTCATGGCAGCACGACAGGTGAAACACTTCCTTGAAACAGGCAATGTTAAAAACTCAGTGAACTTCCCAAATGCTGCTCTTCCTTACACAGGCAAGCGGCGTGTCACTGCTTTTCATAAAAACATCCCAAATATGGTCGGCCAAATCACGCTTGCCATTTCAAGCTACCAGCTGAACATCGCAGACATGGTGAACCGCAGCCGCGGTGAATATGCGTATACCATGATCGATATCGATAATAAAGTCAATGGCGAAGTGGTCCCTGGACTGCTTGAACAGATCAATCAAATTGAAGGCATTGTTACGTCACGAATTATATAAAACTGCAGCCTCAATTCCAATGGGATTGGGGCTTTTTTTTGGACTGAAATCAAAAAAGGTATATGAGCAGGATAATATCAGCTATCCTTAGAATAAAATGATAATAAATTATAATTACCCCGTATCTTTTAGTTCTCTTATTCCGTTATAGAAGCAGAGATGTATTAAAGGAGTGAACAGGTTTATGAAGCAAGAGAAAGTTCAGGCTGAATCAAGGGATTTCTTAAAGCAGAAGGAAAGCTGTATTGCAGATATCTATCCTTCACTGCAGCGTTATAGCCGGTTTCTTGCACAGAACAGCTGGGACGGGGACGATCTTGCCCATGAGGCAATCATCCGCGCTTATAAAAGCTATTCTCCGGAGAAAATCAATCAGGCTCTTTTGAAGAAGATTGCCTATAATTGCTGGATGGACATTCTTCGAAACAGAAAGCGGGAACAGCTGGAAGAGTCGCCTGAAAGTGAAAAGAAGAATTCCAGCACCAATGGAGGAGAAGCAATCAGCCATCTCATTAACCGTCTGACATTAAAGCAGGCTGTTATTTTTACGCTGAAGGAAGGGTTTCGATACAAAACAAAAGAGATTGCGGATATCCTGCAGACCACTGAATTTGCAGTGAAGTCCTCGCTGAACCGTGCACGGAAGCAGCTTCAGCTCCCAGTTGAAGATGAGACTGAGGATTCTTTTGCAAATGATGAAGAAGAAAAGCTTTTTCATCTGCTGCAGCAATCAGTGGCTGCGGAAGATCCGTCCATCCTGGTAAAAACCATACCTTTCCTGCGATCCCTGGAAAGTCATGCCCAGAAGCCTGTACTGCCAGTTCCATCTCCTTCTAATACTCTCTGCATGGCGGCATAGATCCGCAATGAACTGGAGGGATACAGGTGACAGCAATACCATATGTTATTGAGCAGTCAAGCAAGGGAGAACGTTCATATGATATTTACTCACGGCTGTTAAAAGACAGGATTATCATGATAGGAGAAGAAATAAATGATGTGGTTGCCAATAGTGTGATTGCCCAGCTGCTTTTTCTTGCAGCAGAATCTCCTGAAAAAGATATCTCCCTTTATATTAATAGTCCGGGCGGTTCGACAACCGCAGGATTTGCCATCTACGATACGATTCAATATATAAAGCCTGATGTGAGAACAATTTGCACAGGAATGGCCGCGTCATTTGGTGCGATGCTCCTTCTGGCAGGGAAAAAAGGGAAACGCTACAGTCTGCCGAACAGTGAAATCATGATTCATCAGCCTCTGGGCGGTGCTCGCGGCCAGGCAACCGAAATCGAAATTTCGGCGAAGCGGATCTTAAAACTGAGGGAGCATATTAATGGAATTATTGCAGAAAGAACTGGCCAGCCTGCAGAAAAAGTGGCGCGGGACACGGACCGCGATTATTTCATGACTGCCGAAGAAGCAAAGGAATACGGGATTATCGATGAAATTATCTATAAAAGCTAGAAAAAAAGAAAAAGCAGCCGATGGAGGCTGCTTTTTCCGTTTGATCATTTTTCCTCAGAGTAGTACTCGTCAATTGCCCGAAGCCAGTTGACGCGTGCAATGTGTCCGGCCTTTTCTCTGTCTTTTTGTTCAAAAGCTTTTAATATATCTTCATGTTCTTCTATAGAACGTTCCTTCAAAATAATTGTTTTATTGTAGTAAAGCCGCATGACATGAGCCTGAAGCATGGAAGCTGTATTCGAAATATAAGGGTTCTGAGCAAGATCTATAATAATATTATGAAACTTCTCATCCTGCTTCAAAGCTGTGAAGGTATCTCCTGCAATTAGAGCTTTAGCGAATTTATGATTAATATCCCTAAGTATATTAATCGTTTCCTGGCTGATAACAGGAGCAGCCAATTCTGCAGCAAGTGCTTGCAATACGCCTAATGGGGGCAGGATTTTACTAATATCTTCAGGATTAACTGAAGTGACCTGCGTTCCAACTCCGGGAAACATTTCGACAAACCCCTGAACATTCAGCAGCTGAAGAGCTTCCCTGATGGGGGTTCGGCTGACGCCTAATGCTTTGGCAAGATCGGCATCATTCAATTTTTCTTTCGGCTGGAGTGTGCCGTCAATAATCCATTCCTGGATTTGGGAGAAGGCGCGATCCTTGGCTGACACACGGGTAGGTGATGAATAATTGGAGGGTATCGGCATAGCTGTAACCACCTTTTCATTTCATGCAATTTATCTGTGAAATTATAGTTATTTCCAATAGATTATAAATTTAGTATATAGAAGTATCTTGGAAAATTCAATATATCGCATGATTCGACAAAAACTTTTGTGCGATATATTGCATAAGTATTTTGAATATGTTATCTTGAGTTATGCAATATATTACTAGCGTACAAAAATAATAATGTTACAGCGCTATAATTATTCAGAAAATTTAAATTTAACAAAATAAGTGAATCATTTAAGACGGACAGATTAAATAGGAGGAATTGAAATGACAAGCAAAATACCATTCTCATATATTGTGACAGTAGGTTTTATGCTCTTTGCCTTATTTTTTGGGGCAGGAAACTTAATTTTCCCTGCGATGCTTGGGCAATCAGCAGGAACGAATGTGTGGTCAGCGAACGCTGGCTTCATCATGACAGGTGTAGGTTTGCCTCTTCTTGGTATACTGGCTTTGGGCTTCTCGGGAAAAAGTGATCTGCAATCACTGGCGAGCCGTGTCAATCCATTGTTCGGACTGGCCTTCACAGTGGCCCTATACTTATCAATTGGACCGCTTTTTGCCATTCCGAGAACAGCTACAGTGTCATACGAAATCGGAATTAAGCCATATCTATCAGAAGGAAGCGGATCAGTTGGCTTAATCGTATTTTCAATTATTTTCTTTGGAATTACCGCTTTTTTCTCTTTAAATTCTTCAAAGATTGTTGATATCGTAGGAAAATATTTAACACCGATTCTTCTAATTGTAATCGCAGTTTTAATTGGCGCTGCATTCTTTAATCCAATGGGTACATTCCAGGCTCCGACTGAAGCCTATATGAATGGTGCGTTCTTTAAAGGGTTCCAGGAAGGCTATTTGACAATGGATGCACTGGCAGCATTTGTATTCGGTATTATCGTTGTAAATGCTGTTAAAGAAAAAGGCGCAGTAACCAAGAAGGATATCATGGTATCCATTGCGAAGGCAGGTGTGATTGCTTCTGGTTTATTAGCAGTTATTTATACATCGCTTTCCTTTATTGGGGCTTCAAGTGTCAGCGGTCTTGGAGCATTGGATAACGGCGGTGCTGTTCTATCAGGTGCATCTTCTCATTACTTTGGCTCATTTGGTGCGCTGCTTTTAAGTGTCATTGTTTTTGGAGCATGTTTGACAACCAGTATCGGTTTAATTACAGCTTGTTCTTCATACTTCAATAAACTGATGCCAAGAGTTTCATACAAAATGTTCGTAATTGTTTTATCTATTTTCAGTGCGGTATTTGCCAACTTTGGCTTAAGCCAGCTTATCGCGATTTCCGTACCTGTATTGGTGGGAATCTATCCATTGGCCATTGCATTGATGGCTCTTACTTTCCTGCATCCGATTTTTAAAGGCAAGAAAGAAGTTTACCAGGGAAGCATGCTTTTCACATTTGTGGTAAGTTTGTTTGATGGTTTGAATGCAGCAGGCATTACGTTTGCGCCAATCAATGACCTATTCAGTGCGATCCTTCCTTTATATGATGTTGGGTTAGGCTGGATTGTTCCTGCTATCGCAGGTGGTCTGATCGGTTTGGCTGCTGCAGCAATAAAGAATAACAGCCAATCGCATTCTGCTGAAGCCAAAAAAGCAGCATAATCATTGCAACCTCCAGTTTTAAACTGGAGGTTTTTTTATGGATTTATATTACCTAATTACGAATATTAAATAGTGAATATGTACTAATTGTTCGTATTTTTGTTGAATTCCCACAAGATATTTGTTATATTGGCATTGTAATCTTACTAATTTCATCACTCGTATATGCTCGGTAATATGGTCTGAGTGTTTCTACCTGGTTCCCAATGAAAGAACCGGACTACGGGTTAAAGTATAGGAATAACTGCAAGTTTATTGCAGCTGCTTTAACTCTATGGTCTGGAAGGTAGAAACCATTCTGCTTTTACAGGCCTTTTTCTATGATCAGAACTTCGGGTGTATTAGACAACAAGAAAAGGGGAGAACGTACAATGAAAAAGAAATTAGCTTCACTCGCTGCGATTGCAGCACTGTCTGCAGCGATGCTTGCAGGATGCTCTTCGGCCACAAAATTAGAAACAGAGGCTGAAGGTGCCCAAAAGCCAATTCTTATCCAAGGGCCAATGCCAATCGAGGCCGAAAAGTTTGCTGAACGATTAGATAAAGTTAAAGTTGAAAAATCAGGGAACTTTGTTTTTTATAAAGGAAAGCTGGACAAGTACCCAGTTATTGTTGCTAAAACCGGAAAAGGCATGGAAAATACAGCGGCTGCCACAGCAATCGCTATTGAAAAGTATGATCCAGCCGCCATCATCAATCAGGGGACTTCAGGCGGCCATGATCCGAGCTTGAATGTGTATGATATCGTTTTAGGAGAAAGAACAGTTAATATCGGATCATTGAAGACTGGTCATTTGGAAGAAGGGGAAGGGATTGAACCAACGAATTGGATTCCAATGGACCTGATGGCTTCTGAGGGAAGTGCCGGTGAAGACCCTGATGCAGAAAAGATTCGTTATTATAAGGGAGATGAAAATCTTCTTGCTGCTGCCAAAGCAGTAAAAGATAAGCACAAGAAAGGCAAAGTAGTCGAGGGGACAATCGGTTCAGCGGACCTATGGAATAACGAAGTTGACCGCATCCGATGGTTTCATGAAAACTACGGAACATCAGTAGAAGAAATGGAAGGCGCCGCAGCAGCGCAGATTGCCGGAGCATACGATGTTCCATTCCTGGGAATTCGTATTCTTTCTAATAACAAAACAAACGGAGGCCAATACGATCCCAACACTGCGGCCGCCAACCAGGATTATGTGTATGAAGTTGTAAAACAGTATATTTCAGAGATAAAAGGAAAGTAAATTGGCTATTTCCTTATTTGGACATGAGAAGGACGAATCCGGGAGCGCCCTTGGACAAGCTGAGTAAGAATCCGAGAGAATGAGTCCGAACAAGGACCATCTTCGGACAGGGTAAGGATAAATCCGAGGAATTGAGTCCGAAGTCGGGGCACCTTCGGACAGAAGAAGCAAGATTCTGAGAGAATGAGTCCGAACACGGCCCACCTTCGGACAGGGTAAGGATAAATCCGAGGAATTGAGTCCGAAGTCGGGGCACCTTCGGACAGAAGAAGCAAGTTCTGAGAGAATGAGTCCGAACACGGCCCACCTTCGGACAGGGTAGGGATAAATCCGAGGAATTGAGTCCGAAGTCGGAGCACCTTTGGACAGAAGAAGCAAGATTTCGAGGGAATGAGTCCGAACACGGCCCACCTTCGGACAGGGTAAGGATAAATCCGAGGAACTGAGTCCGAAGTCGAGGCACCTTCGGACAGAAGAAGCAAGATTCCGAGAGAATGAGTCCGAACACAGACCACCTTCGGACAGGGTAAGGATAAATCCGAGGAATTGAGTCCGAAGTCGAGGCACCTTCGGACAGAAGATTCAAGAATCAGAAAAAATGAGTCCGAACTCGCTCCCCAGTCAAAATAGGAATAAACACGATCAAAGAGATAACGCAAAAAAGAGTCTTCCAAATAGGGAAGACTCTTTTTTGATATTCATATATAAATTAAGCCTATAACCAGTTCTGCGACCATTTTTCGATTTCTTTCATTAGCGGCTCCATGGCCAGGCCTTTTTCTGTCAGGGAATATTCGATTCTTACAGGAGTCTCAGGGTAAACTTCGCGTTTTACGACCCCTTCATTCTCCAGGTCCTTTAACCGGTCTGAAAGAACTTTGCCGCTTATCCCGATAGAGGATTCTATACTGCAGAACCGCTGTGGCCCGTTAAGCAATTGATAAATGATCAATCCGGTCCAGCGCTGGCTCAATATGCCAATGGCTTTTTCAAATCTTGGACAAATTAGCGACTTTTCCATAATAATCACTCCTTGTTTCTTATTATAGTCATAAACCGGAAATAATTAAATCACTTTTTATAAAATAATTACTTGACGAAAACAAATATCAATAATATACTAACTTACATAAAGTAAGTAACTAACGTAATATTCAAGGAGGAAAACATGAACAAAAACGAATTAGGCCATTTCATTCTGCGTGTAATTTTAGGATTTATTTTCTTTATTCATGGATTATCAAAATTTCAGGGAGGCATAAGCAATACTGCCGGTTTCTTCGATAGTATCGGTATTCCTGGTTTTATGGCTTATGCCGTTGCCGTAATCGAGCTGGCAGGAGGCATAGCGCTTATTTTAGGTATTGGCACCAAAATTGTTTCTGTACTATTTGCTTTCATCATGCTGGGAGCTATCTTTACTGCTAAGCTGTCCGCAGGCCTGCTGGGGAACGGTCAAATGGCGGGATATGAATTAGATTTAATCTTGCTTGCTGCATCGATCTATTTTGTATTAGCTAAGGAATCACCACTGTCTCTAGAGAGCAAAATAACACAATCAAATACAAACTAATGGGAGGAGAATTCACATGAATTTTCACCAAAAACCTATAACTTTTGTAGCTCAGGTTAATCTGAAAGTACAGGATCTGGAACGTTCTCTAGCATTCTATAAAGAAGTAATCGGATTTAAAGTGTTAACAAAAACAGAAAGAACAGCCCAGCTGACAGCTGATGGCAAAACTGCATTACTGACCATCGAACAGCCGGAAAATGTTGAACCAGCAACGGGAAGAACAACAGGTTTGTATCATTTCGCCCTGCTCCTTCCAAAGCGTTCTGATTTGGCTAAGATAGTGCGCCATTTCGTCGAGATTGGGCTGCAATTTGGATCATCTGATCACCTTGTCAGCGAAGCACTCTATCTGTCAGATCCGGATGGCAATGGGATAGAAATCTACACTGACCGTAATCCTTCCGAATGGACATGGAAAAACGGGGAAGTAAATATGACCGTTGATCCTCTGGACTTCCCTGACCTGCTGTCAATTGGGCAGCAGCAGTCCTGGAGAGGCCTGCCTGGCGGTACGGTCATGGGGCATATCCATTTGCATGTGGCAGAACTGGCGGATACCGAAACGTTTTACACAGAGGGGCTGGGATTTGAAGCAGTCTGCCGATATGGCACACAGGCACTGTTCATTTCGAGTGGAAAATATCACCACCATATTGGTTTGAATACATGGAATGGAGTAGGAGCACCGCAGCCTTCAGCCAATAGTGTTGGGCTTCAATCCTTCAAGCTCATTTTTGAAAATGAAGCAGCCATAGATCAGGCAGTGGAAAATTTGAAAAAGATAGGTGCGGCTGTATCTGTTGAAAATAATCAGGTGATTACGGAAGACCCTTCAGGGAATCGAATTATTTTAGGAGTTTAAATTATCATCAGGTGGTGTGAGTCATGGGTTTTTTTAATCAATTATTTGGAAGAAAATCTAAGGAGGAACAAACAATGAGCGAGAAATTAAACATTGGGATTATCTTAGGAAGCACACGTCAGGGGAGAGTTAGCCCTCAGGTCGGTTCATGGGTAAAAGAGATTGCCGATAGACGCGGGGATGCCAATTATGAGATTATTGATATAGCTGATTTCAAATTGCCATTCTTAGGTGAAGCAGATTCACCGGGAATTGCTGAATGGAATGAGAAGCTTAACAGTCTGGATGGATTCATATTCATCGTCCAAGAATACAACCACAGTATTACAGGGGCATTAAAAAATGCACTTGATCTAGCTCGTGAACCTTGGAACAATAAAGCTGCAGGAATTGTAAGCTATGGATCAACTGGCGGTGCGAGAGCTGCTGAACACCTGCGCGGAATCATGGGTGAATTGATGATTGCTGATGTGCGCACACATCCAACATTGTCTTTATTTACTGATTTTGAAAATGGTACAGTATTTAAACCTCAAGATCTTCATCTCGATAATGTGAATGCAATGATTGACCAGGTGATATCCTGGAGCGGTGCATTAAAAACCATTAGATAGAGTTAAGCAGAACCCTCGAGGTTCTGCTTTTTTAATCTTATTCTGAATAGTGGTTTTTAGGAAGGACCAAAAGGAAATAATTAAAGAAGACAAAACAAAATGGAAGGGGTGAACTTGATGTGGAATGCTGCACTATGGGGAGGGGTCTCTGGATCAGCAGTCCTTTTAGGCGCATTGGCAGCTATGTTTTTGCCCATCCGGAAAAAAATGATCGGATACATTATGGCATTCGGAACAGGTGTCCTGATTGGTGCAGCCTCATATGAACTTCTCGGGGAGTCAGTCGATAACGGCGGCTTATTGCCGACTGGCATTGGATTTGTGGCTGGAGCTATTATCTTTACCCTTTTTGACATCATGATTTCAAACAAGGGGGCTAAGAACCGGAAAAGATCCAGCCATAAAGCAGCAGCCAGCAGCGGAATAGTCCTTTTTACGGGAACCATAATGGATGCCATACCAGAATCAATCATGATCGGAACAAGCCTGCTTGAAGGAGGTAAGGTGAGTTTCCTTTTGGTGACAGCCATTTTTATCAGCAATTTTCCAGAAGGCCTTTCCAGTACCTCGGGAATGAAAAAAAGCGGCTATTCAAAAAAGAAAATCATCCTCCTTTGGAGTTCGGTATTTGTCATTTCGGGAATTGCTTCGATGGCTGGATACATATTTTTGGCTGAAGCTTCAAAAGAGGTCCTGTCAGGAATTGCAGGATTTGCAGGTGGCGCGATTATTGCCATGGTTGCATCCACGATGATGCCTGAAGCCTTTGAGGACAGCGGTCCGATGACCGGATTTATTGCAGCAATCGGTTTGCTGGCTTCATTGGTGCTTGATCATTTTTCTTAAGAAAACGTCCATTCATTTTAAATATTATGGTTTTGCAGAAGAGGGAAACGGCAATACTAGCGACATAGTGAAAATCGGCAAAAAAATTATAATTTTTTAAAGGAGAATCGAGATGGCTGAAGAAACAGAAAAGGTAAGCAAAGGAAAAAAAGCAGATGTCGGCGATACGATTAGCATCTTAAGCGGTTCCGAAAAAGGGAAAAAAGGCAGAGTAATCGTGGTACGGGATAACTCAGTCATTGTGGAGCTTGGAATTAATCCGAAAAAGGATGAGCCCATAAAAACGGTGATCAGCCATAAGCGCTATAAAGTCGTTAAATAAAGAGGGAGGGTTAAAGGTGAAATCTGAGCCAAAACGAACATCTGCGTCCATACCTCCTGACGTCCGTGAAAAGATTATTCAATCGGACAGGAATGAAAAAGCAAAGCGACAAACAAAACGGCCGCAGTAAATGATATCCATGACAGCCGAACCCGCTGTCATGGATATTTCTATTGGTTGAAGGGAGTGGAATGGAAGGTGCTAATAGGACATGTTAAAGAGATTGTCCGCTATCCGGTGAAAAGCTTTCACGGGGAAAGTGTGGTAAAAACAAAGGTAATGGATTATGGACTGTATGGGGATCGCAGCCATGCCTACCTGGATGAATCAAGGCCAGGGAAATATTTAACGATTACTCAGTATCCGGAAATGGTCAGGTATAAAGCAGGGTTTATGGGAGAGGAAAATGAGAACCTATTTCCTCCAGTAAGTATTACTACCCCGGACGGCAGACGGATCCCCTGGGATGATGAAGAATTGTTAAAAGAAATTGAGGACCATTCTTCCAGAAAAATCACTCCAGTGAAATATAGTCCTGCCCATGTACCTGAAGGGGCAATTGAAGAGGAAAATATTCTATTAGTGACAGACGCGTCCCTGCAAAAAATGAAAGAGATGTGGGGCAAAGAGAAGCTGGACTTCCAGCGGTTTCGCCCGAATTTAGTCATTTCCCTGATAAAGGATGATCCTTTTGCTGAGGATAAATGGTTTGGGAAGACAATGAAAATTGGAAGTGCGGAGATTAAAGTTAAGCGGCATTGCGAACGGTGTATGATTATTACTGTAGATCCTGAGAGCGGGGAGAGGGATCCAAGTTTGCATAAAAAGGTTATTAGAGAAAGGGATAATCACTTTGGTGTGTATTCCTCAGTCAAGAAAATAGGTGAAATTTCGGCAGGGGATGAGGTTTACCTTTTTGGTTAAGTACGTGTTTGCACCTCGTCAATCTAAGTTCATGCAAAATAAAGCTGGCCCAGTTCATGAACTGGGCTCTAACTTATACACCTTGACTCATTCTCTTAACTTTTTTATGGCTCCCCGCAGCAAAAATCAGGACGAGAATGCTTGCAGATATTAATGTCCTATGGAAGAGCCAAACCATTTTAGCTAATGAGAATACTTCCAGTACAAGAGGGGCGGCAACAAATCCAAGTGCAAAGCCCAATGATTTTAAAAGCATTCCTACTCCAAAAATTCTGCCTCTGATATGGTTGTCTGTCTTTTGCAGGATTGTGGCATGCAGAGTCGTGAAACCCGCATCAAAAATACCAGTTAAAAAGGCAAACGGCAGAATGATCCATAAGCTATGATTGGACAGGAAGGTGATAAAACCTGCGGACATAAGCATGGCGGATACAAAGCATGCAAAATAAAGGCGGTTTTCCCGGAGGCTTTTCAATTTTGGCAGAATCATGGTTGCTAATACTGATCCAATTCCCCATACACCCCAGATTAACCCGTAGTAAAAACTTTGTTTGCTGCTATCTATATTTTCGGCCAGCAGCGGAATCCCCAAATTATGCGAAGCACCTGCGAATGCCCCAATTAGGAAGACAATATTGACAAGAAGCAGCATCTGCTTCAGCAAAATAAAGGAATAAACTTCTTTCAAATCTCTGCTAATGCTGGCAAGTTTCTCTTTAAAGCCGCTGCTGATCCTTTTATTTACGGCTGATTCCGAGGTTTGCCATTTCATTTTTAATAGAACGAGTGCTGAAATGACGTAGGTTGTGGCATCAATGATTAAAGTTACCTGGTATCCGAGGAAATCAGTTATAACTCCAGCCCCGATAAAACCAAACACCAGGCTGACAGATGTTAATCGGGAAATTAACGCATTCGTCTCCAGTACTTTATCCTCGCCAAAAATCTGAGGAATTTCTGCGCTGTAGCTAACTGCAAAAAAGCTTGATGTCAATCCGATAAAGAAGCAAACAATGAGAATCATGATTGGATTTGGAAAAGGTATTAAGCCTAAAATGATGACAGCACGGAATACATCCGTCCAAATCATAATTTTTCGGCGGTCAAAGCGATCGGCCAGAACCCCTGAGAAAAGACTTGATAAAACGCCGCCAAGTGTCCTGATGGCCATTGTCGCTGCAAGCCAGGCAGAGCTTCCGGTGGCCGCATACATGAGCACATTAATGGCAATCAGGTCCATGAACGTACCCAAATCGGAAAAAGCTTTTACATACAGAAAAATTTTACGGTTCATGTGTGTCTCCCTAATTTTCAAAGATGTTTTCTGTTTTATTTTAAAAATTTTGAATTTAATTCGCAATACGAAAATTCAGATTTTTATTTACTGATTTTGGCATTCTTTATAAAGGATAATCACATAAGAATGTGGAATAAATGATTGGTGAAACTTTGAAAGCAAGACTGAATTACTGATACAAGCAGCCATTATACAAAGAAGGTAAGAGAATGAACAATGTATTCGGGAACCAAATAAAAGAACTTGATTATAAAATACGCAAAGGTGCTTACGCTGTAATTTTCAATTCAGAAAATGAAAAGGTATTAACTGTGCAAACTCAGTCTGGCCATTACTTTCTGCCAGGCGGAGGAATAGAAAAAGGTGAAAGTGAAATCGAATGCCTGAAAAGAGAAGTGCTGGAAGAGACCGGCTATGAGATTTCAAATTTCTTGTTTATCGGTAATGCAAAGAGCTATTTGCCGCAGACCAAGAAAAGGCCAATGCTAAGTGACGGGTATTTTTATCTGGCTGGTCTGGCGGATAAAATACAAGAGCCGACTGAAGAAGACCATGTAATGAAGTGGATTGAAATTCGAAGATTAGCAGAAGTACTTGTTCACGAGCACCACATCTGGGCTGTCGAGGAAGGGATAAGATATAAAAGCATGGAGGGGGAGATGAATGATTGCTTACTACGGTGAACTCTGCACAAAAATGTATGAAAGTGATAAATCAATGGCAGAGGGTCCAGAATTGAGTTTTAATGAAAGCGAGCAATGATGAAAGGGGAAAGATCGTGTGTCCATCCCTATATTAAAAACAGACAGATTAATTTTAAGAAAGATGAAAAGTAGCGACCTGTCTTATTTAATGGAAATCTTTTCTGACCCGGAGGCCATGAGATTTTATCGCTCAACAAAAACGAGAGAGCAGGCCGAAGATTGGATCAGCTGGACCCTGCACGATTATCGGACATATGGTGTGGGCCTTTGGATTGCTGAAGAAAAAACATCCGGCAGGTTTTTGGGGCAGTGCGGAATTACCCCTCAGGATACAGGGGGCATTATAGAAATGGAGATTGGCTATTTGTTTACCAGGCGTGAATGGGGAAAAGGCTATGCGACGGAAGCGGCATTAGCCTGTAAAGAATATGGGTTTAAAAGCTTAAAATATAAAAAGCTGGTTTCCATTATAAATGTGAAAAATCTTGCTTCTATCCGTGTTGCAGAAAAAGCTGGCATGAAAAAGGAAAAAACATTCCTAAGAGCCGGAAATAAGATGTATGTATATTCCATATCAAACGTTTAGAATTCTAGAAGATGTTTTTATAATGTTCAGTAAACACCTTAAAAAGCCTTTCATCACCACCCCGGTCTGGATGGAGGGCTTTTAGAAGTTTCTTGAATTCTTTTCGGATCAATTGCATATCCTCATCAGGTTTCAGGCCAAGAAGCTTCGCAGGCTTGATTTCTTCATCGGCGATCAAGTTCTGTGCTTGTATCATTTTCTTCAATGATTTAACTTTGGATTCCTCTATTTGGACACGGGTATTCAGGATCTCCATTTGTCCTTTAAGATCTTTAACTTGCAGGAGGATCCCTTCGAGTTTTTGCTGATAAAGCTCTTCTTGTTTTTTGATGATGAAATCAGTGAGATCCTTCGTCTTTATTGTGTAGCTGATTTGCCTCCTCGGACTTCGTTCCGCTTTAATTTTTCCTTCTTCTATCCAGCGCTCAACGTCTGCGCCATTCGCCTTTATTCCAGCTTTATGTAATTGTGCCACAGCATCAATAATGTTCATCCTTCATGCTCACTCTCTATAAAATCTTTTTAGCAGTCAAAAACATCATATCACTGAACAATTTCAGAAAAATAACAAGCAGATGACATAGTATTAAAGTTTATTTACACTGGTAACGCTATCATTTCGAATAACTGGAATTATTAGAAAATAAGGTGGAATCTTGATATAATGTAAGAAACTGGACGTGGGAGGATGGGGGTAATAATGAAGAAAATGTTCAAATTTGCAGTATGGGTCGCTGCTTTTCCGTTTATTCTGCTGTGGACAATCTTTTTTGATTCGAGCGGCAACTCTGCCATGTTTGTGAATGACGTATTTAATGATAAGAAATAGGTTGAGAATAAATCCGATGTTTAAGATTGAATGTTAGCTGAACCAATCAGACCTGTATGGGCAGTTGGACTCCCGTACATCCTCATTCGAAACCTTTGAGTCTTGATGAGGGAGTCTTATGCCCGTTAGACTGCTATAAATTGAAACTTCAACAATCAATTACTTTATAGGACGCTCGAGAGTCAGGATTTCATCCTCCATTGAAGCATATTGCTGCTCCACTACATGCTTTACATCTGAAATCGCTGCATTGTAGAAATGCGGGGCCAATGACTCTTTAACAAAATCCAGCACCCTTTCTGCACCGAACTCAGATATTTCCTCATCTCTTTCTTCAGAGAAAAAAATCTGGATATCCTCGATCATCTTTTGCTGCTGCTCTTTTGTAATTTTTAAAAACATGCCATGCCTTCCTTTCGCTTTTGGATACATGTTACTATACACGGAAATTTCATCAAAAGGGAGGCTGTTAATTTTAAAAGAAATATGTACAGCAGGAAAATGGAAAACTCCTGCCAGTTACTTATGTGATGAGTCATCGCCATAGACATCAAAGAGAAGTCTGTAATAATCTTTTACATAAATGTCTTTGTTTGTACCCTTTTTTCTCGGATAAAGAGAAATAGGAATAGATGACAAGGCAAGAATCGAACTGCATAATAGAACCAGATATAAGATTCCAGTTAGAATGAACATATAGGATACCTCCTTTAGTTGTTAAAAAAAGCTTAAATTATGAAACGCATTTCAGAGCAAGAAAAAAGCGAAAAAAATTAGGTGGTTTTATGGCAAATATAAAAGACATCGCTAAAAAGGCAGGAGTTTCAGTTACGACCGTTTCCAGAGTGCTGAATAATCATCCTTATGTGAGTGAGGATAAAAGGGAAGCTGTCTTGCGGGCAATGGAGGAATTCAATTATCAGCGGAATATCAATGCTGTTCATTTAAGCAAAGGGGAAACACTTCTTATAGGGGTCGTGGTTCCTTTTACCAATCACCCTTATTTCGGCCTGCTTGTAGAAGGGATTGCAAATGAGGCCATGAAAAACAACTATAAATTAGTTCTTTTTCAAACAAATTACGAGGAAGACAGGGAGATTGAAGCTCTAAAAATGCTGCAGCATAAACAAATCGACTCTTTAATCATTTGTTCAAGAATATGCGAATGGGATGTCATCAATCAGTTTACGGAGTATGGCCCCATTGTTCTCTGTGAAGATGCGAGGAATCAAAATGTGTCCTCTACCTTTATCGACCATTACTTGAGTTTCTCTAATGCTTTAGAGTACTTACATAATAAAGGGCATCAGAAAATCGGGTATTGTATTGGAAGAAAGACGGGTGCCAACAGCAGGCAGCGCGGAAAGGCTTATGCAGATTTTTTAAAACGAATTGGCGAACCGTATTATGAAGAATATATCTTTTATGAGTGTCTGAATTTTGAGCATGGCGAAGAAGTGGTTCGCCGGTTATCGAACATGGATAATCCACCGACAGCTTTGCTGGTAACAAGTGATTTTGCTGCTGCCGGAATTGTAACCTCCTGCAGGGAAAAAGGCATCCATATTCCGGATGACCTGGCAATCATGGGATTTGATAACCAGCCAATAGCCAAAATCATGCACATTACAACACTTGAAATACCGCTGGTTCAAATGGGACGGCAGCTGCTTCTTCAAGCAATTGATGGTGAAAAGCACACACATGAGGAGATATCGGTGAAGCTGATCGAACGGCAAACCGTATAGCAGAATGATGGTTGAAGCGGCTGATCCCAGCCGTTCTTTTTGTTGTGTTGATTCTGAGTAACGAAGGCACTAATCAGAATGGTTACAAATCGGACAGGCGAAAGAGAGTATCTATGGAACCAGTCAGAAGCCGGTGCACATTCGGACAGGAGGAGAAGAAATTCGAGAGAGTGAGTCCGAAATTGGCTCACCTTCGGACAGGAGGAGAAGAAATCCGAGAGAGTGAGTCCGAACCTGGCTCGCCTTCGGACAGGAGAGAAAGAAAACCGAGAGAATGAGTCCGAACTTAGCTCGCCTTCGGACAGGAGGAGAAGAAATTCGAGAGAGTGAGTCCGAACCTGGCTCGCCTTCGGACTGGAGGAGAAGAAATCCGAGAGAGTGAGTCCGAACCTGGCTCGCCTTCGGACGTGAGAGAAAGAAAACCGAGAGAATGAGTCCGAACTTAGCTCGCCTTCGGACAGGAGGAGAAGAAATTCGAGAGAGTGAGTCCGAACCTGGCTCGCCTTCGGACAGGAGGAGAAGAAATTCGAGAGAGTGAGTCCGAACCTGGCGCACCTTCGGACAGGGGAGAAAGAAATCCGAGGGAGTGAGTCCGAACTTGACTCACCTTCGGACAGGAGAGAAAGAAAACCGAGAGAATGAGTCCGAACTAGGCGCACCTTCGGACGGAAGAGTAAGAAATTCGAGGTAGTGAGTCCGAACTTGGCTCACCTTCCGATATGAGAAAATGAATTCTGAAACAACCAGACTGAACCCGATGCTCGTTCCAATAGAACCCAGTCCAAACCCCAAGAACTAACACCAGAATAATTGTACTTCTCCCAGCCAAAACTAACAAAAAAGTATGGGGCTGATGTTACATGGGATTTGTACTTATAGTTTCTTTAGCCTGGCTGGTGCTAATGCTGTTTACATCAATGAATAAAAAGCTGACATTTATTGAAAATACCTTCGTCTATTTGGTGGCATTAGTCATTCATATCAATTTTACCTGGATTGTGTATGAAGAATTAAATATGGCGAAGATTTCCCAGCAGATCTTAGATAATTCCGCTTTCTTAATACATAGAAGCATAACTCTTCCGCTCACGGTTGCTATTACAATGAATTTATTCAGGACAGCGCCTTCCTTTGGTTCAAAATTATTTAAAACCACCCTGTCAGTCTTGTTCCTTGTCGTGGCTGTGGTGATTGCCCTTTACTTTGACATTGTGGAATATAAAAAGTGGAATATCGGCTATGAGATTATTTATCTAATTCTCCTGCATTTAGTGGTTCAATACTTACTGAAGCATTTTGGGCAGCTTAAAACAAGAGGGGTGAATGAAGCATGAAATTATGGGAAAATTTCGGCGGCAATGAGCTCTTTCTCTTAATAACTACTGCTGCTGCCTATTTTGTTTATTTTTTACTTATAAGAAGGCCGGATAAGCTGGCTAAGCAAATCAGAATCTTGAGCCTTCTTTGGGGAATGTCCATCGGTATTCTATATGATTTCACAATAGGCGGAGGCAGGACTGATTTTTATAAGATAAACGATTTAAATAATTATGAAGTGACAGATGTTCTTTATTATTTATTATTCGCCCCATTTGGCTACTTCTTTTTTTACTTTTATGAAAAAATGAAGATCGGGAAAAAAACATTCATTATTTATGTTTTGGTCTGGGCTTTATTAGGAGTTTTCTTTCAATGGGTGTTAACTGCCGCGGGAATCATTACGCTGCAGAAAGGGTATCGGATCGCTCATTCATTTCCTATCTTTCTGCTGACTCAAACACTGACAGGAGTTTATATCCAGGTGCTCAAATCCAAAGAACAGCTTTCAGCAGCAGAATAGAAAAAAGTTAGGCGGCCGATCAGGATGGCCGCATTTTTCTGTTTTCATGAACATTTGCTGCTTAAAGGTGTATAATATCTATTCTAGAGATTCAATCTCATCTAATCTGAAAAGCTATAGGAGCACCAAGATAAGATCATGAAAAAATATAAATTAAAGAATCATTTTAAAGGATTAAAGAAGGGAACGCACTTTTACCTGATTGCTGAATCTGAATTTATTGGCATTAAAGAGTATGTTTTGCGAACAAAAGACTTATCGATCAGGATTTCCATAAATGAAAACGAGCTGAACAGGCATTTTACTTTAATGAACAGCTATGCTTCCAAAGAGGATTAATTCCTCCCCTCTATGGTGCTGTAAAATAATAAAAAAGCCCCATTTAGGCGGCCTTAAATTAGCTGTTTCGATGTTTGTCCCCAGCGCATGACAATGGCTCCCCAGCCGAGACCTGCACCATATCCAGCCAGTACAACCACATCCCCGTCTTTTATTTTGCCTTCCTTCACTTCTTCATGAAGACCAATAGCTATCGTAGGTGCAGAAGAGTTTCCGTAATATTGTATGGTTTTGGTATGAACTTTTTCCATAGGAAAGCCCAGGCGTGCTGTTCCTGCTTCAATAATCCGCAAGTTGGATTGGTGAGGGATGATGAAATCGACTTCCTGCAAGCTCAGGCCAGATAGTTCCAAAACTTTATGAACCGCTTGGGGAAATCTGTCTACTGCAAATTCAAAAACGGCTCTTCCGTCCATTTTGATGTGCTTGTTTTCATCAAGATGAAGATATTTTCCCCCGCTTCCATCCATTTGCATATGGATGCCAAGAATACCATTGCTTTTATCCACCTGGCCTAAGACAACAGCAGCAGCTCCATCTGAAAACAGCAGCGCCGTCTTTTTATCCATCGGATTCAAGAGGGAGGAGCATTTGTCGACAGCAATGACTAATACGTTTTTATACAATCCTGTCTGAACAAATTGGGCCCCGGTTGCCAGGGCTGTGATAAAGCTGGAACAGCCTGAATGAAGGTCCAGTCCCGCACATTGTGCAGCACCGATTCTGTCCTGAACCAGCGCAGCCGTAATGTGGGTGTCATGTGTGTTTGTTCCAATAATCACCATGTCAATATCCTTCGGGTTGACCCCTGCGTCTGCTATCGCACGTTTTCCAGCAATTTCGCACATATCTGTAAGTGATGAGTCTGGAGATTCGTAGCGTCTTTCCAGTATGCCCGTTTTTCTGCAAATTTCTTCGTGTGTAATACCGAAACGTTTGGCAATCATCTCATTCGTTATAATATTTTGTGGTATGTTTACACCGATACCTAAAACACCTGCACTGAACAAAGCACTGACCTCCTTGGGTGAGTTAATTTTTACCATTACATTTTATCACATAATTGGACAAATTTTGCAATATTAAGAGTTTTATAACTTTGTTCAAACAAAAAATGCTCAGAGCATTTAGCCCTGAGCAATCTTAATTTCATAAGTCTTTTACCAAATGTCACCGCGCTCTTTCTTTAGAGCCTTCATTTTTTCAACCCATTCGTCGACTCTCTGCTTGATTTCATCACTTTGTGCATCAGCTGTATTTCGGTTTTTTTCATAGAGTTCTAAATAGAGGTCCTTCATTTGCTCGCTTCGTTCATAGCCCCAATCACGAAGTTCTGATCGCTGCTCATCAGTGATCCAGCCATTGTCTCCCATGACTGTAACAGCATCAAGGATTCGATGTGCTTCACGCCTGCCGATCGTAAATATTTGGCGGGGATAAACTTCTCCCAGTTCATACTCATCCATCATTTCCCATGGGCTTGGCGACAATGTAAATGCCCAGGCCAGGTCTCCTGCAGAAGGAAGCCACTCGTATTGGATCGTGTTTTTCAATTCATCCGGGTTGTCCGCTTTTAAATATTCCCCATTGCCGGCTTCGGCTACTGCTTTTAATTGGTTCTCGGCTTTTCCATCTACATCAAACCCAATGATATTAACAGTATTGCTGCTGTTGTTTTTCACAAGGTTTTTACTGGCCTGGACGGGGTCGCCATCACATGTTTCGGCACCGTCACTGACAATGTAGATCGTTGTTGACCCGTCATAACCGCTGCTCATTTCTGCAGCCTTTTGAATGGCACCTGCAAGAGGTGTCCAGCCTTTGCTTTCAAATGAATCAACGGCTTCGTGGAACTCCTTCTTGGAATATTTCCCCATCGGGTAGACTTCCTCTACTCCTGTACAGGAAATTTCTTTATCAGCGTCCGCTTCAGAGCCTTTATGGCCATATACAACAAGGGAAACTTCGCTGCTTTGGCCAATTGTTTGGGCGAAACTCTTTACGGCACTTTTAGCAATATCCATTTTCATTTTGCCGCCTGCCTGCAGCAGCATGCTTGAGCTGGCATCAAGAAGAATAATGGCCTGTTCTGATGCCTTTTCTTCTTCCCCAGGTTCTGATTTAGTGGGATCCGGCAGGTAAGGCTCTTCAAAATCCGGTTTGTAGGCATTGGACTTTTCAATGATGTTTTTATAATTCGGACTCGCCAGCAGGGAAAGAAGCCCTTTTTTAATCGAGTCTGTATCTTTGGCTTCTTTCGTCAGCTCTTCCAGTTTGGGGGTCATCTTGCTTATAAGCTCAGGATCAGTTTCAGGCACATTAAATTCAATTGCCTCAATGTCCTTTTCGTATGTGAGCCCTTCCATTAGTGTTCCAGGGGCCAAGTTCAGCAGGCTTTCTTCAGAAATCTCTAAATTAATATTCTCAGACTCTGCTAAAATGCTTTCCTGCTTTTTTTCTTTATTGTCTTCTTGTTTCTGTTCTTCTTTACCTGATAAATCAGCTGCCGCTTTCTCTTTGTCATTGCTGCATGCTGAAAGAATCAATGCGGCAAACAGCAGCCATAAAGCATAACGTTTCACAGAAATTCTCCTCTTTGTTTAAGTTTTACTAATAATAGAGTTTAACATGGATAAAGCTGGGTTTGAAGTAATTTCCATATGATAGGATTTTTTTACAGCAATTTGGTATAGTTGAAGAAAGATATAAAGCAGAGGAGGCAATCCGTTGGAAACAGTATTTCCGATTCTTGAAACAGAAAGATTAATTTTAAGAGAAGCAACTGAAGAAGATGCAAAAGATATGTTTGTATACCTGTCAGATCACATGGTTGTAAAGCATATGGGAATCTCGGCCTGTGAATCTGTCGAAGAGGTGCTGGGTGAAATAGAATGGTATAAATCCATTTATAAAAATCGCACAGGAATGCGCTGGGGCATCACCCTAAAGGATTCCGGGAAGGTCATCGGGAGCTGCGGTTTCCTAAATAGGAATCCCAGACATTTCCGAAGTGAAGTCGGTTATGAACTAAGCAGAGAGCATTGGGGAAAAGGGATAGCCAATGAAGCCCTTGAGAGGGTTTTGAAATTCGGATTTGAACACCTTGAGCTTGAAAGGATAGAAGCCCTGATAGAGCCTAAAAATCTCTCATCCCAGAAGCTGGTTGAGAGGCAGGGATTCACGAGAGAAGGTTTGCTTAGGCATTATGAATATACAAATGGAAAATTTGATGATTTGTATATGTACTCTATTTTAAAAGGGGATTTGTAGAAGCACTGGAGTTTTGGAATACATATTGGGTTTGAGTTTAAAAACCAATCCGCCGGGAGGATATTTTAATGAACTACAATGGCCGTACCTTTGTTTCTGTTCAAAATACAGAGAATGGTGAAGTATCATCAAAGACCTTTTTTCAGTATAAACAGGAGGGAAACATTATATCTGCTGCTTATGGCGGGGGAGAGATTATTCAGGGGACAATTATTGGAATTGTAAATGAAGATGGCAGTTTAGAATTTAGATATAATCATGTGAATAACAAAAATGAAATACGCGGCGGGAAATGTCATTCAAAACCTGAAATATTGCAGGACGGCCGCATCAGGCTATATGAAAAATGGCAATGGCAGGATGATGAAGGGACTGAAGGTCATTCGATTATCGAGGAAGTAAAAGATTAGAGTTTTATAATCGGCATGGGAGCCGGAGGGAATTATCCCTCCGCATGCAGCTTCAGGTTCTGTCTGCTTCTTTTTGTTTTTTCTTTCGTTAACGTGAAGAAGAAAACAAAGCCGATGAATGATGTAATAAATAAGATGGCACCCATTGGTACGGCAGTGGTTTCATCAATGCTCACCAAAGGGGAAACAGCTGAACCCAGCACTAAAGGAAGCATGCCAATAACGGCGCTGGCACTGCCAGCACGGTGCCCCTGATTTTTCATGGCCAATGTAAACGAGCTGGTGATGATCATCCCCATTGAGGTCATATAGATAAAAATCGGAATGACAAGCATGAATAGCGGCCCTTTAAGGATGGTCATGATTAAAAGTAAAGAAGTGGCACTGACGGCAATGCAGACGGCTGTCCGGAGCAGGCTTCTTTCCGGAATGACACCTGCCAGGCGGCCAATTAGGAAACTCCCCGTAATAATGGCCAATCCATTAATGCCAAACAGGATGCTGAACACCTGAGGCGATACTCCATAAATCCCCTGATAAACAAAAGGTGTCCCCGAAACATAAGCAAAGCTTCCGCCATGTATGAATCCTACGATAAGGGCATACCCGATGAAGGAACGGTCCCTGAAAAGGCCACCCATGCTTTTAACGGAATTTCCAATGGAGCTTGGGACCCGTTTTTCTGGAGGAAGGGTTTCTTTTAATCGGAAATAGATAACAATGGTAATAAATAATCCCAAAAAGCTTAGAAAATAAAATATGGTTTCCCAGCTTGCGAAAGGAATCAGAAGCAGGGCACCGCCTGTCATTGGCGCTATCATCGGAGCCGTTGCATTAATGACCATAAGCAAGGCAAAAAATTTCGTGAGCTCTTTTCCGCTGAACACATCACGGACAACAGCGCGGGATAGGACGATTCCAGCAGAGGCGGTTAATCCCTGCAGAAAGCGGGCTGCAATAAAGGCTGCAATATTTGGTGAAATGGCGCATAAAAGGGAAGATACGGCAAAGAGAGAGATCCCGATTAGAAGAGGTTTTCTTCTTCCATGCGAATCACTGAGCGGTCCGACAATAACCTGTCCGGCCGCAAGTCCAATCAAACAGGCTGTTAAACTCATCTGAACAAGTGAAGCTCGGGCACTGAAATCATCAGCGATATCTGGAAAGCCTGGCAAATACATATCAATATTGAATGGTCCCAAAATTCCAAGCATGCTGAGAAGAAAAGCCAGCGCAAGCCTCTCTTTTCCAGTGGGATTGTGAATCATGTTAAACACCTTTCTTTCTATGAAGCTGTTAATCTTTTACATAAATATGGCTAGTATACGCCAGGTGCAGGGGGATGTCCAGCGGAGAATGCTGTAAATAAAAAAATCCATGGCCATATAGCCACAGATTTAATCATTAACAATTGCAGATCATCAATACATTTCCATCTAAGTCCTGAAAGTTGAAATAAGCAAAATCTCCAATCCGCTCTATTTCCTTTACAATGGTGATTCCCTGATCTTTAACAAAAGTGTATGCCTCATCAATATCCTGGACGAAGAAATTAAATAAAACGTGACCGGAAGGATCCAGGCTGAATGATGGATCAAAGGTGTGGTCATCCAATGTAAGACCGGTTTCAGAGGTGACAGGAATGTTGTATACCGGGGATTCTACAGTATCCTTATTAAAAGGCAATCCAAGCAGTGTGCTATACCATTCAGCCGACCTTTTCAGGTCGCTGACATGAATAAAAACATTGTTCACTTTGCTTGCAATCGGGGAAGCAATTGATTTCATCTACTCACCGCTTTCATTGTGTTTATTTTACATATTCTCCATACAATGGAAAATACCTTTAATTTATGGGTTTAGCTTGTATCGATTTAAGCTTCTTCTATATCCCTTTTCGGGTAACATAAAAAATCCATTTAAACAAATATTAAAAAATAGCAGGTATTGGAGGTAATGAAATGAAAAAATACGATTTTCCTAAAGGTTTTTTGTGGGGAGGCGCCACTGCAGCGAACCAAATTGAAGGTGGATATAAGGAAGGGAATAAAGGATTGAATATTGCGGATGTCCTTCCTGGAGGAAAAGAACGATACAATATCTTAATGAAGCCTGGGTTTGACTTCGAAATTCATGAGGATCAATTTTATTATCCCAATCATGAAGCAATCGATTTCTATCATCGATATGAAGAAGATATTGCCTTATTTGCTGAGATGGGCTTCAAGGCATTCCGCATGTCGATAGCCTGGACCCGCATTTTTCCGAATGGCGATGAGACGGAGCCAAATGAAGAAGGACTTGCTTTTTATGATCGTGTTTTTGATGAATTGCAGAAATATGGGATTGAGCCGGTTGTAACGATCTCTCATTATGAAATGCCTCTTCATTTAGTTAAAGAATATGGCGGGTGGAGAAACCGCAAAGTTGTCAGTTTTTTTGAGAGGTACGCTAAAGCGATTCTGAGCAGGTATAAAGATAAAGTAAAGTACTGGATGACTTTTAATGAGATCAATAGCGGATTGGTCATGCCGATTAATGGGCTTGGCTTCTCCTATCAATGTGAAGAAGATAAATATCAGCCGACCTTCCAGGCCTATCACCATCAATTGGTCGCAAGCGCAATCGCTGTAAAGGCATGCCATGAGATCACTCCTGAGTCAAAAATTGGCTGCATGATTTTATTTGCGCCTGTGTATGCTTATGACAGCAAACCGGAAAATGTCATGTATGCTCTGCAGGAAGAGCAGCTTTTCAATTACTTTTGTGGTGATGTACAAGTGCGCGGGGAGTACCCGGCTTTTATTAAAAGATACTTTAGGGAAAATCATATCAGCCTGGACATACAGGAAGGCGACCTGGATTTGTTAAAGGAGGGCACTGTTGATTATATTGGCTTCAGCTATTATATGTCCCGCACTGAAAAGAAGGTTAAAACAGATGCCGATTCGTCGGAAGGGAACATCATTGGCGGGGTAAGGAACCCGTTCCTGGAAACAAGTGACTGGGGCTGGGAAATCGACCCTGAAGGTTTGCGGATCAGCTTGAACCAGTTATATGACCGCTATCAGAAACCGCTATTTGTCGTAGAAAATGGACTTGGGGCCTATGACAAGGAAGAAGAGGATGGCAGCATCCATGACGACTACCGGATTGACTATCTTCGCGAGCATATAAAAGCAATGGGTGAAGCTATAGAAGATGGCGTCGAGCTAATGGGCTATACAAGCTGGGGCTGCATCGATATGGTCAGCATGTCAACAGGCGAGTTTTCAAAACGCTATGGCTATATTTATGTGGACAAGCATGATGATGGCAGCGGAACATTGGAACGAAAAAAGAAGAAATCTTTTTATTGGTATAAAGATGTGATAGAGTCAAACGGAGAAAAACTATAGCAAACTCAAAATGGCTGCCTGGGGGCAGCCTTTACTTGTTTAGATAGTTAAATTTGCAGGTGTTCTTATGAGAAATATACTCATTAACTAATTAAAAAATCTTAATTGAGTAAAATATGAATAAAGTCCAGGAAAATTTATTGCAGAGGAGCTAATAATTAATCCTTGCATTGAGGAAGACTGATGAATAGGGAGAGGAAGATGATGATTTATATCTACCATGATTTTGGGGGAACTCATACAACATCCCTGGCAGCGGCATACCATCTGAAAATCATTCAGCACCGCAAACTGGAAAAAGAAGAAATAATTGAGCTGCCGTATTTTAATAAATTGACAAAGAAGGATGCAGGAAAATTTATTTTTCATGGTGAGGATGACGAAGGAAATCAGGTGTACACCCTTGGAAGGAGATCTTCTAAGCTGGCAGTTGAAACAAGCATCACTTTTGCCATTTATTAAACAGCCATATAGGAATTAATGATAAAATCGTCCTCTCTGATACTTCACCTGCAGTCCCGCTTGCTATGACTATCGGGAGATTCATATCCAAAGGCTTAGGTCTGGACAGGTTAGGAACTCCACTGGTTATTAAAGGAGCACAGAAATGCTGCGGAAATATTCTGGAGCTAGTGAATGAAACGAAAAAAATTGCTGCGGATTCTAATGATGCTATAATTAAAATTGATAATAAGGAGTTTCAGGCATAAGAAAAGAACCATCTTGATCATTTGAACTGTACCCCGGATAGCGGACACTGATAAAAAAGTGCCCCTATCTGGGGTTTTTTGTGTTTCAATAGATTTAATGAATATAGGCGGAGGATTATCATGAGTAAGAATATTTATAATGAATTCCAAATTAAAGAGCTTGAGAAGAATCCCAATGTTTTGAACGCTTCTGAAAGGTCAATCTCCTATAGTCCGGGATTTAAGCTAAAAGCAGTTAAGGATTACAAAAATGGAAAACCACCATCGCAAATCTTTATTGAACAAGGCTTTGATCTTGAGATGATTGGCAAAGAACAGCCCAAACGTTGCCTGCAGCGCTGGAGAGAAACATTTGAAAGGTATGGAGAGAAAGGTCTCCTTACGGAACGTCGTGGTAAAGGGAGTACTGGACGTCCTTCTTCAAAGCAACTTTCCATTGAGGAGAAACTAAGGAAGGCTGAGGCAAGGATTAAATTCCTTGAGGCAGAGAATGATTTCTTAAAAAAGCTGGAAGAACTAGAAAGGCAGGCCTTGAAGAAGAAACGATTCTAACGACAGCTGTAAAGTTTTCTCTAATCGAGAAAACCATCAGAATACATCAGTTAAAGAAAGCTGTTTCCTACTTGTGTGAGCTGGCAGGTGTTAGCAGAAGTGGCTACTATGATTGGTTGAAGGCTGCACATTTACGGGCACAACGTGATGAGCAGGATGAACTGGACATAGAGTTGATTCAAGAAATATTTATAAGCAAAAAAGAAAAAGTAGGTGCCCTCCAGATTAAAATGATCCTGGAGAATGATTATTCAGCTGTAATGAACCACAAAAAGATTAGGCGTTTGATGGCAAAATATAATCTTGAAACAAAAGTAAGGAAAGCCAACCCTTATCGAAAGATGGCCAAGGCAACCCAGGAACATCGAACCTGCCCGAACCTGCTTAACCGAGAATTCAATCAGGAGGAACCAGGGAAAGTCCTGCTTACTGACATTACATATCTCTATTATGGAAAGGGTCAAAGAGCATATTTATCCTGCGTAAAGGACGGAGCTACAAGGGAAATTATTGCGTACCACCTGTCCACGTCATTAGATATGGACATCGTCTATAAGACGTTGAAAAAGTTGGAGGCACTGTTGGCAATTATTTTCACCCTGAAGCCATATTACATTCTGACCAAGGTATGCACTACACTCATCCTCTATTCCAAAGCAAAGTGAAAGAGCTTGGCTTAACTCAATCAATGTCTCGAAAGGGAAACTGTTGGGATAACGCACCAATGGAGAGCTTCTTTGGACATTTTAAAGATCTGGCAGAGTATAAATCACTGGATAATTTAAAGGATGTAACGAAGGAAGTAGAGCGAGTAATCGAAGATTATAATCATCACCGTTATCAATGGGGCTTAAATAAAATGACCCCGGTACAATACCGAGGTCACTTACTAGCCGCATAGGCGCTTTTTTAAAACTGTCCGTAAATGGGGGTACAGTTCAATTCAGATGGTTCTTTTCTAATACAGGTAATTGTCCGGACAAAATAGCCAAGTCTCATCATAATTTAAATATTGTATAAGTCTGACTGTTTTACGACATTTCCAGCAGTTCACTGCCAGGCAGCTCATAAAAATTTTAAGGAATGGCAGTTTTTCAGAAGTAAGCAAATAATGAAATTAACTCTAAAAACTATTATATTATACCCCCATAATATAAAGATTCTCCTTCGTATTCTTTGAATATAATCAAACACAAGTCACGAGGAGAAAAATATGAAATCACCAGCTAAAGGAGCCCTTGCGATGGTAATAGCAGGGTCTATCACGTTTTCTGTTGCCAATGGCATGCTGAAAGCTACTAAACTTTTTTCAGAGGAACACTCTTCTGTTTTATCAGGTATTCAACAAAAACCTGAAGTAAACAGACAAATTGACAAAAAGGGGGAAGCAAAAATACTGGCTGCGCAAGAGAATGAGAAACAAAAGCCGATTACTGAAGATGCTCCTGCTTTTGAAGAATCATTAAAAAAGGAAGAGAAAAGCAATAAGATGATTGTTGCTGTTCAAACGAATACCGAAATATCCAATCGAAAACCTGCTGTAAATCCTGTTTCAAAAGCTGTATCTGCCTCAAACGAAAAACCATCAGCACCGGAGCCAGCCTCTGCACCTGCGGGAAGCAAGACAACAAATGAAGCAACGAAACCTGAGACCAGCACAAATGATCCAAGCACACCTGCCTCTGGCACGGGAGGAAGTAGCACAACAAGTCCTGCTGCAAAAACACTCAACCATGGTCAGCAAGTTTCCCAAGCCGCCAAAGAAAAAGCAGAGAGCAATCGGGCTAGCCAAGGAAAAGAAGACAAAGAAAACAATGGAAAGAATCTGTAAATCTTTCTAAAAGGATCATCATTAGGAGGTGATCCTTTTATCCTTTCATTGTTATAAATTATTTAGCAAAAGGCCTCTCCCAATATTGGGAAAGGCCTTTATATTCATTTACTATTCACAATAGAATTATCCTGGGTTACATTGCCTTTTCGTTTAAGTTTATTCCAGCCAACGGTTACACCTTTTATGGCGGAGAATATCGATTTTACGACCACATAGGTCATCAGCTGTTTATATAAAATTCTCTGTAAAAACAATGAGGCCAGTGGTTTAGGGCTTTCTTTCTCCAGCCTGAAAGCATATAGGGAGGTAAAGAAATCCATCAAGTAAAAAAGAACAAATCCAATGGCTGCTTTTTCAGGTTTTGTGCTGAAAAGGGCAAAGATAAACAATATTTCTGCAATAGGAGAAATGGTTTGATAAACATATTGAAAGAGCCACATGTTAGGAAGAGCAACATAGCCTAATGAATGATGTTTTTTGTTAAATAATGCCTCACGATGTTTCCAAAGGCATTGGAGAGTACCATATACCCATCTGTAGCGCTGCTTTGCCAGGCTTTTAATATCTTCAGGCACTTCTGTATAAGCATAAGCCTTTTCTTCGAATTCAATTTTCTTCCCTTTGCGCAATAGTGCAAGTGTGATATCCGTATCCTCTGCAAGTGTATCCTCACTAAAGTAACCAGCTTCTTCAACTGCAGACTTTTTCCATGCACCGATGGCACCTGGTACAACGGTAATGCAATTGAGAGCTGCAAAGGCTCTTCTTTCCAGGTTAAAGCCTGTCACATATTCAATATGCTGCCAGTTCGTTAGGAGATTCCCCTTATTGCCAACCTTTACATTACCCGAAACAGCAGCCACTTGATCATCTTTAAAATGGCTAACAAGCAAAGAAATGGCATTTTCTGCAATGAGGGTATCAGCATCTAAAGCAATCACTATTTCCCCCTTAGCTTCCTTAAATCCAAGGTTAACAGCCGAAGATTTTCCGCCATTGTTTTTCTTAATTAACCTCACGCGGGGGTTATCTGCAAAAGATTCTTCAACTGCACGAGCAGTATGATCCTTTGAGCCATCATCTATAATCAATATTTCAAAATCCGGATAGTCACTGGATAAAATTGAATCTACGGTTTTGCAAATGACTTTTTCCTCATTATAAGCAGCAATTACTACACTGACATGTGGAGTAAAGCCAGGGTCAATCTTGGTCTCTTTATACCTTTTGACCTGTTTCCTGGACAGGAAAACAAGAAAAATAATACGAAAAATACCTAAAAGAATGGCTGAGTAAAACAAAAAGCTAATTCCAGTGTTCCAGCTTTTAATGACCTTAAATACCGCTTTATCATAAACAGAATAAGGGTTTTCCTGATCAGCAAAAGGCATGATCTCATTATCAGTTTTCCCAATTAAACCAGCAGTTGTCGTAAATGTGTAGCCGCGATTTTTAAGTGTTTCAATAATAATCGGAAGGGCTTCCACTGTTTTGGAGCGGTCACCGCCAGCATCATGAAGCAAAATTACGTTACCTTGGGACAGCTGATCCAATGTTCGATTTACAAGTTCATCTGCTGAAGACCCTTGCCAATCACCAGAGTCAATGGATTGGCCGACCATGGTATAGCCTAGCTTCTGAGCTTCCATAATAGGAAGCTGCTCGTTTCTTGTACCCAGTTCCGTATCTGCTATGTATGGTGGGCGAAAAAGAGTCATAGAATGACCGGTTATGCCTTGAATTAAGCGTTGAGTTGCATTCAATTCCATACGTAAACGAGATGGTGTGATGGATGTAATATCAGGGTGTGTAAAGGTATGATTTCCGATTTCGTGCCCTTCATCATAAATCCTGTTAACCAGCTGAGGATGCATCATTGCATTTTCTCCAACGATAAAAAAGGTGCCTTTTACCTCATACCTCTTCAATATGTCCAATATTTTTGGTGTGTAGGCTGGATCCGGACCGTCATCAAAAGTAAGGACGATTTCTTTTTTGCTGGAATTACCATGGCGGATTACTTCAAAAGGCTTTGGATATTTAACATAGGATTCCTTTTTTATCATTCCATTGGAATCCATTTCTATCGTCCTTTTTCCTTTTTCAGTTTGTGAAGCGATTTTCAAAACCTCTCCGTTCCCTGTATGAAGTGCTGAGAAAGGACTTTCAATAGTACTTAGCACTGGAGAAGGATTAATGTTTTCCTTAGGCTTGTTAAGAAATCTCCAGATAGAGGGATCCTCGGAACCCAGACGCCATATTGCTATTCCGGTAGAGCCGTGATTTATTGCAAGGTTCATCTGGTTATAAAATGTAGCAGCATCCAAAAACCAGACAGTATGATTTTTTCCATTTTGTCTGTACCGTAAGTACGGGTTTCCAGCTTCCTTACTCCAATTGATATTGAGGTTAGCCTCACTCCCCAGCTTCATAATATCTCCAAAAGTCAAGTCAGCTGCGGGCTTACCAGAATCTTCTTCCCAGTCGTAACCGTATGTTCCTAAGCCTGCAACCAATTTTCCGGAGGGAATATCAGCTTGATTCAAGTTCTCCTTTACCCAATCCGTTTGAGCGACAGGACCTGGTGTGCTCATGGAATAATGCTGGTCATAGAGCATGACAATCACACGGTCAGCGTATTTTGCTAAAGAAGCATAATCGTAGCTTTCATCATTCGGCGGAACATCCAATGTCACCATTAAACCTTCCTTGTGGAAGGCTTTATAAACCTTACTCATGAACTGAGTAAAATGATCCTTGTCAGCTGGTTTAATTGCTTCAAAGTCAATATTAATACCTTCAAATTCATTTATTTTCACATAAAAAAGCATGTCTTCTATAAAGCGGTCTTCAGCACCTGGAGCCGTGAATAATCGGTGGAGAACATCTGAATCCCATTTGTTGTCTATAAAATTATTCACTAATGGCAGAATTTTGATTTCATGTTTATTTGCTTCTTTTACAATGGACCAGTCAATTGAGGACTTGAGATATAGATCTGGTGTAACATGCATCCACTCAGGGACTAGAGTGGTTATGGACTCTTTATTTTTCTTGAAGGATGTTTTGCTATTCTTGTCCCAATTGACATAGAATCCATACACCTCTTGTTTTTGTGTAGTTTGTGACATGTTTAGCTTTTCTGATTTATCTGCTTCAGAATTTATCTTTTGAATCTGAGATGCCAAATCTTCTTCACTAAAGGCATTGTTAATCGGATCTATATCTGTACTTGATGGGCTTTGATCCAGATGCAGCTCAGGAAACTTGGGAGTTGTATTCATGCTCTCTATAAAAAATGTAAATATAATAACAATTAATAGAGTGAAGCCCGCACTCATTCGTTTAATGAGGGACCACCGGCTTTTAGCAGGGTCAAGAAATATATATTCCTGTTTTTCCTCATTTTTTTTCAGCCCCAGGTTATAAAACCAGTGGAAGAAAAAATAGCAGACTAGTCCTACCAAACCTCCGAAGATTCCTGATGCAATTGATTCCGAGGTTAATATATTGCTTTTAAGTGATGAAATGAACCAGTAATCTTCAAATGGGCCAAAATCCATTAAAGGCAGCTCGTGTATGTAAGGTATAAAAACAGTAATCAGAGTGCCCAGGAATAAGGCAATAATATTTAGGCGCAGCAGCAGTGAACAAACAAACAATAATGGAATACTAAAACTATCCAAAGGTAAAAATGCCAGAAAAAAACCTAGAGTACTTGCAATCGCTCCTGCATTTCCGGAGACAGGTGCAAACAAAGATCTGACAATCCACCTGAAAAAACGATCCACATTCATTCCTCCCAAGAAGTAATGTCGAATTATGTATTAATTAATAGCTTTAGGAGTGTAAATACAATTTACTCCAAACATTCAGCGGATCATTATTTCGACAAAAAATGACCATCAACAAAAATTTAGGTTGTCATTATATAATTTTGGGGGTGGGATGAAAAAATGTGTTTGTTTTTTTATGGTATAAACGCGATTTACGATGATTTAATGGAAATAGTTGACATTTGTTTCATTCAAGTTAATTTGAACACATCATCTCCATGTCTGCTCTTTAAGAATTTCAGCAGCTGTTCCGACATATAGTTTGAATCATATTCAAACCCATGATTTATCCATTCCGTAATCATTCCCAGTATTGCATGTACATAGAAGCTTGCCTGCAATTCACGATTGATTTGATGGCTTTTTTTGCTGAAAGAATCATAGGGTTTGCTTATAACTGGAGACCTTGAGTAAGAAAAAATTAATGGTTATTTATAAAAGATACATAAGGTGGAGTTGTCCGGGAGTATGATGAAGTAGGCATATACCCGGAAGGAGGCACTTAAGTATTATATTCGGATTACACATTCAACAAAAATGCGACAGGAATGTCTGTTTTTGACGTTAAAATGTGCCATTGGATAGGCACTTTCTAACGATTTTCCAACAAATTGTACAAGACATCTGTAAACGCTTTCAATATAATTAAAATAACAGATAGGAAAGGGGATGCGTTCAGGTGGAACTTTTAATGGAACAATGTGAACATGGCCAGCAGGAAGAACCTTGTGAAAAGTGTGCCCCTAATTTAGAAGGGGAAGAGAGTTACGATACCTCTGATTATGACTATCATAAGAGACTGTGGTTCTAAGAAAAGCAGAAGCGCCTTGCCCACCCCCGTTTCGTGACCTCGATGGTGGCAGGCGCTGAAGCTGGACAATTACAAATGATTTGTATTTTAAAAAACACTTGGAGAAAGATTTTCCCAAGTGTTTTTCTATCTATAATTTCTTTCTCCTCATCCATTGCGTAGCTGCCCATTTATCACCGATGATAACAGGTGCTCCGCCATGAAGCGTCAGGTCGTTTAAGTTCTGATCATTATAAAAGTATTCAAAATACACTGCCATGCCTTTTTGTGGAGAAACGGAGAAGTTAAGCTTTGGAAAATACGTTTCCCCGCCCTGTTCCACATCATTCAGGTACATGACAAGCGTGCTGATTCTCGGATTGCTTGCTGCTCTGCTGGTTGAAGAGAAGAAGTCAAAATGAGCTTTATATTCCTGGCCTATTTTATAATTGAGGATCTGCAGCCCTTCACCATGCTCAACTGGAATGTTCATGATTTGGGATACTCTTTTTTCAATTCTCGCGACAATTTCATTTTCCCCTTCATGGAAAAAAGTACTGCTGCTGGTTCTTAGTTCATCAACTTCAATGGAGTTGGCAACTTTTGAACGCTGCATGCGATCTTTTGATTGCTGAATCAGCTGGTCACATTCTTCATCGCTCAAAACATTTCCCAGAACCACGATCAATGGTTCTGCAAATCTGGCAATTATATGAATTTCCCGATCTTCTGTAATAATCTTATTTCCAACATGATCAAAAATCGTTTGTTCTTTATAAGATGCATCCATTTCCATGTAAATCAACCTCTTTTTATTTAGTTTTCTGAAAATTAAATATATTTAAAGGCTGCTTGAAGTATTCCTATTTGTGCGTTCCTTCCTCCTATACAAATGGATGTCTGTGTCAGTTTTTCAACTGGCTGAATATATTTTACACTCTGATATGAAGGAATTCTATCTTTTTTTTACTTGAAAACTATTAAAATAGAAAGAAGGCTTCTGCATTTTATTGATTTTTGGGAATATATTTCAATACATAAGCCAGTCTGAACAAAAGGAGATGGCCAGTGTATAGAAATAGCGTTCAATACTATTTAAGCCAAAGACGAAAGGGTAATTTTTCCACCTTTAAAAATGGGCTGATTATCATATTCGGAACAACACTTGTGGCTGTTTCCCTGCAATTATTCCTTGTGAAAAATTATGTTATTGATGGAGGTATTGTTGGATTGAGCATCATCCTTTCACATGTCTTTCATGTAGATGTGGGTGCCTTGATCCTGCTGTTGAATCTCCCCTTTTTAGTGGCAGGCTTTTTCTTTTTAGGGGGAAGATTTTTGGTGTTAAGCCTGTTTGCCAGTTCCTTGCTGGCAGGGGAGACATACATATTGGCCCCATTTGAGGAAGTGACTAACCATCCCCTGCTGATCATTATTCTGGGAGGCCTTTTGCTGGGAATGGGAGTGGGTCTCATTATACGGTTTGGAGCCTGTCTGGATGGTACAGAAGTTTTGGCGATTTTATTCAGCGAGCGTTTGCCTTTAACCATCGGGCAATGCATCCTTTTAATGAATACCATTATCTTTGGAAGTTCTGTTTTTTTATTCGGCATCACAGAAGCCGCATACTCCCTTGCAACATTTTTTGTTGCTTATAAAACCATAGATACCATTATAATGAAGTCCTAAACATTTTCGAATAATTTGATGAGCCAGGTGCATCCTAAGTGGTAAAAAAGCTGAAGGAGATTACTTGTGAATCCATACGAAATTACCAGCATGATTATTGATGATGAATTTGATGGAGAAGAATATGTCACAACTGAATTTCTCCAGGAAAATAATACTTATAGCATAACATTTAAAAAAGCAGATCTTGAGGTGATCAACGCCTGGGTATTTAATGATGGCTCGTCACTTCCAGCGAATTTGTCTGAGGAGATGATAGAGTCAATCAGAAACTCTGTGGAAAAAAGAATAGGACGAAAATAGAGGCAGGAAAGTGAACCTCTATTTTTTTTGCATAAAATTAACCATCTCTCAAACAATACTTGTAAATACAATTGCATCTGCAAGTGAGGGGAAAGAGGATGAACATTCTATTGAAACAGCAGACATTGCTTGTCATAAGGGCACTATACTTCTGCATGGAAAAGAATTGGGCGGAGCTTGAAAAGAAGTTTAAGCTGACGCCTGCTCAGCAGCATATTTTGTTTCTGCTTGGCACTCATAATCAAAAACTAAGCCCGACCCAAATAAGTGAACTGGGATGCTGGCATCTATCGACTGTAACCAGGCTTTTAAAACCGTTAAAGGAAAAAGGACTGATCGAAATCACGGCCAATAAAGAGCAGCTCCGCTATAAGTGTGTGGCTATTTCTAAGAGCGGAAAGGAACTATTGGATCAGATTATGGATGAGGTAAAAGGGATGGAACAATTTCCGCTGAATATGAGCCATTTATCGGAAAACGAGCTTATGTCTTTCCTTGAATATGGTCAGAGGATATTAGGGGTTCAAAAAGGAGATACATTTAAAAAAATGCTTATTGATGCACGGGTAGAAAACTATGATTATGCATAATTCTTTTAAGATGATGATGCGTTTTTGGAGGTAATTCTATGAGTTATAGTGAATACTGGGAGCAAATATATTTGCAAAGTGAAAAGATGAATGCACTCATTTCTTCCTACTAGAGAGAATATTCAGGTCTTGGAACCTGGCAGTATTGGGTGGTTTTGGCACTTATGGTGCTGCCTCTCGTTATTGTATATCTATCAGTTGACCGGACCAGAATATTTGAAAATTTCTTCTTTGGATATACCGTGCATATACTTTGGACGTACGCCGACAGCTTTTTGGAGCGATATAGTTATTTTGTTCACACCCATTTTTTATTTCCCATGTTTCCCTATGCACTGAACATGACAGCATCAGCTTTACCGGTCGGTTTCCTGCTGATCTATCAGTACTGCACGAACCACAAGAAAAGCTTTCTGCTTTACACGATTTTAGCAAGTGCTGTTTTTGCCTTTGGATTTGCCACTCTTGAGGAACGGGTCGGTATGGTGCATTTTAAAAAAGGAATGAATCAATTCTATATCTTTCTGATCGATATCTCGATTGCTTATGCAGCCTATTTTTTGACGATGTTTGTTAAAAGAATGAGTGAGAATATCAAAGGGTGACCAAAACTAAAAAAACAATTAGCATCCCATCTTTAAGCAGATGGGATGTTAATTGTTAAACTTTCTCTTTCCAAAGCTTCATTGGATTGTCTTGATCCTCATTTAATGGAATTTGCAATATTTTGAGTCCCCGTTCATCTCTTGCGTTTTTCAAATCCTCATAAATCATTTTAGACTTGCCTAAACCTGCATTAAAAGCGTCGTCAACTGATTGGCAATAGTACACCTTATCGATGCCTGCGAAATACATGGCAGTTAAACACATCGGACAAGGTTCTCCGCTTGCATACATCGTAAAGCCGGCTAAATCATTCGTTTGAAACTGCTCCTGTGCCCGCCGGATAGCGAGCATTTCAGCATGCCCGCTGACATCATGCTTTTTATGCAATTCATTCACGCCTTCAGCAATGATGTCCTGATCTTTCACCAGAACGGCACCGAAGGGCTGGCCGCCGTCTTTTACATTATTAATGGCCAGTTCTATAGCCCGTTTCATGAAGTGATCCATTTTTAATCATCCTTTTCCAATTAATTGACTCTAATTAAATTAATATCATTTTTTCGTGGGTTCTCCAAATAATCTGCTGACTGTACTAAATGTTAATAGTAAAATTTGCAAATTTCCTCATGAGGATCTGCTGTAAATGGATGGATATTAATTCGGGTAATCTATATAATTAATTATACATTTTGATTTTTTGAAAAATAGTAAGGAGGCATTCATTATGACAGAGTTAGATTCCAAAAGTCCTATTCCGCTTCACATACAACTAAAAAATAAGCTGCAGGAGCTAATAGACAATCGTTCTTTCAATGAGAAAATTCCAAGTGAAAGAGAGTTGATGGATACATATAAAGTGAGCAGAAGCACAGTGAGAGAGGCAGTTTCGCATTTAGTTAACGAAGGTGTGCTAAAAAAAGTCCACGGAAAAGGCACTTTTATTTCAAAGAAACCGATTGAAGAGTGGCTTGGGAATATTACCAGTACAACAGAAGTGATTAAAAAAATGGGGATGAAGCCTGATGCAAAATTATTGGACAATGGCATTGTTGTTCCAGCAAAAGAAATCGTGGAAGCCAGCGGACTTACAGAGGCATACTTTATAAAGCGAATTCGCTATGCAAACGATAAGCCATTGGCCCTTGAAAGTCAGTATTACCCTATTGAAATTGGTGAAAATCTCGCCCAATATGATATTGAAAAGGGGACATTGTATGATCTGCTTGAGCAAAGTTTAGACTTAAAGTTTGCAGAAGCTGAACAGATGATTACAAGTACTTATTTATCTAAAGAAGAAGCAGACCTGCTTGGTGTCCCATGTTCCCTAAGTGTGCTTCACATAGAACGGTTATTATCAGACATTAATGGAAGCTTAATAGAATACTATTCTGCTTATTTTCGTTCGGATATGTACTCATTTAGAATAAAACTATCAAAGAATTATAGTTAAATGCAGTGTTATTCAATTTTACAATAATACCTATTGATAATTCCGATAATATAAAATTTTTAGAAAATATTGAAAAGTAATAATGGTTGTGTTTTAATTACAACTGAGGCTAGTCATACAACAACTGGTACGGACGACATGACGTCATGACGAGAAGATTAATATTTCTATTTTGCAGGATGGAGTGATGACATGATTATTGGTGTGCCAAAGGAAGTAAAGAATAATGAAAACCGGGTTTCCGTTGTTCCAGCAAGTGTTTCTGCATTTGTTAATGCCGGCCATACGGTCTGGATTGAGAAGGGTGCAGGTGCAGGAAGCGGCATCTCTGACCAGGAATATGAAAAAGCTGGTGCAACGGTTGTTTCAAGTGCAAAAGAGGCCTGGTCTGCGGATATGGTCATGAAGGTTAAAGAGCCGCAGCCAGATGAATACCGATATTTTCGAAAAGGATTAATTCTCTTTACTTACTTGCATCTGGCAGCCGAACCTGAATTGACAAAGGATTTGGTCGATAAAAAAGTTACCTCGGTTGCTTATGAAACCATTCAGCTGGATAACAAATCATTGCCTCTCCTAACTCCAATGAGCGAAGTTGCGGGAAGGATGTCTGTCCAGCTTGGAGCTCAATTTCTTGAAAAGATTCATGGTGGAAAAGGAGTCCTTTTAGGCGGTGTTCCTGGTGTGAAGCCTGGAAAAGTGGTGATTATTGGCGGTGGAGTTGTTGGAACAAATGCCGCAAAAATGGCAGTTGGCCTCGGTGCAGATGTTAGCATCATTGACATAAGTGCTGAAAGACTCCGCCAGCTGGACGATCTTTTTTCTGGCAGGGTGAGGACGGTCATGTCAAATCCGTTCAATATCGCCCAGGAAGTAAAACTTGCCGATTTAGTGATAGGGGCTGTTCTCATCCCCGGTGCAAAAGCACCTCAGTTAGTAACCGAAGAAATGGTTATGCAAATGGAAAAGAATTCGGTCATTATTGATGTTGCCATTGATCAGGGCGGTTCAATTGAAACCATTGATCATATTACCTCACATGATTCTCCAACATATGTAAAGCATGGTGTTTTGCATTATGCGGTTCCAAACATTCCGGGCGCTGTAGCAAGAACTTCCACCTACGCCCTCGCCAATACTACAGCACCATATGCCTTAATGCTCGCAAATACTGGGATTGAAAATTCTATTTTAAAGTATCCTTTTCTTGAAAAAGGGGTCAATACCATGAATGGAAAGGTCACTAATCAGAGAGTTGCAGAGGCGCATAACTACCCTTATACACCCACCCATGAATTAACTCACAAAATTCCAGCCGCAACATGATTCCCATAAGATGCAAACCTGAATGTTTATAAAATAGAAGGAGGCAAGCAATATGTCTACAGTAGAACTGAATGATAACAAAAAGTTAACTGATCAGGATCAGGAACACTTATGGCATGCGATGAGCCGGCATACAGAAGGAAGCAGTCCGATGATTGCCAAATCAGGTGAAGGCTCATGGTTTACTGATATGGATGGTAATCGATATTTGGATGGTGTATCCGGTCTTTGGTGTCTGAACCTGGGACATGGCCGGAAAGAAATTGCAGAGGCCGCTGCAGAGCAAATGATGCAGCTGTCGTATTTCCCTCTGACATTAAGCCATGCACCAGCCATTAAGTTATCTGCAAAAATTAGTGACTTGCTGGGGGATTCCTATAAAACCTTTTTCTCAAATAGCGGTTCCGAAGCGAATGAAACCGCATTCAAAATAGCAAGGCAATATCATAATCAGAATGGCAATCCGGGTAAATATAAATTTATTTCGCGCTACCGTGCCTATCATGGTTCAACTTTAGGTGCATTAAGTGCTACTGCACAGGCCAACAGGAGAGTGAAATACGATCCTGGCATGCCGGGATTCCTGCATGTTCCGCCTCCCTACAGCTATCGCTGTCCATTTGGCGAGGATGTGAAGGATTGCGATAAAGTTGCAGCTGACATGATTGACCAGGTCATTCAATGGGAAGGTGCCGAAACGGTTGCTGCGATAATAATGGAGCCTTTCATTTCAGGCGGGGGGGTTATTATCCCATCTCCTGAGTATCTGCAGAGGGTGGCACAAATCTGCAAAAAACATGATGTCCTGCTGATAATGGATGAGGTTGTATCCGGATTCGGGCGAACGGGCAAAATGTTTGGATTTATGCATTCGGATGGTGTTCAGCCTGATATCGTAACGATGGCTAAAGGGTTGACCAGCGGCTATCTTCCGCTTGGAGCAACAGCAGTTCATTCCAGAATTTATGAAAAATTTAAGGCGCAAGGTACAGATAACCATTTCCGCCATGTCTCAACATACGGGGGACATCCGGCAAGCTGCGCGGTAGCATTGAAAAATATCGAGATCATCGAAAGAGAGAATATTGTCAGCAGGGTAGAGGTGCTGGGTGAAAGCATTTTAGGCAGCTTAAAAGAGTTGCAGTCTCATAAAAATGTAGGCGAAGTCAGAAGCGCCGGTTTCTTATATGGCATTGAAATGGTTGAAGACAAGGAAACGAAACAGCCAGCTTCTGATCATTTAATGGCAAAGGTCATTGCACTATGTAAAGAAAAAGGCTTAATCATTGGCAGAAATGGGGATACAGTGCCTGGTTTCAATAATGTCCTTATTATAGCTCCGCCGCTTTCATCTACAGAAGAAGATTTAAGATTCGTTGTCCAAACTGTCGAAAATGCCTTAAAGGAAATTTAGACCGAGAGCTGAATCTGGATACGAGCTTTTTTAACATGGCTCCTATCAATTTATATAAATGGAACTTCATAAACCGGAAAGGAAGTGCTCGTAATGGCAAAAGCAGAAAAAGAATTAGCAGTAATCAAAACAAAAAAGGTGAAAATGACACCAAGTGAGGCAATTGTAGAAACATTAGTTAAAGAAGGTGTCACACATATTTCCGGGATTTTGGGATCCGCCTTCATGGATCTATTAGACTTGCTTCCGACTGCCGGGATCCGCTTCATCGGTGTACGGCATGAGCAAAGCGCTGCCCACATGGAAGATGCCTATACTCGAGTAAGCGGAGTTGCCGGGGTGGTGATTGGCCAGAATGGACCAGGAATCACAAATATGGTAACGTCGGTTGCGGCAGCGAATCAGGCTCACACTCCTATGGTCGTCATTTCTCCTTCAGCTGGAACACCTACCGTTGGATGGGACGGTTTCCAGGAGTGCGATCAGGTTTCAGTTTTTAAAGCGATCACGAAGGAAACAGTTAGGGTCACACATCCGGGGCGGGTGGCGGATTGCCTGAGGACTGCCTTTAGAATCGCTTACGCAGAGAGAGGTCCAGTGCTATTTGATATTCCGCGGGACTATTTTTATGGGGAAGTGGAAGATGTAATCCTTGAACCTCATCAGTATCGTGTTGATAATAGGGGCTGCGGATCATTAGAACAGATTGATCAGGCTGTGGAATTGCTTGCTTCTGCCAAGAACCCTGTCATCATTTCCGGCAGGGGGGTAGTGGATTCAGATGGAATAGAGACAGTGAAGGAAATTGCCGATCATTTAACGATTCCTGTAGCTGTTTCATATATGCATAATGATGCCTTCCCGGCAAATGAGCCTTTAGCGGTTGGACCTATTGGGTATATGGGGTCAAAAGCAGCTATGAACACATTAAAGGATGCAGATGTGGTGCTCGCTATCGGTACTAGATTATCTGTCTTTGGAACATTGCCATGCTATGACATTGATTACTTTCCGAAAGACGCAAAGATTATCCAAATCGATATCAATCCCCGCAATATTGCCAGGACCCATCCAGTAGAGATCGGGATCATTGGAGATGCAAAAGCAGCTTCAGTTGAAATCGCAAAACGGCTAAAAGAAAAAGTGCCAAATAAGCAATTCAATTCTGAGAGAATAGCAAGAGTCACAAATGAAAAAGAGCAATGGGAAAAAGAACTTGTCGATCTGGCCATGGTGGAAGGAAATCCAATTAATCCGCGCAGGGCACTCCTGGAGCTTACGAAGGTCCTTCCGGAAAACGCAATTGTTACTACAGATATCGGGAATGTATCTTCTACCGCAAATGCCTATTTAAAATTCAATTCCGGCCGCAAGCATGTTGCAGCCTTAACATTTGGGAATACAGGCTTTGCCTATCCGTCAGCATTAGGTGCAAAGCTTGCAAATCCGAATAGCCCTGTAGTAGCTATCGTAGGGGATGGCGCATGGGGAATGAGCCTGCATGAAGTAAGTACGGCTGTGGAGGAGAACATTCCAGTAGTTGCATGTGTTTTTAATAACAATGCCTGGTGTGCGGAAAAGAAAAACCAAGTAGATTTTTATAATAATCGCTTTGTAGGAGCGGATATCCAGAATCCGGATTTTGCAGAGGTGGCAAGGTCCATGGGGGCACAGGGAATTAGTGTAGACAAACCTGAAGACGTAGGGCCAGCTATTCTCCGTGCATTAGAATCCAATAAACCGACAGTCATTGATATTCAAGTGGATGGCACACAATTGGCACCTCCATTCCGCAAAGACGCGTTAAAGATGCCGACTCGTCTTCTGCCGAAATATGCTCACCTTGATCATAAAAACTGGTAGGTAAAATGAAAGGAGCTTAATAGATTTGATTAAGCTCCTTTTAAAAGAAAGCTTACGAGTTTGAAGTATGTCGTTACAGTGCTGATATGAGAAAGTTGCTATGACGCGAACTGACCGATATATTGGAAAAGTGGCCGATAAAAATAAAAATTGACCGATAAATAGTAAAGTTGACCGATAAGTTCAAAATCTGACCGATAATCATGGGAAAGTGACCGATATAGTGGAATTAAGTAGAAGATGTTCCGTATATTACTGCCAATAATTTACAGAATATTAAGAAAAATAAAGGAGGCAGTCGATGAGCTGGTATTTTGGATACATTTTAGCGTATTTCATATTCATGTTCGCAATTGGAATCTATTATTTTACAAAAATTAAAACCTCTGACAGTTATTTAATTGCAGGCTGGAATATGGGCTTTTGGAATATTGTCGGAACAATCATCAGCACGAATTGCGGTGCTGCCGTTTTTATTGGCTGGATTGGAATGGGATTCACAATGGGCGTATCTGGATTTTTTAAATTTGCTTTACCAGCCATGCTTGTCAGTATGCTCTTGATCTTCTTTTTTAGCCGTCCATTAAGAAGACAGAGATTATATACACTTGCGGACCTTTTTAGTGAAAGATTTGGAGCAAAAACCGGTATCATTCCATCAGTGTTATCTGCTTTCATATATTCAGTTCCCACTACTGCCCTGCAGATTGTAGGGATGAGTACCGTATTCAGCATTGCTTTTAATATGAACGTGAAAACGGGAATTGTGCTGTCTTTTATTTTGATTCTCGGCTTTACGATTTTGGGCGGCCTAGTAGCAACAATTGTAACGGATGCCATTCAAAGCGTAATTCTGATTGTAGGGATTGTTATGCTTGCATATGCTGCCTTGCAATTTGGCGGAGGGATGGAACACATCCTCAGTAACACGCCGAGAGATTTTTTGACTCCGCTTGGTGCGAATGGACTCGGGGATGTCCTGCTATTTGCTCTTTCTGTGGCTCCATTCTACTTAGTTTGGCAATCCACATGGCAGCGGATCTTTGCTTCTAAGACAGAAGATATAGCCATTAAAGCTGGCTTAACCGGTTATGCCATTACCCTATGTATTTCTGTTCTTCCTTATAGTATAGGAATTATGGCAAGGCAATTTGTGCCAGCCGATATTCATCCAGACTTAATTTTCTCCTATGTAACCGTGGAAATGCTTCCTCCTTATATTGGCGGCATTATTCTGATCGGACTCCTATCAGCACTGATGACAGGTGCAGACTCCTTCATTTTACAAGGAAGCTCTAATATTACTCAGGATTTGTATCACCGGCTATTAAATCCCGATGCTACGGAAAAGCAAATGATGTTTGTTTCCCGCTTGAGTGTAGTGATTATATCGGTATTATCACTGTTAGTTGCCTTTGCATTAACAGATATTGTCAGCATGTATCAATGGGCACTCAGACTGTCAGCAACAACTCTTGTGTTTCCGTTTCTGGCCATTATGTTTTGGAAAAGGACAACCAACACCGCTGTCATTTCCAGTATGCTTCTGGCTTGTTTCACTACCATACTTTGGCCTCTTCTCAATACAGGAATAGATCAGACAATACCCGGCTTTATCATATCTTTTTGTTCGCTTGTCATGATTAGTTTCTGGACCAAACATTCATCAGCAGAAAATGTAAAGGCTGTTTACTGGGAAGACCTTCCTTCAGCAAATAGAAAGATAGACGATATCGATTCAGCAGAAAACAAAGCTGTCTAATAAGGAGGGATAAGGGTGAGTATCCTTATCATAAAAAATGCAAATATCATCACGCTTGATAAACATAATACTAAGGCAAAATCATTGCTTGTCAGAAATGGCATCATCGAAAAAATTTGGGATAAAACCGAACCGGATCGTACGGAAGTTCCAGATGGTCCTGATATTGAGATCTTGGATTTAAAAGGGGCTGCTTTGCTTCCTGGTTTTATAGATACACATAGTCATTTATTAATGTATGGGCAAATGCTGAATTATGTTGATTGCAGATCCCCAAGGAATAAAAACATTGGTGATATAAAGGAAAAAATAAGAGAAAGGGCCGGTAAAGCAAAACCTGGAGAATGGATCATGGGGTGGGGATATGATGATACCCTCCTGGAGGACAAAAGACATCCGAACAGGTCTGATTTAGATCATGCAGCCCCGAACAATCCCGTTTTTATCCGGCATATTTCAGGGCACTTTGGTGCTGCAAATTCCAAAGCTCTTGAATTGGCTGGAATTGATGAAAGCATTTCGAATCCGCATGGCGGGTACTTTACACGTGATGGTAATGGTAGACTGGACGGTGTTATTCACGAAATTCCTGCCCTGGAATTTATATTTCCAGTGCTGCCTTCCCCGTCAAGCGATGAACAAATCAAGAATATCGGGAATGCGGCGAAGGTGTACCTGTCTCAAGGGATAACCACATGTACAGATGCCGGTGTGGGCCTGGACAGAGGAATAGAGGAATTAAATGCGCATATTGCGGCCATTAATTCAGGAAAGAATCCGATGAATATGCGGCTAATGATCTTGCATCATCTTTTAAGAGAAGGAAGTGCTTTTTCCGGGTATACTGCAGATCAGCTCGATCTTGAATTAAAGAGACGCACTAAAAACAGGGTATCACTGGATAGTGCCAAATTATTTCAGGATGGATCCATCCAGGGACTTACCGGTGCACTCCGCGAACCTTATAATTGTGATGAATCTGTATATGGTGAGCTGCTGCATGATCAGGACACATTTGCAGAAGAAATGCTGGATCTCCATAATAGAGGATTTAGGATTGCGATTCATGGAAATGGAGATCGGGCAATCGGATCTATCCTTGAGGCTTTCGATTATGTTTTGTCAAAAAGTCCGATGGAAGACCACAGGCATCGGATTGAACATGTACAGACTGCAGGCAGTGAAGACCTTGATGCTATGCAAAGATTAGGTGTTGCTGCTTCCTTTTTCATCAATCATGTTTACTTTTGGGGAGATCGGCACCGCAGATTATTCCTGGGTGAAAAGAGAGCGGCTAGAATTAATCCTTTGGCTGATGCGGTTGACCGCAATTTGCTGTTCACACTGCATTCTGATTGTCCTATTACCCCAATTTCGCCCCTGTTTTCCATATGGGCGGCTGTGAACCGCATCACTTTAGAAGGTAATGTGCTTGGAGAATATCAAAAAATTGATGTTCTGGATGCTTTAAAAGCGATGACATCTTACGGGGCAGCTCTGAACTTTGAAGAAGATTCTGCTGGCACGATTGAAGAAGGAAAAAGAGGAGATTTTGTTGTCCTGGATGCCGATCCTCTTACCTGTCCAGCAATGGAATTAAAAGATATTCCTATATTGGCGACCATTATTTCCGGTAAGGTTGTGTGGGAAAATACAGAAAAAGCTTATACTCATTCATAGATAACCGCTATTCAAAAAATCCTCAATACTGAAGCAAAAGCTGGGGGTCAGCTTTTGCTCTGTTTAAGGATAAGGCATTAACTCAACAAGATTAAGCAGTCCTTAATAGATTTTGTGAGAAGCCTTAATAATGGAGGGGAAAACATGGAAGAAAGGGTACAGCTTGAAAAAACGTTTAAGCCGCAATGGGTGTGGGCTATCGCGCTTGGTTCTGCCATTGGCTGGGGAGCCTTTATTCTGCCGGCTGAATGGATGGGGAAAGCAGGGCCGATTGGTGCGGTGATCGGGTTAACCATTGGTGCTTTATTAATGATGGTGATTGCAGTCAGCTACGGAGTTTTAATTGAAAAGTATCCTGTTTCCGGCGGTGAGTTTGCTTATGCATATATCGGGTTTGGGAGGAAACATGCATTTATTTGCGGATGGTTTCTGACTCTTGGCTATATTTGTATTGTCGCCCTGAATGCATCTGCATTGGCCTTGCTCGGTAAGTTTATGCTTCCCTCGCTGACAAATATCGGTTTGTTATATGAAATAGGCGGCTGGCAGGTATATCTGGGTGAAGTAGTGATTGCGACTGCAGCACTTCTAATCTTTGCCTATTTTAATATAAAGGGTGCTTCCATTTCTGGCAGTCTCCAATATATATTTTGTATTATCCTCGTTGCCGGTGTGTTTCTGCTCACCATCAGCATGATTTTAAGTCCATCTTCAGATCTGTCAAATCTTCAGCCTTTTTTTAAACCGGGGATTCCTGCTCTAACTGGAATCATCGCAATCATAGCGATTGCTCCATGGGCATATGTTGGTTTTGATAACATTCCGCAGGCGGCTGAAGAGTTTAATTTTCCTCCTAAGAAGGCATTCAAGCTTATCATATATTCGTTAATTGTAGCTTGTGTCTTATACTCCTTCATGATTATTGCAACAGCAGTAGCAATGCCATGGCAAAACCTTGTTGCCGGAAAGCCGATTTGGGGGACAGGTGATGTCATCTCTGATACTTTAGGTGCCTTCGGAGTGCTTCTGCTCGCAATATCCCTTTGTATGGGTGTATTCACAGGCCTTAACGGATTCTATGTATCTTCCAGCCGTTTATTGTTTGCGATGGGGAGAGCTAAAGTAGTTCCAAAAGCATTTTCCAGGCTTCACCCGAAGCATGGCACCCCTTATGTAGGAGTTCTGTTCACGTGTGCCCTGTGCCTGTTTGCTCCGTGGTTTGGGCGTCCCGTCCTATTATGGATAGTTGACATGTCAGCAACAGGAGTAACCATTGCCTACTTTTATACTTGTTACACAGCCTATAAGCTATTCAGCTGGACAGAAGCAGCCGATGGAAAAATGGTCTCACCCGGCAAAAAACTGGTTGCTCTGATAGGTGCACTAAGCGGACTTGCATTTCTTGGATTGCTGCTCGTTCCTGGGTCTCCATCAGCACTTGGAGCACCTTCGCTGATCGCCTTAATCGTTTGGACAGTATTAGGATTAGCATTCTATCTTTATAAAAGGAAAGAATACAATCAAATACCAAAAAGTACACTTGATTATTATATTTTAGGCAGTACAGGTACAAATGGGATGGGAGATAAGACTGATAGCCAGGTTACTATAAAAATAGATGCTTAATATATAAAAGCTCAGAGTCTGAGGCTCTGAGCTTTTTATGTCTTATCGTTTTGCCTTATTTAATCCCTCATTGTCTCGATGATATAAATTCCATCAGCTTTCTGCTGGTATGTTTCAGGGCTTCCTCATGATAGATCATGTAAAAGTCCCGCTGCATTGTAATTCCGTCTATATTTAATTGTTTTAAAGTCCCGAGCCGCAGTTCTTTTTTTACAGCAGACTTTGAGATGATGGAAATACCTAATCCTGCTTCTACGCAGGATTTAATGGCTTCGGTGTGTTTCAGTTCCATAATGACATTCAATTTGGATGCATCTACATGGCATCTTCTAAAGGAATCCTCCATCACTTGCCTTGTTCCTGAACCTTTTTCCCGGATAATAATAGGAACTGACAGCAGCTCCTCGATGGTTATATTATCCGTCTTAATGAATTTATTCTCAGGAGAGGCTATGATAATCAACTCATCTTTGGCAAAAGGAACTTGTTTTAAGGCTGGGTAGGAGAGCATGGATTCAATGAACCCTAAATTGATTTCATGATTTAACAGCTTCTCAACGATATGCCTGGAGTTATATACATTTAAATGCAGGCTGACTTTTGGATAGAGGTTCGAAAAGTCGGCTAATAAAAAGGGGAGGACATGCTCCCCGATAGTTAAGCTGGCTCCGACCTTTAAGTCCCCATGTACACTTCCCTTTAATTCTTCAAGTTCATTTTCAGTTTCATTCATTAAAGCTATCAGCTTTTTGACTTTATGATAGAGGATTTCTCCTGCAGGAGTCAGCGAGATTTTTTTTGTTGTCCGTTCAAAGAGCTGACAATCCCACTGTTCTTCGAGTTGTTTGATTTGAAGGCTGACACTTGATTGAGAGAGGTGAAGATCTTTGGCAGTCTGGGAAAAACTTTTATTATTTGCGGTAACATAAAATACTTTAAGATAGTCGAGGTTCATGGGTATCCTCCTTCAAACATGTAACTTCCCTCTATCTATTGTAATCGATTAGGGGACATTTAAAAAATTTTATATAGTAAGAGCAGCAGTGGGGTTATGGCAAGAAGACCCAGGAAGCCTGCAATGGCAACAGCCACTGGTTTAAAGCCTACTTTCACAAAGTCTTTCCATTTAATATTAAGCCCCAGCCCTGCCATACCCATTGCGAGGAGGTAGGTGCTCAGTAATAAAAAGATGCTGATGATGCTGCCGGGTATGGAGAAAATAGTATTGATCAGGCTGGTAAGGAGAAATCCGAAAATAAACCATGGGATTGGCAGCTTCCCTATATTCCGGCTTTTGCCGCTGTTTTTTCTGCTGTAAACAAAGCTTATGATAAGGGCAACTGGTATCAGCAATAATACTCTTCCGAGTTTAACCAGTATGGCAGAGTCACTGCTGACATCTCCGCCTGGAACACCTGCCGCCACTACATGGGCAAGTTCGTGCAGTGTTGCCCCGGCTAATACACCATATTCCTGCTCGCTAATAGGCAGCAAGGGAAATAAAACAATATACAAAATGGCCCCAATGGTCCCTAAAACGGCTATGCATGATACTGCAACAGCGGTTTGCTCTTCCTTGCTTTTGACAATTGGCGCAATCGCAATAATAGCTGCTGCTCCGCAAATAGCAGTGCCTGCAGCAAGTAAAGCTGACAATTTCTTATTGATTCTGAACGCTTTGCCCAAAAGCAGGATGAAACTCATGGTAAAGACGATGACCACAACATCGATGATCATGATGGAAAAACCTGCTGATATAATTTCCTGCAAATTCAGCCTAAAGCCCAGTAAAATAATCCCTGCACGAAGCAATACCTTGCTTGAAAACTGTATACCTGAATGAGCGTCCACAGGTACAGATAGCGTATTTCCCCAAATGCCTCCCAGCAGAATGGAGAGGATCATGATTCCGAGAATGGAGAAAAAGGGAAGATTGGCAATTTGGCCAGCCAGAACCGCAAGGAGGAGGGTCAGCGATAATCCTTTCGCAAATCCGATAGCCTTTTGTTTTTTTTTAGGTTCTTCTATTACATATTCCTGAATTTTTTGTGCTTCCACAGAAAGTTCCCCTTTCGTTCATTTGATATCTTAACCGTATCATAGGAAAGGAGAACCGCTTCACCGATTGTTTAATAAGGCTTATTGGATTTCTTAATGATTCAAAATTGTATGGCTTAAGCCCCTTTTTGCTGCAAAATAATGACTTCCTCTTCTTTTTCTTTCATTGATAGGAATAGTACTCCTGCAATGATGAAAACACCGCCAAGCAATTGATAGCTTCCGAATGTTTCTTTTAGCCACAGGAAGGATATCAAAGCTGCCACAAGAGGCTCAATACTGGATAAAAGACTGGTTTCTGTGGGGGAAAGATACTTCAGACTCCCTATATAGAGCAAAAAGGAGAGGGTGCTTATCACAATGATGCTAATTAACATAGATAATGTACCAATATTAAGGGCTCCTGCCATGTTGGCAACGCTGAATGATGGCATCAGAAAATATAGGAGGATTCCGCCAAGCAGCATTCCCCAGCCTATGATTGTCATCGTTCCCCAGGTCTTAATGAGAGAAACTGGCTGCAATGTATAAAAGGCAAATCCAAGCGCCGTTAGAAAACCGATCAATAAAGCCTTATCTGATAAGAGAACCTGGTCCAGAGTTCCATTGGTAATAAGCAGAAAAATTCCTGATAGAGCGGTGACAATGGCCAGCAAATGGATCTTGGCTGGCCATCTTCTGGACTCAATTGCCACATAAATCGTAATCAGCACCGGACCAGCAAATTGAAACAGGGTTGCTGTAACGGCATTGCTCACCTGAATGGTTTCAATAAAAGCATATTGCCCTCCAAGCATCCCCAAAACAGCAAAAAGAAGAAGCTGTATCCAGTGGCGGGGATATTTCCATATCGCAAATACATTTACTTTCCGGCATGATAAGAAAATGAGCGTGAAAATGCCTGCCGTAATCAATCTGACAACTAAATAATCGCTTGATGATAAGTGGGTTTCCTGAAAAAACCACTGCAGCATTGGACCAGATAATCCCCACAAAAAAGCTCCGCTTATGATCATGGCCAGCCCCAGCCTGCGTGAATTGCTCATGTTGAGTGTCTCCTTACTGTTTTAATTATTATCATGTATTATAGATAATAACTGGTGTTGTTAGAAGGGTCAGATTTTTATTATAGAAGGGGGTCAGATGGATGTCCGAGTTAACGCCAAATCTAGACTTTACAAGCGGTGAGCCACTATATGTGCAATTATATAAATATATTAAAAATGAAATTAAGACAGGCAATCTGGCGGTAATGGCAAAGCTCCCTTCCAAAAGGAAATTTGCCAGATATCTTCAGGTCAGTGAGAACACAATTGAATCTGCATATGAACAGCTTATGGCTGAAGGGTACATCGAATCAAAGGCACGCAAAGGATATTTTGTGTGTGCAGTTGAACAATACCATTTTGCTTCAGAAAATGAAGAGCCTCTCGCTGAAGAAAAGCAGCATATAGAGGGTAAATACCTTTATCATTTTACTCATTCCGGGGTGGATATTAGGACGTTCCCATTTTCTGTGTTCCGGAAATTAACAAATCAAGTCCTGACAAAGGATAATGGCGAGGTTCTATTGCTTGGCCATCCTCAAGGAGAGCTGGAATTGCGGAACCAGATTGCGAAGTATCTTTATAAATCCAGGGGTGTAAACTGTTCCCCCAGCCAAATCATTCTTGGATCTGGAACACAATATTTAATGAAAAATTTATTGCAGCTGCTGGATGGAAGTATTTTTGCTGTCGAAAATCCGGGATATCACCGCAAGCTCGTCATCTTTGAAAAAGGAATGGACAATGTGAGGGACATTCCTCTCGATAAAGATGGACTTATTTTATCAAAGCTGAAAAATACAGGAGCAAACATCGTCTTTGTCACTCCATCGCATCAATTCCCATGCGGTATGATTATGCCTATTGCCAGAAGAATGCAGCTTTTAAAATGGGCAAAGGAAAAGCCTGGCCGTTATATCATTGAAGATGATTATGACAGTGAATTCCGCTACACAGGCAAGCCGATTCCTGCCCTGCAGGGATTGGATAAGGATGAAAAAGTAATTTATATGGGCACATTCTCAAAAGCCCTGCTTCCCTCTCTAAGGATTAGTTATATGGTCCTGCCAAGACCTTTGCTGAAGATTTATCAGGAAGATTATTTCTTTTATGCCCAAACTGTTTCCCGGACAGATCAGGAAATTTTGATTAAATTTCTTCAGGAGGATTCCTGGGATAAGCATATTCAGAAAATGAGGGTCGTTTATCGTAAAAAACGCGACAGTCTCATGGCAGCTATATCTAAGTATTCTCCTCCTTGTGCTGAGGTAATCGGACAGGATTCAGGCTTGCATATATTACTTCGGCCAAATAATGAAATGAATGAACAGCAGCTGATCAGTAAAGCCTTAGAGGCAGGAATAAAAATTTATCCTGTATCTCAATTTGGAGAAAATGACGGTCAAACTGTATTGCTTGGTTTTGCCTTACTATCTGAAGAAGAGTTATTTGAAGCAATAAGGGTATTGGCCAGGGCATGGTATTGAATGAAATGAATAACCTGTAAAACCTGAAAAGTGGTGATATAGCATGCGTAGCTTATCCAGAACCATACTATAGAGAACATTTGCAGGATTTCTAAAGTAGTTATTAATGCTCATTTTACCAAGTAAAGCGAACCGTTTGTCCATTCAGTACGTTTCCATTTATAACAGGCTTTAGCCTGAAAAATTAGATGGAGGTTTTCATGAATGAAAAAGTTTTCTTTCCTGATGGTTTGTCTATTTGTTATGGCCGGTGCAGCGGGTTTTACGGCATATTCGAATTCCGGAGATCCGGCAAATTCTTCTGTTGAAGCCGCACAGACTGAAGCTGTTCAAGTTTATGGTCCTGGTGGTCCTTTGGGCCCGATAAAGGAGGCTGCAGAAAAGTTTTCAGCGGAAACAGGAATCAGGGTGAACGTAACGGCTGGACCTGAATCCAATTGGATTCAGCAGGCAAAGGAGAATGCAGACATCATTTATGGCGGTTCAGAGTATATGATGCAAAACTTTGTGTTTAACCATCCTGGAATGATAGACGAAAAATCACGAACAGAGCTGTATCCTCGTGCTGCTGGTATTCTGGTGAGAAAAGGAAACCCCCAAAAAATAGAGTCGCTTGAGGATTTAGCAAAGCCAGGAGTTAATATAGTGGATGTTAACGGTGCTGGCCAGCTTGGCCTTTGGGAAGACCTGGCAGGAAGTAAGGGGCTGATCGCTGGATTAAATCAAAACATTGATATTTCAGTCAAAACCAGTGCTGAAGCCATTGATCTTTGGAAAACAAATTCAAAGCTGGATGCATGGATCACATATGAGTCCTGGCATTATCGCTTGAGGGATGAAACGGAATTAATTGAATTGCCTGATGAGGAAAAGATATTCAGAGGAACCCCCATTGCTATTGCCAAAGCGTCGCAGAATAAAAAAGAGGCAAAAAAATTTATAAAATATCTGCAAACTGAATCAGCCCATAAGATTTTTCAAAAATGGGGATGGAAGTAGGAGGCGAATGTTCAATTAAAGATGACTATATTTTTATCGAAAAACAACTGTCTGTGACTTCTTATCCAGTTTGATGAATCAAAATAGAGGGAATGAAATGGGCGAGGAGGGTTCAAGTGAAAAAAATACTTTCATATATATCAATAGTAGTGGTCGTTATAATGGCAGCTGGCTGCAGTTCAAATGGAGAGAATGAGACACAGGAAAATTCAAAAGCGAACAACTCAGACGGACAAATGGCTGATGAGCTTTTAAATGGCAGTGATGAGGTAATGGCGGTTCTGGAAGATTTACAAGCTAATTTGGAAAATAAGGAGGAAAACTCGGAACTGATACAAAAAACAGGCAAAGACCTTGAGGAAAACTGGGATGAGATTGAGAAGAAAGTGGAGGAGAATTTTCCCCAAGACTACGAAAGTATTGAAGAAAGCTTATATCCACTAATTAGTGAATCTCAAAAAGATCAGGTTGACTCTACCAAAATGAAGGAACTGGTTACCGAAACAAAGGAAAAATTAGAGTCATTTAAAGAGAAATTAGCTGAAAAATAATGAGTTTAAACCTGCCCTAAATTTCATTGGGCAGGTTTATTTCATTATATTAGGTCCCCAGCACTTTTTGCCCTTGCGGCTGAGTGTTAAATGGATTAGGTTCCAATGTAATCCCAATATCTTCAAACGAATAATCTGAAGGCAGGCGGTAGGTGATAAGGCCGCTCCCGTTTTGATCTGGTATCAAAGTGCCGGCACTTTGCCGATTTCCGTTTTGTAACAGCCATACCTGGTATACTTCATTGTTCTTTATAATAGGCAAATTGTTCAAAGTAATGACAAGACTTGTTTCCGTACCTTCCTGAAGAAGGTATGCGCTGCCGGTAGCAGAAGCAGCTAAGCTTTGCCCTTTTAAAGAATAAGTCGTAACAATTTGTGTCGGATCAGCAGCTTTATTTTCTAATGATTTAATTGTATCTTTCATTTGGAGGTTGTTCCAATAAAACCCAATTAAGCTAATGATTAAAATAGCAGTCAAAGCAGTGGATATGGGAGAAAAATGCTTTTTGGTAACTGATAAAAATCGTTCTTTAAAGCTATTTGGTTCGGCTTCTTTTTTTTCTTCATGTTTTAGAAATTCATTTTCTTCAAAGACAAAATCCATCACCTGTGACTTCAATGATTCTGGTACTTCTGTTTCTTCTGCATCATAAGAAAGCATTTGCCAAGTTTCTTGTATGGATTTCAGTTCCTGCTGGCATTTGGAGCATTTTAGCAGATGGCCTTCAAACTGTTTTTTATCTTGGTTTGTAAGTTCATTGATAATATATAATGATAGATTACCGCATTTATTCTCCATGCCCAACCCCCCCTAATTTCCCGTTTAAATTATTCCGAAGCTTTTTTAAGGCTTCATGCAGACGGCTTTTAATTGTACCAAGCGGCTTTTGTTCAAGTTCTGCAATTTCACTTAAGGAATAGCCTTCCCAATACAATAAGTTGATCAGGCGCTGCTGCGGTTCAGATAGGTGCCGTTTTGCTTCTTGAATTTGCTGTTTTAAAATATTTTTGGTTACTTGCTGCTGAACCCCCTCAGACTGAGGGGCTTTCATTTGATTCCATTCAGCTAGCTCTAGTTGGACCGCCCCTTTATATTTTTGTTCTTTACGGATAAGATCAATGGAAATGTTACGGGTTATAGTGAGAAGCCAGCTCGCAAACTGTCCATGTGATGGATTATAGGTGCTTTTTGTCGTCCAAAGCCGAAGGAATACTTGCTGAACAATTTCTTTCGTTTTTTCCGTATCTCCCTTGGTTATTTTTATGGAGAAGCTGTAAATAAGTTTTACATATCGGTCATACAGCTCCTCAAGTGCTGGCCGATGATTATGAACAATTAATTCTATTAGTTCTTCATCTGACTTAGACTTCATTGCCGGAAACCTCTCCCTTATTAAACGAAATTATTTAGAATAAATCTTAACATAGAGTGGCGGAAAAATTTGATAGGGAGGAAAAAAAGAACTGCCGATAAACCAGGCAGTTCCTTCAGCAGCATCCATTATTGTGCAAATGATGTTTCGCTGTTAACAATAAACCAAACATCTTTGACGCCTTGTCCCTTTACATCACCAGATGCTCCGTCCTTTACGAAGTAGTAGAGCGGATAACCTTTGTAGGTCGTTTGTTTCTCACCATTGTCAGCGCGAGTAATCGTTCCGAAGTCTTCTTTATTAAATCCTTCCGGAACTGCAAGGTCTTCAGAGTAGAAAGCAGGCCAGTTTTCAAGGCAATCCCCACTGCAATTTGATGTATTTGGCTGATCTTTTGCAAAGTAGTAAAGTGCCATACCTTCAGCATTTGTAAGATATTTACCAATTTTTTCGTTTTCCATCAGTTGAAGTTCTGTATCCGATTCTGCAAGATCTTTTTCTGCCTCGTTGTTAACCTCTGTTGTTGTTTCTTGTGCTTGTTCCTTTGCATCTGAGCTTTCTGGTTTTTCCTGAGAGCTGCATCCTGCAAAAAGTATGCCAGCTAAAAGAATTGTGCAAAAATGAATTTTTGTTTTCATGATTAATCCCTCCGTTATTTAATCTTTTCAATTCAGATAACGATGGAAGTGATAAAACGGTTCGATATAAATTTAAATTTTTTCTGAATTCCTCAAATCAGGGGGGAATCAAACAACCGCCAACCTGCCATTGGTAAATGAAATAGATTAAGTCTGTATATAAAATCATTATGGGAATATTGATTCCTTACTCTTTATCAAGAGGACTAAATTTACCTGCAGCGTAACCTATTTTGTCCTGCTAAAGTGGCATGAATAATTATTCAAAAGGATTTCAAAAGTGTCGGAATAATAAAAATAATTATTCCATTTTACCGTTCAATGCGATATTATCCTTTTAAAAAGGATAATGGCGATGAGAAATAAGTGGACTACCAACATTTTTAACCATTTAGTATTTTTAAATATCCAGAGTAAGCTTCTATTTATGTTTCTGCTCGCAGCACTAATTCCCTTATTGGCTTTAGGAGCCATTTCATTTTACCAGTCATCAAAAGTAGTAAACGAACAGCTGAAAAATTACAATCACTTTGCCGGTGAGAAAATACAAAAAGAACTTGACCGCACATTTAACGACATGTTTTTCAGCGCCGCGGCGATCAAGCAATATATTGCTGATCAGACATCAGTTAAGCTTAGTTCTCAGGAACCGCAAACTTACCTGGATTTTAAGGAAGAAAGTAATTTGGAGCGTTTAATGGAAATCCATAAAAAAGGAAACATTAAAGGGATCTATTTAATCACTTCCTCAGGTTATTATTTTGGTGATTTCAATATTGATATTAAAACCTTTAAGCAAAGGGAGATTTGGAAACAGGCAATTGCAGGAGGAAAAACGGAAGTTGCCGTCTATAAATCTGATCATTATAAATCAAATAATCCGGATAGATTAATCGGATTATTGATGCCTTTAAATACACATGGAGTATTAAATCATAGTTATCTTTTAATTGAGGCGGATGCAGATGAAATTTTTTCAATGGTAAAAGTTTTAGAAGACGATCTGAAAGCCCGCATATCTATCCAAAATGAAGCGGGGGAATACTTTTATGCAACCATAAGTAAAAGAAAAGACCAATCGAGTGATATCATTTGGAAGGAAACAACTTTCACCAATAACTGGACCATCCGATTTAGAATTCCTCAGGATGAATTTTACAGGTCATCAGCAATCATTTTTCGTGTCGTTATGATTGGAGCGGTATTTGCACTATTGCTGGCGCTCGCTCTATCTTTTTTATTTTCCAGACAATTTTCCAGCAAGATTTTAAGATTGAAGCTTGCCATGGATGATGTGAGAAAAGGAAGCCTGGATTCAAATCCATCTATTGAGACAGAAGATGAAATAGGACAGCTAGGTTACCATTTCAATAGAATGATATTTCAGATTAATCAGCTTGTTGAGGAAGTTAAAGAAAAAGAAGCGATTAAGCTTCAAGCTGAAATGAGAGCAGTGCATTATCAAATCAATCCCCATTTGCTTTTTAATACTTTAAATATCATTCAGTGGAAAGCCAGGCTCGACGGAAACCCGGAAATTAGCAAAATGCTGACTCATCTAATTATGGTATTAGAAGGAAATCTTAATTTTGATATTGGTCTTGTTTCCTTAGAAGATGAATTGAAAGCGCTTAAACACTATCTTGCTATACAAGAATTAAGGTATGGGGCACATTTCACCTTTCAGACTGAAATGGAAAGCGGATTAGGAGACGCTTTGATTCCCAGAATGACTATTCAGCCGATGATTGAAAATATCTTTTTTCATGCTTTTGAAGATGGAACAGGAGAGATCTCTCTTCATGTGCTAGAGAAACAATCCAGTTTCCAGCTGATCTTAAAGGATAATGGAAAAGGAATTCACCAGGAAAAGCTGGAATCCTTGTTTAAGAAACCTTCTTCTTTAAAAAAAGGAGGAATTGGTTTAGATAATATTTACCAAAAGTTCAGATTCCACTTTGGCAAACATTTTCTGATAGAAGCAGATTCTGAAATAGGAAAAGGAACAGCAATTTCAATCTATTGGCCAAAAAGGTGGGTTAAGAATGAAAGAGAACACACATGAGTTAAAGGTCTTGCTCGTCGATGATGATACGATTGTCCGCAAGGGCCTAAAGGCGACAGTTGATTGGGACAAATATGGAATGAGAGTCGCAGCGGAAGCTCCTAATGGAAAAAGAGGCTGGGAAGAGTTTTTAAAACATGAGCCGGAAATAGTGATTACAGATATTGTGATGCCAGAGGAAAATGGCCTTGATTTAGCTAGAAAAATTAAAGCTGAATTTCCTCAAACAAAAATTTTGCTGCTAAGCTGTCATAAGGATTTTGAATTTGCTCAAGAAGGCATTAAATTAGGAGCATCAGGCTATTTACTGAAAACAGCTTTTGAAGATGAAGAGCTGAACCATTTTCTCTCAGTATTTAACAAGGAAATAAGGGGCAAAGTTCCCGAGCAAATTCCCAGTTTTCAAAAGAAGTTATTGTTATGGCTTCAGGGAGATATTGAAGAGAAAGATTTTCTTTTAGATGCAGATATCTTCTTTAAGAAAGAATGGAAATGGTTAGATTCTCCGTTTTATGTATATATACTAGATAAGACCGCTAATCCTCTTGATTTTCCGGTTAAGTCGTCCAATAATCTTTACTTGAGCCTATCGGAAGATCGAATAGTTTTCTTTATTGAGGCAGCATATCAAGTCCGTCTTCTTAGTTATTTATCTGATGAAAATAAAGATCGATTTTTCAATAATTGGAAGTACGCCGGGCCTTTTTGCGGGAAAGAGGAATGGATGGCTTCCATTCGGGCAATAAGTAATGTGCAGCATCTTCAAGGGAACTGCAGAGAGTATCCAAAGGTTATACTATATGCAATAGACTATATCGTTAAACATTTATCCACACCTATATCAGTAACAGAAATAGCCGCAGCTGCAGGAGTAAGCAGAAGCTATTTGAGCACTCTGTTTAAGAGTAAAACAGGATTAGGCATTCAATCATTTATTAACAGCAAGAGGGTAGTTATGTCAAAAAGACTTTTGAGTTCCTCTCCGTTAACGATCCAGGATATTGCCGATTTGACTGGCATCCCTGATGCTAAGTATTTCAGTAAATGGTTCAAGCGCTGTTGTGGAATTACACCCTCTGAATTTCGAATAAAACAAAAAACCGAAAATAACCAAACAAATAAATCCCTCAGTTAAACAAAAATGCACAATTGAAGAAACGAATTGCTGTTTTTAACCGCTTTCAAAAAAGTTACAATGAAAGCGGTTATATTTTTTGAAAATTTAGATACTTAAAAGGGGGAAGGTCATTGAAACAGAAAAAGTGGTGGAATGTTTTAATCATTATGGCGGTTATATGGATGACTGCAGCCTGCAGTTCCAATACAACCTCAAGTGACGGAAAAGATAAAGATGGGAAAACGGTTCTTCGTTTCGCTACATGGGACTCAGGTGAAACATTAAAAATTCAGCAGGATATTGCAAAAGAATTTGAAAAGGAAAACCCTGACGTAAAAGTCCAGGTGGAAGCATACGGTGACGGGTTTGATCAAAAGCTTGCAGCTTCATTTGGAGCAAAGAATCCTCCAGATGTTATGTATATGTGGGACTTTTCCACTTACCACCAATCTTTAGAGCCTCTTAATCCTTATGTGGACAAGGATTCTTCTATCAAGATGGATGATTTTTATGAAGGGTTGTTCAATTACTCCAGTGTGGATGGGGAATTGTATGGGATGCCAGCTGGTTTTACCACCATGGTTGTCTATTATAATAAAAAATTATTTGATCAACATAACATTTCATATCCTAAAGAAGGCTGGACATGGGATGAGTTTAAGGAAATTGCCAAAAAACTTACAGATAAAGGCAAAAAGCAATATGGATTTGGGGTTACAGCAGAGCCGGATACGTATGATTTGCAGGGAACGGTTTGGAGCAATGGCGGAAGCTTTGTCAGTGAAGATGGCAAGAAGATTGACGGATTTATGAATAGCCCTGAAACCATAGAAGCGATCCAAATTTACGGCGATTTGGTGAAAGAGGGCACAGCGGTCTTGACTGGAGGCAAAAATCAGCAGAGCGGAACAGATATTTTTAAAGCTGGAAAGCTAGGTATGTATATAAGCGGCATTTGGCCGCTCGAAGGCTTTAAAGAGGCCGGCATTGATGTGGGCACAGTGGCAATGCCTGCGTTTGGAAGCAAGCCTGTTAAAGGTTTAATTGCCTCTTCGGCAGTATCAATCGCAAAAGATTCCAAGGAGAAGGAATTGGCATGGGAATTTGTAAAGTTTTATTCTTCTGATAAAGCCATTCAGATGAGAACAGCAGATTTACCTGTGCGCAAGAGCGTGGTGGAAGCAAATAAAACTGCTGAAGATGAGTTATACAAGCCATTTTATATGATGCTGGAGAATTCATCCAATACACCTGCTTTCCTTTTGAATTCCAATTGGAATGAAATTAACCGAAATTTATCGGCTGCCATAAATGCCGTAATGCTTGGCCAGGAAGCAGATGAACTATTAAATAAAGCAGTCGAGGATTCTGAAAAATATGTAGGCCAATAGCCTGGAGGGGTACCATGAAGCAAGATTTAATCGTCAGCACAGAAAATGTTTCCGTACAGACCAAAAGAAAAATGAATTGGGGCAGGCTTGCCCCATATTTTTTCATATCGCCATGGATTGCCGGTTTGTTGTTATTTACATTGGGACCGCTATTATTTTCCCTTTTTATTAGCTTTTTTGACTGGCCGATTGTGGGTGAAAAAACATTTGTTGGTTTTTCAAATTATGCCACGATGTTTACGGATGACCCCCTTTTCTGGCATTCCCTTTGGGTGACAGTAAAATTTGCCATGCTGTTTGTTCCGCTTAATATTATCATGTCTTTATTTCTCGCAATTCTTCTTAATAAAAAGCTAAAAGCAAGCTCATTGTTCAGAACCTTTTTTTACGTACCCTCTGTTATTTCCGGTGTTGCTTTAGCGATGATTTGGGGATGGGTGTATAACGGGGAGTACGGAATTTTAAATTACTTTCTTTCGTTAGCAGGAATTGAGGGGCCGGATTGGCTTAATAACCAAAAATGGGCACTGCTGGCAATGGTTATTGCTAGTTTGTGGGGACAAGGTACGATGATGCTGATATTCCTTGCGGGGTTAAAAAATATCCCCAAGGATTTGTATGAGGCAGCTGAAATAGATGGAGCCGGCAAAGTATATTGCTTCTTTAAAATAACGTTGCCTCTGCTAACGCCAACCTTGTTATTTAATCTTATTACCACCATCATCAGCGCTTTTCAGCAATTGACGCTTGCCCTGGTCCTGACAGGCGGAGGGCCGCTTGGTTCCACTTATTTCTACGCAATGTATGTCTATGAAAATGCTTTTAAATACTTTAAAATGGGCTATTCATCAGCTAACGCATGGATCATGTTCCTGATTGTGCTGTTTTTGACCATGCTGGTTTTTAAATCTTCTTCCGCTTGGGTTTATTATGAAAATGAAGTCAAGAATTCTAAGTAATGAAAAGAGGTGATCCTTTTGAAAAGCAAGCGATTAATCCGCAGCGGAACTTTATATATCGTTTTAGTATTTTTATCCCTGCTGTTTTTAGCGCCTTTTTTCTGGATGGTAACAACAGCTTTAAAGTCTCCTGATGAATTATATATGTTTCCTCCAAAGTGGTTTCCATCCTCTTGGCAATTTGAGAACTTTGGCAAGGCCTGGAACAGCCAGCCTTTTAATACTTTTTTAATGAATAGTGTGATCGTGACGTTTTTAACAACAATCGGACAAATTGTGTCCTCTACATTAATAGCCTATGGGTTTGCCAGATTCAAATTTAAAGGGAGGGATTTTCTTTTTATGGTGCTATTAGCCACGATGATGATTCCATGGGAAGTAACAATGATCCCGCAATATATGGAATTCAATTATTTTGGGTGGATCAACACCTTAAAGCCGCTGATAGTGCCAGCCTGGTTTGGTGCCCCATTCTACATTTTTCTTCTGCGTCAGTTCATTATGTCAATACCTAAAGAATTGGATGAGGCGGCACGGATGGATGGAGCGAATTCTTTCCAAATTTATTATCGGATTCATTTGCCATTAATGTGGCCAATTATCGTACTTATCGGGGTCTTTAACTTCCTATCAAGCTGGAATGATTACTTGGGACCTCTAATCTTCCTGAATGATCAAAGCAAATATACATTAACACTGGGGTTAGCCCAATTTAATGGAATGTATGATGTAAATATGGAAGGAATCATGGCAGTAACTTTCCTGATTAGCTTGCCGCCGCTTATTTTATTTTTCTTTGCCCAAAAATATATCGTCAATGGTGTATCATCAACTGGTTTTAAATAAAAGAAATGAATTGTCCATTTTGGTTCTTTCGGAGGGAAATTAAATGAAAGTGAAAGAGATGAGACTTCCATTCAGCCGCAGAGGTTCCTATCTGGTCATATCGCCAATTCATAAACGGGGCCATGATTCGAATGCATTATACATTCGCATGATCAGAGGGGGAGATGAAAAGACAGGCGCTGTTTTCAAAATTAACTTATTGGATGAGACAGATAAACATCAGAATTACGAGGTTGAAATGACTCCCCATTTAATGAGGATATCTGCTAATGCTGGAATTTTAGAGGTTTGCTTTAGCTCGGAACGTACAATCCGCATGAGAGGATATGGGGTTAGGCTGGAATTAAGCGCATATACAGGATTTTACGATTATGCACTAGCATGTCCGGACGGCACTTTGGAAATAAATAGCTTTGCAGAAAAACGGAGATTCCGCTTAATCCCGATCGAAGGAAAAATTGAGGTTGATGCCCCATTTGAAGAGGAAAAAAGCAAATTTTTTAGAATACTATGCAGCCCGGCCCACCTTAATAAAGCTTATGAAGTGGCTTTAACAGATTATAAAATTAACTATGAGAAAGATTTGAGTATTGAAACGAGCTTTCATTCATCTGCTCAAAGTGCAGCAGAGGATTTTGAAATATGGAAAGAGAACACGCTAAAGGTACCGGAACATTATGAAAATGCCAGAGAAGCTGCTGCATATATCACATGGTCTTCCATTGTAAATGCAGAGGGATTGCTGACACGCCCAGCAATGTATATGTCTAAAAATTGGATGACTAATATTTGGAGCTGGGACCATTGCTTTAATGCGATGGCATTAATCCAGAATCAGCCTCAATTGGCCTGGGATCAATATTGTTTGTTTTTTGATTTGCAGGATGAAAGTGGTGCATTGCCTGATTTTTCTAATGACCAGTATTCATTTTGGAACTGTTGTAAGCCTCCAATACATGGCTGGACACTCAAGTGGATGATGGATCGTTCCGATTGGATTTCAGAGGATAGGCTGGCAGAAGTGTATCATCCCTTGGCCAAATGGACTGATTGGTGGTTCCGGTACAGGGATCATGACCAGGATGGCATTCCCCAGTATAATCATGGCAATGATAGCGGCTGGGATAACAGCACTGTGTTTTGTGAAGGTAAGCCAGTAGAAACGCCGGATTTGTCCGCCTTCCTAATTATTCAAATGGATGTATTGGAATCTATCGCCAATAAGCTGGGAAAAAATGAAGATGCATTTAGATGGAAAAAGAAAGCAAATGAAATGTTTACGAAAATGATGGAGCACTTTTGGACAGATGGGGGATTCCGGGCTTGCCTTTCAAATTCCCATAAGCAAGTTATGTCAGAAAGCCTTATTTTGTTTATTCCGTTTATATTAGGAGATAGATTAACGGATGCCCAAAAAACAATTTTATTAGATAGTTTGATTACTAAGCATCAATTTGAAACAGAGCACGGATTTGCAACTGAATGCATCAATAGTCCCTTTTATCGGCCTGATGGCTATTGGAGAGGTCCGATATGGGCGCCTTCTACCATGCTATTGACAGAAGGGCTAAAAGCGATTGGGGAGTATGAACTTTCAAGAAAAACAGCGATAAAGTTTTGCGAGATGGCGGCCCAATCCGGCATGGCGGAAAATTTCAACGCCTTGACAGGGGCGGGATTGAGGGATCCTGCTTTCACCTGGACCTCCAGTGTCTTTCTGATCCTTGCCAGTGAATTAAACGATGGAACCGATGGAAATTAATTTAATTCATAAAGTAATAAAGTAAAACCCCGTTCATTAGGACGGGGTTTTTGTAAGGGCAGTTAAAAGCAAGAGATGTAAAAAAAATGATTCCTGCTTAACTGCGTTTATTCAGCACTCAACCAGATCAGCTGAAAACATATCGGATAAAATCAGCACGACTGATCCAATCGCAGCCGAGTACTCACCAAGCTTGGATGCAACAATTTCCGTGTTTTTGGCTTGCACCGTCAGAGCCCGGGCAGCCACGGTTTCTTTTATGGAAGGTAAAAGAAAGTCTTTTGCATTGGAAATTCCTCCGGTTATAATTATTTTATTGGGGTTTAATAGATGAATTAAATTGGTAATGCCGATGCCAAGATAAATTCCTGTGTTCGTCAATAAATCAATGCTCAAAGAATCTCCATGACAGGCTGCCTGGTAGACTGTCCGGGCTTCAATCCTGTCTAGATCTCCATCGACGATTTCGTTCAGATAACTTTCTTTGCCCATCGTTAATTCCTTCAGTGCACGTTCTTTAATGGCCGTCCCGGATGCTAAAGTTTGCAGGCAGCCAAAATTGCCGCATGTGCATTTGCTGCCTCCTAAATCAATGGACATATGGCCAATTTCCCCAGCCAAATTATGCTCGCCATGCAGAAGTTTGCCATCTACGACAATACCCGCACCTATTCCATTTCCTACATTTATCGTAACCACCGTTCCGCTGTCATTCTGATCACTTACAAACCAAGTTTCCCCAAGCGCCATCACCCTGGCATCATTTTCTACCCTTACGGTCACTTGGAAATAATGTTCCAATTCTTCCTTAATGGCTATATTGCGCAAATTTAGACTTGGTGCAAACAAACTGTTTCCATGCTTATGATCAACTACTCCATGCATGCCGATTCCTATTCCAAGTAACTTGCCTGTTGAGTCTGCTGCATTTTTCAGCATATTGGAAATTTCTGTTTTCAGTAAGTCGAGCAGTGTTTTATTGGTAACGTATGAAGGCAAATATGCAGAATGGCTAAATAACACTTTCCCATTTAAATCCGTTAAAACGGTCCGTATTTTGACTGGACCCACATCCACGCCCAGGACATAAAACCCTTGATGGTTAAGAACAAGCATGGTCGGTTTGCGGCCGCCGCTGGATTGCCCCTGCTGGCTCTCGACAACAAAATGCTCATGCAACAATTCCTTCACAATACTGCTGACAGTAGGTGGTGTAAGATTTGTTTCTTTTGCAATCTGCGCGCGGGATATAGGACCGCTCATTCGAATTTTATTTAAAACAATTGTTTTATTTATTGATTTCATCCATTGAAAAGTGCCTTTTTGCAAATACTTCGACCTCCAAAAAATACGATTATAAATAGTTTACATTATTTTTTTTATAAGTTGGAAAAAGGATTGCATTCATTATAACATAATTAGTAAAATTAATTAATAAAGTTACTCTGGGAGGAAGATTAAATGATGCAGCCTATTAACAAAATTAAGAAATATCTGGAACAAAACGGTTATGACGGTATCCTGCTTAGAAAGAGAAACAACTTTTCATGGCTGACAGAGGGAAGAAAAAACCACATTTTATTGTGTGAACCAAATGGGGTTGCGGACTGGTTAATCTTAAAAGACAAGAATTTTCTCATCACGAATAAAATGGAAAAAAGGAGAATGCTGGAAGAAGAATGCAGAAATTTGAGCTTTGAGTTTGATACCCTCATCACAGAGTGGTATGAATCGTCTGAAGGTATTATTAATAAACTTACCGCAGGAAAACATGTTGTCACCGATCTTCCATTTCGGGATTGGAAAATGGCTGATAAAGACCTTTCAGTTATCCGTTCTGTTTTAAGTGAAAAGGAAATCGAGAACTATAGGGGTGTTTGCCAGGATACGGCAAGCATTCTTGAACAAACCTGCAAAGAATTGAAACGAGGTATGACAGAATTAGAGACTTGTGCACTATTATTCAGGAAAGCGCTTGAACGGGACCTGAATGTGCAGGTGGCATTAGCGGCCGCTGATGAGCGAATCTTTAAATACCGCCACCCGATTCCAACAAATAAAAAATTGGACAAATATATTATGATAGTCATTTGTGCAGAAAGAGGGGGATTGGTTGCAAATGCAACAAGGTTTGTTCATTTTGGACCACTCCCTCCGCATCTTATTGTCAATAAGGGAAAGCTGGCGAGGATTGATGCTGTAATGAACGCAAACACAGTTCCAGGCAAGAGAATTAGCAGTATCATTAAAGAAGGAATCAAGCAATATGGTCTTGCTGGCTTCCCTGAAGATTGGAAGCTTCTGCATCAAGGAGGATTAACAGGGTACTCATCAAGAGAATATCTGGCTACTCTTGTCTCAACTGAAGTGGTGATGGAAAACCAGGCATATGCCTGGAACCCTGCTTTACCAGGTATAAAATCAGAAGATACGATTCTCGTTCTGCCTAATGGCATTGAATTTTTAACTGAAACAAAGACATGGGACTACTTGGAGGTTAAATACGGGAAATCCAGTTATTTAAGGCCTGATATTTTAGTTCGCTGAATAGTTTTGGTGGAACAGATAAAAAGGATGATAGATTTCGAGAATATTATTGACAATTTTCTGAAAAGATTGTAATTTTATAATAAGTTTATAAAGTAAATTAATTAACTAAGATAGCGAGGAAGTTTTTATGGAGGAAGCCATTCGCCTTTTCAATGAGAAATTTGGCCATTTTGGTGAGCTGCAGATTTATTTTGCTCCCGGAAGAGTGAACTTAATTGGAGAGCATACGGATTATAATGGAGGGTTTGTATTTCCATGTGCTTTAACGGTGGGAACCTATGCTGTTGCCAGAAAGCGTTCCGATGGGAAGATCCGGATGTTTTCGAAAAATTTTTCCGAACATGGAGTATTGGAAGTGAAGATTGGCCACCTCCAATATGATATAAACCATTTCTGGGCCAATTACCCGAAGGGCGTGATTGACACCTTTCAAAGGCATGGAAGCTGGATAGTGAAAGGATTTGATGTTGTTTACTTAGGCAATATTCCTAATAAAGCAGGCCTTTCTTCCTCAGCATCCATTGAACTTGTGACTGCCGTACTTCTAAATGACCTTTTTCATTTAAATCTGGATATGCTGACAATGGTTAAATTAAGCCAGCAGGCTGAAAATCGGTATATCGGTGTTAATTGCGGAATAATGGATCAGTTTGCGATAGGGATGGGGAAAAAAGATCATGCAATCCTCCTGGACTGCCAAACATTAGATTATACATATAGCCCGGTCATGCTGGCAGATTTGGAACTCATTATTGCAAATACAAACAAGAGCAGGGGATTGGCAGATTCAAAATATAATGAAAGGCGAACAGAATGTGAATTGGCTCTCGCTGATCTTCAAACAGTGTTATCTGTGAACTCACTTGGGGAAGTTTCGGTCCGGGAATTTGAAGCTTATAAAACTTACATTAGATCTGACACTTTCCGCAAACGTGCAAAGCATGCGGTTTACGAGAACGATAGAACCAAACAAGCTGTCCAAAAAATGAAAAATGGAGACATGGCGGGTTTAGGATTACTTATGAATCAATCGCATCTTTCTCTCAGGGATGATTATGAAGTCTCTTCAAAGGAATTGGATCTCCTTGTAGAGGCCGCATGGAAAGAAGGGGCAATAGGTGCCAGGATGACAGGTGCCGGCTTTGGGGGATGCACGATAAATATTATTGAGAAACAGAATGTTAATTCCTTCAAGGAGAATGTTGGGGGTATATATTATGAAAACTTTGGAATCCAGGCGGATTTCTACCAAGTGCAAATTGGAAGCGGCGCCAGGAAGATAAGTTGAAAGGAACGTGAATAAATGGCTGTTTTAGTTGTTGGCGGAGCAGGGTATGTGGGGAGTCATGCTGTGAGACAACTGCTTGATAGAAACGAAGAAGTGATAGTCATCGATAATCTGGAAACAGGCCATAGAAAAGCCGTACCGGGAGGATGCACATTTTTTCAGGGAGATATTCGGGATCACGTCTTTTTAGAAAAGGTTTTTGGATCTGCTTCCATTGAAGCAGTGATGCATTTTGCCGCCAATTCCCTTGTGGGAGAGAGCATGAAAGATCCTCTAAAGTATTATGATAACAATTTATTTGGAACTTTGTGCCTGTTAAAAACCATGAAGTCTTTTGGGGTGGACAAATTGGTGTTCTCCTCCACAGCAGCAGTATACGGGGAACCCGAGAATATTCCTATAACAGAAACAGAGCGAACCAAGCCTGAGAATCCATATGGCGAAACAAAATTGGCTATTGAAAAATTGCTTCGCTGGTGTGAACAGGCATATGGAATCCGCTTTATGATACTCCGGTATTTTAACGTTGCAGGAGCTCATTTATCCGGAGAAATTGGAGAGGATCATTTTCCTGAAACTCACCTGATTCCCATTATCCTTGAGGCTGCATGCGGCAAAAGAGATAAGCTGCTAATTTACGGAGACGATTATCAAACACCAGATGGTACTTGTATTCGAGACTATATTCATGTCGTGGATCTAGCAGATGCACATATTTTGGCTCTAGAAAAACTTAGGGAAAAGAACATCAGCCGGATTTACAATTTGGGAAATGGTCGCGGGTTTTCTGTCAGGGAAATACTTGATGCCGACAAAGAAGGACATAGATGCCGAAATTTGGCCAAGACGCCCTGGAGACCCGGCAATCCTTCAAGCATCTTCCCTTAAAGCAAAAGAGGAATTAGGATGGTGTCCCGTATATACATCTATTCATTCAATCATTGAAAGTGCCTGGAAATGGGTGCAGCTATTCCCGGAGGGCTATCAGGACCGATAAGGAAGATGAGCCTTTCAGAAGAAATGAAGAAAGGAGAGATGTTGTTGGATGATAAAATCTTTTCCTATATTCAGGAGCTGCTGGATTATGGAGTGGAAAGAAAATTATATTTTTTGTATGATCGGGAGTTTGTCCGGAATCAGCTGTTGAGCATATTAGAGCTGGAAAAATGGAATGCCCCTCCGCCAACTGGTTCTAGAGAAAAGCGGCTCGATGAAATTCTTGAAAGGATTTTGAAATGGGCAGCTGATAATGGGCGGCTGGAGATCAATTCTGTCACTTATCGCGATTTATTAGATACAAAGCTAATGGGAGCTATGATGCCAAGGCCATCAGAAGTGGCGGATACTTTTGCATTTCTGCATAGGCATGCAGGTCCTGAAACGGCAACATCGTATTTATATCGTTTAGCGCAGGACTCAAATTATATTAGAAATGACCGCATAGCCAAAAATGATCACTGGATGGTCAGCACTGATTATGGTGAATTGGAAGTGACGGTGAATCTGTCAAAACCTGAAAAGGATCCCCAGGCCATTATAAAAGAAAGCATAAATCAGGAAACAATTTATCCTGAATGCCTGCTATGCAAAGAAAACGAAGGCTATGAAGGGAGGGCTGATCACCCTGCAAGACAAACATTAAGGACGATACCTTTAAGATTGAAGCAAGAGGATTGGTATCTGCAATATTCTCCATATATTTATTACACGGAGCATGCAATCATATTTGCCAAAGACCATAGGCCAATGAAAATCTCACAACATACATTCGAGTGCCTGCTTGATTTTACTGAGCAATTTCCTCACTATTTCATTGGATCGAATGCAGATAAGCCAATTGTAGGAGGATCAATCTTGAGCCATGATCACTTTCAGGGCGGCAATCATTCCTTTCCTATGGAACAAGCTGATCTGGATTATGAGTGTACCTTCCCGGGTTTTGAATCTATTAAAGGAGGCATTGTCAGATGGCCAATGTCTGTCATCCGCCTTATAGGCAGTGACAGGAAATCTTTAGCAGAACTTGGAGGAAGCATATTGTCCGCTTGGCAAGGATATTCAGATGAATCCGTTGATATCAAGGCTTTTACGGGTCAACTTGCACATAACACAATTACGCCTGTTGCAAGAAAAAAGGGAAATGAGTTCCAGTTGGACTTAGTTCTCAGAAATAATCGTCAAACAGAAAGATATCCATTTGGAATCTTTCATCCTCATGAAGAGGTTCACCATGTAAAAAAAGAAAATATCGGCTTAATTGAAGTGATGGGCCTTGCCGTTCTTCCCGGACGCTTGACGGAGGAGCTGGAAACCGTATCAAAGTGGCTTCAAAATGGCTATGCAATTGAGAAGCTGACTAAGGACTCTGCTGCAGCCAAGCATGCAGAGTGGGCGTTGGAAATTAGGGAGAAGTATCCTGATATTCATTCAGGCAATGTCCAGCAAATCATTAAGAAGGAAATAGGAATGGTGTTTTTAAAGGTTTTGGAGCATGCTGCAGTATTTAAACGGGATCTGAAGGGAAAAAAAGCTTTCAAAAGATTTATAGAGTTTGTAAAAAACCGGGAAACCATTTCTTCTCTTTAAGGATTTTAAGCTATTAAATAGCATTTTCACTTTGTTAATTAAAATAAATAAGAATCAAAGGAGGTTAATCATGTCACATTTAGATTATTTTCAATTAAATAATAAGGTATGTGTCGTAACTGGTGGTGCTTCAGGAATAGGCTTTGAAACCGCCATGCTATTGGGTGAGGTGGGTGCGAAGGTTATTTTGCTGGATATTAACGAGAAAAATGGTAAAAAAGCAGCCAGCGACATTAAAAGCAAAGGATATGCTGCAGAGTTTGTCAAGTGTGATGTAACGAATATTCATGATTGCATAACAGTTAAAGAGTATCTTGAAGAACATTACCCTACGGTAGACGTTCTATTTAATAATGCAGGTGTGATTAAAAGAAAATCAGTAGTTGATTTAGAGGAACAGGAATGGGATCTGGTTATTGATGTTTCTTTAAAAGGTGTATTCCTCTTATCGAAATTTTTAATCCCTCTGATGCAAAAGGGTGGCGGAGGCAGTATTATTAACACCGGTTCTGGCTGGGGGATAAAAGGGGGAGATCAGGCAGCTGCATACTGCGCCGCCAAAGCAGGTGTAGTAAACCTGACTAAAGCGATGGCCATTGATCACGGGCCGGCAAACATCCGGGTCAACTGTATCTGCCCTGGTGATACAGATACCCCTCTTCTAAGGGAAGAAGCCAAGCAGCTAAAACAGCAGGAAGATTCATTTCTTGCTTCATCTGCAATTGGAAGGCCATTAGCAAGGATTGGAACACCAAAGGATATTGCAAAAGGTGTCCTTTACCTTGCCAGCGATCTGTCATCATGGGTTACAGGTACAGAATTAATCGTCGATGGCGGAGGGCTCGCTTAACTGGAATGAAGGCAGAGTTCAACAAACATATTAATTTTACCAGGAGGTTATAAACAATGCCGCAAAAAGTACATCCTTATATACCGAATATGGTACCGGAAGTTCAAGAAAAAATGTTAAAGGTGATTGGAGCAAACACAGTTGATGAGCTTTACTCCTGTATACCAGATGAGATTAAACTGAAGGAAGAAATGCATATTCCGAAAGCGCTTACAGAATGGGAGCTGCGCCGCCACATCGAAAAATCGCTAAATAAGAACACAGGGGCCAATGAGTATGTGAATTTCTTGGGTGCCGGCTGCTGGCAGCATTTTATACCGGCGGTTTGTGATGAAATTAATCAGCGTTCTGAATTTTTAACTGCCTATGCAGGTGAACCTTATGAAGACCATGGACGGTATCAGGCACTCTTTGAATATCAAAGCTTATTAGCTGAATTAGTTGATATGGATGTAGTGAATGTGCCTACTTTCGATTGGGGACAGGCAGCCGCCACTTCTGCCAGGATGGCGGGCCGGATAACTGGCAGGAAGAAAATTTTATTGGCAAAATCGGTCGCTCCTGAACGGAGTAAGATCATCATGAATTATGGATCACCTGAACTGGAATGCGAATTTGTGGACTTTGACATTAAATCGGGTTTGATGGATCTTGAAGATCTTAAAGCTAAGTTAAATTATGATGTTGCAGCACTCTATCTGGAAAATCCATCTTACCTTGGATTTATTGAATCACAAGGACCTGAAATATCGAAGCTTTTAAAAGAGAAAAAAGCCTTGATGATTGTTGGTGTTGATCCGATTTCACTTGGTGTGCTGGCACCTCCAGGCCATTATGGGGCGGATATTGTGTGCGGAGATCTTCAGCCTCTTGGCATGCATATGAATTACAGCGGCGGCCAGGCAGGATTTATTGCAACACATGATGATGAAACATTCATTAATGAATATCCTTCCCGGCTATTCGGGATCGTACCGACTGTAAAGGAAGGCGAATACGGATTTGGAGATGTCGCCTACGAACGAACTTCCTTTGCTCATCGTGAAAAGGGGAAAGAATCGGTAGGAACGCAGACAGCGTTATGGGGAATTACCGCAGGTGTCTATTTAGCTTTAATGGGGCCAAGTGGCATACAGGAAGTCGGCCAGACCATCATGCAAAACAGCCAGTATGCCGTAAAGGAAATAAATAAGATACAGAGTGTAAAAGGATCACTGTTCGAGTCTCCATTTTTTAAAGAATTTATTGTTGATTTCAACAAAACAGGCAAAACCATCGAAGAGATTAATCAAGGGCTGCTGGAGTGTAAAATTTTTGGCGGAAAAGATCTGTCAAAAGAATTTCCCGAGCTTGGCCAGACGGCATTATTTTGTGTAACCGAGATCCATACAAAAGAAGATATTGATTACCTGGCTGCATCGTTAAAGGGAGTTTTAGAGAAATAAAAGATATTAAAGAGAGGAGTTTTATTCATGAAATTAATTAACCGTAACAGCAAAACCAGAGATTTTCATCAGGCAAAATGGAATGAGCCCATTATCTTTGAGCTTCATCAGTCTGGGGAAAAAGGAGTGGAGCCCCCGCCTGTTAATGAAGAAATTGCACTAGCGGTTGGCGATGGAATTTCCATCATACCTGAATCCATGCAAAGGAAAAGCAAACCGTCTATTCCTGAAATAGGCCAGGCCAAAGTGTTAAGGCATTATTTGCGGCTTTCTCAGGAAACGCTTGGTTCTGATTTCAATGTGGAAATTGGCCAGGGAACCTGTACTATGAAGTATATCCCAAAAATAAATGAAATGCTTATACGTAATTCTAAAATAATGAAATTGCATCCCCTCCAGCCTGAAAGTACTGTACAGGGAATGCTGGAAATTTTCTATAACCTTGATCTTTGCATGAGAGAGATTTCTGGAATGGATTATTTCTCATTCCAGCCAAGCGGCGGAACTCAAGCATTGTTCGCAATGGCATCCATCGTGAGAAAATATCATGAGCAAAGAGGAGAGGGCGATCAGAGAAATGAAATTATTACAACTATATTCTCTCACCCATCCCAAGCAGCAACTGCAGTTGTAAAGGGCTATAAGATTATCACCCTGCATCCGGATGAAAATGGCTTTCCAGATATCGAAAAATTAAAAGCTGCGGTATCGGAAAGGACAGCAGGATTTGTAGTAGCAAATCCTGAAGATACAGGAATTTTCAATCCGAAAATTAAAGAGTTTACAAAAATAGTCCATGATGCTGGGGGAATTTGCTATTATGACCAGGCCAATGCCAATGGACTGTTGGGTATTACAAGAGCAAAGGAAGCGGGCTTTGACATGTGCTTCTTCAATCTTCATAAAACCTTTGCTGCCCCGCATATGTGTGGCGGTCCTGCAACAGGTGCACTCGGTGTTACAGAAGCACTAAAAGAATATCTGCCAGTGCCAATTGTTGAATATAAAGATGACAAATACACTTTAAAATATGATTTAAAGCATTCCATCGGCAAAGTCCGTGCTTTTCATGGTGTGGCCCAAACGGTCTTGCGTTCCTATGCATGGATTCGCTCTCTTGGTCCTGAAGGTTTAAAGGAAGTGGCCAAAATTGCTGTACTTAACAATAACTATATGTATCACAGGGTGCTGAATATCAAAGGGGCAGGTGCACCATATGTGAAGGGCCACAGGCTCGAACAGGTCCGCTACAGCTGGGAGCAGCTGACAAAGGAAACAGGAATAACAACAGAAGACGTCCAATTGCGAATGACCGATTTTGGGCTGCATTACTGGACCAGCCATCATCCATACATTGTGAAACAGCCGTTTACTCTTGAGCCGACAGAATCATACTCTAAACAGGACTTGGATGAATATATCGCCGCTTTGGAGCAAATCTCAAAAGAAGCCTATGAAAATCCTGACATCATTAAAAATGCCCCGCATAATAGCACGATTCATAAAATTGATGAACGGGATTTTCTGGATAACCCGAAGAAATGGTGCATCACCTGGCGTTCATATCTTAAAAAGGCGAAAGAGCATCAAAGTGTGTAAAAAAAAACGGAGGTAAATATGAAAAAGATAAAATTAGCCTCCCATCACACTAATGAATAGAAAAGGGGAGTTGAAAATGAAGAAAACATTACCTTTCATCTTGATCCTGCTTCTTTTGTTCGTTTCGGCCTGCTCCAACAAATCAAATGGAAATGAAGCGAAGACTGGTGATACCGACCATCCGTCAGGGACAATTACTGTTTGGGGGTGGGATGTAGCTGCTGAAACAATGAAACTATCTGTCGAAAAATTCAAGAAACAGTATCCGGATGTGGAAGTGAAGGTGGAAGATTTCAGCAGCGGCGATTTATATGAGAAACTAACCGTTGGCATGGCTGCCAGAGGATCAGGGCTGCCTGATGTGGTCCTCATGGAGGATGAGAGAATCCCAGGATATATCCACCAGTTTCCTGATGGTTTCACAAAGCTTGACCAACTTGGCTACGACAAATATAAGGATGCTTTCAATCCAGCCAAAATTGCTTCAGTTCAGGATAAAGAGGGGAATTTGATCGCAGCACCTTGGGATATCGGGCCTGCGGGAGTGTTCTACCGTACCGATTTTTTTGAGAAAGCCAATGTAGATCCTAATTCTATTAAAACATGGAATGATTATATTGAAGCAGGAAAGAAAATAAAAGACGCTACTGGTGCCATGCTTCTGCCTATCGATATTGCAAACTATGACGGAGTCTTTCATATGATGCTGCAGCAGCAGGGAATCTCTTATTTTGATAAAGAAGGAAATATATTGCTTGACTCAGATGAGGCTATTCGGGCAATGGAAGTAATCAAAAGCTTTCATGAAAATGATTTAATCCTTAACAACAGCGGATGGGATGGCATTGTTACGGCGACTGTAAATGGAAGCGTCGCGACTGTTCCTTACGGTGTATGGTATGCCGGTACAATCATGGATCAGGCCCCTGACTTAAAGGAGAAATGGGATGTATTTTATTTGCCGGGCTTTTCTGAAGGAGGTACAAGATACGCGAATGTTGGAGGTTCATCCCTGCTAATTCCTTCTTATAGCGAAAACCAATCAGCTGCATACGCCTTTGTAGAGTTTTTTACTACCGATGAAGAAACCCAGCTGCTGGGCTTTGAAAAATTCGGATTATTTCCTTCGTTAAAGAAAACGTATGAATCACCAATCCTTAACGAAAATAGCGAATATTTTAATAATAGTCCCATTTTCAAAAAATTCGCTGATATTGTGGAACAGGTTCCGGAAATTACTCTCGATGAGAATTATGCACGTGGAAGCTCAATGATGAGCAATACCCAGGCAGCTATTTTGCTGGAAGATAAAAAAGTAGAATCTGCGCTGAAAGATGCTAAAAATCAACTGAAAAATGAAATAAAAAAATAAGCGTTTTTTATAACAAATAAGAAAATTTTCTGAAAGTCGATTACTGTCTAGCTCCAGCGCCTACCCCCTCGAGGTCACAAGCTTGTCTAGTTGCGGCTCCTAGGGACTCGAGACATAAGCCAATCCCTTCCAGAAGGAAAGAACACCTTCTTGCAGGGCTCGTCTTATGCTTGTCGTCCCTGGACAGTCGCCTTCACATTTGGGCCAATCCTCCCAAAAAGGCAAATAACACCTTTCCGTGAGGCTCGTCTTTTGCTTGTCGGGGGTGGGCAAGGCGCTTGCGCTTTTCTAAAGGAGATGAGAGTGAAGCTGAATTCTCATCTCCTCCTTTACAGCAGGAAGAATCTATCCAATTCGTTAGGGGTGTCAGTATGGCTCAACCGGAAAAAATAATTAGCACCGCTGCAAATTATCGGGTAAACGTTAAAAAAAGAAAAACTCTCATTACACCAAAAAATGCACCATATTTTTTTATTGGACCTTCTCTGATATTAATCATTATATTTACTATTTACCCTGTGATTTCTTCCTTTATTTTAAGCTTCCAGGAGGTAAGGGGAGCTGAAAAGACGTTTGTTGGATTTGCGAATTATACGAGGTTATTTCACGACCCTGTATTCTATAAATCTCTTTTGAATACTTTTGAAATTTTGATTGTTCAGGTGCCCATCATGCTCTTTATCTCTTTGCTGATTGCTGTAGGTCTTCACTCATCAATAGTGAGATTTAAGGCATTTTTCCGTATAGCTTATTTTATGCCCGCAATTACAGCTCTCGTAGCTGCATCAATAGTCTTTATGATTTTATTGGACGAGCATTTCGGTTTAATTAACTATCTCCTGTCCTTGATGGGGCTGGAGCCCATTCATTGGCTTACTTCTCCTTTTTGGGCAAAAGTCTCGGTTATTGTAGTCATGACTTGGAGATGGACTGGATACAATATGGTCATTTTTCTTGCAGGATTACAGGCCATTCCTAAAGAATTGTATGAAGCAGCAAGCATTGATGGGGCAAGTAAGGTAAAGCAGTTTTTTCTTATCACAATCCCCCAATTAAAGCCTGTCTTTATTTTCACTGTGGTTATGTCGACAATCGGGACTCTCCAGCTTTTTGATGAGCCATTCATTTTGACACAAGGCGGGCCGAATAGTGCAACCATGACCATTACCCTTTATTTATACGAAACTGGATTCAAGTATTTCGAGTTTGGCTATGCATCGGCTATCGCCTATATTTTAGTCATAATTATTGCGGTGATTTCCTGGATACAGATGAAATGGGTAGGTGATTTGGAAGAATGAAATCAACCAAAAATATATCGTCTAAAATCTGGATTTATGTTTTGCTTTTAGTGGGTGTCGTTATATCTATTGCCCCCTTCTACTGGATGATCGTTGGTTCAACACTGAAGTCAGGAGAAATTTTCCATGTCCCGCCTAAAATACTGCCTGGGGATCATCTGGCAGAAAATTTCAGGTCATTTAATGATTCACTGGGGATAGTGAAAATTTTCTGGAACTCCTTATTCATAGCTGTCGTTTTTACTGTGCTTAGCACACTTATATGTTCGATGGCAGGCTATGCGTTTGCGAAATTCCGTTTTAGAGGACGGAACCTAATTTTTTTTGTTATATTATGCTCCTTGATGATACCGTATCAAGTGACCTTGATTCCTTTATTTGAAATGATGGTCAGCTTTAATTGGCTGAATACCTATCAAGCAATTATTCTTCCGAGTCTTGCTTCGCCTTTTGCCATTTATTTGATGAGGCAAAATATGAAGGCGGTTCCAGACTCCCTGATTGAGGCATCAAGAGTAGATGGGGCTGGAGAGGTAAGGATATTCTTTACGGTCATTTTGCCGGTAGTTCGGCCAGCTCTAGCGGCTGCTTCAATATTTCTTTTCATGTCTCAGTGGAATAGCCTAATTTGGCCACTCATTACGCTTAATAGCAAAGAAATGTTCACGCTTCCTGTTGCCTTATCAAGTTTGATAGGAATGGCCCGTATTGATTATGGGCAGGTAATGCTGGGAACAACGTTATCGACCATCCCGATTATGATTATTTTTCTGCTTATGCAGAAGCATTTTATTTCGGGCATCTTGGGCGGTTCTGTTAAAGAATAAACAAGCATACAGAGGTGATATGAATGGAATATACAGTGTTTACAAGAGAAGATATTAATAATCAGCTTATTTTGCATAAACACAGGTTAAAACCAAGAACTCATTTTGTGTCTTACAGGGATGAAAGGGAAGCGTTGAAAATGAATCGTGAAATGGCTTCCTCCTTTTATTTGCTGAACGGCAAATGGAAATTTGTTTATGCTGAGCATCCGATCCTGGCACCAAAAGATTTTTTTAGAGAGGATTTTGATTCAAGCAGCATGGATCAAATCCAGGTACCGGGATTATGGCAGCTCCAGGGATATGGAAAACCTCATTATACAGATCTATATTATCCTTTTCCTGTAAATCCGCCGATTGTGCCGGAAAAGAATCCAACAGGATGCTACAGGAAGGAGTTCTTTCTTCCAGAAGGGTGGGAAAGCCAGAATGTGCATCTCTGCTTTGAGGGAGTAGACAGTTCCTTTCATTTATGGGTAAACGGCCATGAAGCCGGGTTCAGTAAAGGGAGCCGCTTAACATCTGAGTTTGACATTACATCATTTTTGAAAGAGGGCAAAAATATCATTGCAGTTCAAGTATACCAATGGAGTGATGGCTCATATTTGGAAGATCAGGACATGTGGTGGCTAAGCGGCATTTTCCGGGATGTTTATTTATTATCTGTGCCCAAGCTTCATGTCTATGATTTTTTTGTTAGGGCTGAATTGGATGATCAGTATGAAGATGGCTCATTTAATATCGATATTAAGTTAAAAAATACAAATGAAAAACCGCAGAAATTCCAAATTGAATATAAAATCTTTGACGAATCAGCTTGTGTGGAACAAGGCACTGTTTCACAGGGCGAAGAAATTGGCCAAATGAAAGAAAAACAGCTTTTCCACACTTCCCATATCCATACACCAAAAAAATGGTCAGCCGAGGAGCCTCATTTGTATACGCTTCTTCTAATTTTAAAGAATGAACTGGGAGAAGTTATAGAAACGATTTCTTATAAGATCGGCTTTCGGAAAGTTGAAATAAAAGAAAGAAATCTAATGATAAATGGGAAAGTGGTGATGTTTAAGGGTGTTAATCGCCATGACCATGATCCTGATACTGGCCGAACAGTTTGTTATGAAACTATGAAACAAGATATCATTATGATGAAGCAATATAATATTAATGCCGTTCGTACCGCTCATTACCCGAATGACCCCCGCTTTTATGATTTGTGCGATGAATATGGTTTATATGTCATTGATGAAACCGATCTTGAATGCCATGGCTTTGAGCTGACAGGAGATGCAAACCTTCTCAGTAATGATCCTGAATGGGAAGCAGCATATGCTGACAGAATGGAACGAATGGTGGAGCGGGATAAGAATCATCCGAGCATCATCATGTGGTCACTTGGCAATGAATCTGGTTTTGGCTCCAATTTTAAAGCCATGTATAAAAGGTGCAAGCAATTGGATTCTACTAGAATCGTACATTATGAAGGTGACCGTGATACTGAGGCAGCTGATATTTTCAGTACCATGTACTCATCTGTTGAAAAAATAATCGGTTTTGCTAACGAAGAAAATTGGGAAAAACCCCATATATTGTGTGAATATGCACATGCAATGGGAAATGGTCCTGGCGGCTTAAAGGAATATTGGGATGCCTTTTACCAATATAAACGTCTTCAAGGCGGCTTTATATGGGAATGGATTGACCACGGCTTACGACAATACACAGAAGATGGCGGAGAATTTTATGCCTACGGAGGGGATTTTGGAGATGAGCCAAATAACGGAAACTTCTGCCTGGATGGATTGCTCCTCCCGGATAGAACACCTTCCCCAAGTTTGCACCAATATAAAAAGGTTATTGAGCCAGTTAAAACGAAAGCAGTTGACCTTGAAAACGGTATTGTAATCATTGAAAATCGCTATGATTTTATTAGCCTGGACCATTTATTCCTTTCTTGGAGTATTATGGATGGAGTTTCTGTGCTGGATAGCGGTTCAATGTCATTGCCTTCTATTTCTGCAGGCCAAAGTTACCAGCTTCATATTCCATATAATAAAAATTTTCTTGCTTACGGAGAAAATCCATATCTGAATCTGTCGTTCAGCCTGAAGAGAGATTTTCCATGGGCTAAGCAAGGACATGAAATAAGTTGGGCACAATACAAGCTGCCGCAGCTGAAGACAAGTGCCACAGATATAAATGAATACAACCTTAGGTACGGACCACTTGCCATTCATGAAACCAGAGCAGCTATTATAGTGGAAGGTTCAGAGTTTGAGCTGACATTTTCAAAGGCAGAAGGAACAATTACAAGCTGGAGCTTCAAGGGACAAAGCTTGATGAAAGCGGGACCAAAGATGAACTTCTGGCGTGCGATGACCGATAATGAAATGTATATATCAAAGGAATGGAAAGAATCGTATCTTCATATGATGGAGCATGATGCCCGTTCAATAACAGTTGAACAAACCGACCGAAACAGAGTAAAAATCAGGGTGGAAGCAAAAGTGGCACCAAGGGTGATGGCCTGGGGAGTTAATGGCAGTTATGATTATACTATTCATGCAAATGGCCAGGTAGAAATAGCTGTTGAGGGTCAGCCGTATGGCAGCCTCCCTGCAACGTGGCCTAAAGTCGGCATTGAAATGAAGCTTCCTCTTGATTTATCACATGCATCATGGTTTGGAAGAGGCCCAGGGGAAAGTTATCCGGACAGTAAGCTTGCCTGCAAAATAGGTGAATACAGCATGAAAGTCGAAAATCTTTTCTTCCCGTATATACACCCTCAGGAAAATGGCAACCGATCAGATACAGAATGGGCAAGCTTCCATAATGGCATGAGCCTTGGATTGTTGGCTGCGGGGGATCACCCAATGAATTTCAGTGCGCATTATTATACAAAGGAAGATCTTGAAGCAGCAAAGCATTTATACCAATTAAAGAAGCGAAGCTATATAACTTTAAATCTGGATTATCAGGTGAATGGAATTGGAAGCAATAGCTGCGGGCCTGGACCATTGCCTGAATATGAGTTAAAACCTAAAGCATTCCGCTATAAAGTTACTTTCTTGCCCTTCTCAGGAAGTGCCGGATTAGCAAGGGAAAAGGCAAAAGAGCTGAAATATCAAAACAGTGCAGAAGAAGTTTTAACTAATAATAAATAAAGATACTTTATAGATTAAAAAGGACAGCAGGTTATAGGAACTTGCTGTCCTTTTTATCGGGACAATATTTTTCTGAAAATATAGGAATTAAAAAAACTTGTGTTAAACTTTTTACTAGTTAGTTTTGTTTGGATTATCCTGAATTGTCCTCAAAGTCTAACTCAAAAGTGATTGTTTGGGACCGTTTAATGAATGTGAACACCAAAAGTGTACTCCTGGGCACCCGGTTTGCTATTGCGCATATGATTGAGGCAGGCGGCGGTTCGATTATAAATACAGCTTCCATGTCAGCATTTGCTGCAGATACGATACGGTCGGCATATGGTGCATCTAAAGCAGCTGTTGTAAACCTGTCAAAGTACATTGCTGCACAATACGGACCAACGCGGTAGCTCCTGGGCTGATATTAACTCCAGCGGCTAAAAACAATATTCCGCCGCAGGTGCTGGATATGTTCGAAAAATACAACGCTCTATCCTATCATGGGGAAGCGGATGATATTGGATACACAGTCTTATTCCTTGCATCAGATGAGTCAAAATTCATTACTGGCCAGACGATTCAAGTGGAGGGCGGCCACTATCTTTCCAATCCAACTATGCCTGATTTTAATGCGCTGATGAATCAGGGGAAATAACATAGAGTCAATTACTGATAAAAACAGCAGCCAATGCTCAGGCTGCTGTTTTTATGCTTCTTTATCGCGAAGGCCATGAGCATTTTAATATTTTGATTTCTGTGAATCCTATAATAAAATCAGGAAAGAAGTTATTGAATTACCTGGACGGTGAAATCCTATGACAAAATTAAAAAAGTATTTGCGCACTGATTTCTGCTTTGAACATGACAATGATTATAAAGAAAACATGGTATTACTTCAGTATAAGGACAGTGAATTATCCTATATGGACAGAGAGGAGTATTCCTTCTATAAAAAGTATGGTAAAGATTTATATTGGAAAAAGTGTGTATTAATCTCTTTGGATGATTTCGATTTAAGCCTTTTGGAAAAGGGTTTATTAACTGAGCTAATTGTGTTCACTGACTCTGACAGCAAAATAATCGGCTATGTTAAGTGTCAGGATTTGTTGAAGGAACTCAGCAGTGATTTCGAGGAATTACAGGCTTATTTTCATACTATAATCGATACCATTGAGAATTCGGTTTCAGTAGTGGACAAGGAAGGGAAAACAATTGTCTGGACAGAAGGGGCTGAAAAAATATTCTCTATCCGCAAAGAGGATATTCTGGGAGAAAACATGAAAAAATTCTTTCCTGAAGAAATGCTTTTAAACCAAGAAACACTTCTGACTGGCAAAACATTTAAGCATCATCTTCATAAACCAAGAGAAGATCTTTTTGTACTGATAAATATTAATCCGGTTGTAGTTAATGGTGACATTATTGGTGCTGTAGCGGCCGAAACTGACATAACGAGCCATGTCATGCTGAGCAAAGAGTTATTGAGTGCTTCATCTAAAATCCAGCAGCTGCAAAACGAAGTTTCCAGACTTAATAATGCAATTGATCCCTTTCAAAAGATTAAAGGGTCGAGTATTGAAATAAAAAATGCCGTTTCGCTGGCGAAAAAGATGGCTAAAACCGATCAGAATGTATTACTGCTGGGTGAAACAGGCGTGGGAAAAGAAGTATTTGCAAAGGCGATACATGACGAATGCCGATTATCGAAACCTTTTATCGCTTTGAATTGCGGTGCCATTTCTCCAGCGTTATTTGAAAGTGAATTATTTGGTTATGAAAAAGGCGCTTTTTCAGGGGGAGATCCGAACGGGAAGCCTGGAAAAATTGAACTTGCTGATGAAGGAACATTGTTTCTGGATGAAGTGGGAGATTTACCTTTAGATCAGCAGGTGAAATTGCTGAGGGTCCTGGAAAACAAGGCCTATTATTCTGTAGGCGGTTTGAAGGTGAAAGAGGCCAAATGCAGAATAATAGCTGCAACCAATAAGAATTTAGAAGCGATGGCTGAGAGAGGCGAGTTCAGAGAAGACTTGTTTTACAGACTGAATACATTAACGATATTTATCCCGCCATTAAGAAAAAGAAGACAAGATATTTTAGAGTTATTCCATCTTTTCATTCATGAGTCATCATTAAAATATGGTCTGGACATTACTTTTATAGCACCACAAATTACACAATTGCTGCTGGAGTATGAATGGAAGGGGAATATTAGAGAGTTAAGAAATGCAGTCGATAGAATGGTTCTTTTATCTGAAAATGGTTCCATATTGCCTAATACACTGCCGGAAAAGATATTAAAGGAGAAACCTCATTTGTTCTTGCCGCCGGCAAATGAATTGCAGAACGAAATAAACAGATTCGAAAAACAAAAAATCCTTGATGCATTAAAAGGCGAAAATGGAAATAAATCAGAAGCGGCAAAGCGGTTAGGCATAACAAGAACTACTTTATATAATAAGATGAAAAAATTAAATATAACCGATTGGTAATAAGAAGAAGAGAGGGATCACCGATGATTTCTTTCTTCTTTTTTATTGTAAAGAAATCTTTACACTTAACGTATTGGTGTAAATGAAAATGAACATCCCATTCACATAAGGAGCTTGCCATAAATGCTTGTTGAGGTTGGCACGATAATTGCATCATATTGAATAAGAGAAAGGAGAATTTTTATGAATAACAAAATAGCATCTTTAGAGAAATTTTTAGTAAAGAGAAACTGGACGGGGGGACTCATTACATCACGGCAGAACATTTTTTACTTAACTGGTTTTGATTACGATCCGCATGAACGTTTTGTAGGAATTTTCATTTTTCCTGGACAATCCCCTCTAATTGTATTGCCTGAAATGGAGTTGAAAATGCTCCTGGAAGCGGGCTGGAGATATGACTATATCTGTTATAAGGATTCAGATAATGTCTGGCGAATGATGGCAGAATATTTTGATGAGAAAATAAGCATGATCACAGATTTTGCAGTAGAAGAGACGTTTATCTCTCTTAAATATGTACGTATGCTGCAGCAAATGCTGCCAAATATTCAGCTGCAAAATTTAGATCAGGCGCTTTCTGAAATGAGAATTAGAAAAAGCCCTGAAGAAATAAAAAAATTAAGGATAGCAGCCCAATATGCGGATTATGCAATACAGGCAGGAATTGACGCTTTATATGAAGGTGTATCAGAGTTAGAGGTGCTGGGTGAAATTGAATATAAATTAAAAAAAGCAGGATTGCGTGATATGTCTTTCAGCACAATGGTGCTTTTTGGCAGCAATTCAAGCAATCCTCATGGAGTTCCTGGGGAGAATAAACTGCAGCCCGGAGATACCATCATATTTGATTTAGGTGTTAAATACGAAGGATATTGTTCGGATATCACCAGAACATTTGTCTTTAAAGAATTAAGGGACGAAGTCAAAGAGATGTATGAATTAGTGTTGAAAGCTAATTTGGCAGCTCTGCAGGAGTGCAGGGCAGGCAATAAAATGAGAAAAATAGATGAAGCGGCGAGAACCGTAATAAGTGATGGAGGATATGCGAAATACTTTCCTCATAGAATTGGTCATGGCCTGGGAATAGAAGTGCATGAAGAACCTTCTTTACACGCTGAAAATGAGGAAATTCTCCGGGAAGGTATGGTGCTGACTGTAGAACCAGGCATCTATATCCCAGGTGTAGGCGGGGTGAGAATAGAGGATGATGTGGTGATAGGAGTAGAAGGAAAAGAGGTATTAACGAAGTTTCAGAAAAAGTTGCATGTCGTAAAAGGGAAAACTGCTGATTGGAAATAATAACTTACAAGGTAAGCTGAGGAGCGTGATGCTCAAAACTGCAGCATGAAAGAGCCGGATTTCGATCTGGTTCTTAAACATCAAGGTGGGACAGAAATGGAGAATTTCATTGTTTATTTAATAGCTATATTTGTTGCAATTGGTGGAATCGATAGGATTTTAGGAAACAAGTTTAAGATTGGAGAAGAGTTTTCAAAAGCTTTTTATAGTATGGGAGCCCTTTCATTATCGATGATTGGCATTATTTCTATATCTCCTGTATTGGCAGATATATTAATACCAATTATATCACCTGTTTATTCCTTTTTTGGGGCTGACCCTTCCATGTTTGCATCAACACTCTTTGCTCTGGATATGGGCGGTTATAAACTTGCGACTGAAATGGCAAATGATATGGATGCAGCAAATTTTTCCTGGGTGTTTTTAGGTACCATGATGGGGCCAACATTGGTGTTCACCATCCCTGTTGCATTAAATTTAATTCAAAAAAAAGACCAGGCCAATTTTGCAAAAGGTATCTTGATCGGCTTAATGACTATTCCAATTGGCTGCTTGATTGGCGGATTTATTTCTGGTTTTCATTTAGTATGGATGATTAAAAACCTGCTTCCAACGATTCTATTATCCATTATTATCATGATCTCATTATTAAAAATTCCCAAAGCTACAACGAAAATGTTCATTGGGTTCTCAAAAATCATTGAGGTTGTATTAATATCAGGCTTAGTCATTGTGATTTTCCAAACACTAACAGGAGTTGAATTTATTAAGAACTTAGTTCCTATTCATGAGAGCTTTAAAACCATCGGGAATATTACCATCATGCTTGCTGGTGCATTTCCATTGGTCTTCTTTCTGCAGCATGTGCTGAAACAGCCATTTGAAAAAGCAGGCAATAAAATTGGCCTCACGCATCAATCTCTAGTCGGATTATTATCATCATTGGCTCACCATGTTCCGATGTTCTCAAAGTTTGACCTTCTTGATGCGAGGGGGAAAGTCATCAATACAGCTTTTGCAGTAAGCGGCTCCTTTGTGATGGGGAGTCATCTGGGCTTCGTTGCCGCTGTGGACAAAAGCTTCATTGTTCCCATGATTTTTGGAAAGCTGACTGCTGGAATTTTAGCCGCAATCATAGCTTATTTTGTTATGAATGATTAGGTTAAGGCAAACTGACTGAAAGTAAAACAGCAGCAGGTCTAAGGGAACCGGCTGCTGTTTTATGATTTATGCAATAGTGGAAGCTGTCTTTTTCTGTTTATGGTGCTTATCCTGCAGAACAAATTGATCTCGGCCTGCCCCAATTCCGGAAATAGTAAAGATAGCAGTAATGACCATAAGGAAGATCAGTGGAACGGTCCAGGAGTGGAACAGATCATACAGTGAGCCGATAAGAATCGGTCCTGCCGCGGCAAGCATGTAGCCGACTGATTGAGCCATTCCTGAAAGGCTGGCTGCCTGTTTGGCATTTTCAGCACGAAGGCCGATCAGGGTTAAGGAATGACTGATCGCTGCTCCAAGACCAATCCCGAGAAGAACAATACTGATGTTAGAGATGATGCCATTGACATTCATCAGGAGACCCGTTATGCCGGCAAAAGTGAAAATGCCGATGCCAAGAGCAATCCCCTTTTGGTTAGGAAGCCGATCGGCAAGAACGGGAATAATAAAATTAACAGGGAGTCCTGAAAACTGGAAAACCGTTACCATCCATCCAGCGGCGGCGATTTCCCGTCCCTGGCTATGAAGAATTTCGGGGAGCCAGGTGGTGGTGCTGAAATAGACCATTGATTGCAATCCCATAAACAGTGTGACCTGCCATGCGATGGGTGAGGACCAGATAGAACCCTTTGGTGCAGATACTTTAGGTGCTTCCGTTTTTATCTTTCGTAATCTGATCTGAGGAAGCCAGACAATAATAGCGATAAGTATTAAGATGGTCCATACACTAAGTGAAAGCCTCCATCCCAGACCAAGATTTTCTGCAAGCGGGATACTGAATCCTGGCGCAAGCCCTGCACAAATCCCCATTGAAAATGTATAAATGCCAGTAAGCAGGCCAACCTTCTGCGGAAACTTTTCCTTGACCATTCCAGGAAGAAGCACATTGCAAAGACCTACGCCTAAACCTATTAAAATAGTTCCTATGTACAGCGGCGGAAGCATTCCCAAAGAACGGGCCGCAATGCCGGCTCCCAAAATAGTCAAACCCAAAAGAATGCTCCATTCACTTCCAAGCTTTTGGGCAATCCTCGGAACAAAAGGAGAGAGCAGGGCGAAGGCAACGAGCGGAAGGGTAGTCAGAAGGCCTGCTGCACTATTGGAAATTCCCGTTTCCTCCCGGATTGCTCCGATCAATGGCCCGACTGATGTAATCGCAGGGCGTAAATTAAAAGCCACAAAAATAATGCCGGCCATCAGGAAAAATGTTTTTAAATCAAATTTTGCTGAACTTCTCAACTAAAGACACTCCTTAAAATCCTTCGCGTAACGAAAAGATAATATTCAGAATAGTATAATTGTTTTTAGTCTAAAAGTACATAGCTTTTAAGCAAAATGGCAATATTTTTACAGTTTATTAGAGGGGGGTAAATCCGAGGAGGAAACAGCCGGGTATATAAAAAATAAAATAGCAAGGGGAAGCCCCCCTTACTTCTATTCTTAAACTGATTCTAATGCATCGAGAACTTTATTAAGCCAATTCAAATAAAACTCATTTAATCCTTTATAATGCTCCTGGATCAGGTTCGGAATGACGTCCTGGTAGTCATGCTTCCCTTCACTTTCTGCCTTCAGCTCGGAGATCCAGGATTTAATATGCTCCGCTGCTGCAGGGACTTCGGGTGATTCGATAAATAATAGGGCCGGATAAAGGGAGCGGGGTTCAGGCATCCGCTTTTTAAACACCTCAATGATGTCTTCTGAAAGCTGAGTTTTTCCTTCTTCAGTAATTTGGTAGACGGTACGGTTTGGGCGGTTATTCACCTGTTCCTGCTTTTCCGCCTGGATCCACTTGTGCTTTTCGAGTTTGCGGATGGCGTGATATAAATTGCCGTCCGTAACGGGGAATAGCTGATCCCATTTGTGTTCTAAAATGACTTTTTTCATTTCATAGGGATGATATTCTTTCTCTTTTAAAAGACCGAGTATCACGATTTGCATGGACATAAAAGCAGCTCCTTTTAAACAATTACTTTGCGCAAAGTAATAAATGGATTTATAATAAAGGTGAGGAGGAGATCATATGAATCTAAAGGGCAAAGTTGCATTAATTACAGGCGGTGCCGGCGGTATTGGCAAGGGCATAGCCTCAGCCATGCTGAAACATGGCGCCAAAGTTGTGATTGCAGATATCAACCGGGAAGCCGGTGAAGCGGCTGTAAAGCAATTAAGTCAGTTTGGATTGATTCATTTTATTGAAAAAGACATATCCCGAAAGGAAAATGCCGTTGAGCTTGTGCAGGAGACAATCTCACTGTATGGAAAATTGGACATCCTTGTCAACAACGCGCATGTTTCCAGACAGATGCCTTTTGTGAATACAACACTGGAAGACTTTGAATTATCCCTTAATACAGGATTTTACCCTACTGTCCATTTAATGCAAGCCTCATATGAACAGCTTAAGGAAAATAAAGGATTCGTGATTAACTTTGCTTCAGGTGCCGGCATTTCGGGCCAGGTTAACCAGGCCTCCTATGGATCTGCTAAAGAAGCGATCCGCGGTTTAACGCGAACCGTTGCAAATGAGTGGGCTAAGGATCAGATTAATGTGAATTTAATCTCACCAATTGCTTATACTGAAGGCGTGAAAAATTGGAGCGAGAACTTCCCTGATCAATATGAGCAGGTACTCAATGGAATCCCGCTTGGCCGCATGGGAGACCCTGAAAAGGATATTGGGGAAGTGGCTGTATTCTTAAGCAGCGAAAGCAGCTCCTACATTACCGGACAGACATTTATGGTAGACGGGGGAACGCAAAAGTTAACATAAGCAAAAAGAAACTGTCCGCTTGGACAGTTTCTTTGTTTAAGGATAGGTTTATCTAATCTGAAGTTAGATAACTGTCTAGCACCGGGCGCCTTCCGCTTTTCTATTGTGCAGAAAACCCGCCGTCAATAACTAGTTCAGCTCCTGTAATATAAGAAGCATCATCTGAAGCAAGGAACAATACAGCGCGTGCCACGTCATCAGCTTCACCAAGTCTTTGGAGCGGAGTTGCCTGAATTAATCTTTGCAGCACTTCACTGGATTCTGACAGGTTTTCTGTCATTGGCGTTTTAATAACTCCAGGGAAAACGGCATTAACCCTGATACCGAAACGGCCAAACTGTGTGCTTGCCGCTCTGGAGATGGCTCTGACAGCCCCTTTTGAAGCAGTGTACGTGTTTGTTCCCATTCCAACCATGGCTGTGTAGCTGGAAATATTCACAACCGCACCGCTTTGCTGTTTGACCATCTGAGGCAAAACATGCTTCATTCCTGCAAATGGACCGAACCCATTGATGCGCATCATGAGATCCCAATCTTCAATTGTCACATCATCCATAGGCTTTTCACTTGAAATGCCGGCATTATTAATAAGGACATCGATTCTGCTATGATCGGCAACGATTTCTTCCACTGCCTTTTTCCAATCATCCTCTGACATGACATTCAGCAATTTGCCTTCCACTGAATCATTTTGGCTGACAACGTCCAAGAGCTCTTTATTAATGTCCGCTGCAATAACATAAGCGCCTTCTTCGACTAAAAGCTCAGTCATTCGTTTTCCCATGCCGGATGCTCCACCAGTAACCAATACAATTTTATTATCGAATTTACCCATTATATTTCCCCCTTAATTTCTCTTTTTAAAAAGCGTTTACAAATTTAGTATAATCGATATTATACTTTGTGCAAAGTAATTAGTTCTGGAAAAATACCAAGTTTCAAGGGACTTTTCATTATTCTTGATAGAAAGGGAAAGGATTGGTATAATGAATGACAGTCAGTCACTATTGGATAAGGAGGGAATGATCTTGCAGGATCGGCCAGATGATAAATACAGTAGAATACTGAATGCTTCTATAGAGGTTATTTCTGAAAAAGGCCTTGAAAAATCCTCGGTATCAGAGATCGTTAAGAAAGCAGGCATCGCTCAGGGAACATTCTATTTATATTTTTCTTCAAAGAGTGATTTGGTTCCTGCGATCGCCAATTCACTTCTCACCAAAATACTGGATCGGATGAAGAGAAAGGTGCAGGGAGCAGAAAGCTTCTGGAGCACTTTAGATGCCGTAATTGATGAGACCTTTAAGGTTACAGATGAACATAAAGATATTATAGTACTTGTATACTCAGGACTCGCTGTCAATCATTCCCTGGAAAAATGGGAAGAGGTATATCGGCCATATTACGAATGGCTTGAGATTGAAATCAGCAAGGCAGTTCAGAAAGAAGAAATTTATGCAGACATTAATGTCAAGTGGACCTCAAGGACCATCATTAACCTGATCGAAAATGCTGCTGAAAGATATTATATTGGCGGCGAGCAGGATGAGTCCCTGACTGTTTATAAAGAAGAGCTTTTTAAATTTATCAGGAAATCATTAATCACGTGCTAAAATTATTGGACTGCTTCCAATAATTTTTCTTTAAAGAAAAATGACTGACTGTCATTCAGAGGGAGTTGAGGGCAAATGAAATGGATGTTAGTATTTGCAGCCGGCATCCTTGAAGTATTGTGGGCTTCAGGTTTAAAATATGCAGATTCAATTCTGGATTGGACGATTACCACTGTGCTGATAGCAGCAAGTTTCATATTATTAATCCGATCATATAAGGTAATTCCTGTTGCGGCGGCTTATACCGTATTCGTCGGGATTGGAACTGTAGGCACTTATATTTTAGGTGTGATAATGGGGGAGCCTTTTTCGGTAACTCAAGTATTCTTTCTGGTGATTTTATTGGCAGGAATTATTGGCATGAAGACTTTTACGAAACAGGAAAACACTGAAGCGAGAGGTGAATCTTAATGGCATGGGGATTATTGGTCCTGGCGGGGATCGAAGAAGTGATCGCCACAATCGCCATGAAATACATGGATGGAACGAGAAAGAAATGGCCGATCGTTGTAATGGTAGTTGGTTTTATTTTCTCTTTCTTCTGCTTATCTATGGCCATGCAAAGGATTCCAGCCGGTGTGGCCTATGCTATTTGGACAGGAGTAGGGAGCATTGGCATTACGCTGGCTGGTTTGTTCTGGTTTAAAGAAAAATTCGGATATAAACAATTTTTATCCCTGGCGTTTATATTAATTGGAGTTATTGGTCTGGGGTTGACATCTTAAGTACTTATTAAGCTATGATCATATCGGAAGCAGACCTGAAAAATGGGGGTCTGCTTTTTTGGTAAAAAAATTCAAAAAATTAGTTGCAAATTACAAATAATATAGCTATAATGTAACCAAGAGGTGAAAATAATGGAAAATCTTCGCAGTTTGTTTCAAGTAATGACGCGCCGTTTTGGTTTACTTAATAAGAATTGCTGCAGTGTCGGCGGTTGCGATATTTCCCTCATTCAAAGCCATATTCTTTATGAGATTGACAATCAGCATAACCCGTCCATGCAGCAGATTGCAGATACGTTAGGGACGGAAATTACTACTTTCAGCAGGCAGGTTCAGTCTTTAGTCAAGATGAATTTAGTAAAGAAAATGCCTGATCCTGCTGATAAGAGAATCAGTATTCTTTCGCTGACTGCTGAAGGCAAGTATATTGCAGGTTCAATAGATCAGCAGATGAATTCATTTTTACATGAGGTTTTTTCCCAAATGAATGAGTTTGAAAAAGAAACAGTCATCCGCTCGATTCATTTGTTAAATAATGCGATGGCAAAGTCCAGTGCATGCTGTAAGCCAATGCAGGGGTAAATCCCCTGGGTGTAATACTTGCATATTGCAAGTAAAATTAATCAATCCTAATTTGGAGAAAAGAGGAGAAAGCATGACTAATCAGAATGATCTTTTTGTTGTCAAAGGATGCTGCACGCCTAAGAAAAACGAGTCAGAAAAGTCTTCACGAAGCAAGGATGAAGGAAGAGAGTTGCCTGTTGCTATAATTGGCGCCGGACCGGTTGGGCTGGCAGCTGCTGCACACCTGGCAAGCAGGGGGAAATCATTTATTTTGCTGGAGTCGGGGAAGCAAGCTGGAGCCAATATTAAGAGCTGGGGTCATATTCGCTTATTCTCACCTTGGCGATACAATATTGATAAAGCTGCTGCCAGGTTATTAAGCGCCAATGGCTGGGTACAGCCGCAATTGGAAGCTTTGCCTTCCGGGGAGGAACTAGTTGAACAATATCTAAAGCCACTGTCAAGGTTACCTGAGATAAAGCCTTTCATTCACCTTAATACGAAAGTTTTATCAGTTGGCAGAAAAGACACCGATAAAATGAAAACTGCAAATAGGGAAAATTCCCCTTATGTCATCCATGCTGAGCAGAATGGAGAGTACAAAACATTCGAATCGAGAGCAGTAATTGATGCAGCAGGCACCTGGGGAAATCCTAATCCAGCTTCCTCAAGCGGAATATGGCTGGCTGATGAGAAGGAACTGAAGGAAAAGATATTTTATGGAATACCCGATATATTAGGGAGTGAGCAGCAGCGCTATCGGAATAAGCGCATAGCAGTTGTCGGGGGAGGCCATTCAGCGATTAATTCCTTGCTGGATTTAGCCACATTGAAAGATTCTTATCCCGAAACGGAAATTCTATGGATTATGAGAAGAAATCAGGTTGAGGATGCCTACGGAGGAGAAGAAAAAGATGCACTTGAAGCACGCGGCCGCCTCGGAAGCAGAATCCACCAATTGGTTGATAATGGTCAAGTGGAGGTCATTACTCCATTTCGCATCCAGTTGGTCAAAAAGTCAGAAACGGGAATCGAGTTAATAGGCATTCAAAATGGCAAGCCGGGCAGCCTGGATGGAATCGATGAAATGATTGTCAATACAGGAAGCCGTCCGGATTTTTCAATCATAAATGAACTCCGTACTTCCATAGATTCTTCAACTGAAAGCGTAGAAGCACTAGCACCATTAATTGATCCTAATATTCATAGCTGCGGTACGGTTCGCCCCCATGGAGAAAAGGAGTTAAGACAGCCTGAGAAGAATTTTTATATCGTGGGTTCAAAAAGCTATGGCCGTGCTCCAACCTTCTTGATGGCGACAGGCTATGAGCAGGTTAGGTCAGTGGCAGCTCATCTAAGCGGTGATATCGCCGCTGCTGAAAAAGTGGAGCTGGATTTGCCGGAAACGGGTGTTTGCAGTGTTAATCTAAAAAGCTCCTGTGATGAACCTGATTTTTCTTGTTGCAATTAATTAAAGGGGAGAATTACTTCCCTAATAAAGGTGATGCCAATGACCATCAATCATGCTGGAGCGCTCAAAAAAGAATATTTTATTTCATATATGAAATTACTCATGAATGCATTTGGTTGTTCTGTTGAGGAAGCTAAAGATAGAACGTTTGAAAGGCTGTTTCGATTGCGCGAAAGTGAAATGGGGAAGGAAACGTATACACAATTTCTTTTGGCTTATCGGGATTTACTGAATCATTCGAATGATTAAGAAAGGAGAGAATGACTTATGGCGGCTATTAAAAATCAATTATCTTCAAATCCTATAATAATAGTCGCCATAGTTACAGCTTTAAGTCTTTTAGGTGATTCCATGCTGTATATTGCCTTGCCTATTTATTGGGAAAGTGCAGGCCAGGATTCCATTTGGCAAGTAGGTGTGCTCCTATCAATAAACCGTTTCATACGATTGCCTTTTAATCCATTAGCAGGCTGGATGTATAAACATATTTCATTAAAGGCTGGCCTGATCATTGCCGTCCTGTTAGGCGGATTCACAACGATAGGCTACGGTGTTTTCGAAGGATTTGCTGCCTGGGTGATTCTCCGTGCATTATGGGGGATTGCCTGGTCATTTTTTCGAATCGGCGGATTGTCGGTTGTTGCCGTATATGCTGAAAACAATAAGCGTGGAAGTTCTATGGGCTTATATAACGGGCTCTACCGAACAGGAAGCCTGGTCGGAATGCTGATTGGGGGCTTCCTCGTTCCGATTATAGGTTTGAGCACGGTTTCAATTGCATTTGGGTTATTGTCCCTATTGGGGCTGCCTTTAATGCTGAATTCTAATATAAATCAGGATGGGGAGACTCCTGAAAAGAAAGATAGAATGGCTGAAGAGAAGCCTTTTATTGGAAAGGCCGGATATAAAGCATCCATTATTGTTTCAGGTTTTCTCATTGCCATGTTATATCAAGGAATAGTGACATCCACACTGAGTTCCTTGATTGAACATTTTTACGGAGAGAGAATATCAATATGGAATGTGGTTGTCAGTGTTACATTATTATCAGGGATAATCCAAGCGGTAAGATGGACATGGGAACCTTTTCTGGGAAGGACAGTGGGGCACTGGTCTGATGGAGCGCGGGGGAGGCTGCCGATTTTTATCGTTTCTTTAATCTCTGCAGGATTTATCTTTGGAATGGTATCCATTAGACTTCCATTAGGGCTGTGGATAGCCGTTACTCTTCTTGTGATGGCTGGAGCTACTATTTTATTAACCATTCTGGACACGATTGCCCTGGACACAGCAAAAACTGCAAACGTGGTTTCTTTCCTTACGATATACTCCATCTCTCAAGATGTGGGGGCAGCTTTAGGACCGGCGATTAGTTACATATTAATCCAATTAGAGGCTGGTTTTACATTTTTATATTGGGGCGGTTCGATCATACTGCTTATTTTAGCCGCGATTTGGACAGTTTTAGCAAAGAGGTTAAACACATTTATAAAAAAAGAGATCTATGAATCTTATTAGCGGGGGACCTGCAATGATCAGTGAGACTGTTGTTCGTTTAGCGAGAAAGACAGATTTGGAAGAGATTATGGAGATTTATAATCAGGGAATAGAAGATCGCATCGCTACATTGGAAACAGAGGCAAAAGACCTTTCCTATATGACAAACTGGTTTGAACAGCATCAAGGGCGATATTGTGTACTTGCTGCAGAAACAGGGGGTCAAGTGATAGGCTGGGCTTCTCTGAATCCGTATAGCAGCCGCTGTGCATATGATGGAGTGGCAGATCTATCAGTCTATATCTCCAGGGCATTCAGAGGCAAAGGAGCAGGCGGGAATCTGCTTTCTGCTCTAGAAATGAAAGCTAGAGAAAACAAATTCCATAAGCTGGTTTTGTTTACTTTTCCATTTAATGGTCTGGGACAGGGACTGTACAAAAAAATGGGGTATCGTGAAGTAGGTACATTTCAAAACCAGGGTGTTTTGGATGGAGCATTTGTTGATGTGATGGCTATGGAAAAACTGCTTTAAATTAAGGTGCGGCTAATAGTTTAGCCGTTTTTTTGTTGGGTTTTCTTAAAAGTTCGGTGGGATGCCAGGTTCGGACAGGATCCCCCGGATTTCCTGATTATCAGTCCGAAGTTGGACTAAGTTCGGACAGGTACTCTTGGATTTCATGATTGTCAGTCCGAAGTTAGGTTAGGTTCGGACAGGAACTCTTGGATTTCATGATTGTGAGTTCGAAGTTAGGTTAGGTTTGGACAGGATAACTCAGATTTCCAGATTATCAGTCCGAAGTTGGACTAAGTTCGGACAGGATCTCCCGGATTTCGTGATCATCAGTCCGAAGTTGGACTAAGTTCGGACAAGATCTCCCGGATTTCCTGATCATCAGTCCGAAGTTGGACTAAGTTCGGACAGGATCTTCCGGATTTCCTGATTATCAGTCCGAAGTTGGACTAGGTTCGGACAGGAACTCTTGGATTTCATGATTGTCAGTCCGAAGTTGGACAAGGTTCGGACAGGATTTCTCGGATTTCTAGTTTATGAGTCCGAAGTTGGACTAAGTTCGGACAGGATCTCTCGGATTTCCTGATCATCAGTCCGAAGTTGGACTAAGTTCGGACAGGATCTTCCGGATTTCCTGATTATCAGTCCGAAGTTGGTCAAGGTTCAGACAGGAGCTCCTAGATTTCTTCCTTTCCTGACTGAATGAATGGAGAGTGATCTTCAGTCAGCTCTTCCCGGGAACATTCCCTGTCTGAAAAAGTATAAAGTAAGGCAGCCACACAAATAAAACTTCTCGTTTTTTCAAAACCGGCAAACCAAACGAATACAGCTGAAATTAAAAACCAAACTATATGTAAAGTTTTCGTAAATAAGAAAAAACTATTTACTTATATAAGCAAATCATTATATATTAATATGTGCAAAGCGGAGGTGATAAGATCATGAGAGTGTCCACAGTTGAAATGGACAAAGCAGCATCCATTTTAAAATTATTAGGCGATAAAACGCGGCTCACAATGGTCAAACTTTTAAATAACCATGATTGTTGTGTGTGTGAGTTTGTGGAGATTTTTAAAATGAGCCAGCCAGCCATTAGCCAGCATCTCAGGAAACTAAAAGATGCAGGTGTGGTTAAGGAAACCAGGAGGGGTCAGTGGATTATTTATTCATTGAATAAGGATAGTGACTACTACCCATTGGTTCAGACTGTGCTCGATCACCTTCCAGGCCAAGATTATTTATTAGAAGAATTGGAAGAACAGGGATTGCGAATTTCCTGTGAGTAAGAGGGGGAAACACATTGACTCAAATAATTCTAGCATCGGTGATTTTCTTAGGCACCCTCATATTAGTCATTTGGCAGCCAAGAGGGCTATCCATCGGCTGGTCAGCATGCGGCGGAGCCATTCTCGCTTTAATTGCTGGGGTGGTGGACTTCAATGATGTCATAGATGTTACATCCATTGTCTGGAATGCTACATTAACCTTTATTGCCATCATCATTATCTCTCTTATTTTAGATGAAATCGGGTTTTTCGAGTGGGCCGCTTTACATATGGCGAGAGCGGCAAAGGGAAACGGAGTGAAGATGTTCATTTACGTTTCCATTTTGGGATCAGTTGTTGCAGCATTCTTTGCGAATGATGGAGCGGCACTCATTCTTACGCCAATCGTCCTTGCCATGGTGAGAAACCTTAATTTCAATGAAAAAATGGTTTTTCCGTTTATCATTGCCAGCGGATTTATTGCGGATACAACGTCCCTGCCATTGGTTGTCAGCAACCTTGTTAATATTGTCTCAGCTGATTTCTTTGGCATCGGCTTTGTGGAATATGCGTCCCGCATGATTATTCCGAACTTCTTTTCACTGGCAGCCAGCATTTTGGTCTTATTCTTATACTTTAGAAAAAGCATACCAAAGAATTATGATTTATCTCATCTGAAAAAACCAGCAGAAGCAGTTAAAGACAGCAAAATGTTCCGATTGTCTTGGCTTGTTTTAGGCATCTTATTAATAGGTTATTTTGCAAGTGAATGGATTGGTGTTCCAGTTTCATTCATCGCAGGTATTATAACGATTTTCTTCCTGATTATGGCGAGAAGAAGCCCGGCCGTGAATACACGAACTGTCATCAAGGGCGCACCATGGGCAATTGTTTTCTTTTCAATAGGCATGTATGTAGTGGTTTACGGACTAAGAAACGCGGGCCTTACAATTGTATTGGCTGATTTAATTCAAATGACAGCTGACCAGGGACTTTTTGCGGCAACGATCGGAATGGGATTCATTGCGGCCATCCTTTCTTCTGTCATGAACAATATGCCAACCGTTATGATTGATGCCCTGGCCATTGCTGATACGAATACAAGCGGAATCATGCGTGAAGCCCTTATTTATGCGAACGTGATTGGATCTGATTTAGGACCAAAAATCACGCCGATTGGTTCACTGGCAACCTTGCTTTGGCTTCATGTATTATCCTTAAAGGGAGTAAAAATCTCATGGGGAACGTACTTTAAAACAGGAATTGTTTTAACCATTCCAACATTATTTATCACATTAGTTGGTCTATATATTTGGTTACAGATAATTTAAAAAACTTACTAAAAGGAGAACTTCAACATGACTAAAAAAACAATCTACTTCCTATGCACAGGCAACTCATGCCGCAGCCAGATGGCAGAAGGATGGGCAAAGCAGCATTTAGGTGATGAATGGAATGTTTATAGTGCAGGCATTGAAGCACATGGTTTGAATCCTAACGCAGTAAAAGCAATGAAAGAAGCGGGAATTGATATTTCCAATCAGACTTCTGATATCATTGATCCTGAAATTCTAAATAATGCAGATTTGGTTGTAACGCTTTGCGGAGACGCAGCTGATAAATGCCCAATGACTCCACCTCATGTAAAGCGCGAGCACTGGGGATTTGATGATCCTGCAAAAGCAGAAGGAACAGAAGAAGAAAAGTGGGCTTTCTTCCAGCGTGTCCGTGATGAAATTGGCGGCCGCATTAAAACATTTGCCGAAACAGGAAAGTAAATAATATACTAAAAAACATCCAAAGGGAGGGAACAGGCTTGATAATCACTGACAATGCACGGGATGAATTAAGAAAAATGCTGGATGAACAAAATGCCAGCAGCGTCCGCATCTTTTTTGACGGCTATGGCTGAGGACAGCCAAGAATAGGACTGGCTCTGGATGAGCCGGCAGCAGATGATATTATAGTCACAATCAATGAAATCAAAGTAGCAATCGACCCTATTATTGAACCAAACACCGAAGACCTTGTTTTAGAGCGAAGCGGAAACGGAAGCGGGATTTCGATGATCGGAAATACGGGAAGATGCTGTTAGGAGAGGGCCTTTGGGGGCCCTTTTTTATTTGATCTAACCCATGCTCCTAAATAGATTATTCACATACATTATGGTAACTAGCATTTAGGAGTGAATGTTTGTGTATTATTCATATAATCCGTACTTGCATCACTATAGTAACAGCCATGTTAACCATCAGGCTTCTCGAAGTAATCATTTCAACAGAGCAAGAGCAAGCTTTTCCAAAGAGGAAGCAGCAGCCATTGCATTACTGTTAGGAATCAATTTTACAAAAAGCAGGTTTGATTTGAACGAATTCTGGATGGGCGTAAATATAGAACTTGAACATGGGAAACAGTCAAGCCAATCTGACGTTACAGGAGATGACCCGCTTCTTACGGGAAAAATTGCATTGGCGCATCTTAACGAGTTTCCTGACTATTATAAGAGGTTAAAAGTTCTGGAAGCAGAAGCTAAAACCTATTGGAATTTATTGCAGAATAGGTAACTAAAACAAAAAAGCAATGCAGCCTCCAAAAGAGGATTGCATTGCTTTTTTAACTTAACGTTCCGAAGTTTTTTCAGTCAAAAAGGTAATAGCCACAAACAGTGCAAAGGCTAGCAGAAGCAAGGTTCCGCCCACTATGAAGAAGACCAGAACAAGCGTATCTCCTAAATTAAATGGATTTAATGTATACATCCACATTCCGATTGTCAATCCGAGTGATCCTGCCATTCCAAGTATGCTGTGAATAGAAACAAGCTTTTTATATTTTACGCGGTATACTTTATAAAAGATTCCCCATGCAAATACGGAAAGCCATCCTACCAGCAGGATGTGGGCATGAATTGGCCTTAAAGAATAATCCATCTGCCCGGACATATGCGATCCAAGATAGGTCCCGATAATGCCAAAGATGGCTGCAAATCTTATTAATCTGATGCTCCATTTTTGTTCCATAGTTTTTTATTCCTCCCGATGTTTCTCCCTGAAAAATGTAATGGTAAAAGTGGTTCCTTTTCCAGCCTGGCTGTCTGCCCTGATTTCCCCATTATGCAGCTCGATAATCTGTTTCACAATCGAAAGCCCGAGTCCTGTGCCATCTTTCTTTCTTGCCGAGTCCACCCGGTAAAAGCGGTCGAAAATCTGGCTGATCTTATCCTCGGAAATTCCGATCCCGGTGTCTTTAAAAACGACTTCAATGGCTGATTCGGTTTGAGACAGGCTGATCAAAATGCTTCCGCCATGAGAGTTATATTTTATCGCATTTGTCAGCAGGTTGTCCCAGATATTCACCATCAGCTCTGGATCTCCCTTAAAAATGACAGGCGATAGCTTATATGAAACCTCAATTTCCTTTTCCTCCAGCCGCCATTGATGCCTGCGGATGGTTTCCTTGATTTGTTCGTCCAATTTTACTTCTGAAAGCTTCATCGGATACGATTTCTGGTCAAGGGAAGTCAGAAGCAAAAGCTGTTTGGTCAGATTGGAGAGCCGCTTCGACTCCTGATCGATAATCTGTACATATTCGAAATGTTCTTCGTCTGACAGCTTCTGTGTCTGCAGAAGTTCTGCATACCCTTGAATATTCATAAGAGGGGACTGAAAGTCATGAGACACATTGTTGATGAACGACTTGCGTGCCTCGTCATTGTGCTGCAGCTGATCCTGCATGCGGCTGAAGCTTTCTGCCAGCTGCCCAATTTCATCCCTGCGATCAATATTCAATGGGAAGTTGAAATTCTCCCGGGTGATTTCCCTGGTCGCTTCCGTCAGCTTTGTTATCGGCTTGATAAGATGCTTGGCGAACCAGATCACCCCAGTGATGCTGACTACGGCAATGGCGACAAAGAACCACGCGAAAATCATATGAATGTCCGAGAAGAGCAGCTTATTATTCGGGCGAAGGAAAAGCCCGTAATTCTGATCGTTCATGGTAAAAGGGACCCCGACGGTATTTTCCAGATCGTTTGAAAAATGGCCCATCATCAGAAATTGGCCGGCAAAGCTATCCATACCATGATAGACTTCCTGATCGGTCAGCACTTTTGTAGCTTCCTCAGGCAGTTCGGTCCTATTGAACGGCTGCCCGAAGAATTCCCCTTCACCCGATTCCGTCACGATATAGAGCTGATAGCCGAGCTTGCTCATGGAATTTAAGTAAGTTTCATAAGCAGGGCCAGAGGAATGCATATGCTCCAGGCCATTAGCGATTTCCTCTGCAATCACAACATTTTGCCTGTCGATTTTCCCCTTTGTCGAAGTCATATAGACCCAATTGGTTAAACTGAACGAAAGCACGATGCTTATGGCTAAGATCACAAGTGTGGCTGCAATGAATTTCCTGTAGAGAGTCTTCATTTTATTTCCTCGAGCTTATACCCAATGCCGCGAACTGTCTGGATCTCAACGGTTGCCCGGTATTTTTTCAAACGGTCGCGAATTCGGTTGATGTGGGTATTTAAAGTCTGTTCGCTGCCCTCATAATCCGCTCCCCAAGCCTGTTCGATCAATGCAGCCCGCTGGGTGATTTTATTTTTTCGTGCCGAAAGCAAGCTGAGCAGCTCAAATTCCTTTAATGGAAAAAGGATGGTCTCCTGATTGATTTCCACTTCAAAGCTTTTTCTGTCAATTAACAGGTTTCCGGCTTTGACGACTGTTTCCATCGCCCGCTCGGCTCTTCTTAACACGACGGCTACCCGGAAAAGGAGCTCCTTCACTTCAAACGGCTTTACAATATAATCTTCAGATCCGGATAAAAAGCCCTGCTCTTTATCACTGAGCTGCCCCTTCGCCGTTAAAAGAATAACAGGGATTCCGAAGTCATCTGTCAGAAGCCTGGTGAGTTCGAATCCATCCATACCAGGCATCATAACATCGACAACCGCTAAATCCGCGGTTTGTTCTTCTAAGAGTGCTAATGCTTCTTGAGCATTGTTTGCGCGCAGAACTTGATAGCCTTCACGATTTAGATGAATCGTGACGAGTTTCTGTATATTCACATCATCGTCTACGACAAGTATTTTCATTATTGGGCCTCCTCACAGGGGAATAGGGAGGGACCCTCTCTCTATTCCGAAATTTTTTGCCCGGAAGTCTCCTTGTCTTTTTCAAAAAACAGAATTAATGCCGGAAGCAGCATCCCCCTAACAAGGAAGGTGTCAATCAATATTCCCATGGCAACGATGAAACCAAAAACGAATAAGTCCGCAATCGGCATGGTCATCAGGGCAGCAAATGTAGCAGCCAGGATGAGGCCAGCCGAAGAAATGACGCCGCCGGTATTCCCGATGGCAATTTCAAGTGCGTCTTTGACTCTATGTGTCTTCCTTTCCTCGATAAAGCGTGAAACAAGGATGATGTTATAATCAATCCCCAATGCTACAAGGAAAATGAATGAATAGACAGGCACACGCGAACTGATGGATTCAAAGCCGAATAATACATCAACAAGGAATATCCCCAGTCCTAAAGCTGAGACAAATGAGAGCAGAATGGTTGCCATCATGTAGATCGGCATCTTGATGGATTTCGTAAGTGCAAATAACAGCGCAAGAATCAGAACCGTCTCAAGCAGAACAATTTTTATTATATCACCGTTGTTGACATCCTGTTCGTCCACTATTTTCGCAGTGACCCCGCTGTAGTAAGATTCAGCTTCCACACCAGCTTCTTTCAGCAGCGCAGGTGTGTCGTCACGCAAATTTTCCATAAAGGTTATGGCTTCAGTTGAATAGGGATTAATGGAAAATGCGACACTCATTTTTGCAGCCTTGCCGTCTTCTGAGAGTGCTGACAGGCGGGCAGAAGCTATTTCATCAAATCCCTGCAGCTTATCGGTTATCGCACTTGCATCGGTTTCATTCAATTTTTGATCACTGACAATCAGAAGTGTAGAAGGAGCCAGTTCTCCTTTATCAAATCTGGATTCGACTATTTCATAGCCGACACGGGATGGCAGGTCATCCGGGAATTTTTTAACCATATCAAATTCATAATCAAGGTTAAAAATATTTAACGCTGTGATAAGCATAAAAATGCCGACAATTCCGCCTGAGAGGCCCGGCTTGTTCACCACGAATCTGGCAATTGGCCCCCAGACTTTATGTTTAACTTCTGTTTCAGTTCCGTATTGAGGAACTTTCGGCCAAAAAGCCTTGCGCCCGAACAGGGTGAATAAAGCTGGAACCAGCGTAATTGATGCGAGCATGATAAAAAACATTGCTGTTCCGAAAATAGGAGCAAAGTTCTGATAATCCCGGAAATCCGCGAAAAACAGAACCAGCATGGCCGCAAGAACGGTTCCGCCCGCAAAGAAAACAGGCTCGCCTGTTGCGCGCATCGCATGCTTCATTGCTTCATATTTGTTTTCGTAATGGTTGAGCTCCTCGCGATAACGGGAGAAAACAAATAATGAATAATCAATAACAGCAGCAAACAGCAAAATGCTCATGATCGAGGTCGTCTGGCTGTTAACCTCCAGTCCGCCAGCACCCATGAAAGCTATACTTTGGTTTACAACCTGGTAGACAATCGCCGTTGCCAGAAGCGGTATGACTGCAAGCAGTGGTGATCGGTAAATCGCTATAAGCAATACAAGAATAATGAGAACAGTGGCAATCAGGAGAACAAAGTCCGCCTGTTCAAAAAGCTTGACCGTATCTCCGGCAATGCCGGCTGGACCGGTAATATAAAATGCAGTACTTTCAAGATCCTCTGCAATTTTATTTCCGACCTCTGAAGCATGGTCGTTGATCTCGGCATACTGGTCATTGCCAAGTCCGTTTTCAAGCTCCATTGGCACAATCATCGTGGACTTATCTTCAGAAATGAAAGAACCCAAGGCTTGAGGCGGCAGCTTGCTGATATCGATAATTGTCTTGATTCCATCGATGTCTTCAAGCATGATCCCTTCTAATATCTGTTTAACTTCTTCGATATCGACCTCGCCATTTTCATTATGGAAAACCAGGATGCCAGGAGTTCCTTGTTTGTTTGGAAAATATTCCTCTGTTTTATTTTCGGCAATAATGGATTTCGCCTCATCAGGAAGTGACTGGAAATTATTTGTTTTATAATCGCCAAGCTTTGGACCTGCACTTAAGCCAATCATCAGCACAAGCCAGGCGATAATGGTAATCCACATTCCCCGTTTGGTGGAAACCCAATCTGTAATTGAATGCAGCAGTTTTTTCACATGAATGCCTCCTTAACTTATTTCAATGCCTATCTTACAAAATGAAAATAAACTTAAGATCAACTTTTGTTTACATTTAGCAAATGCGTATGAAATAAGCGGTTTGTAAAGAAAATACAATTATATGAAGGCAGCCTGGTTAGGGGGGCCATATCAGAAATTAAATAGCGGGGTGATGGATGATGACGGTAAATGAGACTATTCTGCGGGTAACCATTGCGTTTTTAGTACTCTTTTTATTAGCAAGGCTGATGGGACGAAAGGAAATTGGCCAAATGACTTTTTTCAACTGGACAACTGCCATTGGAATCGGATCTATCGCTGGAAACCTTGCTGTGAATGAAAGCACGCTTATCAAAGATGGGGTAATCGCATTGATTATTTGGACTCTTTTCACCATAATGCTGGATATGATCGACCTTAAATCAAAACAGGGAAGAAGAGTCACAACGGGTGATCCATTGATTGTCATTAAGGCTGGCAGGATAATGGAAGGGGCACTCAAAGAATCGAGGGTGGATCTTGATGAGCTTCAGGCATTATTAAGGCAGAAGGATATATTTTCTCTTAAGAATGTTGATTACGCAATCTTGGAGACAAACGGAGAATTATCTATTTTGAAAAAGGAAAGCGAACAGCCGGTTACGAAGAGGGATCTAAACATTAGCAGACCAAAAAAAGTCCTTTTTCCTTTGCCTACAGAAGTCATCTCTGATGGAAAAGTCAACACAGAAAACCTTTCAAAATTAAAAATTGATAGGAATTGGCTTGACAGAGAACTGCAAAAAGAGAATATCCAATCAATCGAAGATGTATTTTTTGCACAAGTTCAGCAGGATGGCACTCTTTATATTGATACAAAAAACAAATAGAGAACAGAAGCGGCTTCCGTCCTCCTATTTATTCTTTGAAGTTTTCAGAAGACGATGAAAGGGGCATTTCGAGATCGTGGTGTCATCGTCCCGAAGGAAATATTGCTTCCATTCAAAATTGTCATTGGCGCCATAACTGTTCAGGTCAGGATGGATGGAGACGGCATCATATCTTTGCAGCCGTTTGCGGATTTGATTTTTAAGGCGGGATGCTAATGTTTCCTTTTTCATGAACTCCTGCAGAACCCACCTCGGTGTGATGGCGAGCATCATCGTATCAAAATGCCGGCTCTGCCGATTTTTATGCGCAGGGGTGGCACAATAGACAAAGTACTTTTCTCCGTGAAAGCAAAACTCCCAAAGTGGATCATGCGGGTCTTTTGGGATTTCGTTTGGCCACTCAGCATGATCCATCTCAGATAACCCTGTGAGCTGCTCCCAAAAAAGCTGCTCATATTCCTCCACACTCAAATCATCCCTTGTATTGTAAAAAATGATCAGCGAAGTGTAGCTTCCGAATTCTCTTGAATGTATAGAGAATTCCTTCAGCATGGCTTCGGTATGCTGAATGGAGGCAGGATCCCTTGGATCGTCCGCAAACCCATAACGGAGCTGATTTTTGGCAAACCCGATAGTTGCAGGTATGCAGGGGAAAGGCCTTTCTTTATCCGTCATCTTTGTCTGAAATCTATCAAAAGCAATCTGCTGCCAATCTTCTAAACTATGCATGCGGGAGGAGTTCGCAGTATATAGACTGTTGATCTTAGTCACCCCCTTCTGACTCCTACACTATATTCAAAATGGGATAAGGCAGGTGAGTGTCCATGGTGAAAATGGGCGGACAGAGGTGGTGACGGTGAGATGGCGTCGAAAGAAATGGAGTGGTCGGAAAATGGTAGCAATGGTGCAGCGATAACGATGAAAAATCCAGTAATCAAGAAAAATGGTAGTTAATCAGAAGGATTAACGCCGAAAAATCCGTGAGGCAAGCGTAAATGGTAGTTAATCAGAAGGGTTAACGACGAAAAATCCAGAGACCAATGAAAAATGGTAGTTAAACAAAAGGAATAACGACCAAAAATCCGAGAGGCAAGCGAAAGTGGTAGTTAATCAGAACGATTAACGACAAAAAATCGAAGTGCCGAACGAAAATGGTAGTTAATCAGAATGTATAAAGACTAAATGCCGGCAGGCCAAGAAAAATGGTAGTTAATCGAAATATTTAACGAAGATAATGCCGCGGCCCAAATCGTAGTTAATCACAACTCTCCCTCAAATTATCTTAAATAATTTTAAATTAAGAGGTTTATCTAAAACACGCACGGGTAAAGAAATATGTTTAGGATGAAGCGGACCCATTCTTAATGGATTAAATCTAAGTACTATAGGGGGAGAACATGAGTAATCAGATGCGTCTTTTAGGGGAAAAGATTTTAAGAGAGAAAGATATGATAGCGAAAAATCTGCATAGGGATCGAATGATCGGTGTAGAGATGACGGAAATCGAGAGAATGCAGGCTGACAAAATGGAAGCGCAGATTATTCAGATTCGTGCTGAGTTTATTGGATTGTTCGGTGAAGCTTTACTGAACCATGATAATAAAGATAAAACGATGGAAAAGATTGAGAAATGGTGCAAGGAGACAGGAGAATATTTCTTTAAGCTTGGAATCCCTTTGGATGAAGCTTTAAAGGATGCGGGTTATTATCGGAAACATATCTGGAAATCTTTAGAGGAATCTATGATGGAGCTTGAGATGCCGGCAGCAGAGGTTTTTAAGGTTATCTATTTGATAGATCCCCTGCTGGATCATTCCATCCATTGCTTCAGCATGTCTTATGTCAAATACCATCAGGTAACACTCGAAAATGCAAAGCAGGCTTTCCTTGAGTTATCTGTCCCGGTTGTTCCGCTTTCAAAAGGGGTTGGCATCCTGCCGTTAATTGGCAACATTGATACAGAGAGAGCGCGGCTTCTGATGGAAGAAACGTTAAAACAGTCTGCGAACCTGAAGCTGTCGCATTTAATTTTAGACATTTCAGGCGTGATGATTGTCGATACGATGGTGGCAGATCAGCTGTTTAAAGTAATTGAAGCACTCTCGCTGATTGGGGTAAAAACGATCATTACCGGAATCCGTCCGGAAGTGGCGCAGACGATAGTCACGCTGGGCATTAAGCTGAATGGCATTCAGGTAAAAGCCAATGTGTATCAGGCTTTTGAAGAGCTGCATGCGTGAGCACAAGAAAAAGCAGAGGAATTCAAATTGAATTTACTCTGCTTTTTTGATTTATCCTGATCCAAAAATAGAAATAGTAATGTCAACACTCTTTTCAATTTCCGGAATAAAACACATTCCTATCCCATAAAACTTCCCCTTAAAGGTTAACATAATTTTCCCTCTTTACCGTGTATAAAATCTCGTTTTTCCGCATATTATCCGTGTTAATTTTCGCGGCCGTGAATACAATGAATGAAACAGCACTTCAATGCATATTGAGGGGTGATGACATCATGTTTTCGGTAACGGGTATGCAGGGATTTGAAATGTTTTCGCTTATGCACCTTGTTACACTGATTCTTTTCTTTTTTACCGCCTGGTGGCTGGTGTATTACAGTCAGGTGCTTATGGCCTATCAGAAAATCATAAAATGGGTGCTGTTTGGTGCGCTGCTGGCTTGTGAAGTGACGCATCATATATGGCTGGTTCTGACAAATCAGTGGGATGTGGCAGATCTGCCTCTCCAGCTATGTTCTTTGAGCACTTTCATTGCTCTTTACCTGTTTTTAAAGCCTAATAAAAAGGCTTTTTGGCTGCTGTATTTTATTGGTACAATTCCTCCAATTTTAAGCATGGTGACACCTGATATGGTTTACCAATTTCCTCATTACCGCTACATCAAATACTTTCTTCATCATTCAGCCATTCCGCTTGCCGTATTCTATTTTATTTTGTTTGAAGGATACAGGGTTCCTAAGAAAGCAGTGCTGACAGGCTTTTTAACACTCAACGTAATTGCGGTGCCAGTCTTCTTTTTGAATATGCTGCTTGGGACAAATTTCTTCTATTTAGCCAGCCCGACAGAAACAAAAACCCTGCTGTCGTTTTTCGGGAACGGTGTCTGGTACTATGTAACGCTTGAAGCTGCTGCGCTGCTTGTCTTTTTTATTACTTATTTACCGATGCAATACATGCAGGCAGCTGAACAAAAAAGGATCCGCGGAAAATGAAGCCTTAATCCTGCGGGATTAGGGCTTTTTTCTTTAAACCATATATAATGTAAGTACATATTTATCAAAGCAGGAGGATTTATGCTGGTTGAAGATGAGCTTTACGGAGAATACAAGCTTGAAAAAGTATTAGAAGAATTAATCAACAGCAAGCCGGTGCAAAGGTTGAAAGGTGTACACCAGGGCGGAGCGAGCTATCTTGTCAATGAAAAATGGAATGTAACGAGGTACGAACATTCATTAGGCGTGATGCTGTTAATAAGGAAACTGGGCGGTTCTTTGGAAGAGCAAATTGCCGGTTTGCTTCATGATGTTTCTCACACTGCCTTTTCTCATGTGATTGATGGGGTTTTGGAAAATGAAGCAGAAGATTATCATGAACATATTTTTGAGCGTGTTGTCCTTGAATCTGAGATCCCGGCCATTTTAAAAAGGCATCATCTTGATTATGAAAGTATCCTTTTTGAGGATTCACAATGGACTTTATTAGAACAGCCGGCACCCGAACTTTGTGCAGACCGGCTGGACTACACGTTAAGGGATATGTACCGATATGGTTATATTTCTTTAGAAGAAGCGCATCATTTTCTGGAGCATCTGACAGTTGTTGAGGGCCGGATGTACATATCTGATATTGGGGCAGCTGAGTGGTTTGTAAAAACTTATTATAGAGAAGTCATTGATTTCTTCATGGAACCCTTAAATATTTATGCCAATGACTCTCTTGCAAAGATCCTAAAAAGATCTCTTGAAAAGAAACTTCTTCATTTGGATAATCTGCTTGGCAAAGATGAAGAGGTATTAGTAAAAATTAGGGAATCAGAGGACCGGGAAGTGCAGCGTCTCCTAAAAAAAATTGATCATAAGGTCAGGGCAGAAGAAAACAGGTCAGACTATAATATTCACTTCAAAGGGAAAATGAGATTGATTGACCCTTCCGTATTGATTAACAGCAAGCTGATCAGAGCATCAAAACTGTCAGAAGACGTTAAAAACAGAGGACAAAAAGCATATGAAAAAGCTAAAGAAGGTGTGTATATAAAAATCTTATGAGAAATGAAGCCTTATCCCTGCTGGCGGGCAGGAATAAGGCTTTTCCTTTTTATCGTTTATTCTGTTCCTTTTCTTTTTCATACTGCCGCTGCGGTGTCATTTTGGAAATGGCATCTTCAACAACTTCCTGTGCTTTCTTCGCTTCACGATCCTGTTTTTGTGCTTCTTCCTGAATGCGGTTTACATCCTGTGGAGTTTTTTCGCTCATGAAATAGCCTCCCCATTTTGACTATGCTTTTAATGTAACCCAATTAAAGGAAAATAAACAAATCTAATTTATGTAAAGACTTTCACCCATCTCAGCCCATTGAATTTGATTTCCTCCTCCGGCCAATCGTACGGTAAATCGGCATCAGTAATGACAAAATCAATAGCCGAAAAAGGGCTGATATGGAAAAATGCCCTCTGATTCAGTTTTGAGGAATCGGCTGCTACATAAACCTGTTTAGATCTTTTTATCATGATGGAAGAGGCGGCAGCTTCATCAATAGTATAATCGCATATACCATCGCGGTTCATTCCTCCACATGAGATAAAAGCCTTGTCAAAGTAAAAGTGTTCCAGCATCTGATTAGTTAGTGAACCTGAGGTTGAGCGCTGCAGAGGATTCACGGTCCCGCCAATCAGAATGACCCTGCCATTGAACAGTTTATGTTCCATTCTGGTATTTAATATGTCTGCGGCAGGCAAGGAATTGGTTACGATTGTTACATTCTCAACATTTTCAACCGAACCGGCAATATGAAGAGTTGTGGAGCCGACATCCAAAACGATTGTTTCTCCATCTGAAATAAAGCTTGCAGCAGCTTCACCAATTTTCTTTTTAATGGGAAGGCTTATGCCAATCCTTTTATTAAACTGCTGCTCCTTCTCTAAGCCAAAATAGCATATCGCTCCTCCATGAATTCTCCGCAATTTGTTTCTCTTCTCTAGCCGTCTCAAGTCACTCCGGATTGTTTCAGGCGTTACACTTAATTTTCTGGAGAGATCCGCTACACTCACTTTATTTTTTATTTCTAATTCCCTGATAATCCTCCTGTGCCTTTCCGCAACGAACCCTTTTTTCATTATTGGCAACCCCCCTTTCATGTTATGGATAATTATAGGGCTGAAGTTTTAAAAATTGAGGTCAAAAATATTAATTTATATAAAAGTTTTAAAACAGAAATGAAAACAAAAGAATACAAAGAGAGGAAAGTCCCGAATTTCATTCTTCCCTCCTATTAATCTCAGATGAAAAATTGAAAATAACATTTTTGTTTATCTTTTTGCCTTTGTTTTCTTTACTAAACAATCTATTGATATTAATACTGCTTTAATAGATTTGCTCTAGGATTTTAACCGTAGGGGAAATTTTTTATCAATTCATGGAGGTAAGGCTGATGAAGAAAGAAAATGAAAGCAAAGGAATGGACAGAAGGGCATTTATTAAAGCGGGAGGAGCAGGAACCTTAGCTTTAACCATGGCAGCTGCAGGTTTTCCGGGAGACTTATTCGAAGACAGGGTTCAAGCAGCAGAGATAAGTGAAAAGCTGGAAGGACCGAGGCTTTCCTTCAATTCCAATGGGAAATTTAAAGTTGTACAATTCAATGATACTCAGGATGATGAACGGATCGACAGACGGACCATACAGCTCATGGAAAAGGTGCTGGATTCTGAGAAGCCTGATTTTGTCGTTTTAAATGGTGACAATATAACAGGCGGCTGTGACACAGAATTGGAAATGAAGCAAGCTATGAATAATGTCGTCCAGCCAATGGAGCAAAGGAAGATCCGCTGGGCGGCTACCTTTGGAAATCATGATGAGGACTCAACTCCAAAGAGCGGCATGGATGAGAGTGATATGCTCAAGTTCTATATGAAATACAAGCATAATATGAACACACCTGGACAAAAAGGCATTACGGGAACAGGAAATATGAATCTATTAATCAAAAAATCCAGTGGGAATAAGGCAGCATTTAATCTCTGGCTTTTAGACAGCGGCAGATATGCCCCTCAAACGATCGCCGGCCAGGATTTCAAGGGCTATCCAACATGGGATTGGCTGCGATTTAATCAGGTCAATTGGTATTATGAAAGATCCAAAGCAATAGAAAAGCGCTATGGCTTTAAAGTGCCTTCTCTTGTATTCATTCATATTCCTCTATGGGAGCACCGTTTTATGTGGTGGGGCAGTGTGGACGGCAGAACACAAGCCGGGCATGATTTGGCTGTGGCCAGGCATCAAATCAATGGAGAGCGGAATGAAGATGAGTGCCCCGGCCCGATAAACAGCGGCTTGTTTACAGCCATGCTGGATAGAGGGGATGTGAAAGGAGTATTCTGCGGCCATGACCATATTAATACATATTGCGGCAGCTACTATGGAATTCTGCTTGGGTATGCCGGGAATACCGGTTTTGGCACTTACGGCCTTTCAGGACCGGACAGAAACAGACTTCGGGGAGCGAGAGTGTTTAATTTAGATGAAAATCATGAAGGTGTTTTGGTCGATACACATATGGTTTTTGCCAAAGACTACGGAATTGATTTAACAGCCAACGACCAGAGCATTGATCCGCTGCCGCTGGAGAAAAAATAGGCTAAAGCAGGCCTCTGGTGTTTATAAGGGACTGTGTTAAGAGGAGTCTGGAAAAATGGGAGAAGGAGTTTATAAATCATGAAAGATAATCGGACTGGACAAAAAGATGGAAATATATTTATAAAAGAAATGGATCGCCGTGCTTTTTTGCAGAAAACTACCTTAGCTGCCAGTGCAACAATTGGATTATCTCTTGCCAACTCTTTTAATTTAATTACAGCAAGTGCTGCCTCTTCTGCTTCGATCATGAACTCTGCTGGCAAGAAACCGGATTTAGTTTTCCCTGTTATTAGTGACATCCATATCCATAACAGCAGCAATAAAACACTTGAAAAGTTTATAACAACTTTAGAACAACTAAATAAGGCTATTCCGAAGCAGGATGCTTTTTTGGTTGTGGGAGATTTAACAGATTATGGATATGCATCCGAATTCGATAAGTTTATGTCAGCTTATAATGTCCACAAACAGCCAGGTGCCGTTTCCATGTTTTCTATAGGGAATCATGACTATTGGAATGGCTTATCTGCAGCAGATGCACAAAAGCGATTCCTGGCAAAAACAGGCATGGAATCTATCTACTATCACAAGGTAATCAAAGGCTACCATTTTATCATTCTGGGAACAGAAGATGGATTAACAGAGGGCACCTTTTCCGTTGAACAAATTAATTGGCTGGGTGAGAAGCTGAAGATTGCGCATGAAGATGATTGGAAAAAGCCAATTTTTGTCTTTCACCATCAGCCGATTAAAGGGACGGTTTATGGAAGCGAATGGGGCTTTACTCAAAATAGAGACCTTTTTTACAACACTTTAAAGGAATATCCGCAAGTCATCTCATTTTCCGGTCATACGCACTATCCTCTTGATGACCCGAGAATCATTCACCAGAAGGATTTTACTTCAATTGGAACATCAACTGGTGCCTATTTGTGGCTGGATGCCGGCAGAATTCAAGGGGAAGTGCCTGAAGGTGCAGATGTCCTGAATCAGGCATTAGTTGTAGAAGTCTATAATAATAAGGTGCTGATTAGGCGCCGCGATATTCATCATAATGATTGGACAGGAGAGCCATTTGAAATAAACTATCCGGCAAATAAGCGGAAATTTACTTACACAGAAGACAGAGATATGAAAGCGCCTTTTTTTACAAAAGATGCGATGCTTTCCATTAATCATGAAATGACATCAGCCACTGGCATGGCCATTATGTTTACGCAAGCGAAGGATGACCTGCTGGTTCATGACTACAAGGTAGTGGCAAGACATGCAAATTCAGAGGAAGTCGTGAAGGAATTTCTTGCTTTCTCGGAATTCTATAAAGATCCTGTGCCAAACCCGTTAACATTAACAATTGAAGGATTACAGGCAAATACAGCCTATCAAATTGAGGTGCATGCACTGGATGCTTATGGGAATGTATGTAAGAAGCCTTTGAGAGCTTTAGGGAAGACGAAAACAATGGCTGCTGCCGCAAATCCCGTTTGATAAAGACGATTAGTAACAAACTCAGCAGGAGGGATGAACATGCTGCAAAATATAGGTATACCTGGACTAATATTAGTATTAGTTATCGCACTTATCATTTTCGGTCCATCAAAGCTGCCGGAAATTGGCCGAGCATTCGGCTCGACTTTGAGGGAATTTAAAAGCTCAACAAAAGAATTGCTGTCAGAGAACCAGGAAGACAGCAGCAAAACTAAATAACAAAACAGAAATGGGCCTGCTTTTTTGAAGTTGGCCCTATTTCGTGAAGATTTTTTTGAAAAATAGCTGTCTTCCTGTTTTTTCTTAAATTCTTCGTTAAAAAAGACGTTTGTTACGTCATCTAGTCTAGTAAAAATAGGGATATCGGCTACTTTCGGAAGTTTATCGGTCAGAAATAGCATATATCAGTCACTTTCCCGATATATCGGTCAATTTTTAAGTATATCGGTCAATTTTCCAATATATCGGTCAGTTGCTTTAATGCCGGGCTTTTAATAAGGCAGTTCCACTAAACTGAAAAATGAGAATTACATAATCTTAACAGAAATTTACACCCCATTAACCTATCTGGCTTGGCACCAAGTTATTCTAGTAAAAAAGGCTATCATTAGGAGGAATGAAAATGAAAGCAGAGCTGCATTGCCATACGAATGTTTCTGATTGCCCGCTATCGATTGATGAGGTATTGAATCTGGCCATTGCCAATGAGGTTTCATACTTGGCCATTACGAACCATGACACGACAAAAGGGCTGCAGGAAGCAATTGAGCGAGGAAAGAGGTATGGAGTAGAGGTGATCCCCGGTATTGAAATTTCTGCTTTTGACTTTGACAGGGGACGCCGGGTTCACATTCTGGGCTATTTTATTGAACCTGGGCATAAGGCAATTGAAAAGCTGTGCCAGCCGATCATTGAGCGGAGGCATAAGCTTTCGGTGGAAATGGTTCAAAGGCTGATTTCAGCAGGATACAGCATTACATGGGAGCGCTGTCTGGAGCTTTCTGAGGGTGGAACCGGAGTTTATAAACAGCATATCATGGCAGCCCTTATAGAGGCTGGATATGCTGATTCCATTTACGGTTCACTTTATAAAAAATTATTTAGCCGCGGTCAAAATGGAGAATCGAAAGGAGTGGCTTTTATCCCGATGGAATATGTGGATGCGAGGCTTGCTGTTGAGGCAATTCTTGAAGCAGGCGGTGTTCCCGTACTTGCCCACCCTGGCCAATACGGGAACTTTGAAAAGGTGCCTGAGCTGGTTGAAGCCGGCCTGCAGGGGATAGAAGTCTGGCACCCCCTTCACAGCGGACAGCATGAAGAAATGGCAAGGAAACTGGCCATACAATATGGATTAATCATGACTGGAGGATCCGACTTTCATGGTGCATACGGCGAGAAACCGGTAGTGCTTGGAAGCATGTCTCCTGGTGTGGAGAGAGTGCATGAATTAGCTGCAAGACGGCAGAGACTGAAAAGCCAGCGATTATAGGCGCCACATTAATAAAGGAGTGGGATAAGCACATGTCAATGATTTTTAAACCAAAAAAGGATGAAAAGCTCTCTGTTTCTCCTGCTGTACATCATTCCAGCTTCATCATTGACAGCTATGCGGGAGAATGGACGTCAATCGGAGAAAGAAATAAAATTATCGAATCGAAATTTGGCGACTACACTTATACAATGGATGATGTGACTGTCAACTATACTGAAATCGGTAAGTTCTGTTCCATTGCTTCTCATGCATGCATTAATCCTGTTCAGCATCCGATGGACCGGGTGACCCAGCATCATATGACCTATCGGAAAGTCGACTATGGCTTCGGCAATCAGGATGATCTTGAATTTTTTGATTGGCGCCGTACAAACCGGGTTAAAATAGGCCATGATGTATGGATTGGGCACGGTGCAATCATCATGAAGGGTGTCGAAATTGGCACGGGGGCAGTCATCGGTTCCGGGGCTGTCGTTACAAAGGATGTTGAACCCTATACGATTGCAGCGGGCGTGCCGGCAAAGCCATTAAAAAGAAGGTTTTCTGAAAAGACAGCTGATAAACTGTTTGAAATTGCGTGGTGGGATTGGCCAAGGGAGAAGCTTGAAGCCCATTTTGAAGAATTAAATGATACGGAAGGTTTTATCAGGAAATTTGGAAGCTAAATACAGACTTACAAAGACCCAGTCACCAAAAAGATTGGGTCTTTTTTATATTCATAAAAAAATTACAATTACGTAACTTTCCATTTAAATTCATTCTTTAGACTTAAATTGTTTCTGGATTTCGAAAGGGGCGCCGCCTGTATGAGTGAAAAAATGATGCTGGTAGATGAGCTGATTACACAAATAAAGGAAGGGAAGTACAAACCAAATGAAAAACTTCCTTCTGAGAATGAGCTTGCAGATCAATATAGGATTCCAAGGATGGTTGTACGGAAAGCGTATGAACAATTGCAGGATCTGGGGTTCATTTTTTCAAAGCAGGGAAGGGGCAGTTATGTCCAAAATAGGAAGCAGCAGATTCCGCTGATTTTAACAGGGGATATCAGCTTTAGTGAAAAGATGAAGGAGCTTGAATATGACTTCAGGTCGGAGAATATTGGCTTTGAAAAAATCTCCTATGAATCTGATATCTATCATTCGTTAAAAGTAAATCCGCAGGATGAAGTCTATAAAATTTCAAGATTAAGAATCGTGGACGGCTGCCCGATTGCCTTGCATACATCTTATGCAGCCAAATCTGTTTTTCCGCAAATTGATGGGGATGGACCAGGAATCACCTCTATTTTTCATTATTACAAAACGCATGGCTATAAAGAGTTCACTTCAGGCCAAAGTCAGCTGAGTGTGGTTTTTTCGATTGAATCTGAACGAAAAATTCTGCAATGCTCGAGTTTAATTCCGCTTCTGCTCCTGGAGTCCCTCTGTATGGACAAGGAGTCGGGAACAGTATTGGAATTCTCGAGAATCAAATATAGAAGCGATTGCTTTACTTATTTAATATAAATTGGCTTTGGAGCAAATATCAGGTTAATAAAACTCTTACATAATTTACACTTCTTTTACATCTGCCAGCTTGGCAACAAGATAGATTTAAGGTGCAGAACAAAAACAGATGGAGGCCAAAAGGTGAAAAGAAAACAGCGTACAGAAATTTTGATTGAAGGTTCACATGAATTGGCAAAATCTTTAGCGAATGAAATTGAACAAAACTATTCAGTTTCTGTTTTACAGGAGCCGGAACATGGACTTGTGATGTTAAAGGTTCGGGAGACTTCCAGGAAAAGCCTGTTTTATTTAGGAGAAGTGCTCGTTACAGAATGCAAGGTTAAGGTGGAAGGAAAGATCGGTATAGGGATTGTGAAAGGTGATCATTCAGATCTGGCTTATCATCTTGCCGTGATTGACGCTGCATTTCTCGGGGATCTTCCCGAAACCAAACCATGGGCCGGGATACTCGAAATTGAAAAGTACTATATAGAACAGAAAAGAAAAGCAAAGAATGAAGAAATTTTAAGAACAAAAGTAAGCTTTGAGACGATGGATGTTTAATAGAAGGAGGAACAGGCGTTGAAATTAGATGTTGTTCATGACCTGCAAGCTGTATATAGAAAATTAGTCGATTCCACTTCAAGGCCAGGATTGATATCAGACCTGGGCAAGGAGGCAGCAATGCTGGACGGAGAGAAAACAGCTGGCTGCTCAAGCTCGATTTTACTGCTGGCACTAACGCTGCTTGATCCTGAGGTGACGTTTAAAGTGTACGGCAGTGATGCTGCAGCAGTTGAAAATGAAATAAATCAATTAACATTCGCAAAAGCGGTGCAAGCGGATCAGGCAGATTATTTATTTCTCCTGAAGGATGCCGGGGAAGGCTCGCTGGAAGATGCTATTGAAAATGCAAACCCAGGCACGTTCGCAAACCCGCACAAGTCCACAGTGATAATAGCAGAAACAGGAGCGATTACGGCCGGTGATGACCTGCTTTTAAAAGGACCTGGCATTCAAACAAGCACCGGAATCAGTATAGATCTAACAGGAAATTGGATTGAAAGACGAAGTGAAAAAAATAAAGAGTATCCTACTGGGGTTGATCTGGTATTCGTGGACCGTAATCATCAGCTTTTATCACTGCCAAGAACGACTCAAATAACAGAAAGCAGGGAGGTGGAGAAAGAATGGGTTATGTAGCAGTAAAAGGCGGGACACAGGCCATTGAAGAGTCGATTAAACGCTTGAAATATGAAAGGCTTCACAAGGAGCAAGTGCTAGAGACCGGCCAGATTGAAGGCGGGATGAGAGGCTTAATCGATCAGGTGATGTCAGAGAGCAGCTTATATGATGAAAAGCTTGCCGCATTAGCGATCAAGCAGGCTGAAGGAAATCCGGAAGAAGCGGTATTCCTGCTTCGCGCATACCGCTCAACCCTTCCGAGAAAGTACTGCTCGAAAATCATTGAAACCGGGGAAATGAAGGTTGAACGCCGGATTTCAGCCAGCTTCAAGGATATTCCGGGCGGGCAGATCCTTGGCGCTACAACCGACTATACCCACCGGCTCCTGGATTTTAATTTAATGAAGGAAACTGAACAAACGGTAAAAGAATGGCTGTCATCTTACGCTTCAGGCAATATCCCATTTGATGAACTGCAGCAGGACCTTGATCTTGTATTACCTAAGGTGCTGGATTATTTGAGGAAAGAAGGCTTGATTCCTCCACTTGAAAACAATGATGCTGAGCCTGATGATGTGACAAGGGAAAGCCTTGAGTTTCCATCAAGCAGAAGCCAGCGCCTGCAAATTCTGACAAGAGGAGAGACGGGAGCTGTTACTTCACTCGCCTATGCGGTCATCCGAGGATATGGTGCTCTCCATCCAACTGTCGGAGAGCTGAGAGTTGGAAGCCTCCCAATAAATATTGAGCATCCGAATGAAGCCCGCAGTGGTGAAGATGAATATTACATTGGCGAGATTAAAGCAACAGAAGCAGAAATGCTGATGCCATTCATGACCGAAAAGGACAAAGGAAGAAAAGAATTGGAGTTTGAAATTGGATATGGATTGTGTTTCGGACAGAATGAGACGAAAGCGATCGCCATGGGCATTCTGGATAATTGCCTCGAGCATCCTGATAGTAGCTTTCCCAGCCATAATGAGGAATTTGTCCTCCTCCATATTGATTCTGTGGAGTCAACTGGCTTTATATCACACTTGAAGATGCCGCATTATGTAACGTTCCAGTCGAAGCTTGACAGTGTGAGAAAGACTAAAGCAGCGAATGCAGAAGAACGGGAAGAGGTGCAAGCATATGAATAACGCCTATAACTTTGCTTTCTTTGACGAAGGTTCGAAGCGGGAGATTAGAAGAGCCACATTAAAAGCGATTGCAATCCCAGGTTATCAGGTTCCATTTGCATCAAGGGAAATGCCGATTGGAAGAGGCTGGGGGACAGGAGGCCTGCAGCTGACACTCTCACTGATCGGGAAAGAGGATGTATTGAAGGTGATCGATCAGGGATCAGATGAATCTGTCAATGCAGTCAGCATTAAAAAGCTTGTAAAGGATACAACTGATGTCCAAATAACGGACCATACCTCTCAGGCAACCATCATCCAATCACGTCACAGAATTCCTGAGGTGCCGCTGAGAACGGACCAAATCCTTGTTTTGCAGGTACCGCTTCCTGAACCGCTCCGTTATTTTGAACCGAGCGAGCATGAAACGAAAAAGCTGCATGCGGAAAAAGAATACAGCGGTGCCTGGCTCATGCTCTTTGAACAGATCATAAAATACGGAAGCATGACAACAGGTGCAGATCATCCGGTCATGGTTCACGACCGCTATGTAATGGCACCAAGCCCGATCCCGCGCTTTGACAATCCGAAAATGGATGAAAACGAAGCACTTATTTTATTGGGAGCAGGACGGGAGAAGAAGATATATGCAGTTCCACCCTATACGAGAATCGTTTCCCTGGATTTTGAAGATTATCCGTTTGAAGGGGAAAGCTTTCATGATAAATGCTGCAGATTATGCGGGTCTGAGGGAGTGTTCCTTGACGAACTGATCGATGAGGCAACGGGAGAGACGTTTTATCAGTGCAATGATACCAGCTATTGCTGTGAAATATTAAACGAAGCTGAAAAGGCAGGAGTGAATTAAATGACTGAATTTGAGGTTCCGGTCTTATCTATTAAAAACTTAAACAAGCAATTCGGTCCTGGCTGCGATCATTGCAGGAACCCTGAAGCGGTGACCCTGATCAAAAATTACTGCAGTGTGTGCGGAACGGTGTATGCGTGCAGGGATGTGTCCTTCGATGTCTACCCGGGAGAGGTGCTTGGGATTGTAGGGGAAAGCGGAAGCGGCAAGTCCACCTTAATGCAATGCCTGTACTTTGACCAGGAAACGACCTCAGGGGAAGCTTATATTTCTTCCTATCAGAATGGGGTGAAGAATCTTTTTAAGGAGTCTTCCCAGCAAAAACGGTATATCCGCAACCATTTAATGGGGAAAGTCTATCAAAACCCTTTATTGGGTTTAAAAATCGACTTTTCTTCGATTGGAAATATTGCCGAAAAATTGATTGCTGCCGGCAGCAGGAATGTGGGAATGATGGAAGCCAGGGGATCAGAGCTGCTCAGCAAGGTGAATATTCCTGTCCATCGCCGGAAAGAAGCTCCGAAGAATTTTTCCGGGGGAATGCAGCAGCGTGTGCAAATTGCCAAGGCACTTTCTAATCAGCCGCCGATTCTCCTTCTTGATGAGGTTACGACGGGATTGGATCTATCCGTACAGGCAAGCGTTTTGGACTTAATTCAGAGCCTGCAGCGGGAAATGAATATAAGTATCGTTCTGGTTTCACATGATTTGGGCGTTATTCGGATGCTCGCCGACAGAACATTGGTGATGCTGGAAGGACAGGTTATTGAACAGGGGCTGACAGATCAAATACTGGAAGACCCTCAAGCTCCATTTACTCAAAGCTTGGTTCACTCGCTTCTTTAAGGATAATCGGAAAATCTCAAATTAGGGGGAAGCACACTTGTACGTCATTACAAACGGAAAACTAATTACAGAGGATACTATTCTGCAAGGCTATGATCTTCTGATAGAGGATGATCGAATCAGCAGAATTGCTCCAAAGGGAGAAATGAAATTTGAAGAATCCCTGGAGGTGATAGATGCAGCGGGCGGATATGTTTCACCGGGATTTATCGATATCCATTCCGATTATATTGAACATATGGCAGCACCGAGGCCAACGTCTTTAATGAACTTTCATTTAAGTCTCAGGGAAGCAGAGAAGGAGCTCATATCCCATGGGATCACAACGATGTTCCATTCTCTTTCCCTCTATAAAGAAACAGAATATGCATACAAGCCGATTCGGGAACCGGAAAATGTCAGAAAGCTCATTGACCTGATTGATGAGACACACAGTACAAAGCATCTTGTGCGCCATCGTTTCCACGCAAGGATGGAGATTGATAATGTGGATGAAATCGAGAACCTCAAAAGCTATATCAGCGAAAATAAGGTGCATTTGATTTCGTTTATGGACCATACACCAGGACAGGGCCAATATCGTCATCTGGAAATCTACCGTAACACGGTAAAAAGTTATAACAGCATGAGCGATGCCGCTATAGATGTTTTAATCCAAAATCACCAAACAAAGGAAAAGCTCTCTGCCCTGGATATGAAGGAGATTGCCGAGCACGCGCGTGCACATGGGATAGCAGTTGCTTCACATGATGATGACAGTTTAGAAAAACTCGAGCTGGTGAAGAGCTTCGGCACGACGATCAGCGAATTTCCAATTACTCAGGAGGTAGCGTATAAAGCGAAGGAGCTTGGCATGTATACGATGGCCGGTGCCCCAAATGTTCTGCTCGGAGGCTCCCACAGCGGTAATCTGGGTGCAGCAGATGCGATTCAGAACGATTCGATTGATATATTGTGCAGTGATTATTATCCGGCGGCTATGCTTCATGCCATTTTTGAACTGGCAAGGAATTATGGGATGGATCTTGCAGAAATGATCAGACTTGTCACAATTAATCCGGCCAAAGCCGTAAACATGGATGAAGAAATCGGTTCGATCGAGATAGGAAAGAAGGCTGACCTATTGATTATTGAAAAATTGGCTGACGATTTTCCAGTCATAACGGGCGTGTTCGTTGATGGGAAGCTTATTCAAAAAACAAATTACAGAATTTGATTTCAAGCTGTAATACTACAAAGAGAAAGCAGGTGGATCGGTGGAGAATCTATTGGAAATCAAAGATCTGTCCAAATCATTTACCCTTCATAACCTCGGGAAAAATATTCATGCAGTGAGCGGCATTGATATCAGGTTAAGAGAAGGAGAGTTCATCGGGATTACAGGAAAAAGCGGGAGCGGAAAATCGACGATATTGAAATGCATTTTTGGAACCTACAGCCTTCAGGATGGGAGCATTTGGTACAATTCCAAAAAGTTCGGTCCTCTCAATTTGGCAGAGGCAACAAATAGACAAATGATTTATCTGCGCAAGCATGAAATTGGCTATGTGTCTCAATTTCTGAATGTAATGCCAAGAACGACTGCCAGACAGCTTGTTAAGCAGGCCATCGTTGAAATGGGACGGGATCAGGATCAGGCTGAGAAAGAGACGGAGGGGATTCTATCACATTTCGAGCTGGATCCAGAGCTTTGGGACAGCTATCCTGCCACCTTCTCAGGCGGGGAAAAGCTCAGGCTGAATATTGCGCGTGCGATGGTCAAGAAGCCGAGACTGCTTCTTCTGGATGAACCAACAGCAAGCCTGGACTATGAATCTAAAATCAAGGTGAAAATTTTAATAGAACAATTAATGAATGAAGGCACGACGATGCTCGGAATATTCCATGATCTCGAATTTATGAACAACTTATGTGATAGGGAATACAACATGCAGAATGGTGTATTTACATTGTCTCATTAATTCTTTACCAGTGCTTAACGATTTCTCATAATGCCTTATCAGTAGATTAATATTCTTTCGCTATAGTTAGGTCGATGGTATTATAAAAACTTTTCTAAATAAGAGAGGGGAAAAATCATGAAGAAAATGGCGCTATTTTTGCTTTCAATTGTGATGACCGCTGTATTTGCAGGATGCTCGTTTACAGCGAACTCAGAGAAGGACGATACGCTGACGATCGCCTGGCTTCCAAACGAATCAGGCGCTGATTTAGGAGAAGCCCGTGACGAAATTGGGAAACTGATAGAAGAAAAAACAGGCAAGAATGTAGAGCATCAAACAACGACTGATTATATTGTGGCAATTGAAGCGATTGCGAACGGCAACGCAGATATGGCGTTCCTTGGTGCACAAGGATACATAGAAGCACATAACAAGAATGAAAAGGTTCTTCCGCTGGTTGTTCCAAGCGGCGAGTCCGGCACTTTGGAGGACGCTGTGTATTACAGCTGGCTGGCTGTTCAGAAGGAAAATGCGGATGAATACAAAAATGGCGGGGAGTTTGCCATAGACAATATTCAAGGAAAGAGATTCTCCTTTGTTTCGAACAGTTCAACATCAGGATTCAAGGTTCCATCTACAGGCATTACTGATTATTTCAGCGACAAAGAAGAGTTTAAGAGTTTGACAGCAGAGGATTTGCTTGAAGGCGGAGAGGACAAGTTCTTCAGTGAAGTATTATTTGGCGGCTCTCACCAGGGTTCTGCTGTCAATCTATTAAGCGGCAAAGCGGACGTTGCGGCATTCTGTGATACATGTGTGAACAATTATGTGGAGCTGGCAGAAGGTGAAGTGAACAAGCAAGGCGCAGTTTACAAGGTTAAAGATGATGCAGCTGAGCCATTGAATACGGTTGCAGGAAAAGAATTCTGCTTAATCTCAGTAACCCCTGTATTAAATGCACCATTTGTAATCAATTCCGGCACATTGAGCGTAGAAGACCAAACACAGCTGCTTGAAATTATGACTTCAGACAAAGTGGCAAATAACGAAAAAATCTTCGTTCCGGAGGACTCCGAATTTTCCGGATTATTCAGCAAAAAGTCCGGAAATGAACGTCTGGTTGGAGTAGAAGATAAGTGGTTCAACCCAATCCGTGAGCTAGCAAAATAAAGGGAATCAGCCATCAGCAGGGCCAGCCATTTATGGAAGATTTACTGCCCGATTAAGCAGCATAAAACAATTGGATAGGAGGGGTTAACTCATGACAGCATTATTGGAAGTTAATCACCTTACAAAGCAATTTGGCAAAGATTCGAAAGCATTAACTGATGTAAGCTTCTCAGTTCAGGAAGGGGAGTTCGTTTCCATTATCGGCCCATCAGGAGCAGGGAAATCAACTCTCCTCCGCTGCATCAACCGCATGATTGATGCTACCGGCGGAGACATCCGCTTCCAGGATCTCCATGTAATGAACCTGAAGAAAAAGGAATTAAAGCAGGTCCGCACCAAAATTGGCATGATCTTTCAGCACTATAATTTAGTCAATCGATTGACGGTAATCGAGAACACTCTGCACGGAAAATTGGGAACCAAATCAACATTGGCTGGCGTGTTGGGACTTTACAGCGAAGAGGAAAAGCAGCAGGCAATCCAGATTTTGAATGTGCTTGGCCTGAACGAAATGATTTATAAGCGTGCAGACCAATTAAGCGGAGGGCAAAAACAGAGGGTAGGGATAGCGCGCGCGCTTATCCAAAATCCGCGGATGCTCTTGTGCGACGAACCCATTGCGTCCCTGGATCCTAATTCGGCGAAAGTGATCATGGATCATTTGAAGAAGGTTTCAACAACAATGGGCATTACCGTTGTTGTAAATCTTCATCAGGTTGATGTGGCCATCAAATATTCTGATCGAATTATCGGCATTAACAAGGGGCAGGCAGTATATAACGGAACGGCTAAAGGAATGACTTCTGAAGACATTCAGCGGATATATGGATCAGAAGCGGATGATTTAATCTTTGACATAGGAGGCATCCATGCAGGCTGATATTTTTGCTAAGAAGAAACGAAACACACTTGCCTTCCTATTACTCCTTGGAGCCGTGACGATCCTTGCTATGATCATTACTGAGTACAATGCTTTAAAGGGCTTTGCTTCAATACCGAAAGCTATTCAATGGGGAATGGCGAACTTTTATCCAACCGCAGAATCCTTAGAAAAGCTGCCAGTTATTCTTGAAAAGCTGCAGGAAACACTCCTGGTTTCGATTGCGGCCACGACAGCAGCTGCTGTATTCGCCCTATTATTTTCCATTTTCGGTTCAAATACAACAAGGGTAAATGCCTTTTTTGGAGCTATTACAAGAGGAATTGCCACTGTCTTTCGAAACATCGATGTTGCCGCATGGGCACTGATTTTGCTGTTTTCTTTTGGACAAAGCGCGTTAACTGGTTATTTTGCTTTGTTCTTTGGGTCATTTGGATTCTTAACCAGAGCTTTTACCGAAACAATTGATGAAGTGAGCGGGGGTTCTGTGGAGGCGTTAAAAGCGACAGGCGCAGGCTACTTTTCCATCATCTTTCAATCGGTAATTCCATCAAGCATTCCGCAATTAATCAGCTGGATTTTGTTCATGATCGAAACGAATATCCGCAGTGCCACATTAATTGGACTGCTGACAGGATCTGGAATCGGATTTACATTCAACTTATACTATAAAAGTTTGGCTTATGACACAGCAAGTTTGGTCGTTGTTGTCATCATAGCCGCTATCCTTTTGATCGAATATGCATCCAATTATGTAAGGAAGGTGATTTTGTAATGGAGGTGAAGGAACAGCTCAGTAATGTCTCAGCACCAGCTGACCATCTGCTTGGCCAAAGAATGCCGGCTAAACCTTTGAATAAACCCGCTATTGTGACGAGATTAACCCTCTTTATTCTCGCTGCGCTGACAGTCTATGCATTTTACAGCTTTGATTATAAGGAACTGGACTTTATGGAAGCGCTTCTCGGCACATTCGCCAATTTAAAAACCATATTCCTTGAACCGCACTTGAAGCATTTCTCCTTTGGCCATGCCCTTTATCAAGTTATGGTTACACTCGGCCTGGCTTTTCTGACTACCTTGTTTGGCGCCATCATCGCAGTTCTTTTTGGATTGCTGGCGGCTGAGAATCTGTCTTCGAAAAAGGTTTCAATAGTCATTAAAAGCATGGTCGCATTTATAAGAGCCGTGCCGACCGTCTTGTGGGTCCTGATCTTTGCGGTTGCAGCCGGCCTTGGAAGTACAGCTGCAGTTATTGGAATGACCTTTCACTCGATCGGCTATTTAATCAAAGCCTATTCAGAGTCCTTTGAAGAATTGGATAGGGGAGTGATTGAAGCGCTGCAGGCGAGCGGAGCCAATTGGTGGCAAATTGTCTTCCAAGCTGTGATTCCATCCTCCATCACCTATATGATTTCCTGGACATTTCTCCGCTTTGAGATTAACTTTGCAGTAGCCGTTGCCATGGGAGCAGCAGCAGGAGCCGGCGGAATTGGATTTGACATGTTCATGGCAAGCAGCTTTTACCTGGATATGCGGGAGATCGGGACAATTACTTATTTTATCCTGGCTGTTGCGATAATCCTTGAAATCTTTGCCGCTAAGATTAAGAGAAAGCTTAAAACAGCATAGTGAATAAGCCATTATTTGACCAGGCCCTAATGTGCCTGGTCTTTTATATGTTGCTTTACATTATGACTCTCGCTGGTTAAAAATTATGTTCTGTGAGTTTTTGAAAAAAATAGATGAGAAATTAAAAATATAAAATTTTCAGAATTTACTATTGAAATTACAAGATTATCAATCTATAATGAATTTAATTATTTTCATCAGTGGAGAAAATAATATGTAAAATAAACTAAAGAATGAAAAATACATATAATATTTTACATATTTACTAACATGGTGAAAATAATTGTCGATTTTAAACTCTTTTAGATTAAACTTCTGAGAAAAGCAAAAAAGACAAAATTGTTCGAGGGGGAAAGCAATTTGAGAAGGGTAAACGTGTGGAAAATGCTGTTTGTTGCTTTAGTATCTGCGATCTTACTGGCTGGCTGTTCCAGCGAAGAAAGCGGCGGAACTTCTGAAAAGGAGAATTCAGGGAAATCAGCCAGCGGCAAGGATCAGGAATTAGTTATTGCAGTTAACGAAAACTTCATATCCATGGACCCGCATAATACGGGCGATACGAATTCAAATTCCGTCCAGACGGCCATGTTAGAGGGATTGCTGGGATCGGATGAAGAAGGGCAAATCATTCCGCAGCTGGCTGAGGAATACAGTGTCAGTGATGATGCACTGGAATATTCTTTCAAGCTTCGTCAGGGTGTTACCTTCCATGATGGGGAGCCGTTCAATGCAGAAGCGGTTAAAACCAGCTTTGAAAGGATTATGAATGATGAAAGCCTCCGTTTAAATAGCCGCGGATTTAATCTTATTACCAGCATTGATGTGATTGATGATTATCAAGTAAAAGTCACATTAAAAGAACCATATGCAGGAATGCTGACAAGATTTGTTTCCGCTAAAATCTTAAGTCCGAAGTTAATCAATGATTCTTCCAGTGATATTGGCAAAACACCAGTTGGCACCGGTCCATTCAAGTTTGTGGAATGGGTTCAGGGAGACCATTTAACAGTTGAAAGATTTGATGATTATTGGAATAAGGCTGATCGTGTGAAAAAGATTACGTACAAGCCTGTTCCGGAAAATGGCTCTCGTGTAGCTATGCTTAAAACAGGCGAAGCACATGTGATCTATCCAGCGCCAGTACAAAACTTAAAGGAATTGGAGAGCAATTCAGACGTTGAAATTCATAAAATTCCTTCCACGATTGCCCGATATGTATCCATCAATACGATGAAAGAACCGTATGATGACGTCCGCATTCGCCAGGCAATTAACTATGCTGTGAATAAAGAGGCTTTTATAAGTGTTGTAAATTCCGGCTACGGCTTGCCGCTGGACTCAATAATTCCAAGCAAAACCCAGTTCTACTCCAAACAGGAAACCTATGATCACAACATTGAGAAAGCAAAGAAATTAATGAAAGAGGCTGGATTTGAAGATGGCTTCAATGCTGAAATTTGGGGAAACACCAATTCAGACACATTGAAGGGAATGCAGTTTATCCAACAGCAATTAAAAGAAATTGGCATTACAGTTGAGATTAAGTCAATGGAAGAAGGCACGTTGTCAGATGAGATTTATGGAGCTCAAACACCGGAAGAGGCAAAGGTGCAAATGTGGTATGTCAGCTGGTCTGCGTATCCATCCGACACGACCAATGCAACGAAGCCATTGTTCAGCAGCAGCTCATTCCCGCCGGATGGAGCGAATACTGCATACTACAAAAATGATGATGTAGATAAGTGGATTACAGAGGTAAATCAAACAGCAGATCCTGACAAGCAGGCAGAAATCTACAGCAATATTCAATCAACTATCTACAAAGATGCACCTTGGATTTTCCTTGGGGTAGATGAGATTCTTGCAGGTTCAAGGTCCAATGTCGAGGGTGTCTTCATTTCTCCAACAGGCGGAATTAATGTGACAGACGCGAATCTTAAGTAAAAGCCAGGCAATCAGAAGAGGCAAAGGTTTTACACCAAATGCCTCTTCCTTTCTAAGAAAGGGGTTTTCATTTTGCTTCAATATATATTAAAGAGAATCCTGGAAATGATCCCAATCCTATTTATTGTTTCAATATTAATCTTTTTCTTCACTCATTTAATTCCTGGAGACCCTGCCAGATTAGTTGCCGGAAAGGATGCAACTCTAGAAGAAGTTACTATTATCAGAGCGGAATTGGGGCTCGATAAACCGATTTGGGATCAATACATTACATACATGAGCAATTTATTTCAAGGAGATTTGGGGACTTCCTTAAAGACAGGTCTTCCGGTTTCAGAGATGTTTGCAGACCGCTTTATGCCGTCCATCTATTTAACGTTTATGAGCATGGGCTGGGCATTGGTGCTTGGCTTATTAATAGGCACACTGTCAGCGGTATTCAAAAATAAATGGCCGGATTATCTTGGGATGGTCACAGCCGTTTCTGGAATTTCCATGCCGGGATTCTGGCTTGGTTTGATTCTTATCCAGATTTTTTCTGTCCAGCTGGGATGGCTTCCAACAGGCGGAGCCGAGAGCTGGAAAAGCTATATATTGCCTTCAATCACTTTAGGGGCAGGCATTATGTCCATGCTTGCCAGGTTTACCAGGTCATCTTTGCTTGAGACGTTAAGAGCAGATTTTATCCGTACCGGAAGAGCGAAAGGCCTCAAGGAATCTGTAGTCATTCCAAAGCATGCATTGAGAAACTCTTTAATTCCCGTCGTAACCATTGCCGGACTGCAGTTTGGCTTCCTGCTGGGCGGATCGGTTGTAGTGGAGACTGTTTTTAGCTTTCCGGGAATGGGGAGATTGTTGATTGATTCCATTGCCTTCAGAGACTATCCAGTCATTCAGGCGGAGCTATTGCTATTTTCCATTGAATTTATTCTTGTTAATTTAATCGTAGATATCATGTACAGTATGCTGAATCCGAAAATACGCTACGTTTCCTAGAGGAGGGGAATCATGGAAATAATAAAAGAAGTAAATGCCTATACCCCAGTGATTCCAAAGAAAAAATACTCACCTGTTAAAGAATTCTTTAAGAATTGGAAAAAGCAAAAAACGGCATTTTGGGCAAGCATTTTTATTCTGCTGCTGATCATCATCGCCATCATTGGACCGTATATTGCACCCTATGATCCATACGAGCCGGATTACAACTCGACGCTGCAGGGGCCAAGCAAAGAACACTGGGCTGGCACGGATGAATACGGGCGGGATATTTTCAGCCGTTTGCTCGTCGGTGCGAGAATATCGCTTGGTGTCAGTTTTCTGGCTGTTTTTTTGGGAGCGGCTGGAGGAATCATTCTTGGATTAATGAGCGGTTATTTTGGCGGCTGGCTGGATCGTCTTATTATGCGCGGCAGTGATGTCATGTTTGCGTTTCCGGATCTGCTGCTGGCAATCGCCATCGTGGCCATTTTAGGACCGGGATTAACAAATGTGGTGATTGCCGTGTCCGTTTTCAGCATCCCATCTTTTGCAAGACTGGTGAGAGGCTCGACATTAGAGGGGAAAGAGACCGTCTTTGTGGAAGCGGCGAAATCAATGGGGGCCTCGCACCGGAGGATTATGTTCAAGCATATTTTTCCTGAAACTCTTGGAAGTTTAATCGTGTTTATTACGATGAGAATTGGAACGGCAATCTTAGCGGCCTCCAGTTTAAGTTTTCTGGGTCTCGGTGCCAGTCCTGAAACACCTGATTGGGGTGCAATGCTCAGCCTTGGCCGTGATTATTTAGGAACAGCTTCCCATGTTGTCATGATGCCGGGATTAGCGATCTTTTTGACCGTGCTTGCTTTCAATCTTGTCGGAGATGGGCTCCGGGATGTCCTGGACCCTAAAACGAAGAATGAGTAAGGGAGATTGAAAAAATGGAGAAGCTATTGCAGGTTAACCAGCTGGAGACGCAATTTACAAAGGATAAGCAAAAGCTGAAAATTTTGCGGGGTGTCAGTTTTCATATCAATAAAGGAGAGGTACTTGGGCTCGTAGGGGAATCCGGCTGCGGCAAAAGTTTAACCTCCCTGTCGATTATGAAATTATTTAAAGGCACAAGCGGAGAAATATCGGGCGGAAGCATTTCCTTCAAAGGCGAGGAACTTACTCATAAATCAGAGAGGGAAATGAGAAAGATCCGCGGAAAACAAATGGCCATGATTTTTCAGGAGCCGATGACTTCATTAAATCCCGTAATGAAAATAGGAGAACAGCTGCTGGAGCCCATCCGGCTGCATCTTGATTTAAACGAAAAACAGGCGAAGGAGCATGTGATTTTTATTTTAAAGAAAGTTGGGATTCCCCGGGCGGAGGAAATCGTTTATGAATTTCCCCATCAGCTGTCTGGAGGGATGCGGCAAAGGATTATGATTGCCATGGCCATGTCCTGCAATCCACAGCTCCTAATAGCAGATGAGCCGACAACTGCACTGGATGTAACAATTCAGGCGCAGATATTGGAATTGATGAAACAGCTGCAGCGAGAGGAAGGCATGTCCGTTCTATTAATAACCCATGATTTGGGTGTAGTGGCGGAAATGTGTGACCGGGTAGCAGTCATGTATGCAGGCCGGGTAGTAGAGGAAGCGAATGTATTCGATTTATTTGAAAGCCCGAAGCATCCTTATACGAAAGGACTGATAGGATCGGTTCCAAAAATCGGGCAGAGGAAGGATAAACTGACATCCATTAAAGGGAATGTGCCCGATCCCAGCAATATGCCAAAGGGCTGCAAATTTGCTCCAAGATGCAATGAGGCCATGGCTATTTGTTTTGAGGAAGAGCCGAATGCCAATGATTTGGGAAATGGGAGAATGTGCAGCTGCTGGATGATTGAAGAAGGGAGGAAGAATGTATATGCCTGAGACACTGCTGAAAATAAACGGGCTGAAAAAGTCATTCACGCTTCCGGGCGGCATGTTTGCCAAAAAGAGATCATTAAAGGCAGTTCATGATGTGTCGTTCGGCATCGAACAGGGAACTACCTACAGTCTCGTTGGAGAAAGCGGGTGCGGCAAGTCTACAACAGGACGGCTGATCTCAAGGCTGCTGACTCCCAGTCACGGTGAAATCTGGATTGATGGCGAAGAAATTTCACAAAAGAAAGAATCACAGCTGAAATTGGTAAGAAAAAAGGTGCAGATGATCTTTCAGGACCCCTATGCATCTCTTAATCCAAGAATGAAAGTAAGAGAGATTATTGCTGAACCGCTTGTGATCCATACGAAACTATCAAAAGCGGAACGGAATCATCTAGTTTCAGAAATGCTCGAAGTCGTTGGACTGACAGAACATCATGCAGACCGGTATGCTCATGAATTCAGTGGAGGACAGCGACAGCGGATCGGCATTGCCAGGGCACTGATTATGAAGCCTAAGCTCATTATAGCTGATGAACCCGTATCCGCTCTTGATGTTTCCATTCAATCTCAAATCCTTAACTTATTAAAGGATTTGCAGACTGAATTTAATCTTACCTACCTATTTATATCACATGATTTAAGTGTAGTCGAACACATCAGCGACAACATCGGGGTCATGTATCTTGGCACAATCGTTGAATCAGGGCCCAAGGATGTCATCTTCTCAAATCCGCAGCATCCTTATACAAAAGCACTTCTATCTTCTGTTCCAGTCCCGGATCCGAGATTGAGAAGGGAGCGGATTGTCCTGCAGGGAGACTTGCCGAGTCCGGTTAACCCGCCTTCCGGGTGCCGCTTTCATACAAGATGTCCTGCATGTATGGATATTTGCAGAACTGTGGAACCAGAGGTGAAAAAAGGGTTGGCTGATGATCATTTTGTTGCATGTCATTTAGTGGATTAGCCAAACCCATATTTAGTGCCGATTCAATGAGATTTTTTTTAAGGATTTTTCGCTCTGCAGGAATTTATCGGTCACATTGCCCTGTTTATCGGTCAACTTTTCATAATATCGGTCAGTTTTCGGAGATATCGGTCAGAATTTAATTTTATCGGTCACATTTTTAATATATCGGTCACTTGGCGGTATATCAGCATTCCTGCAAATTCACTATAAAAATAATGGAAATAGGAGAGGATTTTCATGAAGGTTGGACTTAGCACGTACAGTTTAGTAAGAGAATTAAGAGATGGCAATATGACGGTTCTGGATGTGATCGACTGGATTGCCGAAAATGGCGGGGAGCACATGGAGATTGTTCCTTATGGCTTCTCGGTCGTGGATAATGCGGAGCTGGCACATCAAATTAAGACAAGAGCAGAAGCAGCTGGGATTGAACTTTCTGCCTATTCCCTGCCGGCCAATTTGGTTCAGCCGACACAGGAAGCATTCGAACAAGAAGTGGAGCGGCTGAAAGAGCATGTGGATATAGTCAATCTCATGGGCATTAAGATTATGCGCCATGATGTTACAGCATTTCAGCTAAAGCCGGAAGAAATGACGATTCACTACTTCGAAGAGCATTTTGATAAGTTAGTAGAAGGAAGCCGGCAAATCGCAGATTATGCAGCACAATTCGGCATTACGACAACCATTGAAAACCACGGATTCAATGTCCAATCGAGCGACCGGGTACAGCGGGTCATTCATGCGGTTAACCGGCCGAATTTCAAAACAACTCTCGATGTCGGCAACTTCCTTTGCATTGATGAGGATCCGCTTGTTGGGGTGAAAAAGAATCTAAAATACGCAGCAACGGTCCATTTAAAAGATTTCTATATTCGCCCATATTTTGAGGATCCGGGTGATGGAGTCTGGTTCAGGACTGTAAATGAAAACTATCTGCGCGGAGCCATCGTTGGCCACGGAGATCTAAATATACGTGAGATTATTAGATTGATAAAAGGTTCCGGTTATGACGGTTATTTGACAGTGGAATTTGAAGGCATGGAAGATTGCAGGACTGGTTCCAAAATTGGCATGGATAATGTAAGAAGGTTATGGAATGAAGTGCAAGCAGTGAATGATTCTAAGCCAGTGTTGAAAGGGTGAAGAAATTGGAGCCTTTAAGAGTCTGTATCATAGGAACCGGATCGATATCTGATATGCACTTCAAGTCTTTTGCCAATAATCCTGACGCCGTTCTGTACGGGGTTTTTGATTATTCTGCGGAAAGAGCGGAAGCGAAGGCGCTGCAATATGGGATCAGCCATGTATATAGGAATATAGAAGAAGTGTACAGTGACCCAAATGTCGATGCAGTGAGCATTTGCACCTGGAATAATAGCCATGCAGAGATATCAGTTGGCGCACTCAATGCTGGAAAACATGTCCTGGTAGAAAAGCCTTTGGCCATGAATGTTGAAGAAGCCCTGAAAGTGGAAGCAGCTGCGAGGAATAGTGAGAAAACCCTGCAGGTAGGGTTTGTCCGAAGATTTGCTACAAATACGAAAGTGCTGAAATCATTTATTGATAACGGGACATTAGGCGACATTTATTATGCAAAAGCCTCGTGTCTGCGCCGTCTGGGGAATCCCGGAGGCTGGTTCGCAGACAAGGATCGGTCAGGGGGTGGCCCTTTAATTGACCTTGGTGTCCATGTAATCGATGTGTGCTGGTACCTGATGGGCCGTCCAAAAGTGAAGTCTATTTCCGGTAACGTATACAGTAAGCTGGGGAACAGAGGAAATGTCGAGTATTTAAGTTTTTATAAAGCGGCAGATTATCATAAAGACCGGAATACAGTAGAAGATTTAGCGAACGCCCTGATTACCTTTGAGAACGGAGCATCTATACTTGTGGATGTATCCTATACACTTCATGCGAAAAAAGATGAAATTGGAGTCAAATTATATGGCACAAAAGGCGGCGCAGAACTGGAGCCTGAATTGGCCATTATAAGTGAAGAAAATAACACCATTTTGAATATTCACCCGCAAATGGATCATTTAACATTTGATTTTGCCAATGCCTTTCAGAATCAGATCGATTCCTTTGTTTCGAGCTGTATAGCAGGAACAAATCCTTTGGCGCCAGTTGAAGATGGGGTGGAAATGATGAAGATCCTCGCTGGCATTTATGAAGCGGCTGATAAGAAAAGTGAGGTGACATTTGCTTAAAATGGAGACTGTAAAACTCTCAAATAAAATTGGTGTTATGGTGGATAGCCTGCGGCTGCCCTTGTACGAAGGACTTAAAGTCTGCAAGGATATGGGGGCTGATGGTGTACAAATATATGCGGTTGAAGGAGAAATGGCTCCTGAAAATATGGATCAGACTTCACGTAAAAAACTTAAGAGCTATTTAGATTCCATTGGCCTGGAAATATCGGCACTTTGCGGTGACCTGGGGGGACATGGGTTTCAGGATGCTGAACAAAATCCAATTAAAATCGAAAAATCCAAACGCATTTTGGATCTCGCAGCAGAATTGGGAACAAATATTGTGACGACCCATATTGGCATTATTCCTGAAGAGCATGACAGCCCCATATATGAAGCCATGCAGACAGCATGTGAAGAACTCGCTGTTTACGCTAGAAGCATGAATGCCTACTTTGCCATTGAGACAGGTCCTGAACCATCTGCCAGGCTCAAAAACTTTCTGGATACCCTGAGCACGAATGGGGTATCAGTTAACTTTGATCCGGCGAATATGGTGATGGTAACCGGTGATGATCCTGCTGACGGTGTAAGGCTCCTTAAGGATTATATTGTCCATACACATGTGAAGGATGGCAAGAGGCTAAAGCCTGCTGATCCCCGTGATGTATACGGGTTCCTTGGCTATGGCGGCGGCACAGACCATGCGGAAATTGCAGAAATGGTTGCTTCAGGTGAGTATTTTAGGGAGCTGCCGCTCGGAAATGGAGACGTTGATTTCCAGGCTTACTTCAATGCTTTGAACGAAATCAATTATCAAGGGTACTTAACCATTGAAAGAGAAGTGAACCAAAATCCAATCAGTGACATTGCGGAAGCAGTAGGATTCATTAAAAGCTTTAGGTAAATGGATTCATGCTTTGAACAAAGTGTATAATGAGATAGGGATTTCCAATGATAGCTTCCAAAAGAGATAAGTGATGATTTCTCTTTTGGAAGCTTAAATGAACTGGCACAGAAAAAGTGCTCAAGTTTTAAAGGATGATGTTGGTTTTCCAAATGAAGGCGAGAGTCAACACGATTCTTTAAATGCACCTTCAGAGTGGTAAGTCTAAATCTGCAGGCATAAAGAAGGTAGGATAATGGAGAAACACGATCAGCTATTAATGAAAAGACAAAATAAGAATCTCGTTCTTGATATTTTAAAAACTAAGTCTCCTATATCAAGGATTGATATCGCTAAAATGACGGGGATGAGTCCGACTTCCATAACACGAATTGTCAGTGAGCTTCAGCTGCAGGGCTACGTAAAGGAAACAGAAGCGGTTGCATCCGGAGTCGGGAGAAAAGCAACCCTGCTGGAAGTATGCGGTGATGTGCTTTATACAATTGGCATTGAAATAGATAAATCACTGCTGAAGGTTGGAATTGTCAATTATGTTGGTGAATTGGTTTCAATACATAAGAATATTAGAAATGAATCAGAGAGTTACTCCGAAACACTTCATAAAATAAACGCGATCATTCGAAAAAACATGGAAGAAAACCAGATTCCTGCAAATAAGATAATTGGCCTGGCAGTCGGTTTGCCAGGATATATAGATTATAAAAACGGGATTGTGAAGGTATCTGATCAGTTAAAGTGGAAAGATGCAAGCCTGGCTGAAGATCTGCAAAAGCTTACCTCTTTTAATGTCATTGTTGATAATGAATTAAAAATGAAGATTGTGGCTGAGAGCTTTACAGGCAAAGCAAAGGATTCGCAGAATTCAATATTAGTAGGAATTGGTTCAGGAATTGGTTCTTCTATCATGCTTAATGGAGAAATTTACAGAGGGGAAACCAATAATGCAGGGGAAATCGGGCATACAGTGATTGATCCTACAGGCAATGTCTGCAATTGCGGCAAAATAGGCTGTCTGGCAACCTATATTTCTGAAGGGGCGATTCTTGCTGACAGCAGGAAGGTGAAGGATATTTCTTCTATAGAAGATGTGTTCCAATCCTACCGGAACCGTGAGCCCTGGGCATTAAATATTATGGATAGAGCCTCCACTTATATTGCTTTGGCCATCAGCAATCTCCTTTGTCTGTATAATCCTGAAGTCATTATTTTGAGCGGCAATACGATTGAAAAACTTCCTGAAATGAAGGAAGCCATTGAGCAAAAATGTGAGTTGTATATATGGGAGCCATTGAAGCAATCGGTGAGAATCGTATATTCGGAATTGAGTGATAACGGAGTTGTTCTTGGGGCGGCCATACAGGCCCAAAATCTTATGCTGGAGATTGAGTAGATAAGCCAATATTAAGGAGAGAACTGAAGTGAAATACACTGCATTAGTAGAGGAAGTCAGGGGAGGAATCGTTGAGAATATTCATACAGGGATCATTTGTGGTATGAATGATCAATTAGAATCCTTTTACCAGGTTGGCGACGAAGAGCATTACACATACTTTCGCTCTGCTTCGAAGCCAATCCAGGCGCTGCCCGTTTTTTTGACTGACATAATTGCGAAATACGGATTAACAGAGCAGGAAGCAGCATTGTTTACAGCTTCCCATCGAGGAGAACCCTACCATATTGAGGCTCTGGAATCGATGTTAGCAAAACTCCCTGTAAAGGAAGAAGAACTTTATTGCCCTCCTTCTTATCCTTTAAATATACAGCCAAGAGAAGAGATGATCAGACAAGGGATTCAGAAAAGAAAGCTTTATCACAATTGCGCAGGCAAACATATGGGATTTATTACAGTATGCCGTGAATGGGGATTTCCAGTGGAGGGATACTGGAAAGAAGACCATCCCCTGCAAAAGCATATCATGGATATTCTTTCTCATTTATCGGGTATTCCTGTCTCTAATATTCATATTGGAATTGATGGCTGCGGGGCTCCCGTTTTTGCCATTCCTTTAAAAAAGATGTCTGAAGTATACCTGAAGCTGGCTTGTCCCGATCTGATTCAAGATCCTCAGCTCCAGCAGGCAGTTCATAAAATGACGGACATTATGAATAACCAGTTTAATATGGTTGCATCCCAGCATTTTATCTGTTCGATTTTATTGGAAGACAAGAATATTGTTGCTAAAGGCGGAGCCCAGGGTGTGTATTGCTTCGGGCTAAAAAAAGAACGGGCTGGATTTGCCCTCAAAGTTTTAAATGGATCTGAGGACGTCTGGCCAAACATTGTAGCATCTATTCTTGAACAAATACAATATAGCAATCACGAAACCATTAAAAAGCTGAGAAACCTAAGGCCTTCGGTTATTCGAAATGATGCTGGAATGGAAGTGGGATCTATACAGGAAATATTCCAGTCTGAGAAATTGCCTTTAAATTAATTAAGTTCAAACAATGGGAAAGCACTATTAAAGGAGATACATAAACATGTTAATAGAAGTGATCGCAGACACCCTAAGTGATGCGCTAATTGCCCAGGAAGCCGGCGCAGGCAGAATTGAACTGGTAACCGGGCTCGCAGAGGGGGGCCTGACACCAGGTTATGGCGTCATTGAAAGAGTGTGCAAAGAATTAAAGATCCCAGTGAATGTAATGATTCGTCCGCACAGCCGCGGGTTTTGCTATTCGGAAGAGGACATAGAAGTCATGATTCAGGATATTGACATCTGCAAAAAATTAGGTGCGGCAGGCGTAGTATTTGGAGTTCTCACACATAACAACCAAGTACATATCGATTATCTAAAGCGGCTAATCGATGCAGCAGATGGAATGGATATTACCTTCCACCGTGCCTTTGATGAGGCCGATGATCAATTTGCGGCTATGGAAATCATCAAGCAGTATCCGCAAATATCGAGAATCCTGACCTCTGGGGGAGAGCGCAGTGCTGCAAATGCAGCAGCAAGATTGAGGAAGCTAAATGAGCTTACAGCAGATAGCCATTTAAAGATCATGGCTGGTGCAGGACTTTCAATTGAAAATATAACAGCATTTTTGGATGAGGTGCCAGTCACTGAAGTTCATTTTGGTACAGGAGTCCGTTTCCAATCCAGCTACGATCATCAGATTGATCCTGAGAGAGTGCGAAAGATAATAAAAATAATCGGTGCCTAATGTGAAATGGGCTTTAGCGGAATGCAACCTGCTGAGTAATGTGGTATTACGTGTGCTGGGGTATTATTTGTAACCCTTACTAAACTAAAAATATTGCTATTAAAAAATGACAGGTACTAATTACACCTGTCTTTTTTTATTACGAAAAGTCCTATAAAATACATTAAATCGCATAAGATTTAAGAAGATAACGTTCAATAAACTCAGCTAATCCATCATTTTCGTGATGCTCTGTAACAAAATCAGCTGCTGCTTTAACCTTTTCGCCAGCGTTCCCCATCGCCACACCAGTACCGACATGACGAAGCATCTCTATATCATTGGGGCCGTCTCCAATGGCTGCGACTTCATTTGGATTAATTTGAAATTCGGCAAGTAAGCTTTTTATAGCAGACCATTTGGAAACACCAGGAGCGACCAGCTCAAACCCGTCATTCCAATCGATGACTCCTGCTTCGGTTTTAAACAAAGCGGATATTTCAGGACTTGGTGAACCTGTTCGAACACTATATTTAAGAACATCCTGATAAGCTGCCTGTCTTAAATCTCCAATATACTGCGGCGGAATTTGCCCAATTTTCGTCCAATAATCGATTTCTTCATTTGTTTCCTTACAATATAGCCCAGCTGCTGTATGGATCATAACATTACATGGACTTTCTGCGGTCAGATGGTGAAAGCGTTCCTCATTCAATCGTACGGTTTTTATTTGCGTAGCTCTTCCTGTCTCTGCATCGTGAATAGCAGCACCATTCAAACAGATCATCGGAGTTTGTAATCCAATTTCTTTATGGTAGGGAGCGGTTACTTCATAGTGTCGGCCAGTGGCTAGAAACACCATGACTCCCTGATCTATGAGCCGATAAATGGCTTCCATATTTCGGCGGGAAATGCAGTTTGAGGCTTTAAGAAGTGTACCATCCATATCAATAAATATTGCACGCATATTCATTTATACTGCCTCCTCATTCGTTGTAAACCAATCATATCCTCTTAATATTAAATCCAGGTAAACTCAGTGTATAGATTTGTGTTTTTTATTTATCGAGCTGAAACATTCACAAAGAATAGAGGGATAGACTATGAATATTATTCGTGCTTGTGAGGCAGAAAGTAATATAAGTAATGAGATGAGTACAATCTTTGTAGACGGCTTCTATCAGTGGCTGAATTATTTTTCAAAGGATAAAGCTAAACTTTACAGGACATTTGTCCATATGTTTAATACAGAGGTCTTCTATACGGCTGCAGTTGACAATAATATTGCGGCTATAGCCGCCTGTACAAACAATACACCTTCAGTGAAATTGAAATATAGTGAATTTAGAAAGCATCTTGGTTTAATCATGGGAAGTATTGCTTATATTATTCTCAAAAATGAATTTGAGAAAAAGCAATATCCCTTTCAAATATCTGAAAAAATGGGTGCAATAGAGTTTGTGGCAACGTCGGTAAATTATAGAGGACAGCGTGTGGCAACTGAACTGCTAAAAACGATTATGGATTCTACTTCATACGACGAATATGTTCTAGAGGTAGCAGATACCAATACAAACGCCATCAAGCTTTATGAAAAACTGGGCTTTGCAGAGTTTCTGCGTATACCTCAAAAGCACAGTAAAAGAAGTGGTGTCAATAATCTTGTCTATATGAAGCATGTGAAGATGAAAGAAGATGATTCCCTGGGATCTATCTTCTGATGTGAAAGCTAAGTGGACGAGATGAAAAACCCTGATTCTGAATATTTGATTTGAAACCATTAATCTATAGAAACCGCAGTAAATTGGAAAGGGATACTGTTAGAACTATTCCTCGAAAAAGGAGGTCAATAGAAAGGTAAATGTAAAGAAATCAATTATACTTTGTATGGAATTCGATTAAAAAAATATTTCTAAGACTTTTACAAAGTTTCCTTTACTTCTTTAATGCGTACTATCCAATCTTGACAGACATTCTTTGTATTCTACCGTGTTTTTAAACTTGAAGAACACGGTAATTTCATAGTTATTAGAAAAGAAAAAGTAAGGAGATGAGGTTGTATTGATAAAAGACTGGGGTCTGGCATTAATTTTAATAGTAATAATGATAATACTTTGCCTCTACTTTATATCCAGATATAAAAAACAAGCGGTACAGGTATTTACTTTGGAGAGTTTCTTACATGCTCATCATTTGAATGAAAGTGAAAATACAATCAATAACATGCTGAATTCCATTAAAGGCTACTTTGATGAAACTGATAATGGCGGGAAAGGCGATGAGAATGATATGGGAGACAGCGATGATGGTGGAGACGATGGAGGAGAATAATTCCTGGGCATGTGATCGCCAATAGTTATTAGGTACTAACATAGATCATGAGTTCTAATCTATTTACTTGTGAAGGGCTCTTAGTCCCGCTATTTGAAAAAGCTATGTTTTATTTTCATGAACTTTCTTAAAAGAAGGTTAATGTATGTAAAAAAATGGATTATAATCTTCTATTTCCGTTCGGATTCTTCTATGATTACTACTGTAACAAATATAGCAGCCAAGGAGGAAATGGAAATGAAAAAATGGGTATTAGCTTTGATGGCAGCTTTAATGATTACAAGTGTGGCTACAGGCTGCAGCAATGAAGAGGATCCGGAAGAGACGAACACAGAAGAAACTGAAGATACGGGAACAGAAGAAGGCACTGAAGAAGGAACTGAAGAGGAAACAGAGTAAAGATTCAAATTGAAAGAAAGTGCGCCTTTTGGGGAAGGTGCACTTCTCTTTAGGAAAAACAGCTTTATAAACAAGGCTGTTTTCGCAGGGTTTGTGGCTTTTTGTATATTATTAATTACTGAGTTGATTGTAGCGGAAGGTGCGAGACTCCTGCGGGAGTAGCGGGACAGGTGAGACCCCGCAGACGTGCAGCGTCGAGGAGGCTCACCGCCCGCCCCGCGGAAAGCGAGCAGCCTGGAGCGGAAATCAACGGACAACATTGATAGACGAAAAACAACAATTTATACGAAATGAGCCTTAAACAATGTACAAATAATTCCAAAAGTAGTTTGACGAGACTGGCAGTTCCGTGCTACATTAATCTCATAATACAAAAAGGTGTGGTGGAGTATGTCGGTAGTAGGTGTCAACTAATTGTTATTAGTTGAATAAGGTGTTTATTTTCTGGTTTTAGCCAGTTTATTAAGAATGCCTTTTTTCAAACATAACTTGTTTGAATACCTACTATCAGACTGCTTCCATTTCTATATATTCGTGTAGCGCAGAAATTAAGACACTAAGCCTGCTTTAGGTTTTAGTTTGTTTATGCCTGTTCGAAATAGTACGCCCGCGGAAGCTTTCTACCCAATTCACATTGGAGGTGGGGAAGGCTTTTGCGGGCTATTTTATTTGGAATGAGGCAGAGAATATGAATAAAATGACTTTTGAAAAATTACAATACCACGAATTGAAGAATAAAGTGAAGCAGCATTGCGTCAGCAGTTTGGGGAAAGAGCTGATCGACCGGTTACAGCCGAGCTCGAATATGAAAGCCGTCCGCAACCGCTTAAATGAAACAAGCGAGGCCCGAAGGTTGTTGGACGCCGAAAAGCATCTGCCATTAACCGGCATCTCCAATATCACAAGCCATATTGAAAAATTGGAAAAAGGCATCATATTAACTCCATCCGAGTTAAACGCTGTATCCGATTTTTTAAGAGGCTGCCGGAAAATCAAAAAGTTTATGGCTGATAAAGAATTTTTTGCGCCAGTCCTCTACACTTATGCACTATCTATGACTGAATTTAGAAATATCGAAGAAGAAATCTTATATGCGATTAAAGGAAACATGGTTGATTCAGGGGCCAGCAAAGAGCTGAAACGAATTAGAAGTCACATTGCGAAAACAGAAGGAAAAATCGAGGAACGTTTGAATAAGTTTTTGCGCAGCGGAGCAAATAAGGAATACATTCAAGAATTCTATATCAGCAAGAAGGATGACCGTTTTACGATTCCGATCAAAGCATCCTTTAAAAATCAGGTAGCAGGAACAGTAATCGAAACATCTTCAAAAGGGTCCACTGTATTCATAGAGCCTGATGCAGTTTCAAAGCTTAATGTTGAATTGGCGATGCTAAAATCGGAGGAGTCGGTAGAGGAATATCAAATCTTAGCCACGCTTTCCGGAGCGATTCTCGAATCCATTCATGAGATCCGCATCAATATTGAATGCATCAGCCAGTATGACATGATTTTTGCGAAAGCGAAGTACAGCAAAAGTACGGACGCCGTTGAACCGGAGATTAATAATCATGGGTATATCAAATTAGTAAGCAGCAAGCACCCCTTATTAGAAGGAAACATTGTCCCGCTGGATTTTGAAATCGGGAAGGATTATAGAAGCTTAGTCATAACAGGCCCAAATGCGGGCGGGAAAACCGTTGTCTTAAAGACAATCGGAATCCTCACTCTGGCTGTCATGTCCGGGTTTCATATTATGGCAAAATCGGGAAGTGAAATCGCTATTTTTGACAATGTGTTTGTTGATATTGGTGATAATCAAAGCATAGAGAACGCCTTGAGCACCTTTTCTTCCCATATGAAAAATATTTCAGAGATCATGAGTGCTTCCACGAATAATACGCTGCTGTTATTCGATGAGATTGGAAGCGGAACAGAGCCGAATGAAGGGGCCGCTTTAGCAATCGCCATTTTAGAAGAGTTTTATCATATGGGATGCATCACGATTGCCACTACTCACTACGGTGAGATTAAACGTTATTCTGAAATGCATGATGATTTTATGAATGCTGCCATGTTATTCGACAGTGCGGAATTGAAGCCGGTGTATAAGCTCTTAATAGGTGAATCAGGAGAGAGCAATGCGCTTTGGATTTCCAGAAAGATGAATATCCGCGAACATGTCCTGAAGCGTGCGCAAATGTATATTGAAAACAAGGATTATAATCTGGAAGCAGTAAGAGAGAACAGAATAAAGAAGCCAGTGATTGAAGTGAAGCAGGACATAGAAGAATATCATTATGAAATCGGTGACAGGGTAAAAATGATCAGCCAGGATGATTACGCCATTGTGTATGAGCCAATAGATAAATTCAATAACATCAAGCTGTTCTATAAAGATGAAATAGTGGAAGTGAACAGTAAGCGAATTGAATTGGATATTAAAGCAAGCGAGCTTTATCCAGAAGGGTATGATATGAATACCTTATTTACCAGTTACCATGAACAGAAGCTGCAGCATGATCTGGAGAGAGGATCGAAAAAGGCACTGCGAAAGGTTCAGAAAGAGATTAGAAATAGAAAGCAGGAATAATGTCTAATGGTATGAAGGCGATCCTCCGTTTTTGGAGAGATCGCTTTTTCTTCCTTGCTTAACGGATTCCGGCAAATAATCTGACCGAATATTATGGTAATCTATCGCCGATAAAACCGAGGTTTCGCTCATAACTTTGAAACTTTAAGCAGAAGTAGTTTCTAATCTGCCATTACATCAAGTAATTGAAAATTACTTACTTAGGCAAATCATTCACCTCATAGGCAGCTCGTATTCCGGATTCGATTGCCCCTTGTATCCACGTCCGGTTTTTGGATGTGTGCTCCCCGGCAAAATGGACACGCCCCTCCGGTGCAACGATGCTGGGATACAATTCGGTTTCCTGCCCAGGTTCAAAGAATGAAAATCCACCGCTGGCATATGGATTCTGTCCCCAGCTGAAGGAAGCCCCCGTGACAAATTGGGTATAAACCTGATTTCCGTAAATTTCCGCAAGATTTTTCAGCACATATCCAATCCGAGCTTCTTCCGGCTGACTATCCCACGTAAGAGCTTCATCCGCCCAAGTATAGCTGGCTATGAGGATAGCAGGTCCTCTTGTGCCAATCCCGTGACTTGGGAGAAAGGAAAATCGAATCGGCAGGTCCGTAATCGTTTTCCCGCCAAGCTGGCCTTCTTTTTCCCAGAATCGGCTCTTAAACTCAATAGCAATTTTTGTTGCTGCTATATAATTTAGCTCGCGAATGGCTCTGCGCTTATAATAAGAAAATGAATGAAAGGGCTCTACATTCACAAATCGCAAAACGGAAAAGGGGATGGTCACGATGGCAAGGTCTCCAGTTATGCTTGATGGCACCTTGGATTGCTGATGGGTTACTTGAATGGCAACATTGTTTGGAGCCTGAACGATTCCAGTCATTTTTTGATGGAGATGAATATCATCTTTCAATTGAGGTAGGAAAGCCTTTGGCAATCGGTCCATTCCGCCTGTAATTTCATAATAAGATCCAGGAGAAGTGAATATGGTTAGCTCACGTAAAACTTCAGTGAAAGACATGCCCATAAAGGCCTCCAAGTCCAGAAGCACACCGATCATGTCAATCGCACCTGCTGAAAAGTAAGTGTTTAATATATAGCCAAACGAATATTTTTCATATTGTTTTTCCAGAATCGGCCAATTTCTTGCCGGGTCTTTGTTGATAAAGTCAATAAAAGGCTGGACGACTGTAAGCAGAAGTTCTTCGGCAGATTTTCCCCTCTCATTTAATTGTACGGGAAATCTTAAAATGCCCGGGTAGCGTTCAAACAATTCAAGACGTGTTCTTATGCCGTTTGCGTATAGAACATCCATTGGATTTCGATTGATAAAAACGTTTATGGGAAGCCTGAATTTTTTAATATACTCCAGGGTCAATGAATGGACCTGGGGAATCCGCATCGGCCCGGCATTAAAGTATAATCCGCTGCTGAAAGGGGAGCGAATGGTATAAACACGTCCGCCGATTCTGTTATTTGCTTCAAGGATTGTGATCTTATGACCGGAATCCTTTAGTAAAGAACCGGCAACCAGGCCAGCCATTCCTGCACCAACTATGATGATATGCTTTGGTGATTGTGTCTTTCTAAGACCAAAATTAATCACATTCAGCATTTGATCAGTCGTTAAGTCCGCCTTTTTGTTCCCAGTCATCTCTCCGCCCCCCTGCAATAGGATTCATTGCAGTATATTCACCTGCAAGAGTCACTATGTGCATAAGAGGAAAAGGGAATGCAGCACTTTGCCCAAGTGCATACCGTCCCCTTAAGAAATGAATATTCCGCTTCCAATGAAAAGCCCCGCTGCAATCACAGCGCCAATAGCTGAGACTTTTAATTTATACCGGGCATAATCAACCAGATCCATATCGAGTATCGAGGCAGTTGTAATCGTCGTATCTCCAAGCGGTGAAGTTAAAGCCCCAAATGCTCCGCTTGCAAAAACCGCTCCAACTGTTAAGGGGATGGATGCCCCTGTGGAAATTGCGAGAGTGATTCCTAATGGCATGAACAGTCCCCATGTTCCCCAGGAACTTCCAATAAAGTAACCAACCACAGACCCGAGAACAAAGATGGCCGCTGGAGTCAGGAAGGCAGGCAGGAAGCTTCCCAGTGAACTCCCAATGAATTCGGAAAATCCAAGATCCTCCGCAGCCAGGGTCAGCGCCCAAATCAGAATGAGCAGACTGATCGCCTCCATCATCTGATTGCCTCCATCATAAAAATGATAAAGAATTTCGTTCATCTTCTCCCGTCTTATTATGTAAAAAATAAAGGTTAAAACGAGGGTAATAAAAACAGCGAGCAGCATTACAAAAGTGGCATCTGCCATTGAAAAGGCCTCAAAAACCGTTTCTGCGCCCTGAGCCATGCCATCCTTCCATAATAGGAACAGTGAAAAAGCAAGCAATAAGAAGACCGGGAAAATTAAATGCCAAGGCTGTGCTTTTACAAGCGACAATTCTTTCTTAATTCCCATGCGATGGAACTCATGCTCTTTTTCTTCAAGATCTATTTGAGTTTGTTCCTGCCTGATTTTTTTTTTTCGCGGCCAGAATGTCTGCACAATTCCGATCAGAAGCATTATGATGGCATAAAAGTTGAACAAAATGCTTAATAAGAATATCTCATAGGCTGACATATCAAGGTTCAGCCCGCTGATTCCGCCCTCAACCAGAGACACCATGAATCCCACAAATGCTGTCGCAACAGGAAGCAGCACAATCACTGATTCAGTTGAAATATCCAGCGTCATGCCCACTTTTTGCTTGGACAGGTTCATCTTTTTAATCAGGGATTTAATGATCGGTCCAATCATCATGATTCGAAACATCGGCATCATGAAAGTAAAGGGGAGAGTAATCCAAATAAACACCAGCAGTCCGCGTTCTGAACGGATCCTTTTCCCGGCCCATTCCGAAAACCCCTTAATTCCTCCTGCAATATTCATCATCCCGACAAGGCCGCCAAATAAATATAAAAATCCGATAATCTTGATATTGGTTTTATCGGAGAGAGTGGCAACGATGTAGGAAACAGACTGTTCGGTTCCAGTCAGCAAATCGGCTGATACAATGATCGAGCCGGCAAGAATGCCGACCACTAACCCTGGCAGGATGTTTTTTAGCCAGATGGACATTCCGATTACGATGATAAATGGTATAAGAGATAGCCAGGTGTTATTCAAGTTTCTGCCCTCCAGTGAAAGTGGCATTGCTTATTTAGTATTGCCCAGGCAAGGAGGTCCATTCCTGGAATTTGACCGCAATTCATGAAAGGTTAGCGTATTTGATCAATGATCAATAACTCAACTTTGTTCGACTAATTATGTTTTTTCATAATATCTATATCCCGGTTTGTCCATTACGATTAGAACCGTTAGGACATCTTTCCTTTCTGGATGGTTAAATGAAAACCAATAAATCTGGGTGTTTGATTCAGTAACAATACCCCATCCCTGCACATATTTTGATGAGGAGAGCATTCGAAGAATTGATGGAATAATGTTAATTACTGTTGATTTCTGATGTTCTTCATTATGCCCCTTTATGTTGCGGGCACATCTTATTAAATAAATACGGAGGTATGAACATGAATGATTTTCAAAGAGAACTTCAAATGTTGAATGTTGGTGATTTCCATGCGAACGAGGTGGTTCCATGGGATCAAAACCAGATCTATAGTGATCAGTCTCGGTTATGCGCTGGTTTTGGTTTTGGCTTTAGCTGCTTTTTCTTTACCTGCTTCAACTGTTTTAACTGTTTTAATTGTTTCCGCTGTTCTAACTGTTTCAGGTGCGGCGGTCGCTGTGGAGGGCGTTGCGGTGGACGCTGCGGCGGACGCTAGCCTTATCTATAATGCCAGTTTTATAAAAAAACTGGCTGGACAATCAAAAAAGGAGTCCCTGCAGACGCATGCAGGGGCTTTTCTTGTAGAAGGCAGACATATGAGACAAATCTCGGTACATAGGATGATAAAGAAGGAATGTTTCATAAATAGGAACAGTTTACGGGTAAGGAGGAGCGAAATGAAAAATTTGACCCCTTCTATGCGGCTGAAGGTAAAAAGGGACACGTTTTTTATCCCTGATCCAGCCAAAGGTGTGTATTTTCGGAATAATGAAAGCTCCTTCCGCATGGAAGGCAGTATGATTGATCAGTGGGTTCAAAAGCTGATGCAAATGTTTAATGGCGAGTATTCGCTGGGGGAATTGACAGCCGGTTTGCCGGGCCCGCATAGGGATCGAGTGTTTGAAATTGCAGAAGTGCTTTACCGTAACGGCTTTGTGCGGGACGTAAGCCAGGACCACTCTCATCAATTGGAAGAGCATGTTCTTAAAAAGTATTCCTCCCAGATCGAATTATTGGATAACTTCGGTGATTCGGGTGCATACCGTTTCCAGGCCTACCGGCAGGCAAAAGTGCTGGCAGCAGGTTCAGGCCCTTTTTTTGTTTCGCTGGTTTCTTCACTGATTGAGTCCGGATTGCCTAAGGTTCATATGGTCATTACAGACCCTGAATCGACTAACACAAAGCGACTGAAGGAGATTGTCGCATATGCCCGGCAAACAGACCCCGAAGTTTCTGCAGAGGAGGTAACCCGCGAGAGTGAGGAAGATCGATCCTGGGAGGAATTGATACAGCCGTATGATTCCATTTTATATGTCTCGGAAGCAGGAAATGTAGAGGAGCTGCAGGTTATACATGCTGCTTGCAGGAAAGAGAAGAAGATATTTCTTCCTGCTATTTTCCACAAGCAGGCTGGTATGGCGGGTCCGCTCGTGCATCCGGAATCAGAAGGGTGCTGGGAGTCTGCCTGGCATCGAGTACATCAAACCGCGTTTTGCGAAGACAAGCAACTGCACACCATCTCCTCCACGGCAGGAGCCATGCTGGCAAATTTGATCGTGTTTGAACTGTTTAAAGAGGTTACTGGATTGACCAGTGCTGAACAGAGAAATCAGTTTTTCCTGCTTAATCTGGAGACGCTTGAAGGAAATTGGCATTCCTTCTTGCCTCATCCGATACTGACCGGAAATACAGCTGTGGAATGGATTCAAGATGTTGATCAGAGGATCGGACAGAGTTCCGGAAGAAATAAGACTGACAGTTTGTTTCTTCTTTTCAGCCAATTGACTTCCAAAGAATCTGGGATTTTTCATAAATGGGAGGAAGGGGATCTAAAGCAGCTTCCGCTGGCGCAGTGTGAAGTGCAGGCAGCAGACCCGTTGTCAAAGGGCCCGGCAGAGCTCCTGCCAAATATAATCTGTACAGATTTGAGGCATGACGAGGCACGCCGGGAAGCAGGTTTGACCGGGATTGAAGCGTATGTGTCGCGGATGGCTTGCCGGCTTGAACTGCCTCCAAATCGCGAAATAAAGGATAATAGTTTAGATTTAAATGAATTTGCCGGAATTGGAGCGGGGGAAACATTTGCAGAGGGTGTTTTACGCGGTCTGGAGAGGTGTTTGGAAGAGGATCTGGCTAAGCGGCAAGCGGATCAGAATGCAGTTGTTCCACTGCATTTGAGTGCAGTAGAAGATGAGCGCTGCAGGTTCTATTTGGACGCATTGACAACGATTCAGGGAGCACCGAAAATCTGCCAGGGTGAGGGAGTGTCCGGCTTCCCTGTGGTCTGGGTCGACACGAACGATCGCTGGTTTGGCAGTGTTGGCTTTAATAGAACATTAGCTCTGAGGAAAGCGCTGCAGCATGCGATCATACAGGTGCAAAACGACATGGGCAGACATAAGGCGACTGCAGTGGAAGTATCATCTGTGCTTCTGGTAGAAAAGGAGCCTCAATGTATTGTCATTCCTCCTTGTGAGGAGAAGGAACAATCCCAGGTTTTGCTTTCTGCCAGACAGGTGCTGGAAGAGAACAGCAAACGGCTCTTAGTCTGTGAATTTTCGTTCGATCCATTTTTGAAAGAGAGTCTGGCAGGGGTGTTTGGGGTGTTCATACGAGAGGAGGAATCTCAGTGAGTGCTGTCGTAGTAGTTGTCGGAGAAGGACTGCTGGCGGACAGCGTAAGCAAAGAACTGCCCGCCGGATATAAGGTAGTTCGTCATATGAATTTCGAGCCTGAACTGCCGGACGGGGCTGATTTGATTCTGGTGCTGCACGATACCTGGATGCCAGCCGTTCATAAAAAGGCGGAAGAGGTGTCACGATCATCAGGTATTCCCTGGCTGAGGGGCTTTGTTTCATTTGGAGAGGGTGTGATTGGCCCATTCGTTCACCCGACCGCGCCGGGGTGCTCACAGTGTGCGGACACTAGAAAACTCCTGGCAGGGCGTGACCGGGAAGAGATGTGGGAACTGCAGCAGAGACTTGAAGGGAGCAGCGGATTAAAGCGTGACCCATGGTCATCGCGCACGGGACTTTTACAGATGTCCCACCTGCTTGTGTCCGAGGTAAAAAGGGTCCTGGAGGGCAGCTTGGAGGACCTGGAAGGACGAATGTATTTGATCAGCATGAAAACACTTAAAACCTCTTGCCACCTCATTCTGCCGGATTCATTGTGCCCAGTGTGCAGCTCCTTGCCTGAAGATTCACAGGCAGCTGCGAGTATTTCCATAAAGCCAAATCCGAAAATAAGCGCAGACAGTTACCGCTGCCGCTCATTGGAAGATTTAGATCAAACACTCGTCAAAAATTATCTGGATCCGCGGACTGGTTTGTTAAATGGTAAAATGTATGATTTCACGCCGCCTTTTGCGGATGTAGTCGTAAACCTGCCGTTGTTTAGAGGGGACGAAGGCGTGGCAGGCCGCACACATTCCTATAAGGTGAGCGAGCTGACAGCAATCCTGGAGGGGCTTGAGCGTTCCTGCGGCATATCACCACGTGGAAAGAGGACAGCAGTCTATAACAGTTTCCGCAACCTGGAGGATCGGGCTCTTAATCCTCTAAAAGTAGGTGTGCATACGGATGTACAATATGCACGTCCGCACTTTCCTTTTAAAAAATTTAATCCTGATATCCCTATGAATTGGGTATGGGGTTATTCGTTATTGCAGGAGCGCCCGATTTTGGTTCCTGAGCTGCTTGCTTATTACAGCTTGGGCTGCGGGAATGGATTTGTCTATGAAACGTCCAACGGATGCGCACTGGGTGGCAGCCTGGAAGAAGCGATTTTCTACGGTATTTTAGAAGTGGTGGAGCGTGATTCATTCCTGATGACATGGTACGGACAGCTTGCCCTTCCGCGTCTTGATCCTTATTCCTCCAATGACCAGGAATTGCAGCTGATGATTGATCGGGTAAGGACAGTGGCGGGATATGATCTGCATTTGTATAACGCGACAATGGAGCATGGAATTCCAAGTGTTTGGGCGATGGCGAAAAACAGGAAGAGAAAAGGATTGAATATCATTTGTGCGGCCGGGGCCCATCCCGACCCGGTAAGGGCGGTAAAAAGCGCGGTTCATGAGTTAGCTGGAATGATGGGGACACTGGACGATAAGTTTGAAGCGAACAAGACGGATTTACGGCAAATGCTGCAAAATTCTTCCCTCGTCGGCAAAATGGATGACCATGGGATGCTTTACGGTTTACCGGAAGCGGAAGAGCGCCTGAAGTTTTTGCTGGATGAAAACCGTCCACTCAGAACGTTTTCCGAGGAGTTCAAGCGGGAGAGGAGACATGCAGACCTGACAGATGATCTGCAGGACCTTCTACAGGCATTGCACCGGCAAAATCTTGATGTAATAGTGGTGGATCAGACGACACCGGAAATAAGCAGGAGCGGATTGCATTGTGTCAAAGTGCTGATTCCGGGGATGCTGCCAATGACATTTGGACACCACCTGACACGTGTAACAGGGCTTGAGAGGGTGTTAAAGGTTCCAATGAAACTTGGATATGCAAAAGAACCACTCACACTTGAACAGCTTAATCCGCATCCCCACCCATTTCCGTAAGCCCTGACCGGGAGGTAAAAAGGATGAATCCAGATACATTTCTGCACAATTTGCATTTTGATATTGACCAAATAAGCCCGCCAGATTGGGAAGTGGATTGGGAAGATGCGCCGCTTGCCTATAAGCTTTACCGAGGCTTGCCAGTTGTTCCCCTGTCACTGGAGGTTCCCCTTTCTCTTGAAGAATGGGAGGCACCGGCAAAGCCTGACATTAGGATAATCGGTCATTTTCTTTGGTATACATTCGGCCTGAATCAGTTTAGCCAATCTGTCTCCCCAATTGGTACGAGTGAAGAAGCGGATGGATTTATGCAGTCGTTTCGGCGGTCTGTACCTTCTGGCGGAGCGCTGTACCCTAACGAACTATACATGTTTCTGAAATTGGATGAGTTGCCGGAGGGGATCTACCACTATGATGTGCTGCACCACCGCCTGGTGCTGCTGCGTAAGGGTAATTTTGATTCCTATATAGCCCGTGCTCTTGGCAATCGCTGTGATGTGTCATCTTGTTTTGGGACTGTATTTGTGACGACCATGTTCTGGAAAAATTACTTTAAATACAATAACTTTTCTTATCGTCTGCAGGGCTTGGATGCAGGTGTAGTGATTGGACAGTTATTGGAGGTTACAAAGAGGTTTGGTTTTGCCGCGGGAGTTTATTTCCAATTTCTTGATCGTGCCCTTAACCATCTCCTTGGACTGTCTGATCAGGAGGAGAGCGTATATGCCGTTATCCCGCTGTCAGTTGAACCGACCAGCTGGGCTGCGAACAGAAGCAGCAGGGACGGAATGGCCTCTGCCTCCGAATTGTGCGAGGAAGTAACCTCAATTCAGACTAATGAATGGGTCAGGTCAAACAGAGTGAAAGAATTTCCGATGTTAACCAGCATCAATAAAGCGTCGATGCAGGAATCAGCTAAATCGTTTCGTCAAATCATTCCTCATGAGACCAATTGTGAGGGGCGGTCAGTGTCTCTTCCTCATGTAAATAGGATATCGTATGATTTGGCGTCAGTCTGCCGGGAGCGATTTTCACCGGACATGGATTTCGTTTCGGGAAAGGTTAGCCAGGAGCAGCTTGCCGCACTGCTTCAGGAGGCGACCGAATCCTGCTTGTATCGAAACGACTTAGATATGGCACTTGAAAAGCGCACGTCACGAGTAACTCTATATGTGTGTTTGAATAATGTCGAAGGGATTCCGGATGGAGCTTATTATTATGACAGCGATGCTCATTCGCTCCGGGAGCTTAATCCCGGAGATCATCGACTTGCGCTTCAATACGGAATGCCTGCTGGCAATGTGAATCTGTACCAAGTCCCGCTCTGCTTTCATGTAGCAGGGGATAAAAATTTCTATAAAACGGCAATGGGCTACAGAGGCTATCGCATCCAGCAAATGGAAGCGGGAATGCTTGTGCAGCGGCTGCTTTTAGCAGCGACAGCCCTTGGAATGGGCGGGCATCCCCTTCTCGGGTTTGATGCGAAAATGTGTGATGAAATTTACAGGATGGAATCACAGGGAAAAACCAGTCTTATCCAAATCCCGATTGGCTTCTACCGGGCACGTCCATGGCTGAGGGGGAATTTAATCAGCTAGATTAGAAGATCATTCTGCTCGCAGTAAATGAATTGCCCCCGATTAGCGGCCATAATGAGGAGTGGAAAATATAAAGAATGTCAGGGAGAACTTTGTTCAATCTATATTTTGAAAGAGTTCAAAGGGCAAGGAATAGGTAAGTCACTTGCTAAGTCAGTAATTAAGGAATTAGAGAAATTAGGAATAAATACAATGCTTGTTTTTGTTTTAGAAAATAAAAATTCAAGGTTATTTTATGAGGCAATGGGCGGTAAGATAATTGATAAAATTGAAGTTAAGATTGCCGGAAAGAAACTCAATGAACTCGTTTATGGCTGGGATAATAATTGAATGATCAATAAATTCTCTTATTTACGTGCATTAATTAAAGATTCAGCTGCCATCTTAGGCGGCTTTTCTTATTTTACTAAAGGTGCAGGTTAGCATTCCTGTAGATCGTTATTTTTGAGCTTTGAAAAAAATAGGGCTCCTCAGTAAGATATGAGTAAGACACGACTCTAACTCAAACTTAGGAGGAACCCTTACTATGAAGTTTAAAATGCAGGACAAACAAAATCAACTAATAGAAAGAATTACTGATAAACATCTTGTGGTTGGTGTGGATATTGCACAACAATTTCACGTAGCCAGAGCAGTGAATTTCCGTGGGATTGTAGTAGGAGATCCAATCACTTTTCCAAACAACGAAGAGGGATTTTCGTCCCTGTTAATCTGGATTAATAGCATTAAAAGATTACATAAACTTGAGGCTGCCATAGTTGGTATGGAACCTACCGGTCATTATTGGATTAACCTTTCTAAATGGCTGATGAAACAAGATATTGAGGTAGTGACAGTTAACCCTCATTTGGTGAAAAGAAATAAAGAAAACCGTGATAATACCCAATCAAAGAGTGATAAAAAAGACGCTCTTGTAACAGCCGATATGGTGAAGAACGGTTACTATGCCTTTGTGAGGAATACTTCTGAGTCGTTTGAAAAGCTCAGGGTGCTCATGTCAAATCGGGATGTCATTGTTAAGAGGCTTGTAAGCTCGATTAATCAATTGAATCGCTGGGTGGATATTGTCTTCCCCGAGCTTAGGCAAGTATTTAAAGACATCACTGCTAAAGGGGCCATCGCAACACTTCGGCTTTTCCCATCTCCGATGGAACTGGGTTCCATGAAGCCTGAAGAGATCGTGGCCGGGTGGAAGTTACTGATGAAGCGACAGCCTGGATTAAAGAAAGCCTATTTACTCCTCAATGTAGCCAGGAAATCAGTTGGTACAAGGCAAGCATTAGAAGCTTATAAATTTCATCTTGAACAATTACTGAAGAGTATAACCTTGCGATTCAACAACTTGAAAGAGTTGAGCTGGCAATTAAGGATGAACTACCTAAAATTCCTTTCGCGAATAAGTTACTTATGATTAAGGGAATTAGTGAAATTTCGTTAGCTGGTATTTTAGGGGAAGCAGGAGATTTAAGTGGTTTTTCACACGGCAACTCTTTACTTCGCCATGCAGGACTCCATCTAGCCGAAGCCAGTTCAGGGAAGTGGAAAGGGCAAATTATCATTTCAAAGCGTGGAAGATCAAGGTTAAGACGTTTCCTCTATTTAGCTACTATGAGTCTGGTAATGAACAACCCGGAATTTAAAGCCCTCCACTCGAATAATGTTAAGGTCAAGAAAATGAAAAAAATGAAATCTATAATGAAGCTGATCGGGAAGTTAGCTAGGATCTTTGTAGGGATAGCGCGAAAAAACGAAGCTTATTGTGCCAAGAAGGTCCAGCCGTTAACTGAGTTGGCAGCGTAGTTCAATTCACTTTTTTTCGAAGAGAATCATTACCCCTTATATTTTTAAAGGTCGAGTGTTGGCTTATTCGCAGGATTTCAAATATGTACGGAGTATCAGGTTTGTTCAACAAAAGGGCACTGACCCATCAGGTTAGCATAACTGGCCTCCACCCCTTGGATAGGCATGACGAAGGAATGAGAGGGCAATTGACCCGTTGAGACATGGGAGGGAAAGCCTCCAAGGGCTGGCGTGGAGAAGTGCATCATATGGTAGAATTTGGAGTATTATCCTACTCCTCTATTTAACTATGTCTTCACGTAGCCATTTGTCCAGAATCTACTCTTTTCAATTTAGAAATATATATCCATGGAGGATGAAATCCTGCGAATAAGCGAGCATTCGTGAGTAAACCGTATTAAACTGAGGGAGTTGAACAAGGAAAAAAGATGTATTTGCCATAAAGGTTCTATTTAAGGTGCATTTTTAATATTTGAAGCTAAATTGACACACGACTTGACAATATAAATGTCGCAAAGTAACACAAAAAAACTCGTCACGACTGACGAGTTTTTAATGCAGGCAGGAAATAATATATCATTATTCAACAAAAACATCTGATTTTGAATTACGGTTGCTCTACATATTTTTGCTTTCCTGAAGAAGTTTGGATTCTCCTGTACGTTCCCATTCTTCTACTGTTTCATATGCTTTTTCAGGAGAATACCCCTTCCCTACAAGAACTCCCATTAGAATAAACTCTTGAAGAATGTGTGTCATATTTATTCCTCTTTTAACGTCCTCCAAGCCTTCTTTTACCAAAAACTCCGTATGTCTTACCCATTCATCTGGAGTCTTTCCGAAAGTTACTGTTTTCCCATTTCCATTAGCCAAATCTTCTTCGATTGCCATTGCATCTGCCTTCGTTTTATGAACTGTACCAAATGGATGGTTTGGCGGGGCATATATGGAGTATAGTTTCAACGGAATATTTCCTGTATTTGTGACATTGTGCCACATTCCAGCCGGTATCATAATAGCAGAGTCATCGAAGATTCTCCATTGGAAACTTAAATTATCTTTACTTTTTCCCATTTGTACAATCCCCTGACCTTGTTCAACACGTAAGAATTGATCCACATCAGGGTGAATTTCCAATCCGATATCTTCACCAACATTAAGACTCATTAATGTAACTTGCAAATGATTTCCTGTCCATAGTGCAGTACGATATGTGTTGTTTTGTTTGGCTGCCTCATTGATATTTATAACAAATGGGTTTGCTCCATAATCTTTTAATACGTTTCTGCAATCACCATAAAATGACCGATAAGAACGGAATGCCAAATCATTAGAAAGAGCCCCATAACCAGTTGGATTTCCGTAAGTATGCGATGGTGCATTTGCATAATAAGGATATTGATACGTATATGGCACATAGTACACTTTCCTCAATCCCTTCATATTATTTATTATTAATAAATTATCTTATGTACGGTATAAGAGGAATGTACTTATTAATGTTAATAGGCCTCTTCGAGTATCCAAGGTACATTTCGATTCCTTATATATACCCTAATAAGAGAATAACTTTGAATTAGGAGCACGATGAGCTAAAACAGCTACTCAGAAGCAGGAAAATAATTTAAGAGGTGAAGATACAATCAATGTATGCGAAAAATTATTACTCCCATAATCAACCCCCTTATCATAATTTGCAACAATCATTAGAAAGACAAAATGTTAACGACTATGGAGCCAAAGGGGCTTTGAATGCCCCAACACTAACCTTGTCTCAGATGCTAACTTATGCTTTACAAGACGAATTTCTTGCTCAGGCTAGGTATAATAATATTCTTTTAACCTTTGGTTATATACGTACATTTGCCCGAATCCAAGAAGCTGAATTAAGGCATATTAGTGCGTTACTCCCTCTTTTTCAACGATATCAAGTACCTATTCCAGAAGATATTTCAAGAATGTTTGTTACTGCCCCAGAAACAATAAAAAACGCTTTTGCTTTTGGAGTACAAGGGGAGATAGAGAATATAAGTATGTATAATAAATTTCTTTCTTTAATTCTTCCAACAGATGTAAGAACAGTATTTACACAGTTAAGAAATGCATCAATGAACCATTTGGATGCATTCGAAAGAGGCGTAGCGCGAAATTATGTTAGAGAAATATAGCAGTAACGATTTTACAAAAACGTGCGGGTGTATTACTGGGACAGCGTGATGCGGTTTTCTTATTCGACTAACGGGCATATTAGTGAAAGAAGGAAACCGTATTTTGCCCATAGAATATGTTTATAAATAATCTTAAGGGAAATGGTGAACTTGAAAAGGAGGTCCTCAATAGAAAAAGCCTCGACCCTCAACTTATTTCTAAAGCTAAAAACAATATCTAAACAGTCCTGTTTTTAATGTTTCTCCCTTTCATTTGACAATTCGTTTAATAAAATTAAATGGCTTTAGGGTGGAGAGCATATTTAAGTTATTCCATTAAAGGGCGTTTTTCTAATATAAGGAAAGCGTCTTTGTTACAAATTGAAAAATTAGCCGGTTAAGTTCTTTTGCAGCCTTGGTTGGGATACGGTGGTCAACATTCTCGATAAAGTGCAATTCGTTTTGGGGCAGTTTCTCATGCAATTGCCTTGCATAGGAATGAAAGGGCTTATCCTTCTTGCCATAAACCAATAAGATAGGCAAATTAATCTCATTAAGCTGATTGATACAATTGTATTTTAGACTATAGCGGTAATATTGCTCAATGTTGCGGTAATCCCCTTTTTTTGCTTCTGAAAACATATTTTTAAACAGCTTTATATTATTTGAATTATTCCAGGAGATGGACCAGGCTAATAAGTTAATAGCCCCTTTGCTTGAAAGCTTGATTCCTAAAGAAATCTTCTTTCTCAAGTAATCGTCATTTACATCGGGCATTGCCCCAATTGAAATTCCCCCTAAAGCTCTTTCAGGAAACGTCAGCATGAATTCTAAAACAATAGAACCGCCCGTAGAATATCCGCATAAAAACGCTTTATTTATATTAAGGTGGTCCAATAGTCGAATGATATCCTCAATAATCAGTGGATAGGTTATTGGTTCAGGGGAGTGTGGGCTTTTTCCGTGTCCGCGTATATCAAAAGTAATTATCTGAAAATTTTTTGAAAGTTCTTCTAATTGATATTTGAAGTTTACTGAAGTCAATACAGGCGGGTGGATAAAAACAATCGGAGTTCCGCTTCCTTTTACAGTATAATATAGGCTGGCACTGTTCATATTGATCATTGGCATGTACTGTCACCTCAATTACTTATTAATATTAAATTTTTTAGCCAATTTGTCTGATCAGGAAAGGTTTAAACCGTCATGACAAAGGTTACTGAAGGACACAATAAATATTTTTCCTTACTTTTTTACAAAAAATGCATATGATCCGGGTAAGTAAAACGGGAAAAGGATATGAAGGAGCATTTCGTATAGTATCAAAAACTATTTCTACAAAGGAAGGGTATATATCACTAATTGCGGAGAGGTATGGGGGTTAAAGGTAAATATTATTGCTGGTGTAGAAAGAAACATTAGACGACCATACAGTTGATGTGGGAAATCCTTGAACAAAATAGAATGAAAAGTCATGTAGCTGCACTAATAGGTGGATCCCCTGATGAAGTGACGGAACGTTATAGGCTGACATCCCCTGTTGAATTATTACCAATAAAGACATGATACATGATGAATTAGATCGCCATGTTCCAGTGAATTTAAGTAAAGATCTTTATCAAACTAAAGGGAAGGTTATTTTCAGAAAAAAAAATGAAAGAAATGGAAATGAATTAATTGTTATTAGACATACCCTTACACATTGAAACTGAAAGACTAATACTACCAGCACCAAGACAATCAGGAGAAGGCAAGATTGTAAATGATGCAATAAATGATTCTTTTTATGAATTAAAGGAATTGATTTAAATTTTGGGAATATCCTAGGCATTATGTACAATCAGCACTATTTGGAGGTTCTGGGTTCGACCAGAAAAGAGTGACCCCCGCCTTCAGCATTCACAGTTCACCGAGGTTTGGCAAGTTGCACTGTGGGGTGTAGAAAAATGGGCACTCTTATATTAAAAAAGATGCCCCTTTAAAAGCGAGCATCTTTTTTAGCGAATTATTTCAGTCCGTAAGCTTTAATGATTTCTTGAGTGATTTTGTTCCCTTCATCATCCCAAGCACTTGCTTTGAGAGAAACCGATTTTGCATTTATAGGGTTTTCGATTGTTGCCTCAAAATTGTCTCCGCTTTGTGTTAGTTTCACTTTTTTCCATGAAATACCTTCATCGAATGATACTTCTAATGTGGCACCTTCCACCTTTCCATAACCTATTGCATCCTTAACTTTTCCTACCGATAGGCTAAGGCTAGTAGGGACATTTACTTTAGCATTTCCATTTACATCTGTATCCACTTGGTAATCCAGAGTAAGGAATGGAAGATTATATTGCCAAGCATCTTGTAATTCTTCCGTCCAGAAGGTCCATTCAGTATGCGTGCGGACCGACGTATTCCAGCGATTTTCATCACGTTTTGCATCCGTAACATAGCGGAATTGTGTACGTTCTTTTGGTATGCCAGTATATGCAGCTAGCGCCTGTCCTTTTCCTTCTTTCAGCAGGGTATCACTCAGGTACAATTTCGACGACTGATTTTGTACAGATACATCATATTCTGTACCACCGGTGTTTCCTTTTCCGGCATCAGCCCATGCAGGGACGTTAATTTGAAGGCCACTGCCTTGACGTTTTGGAGCCCAATAGCCTTCACCCAAGCTTGGTCGGACGACAGGAGAGAACCAGTTTTCTTTTAATTTTTGCCCTTTTGAATAAGTAGCCAATGGCTGACGAATTTGCCATGTTGCATCAAGCACATTTGCCTGGTGATACCATCGTGAATCCTCTGTTGCTGACACATATTCAGTTCGAGCAGAAGGATAGTTTATTTTGTACATGAAACCTACAGCTCCAAATGTATGCGGACGCAAGTCATATCGGAACTCTCCACCTGCTGCTTGGACATGTGAATTGTAGCGACTATCGATGGTAGCTAAATCCTTATTCTTTGGTGCATAGGTCAGATCGGTCGGGATCGATCCTTTATGGGCATCTACTAGGTCATAAACATAAGGAGAATTGACATTTCCCTCAACCTGAAGCATAACATTTCCTGAACTTGCAGCTTGAACTAGCTTTGCTCCTTCCTTTTTGCTGACAGCAGCAACTGCTATTGGGTTGTCTGTGTAATCTGCTGTACCTGCATAGACACTAAATTCTTTATCTTCATTGTTGACGATGATTAGTAATTTTGCCCCGGCAGCTGCAGCAGCAGTAGCTTGTTCGGAAGGAGTCACTTCATCATTTCGCTCGACAACGACGGCTTTATCTTGCACATCCAATGCTCCAAAGTCAGTGGAACTACCCTTGCCTGCATAAACGGTGGATATGTTATACTTTCCATCTAACAATGTACCTCCAGCTAATGGAATATCATCCAGTTCCATGCCGTTAAATTTAATCGTCAGATATGGCTTTGCAAGTCGCCAGCGAGTGAGCTGCTCAAAATATCCAGTTTCAACTTCTTCTGTTGGGACTGCATACATCTTATCAACCCATACCGGCAACAAATAACCACTGTTCAGTTTCTGGTCACCAAGGGTACGATAATATTCTATTCTGCGGTAGTTCGCTTCTACTTCCTTAGGTACTTCTGCGGATATTTCATTTGCTTTCCTTGCATCGAGCTCGACTGTTTGTGGGCCATTCAATTTCACTTCTGGATCTCCAACAAGGGCTACACCAGCGTGGTCAGTGTCGACATCCACATCCATAAGGGACATTGCGGAATAAGTGCCTGGTGGCAGGCGAAGCTCCAAGGATCCATTAACAGCATAAACCCAAGGTTCCATATTCTCACTGAATAACACTACATATGCCAGTCCTGGAGTACCGTCACGGTCTGTTGCCTTTAATGTGAGCGGATATCTTTCATCTTCCTTAACCATTCCCATTGTAGTCCGTACAGCTGTTTCTCCATTTACCTTAGCTGTTAAATAACCTTGATAACGGGATCCAGTTTCGCCCAATTTTGAATCGAGCTTCACTTTTACGTCTGCACTTCCTCCCGCTGGAACTGTGATTGTTTTTTCAGAAAGGGTCAGCAACCCGGCTGGAGCTTCTGTACCTTGGGCATTCGTAAATGTCGCTTCCAGCTCTAGAGTGATATCTTGTTCACTATCATTTGTATACGTAACGCCTTTTTCTACAGGAGCTGATTGATCATGTGGCCATTTGAAGAAGCCGAATGAGATCGAACCAGTTGCCCGCAACTGTGTGTTCAAAGCAGCAGCAACGTTCACTCGTCCAGTTCCTACATGAAAAGGCTGGTAAGCATCAAGCTTCTTTGTCGTATTCATCAGGGCTTGTTTTATGGTATCTCCATCCCATTCTGGATGCTTTTGTGCTAGGATAGCAGCAGCACCGGCCACATGAGGTGTAGCCATAGATGTTCCATTTAAACTTTTGTATGATCCGCTGCCAGAAGAATATTGAGAGCGTGCAGCCACAATTCCCACACCAGGAGCTGATAAATCAGGTTTTACGGCCATATCTCCATAGCGTGGTCCTTTAGAAGAGAAGTAAGCAAGCTGATCAGATTTATCAACAGCTCCAACTGTTAACGCAGAATCTGCCGCCCCAGGAGAACCAATCGTGCCTTCTCCTCCGCTATTTCCTGCTGCGATAACAAATAGTGTACCTTTTTCTTCGCTAAGCCTATTTACTGCCTGAGCCATAGGGTCTGTCCCATCACTTGGCTCACTGCTTCCAAGACTCATGTTAACAATCTTCGCATTCTCGGATGCCCATTCCATCCCATCGATAATCCAGGAGTCTTGTCCAAATCCTTGATTACTCAATACTTTCCCTACAAGTAAACGCGCATCAGGAGCAACGCCCTTGTATTTACTATCAGCTGCACCTGTTCCAAGCACAGTGGAGGCAACATGGGTACCATGTCCATTGACGTCTTTCACATCTTCATCTGGAACAAAGCTAACTGCTTCATCTATTTGATTGACTATGTCAGGGTGCACAGCATCAATTCCAGTATCAAGTACGGCCACCTTTACACCTTTACCTGTATAGCCAGCTTCCCATGCTGTATCAGCCTCAATTTGCGGAACGCTTTTATCCAGTGATGCTTCAACACGTCCATCTAGCCAGATTTTTTCTACACCATACTTAAAGAGAGAGGCTTTTTCAGGTTCATTACTGGTGCTTTCCACGGTGACATCCTCCCAGAATGTATCCGCCTGTTTTTTCTCTGCTGAAAGTGCAGCACCATTAATGCTTTCTAATTCGCGAACTTTTTTCGATCCTTTTGGAGCAACGGCTTTGGAGAAGGTTCTAGCCTTTGACTCTTCGTATTCTACGATAACAGGTAACGATGCTAAATTCTTGTCATCATAGCCATATTCCCTCAATTTTGTAATATTGAATAAGTCCTGATCTAGTTTTCCAGCAGCAAGGTACGGCATGGCAGAGTTCGGGAAAACAAATGTATCCTCTCCAATGGTCATCACCCTGACACCTTCGCCATTCTCTTCAGCTGGATCTACGTTAATGATATATTTTCCGTTATCAAGAGTAGAAACCTTCACTACATCACCAGTAATAAGCGTAATTTCATGATTATCTGTGATATTGTTACTAATTGCTGTACTTGACTTTTCCAAGCCTGTTTCATTCGCAGGTGCTCCAAGTGCATTTACTTGAAAAATAGACCCTGAAAGCATAATAGTAGCTAAAGAACCAGCTAAAAGAGTTTTCTTAGTTAGCTTTTTCATTGACATTCTCCTATTCCACCAAATTTTTATAGACTGCAAAGAAGAGAATCTTGATGAAAAAATGAAGATGGTATGTAGCTCAAATAGTTTTTAATGGATTACGAAGTATCATCACCTCTTTCAAAGGGTAATAGAATAGAAGACTTTTTCTTAGGATCTTGAAAAATATGTGGAAGGATTTTTCGATAAGGATGGTTAGACTAAGAGGTTAGTAAAATTGTAAAGCTCACAAAAAGGATTAGCAATTGGGGTTATTTTGAGGTTCTAAAGAACTACTAAGAATGAATGGATCTCTGGATTTCACTTGAATTTTGCTGATAAATCCATCAAAACTACTATAAACACGCGGGAGATTTGGGGTTTTTAAAATTAGGCCCCAACTTTGAAAACTAGAGGTAATAATAAACATAATATACTTATAAATAATAACTTATCGATAAAGCAATCAAATGTTAAAGAAACAAAAGTCATAGAATAAGAAACATATATGAAAATTAAATCCCAAATACGAAATGTAAAGGATGGGCAAACTATGAAAAATTTAAGACCTTCACTTATTCTAAATGAATCGGACGATGAAAATCTAATTTTTACCTATGAAATAAAAAATGAAGGAAGTGAAGTAGCAATTCTGCATTTTAATACGAGCCAATTATATGAATTTGAAATTTCCAGCCGAGAATTGGGAAGGGTATACCGATATTCTGATGGAAAGTTCTTTTTGCAAGTATTAAAAGAAATCAGGATTTTGCCAGGTGAGTCGCTGTCATTTGATGTAAAGCTACCATCTTTAAATAAAGGTGAATACACCTTTACGATATGGCTAGTGGCACAAGAGGGAAATCAGTTTGTGCAAAGCCAAAGATTTAACGTTCAATAGCGGAAGAACTGGAAGCTTTGTGGCTGAGTATGATAGGTATAGATAGCTTTAAACGGAGGAGCCGTTACTGCAAAAAATATCTTCAGGAAATTTAGACAAGTGAGATTACCCTGTATTTTTGTATGCAAAATATGAAGAATAGGGGTGTTTATATATGGCTTTTAGCAAAATACATTGTAGAAGATATGAGGCTATTAATGGTTGATGAAGTTAGGATACTTAACAAAAAAATTATAAAAGAAGATATGCTGATGGAAAGTCTTAAACATCATCTTAAGAAGAAACAAATTTTCGTTTAAGGAAGGATCATTAAATAGCCATTGACTGAAAATGCCGTTATGGATCCCTGAATATTTCCCGTTAGAAGGAGAAGCTAAACTGGACTCTATTAAATAAATATTGCTATTAAAAAAATGACAGGTATGAATGAAACCTGTCATTTTTTTATAAATATACTCTAAATCGCATATGATTTAAGAAGATAGCGTTCTATAAACTCAGTTAATCCATCATTTTCGTGGTGCCCAGTAACAAAATCAGCTGCTGCCTTAACCCTATCGCTGGCGTTCCCCATAGCCACGCCAGTACCGACATGACGAAGCATCTCTATATGGAGCCGTCCCCAATGGCTGTGATTTCATTTGGACTAATTCGACTCATTCACCAATTTATGTAAGTGATTGGTTAGTGGATTATAAGTCTTTTTTTCTCCGTGAGTCGAAATGAGTTTGGCTTCCTACATTGGTTGTAATGTAGAAATACCGAATAATGATGAAGAATATACAGAGGATTTTTTTTATATTGGTAGCTGTTTTGCAGGTGAGTATGAACTACTAAATATAAAGAAACATCAATTTACTACCCCCTATGCCTATGAAGTATCAACCAGAAATATTTTCATTTCTAGTTGACCTTATAATACGAACGGCTGCTTTAGTTCAATAAGAACGGGTAATTTATTACAAAGCAAACTCGCCATTTTAGAGCGAGTTTTGCTTTTTTATATGCCATTTACGTTGTAAAAATGGGCTGTCATTTCGGTGCAGTTTTTTTGAAAAGCACCTCAAAACGGAACCCTTTATGTTATTAGGCAGGCGCCTTTTTTTGCCTGAAAAACTAAAAGAAGGCAGGGCTAAATCTTCCTCTGCGGTATATCATTGACCGAACTTCCTATGATATTGGGCCAAAGCCATAAGAGGAAAGATATACCGATAGCTATGATAATGGATGTAAAAGCTTCCTGCCATGGCCTGCCCTTTTGGATAGGCTGTTGTCCAATCTTCTTTATCGATTGAATGGGCCAGGTAATGAATTCCTTTTTGGATTGCATCTGTTGGCTGGTCCTCGGCTGCAATTAAAGCATCCAGTGCCCATGCCGTGTCTGTTATGGTACTTGCATTCAAAGGAACATATGATTTTTCGCTGTCGCTCAGGCATGATTCCCCCCAGCCGCCATCCTCATTTTGAATTCCCTTCAGCCAGTCAGTTGCTTTTTGAATGGAAGGATGGTCTCTTGAAAGGCCAGACGCGATAAGCCCTGTTACTGCCGCCCACGTGCCATAAAGATAGCAAATACCCCATCTGCCATACCAGGCGCCATCTTGTTCCTGATTGTCCAACAACCAGTTTACCGCGTTTTTATACAAAGGGTCAGCAACAGGCAGATTTGTATAATTCCCCAAAAACTCCAGAGTCCTCCCGGTCAGGTCGGCAGAGGTTGGATCTCCAAACATATATTCACCCTTTTCAATCGGAAGGAAGCCGAGCCATGGATTCCCGGTGTTCCTCTCAAAAGAAGGCCATCCGCCATCCTCATTCTGCATAGATAATAGCCACTGAATGCCCCGATCCCAGGCTTCCTGATTGACTGAACTATCCTGAACACTTCTGGCTATCGCTCTTAACGAAGCAGTTGTATCGTCTACATCGGGATTGCGGGTGTTTACGTCGGAAAAGCCCCATCCGCCCGGCAAAGCATTCGGATTATGGATGACCCAATCCCCAAACTGATCATGCTGCCGCTTCAGCAAATAGGTTTTTGCTTTCTTTACAGCAGGATCTTCTGGCGAAAGGCCGGCCAATTGAAGAGCGGTATTAATCAGGGAAGTATTCCAGACACTGGCGTTAGCGTACTGGATATGGGGGAGGCCGGCAATATCAGTCCTGAGCGATTTCAGTCCTGCGACCGCCTTTTTTATAATGTGATCATCCTTGGAATAGCCAAGAGACAAGAGCGCAAATATCATTAAAAAGGTTGAGCTGAAATAACTATAGAATGTTCCATCCGGTTCAATCCGCTCGAGCATATATTTTTTTGCCCGTTCCATAGCCAATGAGTGAAACTGTTCAGACAGTCCTAAAAGATCTTCAACGCCTTCTTTGATGAATGATAATAATGACCGGTATTCTGGCTGGATATCCCATGGGACTACTCCTGACCTTGTTAATAGTAGATCTGAAAGGTCAGGGCTATTTTTCGTTTTGATGCTGAACTTTTTCTCTGCCAGAATCAAAATCGGAGCCAGATTCACACGCCCATACACGGAAAACTGATAAAAGTTAAAGGGGAAGGAAAGAGGAAGAAGCATAATCTCCACGGGAACCGGAAAGGAGTCAGGCCATGGATATTGTCCCGTAGAGGAAAGCATAATTTTTGTAAAAACATTTACGCTCTCCATTCCGCCATGCTCCAGTATAAATTTCCTGGCAGCTTTCATCCTGGGATCTTCCTTCTGAATATAGCCTGAATAAAGAAGCCCGTAATAGGCCTCCAGAGTGGAGGTGGCATTTCCATCCTTTTCATCCTCAAAAATCTTCCAGGCGCCATTTTCCTCTTGCTTGCTTATGATCCTTGCTGCCAGCCCCTGTATTAATTTTTCATCATGTATCTCCAGTGTCCTTAATAAAATGATCATATAAGCATCTGTTGAAATACCAGTTTCAAATGGATAATTCCAGGAACCATCATGTGACTGGTCTTTTCTTAATAGGGTGATGAGATCGTTAATGCCGGAAACTGTATCAGTCATTTCATGCACATTCCTCTCAAGTAAAATGTTTCCTTTAGATACAGATACATATTCATATGGCTGAAAGAGAATTCATGGAGGAGGGGATGCTCATCTTTTTTCAAAAGAAACAAGGGAAATCCCCAATGGGCTGGTTAAAGGAAGAATTAAAGAAAAGGACAGGAATTCAAAAACCGAAAAGTCTTTCGGATGAGGAGAAGGGGATACTCAGCCAAATTAAACGGGAGACAAAGCGCTGGAATCTAAATAATGTCACCAGAACAAAAGCCTATCTTGATTTCTATCGGAAGCATCCGGAAATCCATTGGGCGTTTTTAGGACATATGGTTTCACGAAATGGCGGCTGGAATATGACCGATTTAAAAGGGGAGATTCTGTCCCGATTAGTACCGGATCGCGAAAAACATTCTTTCTTTTCCTTTCTGGAAAGAGGGAATTGGCTCATTTTTCAGGATGCCTATCCGCAATTCCTGATTTATCGGGAAAGCCTGAAAAGAAATAAGCCATTATTTTTCCTGTTTCCGTTCCTTAATATTTCCATCTTCATGGAAACGGTCTGGAGCTGTTTTTGGAGAAAGCCTGATCCTTACATTCTCACCATTGCCCTTATCATAAATGAACAAAGCTATTTAGAAAAAAGAGTGATTCAAAATCAGCTATATAAACAAGAGGTTTTTCAAAAGCTTGAATTTAAGCTGCAGGAGCTGTTGTCCTTGAATCACATCCTTTTTCCTTATGAAAAGAATGGCGTTACCCATATGAAGGGCCAGACATTGAATCATTTTGAATCGCTTCATGAACGGATCCTATTAGGGAAAAAACTGTATGAAGTCCTGTTTAAGGACAAAGAGGTGCTCGCCCTAACGGAACAATGGGCATATGCTAACCCCCATACTGGTTCAAGGAAGGATTATTGGCCGCATATTTTCAATGATGTCCATGAAGGGCTGCCGGGCGAGCAATATCAGTTTCAATTAAAATCGTGCAAGCTGCGGCCGGGTGGAAGACGGATTTATAGCCCAAGCCTTGAAACTGCCTGGAAAAATGTGAGCCAGCCTGAAACAGAATTAGGTGATTGGTTTAGAGATTTTCATGTATTGGAGTATTTTCTGGAGTTAGACGATATGATCAATGGGGAGATCCAGCATGCATACTGTAAAACACTTGAAAGGCTCGAGCTCGCAGCCCTTGCCAAAAAAGCCGTCTGGAATTAGAACCTATATGCCGGCCATGCTATTGGCATCGTTGTTAGGCACATACTTAGATCTGTATTTCATCGGGAAGGGGATATACTACTTCCCGATCCGGCCATTCTCAGCCATATTTTCAATCAATATTCTGTTCACCCTGGCAATCCTTCCTATCTTCATGATTCCTTTATTAAAAATCATGCAAAGTCTGAAGGGCTGGTTAAAAGGAATTTTTGTTTTGTCCATCAGTTTAGCAATGGCAGCCCTGGAAAAAATGGCAGAGGCCATGGGCCTGTTTGTTCATGCAGAAGACTGGCACCACCTTTATACCTTTTTGGGATACAGCTTATTTATCGGATTGATCTCTGCGTTTCACGGATGGATGAATGGAAAGAAACAATGATCAAATTTTTAAAAGCCTATGTGGAAATAGGCTTTTTTTCTGTTTAGTTAATCAATTAATCCGCATCAGCGCAAATTGGCAGCGGAAAAAATAGACAACTATTTATCAGTTATAATACAAAAATTAGATTTATTAAAGGAAGTTAACACTCTATTTACAAATCGTTGAAGATCCAATTGTTCGACATATTTTTAAAAACCACTTGATATAATGACATTATTTTAAAAGGAAGGGAGATGAAAACGGCTAAGTACTTTTAGTTTTAATACGATTTGACAATCCTTAGCAGCGAGAATATACCCACTTATAAAGAAAAATCCAAGTCAAAATCATTGGGGGAGGAATCATGGCGGAGGTTTTACTTTATGTCGGTACATATATTTCCCTTACTTTTGCACTCGGCTGGCTGATTACGGTTGCTTTTAATCTGTTCTTAAAATGAACACAATCATCTTACTCTCATAAACTTCATACCTTTAAACTATAGGGGGTTCTGCGGATTGTGCTCATTCTTCAAGCATCTTTATAACCAGGGAGGTATAAGATTTGTGGATTCTAACACTTTTTTTACATGACAAAGTCAAAATGTTTGAGTATGACAATAAGGATGAAGCCAGAACGGAGTTTGAGAAAGCAAATGGATGTAAGATTCTTTCTGAGATCATACATTACAGGGACTTTGAAAAAAGAGGAAGTTAAAATCCCTGGGGCAATGAGCATATTCGTAAAGGGAGATTCTAGACCTTCTTAACCGGAGGTCTTTATTTATTTGTCTGTGTATGTTATCACTGTATGCACAAACCTTTTTGATTTTCGTTTGGAAATAAATAAACATATTATTGGTATGTTTGTTTTGTGGTTGACTAAAATTAAACTTTATTTTAATATGTTTAACATAGGGCAAACAAAGTGATAGTTTGTTTATTTTCAAACTGATTAGGATGTGTTTTGGCTAATGGAATTATCAAATTTATTCTGGGAGGCTTCTTTGGAGGAGCTAAAACAGGGATATATTGAAGAAAAGGATTCATTTACATGCCTGCTATGCGGGGAAAAGACGGAAAAAGGAATTGTCTATCCGTATAAAGATCGATTTTACGAAGCGGAACGGTATTTGCGCATTCATATCGAAACGACTCATAACTCGGTGTTTGATTATTTGCTGTTCATGGATAAGAAGCTTACAGGGCTTACTGATCATCAAAAGAGTCTTCTGCAGCTTTTTTATCAGGGAAAAAGCGATAAGGACATTCAGAAAGAACTGGACATGGGGAGCACCTCGACCATTCGCCATCACCGCTTTGCCTTAAAAGAAAAAGAACGGCAGGCTAAGACTTTCCTGGCGATCATGGAATTGCTGAAGGAAAAGGATGAGTATGCACCAGCGTTCCTGCCTGTCCATAAAACAGCGACAATGGTGGATGACCGCTACAACATTACACAGGAAGAACAGGATAAGATTCTCAAAAAATACTTCCCTGAAGGCACTGATAAACCTCTCGTAAAGTTTCCGCCAAAGGAGAAGCAAAGGATGATTGTGCTGCGGGAGATTGCCAGGCAGCTTCAGCCTAAGCACACATATGGCGAGAAAGAGTTAAATCAGGCATTGAAGGACTTTTATGAGGATTATGCTCTGATCAGGAGATACTTGATCGACTATGGATTTTTGGACCGAAAGCTGGATGGCAGCGAGTATTGGCTTAAAAAATAGAAAAACGGGGGATTATCATGGAACGGAAAAGAGAATTAAAACAGCAGTTTAAAGAAACGCCCATTGAAGCAGGGGTTTATCAAATAAAGAATAAAGTGAACAATAAAATCTTCATTGGCAGCACGAATAATTTAAAAAGCTTGAATGGAGTAAAATTTTCACTTGAAACAAACGGCTATATGCCTAATCGGGAGCTGCAGGACGAGTGGAATCAGTATGGGAAAGAGGCTTTTGAAATCGCCATTCTGGAGAAGCTGAAAAAGAAAAATGATCCGTATTTCAACGAGAAGGAAGCCCTGGAAAAGCTGGAAGAAAAGTGGCTGGAGGAGCTGCAGCCGTATGGTGACAAAGGATATAACAAAAAACTAAAGGGCTGACAAAAAGGGAATGGCGTGTATAAATCGCGTTATTCCTTTTTTCTTTTATAGCGGCCGGAGTGATTTAGTTAAAAGGATACACTTAAGGACATCAAAATTATTGAAATTAAGTAAAAATATACCATGATTTGTTCAAAACCAGAAGCTATAATCATTTAGAGGAAGGCACCGGTGTTTCGTCAGCGAACTTACAAACAAAGGAGTGGCTGTGTTGCAAAGGAAAAGATTTGCCTATTGGATGATCCCCCTAATCCTTTTCATTTGCTTTTTGGGAAGTGCTGTTTATGCTGCAGGTCAGCCGGAAGCAGAGAGCGGTAAGTACTCTTCGGCCTTAAAAGGGCAATATTATCTTGAAGACGTGGTAAAAATTTATGTACCATCCACCTATGATGTTGATCAGCCAATTGATAATACTCCCTATGTGAACAAAACTCTAGAAAAATTCTCTGGAATGTTTGGAGGGGCAACAGCTGTTGATGGAACAGGAGCATGGCTATCTGAGGATGAGCAGCTTGTAAAGGAAAAAGTGACCATTGTGTACAGCTTTGCAGAGGATCTTGACAAGAAAAAGATTAAGCAGGTAGTGGACTATGCCAGGGCTTTAAAGGAAGAAATGAAACAATCATCTGTATCACTTGAAATCAACGGAAAGATGTATTTTATTGAATGATAGGTTAAAAAGCGAGGTTGGAATGGGAGTACCGATTCCAGCCTCGCTTATTTGATTTCTGAAGCAGCATTATTTCAATGACATAGATTCCTTCAGCCAATTCTTCCCCTCAACAATTCGGCTGACCATCATGGCCGAAACCGTGTTGCCAGCTGAATTCAAAAGAGTTGCCGGTGCATCAATGATCGTAGAGATGACTGCGATGATCGGCAGCACTTCAGGAGGGAAACCGAACACACTTAAGATGAGCATCTCCCCAATCATCCCGCCGCCAGGAATTGCCCCCATAACAGCTCCAACCAGGAATGAAACAGCAAGAATGGTCAGAATGCTTGTCATGCTCGACATGTCTTTTCCAAACAGGCTGAACAGGAAAACAATCTTAAACACTCCGCCAAGAACAGAACCATCTTTATGCGTGTTAGCCCCAAGCGGAATCATCGTCTCAGCAATATCCTGCGGAACACCCATTTTTCTCACAGCCGCAAGGTTAATTGGAATGCATGCTGCACTGGAGCATGTGGCAATCGCACTGACAGAAGGAGTGATTGCATTTTTCCAGAACACCTTGACCCCATCCTTACCGCCAGCCGCAAAGGCATACAGCGTAAAGAAACCAAAGAAGTAAATTAGTGTTAATACAAGATAAAGGACAAACACACGTACATATCCGCCAAGAATCTGCGGGCCAAGCTCACCAATGATGGTCGCGAAATAACAGCCAAGACCAATTGGCGCATAGTACATCACAAATCCAACGATCTTCATCATGACAGCTGAACCAGAAGAAAGAAGATTCGCAATCGGCTTGCCTTTTTCACCAGACATCGCAGTTGCCAATCCGAATAAAATCGAGAACACAATCAGCTGCAGCATGTTATTTTTCGAAAACAGCATCTGGAAATCAGGCACCGTGAACGCCTGGACCAGCTGACCGAGGAACGTGACTTCTTCTGCCTCAGGGTCGATTGCTGCCTCAGTCATAATGCTTTTAACGGCAGAGATATCTGTATTCTTGAGCGGATCCACAATCGAGATCCCGATGAACCCCAGGATGGCGGAAATGACAGCCGTAATAAAAAAGACTGTAAAAATTCCGCCCATAATCTTCCCGAGCCTTTTCATTCCGCCCATATTCGCAAGGCTCGAAGCGATGCTAAAAAAGACGAGCGGCACAATGATCATAAACAATAAATTTATGAATAAATCCCCAAACGGCTTCACTACCGCTGTCTTCGGGCCAAAAACCACTCCGGCTATGCCTCCGATCAGGATGGAAAGGAGCAGGAAGATGGTTAGTTTGTAGTTTGATAAAACCTTTTTCATGATGTCTCAACCTTTCTATATATTACGAAACTCTATTATATAATTAAATTGTGCCTCAAAAGAAGGCTGCTGGAATATTTCTTTATATTCTGTCTGATTCGCCTTTCTAAGGCTAAGTATATCCGACTTTGACCAAGCACCATTTGACTTCAATCAGTAAATATCTTACAGTGAAATTATCCAATAGTCGAAAGGGTGAAGAAAAGCACATGATCCTATAATCTTAGCTTTAGAGAAAGTCGATATTTTAGCTCCAGAGTCAGTTCTCTTGAACGGGCTTTATTTATCGATTGTTTTTCTGAGATAGGATTAATGTGTGTGCTTTTTGACTTGAAAAGGGCTGAACGAATCGATACGCCTATTTAAGTCTATTTATGTGCTGCATTGCCTCCTGTCTCGGAAAAACGAGATAGGAGGCTTTTTGTTTGGGAAAAAGGCCGTTTTCTAAAAGGTTGTTGTTTTGTATATGAATTTTGTCCGTTGATTTCCACTGCGGACACTTGCTTTCCGCGGGGAGGAACGGGAGCCTCCTCGGCTTCGCCTGCGGGGTCTCCCGCTCCCTCTCCTCCCGCAGGAGTCAAGTGCCCTCCGCTCCAATCAACTCAGTAAATTAAACTTAGTTATTATAAAGCAACAAACTTTACGAAAACAGCCTTGAAAAATAATAGCAATTGGAGGGAACAGTATGGAATTTAAATTGCAGGAAATAAATCTTGCCAGTAAAGATACAGGTCCATACGGAATCGCTGTTTCAGACAAGGGGGAAGTCTGGTTTACACAGCATAAAGCCAATAAGGTAAGCTGCATTGGATTGGATGGGGAACTGACAGAGTACCCGCTGCCGACACCGAATGCACAAGTCATGTGTGTAATGGTGTCGTCAAAAGGAGAGGTCTGGTTTACCGAGAATGCAGCAAACAACATAGGGAGAATAACGAAAGAAGGCACTATTCAAGAATATCCCTTACCCCATCCAGATTCAGCACCCTATGGGATTACAGAAGGGCCGAACGGAGATATCTGGTTTACCGAAATGAATGGAAATCGTATTGGGCGCATTCAGGAAGACGGTTCAATCAATGAATACGACCTTCCCACACAAGGTTCTTACCCATCATTTATTACGCTGGGATCCGATAATGCATTATGGTTCACAGAAAACCAAAATAATGCCATCGGAAGAATTACGGAAAATGGAGAAGTGACAGAGTTTAAAGTTCCTACACCAGCTTCCGGGCCGGTTGGAATTACGAAAGGAAACGATGGTGCACTGTGGTTTGTGGAGATTATCGGCAATAAAATAGGACGTATCAGCACATCTGGAGAAATCACAGAATTTGAAATTCCAACCGCGAACGCCCGCCCGCATGCCATCACAGCAGGGGCAGGAAACGATTTATGGTTTACAGAGTGGGGAGCAAATAAGATTGGAAGAATTACAGACAATGGGATTATTAAGGAGTATCCGATTGAAACTCCAAATGCTGAACCGCATGGGATTTCAAGCAGCGATGGGAAAACCATCTGGTTTGCACTGGAGTGTGATAGGATTGGGAAAATCACTTTAATAGATTAATTGAAGGTCTAATTTGATGAATTATTTAACCCCGTCATAAATATGCACGGGGTTATTTTAGCTCAGTTCTAAAAACAAACTATTTTCAGCCTGCAAATTTTTTAAATTTTATTGTTGTAATTTTAAGAATATTATTTATAATAAAGTTGAGAGGTGATTCAGGTGTCAGTTAAAAATGTGACTGAGGAAAAAGCACTAACTCCAAGAGGGATTGAAACGCGTGAAAAATTATTAAAAGCTGCTGAAGAGGTCTTTGGGCAGAAGGGATATTTTGAAACTTCCATCGTCAATATTTCACAGGAAGCCAAGGTTGCCCAGGGAACCTTTTATAATTACTTTCCTTCAAAGAAAGATATTTATGATGAGCTGATCCGCAGCTACAGCCGGGATCTGCGCATTGCAATTAAGGAAGGTATGGCAGGAAGCTCATCTTTTGAGGAAGCACAGCGAAATGGCTTTTTTGCTTTCTTCAGCTGGGTCAAAAATCATCCGAATTTATACAGCATTGTCCAGCAGGCTGTTGTGGTGGATCAGGAGCTGTTTCGCTGGTATTACGGGAAGCTGGCAAACGGATTTTTAAAGAGTCTGTCTCAAGGGATTGAAGCGGGAGAGTTTAAGGACCTGGACCAGGAGACAGTTGCTTACTGCTTAATGTCGATTGGACAGTTCCTCGGCATGAGATGGGTGTATTGGGAAAAGAAAGAAGTTCCTGAAGAAGCATTTGATGCTGCGATGACACTTATCTTCCAAGGGCTAAAAAAGTAAAGAGGGGGAGTTCGATGAAAGGGATTGCCTATTGGATTCAGAAATGGGCATATACACATCCAGATCGAACAGCAGTCATAACAGATAACGAAAAGGTGTCCTACAGGCAGCTGGATAAAATGATCGATTCAGCTGCTGTGAAAATTTATGAAAAGCTGCAGGGAAGAAAAGGAGAACGCATCGCCATTCTGTCGCACAACCGGATTGAATACATAGTCCTTCTATTTGCCATTGCAAAGGCAGAATGTGTGGCCGTCCCGCTCAATATTCGGCTAAGTGCAAAGGAACTGGTTTTCCAGCTCAACGACAGCGGCTCAAAGCTGATTTTTGCCGAAAAGGAGAATGCAGAGTTTGCGTCCTCCCTTGTTGAACAAAGCGAACTTCAGAGTTTCGAGTTTATGGAGGATTTATGGGAGGTTACTCAAACGAGCTTTACTAATGAGAATCCAATTGACGAGGAAGCTCCATACATTATCTGCTACACCTCCGGGACCACCGGCAAACCGAAAGGGGCCGTGCTGACACAGAGCAATATGTTCTGGAATGCGGTGAATAATAAGCTTGCGATCGATTTAACGTCAGAGGATCGCTGCATCGTGCTGCTTCCGCTGTTTCATATTGGGGGAATCGGGCTGTTTGCATTTCCGTCCCTGTTTTCAGGCGGAACCATTGTCATCCCTGGCAAGTTTGAGCCTGAAAAAGCGCTCGTGTTGATTGAAAAGCATATGGTGTCCATTGTGATGGGAGTTCCGACCATTCATCAGGCACTGCTGACAAGCCCATCATTCAAAACGGCTGATTTAAGCACAGTCCGCTGGTTCTATAATGGAGGAGCCCCATGTCCGCGTGAATTAATAGATGCCTATTTTGATAAAGGCTTCCTCTTCGGACAGGGCTTTGGAATGACGGAGACGTCTCCTACTCTATTTATGCTCACAAAAGAAGACGCACCGCGGAAAAGAGGGTCCATCGGCAAGCCGGTGTTATTTTCCGAATATAAGCTGATAGATTCAGAGGGCGAAGCTGCTCCAAAAGGTGAAGTTGGCGAGCTTGCGGTGAGAGGGCCAAATATCATGAAGGAATATTGGAACCGGCCTGATGCCACTGAGGATGCACTGAAAGATGGATGGCTTCTGACAGGGGATTTAGCCAAAACGGATGAAGAAGGGTTCCTATTCATTGTAGGCCGGAAGAAAGAAATGATTATTTCCGGCGGGGAAAATATCTACCCGCTTGAAGTGGAGCAAGTGATCAGTCAATTAAGAGATGTAGCTGAGGTTGCCGTGGTTGGGAATGCTGATCCACTTTGGGGTGAAGTGCCTGAAGCGTTTATTGTAAAAGAAAATGGAAGCGCTTTAACTGAAGATGATGTTGTTCAACACTGTCACGGGAATCTTGCAAAATATAAGATTCCAAAGAAAGTAACATTTTTAAACGAGCTCCCGAAAAATGCCACGGGAAAAATACAGAAAACACAACTTTTAGTAAGAGGGTGAAAAGGTGAACAGTTATAGTGTCGGCCAGCAGGCCTCCTGCAGCAAAACCATTACAGAAACAGATTTTGTGATGTTTGCAGGGTTGAGCGGCGATTTCAACCCGGTCCACATAGACGGGGAATACGCCAAAAAAACGAGATTTAAAAAGCGCATAGCCCATGGTCTCTTAACATCCAGTCTATTATCCCAGCTATTGGGTGTGCATCTGCCCGGAAAAGGATCCATTTATGTTGAACAGACCATCCGGTTTAAGGCGCCAGTTTTTATAGGCGATACGATTACCGCAAAAGGAACGGTTCAGGAGATTGACAGCGAAAGGCGAATACTGACACTGCTGACAGAGTGCTTTAATCAGGATGGAACAAAAGTTTTGACAGGCATGGCCAAGATGATGGTGCCTGAAGATGGAGGGGTAATCTGATGGGAATTGGCATTATAGCAACAGGAGTATTTTTTCCTCCTGGAATCGAAACGGCAGCAGATCTGGCTGTAAAGACGGGCATACCTGAACAGGTGATTATCGAAAAGTTCGGTTTGGTCCAGAAGCATGTTGCAGATGATAGCCTGCATGCCTCCGACTTGGCCATTGCTGCAGGAAGGCAGGCGATCGAAGGGATTGACCCGCTGTCCATCGATGTCGTGATCTATTTTGGCAGTCCTCATAAGGATTATTATGTCTGGTCCAGTGCTCCGAAAATACAGCATGAATTAGGGGCGAAAAATGCCTATGCGTTTGAAATCATGAATGTCAGCTCCTGTTTTCCGATTGCCTTAAAGGTGGCAAAGGACATGATTGCTTCAGACCAGTCGATTCAAAACATCCTGCTTGTTGGGGGATGTAAAGAATCGCAGATCGTGGATTATGAGAATCCGCGGTCACGGTTCATGTTCAACTTTGCCGATGGAGGAACAGCTGCACTGGTCACCAGGGATTGCTCCCAGAGTGAAATACTGAAGAGTGCCATCCTGACAGACGGTTCCTTCCATGATGATGTCCGAACGCCTGCTGGAGGCTCAAAACATTTTGCCAGCCGCGAAACAGTAGAAAAAAACCTTCATTATATTGATGTGAAGGATCCGCAATCCATGAAAGAAAGACTCGATCCTGTATCGATTGCAAATTTTGATCATGTAGTTCGCGAAGCACTTCATAGAAGTGGTTATACTCCTCAAGATATGAAACTCCTATTGCCACTGCACACCAAACGTTCCATGTTCAAAGAACTCTTACAATCACTCGAACTTCCTGAAGAAAAAGCTATCTACTTAAATCACCATGGTCACATGTCTTCACTTGACCCATGCATAGGGCTGCATTTTGCACAGGAACAGGGACTTTTGAATCCTGGAGACTTAGCGGTAGCAGTCAGTGCGGGAACTGGGTATACGTGGGCTGCAACTGTAGTTCAATGGAGAGGAGAGAAAAGATGAAAAGGATAAAGAGGATAGTCCTGTTTCTCCTTCTTTTTTCCCTTATGGGCACTGGCATCGGATTTGCAGAAGCTTCCTATAGCTTTCAGCAGGCATGGGGAAATGAAACTGATTCTTCCAATATGTTTCGGACTCCGGTTGCTTTAGCCAAAGATACCTCCGGTAATCTTTATATGGCAGATATGGGGAATCATCGCATAGTAAAAATGGATTCCTCCGGCAAAATCCTGGGGACATTTGGATCCCTTGGCCATTCACCGGGAGAATTCAATATGCCTTTTGGCATTGCCATTGATCGAGAAGGGAACATTCTGGTGGCTGATACAGGCAACTACCGAATTCAGAAGTTCGATTCTCAATTCAAGTTTATCAACAGCTGGGGAACTAAAGGAGAAGGGAATAATCAATTTGGCTTTCCAAGAGAAATTGCGATAGACCAGCAGAACAACTATTACATTACAGATGAATTTAACCATCGCATTCAAAAGTATAATTCCGAGGGGCAGTATCTCCTAACGATCGGTTCGTATGGAAAAGGCAATGGCCAGATGGCTCTCCCGCAAGGCATTGCCATAAACAATAGTGGTGAAGTTTATGTAGCCGATACGTACAACAATCGAATTCAAGTGTTCGATCAGAACGGCAGCTTCAAGCGAAAAATAGGCGGGCTTGAACCTGGATTAGGTTCTTATCAGTTTTACCATCCAAGGGGAATAAACTTTGAGCCTAGCTCTGGAGCATTGTATGTAGCGGACACCTATAACAACCGAATCATGAAATTTGACTCTTCTGACCGGTTTCTCTATACAACAGGAATTTTCCCCAATTTAGTGTATCCGAACCAGATCCTGCCAGATCAGGATGGAGATTTATTTATTACCGATACAGGCAATAACCGAATTGAAGTCTACAAGGAAATAGGATTGAGCATCTCGTATAAAATGACAATCGGATTAGGCCGGTATGGTGACAAACAATATGCAGGGCCTTACGATGTTCAAAGCGATTCAAAGGGAAATGTGTTTGTTTCAGATTCCTTTAATCATAGAATCCTGAAGTATAATGCAAGCGGAAGTCTGGTAAGCAAATGGGGAAGCATGTACGGGACAGGTGGACCTTTTGGCTACGGCAGTTATGCAGGTCAATTTTTTGTGCCGAGACAAATTGCGGTTGACCGGTATGACAATGTATATGTGGCAGACTCAGTGAATCACCGCATTCAAAAGTTCTCCAATGCAGGGACCTTTCTCACAGCCTATGGATCTTTAGGAACATTAAGCGGCTATTTCCAATTCCCAAGCGGGGTAGCAGTTGACAGCAAAGGCAATATCTTTGTGTCAGACTCTGAAAATAATCGGATCCAAAAGTTTAATTCCTTTTTCGTGTATATGAAAGAATGGGGCAGAAAAGGGACTGGCAATGGCGAATTCTCTCAGCCGATGCAGCTGGCGATCGATTCTAAAGACAATGTGTACGCAGTGGACCGGATCAACAATCGCGTTCAGAAATTCGATAATAATGGCCAATTTATTACCAAGTGGGGAACAAACGGCGGAAGCGGCCACCTGGATCCATTGGAAAATTGGGGCGAAGAAGCGGGTGATCTGTTCTTGCCTACAGGCATTGCCATTGATGAACAGGACCGTGTGTATGTGACGGATACTTCCAACAACCGCATGAATGTCTATGATGAAAATGGCAGATTCATAGAGCAGTTTGGAACTTTCAGCGGTGAAGACGGACATTTCTTTTCACCTCAGGGTCTTGATATAGACAGCAGCGGGAACATTATTGTCGCAGACGGACTGCTTCATAAAATACAGTTCTTTAGAAAAGAAAATTAAAATAGGGGGAATGGGAAGTGAAGTGTAAGGTGCATGGCATTAAGTCGGTATTAAGACTCTTCATCGTGCTCACTCTTTTATTCATAACCGGATGTTCCGGAGACACAGCGAGTTCAGAAGAAGAAGCGGTCAAAATTGGTGTGCTTGCTTCCTTAACCGGTCCGCTAGAGACCTACGGAAAGCAAACAGTTGCTGGATTTGAACTGGGGCTCGATTATGCAACCGAGGGGTCCAATGAAGTCGCAGGCAAAAAGATCGAGTTCATTGTGGAAGATACAGAAACAAAGCCAGATGTCGCGGTAAGAAAAGCGACAAAACTGCTGGAAGAGGATGAAGTGGATTTCTTAGTGGGGTCCTCAAGCTCTGGTGACACACTGGCAGTATTGCCGCTGGCTGAAGAATATGAAAAGATCATGGTGGTGGAGCCTGCGGTTGCTGATAGCATCACCGGTCAGAACTGGAACAAGTATATCTTCAGGACTGGAAGAAATTCGTCTCAGGATGCCGTTGCCGGTGCAGCTTCAATCGCTGAAAAAGATGTGAAAATCGCGACCTTCGCACAGGATAATGCCTATGGACGGGAAGGAATCGCTGCTTTTAAAGAAGGAGCGGAGAAGCTTGGTGCCACCATTGTGAATGAACAATATGCAGACCCAAATTCCACTGATTTCACAGCGAATATTCAAAGCATTATAAATGAAAAGCCGGATTACCTTTATATCGTCTGGGCAGGATCCAATGCCCCATGGAAACAGTTAAAAGATATGCAGCTGGAGGAGCAGGGAATTAAAATATCCACTGCGGCGCAGGACATAGCTTCCTTAAAGACGATGGATTCTTTGGTTGGCATGAGCGGTTTTTCCATTTACTATCATACCCTGCCGGATAATGAAGTAAATGACTGGCTGGTGGAAGAACATAAGAAAAAATTTGACGGTGAGATTCCTGACCTGTTTACTGCTGGCGGAATGACAGCTGCCATTTCCATTGTGGAGGCACTAAAGAAAACAGAGGGCGACAAAGATGTGGATGGTCTGATTAGCACAATGGAAAATATGGAATTTGAGACACCGAAAGGAACGATGAAATTCCGGGCTGAGGATCATCAGGCATTGCAGTCCCTATATGCAGTAACCCTGGAGGAACAGGAGGGTGTGGATCATCCGGTGCCGGTCCTGATCAGGGAATTGAATATGGAAGAAACCGAGCCGCCAATCAGAAATGGAAATTAAAAATTCAGAATAGTTAGATACATGGGAGGGGTCGCCAAGTTGGAAAATATTCTGGAAACAAAAAGCCTATCTGTTTCTTTTGGAGAGCATGATGTCATAAAAGAAGTGAACCTGGAAATAGAGCGAGGCAAGCTGACTTCGATTATCGGTCCAAATGGGGCTGGCAAGACCACACTCTTTAACTTGCTGAGCGGCCAGATCCCACCGACAATGGGAGAGATTTATTTTAAGAAAGACAATATAACCAGGCTCTCTGTACCATTACGGGCGAGAAGGGGCATTGGCCGCTCCTTCCAGCTCACCAATATTTTTCCGGAACTGACGGTGCTCGAAAATATCAGACTGGCCATCCAATCATCAAGTAAAGATTACTACTCGATCTTTCCAAGGCTTTCTTTCATGAACCGCCAGCAGGATGAAGCAAAAGCGGCCATGGAGAGGTGCATGCTAAGCGGCAAGGAAGATGTGCTGGCACAGGATCTGGCGCATGGGGAAAAACGAAAACTGGAGCTGGCCATGCTGCTGGCTCTCAAAACGGAATTGCTTCTCCTTGATGAACCGACAGCAGGCATATCGATTGAAGAGATCCCTGCCATTCTGGAAGTGATAGAGAACATTAAGAAGGAAGGCATGTACACGATTGTATTAATCGAACACAAAATGGAGATGGTCATGCATCTGTCCGATACCCTTGTGGTGCTATTCAATGGAGAGCTTCTGGCCAGCGGCAATCCGAAGGAAATTATTAAGGATCAAAGAGTTCAGACGGCATATTTAGGAGGCTTGCATCGTGAGTCTATTAAAACTGGATAATCTGGAGACCTATTTGGGTCAATATCACATTCTTCAGGGTGTGTCCATGTCCGTGGAAGAGGGAAGCATCACCGTCCTGTTCGGGAGAAATGGAGCAGGCAAAACGACAACACTGCGCACCATCATGGGCTTTAACCCATCCACCACGGGTTCCGTGCATTATCACGATCAGAAGATCAGCGGAATCCCTACCCACCTGATCTCCAGAAAAGGAATCGGCTATGTGCCGGAAAATCAGGGAATATTCAGTGCACTGACTGTAGAAGAAACCCTGAATTTGGCCAAGGCCAAAAGCACAGGTGAGACGGAAGAAAAAATGGAGTGGATGCTGGAGCTTTTCCCGGATTTGAAGAAGTTCTGGCGCAAGAAAAGCGGTTTGCTTTCCGGTGGTCAAAAGCAGATGCTGGCGATTGCCAGGGCGTATATCAATGGAGATGGACTGCTTCTGATTGATGAGCCAAGCAAAGGATTATCGCCGATCATGGTTGAAAAGCTGATGGAATCGATCATGAAAATGAAGGAAAAAACGACGATTCTGCTAGTGGAGCAGAACTTCCTGATGGCAAGCGAGATCGGTGATTATTTTTACATTATGGATGACGGAAAAATAGTCCATGATGGCTGGATGCAGGATCTAAAAGAAGACAAGGAAACCTGCCAGAAATACTTGGGCATCGCGTAAGCAGTGAAGGGGGGCTGGAAATGGAAGTCTTTATTAATTTATTGGTCAATGGGGTTTCAACAGGGCTGCTGATATTCCTTCTGGCTGCCGGACTTACCTTAATCTTTGGACTGATGAGTGTATTGAACTTTGCCCATGGAGGATTATTCGTCTGGGGCGCTTTCTCAGGAGCGTGGATCTTTAAAGAAACAAACAGTTTTCTATTAGCGATAGCGGGTGCAGTTGCAGTCGGAATGGTCTTGGGATGGGTATTGGAAAGATTCCTGATCCGTCCTGTCTATGGGAATCATGTCCGGCAGCTGCTGATTACATTAGGCGGGATGCTGGTATTATCTGAAAGCATCAAAATTTTCTGGGGACCGAATCCTATACGGGTAAACCTTCCGGGATGGCTTGAAGGGAGCTATCAGTTTGATGGAATCATCATCATTAAATACCGTGTTTTTGTAATCGTTGTTGGACTGCTGCTGTATCTGGCATTATGGCTTTTGCTCAGCCGTACGCAGATTGGACTTATGATCAGGGCTGGAGTGCTGGATAAGGAAATGGTTCAGGCGCTCGGAATCAATGTAAAAGGACTTTTTACATTCGTATTCCTGCTCGGTGCCGGATTGGCTGCTTTAGGCGGAGCGCTATTAGCGCCGTATTCTGGAGTCGTTTTTGCGGAAATGGGCATGCAGTATGCCATACTGGCTTTCATTGTGGTCATCATTGGCGGAATGGGCAGCCTGCAGGGATCGGCACTGGCTTCCCTGATCGTAGGAGTATCGGGAGCGTTTATGGCTTATTATATGCCTGATTTGTCACTGGCATTGAATATGCTCCTATTGGCTATCGTATTATTGGTGAAACCAACAGGGCTGCTGGGAGAAAAGGGGAGTGCTGTATGAGAGGTGTATTTCATAAAGTGCCGCTGTACTGGGGGCTTGCGATTCTGCTTTTCATGCTTCTGTTTCCCTTTGTTAACGACTCCCGAAGCACACTGATTTTACTTACTCAAATCTTCATTTTTGCCATATTTGCGATGAGCTTTGATATTCTGTTAGGGTATACCGGCATTGTTTCCTTTGGTCATTGCATGTTCTTTGGAATCGGCGCGTACAGCACGGCTCTCATTTTTAATAAGCTGGATGCAACTCTGCCAAACTTTTTAATTGGATTGGTTATAGGCATCATCCTATCCGCTTTGGTTAGCTATATCATTGGTTTATTATCACTAAGGCTCAAAAGCCACTTTTATGCGATGCTGACACTGGCAGTATCACAGCTCTTTCTTGTATTGGCAGAGAAATGGAGGGGACTGACGCATGGCGGAGACGGTTTTACCTTCAGTGTGCCTGACATATTCAAAGACCGTACTTCTTTCTATTACATTACACTCATTAGTGTAGCCGTTGTTTTCATCCTGCTGAAGCTTTTTACAGAATCGTCCACTGGCAAGGTGCTAAAAGCCATTTCCCAGAATGAATATCGTGCAGAAGCACTGGGGTATCAAACACTTCATTACAAACTGATTGCCAGCGTGACGGCTGGAGTGGCAGCTTCCTTAAGCGGCGCACTTTATGCAGTGTCACTACGGTTCATTAATACCAATGTCTTTTCTATTGAAGTTACCCTTGATGCTCTCTTAATGACGATGATCGGGGGAATGGGAACCCTGGCTGGTGCCATAGCAGGAGCGGGGATCATCGAATTTTTAAGACATTATCTTTCTGAGCTTGCGATGACTTTCCCCATCTTTGAACGATGGACGATTATCCTCGGATTCTTATATATAGTGGTGCTTCTTGGGTTCCCTTCCGGTTTAGCAGGAGTTATTAAAAAGTTCACGTTGAAAAAGGGGAGGAGGGAGAAGAAGAAAAGGGAAATGGAGAGGGCTGCATAGTGTGGGATAAGAAGATTCTGGAAACCTTGCCATCATGGGTAAGGTTTTTTATTAATTGCAAGACCACTTATTTTTTTCGGGATATTGAACGGGGGGTTAATATCAAAACCATGATCTTTAATGTTGTGAAAAAACGTTCTTAAGCTGGTGTGAGAGCTGATAAATCCAATGCGGATCAGGCTATGGAAGCGGTCATAGTTATCAATAGAACATAGAAAAAGAATAAACCTCTCCATCAAAATCAAGGAATTTCAGGAGAGGTTGGTATTATAGGCTGTTCTTGGAAAAATATTTCCGGGTATTTTCACGTACTTGATTTGGCAAGACACGATCAAGCTCTTCATTTAGCCATGAAAGTGTTTTACTGCGGAGGAAATCACGCATTTTTTCTTCTGCTGAGAGCATAACTAAATTGATGGTACAAGAGGAGGTACCCGAAGAGCAGATATTTTCTCTATACAAATAACCATTATCTTTAATGTTTTTGCATTGAAAAATCGGCTTGGGACCTTCAACTGCTTCAATTACATCCCAAAAAGATATTTCTTCTGGAGATTTAGCAAGTTTATAACCGCCCTTAACTCCAGGAACTGAGCTAACAATACCGTTCTTTGATAATTTACTGAAAATCTTTGAAAGATACGTTTCGGAAATCCCTTGGAAAGTGGAGAGTTCCTTTATGCCAATGGAAGAATCCTCTGTATTATCAATTAAATATACAAGGCAGTGAAGTGCGTATTCAACCCCAATACTATACTGCATTACGAACACCTCTTCATAAATGGGACTATTTTAATCAATCTTAGAAATTTTTTATTTCTTTGTCAAACATGATCAATTGGTACTAATTAACATGAAAAGAGGTTTGACATAATAAAGTCTACAATTTATTATAGATAATATCAATCGCTGATTGATGCTATCCACAATTGAAATTTCAAAATGCGGTTCAATTATTTGTTGAATCAGCTTTAAGGAGGAATTGATATTGGAACAACGAATTGATTATTACAATTTAGCACCAGAGGCAATGAAAATAATGATGGAAATGGAGAAGTATACGAAAACGACAGGTTTAGACCGTAAACTTCGTGAACTTATAAAAATTCGGGCTTCACAAATAAATGGCTGTGCCTATTGCATTAACATGCATACAGCGGATGCGAGAAAAATGGGAGAAACGGAACAGCGTTTATATTGCATTAGTGCATGGAGAGAGTGCACATTTTACACTGAAGCAGAAAAAGCAGCTCTTGAATTAACAGAGCACATAACTTTAATCCCGGCGAAACGAGTGCCAGATGAGCTTTATCATCGAGTACGTGAACATTATGATGAGAAACAATATATTGACCTTGTTCTAATCATCAATCAAATCAACAGCTGGAATAGAATTTCAATTGCAATGGGGAATGTAGCAACTGAAAAATAATATCTCCAACAGTTCCTTGTCTTAATGATTGTCTTTTTTTAAGGGTAACTTACCTTCTAGTAAGTAAAGAAAAGGTGATCCTTCAAGCCGAAAGAGAAGGGCAAAGACTAGCGTTATAGAAAAAGTCATTGCCGGGCTCATAAAGTTCGCCCTTAATGCAAAAGCTACTTGTGGAAATATTGAAGCAAAAAAAAATACTAATCCATTATAAAAAGGGGAGTTTTAAAAATGATGAAAATAGAAAAGAAATTATACACGGCTACTGTAAATGTTCAAGGCGGAAGAGATGGAAAAGCGGTATCTGACGATAACAATCTGAATGTAGACTTGAGATATCCAAAGGAATTAGGCGGGGACGGAGCTGGAACCAATCCGGAGCAGCTGTTCGCTGCAGGGTTTGCCGCATGCTTCCAGGGAGCGATGGGCACTGTCCTTAGGAAAAGGAACATTAAAACAGACGGTATAAATATTGCTTCACAAGTTACGCTTGGCAAGGATGCGAACGATGGATATGTGCTGGCCATTACAATGGATATCACTGTAAAGGGCGTTGAAACAAGCGTGGCAGAAGAAGTCGTTGCGGAAGCTCATAAGGTTTGTCCTTATGCCAAAGCAACTCAAGGTAATATCGAAGTAACCTCCAACGTTGTTGGTTAATCAGCATCCCGGTTTTTTTCATACACCAAGAGTGCCTATCTTTTAACAAGATAGGCATTCTTTTTTGCATTAGGAATTAGATTTTGTTTAACCTATTTTTCATAAAATGATTCTTAATCCATTTTATAATAAGAAGGAGCGGCAGATACACATATACAAAACCAATTCCCACATTAGAAGTAAAATTGACAAGATAATCAATACTCTTAAATTCCTGAAGGTATATAGAAACAATCATCTCTGCAATAAGCAAGAATAGCAAAGTCGCTTTAGGAGGAATTGAGAAAGTTCTTTTTACGATTCTTGTACATGCCCACAAAGAAATACATATAGGGGATATGATCACTAACAGCCAAATAAAGATGAATACATATTCAAATCTTTCCAGGAAAGAGAATTTAACGATCTTAACCATCATAAGAGTGGGCCAAGGTAAATGCTGTAATACCTCTTGATTAAAGTATAAGAATGATATTAACGTTATAATTAGGTACACAATGAGAGTATATATATTGCCAAGATACGCCCATTTTGAAATATCTCTGTTATTTGAACTCCTAAGGAAGGGATAATACATTAGGATCCACTCGAAACCAAGAAAAAGCAGGGCATACCCTTTAGAAGATAAAAATAGCTCACTTAGGGAATGACTAAAGGCGGGGAGCAGGTAAATATAATTCGCATGCATCAATGGGAAGTAGATTAAAAAGAACAAAAAAGCAGGCAATATAACTCCCCAGAAACTAAAGCCGGTTAAACTGCGAAAGCCGCTTGAGATAATATAATAAAATGTGAGTCCGAAAACGAAACATAGCTGCCAAGTTTTTATTGAAGGATACACCCATATTTGGATGACCTCAATATATGCACGGAGGACTGTCAAAGAAGCCAGCCAGAAATAAACCAATGCCATGACAGACATTATGCTGCCAATCGCTTTTCCAAAGCAATACTGATGAACAGCTACTAAATCATTAGTTCCCCCGCCTAATAGCTTAAAAATAATATAGAGTATGATATGGGTTGCAGCCCAGGTTATAATTAAAGAAATCCAGGCGTCCTGCTCAGCATGTTTAATAACCTGGCTTTGAAAATTTAGGATACCAACTCCGGTTTGTGAAGAGTGAATGAGAAAAAATGTGAAAAAAGCCGAAACTTGAAATTGTTTTTCTACTTTTACGTTCACTAATTTCCCACCCCAGTTTGCCTTACAACAATTTTGGTATTTACCTCATATGTCATATTAGGATATATCCGATCGTAAAAACTCTTTTCAGAATAATTTCTGTGATTTGCTTTATACACTCTTCCTAAACCTAAAGGATCTACACCATTTGTTTGAAAATCCTTGAGAAGTAATTCAGCATCGTTTGAAATTGATTTCTGTAAGGCGGTTTTAAATAATTTAAGATCCTTTTCATCTTCTAAATTGATCCATTCAGGCAAAGCATCAAGTTCTACATCTAAATTTAGGCTTACTCTAACTTGTTCCCTGAGGTTCTCCTTGATGAATTTCACCTTGTGTTTTCCATAGTTCGTTCTGACCCCAATATTAGCTTTGTGTCCATGCATGTTGAGGTCAAAACTATATACTCCCCTTTTGTTTTTATCCGTCATTAATTTTAATAAGAAGGTTTCTTTTTCGGAAATCCTAAAAGCTAATTTTTCACCTTTAAAAATCCCCATACCATCGACTTTAATTTTCCCTTTAGAATCAACTGTAAGATTTGGAAAGGACATATCAATTCCACTTCCAAAAAACTGGTCATACATTACATGGGAGTTAGATTCAGGAATTCCTTCATTTTCAATACTTTTATCAATCAAATTCATTAAGAATAGCGGACTCTCATTAAGTGTTTTACTTAGTATTAAATCTGGAGTTCCATCTGTAATGACAATTCTTACTATGCCAATTTTTGGATCCTTACAGATGGGGTCTAATATGGAAGCTAAACCATCTCTGCTTAGTTGATCCCCAAATATCATTACCCTTACTTGACCTATTTCAAATGGAAATTGAGACTTATGGCTAAGTTCTTCCTGCAGACTGGATGGATTTTTAGCTGCAGCTGTGATTAAAGCAGGATTATCACTCTCGGCATAATTTGGATAAACAACACTTGCCTTTAGCATCTCATCTTCTTTGTCATATCCTACATTATGCATCAGAGAGACTTCATTAATAATATTGTGAGGTACACATCCAGCCAGAATTAGAGTTAGAACAACAATACCCATTTTAACTAATGTGTTATTCGTCATTAATATCTTCCTTCTTTTTGTTACTCTCTTTTGGTGAATATTTAATTTTATCTTTAGGTCTCAAAAAATCTGGCCTTTTGTTTAATTTATTATAAGGGGACCTTATGATACTATCCGCAAGACTATTGCTGCGAAACGGGTGCAAAGGAACCATGTAAGGAGTATCAAATGATTTTAATTTAAACAAATGACATAGCAGCACGGCAAAACCTATCATGATACCTAGCCCGCCTAGGAATGATGACATGATGATAAAGGGAAATCTTAAAATTCGAATGGTGTTGGACATAACGATAGCTGGTGTTGTGAATGAAGCTAAGGCTGCTAAAGCGACAATGATTAATAAAATATTACTTGTCAGTGCTGCCATTACAGCTGCCTGTCCAATGACAATACCGCCAACAATGCCCAATGTCTGTCCTACTTTAGTAGGCAATCGGGCTCCTGCCTCTCTTAATAATTCAATGGTCAATTCTAAAAAAAGAACCTCCAGCAGCGGCGGAAATGGAACGTTTGCTCTGGACTCTATTAGCGGACCCAGTAAATCCGCAGGCACCACCTCATAATGAAACGTCATAACCGCAACATAAATGGCGGAAGAAAAGATTGAAAAGATGATCGCAAGTATTCGTGTAAAACGGAAGAAAGACCCAATAATCCAGTTATAATAATAATCTTCGGATGAGAGAAAAAAATCGAATATGGTAGTAGGTCCGGATACTGCGTATGGTGAACCATCACTAAAGATAACGACTTGGCCGGAAGTGAGTGAATAAGAAATTCTATCCAGCCTCTCTGAAGAAAAGTAAAGTGGAAAAGGAGTATAAGAATTTTCCTTAATTAGCTGGACTAAAGCAGAAGTATCAAAAATGATATCAAAATCTATTTCAGAGAGCCTTTTTTTTACGTTTTCTATATGTTGTTCATTTGTAATGCCATCTAAATAAACAATCATTATTCTTGTTTTTGACAGCGTGCCCAGCACGATCTCTTCAGTAGTTAATAAAGGAGACTTTACCTTAGTTCGAAGTAAAAGAATATTGGTATCAAGACTCTCAACAAACCCTAATTTTGGGCCGATAACATTAAATTCATTCTCAGTTTCGTTAGATTCTCTTATCCCTTTAGATAAATTGCTTACATTCACTAAAAGACAATCTTCAGAGGTATTCTCAAATTTAATTAGGACATATCCTTGATGAATTTTTTCTTCGATTTCTTTTGCTTCCTTTGTTCTAATAACATCTTCAAGCGGAAGGCTGTTTTTAAATTGATTAAAATCAAAAGCCTGGTCAGTCTTTTTTTCGCATTCATTAATATATGGAAGAAATACATGTTCCATCGTCTTGTGATCGATTAGTGAAGTGAAGTATAAAATGACTATCCGGACTCCGGAAACATTTTTTTTAATCTCTTTAAAATCAGATGATTTTTTGGCTCTTTTTACTATCTCGGCAGGTGTTTGATTTTCTGCAGGATTTAGATTATTTTTTTCCTTGTTCATAAACAAATGTACTCCTAACATGTGTTACTAGTTATTATTAGTCCTATCAAAAATTGTATGCACTTTAACATTTTTATTATGGCTGTATGTTTATTTGCACAATGTGACCATATTTTTGAAAAAGAAACGGAAATAATAGAAAATGGATAAGACTTGATTTACAGCTGTATGATCATTTTTATTTAGTAGGAGTGGGAAGATGAGAGATATTTCGATATTAATTGCGGATGATGAGGAGGACATTGCTGATCTGATTGCCATTCATTTAGAAAAAGAAGGGTATCATGTTATTAAAGTTTCGGATGGACAAGAGGCTGTTCGTGTTGTCGGGACTCAACAGATTGATTTGCTGATTTTGGATATTATGATGCCGAAAATGGATGGATATGAAGTAACCCGCCGCATTCGCGAGCAGCATAACATGCCCATCATCTTTTTGAGTGCTAAAACCTCTGATTTTGATAAAGTACAGGGACTGGTCATTGGAGCAGATGATTATATGACGAAACCATTCACCCCAATCGAATTGGTTGCCCGTGTAAATGCTCAGCTCCGGCGTTTTATACAGCTGAATCAGCCGAAAGCAGATCATAAAACCTGGCTGGAATATGGCGGGTTAGTGATTACTCCTGATCAGCGCACAGTGACCCTATATGGTGAAAGCATTGAGCTTACGCCGAAAGAGTTTGATATTTTGTATTTGCTTGCGAGTCATCCAAAAAAAGTGTATAGTGTGGAAAATATTTTTCAGCAGGTGTGGGGTGAAGCCTACTTTGAAAGCGGCAATACAGTCATGGTACATATTCGCACGCTGCGAAAAAAACTGGAAGAAGGCAAACAGAACCACAAATGGATAAAAACCGTGTGGGGAGTCGGGTATTCCTTTAATGGATAAAATGGTGCGCAGCTTTCGTTCAAAAATGGTGCTTTTATTTGGTTTAAGTATGATTTTTTCTGGACTTATAACGTTTATAGTCTTTAAATCACTTCAATTCTATTATCACGCGAATGCCCAGTTTGGTGACCGGCTGGAATTTTATCGGAAAATCATGAAACAATTTGGCGACATTAACTTCTTTTTACTGCTGTTTATCCCGCTTTCGTTCATGTTCTTTTATTTACTCACGAAGCGATATTCCAGCTATTTTAACGAGATTTCAACCGGAATTCATCATCTCTCCCAGGGCGACTTTTCACATCAAGTTCAAATAGAGTCAAATGATGAATTTCGGGATATTGCCCATGATATTAATCTGGCAAGTGAAAAATTGAAACAAGCTGTAGAAAGAGGAGATTTTTCGGAAAGCAGCAAGGATCAATTGGTCGTAAATCTGGCTCATGATTTGCGGACTCCGCTTACCTCTGTTTTAGGCTATTTGGATTTGATCCTTAAGGATGAGAGCTTGACCGAAGAACAAGTCAGGCATTTTTTGACCATTGCCTTTACGAAATCTCAGCGTTTAGAAAGGCTGATTGATGAATTATTCGAAATAACCAGAATGAATTATGGCATGCTTCCAGTTGAAAGAAAGAGACTAAATTTAACGGACCTGCTTAATCAATTAAAGGAAGAACTGTATCCTGCATTCAAAAAGAATCATTTGGCTGCCCGTATGGATAGCACACCCCATTTGCCCATTTTAGGTGATGGTGAATTGATAGCACGTGTGTTTGAAAATCTACTAACGAATGCCATCCGTTATGGAAATGAAGGCCAGTATGTCGATATTAACGGCACAATTGATGGGGATGAAGTGGTCGTTCAAGTGGTGAATTATGGAGACAGCATTCCTCCGGAGGAACTCCCGCATCTCTTTGATATGTTCTATACCGGTGACAAATCACGAACGCATCAGGAAGAAAGCACCGGTCTTGGCCTGTTCATAGCGAAGAATATTCTGGAACAGCATAATGGTACCATTACGGTTGAGAGCAATGTCATCAGGACAATCTTTGAGGTTCGCCTGCCAAAGGAAAGTGAAATAATGATTGAAGATTAGCTGTTAGTACAGGTTTTAAGAAAAATTTAAAATTTACCCTACTCTTTTTTTAAATAGTTTTTCCTATTCTTTAAGCAAGGAAGAATAAGGAGGAAGCTGAAAAATGAAGAAGTGGGGTTTTTTACTATTAGTTTGCCTGGGGTTAACATTCGTAAATGTGGACTCTTTTTTTGAACCAAAAGTAAAAATACAAAATGATGATCAACTTGAAAATGACAATGAGGATGGAAGGACCTCTGAACATAGCCAAAAAGAGATAGCAGAAGAACAAATCTATCAAGGAAATTTGCTTTTGGTTAATAATAAATATCCGGTTCACCCGGAAAGTATTAAATCAGATGTCATCAATCTATCTGAGCAAAGTGAACGGACAAGGGGATATGGCTTGTTAAACAGCGAAATATTTCTGTCAGAGGACGTTGCACGTGAATTTTCAGAGATGATCGATGCTGCAGAAACAGAAGGAGTTCGAAATTTCTCTATTACCAGCGGCTTTCGAGGCTTTGAAGAACAAAGTGTGCTTTATCAGGAGATGGGTTCTGACTATGCCTTGCCAGCAGGCTATAGCGAGCATAATTTGGGCTTATCGCTTGATGTAGGATCTACTCAAATGAAAATGGCCGATGCACCTGAAGGAAAGTGGATCGAAGAAAATGCCTGGAAATACGGGTTCATCCTGCGTTATCCAAAGGACAAGACAGACGTAACAGGAATTCAATATGAACCCTGGCATATCCGCTATGTTGGCCTGCCGCATAGTGCGATTATGAAGGAAAAAAAATTTGCTTTAGAGGAATACTTAGATTATCTAAAAGAAGAAAAACAAATCTCTGTGAATATGAATGGGGAAAAATACACGATTACTTATTACCCGATACCTCAATCGAGGACGATTAACGTACCGGACGATAGCTATTATGAGATTTCAGGCAACAATATGGATGGGGTATTTGTGACCGTCTTCGAATGAAAAGTGAAAAATTTAAGGCCATTTTAGTAATTCATGAAAGGGCGCTTTTCTTGAATAAGAGATGCACTTTCTTCATGTAAATGGCCCTTATATTGAAAAAGAGGCTAAATAATAGTTAGGGTTAAATTAGAAATATAAAACTTCAAAACCTTCCTTTTCTAATGTTGAATAGGCGGAAGGTTTTGAAGATTATTTGTGGTTTTTATGCATACATATAGTTCATTCATATCGTTAACAGCTGCATAAAAGACATCCTTTACATCGAAAATATTTTTTCTTTCTAATTCCTCATAAAGCCATGATTCATTTAAATTTCTTGAGTGCAGGACTTTTTCATATATCTCTCCATCAATAACAACTGGTACATCAATGCCCTTATTAAAAATATTCGGTTGAGGATGAATATGTTCGACTCGTGCAGCTTCCTTTTCAGGATACATTTTAACAGATAGATTTCCATTTGCTTCAACTATAGCTAATTCAACATCCTTTACATTGAAAATTTGATGTTCTCTTAACATCTGTAAAATGGTATCAATCGAATATTGTATTTTTTTCATTTTGTTCACTAAAAATTGTCCTTGATAAATGACAATTGTAGGTTCAAATGTTAACAAACGGCCTATTTTACGATTTTTGATTTTCCAGGTTGCAATTAATTTCTGCAGTAAAGCTATTGCAATAATGGCAATCGCTGTATATATATGATTAATCTTTGGGTCTGCAATATCAGCACCAACTACTGCACCCAAGGTTAAAATGACTAAAAAATCAAATACCGGCAATTCACCTATGGAGCGTTTTCCCATATAAAGTGTTGCAAATAGTGCTAGTGGCAAAATGGTAACAATTCGTCCTAGGACTTTTAATATTTGAAATGCATATTCCATAATATCACCTCATATAGGGAACTTTACATTTTAATATGACACAGATAATTATTAATTATTTACATGTCATCTATTATAGGGCGCTATAGTTGAACAAGCACCTATAGGATCATTAACCGAAGATCCTTTTCCTTTTCGATAACAGTCAATTAAGTTTAAAGGAAAATTAAAAATTAAAGGATTCTTCAACTGGCTCTGAAGCAAAACAACAATGAAGAGAGAGATTTTATTTGAATTTTGACTCTTGACCCTTCATCTTGACACTTACCTATTAGTAAGTTACTATTGGGGCATGGAAAACAGAAAAAAACAGATTGTAGACTTAGCCATTAAATTGATCCAGCAAAAAGGGTATGTAGCCTTCAGCTATGATGACATTTCTAAACAGCTTGGGGTGACCAAAGCAAGTATTCACTATCACTTCGAGAAGAAGGAGGATTTAGGAGTCGCAGTTACAGAACGTATTTTATTGAGACTTCAGGAATCTTTGATGTTAATTAAAAATTCGCCGGTGTCCGCTGAAGAGAAGCTGAAGCAGTTCATTGAACAGCAAGCTCAAAGATTCGAGTGTAATGAAATTTGTCCGATTTCTTCGCTGCAGACGGATTATGAATCTTTGCCTTCTGCTGTACAAGAAAAGATTGAGGAAGTCAGCAGACTGGAACTCAAGGTAATGAAAGAATTAGTAGCGGAGGCACAAACGGCAAATATCATAAATAGCTCTGAAGATGCCCATCAGTTAGCGGTAACGATATTATCAAGTGTTAAGGGAGCATTATTATACAGACGTGTTCTGGGTGATGAGGTATTAGTCGAAGTACTAAATCAGTTAAATCGTTTCTTAACAAAACCGTAGTAACGGTTTTTTTAAAGAGAAATACTTACCTTCTAGTAAGTAAAAAATATGCTTCATTTTTATAGGTTGGTTTTTGACAAAGGGGGTGACTGTAATTGATAAAGATACTAATTTTCGCAGGAACACTAGCTTTCCTTCTCTCTGGCTGCAGCCAGCTCGATCGATATAAGGATAAAGTTAAGCAGCTAACAGACAAAATCCCTTTACTGCAAGAGGAGAAAAGTTTGGAGGGCAATTCGGAGAAAGAAGCTGTTCCCGACGGAAGTGAAGTAGATAAAGAAGGTGCTTCACAGAATGAAGGCACGGAAAGCAAAAACGAAATGTCTGCCGAAAAGGATCCCCTTTCATTGGAAGCTTCCTATTTCAATGAAGTTAAAGTGGTCAATGACCGTAATGTCATTCAGAATCCCGAGAATGTACTGGTTCTTGTGAATAAACAATTCAGTCTCCCAGAAAGCTATGAACCGCTGCAATTGGTGATTCCTGAAGTTGCCTTTTCATTTGGAAAATTAGATGTGGAAAAAAGCTATATGCGCCAGGATGCTGCCAAGGCTCTGGAAACTCTTTTTGCAGAAGCATTAAAGGAAGGAGCAGAGCTGTTTGCCGTTTCCGGCTACCGCTCTTATGCGCGGCAGTCTCAAGTGTTTGAAGCAGAGGTGAAAAGAGCTGGGAAAGAAAAAGCTGTCCAAGCTGTTGCGATTCCAGGCAGCAGTGAACATCAGACAGGCCTATCGATGGATATCTCAAGCAGAAGCGCCAATTTGGAACTATCAGAGAAATTTGGAGAAACAAACGAAGGAAAGTGGCTGGCTGAAAATGCACACCGCTACGGCTTTATTCTCCGATATCCCAAAGGAAAGGAAACCATCACTGGATACCAATATGAACCCTGGCATTTCCGCTATGTCGGTTCCGAGGCTGCAAAAGTAATTTATGAAAAGAAATGGACATTGGAAGAATACTTCAATATCGTAAAGAAAATATGAGATGTATTTCTATGTTTATAAAAACACTTTTGCTGGATTTAAAAAATGAAACTTACCTTCTAGTAAGTAATATATTATTGAAAGTGGGGATTGCCACAGTGAAAAGAATGCTATTGGTTTCTCTTTTGATGTCGTGCGGGGCTACCTTTATTACCCCGTTATTCCCTCTGTATAGTGAGGCTTACCGGCTGAACAGTCTGCAAATCACGATCTTGTTTGCCATTTATGCTGCATTCTTGCTGCCGACTTTGTTTATTGCGGGAGAAAAAGGCAGCACGTGGGGATTAAAAAGGGTTGTTCGCATCAGTATATGGATCTCCATCGCATCTACCTTATTCTTCATGGCTGGCAATCATTCCTGGATGCTCTATGTCGCCAGGTCATTGGAAGGAATCGCATACGGAGCCTTTACAGGTACAGCTGCTGCTTTTCTAATGAAGCAAACATCTCCGAGCCAAATAGGTGCAGCTCTCAAATTATCAGGTGTTACGATTCTCATTGGTTTCGGTCTGGGACCAGCTATCGCGGGTTTGATCGTGCAATATATACATTACCTGCCACTCTACCTGCCATTTTGGATTCTGCTCATCCTGCTTATCATCTCACTAATCGTGCTGGAATCTATTCCGAAAGATGCTGTTTCCAATGAACAAAAACGTGTAAAAACGAAGATATCGCTTGGTGTGCCAGACAATATTCGTTCTCCATTTTTCTCAATGGCCGGATTGCCTATCTTCACAGTTTTCACAATTCAAGGAATCGCGTTTGCTCTTATTCCTAATTTCGTAAAGAATGTCATTCATACGTCCAACCTTGCTGTTTCCGGGTTAATCATTTTCGTGCTTCTCAGTGGAGCAGCCTTGGCTCAGTTGATTCCTTGGCCGGGTCACCCTATTACACGTATGAGATTCGGCATTCTGCTTCTTGCAATAGGGTCATGGGTTATTGTTTCTTCCGGGTTAACATCAAGCTTGCCGCTGCTCTGGACAGGCATTTTCATCCAGTCTATGGGGGGCGGATGGACCTTTCAAATCGCCCTGCGGCTTGCCGGACAGTTACCGGAACCAAAAGAACGGCCACGAGTCATTTCGGTTTTTTATTTGTGTGCATACTCAGGATTTATCGTTCCCGTGATTGGAGTCGGAGCGCTTACTCAATTTTTCAGTTTGAACCAGTCGCTGATTGTGCTGAACCTGTTTGCTGCATTAATTGTTATATATGTGCTGCTGTATTCCGTCAGATATAATCGCACTTATTCGGACATGATAAATCCCTAATCTATTACTAAGCTCTTCGAACCTAATCAAGAGTGCATTAAAATCCAGCTGCCGATTCGGCAGCTTTTTTTCTACTATTAAAAGGGAGTTTAGTTTGAGAAGAGTGCTTACATAATAATAAGTGTGATTCTGAGCAATATTAATTGATATCTTCAGGCAGATGGCAATTAGTTTGCTGCTCTTTATAAGGGGATTACAGGAAGAGAACACCTATAAGAAACATGGTAAGGGGCTTGAATAGTATGGCGACATCTATAGAAATGCTATTATGGAGTATTGCACTTCCTGGTTTTGGGCAATTTTTAAATGGGAAACTGATAAAGGGAATGGTTATTGTATTTTTAGAGTTCCTTATAAATGTACAAGCGAATTTCAACGGGGTCATTATTTCAAGTTTTCATGGAGATATTGAGAAGGCAATAGCAGAAACCGATTATTTGTGGCTGATGTTTTACCCTTGTTTGTATTTCTTTGCTATGTGGGATTCCTTTAAAGATGCGGGAGGAGGGAAAAAAAGCTATTCTTTTCTTCCGTTTGTGTCTTCAGCTTACTTTGTTACAGTGGGGTGTATATATTCCTCTACCTTTAAGCTTTTTGGGGTATTATTAGGGCCTATTTGGCTTCCGATATTGTGTGTAATACCAGGTGTCAGTGTGGGTGTTATTTTAATGAAGATAATAAGGAAAAAACACATGGAACCATTTTAAGCAGGGCAGCCATCTTATTGTTAAGCGCTTTAATAATAGGCAATGTAAGATGACTATTTAATGAATAATTACCATTTTCTATTACAAACTAAGAAAAGAAAATAAATTGTGGAGGGGCCTTTTAGATGAATTTAAACGAACTAGGCTTTCTTTGGTACTTACACGCAAGTTCAAATATGGTTAATGTTTTTTTGGGAAATCTGATTGAAACTGCTGAAGATACTGATTTGAAGGATGTTTTAACTGAGATTAAAGCACTTTCATCATTCCAGGAACAAGAGGCTTTGCAGTTCTTATCTGATAATGGATTAAATGTTACACCGTTTTTTAGTGAAAATGATTTACATAGCCCCTCAGAAAAGATATTTTCTGATCAATTAATGATAGAAATAATTAAGCATATAACCAGTAATGGACTGGGTATCCTTTCTTTTCAATATACAGACTTAACCGTCCCAAAGGTTAAGAATTTCTTTAAAGAAATACTCAATAAGTTAATTCAAATTGACATTTCTATTTTAAATTTGCTGGAGCACAAAGGTTTACTGCAAAACAGGTCTTTTTCATACACAAATGCTGAAGACAGAGAAAGCAAGTTATTTAAAGTGGCATCAACCCAGCAGAGGCCGCTTAATGCTGTTGAATTAGCAAGTATGTTTGGTTCATTTCAATGTAATAATGTTGGTTTAGCTCTATGCACTGCTTTTTCGGATGCTGCCAAGGATGAAGATACAAAGAGCTTTTTGCAGGATGGGATTAAATTGTCCTATCATCAAGTGGATGTTTTATCCCAAATATATAGAGAAAACGGAGTCCCAACAACCACCGGTTTAGAGGCTCACGTTCATAAGGTGAATAAATCCCCATTTTCAGATAAACTAATGGCTAACTTAATCATGTTCTTAAATCCCATCGGAATCGGCAATCTGCAAACTGCTGTGGTTTCCAGTTATAAAAAAAGTCACGTGAAAACACTAAAGGAATTAATTGATCAGGTGGAAGGCTATTCAGAGAAAGGGTTTAAGTTATTGGTAAGGAAAGACTGGCTTAATGAACCGCCGGTAACCAACAGGTCTATTGATAGTTAATAATTAGAGTCAAACACCCTAAAACATTCCCGGAAAATTATTAAAACGGGAAGGAGAACAAAAAGCCGATTTCATGATTATAGGAAAATCGGCTTCTCAAAACTCATCATTTTGTTGTTGGGTATTAGAAGTATTTATTGAATGAATTCAGTTAACCTCCTATAAGAAAGAACATCGCCATTTGTCATGTGATGAAAGGTCTGGCGGTTTACTATCTCTTCACTGATAGTCCGTAAGTATGTTAGGGTGGCTCTGAATGGGACGGATCCACAGCTAAGCCTTTCAATTCCTATCTCAGATAACTCCGATATAGAAGGCATCTCTGGGTCAACCAATAAGTTGATCGGACATGAAATTTCTTCTCTTATCATCTTAATAATCTTCCTATCAGTTAAGCCAGGAATGAAAATGCAATCTGCCCCTGCATCTTGATAGGCTTTTCCCCGCTTTACAGCTTCCTGTAAACGAGTTGAAGAATCCCCAATATTTAACCAATATAGATCTGTTCGTGCATTGATAAATAACGGCATATTTCTGGATTCCGAAAGCTCTTTGATAGCTGCTATTTTTTCCACTTGTGATGAAGTTTCAAATATAGGCCGTTTAGGATCACCTGTACCGTCCTCCAGATTTATCCCGATAGCCCCAGCAGAAACTACTGCTTTTACGGTCTCTAAAACCTCTTCAACCGTCTGTCCATAACCTGCCTCAATGTCTGCGCTCACAGGAACTTTTACTGATTTGGCGATGTTTTCAATCGTTTCAACCATTTTTCTAAGCGGTATACTTTGCCCATCCAAATACCCCAAAGATGCAGCAATGCCTGCACTTGTTGTTCCAATTGCTTTAAAGCCGCATTCTTCAAACATTTTTGCACTGATTACATCCCATGCGTTTGGCAGAACAAAGGTGGATGATTGCTGATGTAAGCGGCGAAAGGTTTCTGCCTTTAATGATTGTTCTTTGGTCCTCATAAAATTAAGCTCCTTTTCCTGATTTGGATTAAGTTTCTTTTTGCTTCATTTCTATTATAAGAGCTAAATAATTCGATTATCATCGAAATATGGAATGCATATTGTTTTCTCAAATGAAGCCACAGTGGATGCCATCTTAATGACGATAATCGGAGGATTAGAAACCCTGGATGGTGCCTTTGCAGGAGCGGGAATCATCGAATTCTTAAAGAACTAGCGATGACGAAGTAGAGAGGGCTGCTTAGTAAAAGACCTTCCCATTTGAAGGTTTTTTATCTTTTTACCACAATTATTTTCGCTAATAATGATTCCTTCAGGCTTTTCTTGAATTGAATCATGCTATAGATTTGTAATAGAGCTATCTATATAGTAATTAAATTTCTTTTTTATCTAATTCTTCCTCATTTGCACTGAACCTCGCACTTTCGATTGAATAGAATATGGGCAGATAGTGTGTGCGCATTTAATTCCTCAATGGAAATTTATTCTTTGGGAAGTGAAGATCATGCAAATTTTTTATACAGTACGTTCAGGTGATACGCTGTACGGGATTTCCAGGAGATGGGAAATCCCGGCCGATTCCCTTATTGCGGCAAATAATTTGAAGCCCCCTTACACGATTTATATAGGTCAGCAGCTGTCCGTTCCACCTGGGGTTGATGCTGTGCGTGTTAGGCAAGGAGATTCAGTGTATCGAATTTCACAATTTTACAAAGTTCCTCCTATAGTTATCATAGAGGCGAATCAGCTTCAGCCACCCTATGTCATTCAGGCCGGTCAATTATTAAAGGTTCCGCCAGGTGTTCCATATTATAACGTCCAGCAAGGGGATACACTTTATCGGCTTGCGATTCGTTTTAATGTCATTACGAATGGGGAGCCAAATACTGAGCTTATTCGGATTGTAAACCAGCTTCCATCCTCACAGCTATTTCCCGGAATGAAGTTAAGGATTCCATACGCCCCTCCTGGTGGCCAAGGCCTGATTGCCTATACTGCTGATCGAGGAGGGCAATATGATATTTGGTTATATAATCCCCGGACAGGAGAGAACGTGCAGCTCACCAGTGGATTGGGTGACTCTTTTTCAAGTCCAGAATGGTCAGCCAATAGCAGGAGAATTGCGTTTATTGGAAAGAACAGAATTATATATGTTGTGGATGTTGCATCTGGTGCGATCGCTCAAATCGACCAGATGGAAGAAGGTGTTGAATTCAAATTGGATTGGTCGCCTGACAGCAGCCAAATTGCTTATACGAAGCAAGGTCGCATTATCATGTACAACGTTCTGTCTCATCAAGCGCAAAGCATTCAACAGCCTGACTCAACAGATGTTCAATGGTTTCCGAATGGCAGGGAACTGTTATTCCAGGCACCGGATGCATCAGGAATTAGTCAGCTTTACCGAATTCAAACCGACGGAACTGGGAAACAGCAAATTACACGTAACACAGGAGGGCGGCTTAATAATGCCCAGCTATCACCCAACGGAAGCTTTGTTCTTTATACAACACCAGGTGTCAGCATCTCCATTATTCACACCATCGAGCTTTCAACAGGCAATGTGGTTGAAGTAAAAGGCGGGCCCCTTGCAAAAAATTATTATCCGACATGGTCACCTGATTCTTTGAAAATTGCCTATAGCTCTACCGCCTTTGAAGATCGCGGGTATTTTTCACAAGTTCGAACGGTGGGGAGGCGAGGAGAAGAGGATCGAATTTGGGCTATTTCCAATTGTTTTGCATCGCCTGTCACGTGGTCAACAGACGGAACAAAAATAGCCTATCTTAGTGGATGCAAGGAACAGGAATTTGCAAGTGAATTGTGGGCTATCGACCTCCGTCACCCCGTCCCGATACGGCTAATTGCAGGAGTTAACATTCAGTCACTTCAATGGTCTCCAACTGCCATATTGGATGGCACCCAAAAGAACACATATACGAACACTGCCTACAAGATTCGTTTCCAATATCCGTCAAACTGGCGAAAAGTGAACGAGGAAAGATACGAAGGTGCTGACGGCTTTTTTCAAATATCAGCGATTTCAGCAGGTGAAAACTTAGATGAGGTGTGCCATGGAGAAGCTTTCCATCCATTAAGGCCCTATGGATCCATGCCAAGCATCTTGAAGTCTCGAATTCAAAACCAGGAAGCCTGCTACATTTTTCCCTCTGCGGACCAGCCAGCAGAAATGCTGAATCAATCAGCTTTAATCGTAAGGTATCCAACTCCCATTACAATCCAAGGAGAAACCTACAATTACTTCATTTTATGGGCAGATCAACCTCATTTAAAGGAGATAGCTTTAAGTTTAATCTTTTTATAAACATGTGGGCCTGTCCTTCGGTTCGTTGGAGTATTAACGTACTGTAGAGGCTAGGCTCTTTTTTTGTTCCTATTGATGGCAGCTGCCCTAAAAGACTTATACCATTTTGAAAGATGGACCATTATCCTCGGGTTCTTATATATAGTGGCGCTGCTTGGATTTTCTTCTGGTTTAACAGAATTTATTAATATGGTCATTTGATAAAAGGGGAGGAAGGAGAAGTAGAAAAGGGAAATAGAAAGGGCTGCTTAGGATAGCCCTTTATCTAGAAACTAAGAAAAACGCCCGGCCATCTCCGAGCGTTTTCCTCTTTCACCTTTATAGCGGCGGATTCGTGACACCTAAATTAACCCAATCTTCTTTTGGCGGACCATAAACTCCAAATGGCTTTAATCCTGCCTGACGGATGAGAATGGTTAATTGTCCACGATGATGCACAATGTGTTTGATTAATCCCATCAAAATTTGAGCATTGGTTTCTTCTCTTCCAAATGCATTCTGTGTCTGGCTCAATGAGTCATCTGTCCATTGCTGATTAATGGCCAGAGCTGCTTCCTCACTCAGCTTTTTAAATGTATCCGCAATTTCTTTTGCCGAAGCGGGGACATTTTCTTCATTTTCAGCCTTTTCCATTTTTAACCCGAAATGAGCTAAATAATCTGGAATACTTGCTGTTAAATGCCAGGCAATTCGCCCTAAGGTGCGTCCTTCTGGATAGACTTGCTGCTGTAAAGAGTCATCTGTTAATCCGTCCAAAACCTTTTGCGTCAGCACTGCCTCTCTATTCCACTCATTAATATAGTCTGAAATGGTTACGTACATCATTCATTCCTCCGTTCGTTGGATATTATAGGTAAATTATAAAACATTTGTTCGTGTTTTTCAAGCTTAGGTAATTTGGGAGAAATTAAAAGAGCTAAGCGACCATAAATGATAAGATTCGCTACAAAAAATTCATATTTCATTCGACAATATTCGCGCGAAACGGAGGAGTGAATTCTATATAGTTGAAAGTGTTCCTGATACATAATAGATGCGGTGTCAAAGCTGGCACCTTTTAATAGAAGTGAGGTGTAGGGATGAGGACTTTAAAGATAAAAGACTTAACCCTGGACGAGCTGGAATTGCTTGAACAGGATCTTCACGAAAACGGGGAAAAAAGCGATTACGGCTATTACAAGCAGCTGGTGATCGTCTATGAAACCATGTATAAAAAGCTAAAAAGTTTAGCGAGAAATAATGGACCACAATATGAACATTCCCTTCAGCATACTAAAAATGTTTTTGTATCCCATCTTATTAAATTCGGTCCCTACATAAAAATGAATCACTTCAAGGATGACGGTGATGCTGTAGAGTCGCTGATCAGGGCCATCGGTTTAGAGCAAAAACTTCCGATTGCCTATTATCGTCTTGGTTTTCTGGCTTATAAACATGGCAAGTATGGATCAGCAGTACGCTATTTTCAGCAAGCCCTGAACAAGCAGCTGCTGAATGATCCAAGATACGCCCTTAATCAGCAGCAGGAATTCCATGCCCATATGTATTTGGCCAACAGTGCTTTATACGTTGCCAACCAGACTTATGAAACGATGGAAAAACTCCCATATTTGCCGGAGGAGCAGCTACCGAATCCAGAGCTGTCGCCATTATTTGAAACATTGGCAACGAATGAAAAATACTTACAGAACCACGCTTTCTACAAAATCTCTAAAAATAATACCGGAACATGTTCAAAGGAAGCATGTGAAGACCTCTACGAAAATAGTGAATCTAATGAACTGGTCCTGTACTTTAATGACCGCGAAAATATTCTCTTATTTAATGGGGAGGAAGTCATTATCACCCCAACCCAGGCCAATATGTTCAGACATTTCCTGCTCTCATCCAGCAAGGATAATCCATGCACGAGAATCAATATGCGTGATTTTTATGGAAGGACTGGCAGTGATGGAGAGGTGAAGAAGAACACCTTTATCAATTCTATAGAAAGACTGAGAGTAACTCTAAGATCAATAGATATACCAGAGATTATTGATGTTACTCAGTACAGGGGGGAGACTGCTTATTATTTTAATGAATCGGTTCCTTTTACTGTTTTGTTTAGGGTGGATGAGGCTTATGGGAATGAATATGTGAGCTGATACATGGCAGTCATCGTCCTTTTGGAATTTTAATTCCTTCAATAATGGAGCAAAGTGTATAATCTGTGAGAAGCTGCTCAAAGTGAGCAGCTTCTTTTTGTATATTGGGTAAGACTTGGGTGCAGGCATCCGTGTACAATGTCTTAATGCAATTTTGTAAAGTGTCTTGTCCAAATGTTTTGCATCATAATATTAAACTATTTAATTGATACATTTCTTTGCAGAGAGAGATATATATAATTTTAAACACTTAATGAATATTCAGAATTTTCCAGAGGTTTTTCTCGTTTCGAATCGAATGATATATATTATCCTGCAATTTTGTAATGACTGATAAACTTTCCTGCTAATTAGGAGGAATTAATGTACGAGGAGGATGTGAATGGGTAAATCAATCCTTTTTGAAATTCAAGAAGAAGTGAACTTAGTAGCAGAAGCCATTAAATCTGTTTTGTCTTTAGAAGTGATTATCTATGATAAAAATAAAGTTGTTGTTACGGCCACAGGTGGGGGCACGCATGCAGTTGTGGGTGAGCCAGTTCGAGGGCATATCATCGCAGAAGTCTTAAAAACAAATCAGCCTGTTTACAATTTAGAGCCAGGTTTTCATGACGTATGTAAAAGCTGTATCCTTCATCAAAATTGCCCTGAAAAATCAGATGTTTCATATCCATTAACACATGAGGGCGAAATTGTCGGGGTTATCAGTTTAACGGCATTCTCTGAAAAACAAAAAAATGAATTTAAAGAGAAGCATCGTATTTTATCAAATTATCTCGGGAAAATGGCAGATTTAATCAGCAGCAAAATAAATGGAACATCACTTTTAAAGAAATATTTATCAACCTCACAAATGCTGCAAGTGACGATCCAATCCATGTACGAGGGAATCATTGCTGTTGATCAGAAAGGGTACATTTTAGAGATGAATCGTTCTGCAGAAAAAATACTAAATATAAAAAAACACAATGTATTATCTTTGAATATTTCAGAAGTTATTCAAAATCTCCCGATTACAAAGGTATTTTCAACTGGACAAGGATACTCCGATAAAGAATGTTCTCTTGTTGTGAATGGAAAAATGATTCAAGTCATTATCAGTGCTAACCCTTTGATCCATAACAGCCAAATTATTGGATGTGCGATTACGCTCAAAGATTTAGCTGAAGTTCAAAAGTTTGCCTATTCTATAACATCAGAGGTAGATGATTCTACATTCGATATTATTGTGGGAAAAAGCCCTGCTATATTGCAGACAAAGGCTGCAGCCAAAAAAGTTGCGGCAACAGATTCTACAGTCATCTTTTTGGGGGAGAGCGGAACAGGGAAGGAGCTTTTTGCCAGAGCGCTTCATCAAGAAAGCAAAAGAGTAAATAAACCATTTCGGGCCATTAATTGTGCAGCTATTCCTGAACATTTACTGGAAAGTGAATTGTTTGGCTATAGCGAGGGTGCGTTTACGGGTGCAAGGAAAAACGGTAAGCCTGGAAAATTTGAAATGGCACAAGGAGGCACCATTTTTCTGGACGAAATAGGTGATATGCCATTGCATTTACAAGTGAAGCTGTTAAGAGTGTTAGAGGAAAGAAAAATCGAACGAATTGGTTCTAATAACTCAATAGATATCGATATTAGGGTCGTTGCAGCAACCCATAAAAACTTAGAAAAAATGGTAGCTGATGGGGAATTTCGGCAGGATTTATTTTTTAGGCTAAGTGTCATTCCGCTTCATATTCCTCCATTGAGGGAAAGAGATGGTGATATTCTCGTCCTTCTACAGCATTTTGTACAGCACTATGACAAAATTACTGAAAAAAAAGTGAGAGGTTTCACTCCTGATGCGGAGAATATGCTATGTTCGTACAACTGGCCCGGTAATATACGTGAACTTCAAAATGCTGTGGAATATGCCATAAATATGGCAACTGATCACTGGATTAAAGTAGAAAACCTGCCTCCAAGAATCCGTGTACAAAATCACCTGAATGGTGATAAAGAAAATATTACTCTAGCAGAAATGGAAGAAAGAATGATAATGGATGTATTAAAGAGATATAGTGATACATTGAATGGAAAAAAACAAGCAGCAGATGAACTTGGTATAAATGTAGCAACCCTATACAGGAAAATTAATAAATACGAGCTTAATCGCAAAATGCAATTATAGTTCGCAAATTGCGATTACGTTAAAAACATAGTAGATTTGTCTTTTCTTTATAATCTGGACAGATCTTCTATGTTTTTTTTGCAATTTGCGAACAATGGATCATGATGATGTTTTCAATAATATAGAAGTTGTCCTGTATATCCCTTATATACAGGGGGGGTTAATGAAAAATATAGAAAATTCATAACTTGGCACGGTACTTGCAGTCTAACTAGTTGTAGTAAAAATACGAGGGGGAGTGCAATGAAAATCATAAATAAAATGTTTATGATGAAGTCCGTGCAGACTTTATTGAAGACATGTCTAAATGTAAAGCCTGGAGAAAACCTATTGATTCTAACGGATACAAATACGACAGAAATTGGAGAGGTTTTCGCACTTGCTGGTGAAGGGATGGGAGCAGAGGTTGTTATGACAATCATGAATCCCACCACAAGGCATGGCGATGAACCGCCAAGAATCATTGCAGAAGCAATGAAAGCAGCTGATGCGATCGTTGCTCCGACGACTTTTTCTATTAATCATTCAACTGCCAGAAAAGAAGCAAGTAATGCAGGTGCAAGATTAATATTTATGCCCGATGCAAATGAAGAGGTTTTCTTAGATGGTTCGCTGGATATCGATTATTTTGCACAAAAGAAAATAATCGATAAAGTATCCGCCATTCTAGAAGAAGGAGAACGATTGAGCATCACAACCCATTTAGGTACAGAGCTGACCATGTCCATATCAGGTCGTCATGCCGTACCTCAAACTGGAATTTGTCATGAACCTGGAAGTATTTCACCCCCTCCTTGCATTGAAACAGCAGTGGCACCAATAGAAGGAACTACAGAAGGCATCATGTACATTGATGGGGCCATTGTGCCGGGAAGGGCTTGTGAAGATCCAGTTAAAGTCGTCTTTAGAGAAGGAAGAATCATTTCCATTGAAGGAAAAGAAGATGCTGAAATGCTTAAGCAAACGCTGGAAAGTTACAATCATCCCAATGTATATTGCGCAGTGGAAATGGGAATTGGCATGAACCCAAAGGCGAAAATTGGAAGAGGAGGCCAGCTGGAAGACGAGGCAGAGTTCGGAACGATGCATATTGGAATTGGCAATGGAATCACATTTGGAAGCAGTATCAGAGCCCCGGGGCATTGTGATTTAGTGATTCGAAAACCGACTATCAAAGTGGATGGGAAAATCCTTATGAAAGACGGAGAACTCTATATAGAGTAGGGGGAGGAGGTTTATTTGGGAGAAATAAGTCTAATTGGCGAATCGCTGGCCAGTTTCTTTACAGTTAAAATCATGCTTTTGTTTCTTTTTGGCACAGTTGCCGGAATGGCAGTAGGCGCACTTCCGGGTCTCACTACTACCATGGGAGTATCCTTGCTGATTTCATTTACCTGGGGGATGGAATGGATAGAAGCAATGGTTCTAATTGTTTCGGTTCATATAGGAGGAACCTATGGCGGGTCCACGCCAGCCATCTTCTTAAATATCCCAGGTACGCCTGCCTCAGCTGCGACTGCTATGGATGGTTATCCAATGGCTCAGCGAGGGGAGGGAGGACTGGCAAGAGGACTGGCAACCTTCCAATCCTTTTTAGGTACTATTCTGGCTGCTGTTTTATTTCTGATAGGGGCGCCGCTCCTGCTGGATTTAAGTATGAATTTCGGATCATGGGAGTATTTTCTACTAGCCATGTTTGGAATTATTCTCAGTGCAAACCTAACGGCTGCATCACTGTCGAAAGGGCTTATTTCCGGGATATTAGGATTAGCTTTAGCCACTGTAGGAATGGATAAGATCACAGGCGCCCAGCGTTTTACTTTTGGAGAAAGTGCACTCATGGATGGTTTTAGTCTAATTGCAGTCTTAATCGGAGTATTCGGAATAGCTGAGGTAATCGACTCTATTATGCAGCTGAAGAAGCCTTTAAAAGCGGAGAAATTCCAATCTATTTTCCCCCCGTGGAAGATGTTAGTAAAGTTTTTGCCCGCCGGCGGAAGATCTTCAGTAATAGGAGCAGCGATAGGAGCGATACCGGGGGTTGGGGCTGATGTAGCTGCCTGGGTTTCCTACGATGTGGCCCGCCGGAGAAGCAAGAAGCCTGAGACTTTTGGCAAGGGAAATCCAGAAGGAATCGTTGCTGCAGAAACGGCGAATAACGCTTGTGTGCCAGGTACATATATACCGATGTTAATACTTGGTATCCCTGGTGATGCAGTCACGGCAGTTATTATAGGAGGGCTTTTGCTTCACGGATTGCAGCCGGGTCCGCTTTTACTGACACAAAATCCGGATATATTAAATCAGTTTTTTATCATTTTAACGATATCTGCTGCGTTTATGCTTGTGTTTGGATTATTTTTTTCTTATTTGTTTCAGAAAATTCTATCAGTTCCCAGAAGTATAGTTTTGCTGATTGTTACGGTATTTAGTGTGGTAGGGACATTTGCAGTTAACAACAGGCCATTTGATATTGGAATTATGTTTCTTTTTGGCATCATCGGTTTTCTTATGCGTAAAGTCGGGCTGGCTGCCCCTCCATTAGTGTTAGGATTGATCCTTGGTTTAATGGCGGAACAGAATTTCCGAAGAGCCATGGTGAGTGCGGATTATTCGTTCGGGCCATTCTTCACACGCCCAATTAGTCTTTTCTTGCTGGTCTGTATTGTATTTCTGCTGTTAAATCAAAATTCATTCCTGACAAAACGCTTAAAACATTTGTGGGGGAAAATAAAGCCTAAGGGGGCAAACTTATGAAACTAAAAATGATGTTTCTGACTCTATTTTCAGGGGTTCTGATATTAGGTGCCTGTTCTGGTAATCAATCAAATCAAAAGGCTTCTGGCAACAAGGAAGCAGAAGGTGCATACCCTTCAGAGCCAATAGAAATCATTGTTGGTTTTGGTGAGGGAGGCGGGACTGACACAATGGCCCGGACCCTGCAGCCAATCCTTCAGGAGGAATTAGGGGAATCCATTGCGGTGAGAAATATGCCTGGAGCCTCCAGTGCATTGGCCCTTGAATATGTTAACGAACAAGAGTCTGACGGACACACCATCCTATTTCAAACAGATCTGGTCCGTGTATTTCCAACAATGGGCATGACTGATTTAACATACAAGGATTTCGAGCAAATTGGAATTGGCGCAATGGGGATTGCTAATTTTACAGTTAAAGACAAATCTGACCTGAAAACCTTTGATGATGTGGTTCAGCTATTAAAAGATGGAAATGCGAAGGTTGGTGTAGCTGCGATTGGGGACCCCTGGCACCTCACTCTGGAGATAGTGAATAGTGTCGTGGGTGGAGATGCCGAAATTATTACGTATGATTCTGGTTCAAATGCTGCCATGGCTGCCATGAAAGGTGAGGTGGATTTTTCAATCAGCGGGGTTAACGAGGTAGTGGATCTGCTTCGGGCAGGGGATTTACGTTCACTGGCTGTTATGGATAATAAACCGTTTGAAGTGGATGACCTTGAATCAATCCCGCCCGTCACTGATTTTGTCTCTGATTTGCAAAAATATGTACCGGAAGGAACCTGGTGGGGGCCAGCTGTGAAGCGCGGAACACCTGAAGAAATCATTACTAAAATTAGAGAGGCATATAACAAGGCGATCAGCAGTGATGAATTTAAGGAATTTGCAAAGAAAAGGGCAATTGTCCTCACAGATATTGATGATAGTCAGGAATATACAAAAGAAATCACGGAAAAAACAAGCTGGCTGCTTTGGGATATTGGTGTGGGAAAACGGTCACCGGAAGAAGTAGGAATTAGCCGGCCAAAAGAGTGATGGAAAGGAGAAAAGATGCGGATAAATAAAGATTATCTTTTGGCGGGCATTGTTTTCGCGATTGGCCTCTTTTTTGTAATAGGCAGCTATAAATTCCCGCCAGGAGAACATTTTTTAAATTCATCTCGTTCATTTCCCATGCTGCTCGGCTATAGTTTGATAGGTCTATCAATCTGGCAGTTTGTCCAAGCGGTCAGAAAGAAAAAAGAGGAGGAAGAGGAAACAGGTTCTGCCTCTATTCAGGAAGTTAAAAGAGGGATACTATATCTGCTATTGACAGTTGTTTATGTCTTTCTGTTAATACCTTTTATAGGTTTTCTGTATTCTACTTTAATCTTTTTACTCATCGGCATGCTGTATTATAAGGAAGTTCGCTGGTATACGGCCACATTAGTATCTATAGGGATGATTGGATTCATTTATGTGGTGTTTGAAAAACTTATGTATATTCGATTACCTTGAAAAACGTAATTATTATTTACACTCCTAAATGATCCAATGATTCAATGAAAGATGAAGAGATAGGATATAAAGAGTTTGATTTAAAAGGAAATCAAATAATAGATATGGCGGTGATTTAAATGAGGATAAAGCAAACAATTGAAAAAGTGCCCGGAGGTCTGATGGTCATTCCGCTGATGCTTGGCGCTTTATTTAATACGATTGATCAGCTTCACATTCCATTTATAATGAATTTCCTTAAAAGCATAGGGGTATCGCCGGTTGAAGAAGGAATTTATGAGTTTATGAAAATCGGAGGATTCTCGGAAGCACTCTTTAAAACAGGAACGTTAACACTCATTGGCTTGTTCTTATTTTGTGCAGGCAGCCAGATGAATTTGCGAGTAGGCGGAAAGGCCTTAAAGAAAGGAATTCTATTAACAGGAAGCAAGTGTTTAACCGGGATTGCGATCGGTATTTTATTTGGGGTATTTTTTGACCCAATGAACGGTCTGCTTGGATTATCTACCCTGGCTATTATTGCTGCCATGACCAATGGAAATGAAGGAATGTATGCCGTTTTGACAGGGCAATACGGGAATCGGTCAGATGTTGGAGCCATTTCCGTATTAACTCTGAATGACGGTCCTTTTTTCACCATGCTGGCTTTGGGGATGGTTGGCGTTAATTTTCCTTTAATCGCATTCATAGCTGTCCTGCTTCCAATTGCTTTAGGAATGCTGTTGGGAAATCTGGATGAAGACATTCGGGAGTTTTTAAAGCCTGGTGAAACGCTGCTTGTACCATTCTTTGCTTTCTGTCTTGGAGCAGGAATGAATTTCATGAGTTTCTTTAATCCTGAAGCTGTTTGGGGAGGTTTGGCTCTCGGGTTTGCCACAGTCATTTTTACCGCATTAACCGGAATCCTGGTCTATAGGTTATTTGGAGAAAAAAGTACGATTGGCCCTGTTGCAGAAGCATCAACGGCAGGGAACGCAGTGGGAACACCTGCTGCAATCGCAGCGGCAGCATCAGTGGCAGCGGGTGCAGGTCTGATGACGGTGGAAAAGGCTCAAAGTTTTCAGGAAATTGCCAATTTAGCCACAATACAAATTTCCATTTCTACTATTACTACCTCGATATTATGCCCAATAGCCGTTATTTTATGGGATAAGTATCAAAGAAGCAAAGGCATAGATGGACGTCTGGAGGATATACCCAGGAAAAAAATAAAAATCTCTGCTGAGCTCGAACAGGAATCTTAGAAGGGTGATGAAAAGGTTGGAAAAAATTCATGCTGAAATATCCGATTTTATTTGCACCATTACCATTAAAAACCCGCCAATGAATATTTTGACGAAAGAGTTTCGGCAAGAGTTTGTTCCCTATATGGAGGAGCTTAAAACCTCCTCGGATGTCCGGGTTATTGTCCTTACTGGAGAAGGGGATCGGGCATTTTGTGCAGGAGCCGATTTAAACGAGGAAGGTGAGCTGACTCCTGAATCTGTCCGGCATTTCTTAGAGGAAGATTGCAGAATATACGATATTGTCAACGAAATGCCCCAGCCTGTGATTGCTGCAGTTAATGGCTATGCATTTGGCGGAGGGTTCGAGCTTGCCTTAGCCTGTGATATTCGCATCATGTCGGAACGTGCAAAGCTTTGTGCGGCAGGGGTAAAGGTTGGACTGGTTGTCGGACCAACCCGGTTAGTCAGGCTATTGGGTGAAGCATATGCCAAGGAAGTGATATTGACAGGCAGAACGATAACAGCTGAAGAAGCATTGCAAAGAGGGTTAGCGAGCAGGGTTGTATCCCCTGACAATTTATTAACAGAAGCGCATGAATGGGCACAGCTGATTGCTTCCCGTGCTCCAATCGCAGTAAGACATGCGAAGAACACGATTCAGAAAACCATGGATTTTGAGTGGCAGGAAGCAATGGAACAGGAACTGGATGCGTTTATTGAATGCCAGGATACATGGGATCACAAGCATGCGATTGAATCGTTCTTTAACAAAAAGCCGCCAGTATTTAAAGGGATATAGGTTTAAACTTTATAAAAATTGATGAATCAGGGAGTTGTTTTAAAAAATGAAAGAAGCACTAATGTACCCGGCCGCTACAGCACTCGTAAAAGTTCTGGCAGGTGTTAAGAGCGGAGAAAAAGTTGTCATCCTGACAGATTTTTTAACGGATGGAATCACAAAAGTTCTGGCATCTGTGGTCTGTTCACTCGACGCTGAACCCATCACGATCTCAATGCCGCCGAGGACAGGGCATGGAGATGCATTGCCGGATGCAGTCGCAGCGGCTATGAAGGAAGCCGATGTGATCATCGCACCGACAACCTATAACATTGCCCATACAAAAGCCCGCCATGATGCACAAAAGGCAGGAGCCCGAGTATTAATCTTGCCTGAAGCACATGAAGACATTTTATTAAGCAAGGTGCTGCGTGCTGACTTTGCTGCACTAAGACCTCAAGTTGAGAAACTGGCAGACATATTGACAGCTGGTGAATTTGTCCATATCACGACAGCCCTTGGCACAGATTTAAGATTTTCCATCAAAGGCAGGCCAGGCAGAGCCCTAACAGGGTTTGCAAACAGTACGGATGTTTCGGCAGCTCACTGCATCGAATCCAGCATTGCTCCGGTTGAAGGAACCGCTGAAGGAATTTTAGTGGTAGATGGGAGTATTCCAGGGGTGGGTCTAATGGAGACTCCAGTTGAAGTGGTATTTAAGGAAGGAAAGGCGGTTTCGATTACAGGAGGCAGAGAAGCGGAGCAATTCAGGAAAATACTAATGGAAAAGAATGATGACGAAGGGAATATCTATTTTGCCGGTGAGTTTGGCATTGGCATGAATCCAGAATGTGAATTGGAAAACAGCATGCTAAGTGATGAAGGGGTTTATGGAACGATCCACATTGCTTTAGGTACGAATGCATATATCGGGGGAACTGTGAAGGCCAAAGGGCATTACGATATGGTCGTAAAGGATCCGCGGGTCGAAATCGACGGCAAACTCATTCTGGATAATCAGGAACTCTATTTATTTGAAGATAAAGCCTTAAATAGACTTTGAGAGAGTGGAATCCATTTTAAAGAAGGAGATGGTTTGAATGAGTGCATTGGAAGGCATTAGAGTAATTGACTTAAGCCAGGTCATGGCAGGGCCTTATTGCGGAATGCTGCTGGCCGATATGGGAGCTGATGTCATAAAGGTTGAACCGCCAAAAGGTGAAAGCACCAGAAGATGGTCCCCTTATAAGGAAGGGGAAAGCGGTGCGTTTATGGCGATCAATCGGAACAAGCGCAGCATAACGCTTGATTTAAAAGATGGCGAAGATCAGAAAGTGTTTTATAAGTTAATTGAAACCGCGGATATTTTGATAGAAAATTTCCGCCCTGGGGTAGTTAAGCGTCTAGGCGTAGACTATGAAACACTTAATCAGATTAACCCAAAACTGATCTACTGCTCTATTTCTGGGTTTGGCCAGTATGGCCCTTATTCTTCCCGTGGCGGTTATGACTTAATCGCACAGGGAATGACCGGTATTATGAGTGTGACAGGTGAAAGGAATGGCAACCCTGTTAAATGCGGCCTTCCGATTATCGATCTGGGTTCTGGCCTGTTTTCTGTCTATGGTATCTTATCCGCATTGTATTCCAGGGTTCATTCCAATGAGGGGCAGTATATTGACGCTTCTTTATATGATACGGGACTCGCATTATCGGTTTGGGAAAGCACCCAATATTGGTTTACGGGAGAAACACCTGCACCTACCGGAAGCGGACACCGCTTGTCTGCTCCATATCAGGCATTTCGTGCCAGTGATGGTTATTTTACTGTTGGTGCAGATACACCACATCATTGGCCAGTATTTTGCCAGATCATCGGCAGACCTGAATTCTTATCTGATGACCGATTTGTTGATGATGCCTCTCGAATTCAGCACTTAAATGAATTTGTCCGATTAATTGAAGAGAAGACGAGTCTGAATCCGAGACATTACTGGCTGGAAAAATTTGAGAAAGCGGGAATTCCTGCTGGCCCAATAAATACCTATCCCGAATCTTTAACTGACCAGCACACACTATCCAGAAGAATGATAGAAGAGGTTGTGCACCCTGTTGCCGGGAAAATAAAAGCATTAGGCATTCCTGTAAAACTATCAAAGACACCTGGAAAGATTGCGAAAGCTGCTCCTGTGCTGGGAGAGCATAAGGAAGAGATCTTAAAAGAATTAGGACTCGCAGCTCAATAATGTGTGAAATAAATAAATCCTGATTTTCATTAAGGAGAAGGATATTCATGATAGAACAATTAAAAGGGCGGGTTCCATCCATTCATGCCGAAACCATGATTCATGGCTCGGCACAAGTGATTGGCGACGTCAGAATAGCCAAAAATGTCAGTGTCTGGCCTCAATCAGTCTTAAGAGCAGACGATGATAATTTTATCGAAATAGGTGAAGGAAGCAATATCCAGGACGGCTGCATCTGCCATGTGACACCTGATGCTCCTTTAAGGATAGGGAAAATGGTTACAGTAGGTCATGGTGCCATTCTACATGCCTGTACTATTGAAGATGGAGCTTTGATTGGCATTGGTTCTATTATTTTAGATGGTGCTGTCATTGAAAAGGGAGCACAAGTTGGAGCGGGTGCGTTAGTTCCTCCAGGGAAAGTAATTCCTATAGGCAGCTTAGCTGTTGGAGTTCCTGCCAAAATCGTGCGTGAATTAACAGAAAATGAAATACATGACCTGGAAAAAAATGCAGAAGAATACATCGAGCTATGGAAACGCGATTATCGTGAAGAGAGTGAGGAGTCATTATGATTGAAAAGAATAAAAGTCTAGCAGAAAGAGGCGACCTTGTTCTGCCCCCTGCTGCCAACAGAGCAACGAAGATAGGTGTAACGAAAGCATATGGCTCAACCCTAGAGGACGAGAACGGGAAGAAATATCTCGATTTTGCCAGTGGTGTAGGAGTAAATAATGTTGGACACTGTCATCCCGAGGTAATTGAAGCAGTGAAGCAGCAGCTGGATGCGATGATTCATGTTGGCCATAATGTGGCCTACTATCCATCCTATATTCAATTAGCGGAGGAACTGAACGAATTAACCGGAACACAGAAAATGGTGTACTTTTCAAATAGCGGAGCAGAAGCGAATGAGGGAGCAATCAAATTAGCGAAAAAAGCGACAAAGCGTCCAGCCATCCTATCATTCAAACGGGGATTCCATGGACGCACACTCGCAGCGACATCGATTACTTTCTCAAGCTCAGCTTATCGTCAGGATTATGAAGGACTTCTTCCAAGCGTATATGCTTGTGAATATCCATATTCTTTTAGAACCGGGCTAAGTTATGAAGAAGAGACGAAAAGGTGTATTCAAAGTATCAATGAAGTATTTCAGTATCAAGTTGCTCCATCCCAGGTGGCTGCCATAATCCTTGAACCTGTACAGGGAGAGGGAGGGTATATTGTACCCCCGAAAGAATTTTTGAAACAAATAAGAGAAATCTGTGATCAGCATGGGATATTGCTTATTTTTGATGAAGTTCAGACCGGATTCGGAAGAACAGGGAAAATGTTTGCCTATGAACACTTTGGAGTAGAGCCGGACATTCTTACCTTAGGAAAGGGAATTGCTTCAGGCTTCCCTTTAAGTGCCATCATTGCTAAGAAAGAAATTATGGAAAAATGGGAACCGGGAACACATGGAGGCACTTACGGCGGAAACCCTGTTTCGTGTGCGGCAGCCTTGGCTTCCATAGAAATTTTAAAACGGGAAGGAATAGATAACGCCCAAACTTTAGGGGGATATCTAAAACAGCAATTATATGATTTACAGTCAGAGTTTGCCGGAATTGGCGATGTTAGAGGTCTGGGCTTGATGATTGGCATAGAGTTCACGGATGAAAAAGGCCGCCCGGATGCCACTACTGTAAATTGGCTGAAGAATTTTGCTTTAGAACATGGAGTCATTCTTTTAACCTGCGGCACTGAGAAGAATGTTTTGCGGTTTATCCCGTCTGTAACGGTATTAAAAGAGGAACTTGATCAAGCAGTTTCTGTACTGAAAGAAGGATTGCAGCAACTCGCTAAAAAGGAGAACGGTCATGCTATATATTAATGGAGAATGGAAATCTTCCTATAAAAATGAATCGATTACTGTGTATAATCCTGCTACTTTAGAAAAATTCGGTGCTGTCGCTTATGGAGGAAAGGAAGAAGCCGAGGAAGCAATCCAGGCCGCATCCGCTGCCTTTCAAGACTGGAAGAAAACAAGCGCAGTTGAGAAATCGCAATATCTTAGAAAAATTGCAGATTGTCTAAGAGACAGAGAAGAAGATCTGGCAGTAACCATTACGAAAGAGATGGGCAAACCCCTGAAAGAATCCATTGGTGAAGTAAAACTGGCGATTTCCTATATGGATTGGTATGCAGAGGAAGCCAAGCGTATTTATGGAGAGACGATTCCAGCTTCCAGCCGAGATAAGCGCATACTCGTACTGCAGGAGCCGGTTGGAGTGACGGGCGCAATTACACCCTGGAACTTTCCAGCCGCCATGGTTACCCGCAAAATTGCACCAGCGTTAGCTGCCGGATGTCCTGTCATCCTAAAACCAGCTTCAGCTACTCCCTTAACGGCCGTGAAAATTTTTGAAGCCATTCATCAGGCTGGTTTACCAAAAGGAGTAGCCAATTTGATTATTGGACCTTCTAATGAGATTGCCCAAACTTTATTAGACAGCAAGCAGGTGCGGAAACTGACATTCACAGGTTCAACGGCGGTTGGGAAAAAACTGATGAGGGACGCGTCAAATACCGTCAAAAAAGTTTCAATGGAATTAGGCGGTCATGCCCCTTTTATCGTATTTGAGGATGCTGATTTAGAGAAAGCCGCAGAAGCAGCGGTTGCAAGCAAGTTCAGGAATGCTGGACAAACGTGTGTATGCACAAACCGGATTTATGTTCAGCAAAAGGCCGCAGATGAATTTACCCGCTTGTTTGCAGAAAAGGTAAATCGTCTGCAGATCGGGAATGGCATGGATGATGATACAGATATTGGACCATTAATTAATGAAGCGAGCCTTGATAAAGTAATGGAACATGTGGAGGATGCCAAAGAAAAAGGCGGTGTGGTTATTTGCGGAGGGTCCCAGGCTGATATGAATGCTAAAGGTGTATTCTATCAGCCTACTGTTATACAGCATGCAAATGAATCGATGAAGATTGCAAGAGAAGAAACATTTGGCCCAGTGGTGCCGATTTTCACCTTCGAAACGGAAGAGGAAGCAATCAAACGGGCAAATCATCCAGAATACGGACTTGCATCTTACTGCTACACTTCTGATTTAAATCGCGCTTTCCGGGTAATGGAATCTCTCGAATATGGCATTATTGGCATTAATGATGCCATGCCGACAACAGCACAAGCCCCGTTCGGAGGAATGAAGGAAAGCGGCGTAGGAAGAGAAGGGGGCAAGTACGGAATGATGGAGTATCTGGAAGAGAAGTTTGTGTCGCTCAATATTGGATAACCAAAGGGGCCATCAGAATGGAATTATTAATGGAGGAAATAAGAAGCATAATACCTTCAGACCAAATTTTTACGAGTTTGGCTGATCGATATAGTTATAGTTATGATGCTTCATTCGGCAGCTATCTTCCTGAAGTGGTCATCCAGGTGAAAAATAAGGAGGAGATTTCTTCACTTCTAAAGTTGGCCAATACATTTAACATACCAGTATACCCCAGAGGTCAGGGGACTTCATTAAGTGGAGGTCCTCTCCCTGTTAAGGGTGGGATGGTTTTAGACATGTCCCAATGGAATGGTAATTTGAAAATCTATCCTGATGATTTGGTGGCAGTCGTATCACCAGGTGTACTGACAGCGAGCATCAATCAAGAAGCAGAAAAGTTTGGACTCATGTACCCCCCTGATCCAAGCAGTGCCCATGTATCAACAATTGGTGGAAATTTAGCAGAAAATTCTGGCGGACCAAGGGGCTTGAAATATGGGGTAACGAAGGATTATGTTATCGGCTTGGAAGTGGTAACCCCTGAGGGAGAAATCATTAGAACAGGCGGAAAGACAATAAAAAATGTAACTGGATATGACTTAACAAAATTGATCGTTGGATCGGAAGGTACGCTTGGGATCATTACGGAAGCGACACTGAAATTAGTGCCAAAGCCTCCAGCATCAAAGACCATGATGGCTGTCTTTGATGATCTTGTCCAGTCAGGACAAGCGATTTCGAAAATATTAACTTCCGGTATCCTTCCGGCCAAAATGGAAATCATGGATCAGTCTTCCATAATAGCTGTGGAGAACTATCAGCCGCTGGGGCTCCCTATTGATGCAGAAGCCATTCTCTTAATAGAACTTGATGGCCATCCTCTGGCTATTGAAGAAGAAATGAAAAAAATAGAAGTGATTTTTAAAGGCTTTGAATCTGTAAAAGTGAAAATAGCAGAAAATCAGGACGAAGCACAGAGTTACTGGAAGGCAAGAAAGCTGGTTTCCCCGGCTATTGTAAAGATAAAACCAACTAAAGTATCTGAAGATGCAACAGTACCCCGCAGCAAGATTCCCGATATGTTCCAAAAACTAAAGGAAATCCGGGAGAAATATGATATTCATCTAGTCGTGTTTGGACATGCCGGTGACGGAAACCTTCATCCAAATATTATCTGTGATAAAAGAGATACGGAGGAAATGATCCGGGTTGAAAAAGCAGTTGAGGAAATTTTTAAAGCTGCTGTTGAACTAGGAGGGACACTCTCTGGTGAACACGGGATTGGAACACTAAAAGCTCCTTTTATGGAAATGGAATTGGGTGCAGCCGGTCTTGATATGATGAAAAGAATTAAAAAAATATGGGACCCGAATAACATTTTAAATCCCGGTAAAATCTTTCCTGAAGAAGGCCAGAAGCTGGTGCTGAGGGAATGAAAGCTGCAGCGGGTCTACAAAGCAAATTACATTATGATGAGACGTTTAATTGTGTTCAATGCGGATATTGCTTGCCAGTTTGCCCCACTTACGAAACGATGAAGAGCGAGGTGCATTCGCCGCGTGGCCGCATTAATCTTGTCAAAATGCTGGCAGAAGACAAGATCAAGGCAGAGGATTTGCGGGAACCAATCGAAAAATGCCTTGGATGCCGCGCCTGCGAAACAGCCTGTCCCACCAGCGTTCAGTATGGGAAGATTTTAGAAGGCGCTAAAGAAGTTTTAGAAAATGCAGAACAAAAATCGATAACACAAAAGTTAAGTGAATCATTGATTTTTGATCAAATGTTTCCATCAAAGAGATGGATGAATACAATTGGATATCTTTCATGGCTTTATCAAAAGTCCGGGATGCAAAAAATGGCACAAAGAACAGGAATAACCCAATTTGCTCCGCTTCATCTAGGGAAATTTGAGTCCGTTCTCCCTGATCTTCCATCTCCCGCAGAACGGAAAAACAGGGCTCGCCTCTTCAAAGCCATTGGTTCCAGGAAAGTCACTGTTGGATTTATTACCGGCTGTGTAATGGATGCCATCTTCTATGAGACGAATAGGAATACAATCGACCTGCTGACCAAGGCAGGAGCTGCCGTACTTATTCCTGTAAATCAGACGTGCTGTGGTGCACTGCATGCCCATGCCGGAAAAATAGCGGACGCTAAACTTCTTGCCAAAAGAAATATAGAGGCATTTGAAAAGGAAAAAACAGACTATATCGTTAACAATGCTGGTGGATGCGGTGCGACTCTTTTGGAATATGGTGAACTATTTAAGGGAGACATAGAGTGGGAAAGAAGTGCACAAGCTTTCTCTAATAAGGTAAGAGATATTTCACAGGTGCTATCTGAATTAGATGGTTTGAGCTTTACAAAGGAAGTGAATGGAACCATAACCTTTCAGCCATCCTGTCATATGATCAATGTTCAAAAGGTGAAAAATGAGCCATTATCTTTATTAAAGCAAGTAAAAAGCAAAGGGTACCGTGAAATGAATGACAAAGAACGGTGCTGCGGTTCTGCTGGCATCTATAATATTGTTAACTACGAGGATTCCATGGAAATATTGGACAGTAAAATGAAAAACGTAAAAGAGACCAATACTTCCATAATTGTAACAGCCAATCCAGGCTGCCTGCTGCAAATGAAATTAGGTATTCAAAGGGAAGGGCTTGAGAAGAGTGTAAGAGCTGTTCATCTTGTAGATTTGCTGGTTGAGGCTGGGGCGGTTTCTAAGTGACCAATGATAATTAAAAATGACACATCCGGTTTTATTTAATTTGAGAGAATTAAAAGCAAAATGTTAAAGGAAGTGTAATGGCTGCACGAAAGCAACATTCGTTCATTTTGTTGCTGAAAAATATTAAAAGAAATAACCGTAGCCAGCATTCACTTTGCTGGCTGCGGTCTTTTTCATTCCTGAATATTAATTAACGGTTCTAAATCCATCTGGTATTTAACCTTGATCTGCAGATTTCTCCATTTTTCCCTCCATTCTTTTTTCTCTATCGGCCTTGAGAAAGGGGTTAATGTTCTGGCTCCAATGTCTAACGGGTCGGTTTGCCACTCCTGGTTTTTTTGCAGAAATGCTTTGGTTTGGGTTTCAAGATGGGAATTAATTTCGTTAGTGATCTCTGCTAAATCATCCAAATCATTAAGATTCTTTTCACCCTGATACTCATCTATTCTGCCTTTCAGCTCTACTTTGAAATTCATTTCTGTAAAGTCCCGGTTGAAGGTGACATCTACATTTGTGCGCACATGGCCTAATACGACAGATAGTTTTGGTATGGGAAGGTATTTTAGATAATAATCATTCCCTATAAGCTGGTAGATTTCATCATCTGAATCAGTAACGACAGAGATTAGCTTGTCATTTTGAAAAATAGCTGTACCTTCATAATTGAAATTTCCATTCTCTGCCTTGAACACTGGCAGGATTGGATCAGAAAAGGGGGAATACAGCTTTTGCATGAATTGATGCAGATTTACAATCGACAGCTGGCCTTGCCGCTTTCTCTCGTAGTGTTTTAACATGCGATAAAGGAAGTAATCCAGGTTTTCCTGGCTTTCTATTTCTTCCTTAATATAATCTTTAACATCTCCCTGAACGATAACGAGATAGAGTCGCTGAGAAATGTCAGGATCCGTAAATATGGTATTAATAATTGGCCTCAATCCTTTTTTTGCAAGCTCTTCATTAATTAACAGAACCCGAAGCTGCCCAACCTTCAACTCTCTGTAATACCTTAGGTTAAAGCCTTTTCCGCTTTGCTTCAGCAGGTCTACCTGCATGGTCAGGATGCGTTTTTTTTCCTGAACTAAAGGAGGTACGACTGTGGTTGCTTCAAGCTTTCCCTCTTCGGCGGCATCCAGTGACCAAAAAATCACTGGAGCAATTTCTTCAATTTCGTTATTTTCCAGATAAGGAGCACATCCAGTGATCAAGATCACACAGTATACTATAGTCATCCATATAGACTTTTTTAAATATGCCATATTCTATAAGCCCCTCTTTTTTCTGCTGAAAATAAGAAGGAATAAGGGGACCAGAAGGTACGTAAGGGAACTGCCCCATATTTCAAGATTAAGCAATAAGCTTTGATGTTCTTCTCTCCAGATCCATTTGTTTGCAGCAATTAGCCATACTGAGGCGATGATGCAGATGATTTGAATTCCCCATTTGGAATGATTGGTTTGCAGCTTTTTCCCTAAAATGCGGAGAGCGCCATAGAAACATAGCAAAAAGATTGAAACCCCAAACACTAAGTTGAAGATATTCAAACATATCAAAATGATATCAACTCTTTCAAATATTGGAGATTGAAGATATCTAGCCATCGTAACAATAGGAAATTTGCTTAAGCTTAAGAACTTGGATCCAAAAAAGAATAGAGAGGCTATAAATAAAACCAGGTATTCTAATACTGATAATGTATTGGCAAATGTAAAATATTTAAGAAAGCTGCCTCTTGGGTTCAGTAAATGAGCGATACAAACGATATATTCCGGACCGGACAAAGATGACCATATGAGCAGCAAGCCCTTCCAGGAAATATTTGACCAATCTTCAGGAATTAAAGGATATAGGTCGGGAAGTGAAGCAATGGGCGGCATGAAAAAAGTATAAAAAAGCAAGATCATCCATATGGAACAGAGAAAGGCGATTACGGAAAAACGAATGGCATTACCCATTCCCAGTGATGCTGTATAGCAGCAAACTGCCATGATAAATACAATCAGCCAATTTGGATTCATAGAGGGAAACACAAACTGATGAATAATTTCAACGTATCCTAATGTGACAACCGTTACTTTAATTCCAATCACAACGATGCCGACTGCTGCAAAAACACGCATCATCCATTGTCCGAATAGATGTACAAAACCTGGATACCCTTTTGAAGCATGCTCTGATGATAACCATTTTGATAATAGGATTAAATTTAATTGAGAGAATATGCCCACCAAAATAATACCCCATATCATATATGGGTGGGTTAAAACAGTTGGCATTACATATAAAAAATAAAGCAGCTGAAGCCGATTCGCGATAAAAAACACATAAATGCCATTAAAGGAAGACGTGTTATTTTCTATAGAAATAGAAGTCATTAGATCATCTCCTTTTGCTGTAACGCCATTTCTGGAAAGGGTGCAAATGGTCGGGCCTGGTTTTCATTTTTGTTAAAGGGCCACGAATAAATAGGTCAATCCAATCTTTCCAGTATAAAGGAGCCACTGGGGCAAAATAGGGCTGTCTAAGTGATGTAAGACTGTTCAGATGTGCCAAAATGATGATCATCCCCAGGACTATTCCAAATACTCCGAGAAATGAAGAGAGGAGCAAAAATACAAATTGAATCATCGTGTTCGCTTTTGTCACGAGATAATTAGGGACTAGGAAGGAGGCAATTGCTGATACACCTACCAGCACAATCAGTACTTTGCTGGCAAAGCCAGCCTCTACGGCCGCCTGTCCAATGACAATTCCTCCGATTACGCCAAGTGTCTGACTGGATTTAGTCGGCATCCGCAAGCTGGCTTCTTTGATAATTTCGAGAATAATCAGCATGAGCAATGCTTCCCAAAATGGAGTAAACGGCAATTTACTTCTGGATTCTACTAAAACAAATAGAATTTGCAGGGGCAGCATTTGATAGTGATGGGTAGTCAGTGCTACATAGAGCGGGATAAGTGTTATCGATAAAATAAAGCTGATATAACGGATTAAGCGTAAGAAACTGGCGACAGGCCAGCGGTTAATATAGTCCTCCGGTGATTGGAACAGATGAAAGAATGTAACTGGGCCAATCAACACGAAAGGAGTATTATCGACAAGAATAATCAGCTTGCCAATTCCTAAAGAATAAGCACAGACATCCGGCCGGTCGGTCTGCTGGAACTGTGGAAATATACTGTTCTGATGATCCTCCATAAAAGCAGCAATCTGTGAAGAATCAAAAAAAAGATCGAAATCGATTTTATTAATTTTTTCCTTGGCAATCGATACAAACTCGGGATTTGTTACGCCCTCCATATACATGAGGACAACCGTCGTTTCACTTAACGAACCTACCTTTAACTTTTCCGACTTTAATTCAGTAACCGGAAGCCTTCTGCGAATAAGGGTAATATTCGTATCCAGCTGCTCGCTAAAGCTGTCTTTCGCCCCATATAATATTGTTTCCGTGTCAGAAGTTTCAATAGAGCGTCCCAGATTATTTGTAAGAAGGACACTCCACCATTGTTTCTTAAGCGAATCAAAAATAATAACGGACCCAGCCAATAATTGTTTTTCAGCTTCCCCCAAAGTGAATATTTCTTCTGCCTTAGAAGTTGAAATACAATCTTGGATTGACTCATTTGTACAATGGAGCACTGGTTCGAATAAAGCTTCATTCATTCTTTCCTGATCTATCAAAGTTCTTATGTAAATGAAGGTGAAACATTGGCCTTCTGGTTTTTGCCTCTCAACAATCTCAGCGTCTTCCAGATTGGCTAGAATCTCCTTTAATAGTCCCAGTGAGAGATTTTGCTGTCCTTTTTGAAGTGTCTGCTTTTTTTCCTTTTTCCAAAACATGAAAATCCCCCACTGAAGTAAATTAAAGTTTAAGGCTCTAGAAAAAGTAAATGAATAGGTTGAGCTATACCTAGTATGCTGACTAATAGCAAAAATATGCCAGAGTAGGTGATGAAAACAGTTTATGAGAAGCAACAGAATTGAAATTGGATGGCTCTGCTGTCCGCTATTTCAGCAGGCCTATAATAAGCATCTTCTTGATGATCCAAGCTACCCACTTAATCAGCAGCTGAATTTTAGAACATGGGGGCCTGTCCCCCGGTTCGTTAAATTGTTACCGTACTTGGGGGACAGGCCCCACACACTTTTTAGGATGAAGCAAGAGCAGAGTTTGAGAAAGCAGATGGATGTAAGATCTTTTCTTAGATCATCCATTAACCAATCATGCTCTATTGGTTCGTGAAAATGGAAAGTATGATGATCCAATTAATCCGGATCCTGCTGATAAGATCCATAATACAGATCCATGCAATTTAATGAATAAAGCAATAAAAGGTATTAATATAGAGGAGAGACAATGTGTAATTGTGAATGACAGTCCACTTTTAAAAGAGTGGTCACCGCCTTCAGATATGTTCAGGAACATTCGTTTGCGGGGCAGTTTATTTATCAGGGACGATGATTCATCAATATTTGATCCTCATGCAGCTGATACAGAAACCCATATCATTAAGCCCTTTGTAGAAAAGCTTGGACCTTTGAAAACGCATGAAGCTTATGCTTTTGGCATTTATACGACTGATGAAGTCCAAATCTATATTGATTACGACTGGACATGGAATTTTGATTCCTCTATATCACTCGAAATAGGCATGCGTTTATATGAAGAGGATGATGTTGTAAATGAACTCATTTTTGATGACCTCGATGGCAAGAACTCAAAAATAGTAAAAATACCAAAAGATGCAGTTGATTTTGAAGTGAAATTAAATGTTTTTAACGAGGATGAAAATGAACCAACGGTTGGAAGCCTTAAGCTTTTTATTTCTAACGAGATAGGCTTTTCAGAAGACAATTAACTCCATAATGTAAAAGATCACTTCATAATACTTCAATCGCATCCTTAATTAAGAATGATTTATCTAGTACGAGATATCGAGTGAAACCTGAAAACGATAAAAAGACAAACTCGCCAACAAAAGTAGTGAGTTTGCCTTTTTATATAAAATTAGGATTTCTAACATGGGCCCCTTTTAGTGTAGTAAAGCAAGTAAGAGGCTCTGATAGCTAAGAAGAACCCAGTCGGCTGAAGAGTCTAATAAGTGGAAAAATTATTAAGATGAAAACGGATAATTAAGTTGAAACTGTTGGAAAAACAGTTTCTTTTTTTTGCTCACAACCTAAGCACGATTGAGGAGCCTAATCAGCGGTTTTTATAACCTGTCGATTAGGCTCCTTTACATGAAGAATCAAAATGGCTGTCACATATCGGTGTTAAGATAATGTGTCCTTCTAAGTGCCTGTTTCAGCTTTGGAACGAGGAAAAAGGATAAAGCCGTTACGGCCAGGTCGAGAGGAAAATAGGCAAGCATCCAGCCCCAGGCCATACGGTAGCTAAATCCTGCCGGTGCATCAGCCCAAAGAAGAAGAGCAAAATACATCCAGTTGGTTCCAATTATGTAGTTGCAAAATAGGCTTAAAGTTCCTGCCATTAAATAATGCTTTTGTTTAACTAGTTGAGAATCCCCAACCCATTTTCCAGTAACATAAGCAACAGCCACAAAAGACAGCACAAAGCCGAAGGTCGGGCTTAATAACTGGGCAGGGCCTCCTTTAAACTGTGCAAAAACAGGTGCACCTATTAAACCAACAAACACATAGACCAGCATAGCAATTGATCCTTTTCTGCTCCCTAGCACTGCCCCGGCTAAAATAGCAAAGAGAAGCTGTAAAGTAATAGGAACACTCCCGATCATGAGAAATGGGGACAGATTTGCGCCCATGCCCATTAAAGCAGCAAAAAGGCCGCAAAGAACCAAATCTTGAGTCTTTAAATCTTTCATATGAGCCTCCTTTTATGTCAACCATTAATATTTTTTAGTTGACAATAAGTTGAATATAATATTCTCATATGTTAACTTAATTGTAAATATGGTTAACATATAAAAGGAGGAATATTTATTAGAAGTCTCTTTATTACAGGCACAGATACTGATGCAGGAAAAACCACAGCTGCCGCTCTTCTTTTAGCCTATTTAACAAAGAAAGGCATCCAGGCGGCTGCATATAAGCCTGTGCAAAGTGGAGCTGAAATCATTCATGACGTGCTTTGCGCACCAGATGTTGAGTTTTATAAACTGGCCAATCCGGAATTAGCAGCTTCCACTACATATCTATTAAAAAAACCATGCTCCCCGCATCTGGCAGCAAGGGAAGAGGAAATAGAAATAGAGGTTAATAAGATCATTGAGCATTATCAGCGGCTGTCAAGGGAGAATGAATTTGTATTAATAGAAGGTGCTGGCGGAGTCATCGTTCCTTTAAGGGACGATGGATACAACATGCTTGATTTAATGAAAGAACTGTCCGCTCCAGTTGTGATTGTGGCAAGGACCGGGGTAGGCACAATCAACCACACCGTTCTGACAGCTGAAAGATTAAAACAAGAAGGGATAAATGTGATCGGCATTATCATGAATCAGATGACAATAGAGGATACAAAGGTTGAGCAGGACAACATACGAATGATTGAGCTTATGACCAAGGTGCCTGTTTTAGGGATGATCCCATACCTAGAAAATCCATTATCTGCCTTTGGTGATTCAGAAATGCTTGAACATCTATTTTCAAAGCTAATGGAGGGGGACAGTAATTGAGAGAGCAGGCAAATCTTTTAGAAAGCAGCATGAAGCATCTATGGCTTCCGTTTACACAAATGACAGACTATGAGAGGGATCCGCTGATCATTGAAAGCGGGGAAGGGATCATTCTGAAAGATATTAATGGGAAAGAATATTTGGATGGCTACTCCTCACTTTGGCTAAATGTGCACGGCCACCGGAAAAAGGAATTGAATGAGGCGATAATGGAGCAGCTTGATTTAATCGCTCATTCCACACTTTTAGGAGCAGCGAATGTTCCTGCCATCCGGCTTGCTGAGAAGCTTATAGAGATCACACCGGAGAATTTGCAGCGGGTATTCTATTCAGATTCCGGGGCAACTTCAGTAGAAATCGCCATCAAAATGGCCTATCAATATTGGCAAAATAAAGGAAAACAAAAGAAAAAGAAATTCGTCACGCTCACGAACAATTATCATGGAGATACAATTGGAGCCATCAGTATCGGGAATGTTGATTTATTCCACCGCGTGTATGGATCATTAATGTTTCCAACCTTAAAAGCTCCATTTCCTCTCCAATACCGGAGTCCTTATTCAGGTGAAGCAGAAGTTAAAGAAAGGGCATTAACAGACCTAAGAGCCATTTTCCGGGATCATCATGAAGAAATTGCAGCCATAACACTCGAACCGCTTATCCAGGGAGCAGGCGGCATGAATGTCATGCCTAGTGGCTATCTTAAAGGGGTAGAAGAGCTATGCCGTGAATTTAATATCCTTTTAATTGTGGATGAGGTCGCGACAGGCTTTGGCCGGACAGGAAAGATGTTTGCAGTCGAGCATGAAGGCGTTCAGCCGGATATCATGACCGTTGCGAAAGGGATCACAGGCGGTTATCTCCCGCTGGCTGCCACACTCACGACAGAGGAAATTTATCAGGAGTTTTATGGGGAATATGAAGAAATGAAAACATTCTTCCATGGGCATTCCTACACAGGCAATCAGCTCGGATGTGCAGTAGCCTTGGCTAACCTGAAAATCTATGAAAAAGAAAACCTTGCAGAACAGGCAGCAAGAAAAGCAGAAGTCATTCAATCTGAATTAGTTGCATTAAAAAGCCTCAAACATGCAGGAGACATCCGCCAATTAGGACTGATGTGCGGCATTGAGCTAGTTCAGGATAAAGAAACAGGGAAGCCTTTCCCATGGGAAAGCCGAATGGGGTATCATTCAACACTGGAAATGAGAAAAAGGGGCATGCTGACAAGACCGCTTGGGGATGTAATCGTCTTTATGCCGCCTCTGGCGAGTACTGATGATCAAATCAGGAAAATGATTCAAATCATGAGAGATTCGATTGAAGCGGTGACAGAAAAGAAAAAGTCGTTTGTTTGAGAGAAAACCATTCGAAGAGAAGGTAATTAGAAACAGCCCCCTTATTCATTTTTATAAAGGGGGCTGAAAGTATTGAGGATTATTTAGTAAATCCTCTAGTTCCAGATCCAGGGTGGAATGATTCTCAGAGTCCAGCCAGTTTTCTGGAATGATGAGATAAGAGCAGCTGCCGCTGTGTAAATAACGGTAAACAATATGCGCAGCATCGATTTCATGTCTGCTAACGTCTCGGGCTTCATTTGCTTCATCTTGTTTAAAATAAGCTAAAATGTTCGTTTTTATTTTTTCCTCAATGTTGCCTGCTGCATCATAGTTGTGGCTGAACAGAATATCCGTCCTTTTAATAAGGAAAAGTTTATTCGTTGAATCTGTTAATCTTTCGATAGCGACGATATTATGATTCTCTTCGGTGAATTCGATCACTTTTTCTTTTTTTAACAGGGAGCTTACCGCCTGTGTATGATCCCGATAGGCGGATGCCGCTTCAAAATCAAATGCTTCAGAGGCATTCAACATCATTTGATTCATGTCCTCTAGAATACTCATGTCAGTGCCTTTCAGAAAACCGATAAACCTGTCCAGGATGTCATTGTACTGTTGTTCCGCAGGCCCCCCAAGACACCGGCCAAGGCAGGAGCCTAAGGAATAATTCAGGCAAGCAGTGTTCTTTCCATTGGGGTTACTGCAGTTCAACTTAAAGCATTCCTTTAACCCCCGGAGAGCTCTTTCTACATTGCTTCGGCTTGTAAAAGGGCCAAAATAAGCCTTGTCGTCATTCTCAATGGGATTATAGGCAATATCAATCTTACGGTGCTTGCCGGTAAGGCTGATCGAGATATAAATGAATGACTGCGGACTCTTCATCATTCGATTATATAGCGGCTTCATGTTTTGAATTAATTGGCATTCAAGCATAAAAGCCTCGAATTCAGTATCTGTCAGGATATAGTCAAAATCCCTTAAGTGTTTGACCAGCTTTTTAATCTTTGGAGAATGATTTTTAGAGTTCCGGAAATAAGACTGAACCCGATTCTTTAGATTTTTCGCCTTCCCCACATACAGAATTTGACCCTGCGAATCCTTCATCAGATATACGCCCGGAGTTAAGGGCAGGTTTTTCACCTTGTCAGGGAGATTAATAGCCATTCATTCCTTTACTAGAATATATATTTAGGATTTTAACATGTGAGGGGAATTGGCTGCTATTTCTCTTATTTGGATATTGGCATAAACATGTACCAATTCTGCTTTTTTTAAAGATAAAAAAGCCTAAACCCTTCATATGTTTAGCGAAGAATTAGGCTATTGTTTTTAAAAATGTTTTAATTATCAAAATAACTTAATGCCACATTAACTGGCGGAAAACCAAACACACTCAAGGTCAGCATCTCGCCAATCATACCGCCGCCTGGGAGCGCACCCATTACCGCTCCAACCAAAAAGGATACGGCCAGGATGCTCAAAATGCTTGTCATGCTCGTCATTACTAAACAAGCTGAATAAGAACACAATTTTAAAGACCCCGCCAAGAACAGAACCCATCTATATGCGTGTTGGCACCTATCATCACAGCTGAAAGAAAGGTACTGATCCCGGCTGCGTTAATACGTTATTTAAAGAGGGGACTAGGTCCTCTTATCTCTTACTAATATAGAGTTAGCTCAATGCAGACTCTTTTTTTGTGAGAACATAGGTTGTTTCTATAGAGTACCTATCTCAATGATAGTGTTTTATTGATTTTATAATTTCTTGTAATGACCAGCACTCAAAAAGAAGGGTATATATGGTAGAATTTAAACAACATATAAAGGGGGAATGTTTGGTGAGATTAACAAATTTTAGTGTAACCAATTATAAGGTTTTCAAAGAGACCTTTACCATCGATTTTTCAAAAGACTCAATTGCTATATTAACTGGAAGAAATAATACAGGTAAATCAACTGTATTAGAAGCTATCAATTGTTTTTTTCAAAAAGAGACTAAGGCAAAAACTATCCCTAATGATTGTTTTTCTACACGTGGGCAGAACATTGTCCTAAAAGCGGTATTTGAGTCTGAAGAAGATAAAATATCTATCGTAAAGAAATATAAAGAGGAATCTGCTCCTAGTTTTTATGATGAAAATGGTGTTGAAATTAAAAACAACCATAAATTGAAAAACACTTTAGAAGAAATTTTAAACAATAAACCATTTTATATTACCCCATCAATGTTACCTGATGATATTAACGATTTAATTCAAAACATATATACTGAGATAATCAAAAACGATTTACAAAAGCTTGAGGGTTTTAATGGAGACCCTGAAGTAGAGAAAGAAATGTTCCAATTAGCACAGGAATATGCTCAAATCAGAAAGTCTTACCCTGAGTTTTTAAGAAAACTTAAATTAAGCACTGATAAACTTCTAGAACAAGTAAGTAATGATGTCTCGGATAACTTGCGAGTTCTATTTTCTACCGAACATTTATCCTTAAATGTAGTAGGTGGCGAGAGTGAAGGCTTTTCTTCAACAGACATATTAAAGTCAACAAATTCAAGTGTTCATATTGACAATAATAAACAAGCTAAAATGCCACTAGCAAATCAAGGGACTGGTTTACAACGGATGAGTCTAATATACCTCATTCAAAACATGATAGAAAAAAAGCTCATGGGTGAAAATGATAATAAATTATTACTGATAGATGAACCGGAAGCTTTCTTACATCCAGAAGCAGTTCGAGCATTAAGTCGTTCTCTATATAAAATCGGTGAAAAAATGCCACTAATGATTTCTACCCATTCTCCAATACTTATCGATTTATCTGAGAGACATACCTCTATTCAAGTTTTCCGTGTTGGTGAAAAAGAAGCAATTCAATTATATAAATCTATTAGCGAGCAATTTGATGATGATGATATTCAAAATATGAAAATTTTAAACTATGTAGACTCTTATGTTAATGAATTTTTCTTTGCAGATAAAGTATTGATTGTTGAAGGGGATACGGAGTATATTGCATTTAAACATTTTGCTAAGTTAGAGAATGAGAACGTACATATTATTCGTGCAAGGGGTAAATCTACAATTGGAACCTTGATGAAAGTTTTAAATCAGTTTAACTCAAATTACGATGTTTTACATGATGTGGACAATCATACAAGGTACTCTTCTTCCACTTTAAAGGCTCAACATACGAATTGTAAAAAAATATATAGACTCAAGGGAGATAGAAACCTGAGAATATTCTGTTCAATATCAAACTTTGAGAATGCCATAGGTATTGGTGACGTATCGAATGATAAAAAACTGAAACAATATATCAAATAATATATGAAACTTCTGATGGTGAAAATAAGTTTGGTGAAGCTAGAAAGTTAGTAAAAGATTTATATAAACATATCGTTAAACGAGATGAAAAGACCATGATTGGTGAAAGGTTTCGTAAAATATACTTAGAGGAAGCTTATGATGATTTGTTTGAAGAACTGATAGAACAAAAAGTTAAAGAAGAACTAGAAGAGAAAAAGAAGAAAGAAATAGAAAAAGTAGGTTCTCTTTAATACTATTATGTCTTGGCTGACTCAAAGTGTATCGCCTATAATTTAATTTCTCTCAAGTTCTCCCGAGGAGCTAGCTGAAAGAACACCTTTATCAAATCTATTGAAAGACTGAGAGTAACTTTAAGATCAATAGATATACCTGAAATTATTGATGTTACTCAGTACAGGGGGGAGACTGCTTATTATTTTAATGAGTCGGTTCCTTTTACTGTTTTGTTTAGGGTGGATGATGCTTTTGGCTGATTATGTGAGGTGATTTCTGAAAGAACTAATGGATTGCCTTAATTCAAAACATCTCACATTCAAAAAACACAAAATCTATGGAATGAACAGAGACAGAATTTATTTCTGTCTTTTTTCACCTAAATTATCTATTTTCTTAAGACCCTTTTTATTTTTTGATAGGGTTCTTTGATAGTCTATTTACATAAAGATCTGGAACTCCATTCCGATAAGCTTTTATATTAAAATTTTTTTCACTCTGTAAAAATAAGTAAATCCCCATCTCTACCTATTTATATATTAAATTTTTGTTATAATTGTTACAAACCTAGTAATGAAACGGAGTTATTCGAATGGAAACCGTACTGACGAGACCTTCTGCGGCGCCTGTTATTCAAGCGCTTCGTTCGATTGGATATAATGCAAATACAGCGATTGCTGATTTAGTTGACAATAGCCTGGACGCAAGGGCAGTTAAAATACATATTAATTTCGCCTATGGCGAAAGTGATGGAATGATTACAATTTCTGATAATGGCTCGGGCATGGATGAAGAGATGCTCCAGACAGCCATGAATATTGGATCTAAGGATCCGAGAGCAAAAAGGGGTGCAAATGAACTCGGACGATTTGGAATGGGTTTAAAGACTGCATCCTTTTCGCTAGGGAAACGGTTAAGTGTTCTGTCCAAAAAAGATGGAGTTTATAACGAAAGATGCTGGGACCTGGATCATGTATCGGAATGCAATGAATGGCAGCTTTTCACCAGGATACCGGAAGAAGTAAAAGCTAAAATGGGTGACATTGAACCTGAAAGCGGAACTATTGTCTGCATTGATAAGCTTGACCGCTTTATGGGTTATGGCGGCAAACGCAAGCTGAAAGAAACCAGCTTCTATAATAAAGTGTCCCGGATTAATAGGCATCTAGAATTTGTATTCCATTCGATTCTAGAAAAAAGCGAAGTTGAGATGTTCATTAACGGAAAGGATATTGTGCCATGGGATCCCTTCATGCGGTATCATCCAAATACCATGGAAGGCGAAATGCAGATGCTTAGGATCAATGAAAACCGAATTAAAGTACAGTACTTTATTTTGCCGCATGCTTCTCATCTAACAGAGCCGGAGTACAAGAAGGCGGGCGGGTATAAAGGCTGGCGTGATCACCAGGGATTATATATTTACCGTGAAAATCGCCTTCTATACTTCGGAGATTGGATGGGTCTATTCCCGAAGGATGCAGCTTCACAGCTTGCCAGGGTGCGCATTGATCTTCCGAATGCTGCGGACTCTGACTGGCAGGTGGATATCAAAAAGTCGGGCATTAACCTGCCTGAAGATGCAAAAAGAAGGCTTGAGGCCATTTCATCCATTGCACGTAAAGTTTCAAGAGATATATTCTATTTCCGCACCCAGCCGGGTCCAAGGAATCCTTCCATAAAAGGCAGCCTGAATACATGGGAGCAATCAGGAAGCGAAGATGGCCCGCAATTTATTTTGAACCGAAATCATCCGATCCTTTCTGAACTGCTTAAAAATCTGGATGATGAAAATGCAAAGCTATTAAACTTGTATCTTAAATTTATTCAGCTTGGCTCGCCAAGCAATATTATAGATTCTCCAAAGGTTCCGGAAGAGGAAGTGCAGGAAGTGCCTGACAGCCAGAAAGAGCTGGTTATCCAATTTGCTTCTTCCATGCTGAAGCTGAATGTGGCTGATAATGAAGAACAGCTGTTTAACATTCTTTTAACTCAGCCGGCCTTTGACGGCCTGAACCGGGCAACCTTAAAAGCAATCACAACGGAGGCGAATTTGATTGTCAGGAATTGATAATAAGAGCCTGTTCGAACAGGCCTTTACGAATAACTATTATATGTTGAAAGCCCACTCTGCAACTTCGGAGGAAGCTGCAGAAAAAGCACTTGAATTAGCGAGAGTATTGGCATCCGGGTTTGGTCCAATTGATGATGCACAATTCCAAAAATGGTCTCTGGAAATGTTCATGAAATACAAAATTGGCTTGGAGGTTCCCAAGGATTATGTCATGAGGAACTCGAAAGAAAAAAGCTGGTTTGAGCCTAAAATGGCAGCAAGCGGATTTTTCTGGACCAGGTACCGCAGATATCTGTCCGAAGCTAAAAATTGGCCGCTTGAGGCGGTTACCGCCATTGATGAAACAACCAATCAGATTATGGCTTCGATTGGAAATCCAAAGTCCATGGAGCCATTCGATAAGCGAGGACTTGTATTAGGATATGTCCAGTCTGGTAAAACAGCTAACTTCACTGGCTTGATCAACAAGGCTTATGATGTCGGCTATAAGCTGATCATTGTACTGTCAGGTATTCATAATGACTTAAGAGCCCAAACACAGATCCGCTTGAATGAAGAGGTAATCGGGAACCGGACAGATAAGGATGGCAATCCAATCGGAGTTGCACAAATTTATGCGAATACCGCAGAGCATATCATTTCATCCTGGACAACAGAAGTAAATGATATCAAGTCCAGCCAAAGAGGAACCAGCAACCTGAACTCGCCAACGCTGATGGTTGTCAAGAAAAACAAAACCGTTCTGGAATCGCTTAGAGATCAATTAATCAATCACCGTGATTTATATAATCTGGATATCCCAGTCTTAATTATTGATGATGAGGCTGACCAGGCATCCGTTGACACTTCCAATCCAGACAAAAATGAAGATCCGAAAACGATCAACCGTCTGATCAGGCAAATACTTGAAGTATTTAAGCGCAAAGCATTTGCAGGCTATACAGCAACACCTTTCGCAAACCTTCTTATCAGTAAAGAGGGAAGTACAGAGGCAGAAGGGGACGACCTATATCCGAAAGATTTCCTTGTCGGCCTGCCAAAGCCGAAGGAATATTGCGGACCTGAAGAATACTTCAATGTGGAAGAGGATGCTGAAGATACTCGCCCAAGCCTGATCCGCCATTTACGCCAGGAAGATCTTGAGGTATTTACGACAATTAAAAAGAAATCTGATGCAGATAAGTTTGAAGAGGTGCCTCCGCAGATGCGTGAAGCTATGCTGGAATTCCTGCTTGTGATTGCTGTCCGCAATTTGAGAGGGCAAAGAAAGAAGCATAATTCGATGCTTATTCATACTTCACGCTTCAAGGACGTTCAGTCAAGTGTGAAAGATGAAGTGTTGCGTACCTTTGATGCCATCTCAAAACAGCTTCAGTATAATCCTGAAAGCAGTGTGATTGCAGAGCTGCAGGAGCTTTATGAAAATGATATCCTTCCTACTAGCAGGGATTGGCCAAATGAAAACCATCCAGAATTCAGCTGGGATGAAGTATATGAAGAACTGAGAAAATGCTGTGAGACGATCCAAGTTTTCGAAATTAACGGTAACAGCCGGGATGCTTTGGATTACCACCAATATAAAGAAGATGGCCTGAATGTAATAGCCGTAGGCGGAGACAAATTATCCCGCGGTCTTACCCTGGAAGGCTTAAGCATCACCTATTACTACCGTAACACGCTTATGTATGACACACTCATGCAGATGGGGCGCTGGTTTGGATACAGGAAGGGATACATGGATCTTTGCCGCATCTATACGTCAGATGAGATTGCTTCAAATTTTGAACATCTGGCCATTGCGATGATTCAGCTGCGCCAGGAATTCGACCGTCTTGCTGCAATGAAAAAAACACCTTCTGAATATGCAGTTAAGATGCTTAGCCATCCAACGATGAAGCTGACAAGCCCGCTGAAAATGAGAAATGCAGTATCTTCTAATGTGATTTATGCAGGTACCCTTCAGCAGACAAGGCTTTTTGATCCAAGTGAAGAAGTCATTAAAGGAAATATGGATGCCACTGTCAAGCTGGCAAATAAGCTTCCTTTAGAAAAGACAACTTACAGAAGAACAAACTTTTATGCTGCATCTGGCGTTAATTCAGACATGATTAAAGAATATCTGTCAGAATATCAGACTGCTGACAGCAATATCGTTAATTCTGTTTTAATAGCCGATTATATTGACCGTGTGAATAAAGAGGGAGAGCTGACGGATTGGACAGTTGCAGTAGTAGAAGGGGATCCTTCATCAGCTTCTGGACTATCAGATTATCCTGTTGATTTAGGGAAGATCAATTTGAAATCGGCAGCTGCTCTTGGTAAGAAAGTGAAAGCGCCTGAGAGCAAGGATCAAATCAGAGACATTGGGGCCATTGTGTCTCCAAACCACGAATACATGGATCTTGATTATGAAGAAATTAAAGGAATCAAAGACCGTACAGAGAAACGCAGAATGCGTGACAAGGAAAAGGGGTTAATGCTAATTTATCCTCTGCATCCAGAAGTGCCGATCTTTAACAGTCTGGATGCCGGATTCTCGTCAAAACTGGTGCCTATTGGAATTGCATTCTCTTTCCCTGGGACTGAAATTGACGATACAAATGTCTACCAGACTAATAAAACGGTCTAAATAACTTTATTTAAGGAGAGTAGCTGTGTTGAACCTAAAAATAGAGTTTGAACAAATGATCCAAGAGCTTAAAAGCCAGGATGACAGTGAAGTATATAAGCTGAATGTCCTGACTTACGAGAGCCCTGTCATGTTTGCAGGAATTGATCCTGCGAATCATCACCGCCAGCTATACATTGATCTGGGCACGGAAGCATGGGACGATAATCAGGAAAAAGCACTGCCGAAATGGCGAGGCATGTCAGTCAAAGTAGAATATTTTGAGAAGCTTTTCCTGCTTAAGCAGCATTATTTCCTCGTGATCAGACAGGAGGACGAACAAAGCTCCGAAATTTTTGATGTTGTCCTCCAGAATCTCGCTGAACATTTAGTAGCTGAAAAGGAAGAATCTCTGTTTTCGACTGTCTATAAAGTACTTGATCGATGGAGGACTTTCTTCCAGCGCGGAGGATTTAAGCGGCTTTCTGAAGAACAGCAGCGGGGGCTCTTTGGAGAATTATGGTTTATCAATGAATGGCTTGATAAGCACCCTGGCCAGCCTCCTCTCATTATTGAACAGTGGGAAGGTCCGACAAAGGGAAGAATTGACTTCAAAGGCACCAGATGCGGGCTCGAGATCAAAACCGTCATTGATAAACTATCAAAAACCATTAAAATATCTAATGAGAACCAGCTGAAGCTAAGTGAAGCCGTATCTTCTATTTATCTATATGTCTGTTTCCTCGAACAAAGCAGGACACATGGCATGAGCCTCCAGGAGCTGGCAGGACAAGTCCGGGCCAAGCTTGCGGAGCGATCTGAAAGAATCGCCCTTATTTATAGTGATTTGATGACTGATCTTGGTTTTAGAGAAGAAGAATATGGCGATATCTTATTTTTCGTGGAAAAAACAGAGGTTTACGAAGCTGGGGAAGATTTCCCTCGTCTTTTAAAGGAACATCTGCCGAAGGGAATTTCCCATGTAAGTTATAATATTGATCTGACTCATTGTTCCGATTATGAGAAAGATCCAGAAACCATATACCAAATGTTTAGAGTGGAAGGGTAAAAGATGATAGAAACTAGACAAAGAAAAGAATTTCTCCTCGATTTCATGGAGGAGCTGGAAGAAAAAGCGATAAAAACAGGCAGCTATCAGGTTCCATTCCTGGAAAAAATGATTTCCTTTATGGACAGGCCGGATGATCCGGAAATCCTGATCCCTCCTTATAAGGATACGGGAAAAAACATTGCCGTAAATGCCTATTCTTTTGATGACGAAAATCATGTATTAGATCTGTTTGTGGCTGATTATAATTTTGAGCAGAATGAGGAAGATCTGCTTTCAATCAACATGACTGCTGTTGCAGAAATCGCCAATCGGGCGAAGCGTTTTGTCACAAATGCCAAGTCCCTTCTTCAAACAATTGACCATTCTTTGGAAGCTTACGACCTTGCTAAAGTCATTGATGAAGAAATAGACAGCTTAAACGAGATTAATATTTTTGTAGTGACAAATATGTACTATGCTTCAAACAAGCCGGTAGAAATGACAATTCCTGGCATTGAGACCGTGAATGTTCAAGTATGGGATATTGACCGAGTCCAGCAGCTGATCACATCTGAGCAGGCTATAGAGACAGACTACATTGATTTTGAGAGAGATTACGGTGAAACATTTGAAATGATGTTTGTTCCTGACCCTTCAAGCGGTGTAAAGGAATTTGACTGTTATGTAGGCTATATTTCAGCTGAGCTTCTTGCTAAATCCTATGACGAATGGGGCCAAAAGCTTGTTGAGCGAAATGTTCGTTCATTCCTGCAGGCAAGGGGCGGAACCAACAAGGGCATACGCGATACGCTTAAAGATCCATTCCAGCGGAAAATGTTTGTCGCCTATAACAACGGCATTTCAACTGTAGCCCGAACAGGCGACTTTGAGCCTGTAAAAGATGGAGTAAATCAATATAAAATAACAGGTCTTAGCGGCTGGCAAATTGTAAACGGCGGCCAAACGACGGCTTCCATCCATAAGGCTTATAAAGAGGGAATCAGCCTAAAGGATGTATACGTCCAGGCAAAACTTACAATCCTTCAGGTTAACGAATTTGTTTCAAAAGATCAGCACCTGCTGGAAGATGAAATGATTTCCCGAATTTCACAATATGCCAATACGCAAAATAAGATCAATAAATCGGATCTATTGGCCAATACACGCTTCATGTCCGACCTTGAGAAATTTTCGCGCAATATCTGGATTCCTGCAAAAGACGGAAGAAGACCAGAAAGCAAATGGTACTTCGAACGTGCCAGAGGCCAGTATATGGTGGATATCAACCGCCGCAAGCGAGGAAAAGAACAGACCGATTTCAAAAAGCAGTATCCGAAAGATAAAGTCCTTACAAAAGTCGATCTGGCTAAATACTTCATGTCATGGGAAGGCTATCCTCACGTTTCCAGTAAGGGCGGAGAGGAAGCATTCAAGAAGTTCATGGATCTGAACAAGAGCTTCTGGAGCGGCAGCACACAGGATAAGATTACTCTATCCGTCTATCAGAAATTAATTGCCAGAGCCATCATTAATCAGCGCGTCAAAGAAATCGTTGATGAAATGAAGCTGAGAGGCTATAAGGCAAACGTCATTTATTATACTGTGGCAATGCTTCACCATATCTACAGCGAGCAAATTGATTTGGTTGGTGTATGGGAAGAACAATCACTATCAGAAAAATGGGATGATATTATCCGTATCATTGCAGATAAGACTTTGTCCTATCTGAAAGAATCTGCCGGAGAGCGGAACGTGACGCAGTGGGCGAAGCAGGAAGCATGTTGGATTCAGTACAAAGCTACATGCTCTAAGGAACTCAAAACCCTAATTTAACCATAAAACACCCTTATCTTGTATAAATGAGATAGAGGGTGTTTTGTTTTATTAATTTCAACTTAAGTTATTTTATTTCATTTCTTAACATGTTTATTAGTTATATGAATATAAAGATATTAAATTAATGAAGAGCCATACCTCTTCTTAAGACAAGAAAAATTTTTTTATATTCTTGGTGTTCTCTTACTATATCACCAAAGGTTCCCGTTTCTTTTATGTATTCTGGTTTAAATATAAAGCACTCAATATGTTGGATTTGTTCAAACATTGTGTCTGTGTGGACAATATCTTCTTCCCAGAATGGTTCTCCACACTTAACACAATGTGGTTGTAGCTTTTTAATCAATTTTTCCACAATATCCCTCCTGTCAATATATTCTATTATTTTTAGGAGAGATAATCTTGTTAGTTCACAAAACTTTCAAAAATTAATATATAGGATATTAAATCATCATTACAGATAAAGAAACATTTAAAGAAATTCCTCTTTTAGTTTCCTTACATAATTTGCTATAATTTGATTATTTAGATACTGGAGGTACATTGAAATTGTTTTTTGATAAACAGAGCCAAGAAGAGCAAAAGGAATACATTAAACTATTACAAGTAGTAGGGTCATTATCAAATTTATTTAGTGAAAGTAGAACCCCCTACCTATATTATCGAGCAGCAGAAAATATATTCTGTAGGGCTCTTAATGCAAATAATTTATCAAGGGGTGATATTTCTTTTGATGCCTTTAAAGGTAGTGTGGGTATAGGACTGAAGACCTTTGTCCATGGTAACGGAAAGAAATTTGAAAAGGTTGCAGAGTTTAACAAAGATATTGAAAAGTTCAGAGGTTTGAATGAAGAAAATATAATGCTAAAAATTGCTGAGCTTAGAAATAACAGAATAGCGGCAACAGAACGTGCACACAATACATCTAAGAAGATTTACCATTTAGTGACACGAAAAGATGGTATGTTTGAAATACATGAAGAAGAGATGCATTATATTGATTTGGCATCAATAAAGTTAGACAGAAAGAAGACAACTGATAAAAACATTTTCTTTAAAGATAAGTATAATCATTATAAATTCTATATTGCTAAATCTACTTTATATAAACAATTTTTATGTAATAATCCTATTGCTAAGTTTGATGTAGAGGTATTAGATGATCCCTTCCAATTATTGTTAACTGACCAAAGTGAAGAATACTATATCGCACATGAACAAGACGAGAAATTTGAACAAATTTATCTACCTCTTTACAGCGCACGATCTGGAAAAGTGGAAGAAAAGAGTGGCTTAAATCAGTGGAATGCAGGAGGTCGAGATAGACATGAAGACGAAGTTTATATTCCGATTCCTAGTTGGATACATCAGCAATTTGAAGGATTCTTCCCTTACGATCCCCATTCTGATGAAAAGGAGCCGTTTATTTTAGTACTTCCAGATGGAAAAGAGATTGACGCAAAAGTATGTCAGTCAGGCGGAAAGGGATTTATGTCAAAACCTAACAAATTATTAGGTCATTGGATTCTACGTACTATTTTACAGGTTCCTGTTGGTCGACTAGTTACATATGAGGATCTAGACCGGGTGGGGATAGACTCTGCACTTGTCACTAAAATAGATGATTATCGGTTTAAGATTAATTTTGCCAGTAAAGGCTCATATGCTGATTTTGAGGAAGAGTTTAAGAATTAGGGATCTTATATATAATTTTGTATTTTATTGACTTTTTAATAGAAAATTTTGTGTTTAAATAGTTTCAAAAAATTAATACCTACAATTGCTCTATACAAAAGTGGATTCATTAAATTACTAAATTCGTAAGGTGAGACGTTATCGATAAGAAATAAAATTACTTGAAAGAATTTAGTATTTAAGCTAAAATCGACAATATATGATAATATAATAAATATATCTCAAATAAGAGAACATATATTCGATTTGGTAGGAGGACTGTGAATGCCATATACAGTTGCATCACTATTTGCTGGAATAGGTGGAATAGACAAAGGGTTTGAACAAGCAGGTATGAATATTTTATGGGCCAATGAAATGGACAAGAATGCTTGTATTACTTATAGAGAGAACTTTAAGCATACATTGAAAGAAGAAGATATCCGTAAAGTAAGTGAACACGAAATGCCGAAAGTGGATGTATTAACGGCAGGCTGGCCGTGTGTTGCATTTTCTGTAGCAGGAAACCGTCACGGGATGAAATATAAATGTCATGAATGTGAACATGAGCATAGCGTTACTTATAATGAATATGTTAATGGAGCCCTTTGCCCAGAATGTGGGGGGTATACGGAGGCAATTGACCCACGAGGCACTTTATTTTTTGACGTAGTTCGTTTTATTCGTGCAAAGGAGCCAAAGGCATTCTTTTTAGAAAATGTAAAAAATCTAAAAGGACACGATAACGGTAATACATTTAGAGTTATAGAACAAATGCTTAGAGAAAGTGGATATCATATTGACAGTAAAGTTATGAATACAATGGAATATGGTAATATTCCGCAAAATCGGGAACGTATTTTTATTGTTGGATTCAAGGATGAAGAGGCATTAAATAATTTCGTTTGGCCAGAAAAAATTCCGCTAACTAATACAATTGACAATATTTTAGATCGTGATAAAAAACAAGATCCTGCTTTTTATTACACTTCTAATAGTCAATATTACGCTATGATACAAGAAGCAATGACTCGTAGAGATACTGTTTATCAATTAAGAAGAATTTATATTAGAGAAAATCAAAGTAATGTTTGTCCTACTTTGACTGCTAACATGGGAACAGGTGGGCATAACGTACCTTTGATTGTAGATGATTGGGGATATAGGAAATTAACTCCTAAGGAAGCATTAAGGTTTCAAGGATTTCCTGTTGATGATGATTATAAAATTCCAGAAAAAATGGCAAACTCTCATATTTACAAGCAAGCAGGAAATGCAGTAAGTGTTCCTGTCATTAAAAGACTTGCTACAAGTATGATTGCAGCACTTAATAGTGCATATGAAAACACTGAAGTAAAAACAAACAAAACTTCCTTATCAGTTTAAAGAGATCCCTTGGGGTCTCTTTTTACTTGTTCTTGGGCAACGGCAATAAACTCACCTAACTCCATTATTACCTTTTCCAAGTCATTTTTTATTTCATGTTCCCAGACTCTCTTAATGTTCCAGCATTTCTTCTTATAGTATTCATCAACTTCCTTGTCCCGTTCAATGTTCCTAGCAAGTTTCTTTATCCAATAATCAGTATTGCTTTTTGGCATAATAGCATGTAAGGGGCATTGATGCCAAAAACAAGAGTCTATAAAGATTGCTACTCTATACTTCTTAATAGAAATATCAGGTTTTCCAAATAAATCTTTAGAATTTCTTCTGAAGCGAAATCCTTTTTTCCACAATTCTTTCGAAACTATACTTTCGAGTTTTGATATAGATTTAATAGCCTGCATGTTTTTCTTCGTTGTTCCTTTGTAATCTTATCCGCCATAATATACTCCTTCCATTTTTAATTATTATTACCTTTAATAAATTGTTATAAACAAATAAAACAGAAAGGAATTATTTTCGCGCTAATATTAATAATTCAATTGTAATTACATTTTACAGCCTAAACTTCAAATCAAAACTAGTTATCAGTTCAGAAGTTCTTTTTATTTAAATTGTGAAAAGGTGATTACCACTTTAAGTATTAATTAGTATCTTTTGGATATCTCCATAGGAGATGGTTAAAGCCCTTGTGACATTTCTTGGATAGTTTTGTATATCTTTATCTTATAAAATAATTTATTTAATAATTTAAGAGTAATAAATAAATAGAAGGACTCTTTGTTATAAATTAGAATCATGAAGTAGTTCAATAAGGGAATTAAGATATTAATAGTAATTAATTGTATATTAAAAGGTATAATTGTAAATAATATGGAAGTCGGTTAAATATGGTTAACTTTAAAAAGAGGCTTACATCAAACCAATCATCTCTGGAAGATGTGGCGTCAAGCAACCCTCGTGGACAAATCCTTCTATTTGGCTACGGGAGGCTGACGCTTTTTAACTAATATCCCTACCAATTTGTCAATCCCTGTCGATCTCTTCCAATTTGTATAGTAAAATAGAAGTATATGAATAAAAATAGAGAGGGGTCGGTGGGCATCCATGAATGATTATATACAGATACCGGCTGTTTTGCAGTCGTTGGATGATTTGCAGGATGGACGTCTGAAAGCATTTCTTTCAAAGTGCCAGCAGATTTCCCTGAAGCAGTTATCCTTGGACCCTTTAAGAACACTTTATGTTTCAAATAAATTTGAATTTATTAATATTGTAGAAGAGCTTTCGTTAAGGGGTTTTTCTTTCCATACAGAAAAACCAAATAATATCCTGCCTTCCAGTGTGGTTTCAACCGAAGTTGTAATTTACTCACCAGATAATAATGGAATGTTCCAGAAAATTGATTACCAGATTCTTGGGCTGTCAGGGTTCAATCAGAGGTTCAAGGTTGATACTGATCAGTTTTTTCATTACGTGCCAATTGAAGGCTTTAAAACCATTAATCGAAATATTGATCTTGCTCTGCTAGAAAAGGAGCTGTCAAAGGCTGGTTTTAATTTGAAGGAAGCTGCCAGTGGTGTAATTAATGAAACAGCAACTCCATTTTTGCCCAATGGAAATGAGGAACCAAAATCTGTCCTTGAAGATGTAACGAAAGAGGAAGAACCAGGGGCCGAAAAGCAAATAAAAATTACCGAAGCATTTTCAGAAGATCGATTTTGGATGTTCCGTAATTTTTGCTCAAGAATAGGAATTACGTATATCACAGACATTTCTCCAAATCATCTGGAAGAGCATAAACGAAGAAAAGGTGTCAGCCCAGCCAAGTTTAACCAAGTAAAGGAACGTCTAAATAAATTGCTCCAAAAAGAAAGTGCAAATGGGGAAAGTATCAATCTAGAAACAGAGAATTCGATAGATGTGGTATTTGCAGACAATCAATATAATACTTTTCGAAAGTATTGCAAAGAAGCCAGTATTCAATTTGTTGAAGAGATAACAGAGAAGCACCTTGGGGGTTATGCATATCAGCTTGGTGTTGGTGTCGGAAAGGTTAATGCTATTGAGGAGAGATTGAATCTTTTCCTTTCTGGAGGTATTCGATCTGATGATTCTGTCCCTTCAATCATTATTGAAGATATTTTTACGGATTTTAAATATAGGTCATTTTTTGCTTTTTGCAAACAAAAGGGCATTAAGACGATTAACGAACTTACAGATAGCCACTTTAATGAATATGGCATGATGAGGGGCGTAGGAGTTGGAAAAGTCAAGGTAGTAAAAGAAATCGTGGAAAAGCGACTTGAATTACATAAGGGCTTGGGGAATCAGGAACATAACAAACAATCTCTAACTAGCATAAATGCAGTATTCCATGAAAATATATACCGCTCTTTTCGTATGTTCTGCGCGGATCATTCCATTGAGTCAATCTTCGATATTATGGGTCAACACTTGTTGGATTTTAAAAATACAAAAGGTGTTGGAGAGAATCGCGTAGTGGCTGTTGAGAAAAGGTTGAGTGCCGAGCTTGCTCTTCATCAGGCAGAGGGTGTATTTGCAGACCAAGAAGATCCTTTGTCCGTAGGTTTGCATGCAGCAAATCTTAAGATTGAAGAGATCTTCATGGAGCGGAAGTACACTACCTTCAGGCATTACTGTGAATTTAGGCGAATTGCTACTCTTGGACAAATCACATCAGAACACTTATATGATTATTCCAAACAGCCAAAAGTAGGAAAGAAGAAGTTTGAAGATGTTATGAAAGTACTTGGTTTATATGCAGATAATAAGTCTGATAGAACAGATAACTTATTCCAATCAGGAGAGATTTTTGAAGCGATTAAAGAAATACAAGTACAGGCTCTATTCTATAATTACGGTTTTCAAACCAAATCGACCAGTCTTTTGACGATTAAAGAAATTGAAGGCAAAGAATTGTCGATGCTAAAAGTAGAATTCGAACCGCAGCTCCTTATGAGTTTGTCACAACTGCTTATGAAACAAAAGACACCTAGCGCGATTATTAGTAATATGAACACAAACCTTCCGGATAGGGACTATAGTATTATTATGCACCGATATGGAATGGGGATGACCCTTGATGAAACCGGTAAGCAATTTGGAGTTTCGAGAGAAAGAGTAAGACAAGTCGCAAAAAAAGCGATCAAAAAGATGGCTGCTTACCTTAAAAGACAGCATTTCCCTGAGATCGTAAAAGTTTTATCCCCTCATGAAGCATTTATCACCGGAGATCAGTTCGTCGAGCTTGTCGGTTCGGAGTTTTCATTTATTGTAGGACTATTAAAACAAGAAAATATATTATTGGATTACTATGATCGATTGGGAATCTTCTTTTTATCTGATGTTGATAAAAAGGACCTTAAACAAGTCGAAGGATTTTTTGATGATCTTCCAGTGGTTTTTTCGGCAACAGATTTCCATCAGTCTTTAGAAGAAATACTTCAGACAATCGGAATCGAAAATCCAACGGAAGAAATGCTTCAGCGTATGTTCGAAAAGGAACGCTATATAAGATATGGCGAAGTCTACTCAAGATCTCGCCTGTCCATGAATCAGGTGCTGAACTATATGTTTGAACATCATATTAAAGAGCCTTTGCGGGTAGATGAAGAGGGTGCAGCCTATCTGCAACAGTTAGCCAAGAAACACTTAGCTTATAATCTTGGTACAACTCTTCGATCAATTGACGCAAGAATTAGGGATACTGAAGATGTTATCCTCGTGAACAGTTCAACATTCCAATACTTTGATAGCGAAAGTTTCGATGTAGAGTTCATATCTCAGATTGAAGACTATCTTAATGAGCAATTTGAGATTAAGGAAGTTGTGAACACAGAGGAAATATATGAACATTTTCACAGGCGGATTGAAAAGCTTGGTATCATTAGCAAACTGCATTTATACTCCTTAATTCGCTATTACCTTGATGACAAATTCATTATTGGTAAAGGCAATACGTTAAATATTTTCAGGAATGAAAATGCAAAATTAAGCCGTGAAGACAGCTTAATTGAATACATGAAGAAACACGGCGGTCAATGTACGAAGAATCAGCTACTGGAAGTCATGAAGCCTTTGTATAAAATAGATTTAACAGTTGGCCAATCAGATCAGCTCATTCCCTGGGGAACAAATTCCGTCATCCTGGTAGAGAAATTGAATTTTTCAGAGACAGAATTAGAACAATTAAAACAGTTCTTTTTAGCTGGATTCGAAGAAGGCTTTACCACAGTAAATAAGCTGTATAAGGATATGGTGTTTGATCGGAAGTTATCGGTTCTTTTGAGAAATAAAGGGATTGATGAACCTGGTAAACTTCCCGCCATTATTAAAAAAATGATTCCAATTGTAAAAGGCCATACGAATTTTTTATACTTGGACGGATGCAAATATGATTCTGTAGATAAAGTCATTGAGGATAAATTTCCAGGCGAAACCTCAAGACAGGAAATAAGAGATCTTTTACTGGAATATGGTTATAAGGAAATAATGGTCGGAAACATCATGAAAAGAATAATGAATCATGGTCTGTTTACTGAGGTGGACTTTAATGTTCTCTATCCTTCTAAAAAGTTTGAGGTAACTGATGAAGTTTTACAGGAGATAAAGGCCTTTTCTGAAGAAGTCCAAGGGGGAAAAGCATATATTGCAATCAACAATCTTAAGGGGTATAGAAGAAAGCTTCCTTCAATCCAATTCAGGTGGAATCCCTTCTTGCTGACAAGTATGCTTGAGCTGTGTGGATACAGACAGATAAAGAAGAATATTAGCGATTACCGTTATGATAAATTGATAGTCGTTAAAGAGAATAGTCCGCTTAAGACGTTTGAAAACCTGGTGCTGTATATTCTTGAAAATGAATACACAGGAAATATGCACGAAATTAGCATTTATGATTATTTAATGGCGAATGGAATTGTCAGAGAGCAGGAATATAACCACAAAAAGGTTCTGCCATATGAAATTCGAAACTCAGAAAAGCTTGAATTCGATGTTCTTGGCTATGTAACAGTAAAGAAGGGTGATAGTCATGTCGTTTGAGAGTCTGAATTTGAAATTTAAATACCGTTCAGATGCAGACCAGATTCACGCTGACTTTTACAGCAAGGTGATCGAAAGGTCAGTACAATATGATCGTGCCGTGGGTTATTTTACCAGCTCCAGTCTTGGTGTAATCGCCAAAGGGCTTGAAACCTTCTTGCATTCAGACGGATATATAAGACTGATTGCGAGCCCTCATTTGACAGCAGAGGATATTGAGGTCATTCGTTTGGGATACAGAGCCAAATATGACGTTATTGCAAGCAGTCTTCTCCGCGAAATTGACATGTGTGAGGACACAATTCGTGAGGATCCCCTTAATACATTGGCATGGCTTATTTTTGAAAACAAACTAGATATAAAGATCGCTTTTACTGATAACAATAGCTTGTATCATGAGAAGTTTGGTATTTTTTATGATCAGGCGTGCAATCGTATTGCTTTTTCTGGATCTGCAAATGAAACACTTGGCGGTATCCGCGATAATTTTGAAAAAATAGATGTTTTTTGGAAGGATTATGACAGGACTCGTATTGATGATATGGTTGAGGACTTTGAAAGACTATGGAACAATACGACGAATGGCCTAACGATCATTGAGATGCCTGACATCCTTAAAGAAAAAATTACCGGTTATAAAAAGGAGAGGAAGCCAATAAAACGCCATGAGATTATTCCTCGTCCTTATCAGCAGGAAGCAATAGATGCGGTTAAAGCCAATAACTGGAATGGGATATTAGAAATGGCCACTGGAACAGGAAAAACGATTACGAGTCTGATGATTGCGAACGAGTTTTTTAAAGTACAAGGCCGCATCTTCCTGACGATCATTGTGCCGTTTACCCATCTTGTTGAGCAGTGGGAGGAAAACTGCCGCTTGCTCGGGTTTACAAGTTTTACTACCTGCTTTGGGAGTAAAAGATCATGGTATGGAAAGCTACAAACGGATGTCAGGGATTTCAATGCAGGGTTCGTTCTTAAGCATGTTGTGATTACTACTTATCGAAGTGCAGCATCTGAAGAGTTTAATAGCATGGTAGAAAAAATAAGAGGAAAAGGATTCCTGATTGCCGATGAGTGCCATTATTTTGGAGTCAGCAGCCTCAGAAATAATAAGCTCGGAAGCATAGATGCTAAACTTGGGCTGTCAGCAACTCCAGACCGCTGGTGGGATGAAGCCGGTACGAACTATATTAAGGACTTCTTTGGTGATACCGTCTATGAATATGATATGAAGACGGCCATTAGGAACGGTGCTCTCACTGAGTATACCTATAAACCTTTTATAATTGACTTGACAGAAGACGAGATTGAGAGATATGAGAGATATACGAAGAGGATAATTACTCTTTTCGGTCAGGAAAAACCCGACAATGAAGAGATTAGTGACCTGAACCGGAAGCGTGCTCTAATACTGAGCAAAGCGGAAAACAAAAAGGAAAAACTTCTTAATATTTTCCGTGAGAAAAAAAGAGAGGATGTTTCTCATATACTCGTTTATTGTGCACCAGGCGAGGTTGAAATGATTACAGGACAGCTGGCGAGTCTTGGCTATCGTGTGCATCGCTTCGATTCGAAGGTCAGCCTTCAGGACAGAATGCAAATTCTTAAGTCATTTGACAATGGGGCGATACAAATTCTCGTTGCAATAAAATGTTTGGATGAAGGGGTTGACGTCCCGAGCACAAGGACCGCCTATTTCGTTGCGAGCACTTCGAATCCACGTGAATTCGTCCAGCGGCGCGGGCGAATATTGCGGACGTATCCTGGCAAAAACATTGCAGAAATTTATGATTTCGTTGTTTTGCCTAGAAATACCAGTGACCAGCTCTTTAAATCCATTGCTTCAAAAGAAATACCGAGGTTTGCAGAATTCTCTCAGTACGCGATCAATAGCTACACGGCAAGGGAGGTTGTAGGAAGAGAACTCAGTGCTTATTCTCTTGAATACTTGATGGATAAGCTGCCTTGGGAAGTATACAGAGAATTTCAAACGACAATGGGGGCTATATAATGAACATAAATAAAGATATAGAGAAAAAAATTAAACTGTTTCCTGGGGAACTGTCAGATGTTGCAAGAATCCTCCTTCAGGAATTGGAGGCCGGACGCAGATCCAATGCCAGCATTGAAGAGTTAATTCGCGATGAAATCCGTGAGTTGGTCTTAGAGGAGGAAGTGAAATGAAACTAATTGAAATTGCGCTTCAAAACTTCCGCCAGTTTTATGGAGACCAAAAGATTGAATTTGCCAAAGGTGATCAGAATATCACCATCGTATTCGGTGAAAACGGAAAAGGGAAAACGGGTATTTTCCGTGCATTAATGTTTGGTTTGTACGGTAGCACCCATATCCAACAGGATAACCCGAAGGAAAAAATCCACCTTGTTAATCTGTTGGCGATGGAACGAAATCCGAATATGCCGATCGATTGCTCAGTGAAAATTACTTTTGAGCATAAAGGGAAAACGTATGTCATCCAGCGATTTGCGAGAGGGTACAAGGCAGGCAAGGATATTACAGAGAAGATCATGGATGTAGAGCTTAATATTGTGGATGTACATGGAAATTATTCTGCTGAGCCGATTACAGATGAAAACGAAATTAAAAATATCATGAATACAATTTTGGATGAAAGCATTAAGGATTTCTTTCTGTTTGATGCCGAAAAGATTGAGACGTTGGCCAAAACAGATGCAAAGGTGAAGGAAGAGGTTAAAAACGGAATTGTGAAGCTTCTTCAGATCGACAAACTGGAAGCAGCTATCAATCTTCTAAAGAGGCTGCATTCTTCTGAAAAACGGAGAATTACTTCTTCATCTCAAAGTCTGGATCTAACCAGAAAGCAAAATGATATTGATGCCTTGACAACTGAAATCGCCAACATCCAGGAAAAGGTGAGCCTAAAGGAAGAGAATATGGTATCATGCTCGCTTGAAATTGAACGGATTGAAGCCCAGCTTGCTGAGAACCAGGATGTAAAAAGGATTCAAGAAAAATTGAATACAGAGAAGGAAAAGAAAAACCTTCATGTACGACTGGCTAAGGACAAGAAGAATGAAATTAAAACCGAACTCATTTCGAATGGGTTCCACATAATGATGAAGGATACCTACTATTCGGTGAAAAATTATCTAGATCAAATTTTAGTGGATCAAAAGGATTTAATTCCTATCGAAGTTATCGAAAAGTCTCTAAATGAGCTGGTTTGTGCTTGCTGTGGAAACAACCTGCATGAAAACAAGGAGCATTTTACACATATTGAACTGCTGAAAAACAACTTTAAACGTTCAGAATTAACACCGTTAATCACGCAAATTACTTCTAGCATTCATGATTATGGAATGGAGGAACAAGAGATTATGAATGCGATTGAAACAAAGCTTCGCGAGTTCCGAGAGATCAAGGACGGAATTGAAGAAATCGAACGTGAGATTGATAAGTATAACAGTGATGTTCAGCAAAAAGCCCAGGAACAGGAGAACCTCAGGAGTCTAGAAAGTACATTGAATGAAAAGAAAGGTTACCTTCGTGATCTTGAGGTTGATGTGAACTCATTAACATTTCAGTCGGCAGAAAAGGAAAAGCAGCTCGATGCATTGGAAAAGGAATTTACCCGCTTGCTTCGAGACAATGAGAGCTTACGGATTGATTCTAAGATTCTTCAATACATCGAAACACTAAAGAACCAATTCGAAGTATTATTTAAAGAATACAGCGACGATATGCGCTTGAAGCTAACAACAGAAACGACCGAAATCTTCAAGATTCTGATTGATCGAAAAGATAAAGATTTAGTTAAGCGTATTGACATTAATGAAAAATACGAGATTGCTATTATTGGTTGGGATAACATCAATATCACTCAGGATATCTCACAAGGTCAGCGCCAGGTTGTTGCATTATCGTTTATCACCTCACTGGCAAAGGTTGCAGCGGGTGGATCAGAGGATATTAACTTCCCGCTATTCATGGACACGCCATTTGGCCGTATTTCCGGGAATAATCGCGACCATTTGATCGATAATGTCCCTAATTTGACTTCACAATGGGTACTGCTCTTAACCGATACAGAACTTTCCAGAACAGAAGAGATCCGTTTCAAGAGTACTGGCAAGCTTGGGAAATGGTATAAGCTAGAGCAAATTGAACCAGGTCACTCTAACATTGTACCTGTCCAAATAAATGAAACTATGTCAACCAGGGGGTAAACAATGGACTTTTTAGCTGATCAGGCATTGGTCTATACAAGTAAGAAGTATGAAGAAATCTATTTTCACTTCAACACGAAATTTGAAGTAAAATACCAGGATCTCTTTTTGCTATGTGCCAGCATTGGTTTCAAGAAGAACCGCAAAGCTTCAGTAGGCGAACGTGGCCGTGAACTTAGAACGAATTATCTAAAAGTTAAACAAAAAGCTACGGTCTATTCCATCATTCTTAGCGATGAAGAATTAGGCAAAAACATTGAGGCATTCGAAGAATATGACTTCCCGCGAAAAGCAAGAAAACGTATCGAAGAATATGCAGAAGGCGGAATGGAGATTCTCGTTGAAGAAGTATTCGGAAGACGCTGGGATGGAAACCAACTTGATCCAAATTACACTGAATATGAGGTTGATTTACTTACCTATATTTATGCGGATTCTATAGCGGTGCCGTTTTAAAACTATGATTCATCGTAACTTTTTGTGATTTAATGAAAAAAAAGAGAACACTCGATTCTTTCAGCAAAAACTACAATTTTTTACAAAAAATGCATAATCCAACTGCATATTATAACATGGGGAAAAAGATATGGGTTATGGGATTTTTTTCTATAAACGCTACTTCTTAACCAATTAAAATATTATATGAAGAGGGCTTTATTATATATTACTATATGACCTAACTGAAAATTGTATAAGGTCTTTTCAGATGGATCGAATATATAAGTAATCGTCTAGGAGAAAAGATAAGTTTCTCAGTGATTTGCAGTCCGGGTATATGAATATTTAAGGTTGAAGAAGTTTGGAATGTAAGCATATGATAAATAGGACGGTTCTTTTGCTTTCGTAAGGAAAGTAAAAGAACCGTTTTGTATTTAGCTTGAATCTTAGTGACTATAATTCATGTCTTAGGTTGTATGGTAGTCAGGATGTCACAAAAAGAATTCCACCATCGTTATATATATGAGCGAGATTAAGAGAGGGAGGTGAAAGATGGCAAGGTAGTGAGCGAAATAGTAACTCCCGAAAGCTAGAATTAATAAGTTACCTTTAGTCTTGAGGCGTAACGAATGGGCCAATTTTTTATGACCTATTTAATACGCCAGTAGAAAATCAATCAAAAAAAGAAAAGGGGTACAACAATATGACACAACGTATTAATTACATGCAACATTCACCAGAATTTTTCAACAAGATGATTGCACTGAGCAATGTGGAGAAGGAAAGTTCAATTGAGGAGAAAATCATTCATCTCGTTCACATTAGAGCTTCACAAATGAATGGATGTGCATTTTGCGTGGATATGCATATCAAGCAGGCAAAGATCCATGGCGAGGGTGAGCTTCGCCTTTATCATATCCCGATTTGGCGCGAATCCACTCTGTTTAGCCCACGCGAACGAGCAGCGCTTGAATGGACTGAGATTTTGACTAAGCTGCCTGCACACGGTGTTCCTAATGACATTTATGACAGTGTTCGTGAGCAGCTATCAGAAAAAGAACTATCAGATCTTACCTTCTCCATCATGGCAATCAATGCCTGGAACCGTATCAGCATAGCTTTCAAAACGGTACCGGGTTCTGCTGACGCAGCTTTTGGATTGACTAAAGCTGGACTATGAGCGGTATAAACCCGTAATTATCATGGGCTTCTGCAGTTTAAGCCGTACAAAAAAAGACCGGTAAGATGGAAGCAACCATCTTATCGGTCTCCGTATAAATAGAACCCGAATGAAATCTATGTTTATACTCCTGTATGCTTCAGTTTGTCTGGGTTTCGGACAATGTATATGTTCCGGATCAAATTTCCCTCTGTATGAATGATTCCCACCGTATGAATGCCATCATTAGAACGTTGTATAAAAGCAGGCTGTTCGTTAATTTGACTGATTTCAATTTGTGGAATTCCCTCAAACGTTGATGCTTTGCGTAAAACGCCGAGAAGAAAGCGTACAACGCGATCACTCGTTTTAATTGGAAAAATAGCAGCCTTTGCTTTTCCTCCACCATCAGAGACCAGTATAACATTAGGATCCAGCATAGATACCATACGCTTCATGTTCCCCTGTTTGAGTGCTGCCAGAAAGTCAGTAATCAGTTCATTAGGGGCTGTTTCAGTATGAACAAGCTCTTCAGAGGTAATCCCCATTTTTGCACGGGCACGACTGAACAGTTTACGGCAATTCACCGTGCTTTTTTCCATGAGCTCAGCAATTTCTTCATAGTCAAAGCCGAGTGCCTCACGCAGGACAAAAACAACACGCTCCGTTGGTGTAAGCCGTTCAAGCAGTACAATCATCGCATAAGACAATAAATCACACCGCTCGACTGAATCGATGGAATCATCACTCGAACTCGAATGAAACAGGGGCTCTGGAAGCCACTCTCCAAAATACTGCTCCCGTTTTTTGCGCGCTGATTTTTGTAAATCATAACATCGATTTGTGACCATTTTACAAAGATAAGCTTTAGGCTCGGATAGCTTCTCCTTCGGAACATCATATAATTTCAAAAACACATCATGCACAACATCCTCTGCATCAGAGGCAGATCCTGTCAATTGATAGGCGAGCTTAAACAGCAATCCTTTATATTGCATGTACATTTCCTGCATCATTTCACTTCCAATCTTATTGTGCCAAATGCTGATTTAAAGCATAGGCTACAAAAATAAAACGAGGTAAGGAGAGTTTTTGTGACAAATAGCAGAGGTGCTCCTGAAACATAACTCGTGGTACTTAATGTGATGGCTTAGGAAGATTTTGTTTTCTTACTAACTATAAACGGCTGAGGAGTTGAAATACCGCATTCTAGTAAATATATAGCAGTAAATGAAGGGCTACTTTTTCAAAAACAGGTGAATTTACTATAAGACTTGGAATTTATATATATTATATCTGAACCACATTGCTTGTAAGAACAAAATATGGTTAATTTGGTTATTAAATGATAAAATTTACAGTTGTAAACCCTAAAGAAATGGGGTCATAATATGAAATCCTACTGGCTTTGGATCCTATTAAATATGGTTGTTTGGCCTTTTGCTATTGCTTATCTTAACCTTCCCATAAATCAATTACCATTTTACCTTTTTGGGGTAACATTTTACTTCCTGCTCTTTTTTCTCGTTCCATTGATCGAGAAAAAGCCCATTGTTTTATTTTTCATATTAGGTACTAAAACGGTTATTGCAGTAGCAACCCTATTTCCCTACAATGATCAGTTTAATCCCTTTCTTATTCTCATCCTTTCCCTTCTAATCGCTGAGGGCTTTTATCGGCTTCCGTTTCGATACAGTATAGTGAATGGGGCAATTGGTGCATTCGCATTAGGGTTCACCACTTTATACAG